>NZ_JAUYQD010000109.1 GCF_030697375.1 Rhodoferax sp. | reverse complement strand
AGCCGGCTTCGGCGTAGGCGTAGATCGTATTCTTGTCATTCGGGATGCGCATTAGGCGCAGACCCCGAACTCGCGCTGACAATCTCTGGATTCCGGGTTCGCGCTCAGCGCGCCCCGGAATGACGAGTGATCTGGATTTATCGCCGATGCTACTGTGCGGGAGCCGGCACGACGCCTCCGGTCGGCACCGTCGCTTCCGCCGTCTTGGTCGACTTGGACGGCGCAGCCTGCACCGGCTTCTCGGCGCTGACCGTTTCACTCGCAAAACGATCCTGTACCGGCTTGACCGTCGCTTCGGCAACCGGCGTCGCGCGCGTATCCGGAAGCAGCACCTCGGCAACCGCATCGGTCGTGACGAGATTGGTCAGTCGCAATTCGTCCCGGGACAATTCATGCAGCTCTTCCCATGGCGGCACGCTCAGCGACAGCGACAGCAGGTCGCCCGTACCGCCCATGTCGAACGTATATTTGGCGAGACGGCCGATATCGCGTTCCACGATCATCAGGTCCTGCGCGGTGTAGCTCGCGGCCCTGGCGTCGTCGGCGCGGTCGCCCATCCAGATCTGATGCACCCTGACATGCGCTGCGTCGGGCACGTAACGCGTCTTGCCGGACAGCAGCAGGAACACGCACATCGACTCGCAATAGGCCTCCGGCGCGACGCTGCCGCGCTCGCCCTGCGCGGTGCGGGTGCGGATGCTGGTGCCGACGGTCGTCAGCGCCCCGAGACTGCGCCAGCGCCGTCCGAGCGCGATGGAATCATTGACCGAGCCGCCGCTGGAATCCAGAACGATGGTGGCGCCGGCGAGTTGCCGTCCGCGCGCGAATTCATCGAAAGCCTTCGGGCTGTCCGCGGTCACGATGCCGACCGCGCTGACCCAGCCGCGGCAGTTCGGCTCGCATGCGACCCAGCTGAACTTCATCGGCAGTTTGCGTTCTTCGAGGGTGACGCCGGCATGTGCCCGGTCGCCACCGCCGACCATCACGGCAGGCAATGCGATGCAAAGGGCGGCGGCGCAGACGAGCGCCCAGCCGCCTGTTCGGAGCGACTTCACGAGCCTCAATTTGGTTCCTTCCCCCAAAGCCCCTGTCGGACAGCGGTAACGGCACCAGTTTCAACGACAATGATTCCGTCACATCGGCGTTGTAGAAAAGTTAACCGGACGTCACATAAGCGTCTATTAACATTTGCTGCATCGCCACGAAATTGGTGCGGTATTTTGACCGGTGTGACGCAATTGCATATCCGTAGACATACGGCTCGGGTTCCCTGCAAAGGAACCGGGCAAGTCGTCGCCCATCGACAAGTCAATCGCCCATGAAGCATTCATTGGATTGTTCGGTCTGCGCCGGAACGCTGCAACGCCTGCCGCGCAATTTCGGCCGCGCGCTGATCTGGCTCTACCGCCACACGCTATCGCTGCTGGTCGGATACAATTGCCGCCACCTGCCGACCTGTTCGGTCTATGGCGACGAGGCGATCGAGCGTTTCGGGCTGTGGGCCGGCGGCTGGATGACGTTGGCGCGGGTGCTGCGCTGCCATCCCTGGGGAACTTCCGGCATCGATAACGTGCCGGTGACGGCGCCGCGGGGCGCGCGCTGGTACCTGCCGTGGCGGTTCGGGCGCTGGCGCGGCGTCAACGGGCCTTGACGACCGCTGCTATCGCACACCGACATCGAACGAATAGGCCGCGCCGACGCCATAGGTCATCTGGTTGGTCGAACCGCGGAATTTCACCAGCGGGCTGTCGGCGGCGCTACCCAGCAGCTTGTCGTATTCGACATAGCCACGCAGTTCCCATTGCGGATCGAGCTTGTAGCGCAGCTGTGCGCCGACGCCGACCGAGTTGGAACCG
>NZ_JAUYQD010000107.1 GCF_030697375.1 Rhodoferax sp. | reverse complement strand
GGCCGGGCCGTCCACGATCATCTCGCCCTTGTTCACCACCTGGCCGTCATGCACCAGCACTTGCTTGTCCTTGGTGATCAGGAACTCGTGCTTGTTGCCGTCCATGTCGGTGATTTCCAGACGCTGCTTGCCCTTGGTTTCCTTACCAAACGCAACCGTACCCGTGACTTCGGCCAGCATGCCGGCGTCTTTCGGCGAACGCGCTTCGAACAACTCGGCCACCCGTGGCAGACCACCGGTAATGTCGCGCGTCTTCTGCGATTCGGTCGGGATACGTGCCAGCACTTCGCCGACCGACACTGCCTGGCCATCCTTGACCATGATCAGCGCGCCGACCTGGAAGCCGATCGCCACCGAGTGCTCGGTGCCTGCGATCTTGACTTCTTCGCCAGCTTCGTTGAGCAGCTTGACCTGCGGACGCAAGGTCTTGGTCAGCGAACCGCGACGTTTCGCGTCGATCGCCACCAGGGTCGACAGGCCGGTCACTTCGTCCACCTGGCGAGCGACGGTAACGCCCTCTTCCACGTTCTCGAAGCGCACCACGCCGGCGTACTCGGTAATGATCGGACGGGTCAGCGGATCCCAGGTCGCCAGGGCCGTGCCGGCCTTGATGACCATGCCATCCCTGACGTTGAGCGTGGCGCCGTACGGCACCTTGTGACGCTCGCGCTCGCGGCCATGGTCGTCCGTGATCAGCACTTCGCCGGAACGGGAAATGACGATCTGGGCGCCCTTGCCGTTGGTGACGTAACGCATGGTCGCGGTGAAACGGATGGTGCCGTTCGACTTCGCTTCCACCGACGAGGCCACCGCCGCACGCGATGCCGCACCACCAATGTGGAAGGTACGCATGGTCAGCTGGGTACCAGGCTCACCGATCGACTGCGCTGCGATCACGCCGACCGCTTCGCCGGAGTTGACCAGCACGCCGCGGCCCAAATCGCGGCCGTAGCACTTGGCGCACAGGCCGAAGCGCGTGTCGCAAGTGAGCGGCGTGCGCACCTTGACTTCGTCGATCGACAGGCGCTCGATCTCTTCGACCATGTCTTCGTCGAGCAGGGTGCCCGCTTCGTACAGGGTCGCCTGGGTCTCGGGATGAACGATGTCGTGCACGTTGACGCGGCCCAATACACGGTCGCGCAGCGCCTCGATCACTTCACCGCCTTCGACCATCGCCTTCATCAGGGTGCCGTTGCTGGTGCCGCAGTCGTCTTCGATCACGACCAGATCCTGCGTCACGTCGACCAGGCGGCGTGTCAGGTAACCGGAGTTCGCGGTCTTCAACGCGGTATCGGCCAGGCCCTTACGCGCACCGTGGGTCGAGATGAAGTACTGCAAAACGTTCAGGCCTTCGCGGAAGTTCGCGGTAATCGGCGTTTCGATGATCGAACCGTCCGGCTTGGCCATCAGTCCGCGCATACCGGCCAACTGGCGAATCTGGGCCGCGGAACCGCGCGCGCCGGAGTCGGCCATCATGTAAATGGCGTTGAACGATTCCTGCGTCGACTTGGTGCCGTCGCGGCGGATCACGTCTTCGACTTTGAGCTGGTCCATCATGGCCTTGCCGACTTCGTCCGAGGTCTTGCCCCAGATGTCGACCACCTTGTTGTAACGCTCGCCGGCGGTAACCAGACCGGACGAATACTGCTGTTCGATCTGTTTGACTTCCTGTTCGGCGGCCGAAATCAGGGTCACCTTTTGTGGCGGAACCAGCATGTCGTCGACGCAGATCGAGATACCGGCGCGCGTCGCGAGACGGAAACCGGACTGCATCAGCTTGTCGGCGAACACGACGGTGGCGCGCAGGCCGCACTTGCGGAACGAGGTGTTGATCAGCTTCGAAATCTCTTTTTTCTTCAGGGCGCGGTTCAGTACGGAGAACGGCAGGCCCTTCGGCAGGATTTCGGACAGGATGGCGCGCCCGACCGTGGTTTCGTAGCGCGTGACGGTGCGCACGAATTCGCCGCTCTCGGCGTCTTTCGGGTTCTCGACGATACGTACCGTGATACGGGTCGTCAGTTCCACTTCCTTGTTGTCGTAGGCGCGGATGACTTCGGACACGTCGGTAAACAACATGCCTTCGTTCTTGGCATTGATCGCTTCGCGCGTCGCATAGTACAGGCCGAGCACGATATCCTGGGACGGCACGATCGACGGTTCGCCGTTCGACGGGAACAGGATGTTGTTCGATGCCAGCATCAGGGTGCGCGCTTCCATCTGCGCTTCGATCGAGAGCGGCACGTGGACCGCCATCTGGTCGCCGTCGAAGTCGGCGTTGAACGCCGCGCACACCAGCGGGTGCAGCTGGATTGCCTTGCCTTCGATCAGGACCGGTTCGAACGCCTGGATACCGAGGCGGTGCAGCGTAGGCGCACGGTTGAGCATGACCGGGTGTTCGCGGATCACGTCTTCCAGGATGTCCCACACCACCGGTTCCTGAATCTCGACGAGCTTCTTGGCGGCCTTGATCGTGGTTGCCAGGCCCATCAGTTCGAGCTTGTTGAAGATGAATGGCTTGAACAGTTCCAGCGCCATCAGCTTGGGCAGGCCGCACTGGTGCAGCTTGAGCTGCGGACCGACCACGATGACCGAACGGCCCGAATAGTCGACGCGCTTGCCCAGCAAGTTCTGACGGAAACGACCGCCCTTGCCCTTGATCATTTCCGCGAGCGACTTGAGCGGACGCTTGTTGGCGCCCGTCATTGCCTTGCCGCGGCGGCCGTTGTCGAGCAGCGAGTCGACCGCTTCCTGCAGCATGCGCTTCTCGTTACGCGTAATGATTTCCGGAGCGCGCAGTTCCATCAGGCGCTTCAGGCGGTTATTACGGTTGATGACGCGGCGATACAGGTCGTTCAGGTCGGAGGTCGCAAAGCGGCCGCCGTCGAGCGGCACCAGCGGACGCAGTTCCGGCGGCAGCACCGGCAGCACTTCCATGATCATCCAGTCCGGCTTGATGCCCGAACGCTGGAACGCCTCGAGCACCTTCAGGCGCTTGGCGTATTTCTTGATCTTCGCTTCGGACTTCGATTCCTTGAGCTCCACGCGCAGCGCTTCGGCATCGCGGTGGATGTCGATCGAGCGCAGCAGTTCACGGATGCCTTCGGCCCCCATGAATGCGGTGAAGTCGTCGCCGTACTCTTCGTACTTGGCGGCGTAATCGTCTTCCGACATGATCTGGCACTTCTTGAGCGGGGTCATGCCGGGATCGGTCACGACGTATGCTTCGAAGTACAGCACGCGTTCGATGTCGCGCAGCGTCATGTCCAGCACCATGCCCAGGCGCGACGGCAGCGACTTCAGGAACCAGATGTGCGCGGTCGGCGAGGCCAGCTCGATATGGCCCATGCGCTCGCGGCGCACCTTGGCCAGCGTGACTTCGACGCCGCACTTTTCGCAGATCACGCCGCGGTGCTTGAGGCGCTTGTACTTGCCGCACAGGCACTCGTAGTCCTTGATCGGGCCAAAGATCTTGGCGCAGAACAGGCCGTCGCGCTCAGGCTTGAAGGTACGGTAGTTGATGGTTTCCGGCTTCTTTACTTCGCCGTAGGACCATGAACGGATTTTTTCAGGTGACGCCAGACCAATCTTGATCGCGTCGAACGTTTCATTTTGCTGAACTTGCTTGAATAGATCGAGCAGAGCTTTCATGTATCACTCCAGGTGATTAAATTTCTATATTTCAGCTTGAACCGCTATCTTCAGAACTCCGTCATCCCCGCGAAAGCGGGGATCCCGTTTCGCAGCTGAGCCACGCAATGGGATTCCCGCCTGCGCGGGAATGACGGCGCCGTCTGTAACGGTGCCAAGCGGCGCCGGCTATTAGTTGCGTTCCAGGTCGATATCGATACCCAGGGAACGGATCTCTTTCACCAGCACGTTGAACGATTCCGGCATACCCGCGTCGATCACATGGTCGCCCTTGACCAGGTTTTCGTACACTTTGGTACGGCCGTTCACGTCATCGGACTTGACGGTCAGCATCTCTTGCAGCACATACGATGCGCCGTATGCTTCCAGTGCCCACACCTCCATCTCACCGAAGCGCTGGCCGCCGAACTGGGCTTTACCGCCCAGTGGCTGCTGCGTGACGAGCGAGTATGGTCCGGTCGAGCGCGCGTGCATCTTGTCGTCGACCAGGTGATGCAGTTTCAGCACGTGCATGTAGCCAACCGTGACCTTGCGCTCGAACGCTTCGCCGGTGCGCCCGTCGTACATCGTGACCTGGTTCTTCGACGGCGTCATGCCGAGCTTCTTGGCGATGTCGTCCGGGTAGGCCAGGTCGAGCATGCGGTGGATCTCGGACTCGTGCGCGCCGTCGAACACCGGGGTCGCGAACGGCACGCCGTGTTTCAGGTTCGAGGCCAGCGTCATGATTTCGTCGTCGCTGAAGTTGTCGAGGTCTTCCGATTTGCCGGTCTCGTTGTAGATCAGGTTCAGGAACTTGCGCATTTCCTGCACCTTGGCTTGCGCTTTCAGCATTTCGCCGATGCGCAGGCCCAGGCCCTTGGCGGCCCAGCCCAGGTGGGTCTCCAGGATCTGGCCGACGTTCATCCGCGAAGGCACGCCCAGCGGGTTGAGCACGATGTCGGCCGGCGTGCCGTCTGCCATGTACGGCATGTCTTCGACTGGCACGATGCGCGAGACCACGCCCTTGTTACCGTGGCGGCCGGCCATCTTGTCGCCCGACTGCAGGCGGCGCTTGACGGCCAGGTAGACCTTGACCATCTTTTGCACGCCAGGCTGCAGCTCGTCGCCTTGCGTGAGCTTCTTGCGCTTTTCCTCGAACGCGAGGTCGAACTGGTGACGCTTCTCGGCGATCGATTCCTTGATCGCTTCGAGCGCGGCGGCGGCATCGTCGTCGCTGGGACGGATGTCGAACCAGTGGTAGCGGTCCAGGTCGGCCAGGTAGTCCTTGGTGATCTCGGCGCCCTTGGCCAGCTTTTTAGGGCCGCCGTTGACGACTTTACCGATCAGCATTTTTTCCAGACGCTGGAAGGCGTCGCCTTCAACGATACGCATCTGGTCGTTCAGGTCCAGGCGGAAACGCTTGAGCTCGTCGTCGATGATCTGCTGGGCGCGCTTGTCGCGCACGATGCCTTCGCGCGTGAACACTTGCACGTCGATCACGGTGCCGACCATGCCCGAAGGCACGCGCAGCGAGGTGTCTTTCACGTCGGACGCTTTTTCGCCGAAGATCGCGCGCAGCAGCTTTTCCTCAGGGGTGAGCTGGGTCTCGCCCTTTGGCGTGACCTTGCCGACCAGGGTGTCGCCGGCCTGCACTTCGGCGCCGATGTAGACGATGCCCGATTCATCCAGGCGCGCCAGCTGGTTTTCCGCCAGGTTCGAGATGTCGCGCGTGATTTCCTCGGCGCCCAGCTTGGTGTCGCGTGCGACGACCGACAGCTCCTCGATGTGGATCGAGGTGTAGCGGTCGTCCTTGACCACGTTTTCCGAGATCAGGATCGAATCCTCGAAGTTCAGGCCGTTCCACGGCATGAACGCGACCAGCATGTTCTGGCCCAGGGCCAGTTCGCCCAGGTCGGTCGAGGCGCCGTCGGCGATCACGTCGCGCTTGGCGACGCGGTCACCGACCTTGACGATCGGACGCTGGTTGATGTTGGTGTTCTGGTTGGAACGGGTGTACTTGATCAGGTTGTAGATGTCCACGCCGACTTCGCCCGCTTGCGCTTCGTCGTCGTTGACGCGAATCACGACACGGCCTGCGTCGATGTAGTCGACCACGCCGCCGCGCAGTGCCTGCACGGTGGTGCCCGAGTCGACCGCGACGGTGCGCTCGATGCCGGTGCCGACGAAGGCTTTTTCAGGGCGCAGGCAAGGAACTGCCTGGCGCTGCATGTTGGCACCCATCAACGCGCGGTTCGCGTCGTCGTGCTCGAGGAACGGAATCAGCGACGCTGCCACCGACACGATCTGGCCAGGCGCCACGTCCATGTACTGGATGCGCTCCGGCGAGACCAGGATGGTTTCGCCGGCTTCACGGGCCGATACCAGTTCGTCCGACAGCGTGCCTTCCGGCGAGATGGTCGCATTCGCCTGGGCGATGATGTAGCGTCCTTCTTCGATCGCGGACAGGTAGTCGATCTTGTCGGTGACCATGCTGTTTTCGACCTTGCGGTACGGGGTCTCGAGGAAACCGTACTCGTTGAGGCGGGCAAACAGTGCCAGCGAGTTGATCAGGCCGATGTTCGGGCCCTCAGGCGTTTCGATCGGGCACACGCGGCCGTAGTGGGTCGGGTGCACGTCGCGCACCTCGAAGCCGGCGCGTTCGCGCGTCAGGCCGCCAGGTCCGAGCGCCGAGACGCGGCGCTTGTGGGTGATTTCCGACAGCGGGTTGGTCTGGTCCATGAACTGCGACAGCTGGGACGAACCGAAGAACTCGCGGATCGCGGCCGAAATCGGCTTGCTGTTGATCAGGTCGTGCGGCATCAGGTTGTCCGCTTCGGCCTGGCCGAGGCGTTCCTTGACGGCGCGCTCGACGCGCACCAGGCCGGCGCGGAACTGGTTTTCGGCCAGTTCGCCCACGCAGCGCACGCGGCGGTTACCGAGGTGATCGATATCGTCGACTTCGCCGCGGCCATTGCGCAGCTCGACCAGGATCTTGATCACGGCCAGCACGTCTTCGTTCGACAGCGTCATGGCGCCGGTCAGCTCGTCGCGCCCGATGCGGCGGTTGAATTTCATGCGGCCGACGGCCGACAGGTCGTAGCGCTCAGGGCTGTAGAACAGGCCGTTGAACAGCGCTTCGACCGAATCTTCGGTCGGCGGTTCGCCAGGACGCATCATGCGGTAGATCGCCACCTTGGCGGCCATCTGGTCGGCGGTGTCGTCGATGCGCAGGGTTTGCGAGATGTAGCCGCCCTGGTCCAGGTCGTTGGTGTACAGGGTCTGGATTTCCGTCACGCCAGCTTCGCGCAGGCGGCCCAGCACTTCGTCGGTGAGCTCGTCGTTGGCGCTGGCGATGATCTCGCCGGTTTCCGAGTCGACAATGTTCTTGGCCAGCACGCGGCCGAGCAGGTAGTCTTCAGGCACGGAGATGTGCTTGATGCCAGCCGCTTCGATGTCGCGCACGTGCTTGGCGTTGATGCGCTTGTCCTTGAGCACCAGCGTCTTGCCGGACTTGTCGACGATGTCGAAACGCGCCACTTCGCCACGCAGGCGCTCGGCGACGAATTCCATTTCCGCGCCTTCGGAGCGCAGGTTGAAATTGTCGAACACGAAGAAATTGGCCAGGATCTGCTCATGCGACATGCCGATTGCCTTGAGCAGGATCGTCACCGGCATCTTGCGGCGACGGTCGACGCGGAAGAACAGGATGTCTTTCGGGTCGAACTCGAAGTCGAGCCAGGAACCACGGTAAGGAATGATGCGTGCGGAGAACAGCAGTTTTCCGGACGAGTGCGTCTTGCCGCGGTCGTGCTCGAAGAACACGCCTGGCGAGCGGTGCAGCTGCGACACGATCACGCGCTCGGTACCGTTGATGACGAAGGAACCGGTGGTCGTCATGAGCGGCAGTTCGCCCATGTAAACTTCCTGCTCTTTCATTTCCTTGACCACAGGCTTGGTCGGCGATTCCTTGTCCAGGATCACCAGGCGTACCTTGGCGCGCAGCGGCGACGCGAACGTCAGGCCACGCTGTTGGCATTCCTTGACGTCGAACGCCGGGTCGCCCAGGACGTACGACAGGAACTCGAGGCGCGCAAAACCATTGTGCGACACGATCGGGAAAATCGAGGTGAACGCCGATTGCAGGCCGTCGTTCTTGCGGGTAGACGGAATGGTATCCGCCTGCAAGAAGTTCTCGTAAGATTCAAGCTGGGTAGCCAGCAGAAAGGGAACGTTGTGAACGTTGGCGCGCTTCGCGAATGACTTGCGAATGCGTTTCTTCTCAGTAAATGAGTAGTGCATGGACACTCCGTGAGTGACAGAAAGGATGAGAATTCAGGAATTTCCCGTGACAGCCGGCAAAGTGGCGATGGTCACTGGAAAGGCCTCAAGTCTCGAACTCTCGGTCAGGTGAAAAGAAGAACAACAGGTGCGGCGTGCTGCATGCTGCGAGCTGCGTGTACTATATTTACCACAAATACTATAAATACCACATTTTTTACATATGCGGCGGGGACGACAAAAGAGCCAAAGCCGCATTCCCCTTCTTTCGAAGGGGAACCGCAAGCTTTGACTCCGGCGCCGAATTGCCGCCAAGTACGACTGTTACTTGATTTCGGCTTTCGCGCCAGCGTCTTCCAGTTTCTTCTTACCGGCTTCAGCATCCGCTTTCGAAATTGCTTCTTTGACAGTCTTCGGTGCGCCGTCGACCAGGTCCTTGGCTTCTTTCAAGCCCAGGCCGGTGATTTCGCGAACTGCTTTAATCACGCCAACCTTGTTCGCGCCGAAGTCCGACAGGATCAGGTTGAATTCGGTTTGCTCTTCAACAGCTGCAGCTGCTGCGCCGCCGGCTGCAGGAGCCGACATTGCTGCTGCGGAAACGCCGAACTTCTCTTCGAATGCCTTGACCAGGTCGTTCAGGTCCATTACGGACATTTCGCTCACTGCTGCCAGGATGTCGTCTTTGCTAATTGCCATTTGAAACTCCAGTTATTTTGTTGAGGACAGGACGGGCTGGCCCGGACTGCCCCGCAATGGTTTGAGATTGGTTTTGACTAAAAAAGTGCGGCGCTTACGCTGCTGCTGGGGCTTCTTCTGCCGCAGCTTCTGCTGGAGCGGCGCCTTCGCCTTTTTTCGCTGCCAAAGCAGCCAGACCACGTGCAAAGCCCGAGACCGGAGCCAGCATCACGCCCAACAACTGCGAGATGAGGATTTCACGGCTAGGAATGCTTGCCAACGCTGCAACAGCCGCCTTATCGAGCGACTTGCCTGCGTAGTTGCCTGCCTTGATGACCAGTTTGTCGTTGGTTTTAGCGAAGTCATTGATGACTCGCGCTGCCGCAACTGCATCGTCCGAGATCGAGTAGATCAGCGGACCGGTCATGGAATCGGCCAGGCTTGCAAACGGCGTGCCTTCGACGGAGCGACGAGCGAGTGTGTTTTTCAACACGCGCAGGTACACGCCTTGGGTACGCGCTTTGGCACGAAGTTGCGTCAAGTGACCAACCTGGATGCCACGATATTCGGCCACGACGATCGTTTGCGCACTTGCTACTTTTGCGGAAACTTCGGCGACGACGGCCTTTTTGTCATTCAGATTGAGACCCACGGTCAACCTCCTTAAATGATGCTCGGCAAATGCCTCGCATCGGTTCGAACACGGCGTCCGAAGTTAAGAAGTACAGAACTGAGCGGATGAATTCACGCAGCATGGACTACAAAACTTGCTCGGGTACACCATCTGCGTTGGGTAAGTCCTTTTAACCTCCTGCCTGCCTGCTGCATTCGGCCCAACGGTCTTTGATTGTCTGGCCGGGAAATCCCGACCAGCCCAAAGATGTGCCTGATGCATTACCGCACCAGGGCTTGATTCTTTATAACCTTAAGCTGCCAGGCTAGCCTGGTCGACGCGCACGCCGGCGCCCATGGTCGACGACAGGGAAACCTTACGCAGGTAAACACCTTTCGACGATGCAGGCTTGGCCTTGTTGAGCGCTTCGATCAGTGCCAGCAGGTTCGACTTCAGGTCCGCGTCGGCGAACGACTTGCGTCCGATGGTCGCGTGGATGATACCTGCCTTGTCGGTACGGTACTGGACCTGGCCGGCTTTCGCGTTTTTCACGGCGGTAGCGACGTCAGGGGTAACAGTGCCGACCTTCGGGTTAGGCATCAGGCCGCGCGGGCCCAGGATCTGGCCCAGGGTACCGACGATACGCATGGTGTCAGGCGAAGCGATGACGATATCGAAAGGCATGTCGCCGGCCTTGACGCGCTCGGCCAGGTCTTCCATGCCGACGATGTCAGCGCCTGCCGCCTTGGCCTGCTCGGCCTTTTCGCCGGTTGCGAATACCGCAACGCGCACGGTCTTGCCGGTGCCGGCTGGCAGCACGACGGAACCACGGACAACCTGGTCCGACTTCTTCGGATCCACGCCCAGCTGAACCGATACGTCGATCGACTCGTTGAACTTGGCGGTTGCGAATTCCTTGATCAGTGCAACTGCATTGTCGAAGCCGTAGGCCTTGTTGCGGTCTACCTTGGCTTTGATTGCTTTAACGCGTTTTGACAGCTTAGCCATTACAGACCCTCCACCGTGATGCCCATCGAACGTGCGGAACCGGCGATGATGCGCACAGCGGCATCCATGTCGGCAGCGGTCAGATCCGGCTGTTTCAATTTAGCGATTTCTTCAGCTTGAGCGCGGCTCAAGGTGCCGACCTTGTCGGTATGTGGCTTCGGCGAACCTTTGGTGATGCCGGCGGCCTTCTTGATCAGGTAGGTCGCTGGAGGCGTCTTCATCACGAAGGTGAAGGACTTGTCCGCGAACGCGGTGATCACGACCGGGATTGGCATGCCTGGCTCGACGCCCTGGGTCTGCGCGTTGAACGCCTTGCAGAATTCCATGATGTTGAGGCCGCGCTGACCGAGCGCCGGGCCGATCGGTGGGGATGGGTTTGCTTTACCAGCTGGCACTTGCAGCTTGATAAAACCAATGATTTTCTTTGCCATGATGGCTCCTGTCTTGGATGAGTAGTAGCGCCCCGCCGGCATTTCAGTGGCGAGGCTCCTCGGGACGGATTCCGCTTAACTGCCGCGACGCTCCGAATTGGCGCTTCTAGACTTTTTAGACTTTTTCGACTTGCCCGAATTCCAGCTCGACCGGGGTGGCGCGACCGAAAATGGTGACCGAGACGCGCACCTTGGATTTCTCGTAGTTGACTTCCTCGACATTGCCGTTGAAATCGGTAAACGGACCATCCTTGATACGCACCTGCTCGCCCACTTCGTACAGCGTTTTCGGACGCGGCTTTTCGATGCCCTCTTGCATTTGCTGCATGATCTTGTCGATTTCGCGCGCGGGAATCGGCGTCGGCTTGTTCGACTTGCCACCAATAAAACCGGTGACCTTGCTGGTGTTCTTGACCAGGTGCCAGGTCTCGTCCGTCATTTCCATCTCGACCAGGACGTAGCCCGGGAAGAAACGACGCTCGGTGACCGACTTCTGGCCATTCTTGACTTCCACCACTTCTTCGACCGGCACCAGGATCTGGCCGAACTTGTCCTGCATGCCGGCGCGCTCGATGCGTTCGGTCAGCGCACGCTGGACGCTCTTTTCCATGCCGGAATAAGCATGCACGACGTACCAGCGCTTGTTGCTAACTGGTACGCTCAGCGCTGCGCCAGCATTTTGTGCCGGGACATCGCCCGGCACCGGTTCGCCGACCGCATCATCTTGCACATTTTCGCTCATTATTATTTCCAACCCAGGATCACGTCGTACAACAGGAATTGAAGAATCTTGTCCGTGCCCCAGAGGAAGAGTGCCATCACGACCACGAAGGCAAACACGATACCTGTGATCTGCATGGCTTCCTTGCGGGTCGGCCACACGACTTTCTTGGTCTCACGCACAGCCTCCTTGGCGAAATTCAGGAATTCACGGCCGGAGGTCGAAGTCCACAAGATCAAAATGGCGACAGCCAACCCCGCCACGAGCACGCCAGCGCGCACGAGACCTGGTTGGCTGCTCAGGTAGTAAAACCCGACCACACCTGCCAGCGCGGCGATGATTGCCAGCGCGACCTTGATCTTGTCATTCGACGTGCTGACGGTTTGCACGGATTGATTAGACATACTTTTTTACTTTCGGTGCCCTGCACCAGAACGGTGGCAGGGACGGAGGGCATCGAACCCCCAACCTTCGGTTTTGGAGACCGACGCTCTGCCAATTGAGCTACGTCCCTACGTAAAACTTCAGTGGAATCGACTATTTTACCACCTGGCGCGCGCCCGGTGGAAATTACTCGATTTCAAAGGGGGCGCGGCGCGTGCCGCGCCCCCTGTTTTCTTACTTGGTGACTTCGCTCAAGATCTTGGCAACCACGCCGGCGCCGACGGTACGGCCGCCTTCGCGGATGGCGAAGCGCAGGCCTTCTTCCATCGCGATCGGGTTGATCAGCTTGACGGTGATCGACACGTTATCGCCTGGCATGACCATTTCTTTGTCTGCTGGCAACTCGATCGAACCGGTCACGTCCGTGGTACGGAAGTAGAACTGTGGACGATAGTTGTTGAAGAACGGAGTATGACGGCCGCCTTCGTCTTTCGACAGGACATAGATCTCGCCGGTGAAGTGGTTGTGCGGCTTG
>NZ_JAUYQD010000105.1 GCF_030697375.1 Rhodoferax sp. | reverse complement strand
ATGTGCGGGGTGAGGACTGGCGGTGTTCGATAGGTCTAGCGTTCGCGCAGCTGACCGCTGTGGGCATGCCAGGACGGAGCCGTTGACTACGACCGTATGCCAAAAGCGCACGCATTCCAAAGCCCTGCGCAACATCTCGCCTATGATTGCGTATTCGGAGCGACGCCATCCAATCGGCTGTTGCGCTCCCCCTCGCCCGGCGGGGCGAGGGGGCTGGGGGGAGTGGGGAACGGAAGTTTGGAAGCTGGAAGCTGGAGGCCGGAGACCTGCCATCCCTCAAAAACGATAACCCAGCTGTGCGGTGACGCGGCGGCCATCGCCGTAGGTGCAGAAGCCAGAGCTGCAGATCATAGTGTCCTTGTCGGTGAGGTTGTTGATATTCACGCTCATGCTCCAGGCGCCCACGGTGTAGCCGACCATCGCGTCAAAGGTCGTGAAGGCCGGCACTTCGGCGCGCGTGCCGCCCCAGTCTTCCGTGGTGCCGACATAACGCCCACCCAATCCGACGCGCAGGCCCGGTGCAAGCCAGTTTTCGGACGCGAGCCACAGCGCGGCCTGGTGGTGCGGCATGCCGGGACGCGGCAGCCCCACTTCAGCAGCCACTTCGCTCTTGCGCGTCACGGCGTCCGTATAGGCGTAGGAGCCGATCACCGACAGATGGCGGCTGAGCCGGCCCTTGATTTC
Source organism: Rhodoferax sp. (assembly GCF_030697375.1). Lineage (GTDB taxonomy): Bacteria > Pseudomonadota > Gammaproteobacteria > Burkholderiales > Burkholderiaceae_C > Allorhodoferax. Next base: position 75,764 of record NZ_JAUYQD010000105.1, on the reverse strand, counting down.
TAACTCGGCGCCTTCGGACAGCACCTCGCCGGTCTGCACCGCCTTGGACAGCCCGGCGCGGCGGGATTTCACCTGCGTTTGCTGTAGGCGGTAGAGCGCGGCGGACGCCTGCAGCGCGCCATCGGCACTCTGCCAGCGCAGGCCCAGCTCGGTCTGCTCGCCCCGCGTGGGCTGGTAGCGATTGCCGCCGTTGTCAGTGCCGGTCTGCGGTTCAAAGGACTGGCTGAAGCTGAAAAAAGGCGCCCACCCGCCGTCCAGTTCGTAGACCGCGCCCGCGCGGCCCGTGAAGGCCTGGCTGAGCTGGGCATCGCCGCCCACCGGCGCGTTGCGCGCCCAGTCCTGGCGGCCGCCGACCAACGCGGTGAGGCGGCCGACTTTCAACTGGTCCTGAAGGTACAGACCGGCGCGCTGTTGCATCTCTTCGCCATCTCCATCGTCGGAAAAGGTGCCGGGAGTGGCCCCATACACGGGCGCGAACAGGTTCAGCGGGGCCAGGCTGGCGCCGTCCCAGAAGCTGCCGATCTTGTGGGTCGACTGGTCCGTGCCGGCAAGCAGCGTGTGCTTCGCGCCGACGGCGTCGAAACGTATCTGCACGCTGGTGTCGGCGCTGGTGCCGCGCGAGGTTTCCAACTCGTCATAGGCCTTGCGCAGCCACAGGCGCGGGTCCACCGCATCGGCCTCGTTCAGCGCCGTGAAGCGTATATGGTTGCGCGCATCGACATGGCGCAGCCCGTGGCGCAGCGTGATGTCATCGGAGAACGCGTGGCTGAACAGGTAGCCGACAGTGTGCTGGCGCGTGTCCTGGCGGTCGAAGTCCGGCTCGCCGACGAAACGGTTGCGGGGAAGTTTTCCGTAGGGGCTGGCCGTCAGGGAACCGCCGACCGGCACGCCATAGATGTAGGCGGTGCGTCGTTCGTTGTAATGGGCCAGCAGCGTCAGCGAGGTGCTGGCACTGGGTGTCCAGCGCAGGGAAGGCGCCACGTAGAGGGTGTCGTTCGGGATGTGGTCCACCATCGTGTCGGCGCGCCGCACCAGCGCCACGACGCGGCCGGCCCACTCGTCGGACCATGCCGTGCCAAAGTCCGCCGCCACGGCACGGTGGCCGTAGTTGCCCGTTTCCACCTTCAGCTCATTGAGCATCTCCCGGCCCGGTTGCTTGGTGACGATGTTCAGCACCCCGCCCGGCGCGGCGGCGCCGTACAACACCGAGGCGGCGCCCTTGAGCAACTCGATGCGCTCCGCGCCATAGGGCTCCTGCTGTCCCGTGGCCCAGCCCGACGCGCCCAGCTTGAGCCCGTCGCGGTAGACCCCGCCGCTGCCGTCGTGCAGACGGAAGCCACGGCTGTAGATGACATCGTAAGAGTTGCTGTAGCCAGGGTCGTGCAGCACGCCCGGCGTGTAGGCCAGCGCCTCGGCGATGCTGGTGGCCTTGGTGTCTTCGATCTGCTGCGCGGTCACGATGGAAATCGACTGCGGTGTCTCGAACAGCGTGGCATCGGTCTTGGTCGCCGTCGCGCTGCGCTTGGCCACGTAACCCTGCACCGGGCCGGTCGCGGTTTCGCGCTCGGCACTGGCCTGGACTTTGACCGTCGGCAAGGTGCCCTCTCCTGCAGAGACAGCCGGCCTCGCCACCGGCTCCGCCCGCTTGACCAGCACCCAGCCGCCGTTGGCCTGGGCCACCGCCGCCAGCCCGGTGCCTTGCAGCAGCAGCGGCAAGGCGTCTTGCACACTGTAGCTGCCGGACAGGCCCTTGCTGTGCAGGCCCGCCGTCGCGTCCGTGGGGAAGGACAGCAGGATGCCCGCATCGCGACCAAAGCGATTGAGCGCGCCCTCCAGCGGACCCGCCGGGATGTCATAGGTCTTGCGGGGGGCGGCTGGCGCTTGCAGCGGCGCAGCGGTTTCGGCGGCGTTCACCATCCCCGGCAAATACCAAGGCAGCATGGCTGCCGTGGAAAGCCCCGCGGTAGCCAGCGCGCGGCTGACCGCGCTGAAAGCATGGCGTGTCTGGAGTGTGTGTTGCGCTTGTCCTGCGCGGGTCGGGTGCCCCATGGTGGATTCCTCTTTGGATATTGGAGAGACGTGGTGTGTTCTCCTCCTATGTCCCGCGAGAATCCCAATCAGACCAGCTTTTTGTGATTTTTTTTGCGCCCTCGCGGATCGCTGTGCGCCACGGGTCCCCGCTAGGTGCGTGACGGTCGCACGGTCACCCAGTACCGTGTTACGAAGTGGACCTCCACCGGCAGGGTGGTGCGCAGCAGGTCCAGGATGCGGCCCGTGTCCACCAAGGGATAGGTGCCGGAAACACGCAGATTGGCAATGGCGGGATCGCAGCCCAGGTGGCCGGGTCGGTGGCGGCCGAGTTCGGCGAGAAAATCTTGCAGCCGCATGCCGCTGGCGACCAGCATGCCGTCGGTCCAGGCGGTATCACCATCGTTGGCGGGCAGGGGCTCACCAATGGCGGTGCGCGTGAAGCTAGCGCGCTCGCCTGCGCGCAGGGTGTGCGTCCGGCCCCCGCCGCCGTGCGGGCGGATGGCGACTGCGCCTTCAAACACATCGACGCGGCAGGTATCCGGCCACTGGCGCACTGCAAAGCGCGTACCCAGGGGCTGGATCTCGCCGTGTGCGGTCTCGACGCGCAAGGGCCGGCCCGCGGGGTCTTTTCCCGTGACCAGCAGCAGCTCTCCGCCCACCAATCGCACGCGCCTTTCGGTCGCGGTAAAGCGCACATCGATGGCGCTGTCGGAGTTCAGCGCCACCGTGGTGCCGTCGGCCAGCACCACGGTGCGCCGCTCACCCACGCCGGTGCGTTCGTCGGCCGTCCATTCCCTCCAGGGGGCGCGGTCTTCAAGCATCCATCCCGTGCCGCCCGCAAACAACAGGACCATCAGGGTCTTGAAGGCCTCGCGGCGTTGGACCGAACGCGGTGGCGCCAGCGTGGCATGCGCAATGGCCGAGGCCACCGGCGACGCCACGCCGCGCACCCGGCCCAGCAGTTGGTGGTTGACGGTTTCGATGCGCAGCCAGGCGCGTTCGTGGTCGGGGTGCTGACCCCGCCAGTGCTGCAGTGCTTGCAGGGCGGTAGCGTCGGAATGCAATTCGACCAGCCATTCCACCGCGCGCCGGGCCACCTCCGGCGGGATAGCGGTGCCGGTGCCAGAGCTTGCCGCCATGCCGTCCGCCGGGCTCACGCCAGCACCAACGCAAAATAACACTGGGCGCTCGCGCGCACGAGGTGGCGCTTGACCGTGCTGATGGAAATGCCCAACTCGGCCGCAATTTCGGCCTGGCCCATGCCGTCCAGCTGGGCGTGCAAAAAAGCCCGCTTGGCCTGGGGCGGCAGGCCCGCCAGCAGGCGGTCGATCTCGACCAGGGTTTCCAGCAACATTGCGCGCTCTTCGGGGGAGGGTGCAAAGGCCTGCGGTGCTTGCGCCAGGGCTTCGAGGTAAGCCCGCTCGATGTGCTCGCGCCGCCAGTGGTTGGCCAGCACCCGCTGCGCCACGGTGGTGAGAAAGGCGCGCGGCTCCTGGATGGCCACCGGTTCGTCACGCGCCAGCAGCCGCACAAAGGTGTCCTGCGCCAGATCGGCCGCGCGGTGCGAGCAGCCCATCTTCTTGCGCAGCCAGCCATGCAGCCACCCGTGGTGGTCGCTGTACAGCGTTTGAATTTGTGTGTGCAGGGCGGTTTCGGCGACGGACATGGTTGCTAGGGCTCTTGCATTTGGGTGTCGACCGTCACGAGATACGAGGTCAAGGTGCGCACGCGCAACATCGGCAGGCTGTCAACCAGCAGTTGCAGCGCGCGATCGGTATCGTTCAGTGGCAGCACGGCGGAGACCCGGATGCCTTCGAGCTGGGCACGGTCATAGCGGATGTGGCCAGGGCGGTGGCGATCCAACTCGTCCAGCACCTCGGGCAAAGGGCGGTTCTGCACGACGAGCTGGTGGAACTTCCAGGCGTCCTCGATGCTGCGGCGGTCAATGTCTTCGATGGGGCTGAGCGTGTGGGTGCCGATGCGCAGGCGCTGCCCCGCATGGACAACGGTGCCTGCGGTACCGCCGGTGCCGGTCGCCGCGCTTGCCTGGCTTGCCGTTTGCACCAGCACCCTTGATTCCAGCATGGTCAATACCGTGTCGTGCGCTTCGCGGTCCACCACGAAGCGTGTACCCAGCGCACGGATGCTGCCGTGCGCGGTTTCCACCACGAAGGGGCGCGCTGCGTCGGGTGCCACCTCCACCAACATCTCACCGTGCACCAATTCCAGGCTGCGGCGCTGTGCATCGAAGCGCAGATTCACGGCGCTTGCACTCTTGAGGGTGACGCGTGTGCCGTCGTCCAGGGTGCGCGTTTCCCACTGGCCGGTGCGGGTATGCAAGTCGGCCATCAGGTAGGCGGGGGGGTAACTTTGCCATGTGAGCCACGCCGGAAAAGCCAGTACCAAGGCCATTGCAAGTGCTGCACCGGCGCGCTTAACACGCCCCTGTTTTCGACCCGTTGCCCGCAGCAGCGTGAGGGCGGCATGCGCCGGTGCCGCGGGGCTTGCGGCACTTGCATCGTGGCGCAGCAGCTGCGTCTGGTCGATGAGGCCCTGCATGCGCGCAGCGGCTGCGGCATGGCGTGGATCGGCATTCTTCCAGGCCTCGAAGCCTGCGCGGGCATACGCCCGATCGGCGCCATCGTCCGCAGACAGCTGGACGATCCACTCGGCGGCCTGGTGGGCGATGCGGTCATGCATCAGGTCGGCCCTTCCAGTGCCTGGTGGCAGTGCAGCAAGGCCTGGGCCAGATACTTCTGAACCATCCGCGTGGACACATTGAACTGGCTGGCAATGGCCGCGTGGGTTTGTCCGTCCAGGTAATGCAGCAGAAACGCTTCCCGCGGCTTGGGCTGCAAGCCTTGCAGGGCGGTGCTGATGTGCTCCAGGGCCTGAACCGCGACGAGGATTTGCTCCGGCGAGGGGAAGCCTTCCAAACCGTCGGCAAGCAGCGTGAGTTCGGCCAGATAGGCCTGTTCGATCCGTTGCCGGCGCGCCCGATCCAGCATCAAGCGCTTGGCGGTGGTGGTGAGGTAGGCCCGGGGCTCGTGCATGGCACACAAGGCGTCGCGCGAGACCATGATGCGCAAGAAGGTGTCATGGGCCACATCAGCGGCGTTATGTGCACACCCCAGTTTTTTGCGCAGCCAGCCGAACAGCCAACCGTGGTGGTCACAGTAAAGCGCATGCACCTGCTGCTGTACAGCGGACTCAACGGCAATCACAAACACCCACCTTTTCTCAATCAGGTGCCTGGCACCAAGGATGCAAATACGAACCATTCTCATTTTAACAGAATAGAAATAAAAAAGGTGCCGCGGTTTGGATTGAATGGATTTTTGCTACTAATTTGGTAGCTGCACTCGCTTATCCCACAAGGGCCAGCGGCCCATTTGGCTTGCAAGCGCCAAAGCCCCCTGCCCCAGGGTTCGGCGGGAGACAGGTGAGAAAACGAAATGCCGGGGCGGCGCCGTCCGTGGCCTGTGCGGGAATTCAGCGCTGAAACACGGGGCCCAGCTTGGTTATGACTGGAAAAGCCGGTGGGCTAAGCCTAGAATGGAAATCCCAGGAGACACAAATCCACTTCCCTTGGTACACGGAGAACCCCCATGCAAGGCAACACAAAAATCGTCGACATCCTAAACGCGCTGCTCGCTGGCGAACTGACCGCCGTGGACCAGTACCTGATTCACGGCGAAATGTACGCCAATATGGGCTTGCCCCATCTCGCAGAAAAAAGCCTGCACGAGTCGGACCACGAGCGCCAGCATGCCCGGGCGCTGATTCAGCGCATTTTGTTCCTGGACGGCACGCCCAATCTGGCGCAACGTGCCCCGCTGAGCGTGGGCGCCAGCGTGCCGGACATGCTGAAGATGGACCTGGATGTCGAATACAAGGTTGCCGGCGACCTGAAACAGGCCATCGCGGCCTGTGAAGCCGCCCAGGATTACGTGAGCCGTGACATGCTGTGCACCCAGCTGGAAGACACCGAGATGGACCACGCCTACTACCTGGAAAAACAAATCAAGCTGATTGGCTTGGTCGGTCTGCAAAATTACCAGCAAAGCCAAATGAAACCCGGCCACCCGGCCTGAAGGAGCACCACCATGCAAGGCGATCCCCAAATCATCGAAGCCCTGAACCAGGTGCTGAAAAACACGCTGACCGCGATCAACCAGTACTTCCTGCATGCGCGCATGTTCCGCCACTGGGGCCTGGAAAAGCTCAACGACTACCAGTACAAGCAATCGATCCGCGTCATGAAAGAGGCCGACGAACTCATCGAGCGCGTCCTCTTCCTCGAAGGCCTGCCCAACCTGCAGGACCTGGGCAAACTGCTGATTGGCGAAGAAGTGGTCGAGTGCCTGAGCGGTGACCTCACCTACGAGCGCGACATGCAGCGTCCTTTGCTGGTCCAGAGCATTGCGCTGTGCGAAACGCTGCAGGACTACGTCAGCCGCGACCTGCTGGAAGACCTGCTGGAGCACTGCGAAGGTGCAATCGACTGGCTGGAAACGCAGCAAAGCCTGATCACGAACGTCAGCCTGCCGAACTACCTGCAGTCGCACATGGAGCCCGGCGACCACTGAAACCCGCGGGGATGCACCGCTTCAGGGCAGGTGCTCCGCCAGGGTCAGGGTGAAGGTGCTGCCGCGTCCAAATTCACTCTGGACCCTGATCACACCACCGATCAGGGTCGCCAGTTCACGGGACAGATGCAGCCCCAGTCCGACACCGCCATGGCGACGCGTGTTGGAGGTATCGACCTGGGTGAAGGCCTGGAACAGCCGCCGCTGGTCCTCAGGGGCGATGCCAATCCCGCTGTCCGAGATGCTGATATCAACGTAGTGCTGCGCATTTTCCTTGCGCCGGTTGCAACAGATTCCGACCTGGCCCTGTTCGGTGTATTTGATGGCGTTGTTGGCAAGATGGCTGAGGATCTGACTGAGAATGCGCCGGTCGGTATGCACCTGAATGTCTTGCGGCATGGGCGCCACCTCAAACAGCAGCCCTTTCTTCAAGGCTTCAGGACGCAGGCTGGCGGCCACCTCCGCAAGAATGTCGCTGCAGGAAATCGGCTCGGGATGAAGCGCCACCGTGCCGGAGCCGATCTCGGCCACGTTGAGAATGTCGTTGATCAGCGAGAGCAGATGCTTGGCGCTGGCCTTGATGGTGTTGAGTTTCGCCACCTGCTCGTGTGTCAGGGGGCCGTGCAGTTGCATCAGCAGGGTGCCTGTGAAACCGATGATGGCGTTCAATGGCGTACGCAATTCGTGGGACATGCGGGCCAGGAAGTGGTCCTTGGCCAAATTGGCCTTTTCCAGTTCGGCGGTCTTTTGCTGAAGTGCCATTTCGATCATCTTGCGCGCACTGATATCGCGGATGATGGCCGTAAAGCACGGACCCTGGGTACCGTTCCAGACGGACAGTGAAAGCTCAATCGGAAACTCGTGGCCTTCGCGCGTGAGGCCATGCACCTCGACCGTTCCCCCAATCAAATGCGCGGTACCGGACTGCAGGTAGCGGGCGAAACCCTGGCGGTGCGGCTCGCGGTAGCGTTCGGGCATGAGCAGCGTGAGGGCTTGGCCCAAGGCTGCGTCAGCGCTGTAGCCGAACATTTTTTCGGCAGCACCGTTCCAAAAAACGATGGTGCCGCCCGGGTCGGCCGACACGATGGCGTCGGCTGCGGTCTGGGCCATCATCTGGAAGCGTGCCGCACTGTCGGCGCCACCCACTTCGGCATCGTACGGGTTGATCACGCGAATGTCCCCCCCTGCTTGCGGTGCAACGATGGCGCGTGCTCCGCAAGAAAAGAACAGCGCAATTTCAATTTTTCGGGCCAAAGTATCCAAAAGTTTGGGTCCGTCGCATTGACAAATCGCAACTGCGAAGCCTGCCTGGCACAGAATTTGTGACCGGCTGTAACCGCCGGACGGTCTGCCCACGCAACGCGGTACCGGCACAGGCCGGGTGGTTTCGGTGCATCTGACGGTGCAACGGCGGCATACATACCGTTACATATCAATGGCCTGCTAATCCATGCTGAAGCCGACATGATGGCCACAATAGCGCCGTGAGCAAATAAAAAACCGGCACGCCAGAAAGATGCAGTAGCAACTGTCTCACACCGCAGAGTTGATCTGCAAAGGGCAAACCGCGCGAAAGCGCGGGACGCAAAGTCATCGGTCTAACGGGCTCAAGCCCCATGACTGCAGGACTGCCAGACAACACACCGGCTCGCACCGACGATGCGTCGTGCGCCGGACGGTAGCCGCTTGCTGCTGTAAAAAGCCGTCTGTGTAGAACCTGCAGGATGGGGTGGAGCCCAAGGTTCACAAAAGGTAACGTCAATGGGCTCCACTTTCACAGGTCGCAACAGCGGCCGTTCGTCTGGCAAAACTCGTCTTGTCTCCACCCGCCACGCCGTGTGCCTGGCTGCAACGCTCATGATGGGCCTATCGACCTGGGACACCGCGCAAGCCGCCCAGCCCAGCGAATGGGTCAAGGGTCGGCTCGTGGTGCAAACCCGGGCCGGATTGCCGGACGCCGAGTTGGCCGAGGTCCTCAAACCGCATGGCGGCAAGTCGCGGCGCATCGGCAAAACCGACCTCTTCATCATCGACCTGCCGCCCGGCATGTCGGAACAGGCGGTGCTCAGCCAACTCGAACACCACCCCTACCTCAAGTTTGCCGAGCTCGATGCCATCGTCAAACCGGCCTTCGTGCCCAACGACCCCTACCTCGGCAGCGAGTGGCATTTGGCCACCATCGGTGCCACAACAGCCTGGGACCGCTCCCAAGGCACCGGGGTGGTCATCGCGGTGCTCGACACCGGCGTCGACGCCACCCACCCCGACCTGGCGACCCGCATCGTACCGGGCTGGAACGTCTACGACAACAACAGCAACACCGCCGACGTGACAGGCCACGGCACGGCCGTGGCCGGCACCGCAGCGGCCAGCATGAACAACAGCGCTGGCGTCGCCGGCGTGGCCGGTGCGGCCCGCATCATGCCGATGCGCATCTGTGACCTGAGCGGCAACGCCACGGGCAGCAGCATCGCGCAAGCGCTCACCTATGCGGCGGACCACGGCGCCCGGGTGGCCAACATCAGCTTTGGCGGTGTGCCCGGCAACAGCACGGTGCAAACGGCTGCGCAGTACATGAAGAACAAGGGGGGGCTGGTGGTGGTGGCGGCTGGCAACAACGGCGTCAATGAGAACATCACACCGAGCACCACCATGATTTCGGTCTCGGCGGTCGAACAGACTGACGTCAAAACCACTTGGTCCAGTTATGGCAGCTTCGTCACCGTTGCCGCCCCGGGCAACACCATCTGGACAACCACGCGCGGCGGTGGCTATGGCCAATGGTGGGGCACCTCGTTTGCCAGCCCGGTGGCTGCGGGCACCGTGGCCTTGATGATGGCCGCGCGGCCCGACCTGCCCAACACCACCATCGAAAGCCTGCTGGCGTCCACGGCCGTGGACCTGGGTGCCGCCGGCCGTGACATTTACTACGGCTACGGGCGTGTCAATGCTTCGGCCGCCGTCAACGCCGCAGTTGCGGCCACCGCCTCGGATACCCAAGCGCCCAGCGTGGCGATCACTTCGCCCACAGGAGGCTCCAGCGTCGGCGGCGTGGTGGCTGTCAATGTCAGCGCCAGCGACAACGTCGGCGTGACGCGGGTGGAGTTGCGCGCCAACGGCAACACCGTGGCAACCGACACGTCGAGCCCCTTCGCCTTCAGCTGGGACAGCCGCACCGTTGCCAACGGCAGCGCCAGCCTGGTGGCCTACGCCTTTGATGCCGCCGGCAACAACAAGGCGTCGAGCGCGGTGTCGGTCGGCGTGTCAAACACGGTGGTGGCAGACACCACGGCCCCCACCGTACAGATCACCAACCCCGCCAGCGGCGCACAGGTGTCCGGCATGGTGTCGGTCAATGTGAGCGCCAGCGACAACGCCGGCGCCGCAGGCATCACACAGTCACTCTACATCGACGGTGGGCTCCGCGCCACGGGCACCGGCGGCAGCCTGTCCTACAACTGGAACAGCCGCAAGGTTTCGCCCGGTAGCCACACCATCCAGGCCATCGCCCGGGATGCCGCTGGCAACCAAACGACCACGACGGTCCAGGTGAGCAAATGAGTCCATCCATCGCCCAATGTCCTATCCGATAGCCGTGTCAGAAACCTTTACAACCGGCCCCCGCCAAACCTAGTCTTCCACAAGAAAACTCTTATGATTCAATAGCTTAGCGAATTTGGCCTAACTCTTGCGTGACGGTGACCTGCGTTCAATTTGAACGCAGGTTCGTCAATTCTTGGAGAGGAGTTTGGTATGAAAACGCTATCTTGGAAATCTTTGATTGCTGCGGCGGGGCTCGCCGTACTTTCGCAGTTTGCTGCGGCCGACCCCATCGGTCCTAACTGCCCCACCTGCAACGGCGGCATTTACACGCTGTCGTATGACGGCACGGCGCTGGCCGATACAGACACGGCCCATGAGACCTTTCGGATCACACTCAACATCGACACGTCAGGCGTGACCGCTGTTGTGCCAACGGCAACGGCTATCGACGCGGTGGCGATCAAAGTCACCAATTCAGTCTTCAACGCCACGCTCTTTAGCGCACCGGACGGCACTGCCAGTTGGGCATTGGTTCCGGGGGGCATCAGCGCGATTGGCTGCGACGGGAATGGCTCCGGGTTCGATTGCGCCGATTGGATTGCCAGTGGCGTGGGTACTGCGATCGGGGGCACCTTGGACTGGATCTTCGACGTGACGATGGACAACGGAGCCCTGTTCACCCTCGCCGACGAGGCCAGCATCAAGGCCAGGTATGTCGATAGCAGCGGCGCGAAGGTCGGCGACTTGGTATCAGAGGCCATCACGCTGCAAAACAGCAGCAGTAGCACCAGCGGTGGCACCTCCGGCAGCAGCACCAGCGGAGGGACCTCGGGCACGGTTCCCGAACCCAATTCGAGTGGTCTGGTGTTTCTTGGCCTGGGTGCGGTGCTGGCCAGTTTCCTCATGCGCCGCCGCGCCTCCGGCACACATTGATACGGTGTTGGCAACGCAGTGCCCCGAAAAGCCCCGCACTGCGAGGTTTTTCTGTGCGCGTTCGCAATCCTGAAGCTGCAGGCACGCGGCATACCCGTAGGAAACCTTCACGAATCGATCACGATGAACTCCCTAAGCTCTGAGCGCTTGTCGGCTTTGCCCGCGCTTCGTGTGGTGAATCTGACCGCATCGGCGGCGCTGGTGGTACTGGCCTGCGCCATCTACCGGGGCTCGCCGTTCAATGCCGTGCAGCTCGTCCAGTTGTACGGCCCGCCGTCCTTTCAGTTCAGCGGCGACCGCTTCCTGCTGGCCGCCGCATCCGTGTACGTGGCCCTGCTGGCGCTGTACTACCTGGCCGAGCCCACACCGCGTGTGTCGAAATCCCTGTGCTTCTTCCAGGTGGTGTGGTCTTTCTTGCGTGCGCCGGCGGCCACATGGCGCCAAGGACTGTCGCACGGGCAGCGGCTGGCCGTGCTGACTACGCTGCTCAAAGGCTTCTTCGGACCGATGATGGTGGTGTCACTGATGGACTTCTGCATGGGTGCTTGGGTCAACGCCTTGGCAATCCTGGCCACTGGCGGGCTGTGGGGGCATTTCGGGCAGGTATTCAACCGCCATGGCTTCTGGTTTGCCATGCAGCTCATCCTGTTTGTCGATGTGCTGGTGTTCACCGTCGGTTACCTGGTCGAATCGCCGCGCCTGGGCAACGAAATCCGTTCGGTCGATCCGACTTGGCTGGGCTGGGCCGTCGCCATGGTCTGCTACCCCCCGTTTAACCAGGTCACCGTCGCCGTGCTGGGCTCCTACAAAAGCGAGTTCCCGAAGTATGACGACCCGACGGTGCACCTGGTAATGAACCTGCTGCTGTTGCTGCTGATGGCGCTCTACGCCTCGGCATCGGTGGCCCTCGGCTTGAAGGCCAGCAATCTGACCTACCGCGGTATGGTCAAGCGCGGCCCCTACGCGGTGGTCCGCCATCCAGCCTACACCTGCAAGAACATGGCTTGGTGGATCGGCTCGGCGCCACTGGTGGCTGCGGCATTCGGCCAGTCGTTCTGGCTGGGTCTGCAAGCCCTGGGCTCGGTGCTGGGCTGGACGCTGATTTACGCGATGCGTGCGCTGACCGAAGAGGACCACCTGCGCCGGGTCGATGGCGAATACGCGCTGTATGCGCAAAAAGTGCGTTACCGTTTCCTGCCTGGCCTGCTGTAGCCGCAGAAATCAGCACAGACCCATACATTGCATATAGACCTTTGTGCACTGTTGGGATCTCTCGAACTTCAGATTTTTTTCTATATCCGATCGCCGTTGCTTGTCCTCTAGGACCGATCGCATGTCTCTCTTCCTATCGAGCAATTGGTTGTCAAAATCAAAGTGCCACGGCGGGTTCATGTCAGTTTCGGTTTGCGAAACCGCCAAACCCCGGCATTGCTGCTGTTCGGATTCGCAGGTGACTTTGCACAGGTTTTTTTCCTCTGCAGCTGCGGCCAACGTGGCCACAAGAAAACAAACGAAAAATACAAGGTGGCTCTTTCTTTTCATGCTGGGCCGTCTTTCATCAGAACACCAAAAAAGTAGGGGGTGGTTTGCACCCGTTCGCGCTTGCTACATGACCGACCGCATTGCCAGAAAAAGGAAACCGAGCAACGCGATGTAGGCCGCTGCGATCACACCGTAGAGCAGGTCGACGCCTTGGCCGCGCGGGTCGGTCGCTGCGCGCCGCAAGTTCGGGCGTTCCAGCCAGTCGCTCAACACATGGTAGCCATCATATTCGAGCAGGGGGTTGAGGTTGAAGACCACCGACACGTAGGACAGCGCGGCAAACAGCCACGCCACCGCGCCCGCTTGCGCCCCCAACAGCGGAACCAGCAGGGCCGCCAACCCCGCCAACACCAGGTTGGCGCAGATGCCGGCCAGGCCAACCGCGATGCGCTGCCATTTCCCCGCGAGCCACATGTCGGACGTATCGACAAACAAAACCGGTGTCACCCAGTACCAGCCCAGGCCCATGCGCTCCACCGTGCGTCCACAGGCTTTGACGGTGAGTGCATGGCCGGCCTCGTGCGCCAGCAAGGCGAACAGCCCAGCCGGCAACAGCCACCCCATGCCAGGCAGTGGAGCGGGCGCCGCCAGAATGCGCCAGGCTGGCGCCGCGTAGAAGGCAAAGGCCACCATGCCGGCCACGCTGAGCAGCGCCATGGCCACCAAACACAGCGGCGTGAAGAGGCGGCCCATACCAGCGGCATAGAGCCGCGAAATCCAGGGGTCGCAGTGGTTCAGCGCCATCTGCCAGTTCAAGGCGCTGCGCACGGCGTCTGCAAAAGGCTGCCACCGCCCGGCAGGGCGGGTGCTTGCCGCACGCACATCCGGCGCCAGGCTGCGGACCTCGACAAATCCGGCCAACGCCAGCGCATGAACGATCGCGGCCACCATGTCCGGGGCGAAGCGTTTGAAGGCGACGAAGAACTCGATGGCAAGCGCGCGTAAATCGTGCGCACCGTCCAGCCGGTCCCACACAAAGCGCCCCTCGGCCGACAAGTGGAAGTAGCGCCCCTGGCCAGGATTCTTCAGCACGGTGAACGGCGTTCTGTCCGCCGACCGGCTGTCGAAGACCTCAATCCCTGGTGTCCGGCGCGGCCGCTCGCGCAGGCGCAGCATGGTCAGGCAGGCGGTGGCCACGCGCGGGTCCTCGCCCATGGCCGCCAACACCGTGGCGCGGTGCAAGACCATCAGCTCTGACGCTTCCAGCGCTTGCACCGTGGCGTTGCGCGGGTCGCCGGTCAACAGCGCCGCTTCACCAAACAGCGCACCGGCTTCGAGTTGCACCACCGCCTGGCCCTCGCGCAGCACCTGCAACCGGCCCGAGACCAGACAGTAGGCCGTGTCGCCGGCCTCCCCCGCCCGAATAACGGTGTCGCCCGCTGCCACGCGCAGATCCTCGGCGTGTTCTGCCAAGCGCAGCAAGGCGCTCTGGCTGCTGCCTGCAAACGGGGTGGAAAGCTTCAAGAAGCGCAGGCGCAACAGACGCCGCGCGCTGGCTTGCAGATGGTGCTGCAGTGCAGGATGGCCTTGCAGCAGCTTGCGAAAATCAGTGGCGCTCAGGCTCAGCAAGACAAGCTCGGTCTGCGCACGCACCGTCGCTGTGCGCCGGACCTCTGGCGACAGCAGCGCGATTTCTCCGAACACCTCCTGCGGGCCAAGATTGCCCAGCGGTATGTTGTGTGCGCTCACCTCCGCCCTGCCACGCACAATGGCATAGAAGCGGTCACCGGTATCGCCCTCCGCCACCACCTGGGCGCCGCAGGCATACCTTTCTTCCTGCATGCTGTGGGCCAGCGCTTGCAGCGCTGACGGTGGCAACTCGGACAGGCCGGGAACGGCCGCGAGAACGGCCAGCCGATCCATCTGAGGCCTGCCCGGTGCGCCTCCCACCATGTCACGTCAGACTGGCCCGGGAAACCAGTTCCTGGTCGGACAGAGCCCAGTCAACAGCCTGGACCGCCGCCATCTCCTCGTCCGATAGCTGCAGTCCGGTATTTGCGATGGCACCCAGCGGATCAGCGCGCACCGCCGCGCGGAAGACCGCATCGCTGCTCCAGCGGTCCATCAGTTTGCCCAGTGCTTCGTGGTTCATGGTGTGCCCCTTTCAAGCTGCGTGACTGGTGCGGGCTGCCAGTTCCTGGTCCGACAAGGTCCAGTCAACGGCCTGAACCGCCGCCATCTCCTCATCCGATAGCTGCAATCCGGTATTTGCGATGGCACCCAGCGGATCGCTGCGCACCGCCGCGCGGAAGACCGCATCGCTGCTCCAGCGGTCCATCAGTTTTCCCAGCGTTTCGTGGTTCATGCTTTTGTCCTTTCTTGCAGGTTGAAGGCAGCCTCGACGGTGAGGCCAGGGGTCGCTGCCGGTGTGGCCAGCGAATTCAAGGGTGTCGGGTCCATGCGCTTTTTGTCGGGACCGTCCAACAAGGCCGTGAGGCGGCTCAGCCCGGGCTCGCGCGCCCCGGCCCGCTGTAGCGCGCGGCGGCCGCGCTCCACATACAGTTGCGCCACCAGTGCCGCCATCCGTATGGCGCCGGAATCGAACAGGGTTTGGCGCACCGCGCGCTGGGCCTCCAGGTCGGTGCGGGCCAGCGCCAACAATGCAAGAAAACCAATGCGCGCCGGTCCCGCCTTTTGCAGGTGGTAGGCGATGGGCAGCGTACGGTTGCCGCTGGCAAGATCGCGGCACCATGCGTCATGGCACAGCTCGCTCATGTCGCTCTGGATCTGCGCCGCTATGCCCAGTGCACTGCCGTAGTCGCCCCAAGCCGCGACCGTTTCGGCACCAGCACCTGCAGCAAGCGCCGCCCATTCGCAATACAGGGCGAGCTGCTCGCCGCTTTTCCCGGCGACCGATGCCACCACCGTATCGGGGTCGGGCTGTTCGGCGCCAACCAGGGCCAGATCGAACTGCTGACCCGCGCCCGCCTGCAGCATGCGCTGCGCCAGCAGTGCCAGCATGGCTGCGATCTGTGCAGGCGGTAGTGGCAAGCTGGCAATCAGCAGCTGCGGGAAACTCACCATGGCGCTGATCCCGGCCAGGGTCTGCTGCGCTTGCGGAACACCTTCCCACTGCGGCTGGCAGTCGCCATCGGCAATGTCGTCGATCACATCCAGGCCGCTGAACACAAAAGCGCTCGCTGCGGCAAGCTCAACCGCCAATGATGGATTTCCGCCAGCTGCCGCAGTGACGTCGAAGGGAAGGTTGATGAAGGGCATCCACCCCAAACGCTCGACCGCCGAACCGGCCTGGCGTGCGACGCCGGTCACCAGTCGGCCGGACAGTTCACGGTAAGGTCCTGCGGGTAGATGGGCATCCAGCGTTGCCCGCATCGCGGCGAGCACCAGCGACAACCTGGCGTCCAGAGTCAAGGGGCTGCTGGGGACGTCCATCTCGATGCTCCTGCGGTAGGGAAGACGGTACAACGATCCACGCTATGGATTGCGGATTGGCCGCTTCCAATATAGACTGAATTGCTTCCCATCACAATCCTTTCATGGCTGTTGCAGCCCTTTTCATGGTGGACGCTTTTTTCAAACTCTACATCGCGGCCTGGGCCGGCGCCTGCTTGCTGGCGCTGGCGCTGCTGTTGCGCCGCCCGGCCGACTTTGCCATCACGCGGCGCAGTTATTGGCATTTCCTGAGCGAGCCGTGGAAGGTTCTGACCTTCCTGGCGGGCGCGGCCCTGATCACGCTGGTGGCACCGTACACCGGGGACCCGACCTGGGATTGGGTCGATGGCCTGTTCATGTCGGTGCTTTGTTACACCACCGCGCCCTGGGTCGTGGCAACCCTGTTTTTCGCGGCGCGCGGCCCGCTTCGGTGGGGTGAACTCTATGTGGCGGTCTGCGCCTGGCTGTTTTCGGCGAGTTGGTCTTATGACATCTACCTGGTGTGGCGCGACGGCTTCTACCCCAACACCTGGTTTGCCAACCTGTTCGCCTCCTCGGTCATCTACCTGTGCGCCGGGATGTTCTGGAACCTGGAGTGGCAGGCCGAACGCGGCGTGATCTTTTCGTTCATGCGTGAACATTGGCCCTCCCGTCCGCTGCAATCGCCGGTCTGGCGGTTTGCCCTCTACGCGCTGATCTTTGCTCTGCCGGCGATTGCGGCGGTGCTGATGTTTGTGCTGTAGGGCCCACCGCGCCCTTCTTCGCCCTCCTTTACACCCAGCCCTCCAACACCACCTTGCCGCGCACCGTGCCGGATTCGACCAGCGCGTGGGCGCGCTTGAGGTTGTCGGCATTGATGGTGCCAAAGTGCTCCGCCAGCGTGGTGCGCACCAGGCCCGCGTCCACCATCTGCGCCACTTCGTTGAGCAAGTGGTGCTGGGCCACCATGTCGGCGGTGCCGAACAGGGAGCGGGTGAACATCATCTCCCAGTGCACCGAAGCGGCTTTGCGTTTGAAGGGCATCACGTCCAGGGTGGGCAGGTCGTCGATCAAAGCCAACTGGCCCTGGGGCGCCAGGGCCTCCAGAATCTGGGCCAGGTGCTCACCGGTGTGGGTCAGGCTGATGATGCTGTCCACCTGCGGGATGCCAATGCGGGCCAGCTCGGCGGTGAGCGGCTGGCGGTGGTCGATCACATGGTGGGCGCCCAGCGCCTTCACCCAGGCCTGGGTCTCGGGCCGCGAGGCGGTGCCGATGATGGTCAGCGCGGTGAGGCGGCGTGCCAGCTGAATCAGGATGGAGCCCACGCCGCCGGCCGCGCCAATCACCAGCAGGCTCTTGGGGTTGGGCTTTTTGCCGGGCTGCACGCCCAGGCGGTCAAACAGCAGTTCCCAGGCGGTGATGGTGGTCAGGGGCAGGGCGGCGGCCTGGGCAAAGTCCAGCGTGGCGGGCATGTGGCCGGTGATGCGTTCGTCCACCAGGTGCAGCTCGCTGTTGGTGCCGGGCCGGGTGATGGAGCCGGCGTAGTAGACACGGTCGCCCGCTTTGAACAGCGTCACCTCTGGCCCCACGGCGCGGACCACCCCGGCGGCGTCCCAACCCAGCACCTTGTGGCTTTCGCCGGGTGCGGGCGGCATGCCCGCGCGCACCTTGGTGTCCACCGGATTCACCGAGATGGCCCGCACTTCCACCAGCAAGTCATGGCCCTGGGCGACCGGCTCGGGCAGGGTGATGTCTTGCAAGGCGCTGGCTTCGGAGATGGCCTGGGGAGTCTGGTAGCCGATGGCTTTCATGGGGGTTTTCCTAAAACGGTGAAGAGAGGGCTGGATCTTCTGTCTTTCAATGAAAAGGATAAATAGCCCAATCCTTGAATAGGCCTTCAAATAAAATTTGAAAATGAAAGCCCTGCAAGACCTTGAAATTTTTGTGCGCACGGTTGACTCCGGTAGCCTGTCGTCCACCGCCCGCTCGCTCGACATCACCCCGGCAGCGGCCAGCGCCGCGCTCAAACGGCTGGAGTCCGAGCTGCACACACCGCTCATGGTGCGCTCCACGCGCAGCCTGCGGCTGACCCCGGAGGGGGCGGTCTTCCTGGAACACTGCCGTTCGGCCCTGGCAACCTTGCGCGAGGGCGTGGTCTCGCTGCACACCGGCCGCACCGAGGTGCAGGGCACGCTGCGCCTGGCGGTGTCGTCGGACCTGGGCCGCAATGTCATGCTGCCCTGGCTGGATGCGTTTGAAACCCAACACCCGCAGGTGCGCTTTCGCCTGCAAATCTCAGACCGCCGCGCCAATGTGTACAACGAGCCCGTGGACGCCGCGTTTCGCTACGGCTACCCACCCGATTCGAGCCTGGTGGCCCTGCCGGTGGCGCCCGACAACCTGCGGGTGCTGTGCGCCGCACCCAGCTACCTGGCCCGCCGTGGCACGCCCGCCACCCCGCACGACCTGGCGGAGCACGATGCGGTGTGCTTTCTGCTGGGCGAGGAGGTGAATGACCGCTGGAATTTTTGGAAAAACGGCCAGGAAACGGTGGTCAAGGTGCGCGCCCACCATGTGGCCAACGACGGTGACGTGGTGCGCCGCTGGGCGGTGGCCGGACGGGGCGTGACCTACAAATCCCGGCTCGAAATGGCCCCCGATCTGGCGGCGGGGCGGTTGGTTGCTCTGTGCCAGGACTGGCAAACCGATGTGGCGCCGCTGTACATGGTGCTACCGGACCGGCGCCAACTCACACCGGCTTTGCGGCTGCTGCGGGAGTTTGTGGCGGCGAAGCTCAGCTGACGGGAGTGCCCGTCTACCGCAATTGCCCGCGCAGCCGGCTCAAACTGACCGGGGTGATGCCCAGGTAGCTGGCCAGATGGTGATGCGGCACCGTGTCTTCGAGCCCCGGCTTGTCGGAGCGCAGGGCCAGCAGGCGTTCCTTGGCGGGCTGGGTGGCCAGCGACAACTCGCGGTCCACCCGCCGCACCAGCTCTTGGGTTAACACGGCGTCTCCCCAACGGGCCACCGCCCCATCGGCCACCATCACGCGGCTCAATGCCTGGGCTTCAAACAGCACCACGCGCGCCGCCGTCAAGGCCTCGCAATGGATGCGCGATTGCCCGGCCCGGCTGCGCGCAATGGCGGGCGTCATGGCGCAGGGGCCCATGTGGAAATCAAGCGTCACGGCCCGGCCTTGGGCATCGCCCAACCAGCTGCGCAGCACGCCATCGAGCACAAAACACTCCATAGGCGGTGCATCGCCCAGACGCAGCAGCACATCCTGTGGCCGGAGTTGCACCACCCGCATACCGCGCAACAGCGGTTCAAACGCCGATGCGTCCACGGGGGCGATCCGCTGTGCCGTGGCGAGCACGCTGCGGCAATCGGTGGGGGTGAGTGGTTCAGGCTTCATGGTAGGGCGTGAAAATTATCCGATGTTATCGACGGCCCGCCGCCAGCCGCCGAACATCCGGGCCTGCACAACCCGATCCGAAAGAAAGAAATGCCCGTAATGACCATGACAAACAGCCCCTACACCCGGTGGGTGAGCCGCACCATCGCCTGCCTGTTGGCCCTGAGTGTCCTGCCCGCTCTGACCGAAGTGCCCCGCACCGTGGTGGACGACCCCACGCTCCCGCAACTGGCATTGAATGGCCACAGGCTGCATGTGGAGGCCTTTGGCAATACCGACGCCCCCGTGGTGGTGGTCTTGCATGGCGGCCCCGGCGCCGACTACCGCTATTTGCTCGGGCTCTCGGCCCTGGCCGACCGCTACCGTGTGGTGTTCTACGACCAGTTGGGCAGCGGCCTGTCCGAGCGGGTACCCACCAGCCAGATCACGGTGGACAGTTTTGTGGCCGACCTGGATGCGGTCATCCAGCACTTCAGCCCCAAGCGACCAGTCCACATCGTGGGGCATTCCTGGGGGGCGATGCTGGCCTCTGCCTATGCCGGAGCCCACCCGGACAAAGTGGATCGCATGGTGCTGGCCGAACCCGGCTTTCTGGATGCCGACACCCTGGCAGGTCTGCCTTTGAAGCCACCTTGGGGCGCATGATGAACGAGCCCGAATGGGGCAAGGGCCTGAACTTTGCCCAAGGCTTGGAGCGCTACACGGGCCGCGTGCTCTTTCTGCGCGGAGCCTGCAACCAGGCGCAAGGGGAATCTGTGCAGCGCCGGATGATGGCGAAATTCAGCGCTTGCTGTTTGGGTTGCTGGTGCTCAAGTGGCTGGTGATCGCCGGGCTGGTGGGCTTCGGCATTCTCATCTTGGAGCGCCTCTAGCGCAGTGTTTCGTTCTGTTTGCTACTTGTCAGCGTTGCCCTCGATTTTTTCGGCCCCCCACCGAACCAGCTCGACGCTGTGGATGGCCGAACCGCAGCGGGTTTCATCCCTCGCGCTTCTTGATGCCATCGGTGAGAATCTTCGTCACCGTGCCGAACATGGCGTCAATTTGCGCGGCGTCTATCCGCAGGCTGTCGGTGCGCCACATCAGGCTCATTACGCCATTCATCATGGCCCATAGGGCGGCGGATGTGAGTTCTGGATCGAGTCCGTCGTCGAGAACCGCCTCGTCAATGCCCCGGCGGATCAAGACGCCCAACTTGGCGTTTTGATCCCGGATCAAGTTCGCAATCCGCGCCAGCGCCTCGGGCTCGTTTGGCGGCTCGACCAGGATACGAAACTGGTGCGGATGTTCCTTGGCGAAGTTGGTATAGGCCGCCGCCACCGCGTACAAGCGGTCTTGCACCCCGCCCGGAGAGGCATACGCGGCGTCCATGTATTGCCGATTCTTTTCCAGCGCGCGCTCGGCCACGGCGATTAGCAGCGCCGAGAGGCCTCCGACCCGGTTGTACAAGGTTTGCACCGCCACGTCGGCACGTGTTGCGACCGCCTCTAGGGTGACCGCGTCGCGCCCCCCTTCCGCCAGCAGGGTCTCCGCCGCTTCCAGGATCGACAACCGGGTCGCCCTGGCCTTGCGCTGGGTTCGAGTTTCCTGTTCCCGGCCAGCTTCCTTGTTTATTGGATTGACTTCCATTTTTAGAATCACTTACAATTATTTAAGTTATTACAACTTTGTTGGCGACTTCAATTTTCTCATACAACGACATACAGAGGGACAAATGAGACGACGAGCGAATATAGAGTTCTCTTCTGGCCAGCGAGGAGAACGGTGCAGGGGCTGGCTTTATGAACCGGAGGGGAGCGGGCCCTTCCCCGTCATTGTCATGGCGCACGGCCTGGGCGGTATCAAGGAGATGCGTCTGGATGCGTTTGCAGAACGCTTTTCCGACGCCGGTTACGCATGCCTGGTCTTCGACTACCGGAATTTCGGGGCGAGCGAGGGAGCTCCCCGGCAGTTGCTGGACATCGGCAAACAGTTGGAAGACTGGTCCAGCGCAATTGCCTTTGCACGGCAGCAGTCCAACCTTATGGGCAACAAGGTAGTCCTGTGGGGCACCTCCTTCGGCGGCGGCCATGTCATTGCCTCCGCTGCGCGCGACCAGGAAGTGGCGGCAGTCATTGCCCAGTGTCCCTTCACCGACGGCATCGCCTCCGCCCTTGCGATGGATTTGCGCAGCAGCTTCAAAGTGACGGCGATGGCCGTGGCGGACATGCTGCGCGGCCTGGTGGGCATGACACCCTTGATGGTGGCCGCTTCCGGCCCGCCGCATTCCGCCGCCCTCATGACCGCGCCCGACGCCCATGGCGGCTATCTGGCCCTAGTGCCGAGCGGATTTTCCTTCCGCAACCAGGTCGCAGCACGCTTCGCGGTGAACATCCTGCGCTACCGTCCCGGCCGCCAGGCGGCAAAGGTGTCCTGCCCGATTCTTTTCTGCATCTGCGAGACCGACTCTGTCGCGCCCGCCGGGCCGACCCGGCGCTATGCCAAGAAGGCGCCGCGCGGCAAAGTCCGCCTGTATCGGGATGGCCATTTCGACATTTACGTCGGCGAAGCCTTCGAACGGGTGGTGGCCGATCAGCTCGATTTTCTCAAGCGCCATATCCCCCTGAAAGGATGAACCATGTCGAAATATGATTTGACCAATCGAGTCGTGGCCATCACCGGCTCCACCGGAGGCTTGGGATCAGCGCTCGCCGCGGCGCTGCGCGCCAAGGGCGCCCGCCTGGCATTGTTCGACCTGGACTTGGCCAAGGTCGAGGCGCAGGCAAAGACCTTGGGCGGCCTCTCCGTAGCCCGCGGCTGGACCGCCAACGTGCGCAGCATGGAGAGCCTGGAGGCGGCCATGGCGGAAGCCGCGGCGCATTTCGGCCACATCGATGTGGTGATCGCCAACGCAGGCATCGACACCGTGGCGCCTATGGCCACGCTCAACCCGGAGGCATTCGAGCGCGTCATCGACATTAACCTCAATGGCGTCTGGCGCACCTTCCGCGCCGGCCTGCCCTACGTGCAGAAGCGGCAGGGCTACCTCATGGGAATTTCGTCGATGGCTGCCTTCGTCCATTCGCCGCTCCAGGCGTCCTACACCGCCAGCAAGGCAGGCGTTTGGGCCCTGTGCGACAGCGTCCGCCTGGAATTGCAGCATCTGGGCGTCGGCGTCGGCAGCGTGCATCCCACCTTTTTCCCCACACCGATGATGGACGATGTAGTGGCCGATCCCGCAGGCCGAGCCTTGTGGGGTGGAAATGACAAAGGCCTATGGAAAATGGTTTCGCGTGAGGCCGTCGTACGCGACATTGTGGCTGGCATCGAGCAGCGTGCGGACATGGTGGTCGTGCCCAAGCGAAATACCATCATCGCCAAAGCACCCGGACTCTTCCGGCGCTTTATCGAGCGCGCAGGGTTCCGTGGCAAAGACATCCAGCAAGCCATTACGTTGGCATCGTCCACCGGATGGAACTTGCCCGCAAAGAACCATGGGGCCCATTCCGGCCAAGAGCAAGAGAGCAAGGCAAAAGAAAGTACACGATGACTTACGACTTGAACGACAAGGTGGTGCTGATCACCGGCGCGGCGGGCGGCATCGGCGCCGCGACCGCACGCGAACTCTATGCCCTCGGTGCGAGTTTGGTGCTGACGGATATGCAGCAAACCGCTTTGGACAACCTTGCAAAAGAGTTCTCCCCATCTCGGGTGCTACCTGTGGCGCTTGACGTCACCGACGCCGCGGCAACGAAGGCTGTAATTCAGAAGACGATCCAACGCTTCGGACGCCTGGATGTGGTTTTTGCCAACGCTGGCATTTCGTGGCGTAGTGGCGCCGCAACAATTGCCAGTTGTGATGAGGCCGAGTTCGAGAAAATCGTAGAAGTGGATTTGTTTGGCGTCTGGCGCACCGTTCGCGCGGCGCTGCCGGAGATTATTCGCAACAAGGGCCAAGTCCTTGTCACATCTTCCGTATACGCATTTGCCAACGGCATGGCGAATGCCCCTTATGCCGCATCGAAGGCGGGGGTGGAAATGCTCACACGCTGCTTGAGAGCAGAGTTCGCATATACCGGCGCAACGGCCAGTGTCGTCTACCCCGGCTGGACGGCCACGGCCATCGCAAAGGTTGCCTTCGGCGGAAACGCAACCGTGACAAAAATGACTGAGATTGGCTTTCCAGGGTGGCTGCGTCGGGCCATTCCCCCCGAGCAGGTAGCACGTGCGGTCGCGAAAGGTGTGCAGTATCGCAGGCCTCGCATCCACGCGCCATGGCGGTGGGTTCCGTTCTCACTCTTCCGTGGAATCTTCGGCGTACTGACCGATGTCATGCTGAGTCGAAACAAAAAAATGCACGCCCTGATTCAGCAACTTGAGTCTGAATCACAGCGCTGAGAAAAATGCCTCAGAAACGACTTCTGGGCTTTTACGGAAACGTTATCGCAATCACTCCGCCCGGAATCTGAAGGCGGGTGTTGCCCTGACAGCTCACGAACGGATAAGCATTTCAACCACATAAGGCCAAGTATCACGCCACGAATGCGCCCTAAATCCGCCTAAATCACGCCCTTGCAGCCCCACCTGCTGGGTTCATCACCAGGGTTTGATGTTCAGGAGCGTAATGTGCGGTGCGCGGCATGTACCGGGCGCAGAGCCATCCCACAGCGGTGGCCCGCGCGCCGGGGCTATGTACGGCGGCTCGGAGTCGACCCCGATGTGGTTCAGGATCTTCCTGATCTGCGTACCCTCGGTGATAAATGCAATCAGGCGCATCTGCCCACTGCACATCGGGCACAGCAATGGAAATACCTCGTAGATGCGGGCGATCAGCACTGCCCACAGGTAATGCGCCGGTGAGCGCTTGGGTGGCACGACGTTGCCCTGCTGCGGCACCAGGGCGGCGATGCGCTCTATCAGTTCCAGCGGTGTGAGGTGCAACTCGTCAACCTTGGCACCACGCTTGTCACTGGTGGGCTCACTGCGTTGCTTGGCATAGCGGTACACCAGCTCAGCGCCCTCTTTACGACCGGTTATGCCTACTGCGCCGTGGGCGAGAACATTGCGGCGGGCCAGACCTCGGTGCAGAGCGTCATGAGCACCTGGATCAACAGCCCCGGCCATTGCCAGAATCTGATGAACCCGACCTACCGTGATATGGGTGTGGCCTGTGTGCGCAACGATGCCGCGAGCTACCGCCTCTACTGGACCATGGACCTGGGTCGAAGCCGGTAGACGCGCAATCCCGTATTCAGGCCAGGCGAGTGGCTTCCTCGGCCCGCACCGTGGCGCCGAGGTATTCGCCGTGGGTGCCCGGCAGCAGGCGGGCACCTTGGCCGATCACGTCATTTTCACTTTCATGCCGACCCGTGCGCAAGCGCGCACGCATGGGCCAATGCAAGCTTTCGCAAGCTTCGCGCCAATGGCCCTGCTAACCTGCCTTGGCCAAAGTGCTCGGAGTCAATTTAACTTACATCAAAGGCCATCATGAAAAAGAAATGGAACGTGGGTCATCTGTGTGTGCAGGCCGTGCTGGCAACGTGCGCATTGACGATCGGGGTCAGCGCACAAGCCAAGTGCAAAAGCTTTACCAAATGTATGAAGTCGGGCGGCGACAGCATCAAAAGCGTGGGCGACAGTGGCGTCTCCGCTGCCGATAAGGCCACCAAGGATTTGGCGGACAAAACCGCCAGGACGCTGGTGGAGCAAGGTGCGGCCATCACCAAGCCTGAAATGACGGACCTCCTGCATGATGCGAAAGGTGCGTACGCGGAGTCCAGCGGGACCATCCAGAATGGCTACGTCACCTCGGTCAACAAACTCAACAGCGTCATGACCTCGCTGCTGGACGGCATTTGGCGCGAGGCCGGCAAAAAATTCGTCAAAAAGAACGAGGCAATCATTCTCGACATGAAACACCGCGCCCTCCATCTTGATCCCGAGGGCAAGGCCGCATTGAACCGTATCAAGCGCGCGATCACCCAGAAGGATCTGGACGAGCAGTCGCGGGCCGACATGCTGGTTGTCATGAAGAAAATCGTGCCGAACTCAGTCAAGAACTCCAGCTTTGGCATTCAGCTGTGTGCCGCTGCCGGAGTGGGTTATGGCGGTCAGGACAGCTGCTTCATGATGATCATGCAGACCTATCTGGAAGGCAATGTGTTCAAGGTCGGACTGGCACAGTCCTTCGGCGTGGCGGCCAGCCCCGTGCCTTCGGACCTGGGTGCGGATGTGTCATTTGGCCTGTTCTGGGGTCCCGGTGGCATCAGCGACAACAGCGGTGCGTCCATCGGTCTGGCCTTGGGGGCGGTTCTGGAGGAAGGCTTGGAAGTGGGGGTGTCCTGGGGTGTGCCCACCAGCATGCCCAACCCGGACAGCGCCATTCCCGGCATCTCCATCTCCATTGGTTTGGGCGGCAAAGTTCAGTCCTCTCTGACTGCTGGCTACACGCTGGTGGCGGGAAAAATATAAGGCGGAAACGGTCCGCCCCAAGACCCTGACTTTTTTGGCGTGGTGGCAGGTGTTTGCGCTGGTCCACGAAAACCGCAACCCCTGCTCGGGCGGGTCACCGGGAAAATGTCGATTCAACTGACACGGCGCATCACCCGCATGCCGTGCCAGAGCGGGGCAAACGCCGACGCGTCCACGGGGGCGATCCGCTGTGCCGTGGCGAGCACGTCGCGGCAATCGGTGGGGGTGAGTGGTTCAGGCTTCATGGAAGGGCGTAAAAATTATCCGATGTTATCGACGGCCCGCCACCAGCCGCCGAACATCCGGGCCTGCACAACCCGATCCGAAAGAAAGAAATGCCCGTGATGACCATGAAAAACAGCCCCTACACCCGGTGGGTGAGCCGCACCATCGCCTGCCTGTTGGCCCTGAGTGTCCTGCCCGCTCTGGCCGAAGTGCCCCGCACCGTGGTGGACGACCCCACGCTCCCGCAACTGGCCTTGAATGGCCACAGGCTGCATGTGGAGGCCTTTGGCAATACCGACGCCCCCGTGGTGGTGGTCTTGCATGGCGGCCCCGGCGCCGACTACCGCTATTTGCTCGGGCTCTCGGCCCTGGCCGACCAATACCGCGTGGTGTTCTACGACCAGTTGGGCAGCGGCCTGTCCGAGCGGGTACCCGCCAGCCAGATCACGGTGGACAGCTTTGTGGCCGACCTGGATGCGGTCATCCAGCACTTCAGCCCCAAGCGACCGGTCCACATCGTGGGGCATTCCTGGGGGGCGATGCTGGCCTCTGCCTATGCCGGAGCCCACCCGGACAAAGTGGATCGCATGGTGCTGGCCGAACCCGGCTTTCTGGATGCCGACACGCTCTCAGGTCTGCCCAGCGGCGGCTGGCCGGGTTGGCGCGTGGTGGCGGGCTTTGCCAAGGCCTGGCTGGGCAAGTGGTGGATAGCCACGGGCGGCGACCCCTACGCCCGGGACGACTGGTTCTTGCTGCAAATCCTGCCGCTGACGCAAGGCCAGGACGCCCTGTGCAAGGGCCAATTGCCGCCCTTGCAGGCCTGGCGGTTTGGCAGCCCGGCCTTCGAAGCCACCTTGGGGCGCATGATGCAAGATCCCGAATGGGGCAAGGGCCTGAACTTCGCCCAAGGCTTGGATCGTTACACGGGCCGTGTGCTGTTCCTGCGCGGGGCGTGCAACCAGGCGCAAGGGGAATCCGTGCAACGCCGGATGATGGCGAAATTCAACTCCTCATCCGACGCCCAACTGCTCACCATTGCGCAGGCTGGCCACTTCATGTTCAACGACCAGCCCACGGCCAGCATCGCGGCGGTGCGTAGTTTTCTGCAAGGGCAGGCAAGTGCGCGATGAAGCCTGACATGCCATGCCAGAGTGGCCACACGCCCCATGCACGCCACCGATTTGCAGGGCCTCGGGGGGGCGGCAAGGCAGGGGAGCAGGCTGTGTATCGTGGCCAGCGTGCCGCCATGGCAACTGCCATGGTAGATTTTCAGCTTGCTCAGGCAGTCTGTAAAAGCGACAGATAGTTTTCCAGCGCGTCCAGGTTGCCGCTCCAGCCCTGGTTCATGCTGGCGTGCGCGGCGTCGAAGGCGGCCGCCTCTTCGGCGGTGGCTTCAAAGGCGGACCATTCCAAGGTGAGCAAGGTTTTGTTGCCGCCTTGCTCGGTGAACGTGGTCGTGGACAGGGTGTACAACGGCCACACCGGGGACCAGGGGTTTGGCCTCCAGCTTGCAGGGCCGCCACTGGGCCTGGCGGCCCTGGCTGATCAGCCCGGCGCGCTGCAAGACCTTGAGGTGCTTGGTGACGGCCGGCGCCCTCACACCTTACAGCGCGCCTTGCAACTGGCGTTCCAGTTCCGCCACGCCCGCCGCCACATCGACCTGGGCGCCCAACTCCTTCATGGTCGAGCCAAACGCGTGCAGCGTGCGGAACAGGTTGTGGGCGCGGCACTGCTCGCCCATCTGCCCGATGCGCACAATGTTCAGACCGAATGAACCGGAAATCTCGACCCGGTACCGGTCTGAAATCCGCTTACAGACCTCGACCCGGTCGATCCCGTTCGGGACTTCGATGCCCACCACCGAATTGAGGCGCGAAGCCTGCGTGCTGTACAAGCGCAGCCCCATCGCTTCGATGCCACGTTGCAGGCCGATGGAACAGCGCAGATGGCGCGCAAAGCGTTCGGGCAGGGTCTCGGTGCAGACCAGGTGCAGGGCTTCGTGCAGCGCCAGAATGCCCGACACCGGCGCCGTGTAGTGGTACGAGGCC
The DNA here is from genome assembly GCF_030697375.1 of Rhodoferax sp. Lineage (GTDB taxonomy): Bacteria > Pseudomonadota > Gammaproteobacteria > Burkholderiales > Burkholderiaceae_C > Allorhodoferax. The sequence continues at coordinate 47,619 of NZ_JAUYQD010000105.1, read as the reverse complement.
TTGTGCCAGAACTGCTCGGCCAGGCGGGCGTCCAGGCACCACTGCGGCGGCGCGTGCGGGCGGGCCACAATGCGCTCCCAGGCGCGGTTGGAAAAGGCAATCAAGGACACACCCGGGATCGATGACAAGCCCTTCTGGCCACCGGTAATCACTGCATCAATGTGCCACGCGTCCATTTTCAGGGGCATCGTGCTCAGTGTACAAACGGCATCCACAATGACGTAGCAGCCATGGCTGCGCGCCAGTTGGGCAATCTCCGGCAGGTAACGGTTGAACACGGTCGAGGAGGTTTCGCCTTGCGCGATGGTCAGCACCTCGGGGCGAAAGCGTTCGAGTTGGTCCCGCACCTCTTCCAGCGTGGCGGCTTCGCCATCGGCAATGGTCAGCACTTCGACCTCGCCGCCCACGCGTTGGGCCATGTCGGCAAAGCGGCGCCCGAAATAGCCATTGCACACGCACAACACGCGTGTGCCGGGGTGCACCAGGTTGCACACACTCATTTCCATCGCCGCGGACCCCGGCCCGGCCACCCCCAGAATCCAGGGCGACTCGGTCTGGAACACGTAGCGTGCCATGGCCTTCAACTGGTCAATCACACGCGCCATGGTCTCGCCCAGGTGGTTGATGACGATCGAATTGGCTTGGGCCACGCGGTAAGGAATAGGCACCGGCCCCGCCCCCATCATCAGCAGGGGTTCAGAAGGAAGCAGCGAGTCCAGGCTATCGACTTTGGGCGGATGGATCATGGTGGGCGTGGGTGCATGGGTCATAGGGAGGTCAATGATAGGGGGATGTGTGGAAATAAGGTGCCGAAAGACCAGGCAGGGACCACCCTGGACCAGGCGCGCCGCCATACCCCAGTCTGGCTCGACTTCGACACCCTCGCCCATCTGCGCATCACAGCCATCCCACAACGGCGGTCCACGCACCGGCTGCAATGCGGTTTACACAGGCCAATCACTCCTAAATTAATAGCTGCTCACGCTTACTCCACGGGGGCTACAGCCCGATTTGGCTTATAAACCAAAGCCCTGCCAGACATTATCCATCCGGGCCGTGACCTCCGGCGTCGTCCGCATCGTGCGGCCCCACTCGCGGTGGGTTTCGCCGGGCCATTTGTTGGTGGCGTCCAGGCCCATCTTGCTGCCCAGGCCGCTCACCGGCGAGGCAAAGTCCAGGTAGTCGATGGGCGTGCTGTCCACCAGCAGGGTGTCGCGCGTGGCCGGGGTAGGACTTCTTGATGCTCTCCACTGCAGCCATGCGTCCAGAAGTTGAGGACGGGGGTTTACTCTTCAAAAAAATGCAACATGGATAATGAAATAATTTCAACCCATTGATTTAAAAAGGTTTTTCATTATTTTCAATTTCATTATCCAAGCCAAAAGATAATGAATACGTCATATCCGCCAGACCGGCCAGCTCCGGTTTGGTGTAACTGGCTTGCTGGCGCGATGCTGCGGGCAAAGCCAGCAGCACACCTTGCGCCACCCACTGGCGCAGCTGCTTGGAAGCCGCCAGCGTATCCAGGCCCGAAATCTCGCGCAGCTTGCCATTGGCTATAGGGCCATTGCGGTCAATCCAGTCACTAACCTGCACCCACAGCGGTGGCCGCTCCTCATTCAGAAAGGTCACCAGCAGCGTGGGCACGGCGGCATCCAATTTTTCGCGGTACAAAGGCTCATACAAATTGGCCTGCGCCATCTGCGCAAACATCATCGGCACGCCTTCTCCAGCATCGACATTCGGCGGATTGGGAAACTCGCGCAAATGGCGGGCCAGCAAGCTGTTGCGCGGCATCGAGCCCGCCTTGTCAATAGTCGCGGGCGTCAAATTGCCGGGCAGGCGCCCAGGGCTTTCAACCTCTACGCGGTCATCAAAAATTCGAATATGAATGTCCCGGTTCAATCGGTAGTCACGGTGCACCACTGCGTTGGTGATCGCCTCCTTGATCACTCGCTCTGGAAAACGGTAACGCGTCTTGAAGCCCGAGCCTTCCATCGTGAGGCCCTGCGCCAACCGCTCCAGCACATAGGCCTGCGCCTTGGCAATCTGCACCACCACAGGGCCGGTAATGGTTTTGGGTGGCAACAGCAGGTTTGGCACTTCTCCACGCTGCACCGCCCGCCCCTTATAGTGAAACACACGAATATCGGCCCGCATGCCCTGCCCAGCCAGCAGCGCCCCCGGCTCATCGGCAAACAGCAACAGCGCCGCCAACAAGGGCTGCAAGCCGTCCGCCCCGGGCACAGCAAGCCCTAGCTTGGGCAAGCGCACCGCCAAATCAAAATCAGCCAGACCGCGGGTGGCGCAATAACTGCGCCACGCATCGGACTCCAGCAGGTTCAGCGCCACCGGCATGGGCAGCGTTTCCGCACTCTTCACACCCCGCTGGTAGGCCAAATCTGCAATTTCCGCAGCACTCAGTTCCCGGTTGCTGGCATCCATGCGCGTCCAGGTGCCATTGCCCATAATGGAATGCACCTGGTCGCTTTTCTCCACACGCAACAGCACCACATGCCCACGCTGACCGTTGTGCAACGTGCAGGGCACGCGAATCCAATGCAGCTTGGTGATGGAGGGGGTAAAGCGGGTTAACAACTCGGTGCGAAAGTTGTCAAACCCTTCCGCGTTTTCTTCCACACCAAATAGGCGGCTCTGCGGCTTGTCACCGGGCTTGAGCGCCTTGGCATCGCCAATGCCAATTACCAGCAAGCCGCCATCGGTATTGGCAAAGGCACAGATGGCCTCAAACATGCGGCTTTGCTTGCCACTGATGCGTTTGAAGTCGAGCGTGCGACTCTCGTGCACGGCCAGCAGCGCGGTAATGCGGTCGGCGGCTTGGGCGGGGGAGAGGTCAATCATATTTTCCGTGCCTATTTCTACTTGCGATTGCCACACAACTGGGATGTACTCTGCTCAGGGACTTCATCAGGTCACCTACAAGTGACAATTCCCTGGCTGCCACATTGTGCCTTCATCAACAGGTATCCTGGACTGCACCGGGGTATGGGGTGCACAACGGCAGGACAAGCCGACCGCTATTTAATTAATAGCTGCTAACGCATATTCTACGGGGGCTACAGCCCGATTTTGCTTACAAACCCAAGCCCTGCCAGACCACATCCATCCGTGCCGTCACCTCCGGCGTCATCTGCATGGTGCGGCCCCACTCGCGGTTGGTTTCCCCCGGCCATTTGTTGGTGGCGTCCAGCCCCATCTTGCTGCCCAGGCCGCTCACCGGCGAGGCAAAGTCCAGGTAGTCGATGGGGGTGCTGTCCACCAGCAGGGTGTCGCGCGTCGGGTCCATGCGGGTGGTGATGGCCCAGATGACATCCTTCCAGTCGCGCACATTGATGTCCTCGTCCACCACCACGATGAACTTGGTGTACATGAACTGGCGCAAAAAGCTCCAGATGCCAAACATGATGCGCCGTGCATGGCCGGGGTAGGACTTCTTGATGCTCACCACTGCCATGCGGTAGCTGCAGCCTTCGGGCGGCAGATAGAAGTCGGTGATCTCGGGGTACTGGCGCTGCAAGAGCGGCACAAACAGCTCGTTCAGCGCCAGCCCCAGCATGGCGGGTTCGTCGGGCGGTTTTCCGGTGTAGGTGGAGTGGTAGATCGGCTCGCGCTTGCGGGTGATGCGGTCGATGGTGAACACCGGGAATTCGGCGGTCTCGTTGTAGTAGCCGGTGTGGTCGCCGTAGGGGCCTTCGACGGCATGCTCAAACCCGCTGGGGTGTTTGGCATCGGGGTAGATATGGCCTTCCAGCACGATTTCGGCGCTGGCGGGCACACGCAGTTCGCTGCCCAGGGCCTTGACGAGTTCAGTGCGGCTGCCGCGCAGCAGGCCGGCAAATTGGTATTCCGACAGGCTGTCGGGCACCGGGGTGACCGCGCCCAGAATGGTGGCCGGGTCGGCGCCCAGCGCCACACACACCGGGTAGGGTTGGCCGGGGTTTTGCGCCCCATGCTCCCGGAAATCCAGCGCGCCGCCGCGGTGCGGCAACCAACGCATGATGACTTGGTTGCGTGCCAGCACCTGCTGGCGGTAGATGCCCAGGTTTTGCCGCGCCTTGTGTGGGCCTTGGGTGATGACCAAGCCCCAGGTGATGAGCGGCGCCACGTCACCGGGCCAGCAGTGCTGGATGGGCAAGCGGGTCAGGTCCACGTCGGCACCTTCCCACACCACCTCCTGGCAGGCAGCGCTGCGCAGCTCTTTGGGCGCCATGTTCCACAGGGTTTTAACCAGGGCACTCATGCCCATCAGTTCCTTGAAACCCTTGGGCGCTTCGGGCTCCTTGAGCATGGCCAGCACATGGCCGAATTGGCGCACCTCGGCCACATCGGCCACGCCCATGCCCAAGGCCACACGCCGGGTGGTGCCAAACAGGTTGGCCAGCACCGGGATGCTGTGGCCGGTGGGGTTTTCAAACAAGAGCGCAGGCCCCCCGGCGCGCAGGGTGCGGTCGCACAAGGCGGTCATTTCCAGATGCGGGGAGACGGATGCGCTCACCCGTTTGAGTTCGCCCAGTTGCTCCAACTGGGCGATGAAATCCCTCAGGTCACGGTAGGCCATGTGGTGGTGTCGGTTAAAGGAGAGGATCGGCCGGATCGGCCACCGCAAGCCCGCCCCAACGCGGCGCGCTCACAGGGGGCAGGCCCAGCAGGTCCAGCACCCGGTCCACGGTGTGGTCCACCATCTCGGCAATGCTTTGCGGGCGGTGGTAGAAGCCGGGCACCGGCGGGAAAATAATGCCGCCCATCTCGGTCACGCTGGTCATGTTGCGCAAATGGGCCAGGTTCAAAGGCGTTTCGCGCACCATCAAAATCAGGCGGCGGCGTTCTTTGAGCATCACGTCGGCAGAACGTGCAATCAGGTTGTCCGACAGGCCATGGGCAATGGCGGCCAGGGTGCGCATGGAGCAGGGCGCCACCACCATGCCGTCGCACTGAAAGGACCCGCTGGCAATGGCCGCACCCACATTGCGTACCGGGTGCACCACATCGGCCAGGGCCTCGACCCCGGCGCGGTCCATGTCCAGCTCTTGCTGCAGGTTGAGAAAACCCGCCTCCGAAACCGTCAGATGGGTTTGCACGTTCCCCAGTTCGGCCAGCTTCTGCAAGAGGCGCACACCGTAGACCGCTCCGCTGGCGCCGGAGATGGCCACAATGATCCGCTTGGGCGCGGTGGACAGGGTTAAAGACACGGGTGAACCGATTCGGCGGCGCCGGGGGCCGAGAGAGGTGCTTGCAGATCGGCCATGACCAGGGCGATGACCCGCTCGGCCTCCACGGGGTCAAAGTCTTGCTGGTAGCGCTTTTTCACACCGTACTGGGCCAACTGGTAATGGCGGTCGGCCACGATGCCGTGCCGCGACAGACAGCTTTTGACGCACACCAGCGGGCACCCGTCCAGCGCCACAATGGGGCGCCCCGAACGGGCGATTTTCAGCAAATGGGGCACATCGCCCCCCACACCGGCGATACACGACATTTCTGCCGCCCCACGCCGGTCCAACTGCAAGGCCACCTGGTTGGTGAGCTGTGCCGCACTGGAGCACCCCGAGCAGGAGTACACAAGCGGCAACGGGCTTTTGTCGGCTGGCATGGAAGGAGTTTCGACGCCTTAACGGGGCCGGAACTTGGCCCTCAGGCGCTCCAGCACCTGCGCGGGTTTGAAACGTTCCAGGTTGAAGACCGGCAACTCGATGGCATCAATGGTGTTTTTCACCAACAAGCCCAGTTCGGTATCGCCTTCCATGGACAGGCGGCGGCTGAAGAACAGGGTGTCCGGGTCTTCCTGGCGGCGCGCCAGCAGCACAAAGTCATGGGCGCTGGCGCTGATGGTGAGGTCCGCGCCCCCCTTGTTCTGGCAGGCAGAAAAACGGCCATTGATCCATGCAAAGTCAAACGTCCACTGGGCGTCCGTCACCCGCAGCCGCAGCTTTTTGCCCAGCAAGAATTGGGTGATGTCCGGTGTCAGGCTCTTGGCCAGCGCCAGATTCAAGGCGGTGACAAACAGCAGCGAGCCAGGGTAGGCTGGCAGGCGGGACAGCAGGTCGCCCATGGGTTTGGGCAGCAAAATTTGGCTGGTACTCATACAAGCTCCGGTTGGGTGGCCAGTTGTTCCAGGCCGGGCTTGCCGTACCAGTAGCCGTTGCAGGCCTGGTCGGGCATCAGGCCCACCATGGCTTGCATGGCGGCATCGGTGGTGGTCTGCCCGGTCATGGCGCCGTGAAACAGCGTGAGGATCTCGGGCGTGTGCTGCGCTTGCGGGCTGACACGCACCACATCCACGCCCAGGTCGCGCATGGCACCCAACTCGGGCAGCAGGTTGTAGACCTTGGCCGACTGGGTCTGGATGCCATTGAGCACCAAAAATCCTTCGCTCTCACGGGTGCGCAGCATGAGGCCATCGGGATGTTCAATACAACGGAACTGGCAATCGTCCTTGGGCAAGTTGCAATGCCGCGCGGTGAAACAGCGGGCCGAGAAAGCCAAAGGCATGCGCCCGTAGGCAAAGACTTCGGTCTGCACACCGGCGGGGCGGCCTTGCTGCATCAGCACCAGGTCGTCGCGCCCCATTTCCAGAGGCATCACCCAGCGCCGGATGCCCAGTGTGGCCATCCACTGCAGTGTGGGCACGTTGTAGATGTTGAGGTGCGGGCCGGCCACGAAGGGCACCTTGCCTTCCAGGCAGTGCACCGCGCCCATGTCATTGGCCTCGACCATGAAGTCGCCATTGACCGACATTTCCGCGATTTTGTGCAGGGTGGTCACATCCGACCCCGACTCGATCAGCACCTGGGTGGACAAAACCACCTCTTTGCCCGCCTCCAGCAAACGTGCGGCAATGGTCAGCCAATCGGCCAGGCGCAGTTCGCGCCGACGCGAGCACACCGTCTCGCCCAAATACACAATGTCCACCGGCGTTGCCGCCACGGCGTCATAAAAGCTGAACACGGCATCGCGCTGCCAGTAGTACAGCAAGGGGCCCAAAGCAAGTTTCATTATTTCCATGGCCTGTGGTAGGCCCCCAAAGTGTGTTGTTGCCCTTCGGCAACCTTGTCCAGACCACTCATCCAGGCCGGCTTGGCCGAGTAGCGGTGCGGGTTGTCGCGGCAGTTGTCGATGGCCTCGCGCCATACTTTGGTGACCTGGGCCACGTAGGCCGGGCTGCGCTGGCGGCCTTCGATCTTGATGGCCTTCACCCCCATTTTCATGAGCTTGGGCAACAGTTCCAGCGTGTTGAGGCTGGTGGGCTCTTCAATGGCGTAGTAGTTCTTGTCGTCCCCCACATCAAAACGGCCTTTGCACAGCGTGGGATAACCCGCGTTTTCCCCGTCGGCGTAGCGGTCGATCAACACGCCGTTCAGGCGCGACTCCCGTCCCTGGGGGGTTTCGACCCAGCGCACGGCCTTGGGCGGCGAACACACCCCATTGGTGTTGGGCGCTTCGCCGGTGACGTAGGAAGACAGGGCACAGCGCCCCTCCACCATCACACACAGGCTGCCAAAACCAAACACTTCGATTTCCACCGGTGTTTTTTCCAGCACCTGCTCCACCTGGGTCAGGGATAACACGCGGGGCAACACGGCACGGGCGATGCCGAAGTGCCGGTGGTAGAAATTGATGGCCTCGTAGTTGGTGGCCGAACCTTGCACCGACAAATGCAGACGCAACTCGGGGTAATTTTTCAAGGCATAGGCCATCAGGCCGGGGTCGGCCAAAATGACCGCATCCACCCCGTTCTGGGCCGCACGGTCAATGGCTTTGCGCCAAACCTCGGGGCTGGAAGCCTGGGGGTAGGTGTTGAGGGCCAGCAGCACTTTGCGCCCCCGGTCATGGGCATACCGGATGCCGGTGGCGATGGCGGCTTCGTCAAAATTCAGGCCAGCAAAATTGCGCGCATTGGTGGCGTCGCGAAAGCCCAGGTAGACGCAGTCCGCGCCATGGTCAACAGCGGCTTTGAGCGCGGGCAGGCTGCCCGCGGGACAGACCAACTCCATCGGGGTGCTCGCCCCTGCAGCCTGGGGTGGCACAAGGGAACTATCAGGGGGGGGGGACATCATGTCGATGGACGTGGGCAAACTTTAAAACCGCGAAGTTATCAGAACCCATGGATATATCCGATGATATAGGTCAACTAACCAGATAGAAAATAGCCCATGAACCGTAATCTCTGGCTGCTGGCCCTGTGCCAAGGGCTGTTCCTCACCAACAACGTCACCTTCATCGCCATCAATGGCTTGGTCGGCCTGAGCATGGCGCCCTTTGGCTGGATGGCCACGCTGCCGGTGATGGGTTATGTCGTGGGCGCCGCCCTGAGCACCCCCTTGGTGGCGCGCACACAGTCCCGCTTCGGGCGGCGGGTGTCCTTTCAAATCGGTTTGGCCGTGGCGGTGGCATCCGCCGGTGTGGCCGCCTGGGCGGTGTTCAGCCACCAGTTTTGGCTGCTGGTGGCGGCCACCGTGGTGGCCGGCTACTACAGCGCCAATGGCCAGTTGTACCGGTTTGCCGCCGCCGAACTGGCCCTGCCCAGCCAGCGCGAAAAAGCGGTGTCCCTGGTGATGGCGGGCGGATTGATCGGTGCCATTGCGGGGCCCAACCTGGCGGCCCGCTCACGTTCTCTGCTGGAAATCCCGTTTGCCGGGGCCTATATTGCCCTGGCAGTGGTGGCGCTGCTGGCCATGGTGCTGATGGCGTTCATCCGCTTTCCAGAACATGCGGTCAGCCAAGGCCACTCGGCCCAAGGCCGCCCCCTGTGGGTCATCATGCGCCAGCCGGTGTTCATCGTGGCCTGCGCTGGCTCCGCGCTGGGCTTTGGGGTGATGAACCTGCTGATGGCATCCACACCGCTGGCCATGCAACAGTGTGGGCTGGGGTTTGACGATGCCGCGCTGGTGCTGGAATGGCATGTGATTGGCATGTTCGCCCCCGGCTTTGTGACTGGCCACCTCATCAAGCGCTTTGGCACCTTGCCCATCATGGGCGTGGGGGTGGTGCTCAATCTGGCCTGCATTGCCGTTGCGCTGTCCGGCGTTGAGTTGCACCAGTTCATTTGGGCCCTGTTCCTGCTGGGCGTGGGTTGGAATTTTCTGTTCACCGGCAGCACCACCCTGTCCTTGGGCGCCTACCGGCCCGAGGAAAAAGACCGTGCCCAAGCGGCCTTGAATTTCTGGGTGTTTGCGGTCACCGCACTCACCTCCTTCGCCTCCGGTGCGCTGATCACCACCCAGGGATGGACGGCGCTGAATTGGGGTTCCTTAGCCCCGATCGGACTCACCGCACTGGCCCTGGTGTGGTTTGCCATGCTCCAAAGAGCCAAGCGCCGTGGTTAAAGCACCACCCGCTTAAGCAAAAAGCGCCATCGCCGAATGGCGCTCGGCCACCCAGGCTTCCAGCTGCTGCACGGACAAAGGACGTGCAATGTGGTAACCCTGCAGGGTGTGGCAGCCGCTTTCACGCAGAAACAGCATCTGTTCGGCGGTTTCCACCCCCTCGGCCACCACGGTCAGGCCCAGGGCATTGGCCAGCCCCACCACGCCTTTGATAATGGCCCGTGAATCGTTGTCGGTGCTGGCATCGCTGACAAAGGACTGGTCAATCTTGAGCTGGTTGGGCCGCAGGCGCTTCAGGTAGGCCAGGGACGAATAGCCGGTGCCAAAATCGTCGATGGCGGTGCCCACCCCCAGCTCCCGCAAGCGCGCGATGATGCGCTGGCTGGTTTCGGTCTCGGCCATCAGCACACTCTCGGTGATCTCGATTTCAAGATCCGCGGGCGCAATCCCGCTGCTCGCCAAGGCCGCCTGCAGACTGTCGAGCAGGCGGTGGTCGCGAAACTCCAGCGCCGACACGTTGACCGACATGCAGCCCACATCCAAGCCGCGCGCCTGCCACTGCGCCATCTGGCGGCAGGCTTCACCCAGGGTCCACACCCCCATCTCGGCAATCTTGCCGGACTCTTCGGCAATGCCGATGAAACTGCCCGGGTACAACAAGCCCCGCTGGGGGTGCTGCCAGCGCACCAGCGCCTCCACCCCCACCAAGTCTCCGGTGCTGGCGTCCACCTGGGGCTGGTAGTGCAGCACCAGCTCCCCGCTGGCAATGGCTTGCCCGAGTTCCTTTTCGAGCTCGATACTGGCCTGCAGGCGTGAATTGAGTTCCGAATGGAAAAAACTGTAGCGGGCCCGCCCCAGAACTTTGGCCTGGTACATGGCAATGTCGGCGTTCTTCACCAGGGATTCAAAATCCTCGGCGTCGTCAGGAAACAGGGCAATGCCCATGCTGGCCGACACGCGGGCTGCCCCACCGGCCAGGACCACGGGCAGCTCAATGGCTTTGAGCACGCGCTGCGCCATTTCGGCCAAAAACTCCCAGTGCTGGATGTCACGCGCCAGCACCAAAAACTCATCACCACTTTGGCGGCACACCACATCCACCTCGCGCAGCGTCTCGCGCAAACGCCGCGCCACTTCGATCAGCAGTGCGTCGCCCGCGGCATGGCCCATGGAATCGTTGATCGCCTTGAAACGGTCCAGGTCGATAAAAAATATGCCAAAGCGCAGTTTGCTGCGCCGTGCGTGCAAGATTTCGCGCTGCACCAGGTCGATGAACAAAGAACGGTTGGGCAAGCTGGTCAGCTGGTCGTACAGCGCCATTTGCTGCAACTGCGCATTTTTGGCCCCCAGTTGCCCGAACAGTTCCGCCAACTGCTGCTGCACCTGACTCAGGTGGCGCCCCAACAGCCCCAGCTCATCGCGACGCTTCCAGACAAACACCGGCTGCGCCTGCCCCTCGCCATGCGCGAGCAAAGCCGTGGCCTGCGCCTTGAGCCGTTCGACCGGGTTCAAAATCCGTGACACCAGCACGGGCGTGAGCATCAACAAACTGGCGATCACCTGGACCGCCACCAACAAAAGCATCTGCAGGCGCCTCTGCTGCAGCGCGCCTTGTCCGTACGCGGCATCGAACCACACCGTCAGGGTGCCCAATTTTTCACCGGTGCGCACAATCGGTTGGGTGCGCCGATTCAGCTTCTGGGCGGCGGTGTCGCGGTCCAGCAAAGCGGAATACCCCGGGCGCATGCGCTCCAGGACGGGTGCTTTGGACAGGCTTTCCTCCACGCGCAAAGCCACCACCTGCGGATTCTCCAGCAGGTGGGTCGCGACACTGTCCAGTGCGGCATAGTCCACCACCCAAATGGGGTCTGCCATGGACACACCACCCATGGCGATCAAGGCCAACTCGCCACGCTCTAACTGCGTGCGTTGCAAAGCCTCGGCCAAACGCTGCTCCACGGCCAGCAACAGCAAGGCGGGGGTGGTGACCCCCAGCAGCACCACCACCATCATGGTGGTGCGCAAGCGCATTCCGCCACGCCAGCGCAACTGCAAGCGGGCGCGCCACAGGCCCAGATTTTTGAACAGAATATTCATGCGCCGATGCCGCTCAGACTTGCCATTGCGATGCCATGGAATCCTAGGACCGTGGGCCTCGGAATTGCTGGTCCAGCCATGCCTTCAGGGCATCAAACACCGGGGCGGAATCAGACTCATTGAAAATTTCATGGTACAGCCGGTCAAAACACACCGAGCGCACCCACTGCGGGGGAGCCGCCGCCGCAAAAGCGCGGCTGCCCTGGGGGTTGACCAGCCGGTCGTCCCCCGCGTACAAGAGCAGAGTCGGCACCTTCCACTGCCCTGCCAGGGCCACTGTGGAAGGGCCCGCCGTGGCGATGAAGAGCGCCAGACGGGCGGAAATGCGGTCATGCACCAGGCGGTCGGCCCGGTAAGCCGCCACCACCGCCGGATCGTGCGAAATAAACTGCGGCTTCAGGCCATTGCCCACCCGCAAGTCGGGGACGAGTTTGGGCAGCACCGCCACCAACAATTTCTGCAAACCGCTCAAACCGGGGTCCAAGGCGGGGGAAGACAAAACCACCGCGTCCACCGCCCGGATGGCCAGCGCGACAAACCGGGCCACCACCAGTCCGCCCAGGCTGTGGCCCAGCAGAATCAGGGGCGTGCCCTTGGCCATGCGTGCACGGGTGCTGTCCACAATGTCCGCCAGGTCGTCCAGCAAGCGGGTATCGGTAGGCAAGCCGCCCCGGGTGCCGCCGGATTCGCCATGGCCGCACTGGTCGTACCCGCGCACGGCATAGCCCCACTGGTTCAGACGCCGCGCCACGTGCTCGTAGCGCCCGGCATGCTCGCCCAGCCCATGCACGATCACAAACACCCCGCGCAGGGCCACACCGCGCTCCAGCGGCCAATCCTGGATAACGATGTGGTCGCCATCGCTGGCGACAAAGGGGGTCAGCGTGGAATCGGCATCCATGGTGTTGCGGGGGGAGGTCAAGGAACCAGGGAGATGACCTGGGCCACCGCAGCGGTCAGCTTCTTGGCGTAGGGCACATGCAGGAATTCATTGGGCCCATGGGCGTTGCTCTTGGGGCCCAACACACCACACACCATCATCTGCGCCTTGGGAAAGCCCTGGGACAGCATATTCATCAGCGGAATGGTGCCGCCCTGGCCGATGTAGCCGCAGGGGGCGCCGAAGTGCGCCTGGGAGGCGGTGTTCAGGGCGGTCTCGAACCACGGGGCGGTGTCGGGGGCATTCCAGCCGGTGGCGCTGGACAGGCCTTCAAAGGTGACCCGGGCCTGGTAAGGCGCGTTGTCTTCCAGCAGGGCCTTGAGTTGCTGCACGGCGGTGGCGGCCTCCACCAGGGGCGGCAGGCGCAGGCTGAGCTTGAAGGCGGTGTAGGGGCGCAGCACATTGCCGGCGTTTTTCATCTCCGGGAACCCATCGGCGCCGGTGACGCTCAGCGTGGGTGTCCAGGTGCGGTTGAGCAGCGCCTGCAGGGGATCGGTGGTGGTGGGCAGGGCGAAGGCGGTGGCACCGCCGCAGTCGTAGTGCGCCCAGGGGAAGCGCTTGTACAACTCGTCCCCCAAAATCGCCGCCGTGGTTTGGGCCTGCTGCAAGCGCTCCGGTGGCACCTCGCAATGGAAACTGGCCGGCAAGAGGCGGCCGGTGGCGCTGTCCTCCAGCCGGTCCAGCACCTGGCGCAGGATGCGAAAACTCGACGGCACCAGGCCGCTGGCATCGCCTGAGTGCACGCCTTCGGTGAGAATTTCCACCTTCAGCACGCCGCTGGCCATACCGCGCAAACTGCTGGTGAGCCACAACTGGTCGTAATTGCCCGCGCCCGAGTCCAGGCACACCACCAGCCCCACCTCCCCCAGCCGATTTTTCAGCACCTCGATGTAGTGCAGCAAATCGTAGGAGCCGCTTTCTTCGCAAGTTTCGATCAGGCCCACCACGCGCGGGTGTTCAATGTTTTGGCTCTTGAGCGCCTGCAGGGCGGCAATGGCGGCATAGGCCGCGTAGCCGTCGTCGGCGCCACCGCGGCCATACAGCTTGCCGTTTTCATAGCTGGGCGTCCAGGGGCCGAGGTCGCTGCGCCAGCCAGTGAATTCGGGTTGTTTGTCCAGGTGGCCGTACATCAGCACGGTCTGGGTGGAATGGGCCTTGGTGGCGGCCACCTCGAAAAACAGCACCGGTGTGCGCCCGGGCAGGCGGATCACCTCCAGGGTCAGGCCGCTGACCTTTTGCGCCTCGATCCAGGCCGCCGTGGTGCGCACCACGGTGTCCAGCAGGCCCCGGCTTTCCCAGTCGGCATCGAACATGGGCGACTTGGCCGGGATGCGGATGTAGTCTTGCAGCGATGGAACGATGGTGTCGTCCCAGGCTTGGCTGACCTGGTCCAGGGCTTGGGCTGCGTTCAATACGGCATGGGGTACAGGGGCATTCATGGGGAGATCCTGAGTTCAACGTGACAACTGGTAGACCGAGGTGCCGGCCAGCAAATTGGGGGCAAAACGCACCGTATCACCATTCTGGATGCCAAAACTGTCCAGTACCTTGAGACCGTTGCGCTGGGCCAACAGCGCCAGGTCGGCATGGGTGCCGACGCGGATGTTGGGTGTGTCGTACCACTGGTAGGGCAGGCGCTTGGTCACCGGCATGCGGCCCCGGAGCACGCTCAGGCGGTTGGGCCAGTGCGCAAAATTGGGAAAGGCCACGATGCCCATGCGCCCCACACGCACGGTCTCGCGCAGCATCACCTCAGCATTGCGCAAATGCTGCAAGGTGTCGATCTGCAGCACCACGTCAAAGGAGGCATCGTCAAACAGGGCCAGGCCTTCGTCCAGATTGAGCTGGATGACGTTGACGCCGCGCTGCACACAGGCCAGCACATTGGCGTCGGCGATCTCCACGCCGTAGCCGGTGCACTGGCGGTGGCGCTGCAAATGGTCCAAGAGGGCGCCGTCGCCGCAGCCCAGGTCCAACACACGGGCGCCTTCGGGCACCAGGCGGGCAATGGCTTGCAAATTGGCGTCATTGCTCATGCTGTGGCCCCCAAAGTTTTACTAACGCTATCAAAATAGGAGCTGACTACACCCATGTACCGGGGGTCATCGAGCAAAAAGGCATCATGTCCGTGGGGTGCGTCGATCTCGGCGTAGCTCACGTCGCGTTTGTTGTCCAGCAGCGCCTTGACGATCTCGCGGCTGCGTTTGGGGGAAAAGCGCCAGTCGGTGGTGAAACTCACCAGCAAAAACTTGCAGCTGGCGCGCGCCAGGGCTTGGCTCAAATCACCGCCATAGCGTCGGGCTGGGTCGAAGTAATCGAGCGCCCGGGTGATCAGCAAATAGGTGTTGGCGTCAAAGTACTCGGCAAACTTGTCGCCCTGGTAGCGCAGGTAGCTCTCGATCTGGAACTCCACCTCTTGCGTTGAATACCGGTAGCCGCTGGCGCTGTCCAGCACAGTCTCTCGCAACTGGCGGCCAAACTTTTCGTTCATCACATCGTCGCTGAGGTAGGTGATGTGGCCGATCATGCGGGCGATGCGCAGGCCGCGCTTGGGGACCGTGCCCTGTGCGTAGAAATGCCCGCCATGGAAGTCGGGGTCGGTCACGATGGCGCGCCGGGCCACTTCGTTGAAGGCGATGTTCTCCGCCGTCAGGTTGGGCGCACTGGCCACCACCACGGCGTGGCGCACCCGGTCCGGGTATTGCAGTGTCCAGCTCAGGGCCTGCATGCCGCCCAGACTGCCCCCCATCACCGCCGCCAGGGTCTGGATGCCCAGGGCGTCCAGCAGCCGGGCCTGCGCATCGACCCAGTCTTCCACGGTGACCACGGGGAAGTCCGCACCGTAGATTTGGCCGCTGTCCGGGTTGGTGTGCATGGGTCCGGTGGAACCAAAACAAGAGCCCAGGTTGTTGACGCCAATGACAAAGAAGGTGTTGGTATCGAGCGCCTTGCCCGGCCCGATCATGTTGTCCCACCAGCCTTCGCTCTTGGCCTGCCCGGCATACACGCCCGCCACATGGTGGGAGGCATTGAGCGCATGGCAGACCAGCACCGCGTTGGACCGGTCGGCATTGAGCGTGCCGTAGGTTTCATAACTCAGAGAATACTCACGCAAGGACGCGCCGCTTTGCAAGGGCAGCGCTTGCGCAAAATGCATGGACTGTGGTGTGGCAAACATAAAAAAACCCGGCAACGCTAAAGGCGAAACCGGGTTGGCTGGCGTCTTTAGCTGAACTTATTAAGCGCCCGCAAGCTGTAGCAAATCGGCGCCGTGCAAGTATAGCAATCTTGGTTTTTGAAGACCATGGCGGCAGGAAAACTACCGTGTGCCCGTGCCAAAACGTTGGGTGGACCGCTCGCGTGCCTTGGCCGCCTCCGCCTCCCGGTTCTTGGGTTCCGCGTTCGTGACCAGCCCCGCAATCAGGCGGCGCGCCGAAGCGGCGACTTCCTCGACGGCTGCGTCAAATGCGGCTTCGTTGGCCTTGGACGGGACGGCGAACCCACTGAGCTTGCGGACAAACTGCAGCGAGGCATCCCGAATCTCTAACTCAGTGGCCGGTGGTTCAAAGTTGAAAAGGGTCTTGATGCTGCGGCACATGGTGAAGGGGGTGGGTTGAGATACTTACGTCGAAGGTGACCGGCACGCAACACCCGCCGCGTAGCGGCATTCTCCCGTTACGTGTCCGCGTTGGGCGACCGTTATGCGCGCTTCGCTTTCCATGATTTTGCGAGCTCCTTCAAATCCACCCCCATCCCCCAAAGTGCCGGCTTGAGAATGAAGGCGTCAGAGTAGGCCGCGCCGCTGCCAGCTTTGATTTCCTTTGCAATGGCGAAGTCAACAAGTGGCTTCTTTGCAGCGATGTCACGGAAGATGCGCTCGATAAGTGCGACAACTTCCGTTGAATCTTTGCACAGATCGCGCAATGGAATAAGAATCAGCCGTTCGTCTGCGATTCCTTTTCCGACTTTACGTGGCCTGTACCCTGGAACCTCTACTTTGAACTTTTGCGGATGGATGGTGGAGATCATTAGCGCAGGCAGGACTTCCTCCCCGCTTTCCCCATTCACCTGCGTCCAGGAAAATTGAGGATCATCGACGTGTACGGACAGAATTTCATCAGCAAACGCTCTTGAATCGGTACCAGCAACAACAATGGCTTTATTCTTCGCGGCCAGGTCAGCCATGCGCCGGAAATTCGCGTGCAACGCATCCCCAAGTGGCTCTTCCCACCCGTAGTCCAGGACATAGAGGTAGTAGTCCCGTTCCAGCCCGAGTGGAAGACGGCTCAAGCTATGTACATAGAGGCCCATCTCGTTCCTTTCGCAAGCGCATAGCGATTAACGTTTATCCGCCGCGCCGCAATATTTGTAGTAACCATGTACGCCTCCCGCAGCAAATAAACCATGTTGAACTGGACCGCCTGCTGAGGCAATCACGACAAGGGGATTGAAAGCCTCACTCCCCTTGATTTGGTCGAATTATGACCGTGCTTGGGGTGTTTCCTGACTGCCATTGCGGCCACACCAGTCGGCCACGCCCAAAAGCCGATTGGCATATGCGGGGCAGGCACCATGCACGGATTTGCAAGCCAAATAGGCCTGTAGCCCCCGAGAACAGTGCGCAAGCAGCTACCTTTTTCATAGCAAAAGCACGCTGGCTTAGCCCAGCAGGGCCAACAGCCCCAGGCCGAGGAAGATGCACGCCGACACCAGGTGCACGGTGCGCAGCGGCACCAGGCGGGTCATGCGCTCACCCAGCCAGACCACCGGTGCATTGGCCAGCATCATGCCCAGCGTGGTGCCTGCGACTACCCAGGCATACGCGTCGAAGCGTGCCGCCAGCATCACGGTGGCGACCTGCGTCTTGTCCCCCATCTCCGCCAGGAAAAAGGCAATGACCGTGGTGCCAAACACGCCAAAGCGGGGTGCACCGTTCGCGTCTGCGTCTTCCATCTTGTCGGGAATCAGCATCCACACCGCCATGGCGATGAAGGAAGCCCCCAGCACCCAGCGCAACACAACGGGGCCCAGTGCCGTGGTCAGCCAGGCACCGAGCGCGCCCGCCAGCCCATGGTTGGCGAGGGTGGCGACCCATATGCCCAGCACGATGGGCCAGGGTTTGCGAAATCGAACCGCGAGGATGAGTGCCAGCAGTTGGGTCTTGTCCCCCATTTCGGCCAGGGCCACGATACCGGTGGAGACGAGAAAAGCTTCCATTGCGCAATAGTACCCGCTGTCCTTTGGTGCATGGACGCAGGCCGTGGCCACCACTTTTTGCACATTTGTGGGCGCATTTTTGATAATTGGCTTGGTTTTTGCTTTAGTTTGGTGCGTTTTTGCAATTTTTGATAAAAACGCACCAAGAACAATCACTTCACTCCCCATTTCACCCAAAGAGGTTCTCATGGAAGCACTAAAACAGGGCGCAGACACCCTGTTCATCCTTCTCGGCGCGATCATGGTGCTGGCCATGCACGCAGGTTTTGCATTTCTGGAGCTCGGCACTGTGCGCCGCAAAAACCAGGTCAATGCGCTGGTCAAGATCCTGGTGGACTTTTCCGTGTCCACCGTGGTCTATTTCATGGTGGGGTATGGCGTGGCCTACGGCACCAGCTTCTTTGTGGGTGCGGAAGTGTTGGCCGCCAAGAATGGTTATGAGTTGGTCAAGTTCTTCTTCCTGCTGACCTTTGCGGCGGCGATTCCCGCCATCATCTCGGGCGGCATTGCCGAGCGCGCCAAGTTCTGGCCGCAGCTGATCGCCACCGCCGTGATCGTCGGTTTTGTCTACCCCTTCTTTGAAGGCATCGTCTGGAACCAGCACTTTGGCGTGCAGGCCTGGATCAAGGCGCTGACCGGCGCAGAGTTCCACGACTTTGCCGGCAGCGTGGTGGTGCACGCCCTGGGCGGCTGGATTGCCTTGCCCGCCGTCTTGCTGCTGGGCGCCCGCGCCAACCGCTACCGCAAGGACGGCGGCATTTCGGCCCACCCCCCGTCGAGCATTCCCTTTTTGGCCCTGGGCGCCTGGGTGCTGACCGTGGGCTGGTTTGGCTTCAATGTGATGAGTGCGCAAACGCTGGACAAAATCTCAGGTCTGGTGGCGGTGAACTCGCTCTTGGCCATGGTGGGCGGCACGCTGGCGGCCCTGCTGGTGGGCAAGAATGACCCCGGTTTTGTGCACAACGGCCCGCTGGCCGGCTTGGTGGCGGTGTGCGCGGGTTCCGACCTGATGCACCCATTGGGTGCATTGGTGGTGGGGGCGGTGGCCGGTGCCATTTTCGTCTTCATGTTCACGCTGACGCAAAACAAATGGAAGATCGACGATGTGCTGGGCGTCTGGCCGCTGCATGGCCTGTGCGGCACCTGGGGCGGTATTGCTGCGGGCATTTTTGGCAGCAAGGCCCTGGGCGGCCTGGGTGGCGTCACCCTTGGTGCCCAGCTGATCGGTACCGCCATGGGTGTCGCCTGGGCCGTGGCGGGTGGGCTGCTGGTGTACGGCGTCCTCAAGGCCACGCTGGGTTTGCGCCTGAGCCAGGAAGAAGAATACGACGGGGCCGACCTGTCCATCCACAAAATCAGCGCCACGCCGGATCGCGAGGCAAGCTGGTGAGTGGCCTCAGGCCCCTGCCGTTGCTATCAAAACAGTAGCTGTCTGCGCATATTCCACGGGGGATAGCAGGCTATTTTGCTTAAGAAACCGGGCACTCAGGCAGGGTGCGGCCCTGCTTTCAGGCGTGTGAGGCCCGGGACGGATAGATCAACACCGAATCGGACTTCAAGCGGGCGCTTTCGTTGCCGGCGTCCGCAACCAACTGGGCATTGCCCGCACGAAGCGGGAACACCTCGCCGATTTCCGCTTCGATGCGGGCGATCCGCTCTGCATACATTTTGCACAGCGCGTCATGGTGCTCGGCCGCCGCCTGGTGCTCAACCCGTCGCACATGGGCTTCTTCCAGGTATTCGCGGGACTTGCGAATGTGTGCCGCCGCTCCGCGTTCAAAGAGATAAAACCTCATTTCTGTCCTCCCTGTACCCGCGGCCAATGGATTGCACAAGAGAACCTAGACCGTTCGAAACAGTTTTGACCCGGTACGCCACGATGATCCATGAAACTTTTTTGCGGCATTTGCTTTTTGTCAAGGGTACCGGCAAGTAGGTATTGGCAGTTTTCGCAATCGGGTGCGCCAGCGCCCCCTATGCCATCGCATACCGTCAGGCCGACACCGGGGGCAAGGCGTCAAACCAGGCCTGCAGCGCCGCCCCATGCAGGGGGCGGCTGCCCAGGTAGCCCTGCATCACGTCGCAGCCCAAGCGGGTGATGGTGGTTTTTTCGGCCTCGGTCTCCACGCCTTCGGCGGTGACCATCAGGCCCATGCCGTGGCCCATTTCAATCATGGTCTTGACCAGGCGCTGGGTGCCGGGCTGGCCATCGATACCGTCGATGAAGCTGCGGTCGATCTTGAGCTCACTCACCGGCAGCTTTTGCAGGTAGGCCAGGGACGAATAACCGGTGCCAAAGTCGTCAATCGACAGGCGAATACCCAGCTCGCGCAAGGCGTGTAACACAGCCACGCTGGTTTGCGGGTCGTCCATCAGGCCGCTTTCGACAATTTCCAGGCGCAGGCTGTGGGGGTCAACGCCGTGGCGGGTAATCAGGCGCTGCACCCGCTGGCAAAACTCCGGGTCCAGCAGGTCGCGGGTGCTCATGTTGACCGCGATGCTGAGTTCGGGGTGGAGGGGCGCCCACAGGGCCAGGGTGCGCAGGGCCTGCTCCAGCATCCAGCTGGTGACCATGCTGATGTAGCCGGTTTGCTCGGCAAAGGGAACAAACTCGGCCGGGGAGACAAAACCACGGCTCGGGTGCTGCCAGCGCACCAGGGCCTCGGCCCCCACCGCCAGCCCGGTCTGGAGAGAAAACTTGGGCTGCAGCCACATTTGCAACTGCGACGTGGCCACGGCCACCCGCAGGTCGGAGACCAGGCTGAGGTGACTCAGCCGGGCGGCTTCCTGGGCTTCGCTGTACCAGGCAAAACCCACCGCCGCCCGCTTGGCGGTGTGCAAAGCCACTTCGGCATTGCGCATCAAGGTGACCACCGGCAGCGCGGCCCCCTCGGGGGCGGAGTCGGCAAAGCCATAGGCCACGCTCAAGTCCACGCTGTGGCCACCGCAGACTGCGGGTGCCGCCAGCGCCAGCTCCATCTGGTCGTGCAAGGCTTGCACCGCCGCGCGGTTGGCGGCGGTGAAGGCCACCGCCAAGGTGCCGCCCGACAAACGCGCCGTGGTCGGGGCGGGGCCTATTTGCCCGCGGGCAGCCGCCTCGTGCACCACGGTACGGGCGCGCAAGGCCAGTTCTTTGATCAGGGTGTCGCCGGTGCCATAGCCCAGCGTTTCATTGATGACCTTGAGGCGTGCCAGGTCCATCAAGGCCAGGCCGTTGTAGGCAGTGTCGGGGGGGTGGGGCGGGTTGAGCAAGGCCGTGCGGTTGGGCAAATCGGTGAGTGGGTCGTGGTAGGCCAGCTGCACAATTTGCCGCTCGCGCTGGGCCACGGCATCGGTCATGGTGTTCAAGGCCTGGCCGACGCGGTCCACCTCTTCGGCACGGGTGGTGGAGACGCGGCTGGCATAGTCCCCTGCGGCAATGCGCCGCGCCGCCGACTCCAGCTGCGCCAAGGGCAACACCACACTTTGCGTGGTGCGGTAGCCCAGCCATGCCGCCAAAGCCACCGCCAGCACCGACAGTGCGCCCACCCATTGGGCCACCCGCTCAAACCTGGCCTGCGCCTGCGCCAAACCGGCCTCGATGTTTTCGCGCTCGCGCGCCAGCAGGGCGTTGGACTCAACCAGCATGGCCTTCAGCGCGGGGGTCACCTGCTGGTTCAGCTCGCGGGTGGCCGCCTTGAGGTTGTCTGCTTCGATTTGATCGACGGTGGCGATAAAGGCGTCCGCGTAAATCGCCCGGCAGGCCACCAGGCGCTGCAGGATTTCTTCCTGGGCAGGGTCCAGTGCCCCCTTGCCCAGCGACTCGATGATGCCGTCAATGCGCCGGTTGCGTTCGTCCACATCGGCGTACTCCAGCACGCGGTTTTCCCGGGGGGCATTCATCAAGCGGCTCAGGGCGCTGCCCACCCCTTCGGTTTGCAAGGACAGGGCCTGCACCCGCAGCAGGCGCTGCATGTCCCCGGTGGCAAAACGCTGGGTCATGCCCGTGATGTGGCGGATCTGGAAGCTGGCCTGGGCCAGGGCCAGCAACATCAGCAGCACCAGCAGGCCAAAACCCAGGGTCAGGCGCCAGCCGATGCGCCGGGGGTGCCACAAGCCGCGCGGAAGCGATGGCTGCCGCACGGTCGTCATCTGCGGGAAAGCCATGCACGCAAGGGCACGTCGGCCGCCCACCGACCACAGCCAAAAACGGCCAAGGCGGCCAATAACACGCCCCAGGTGATGTGCTGCTGCAAGGCCGCCGGTGCCAGTTCAGGCAGAGAAATGGCCGCGACCCCATTGACCACCCCCAGCCCCAGGGCAGCGAAACGCCCGCCCAGGCCCAACACCAGCAAAACCGGCAATACCAGTTCGCCTGCGGTGCCCAGAACTGCGGCAAGCTCCGGGGGGAGCAAGGGCACGGCGTATTCGTCGGTGAACAAAGCCACGGTGGTGCCCCAGTCGCGCAACTTGGTCAAACCGGAAGCAAAAAATACCTGCGCCACATACAGGCGGGCCAGCAGGCTGGCCAGCGGCTGCAGCGCGTCCAGCAGGGTATCGGTCCAGCCCCACAGGGCATGCACACGGGCCGTGAGGCTGCGCACAGGGCGGTAGATGGGAGCAGGGCGGGAGGGGTTCATGGCATGGGATCGAGGTTGATGATAGACAGCAGCAGACCGGTTTGCACCGCCCTAGGCAACCACTGGCCAAAGTCGAGTGCCGGGGACGCGTCCAAGGCGAATCCCAAGGCCTGGCTCTGCAACAGCGCCTGCAAAAACCCGGCCTCCCCCGGCATGGCTTCGCGCGCACGCGGGCGCAGTCCCGCACGCCACACCACCACGTCTTGCGCCACCGCGTCGCGCAATTGCCGCCCCACCTCTGCCAAGGCGGGGGCTTGCTCCAGGTGCGCATTCAGAATACTGGCCACCGGCCAGAGACTCTGCAGCACGGCACACCCCGGCGCCAGCACCAAGCCGAGTTGCGCCGGGTCGTGTGTGGTCAGCAGGGCCAGGGTTGTCAGGTCGGCGGACCGGTCCGCCGCACCCGCGCAGCGGTGCAAGGCCCACTCGGCGCGGGCCACATCGTGCAAATAGGGTTCGTCCTGCAGTTGCGGGCTGGCACGCAAAAAGTCCGCCAGCGGCTCACCCCACTGCGCCACATCCCCGCGCTGGGGCGGATGGGCATGCCACAGGGCACGGGCCAAGTCGCCAAAACTTTCCTCCCCCAGCAACTGGGCCACCACCGGGTAGGCCGCCGCCAAGGCACGCTCGGCCAGCACATGGCCGTTGGTTTGGTAGGCTTTTAGGCCTCTGGCCCCCGTATCACTAGCGTGAGCAGCTACTATTTTCATAGCATCTTGCGCGGGCCAGGCCAACAGTGCATCCAGCAGTGCCTGCTGTTGTTGGGCCAAGGCGCTCATACGCCCACCCCGGCAAACACGTCCGCACACACGGCGCGGGCGCGGGCGGCTTCGCCCAGCAGCACGTCCAGCGCGGGAATATCGGTGTCCCACTCAATCAGGGTCGGCACCCCACCAAAGCGCCGGATGGCGTGGGCATACAGCGCCCACACCGCGTCGCACACCCGGCTGCCGTGGTCGTCGATCACGATCTCCCCGTGCGCATCGCGCACATGGCAATGCCCCGCGAGGTGGATCTCACCCACCGCGCCGAGGGGGATGGCATCCAGCCAATCCCGGCACATTTGCAGGGGGTCGGCCTCGCTCCCGGTGCGCCGTGCGTTCAGGGCGTTGACATAAATATTGTTGACATCCACCAGCAGGCTGCAACCGGTGCGCCGGGCCAGTTCAGCCAAAAAGGCCGCTTCGGCCCAGGCCTGCTCGCCGTCGGGAACATGCCAAGTCAGGTAGGCGGAGAGGTTTTCCACCATGAAGGGCCGCTGGAGCCGGTCTTGCACCCGGCCCACATTGGCGCACAGCACCTCCAACGCTTCCGTGGTGAAGGGCAGCGGCAACAGGTCGGCCGCATGCACCGGGCTCCCCCGAAAATTTCCGCGCGCAAACGCGGCATGGTCGCTCACCCGCACCGGGTCAACACGCGCCACCAGCCTTGCAAGCTGGTCCAAGTGCCAGGCGTCCAGTCCCACGGCCGAACCCAGCGACAAACCCACGCCGTGCAGACTGAGCGCATAGTGCGCACGGCCCTGCTCCAGCACCGCCAGAGCGGCGCCCCCCTCGGTAAAGAAGTTTTCGGAATGGACTTCCAGAAAGTCAAGCGCAGGCCGACGCTCCAGCAGTTCTGCATAGTGGGGGTGCCGCCACCCGATGCCCACTACGGGAGCGGGCGGTTCAGCGCTTGTGTTCACACGCAAGGTCCTCTGAAAACAGGGTGAAGTCCGACGGAATCGATCAGCTCTTCATCTTCTTGGCTTCTTCCAGCGACAGGCCTTTCATGTCCTTGCAAGTGCCCTTGGCCACGTATTTCCACTCCATCTTGTCCATGTCCACTTTGGACTGTCCCGCACACGAGTGGGTGCCCGCCACGCTGGCGCAATCGTTTTGTCCGGCTTTGGCGATACCAAAGCATTTTTCCTTTTCTTGCGCCGCAGCCGGGGCCGACACAAGCGCCAAAGACATCAGGGTTGCCGCAGTGGCGGCGATCATTGCACGTTGGTTCATGGGGAACTCTCCGAAATAGTAAAGGTTAAACAATCAACCAGAAAAGCCAGCGCTGCCGATGGACCCTTCAACTGGTTAATGCTTGGTCAGCGCAGAGAAAGCATTCTTACAGCATCGGCGAAAAGATTCCCACCGGCCTGCGTTTCCCCTCTACCACGGGTAGCAATCCGCCAAGCCCCACGAAGTAGGCGCCGCTCGGTCAAGGCGTCTGGAAAAAAAAATCAAAAACATTTTCCAAACTGGCGCATAATTGTGTGGTATTGCCGGTATTTCGGTGGTGCAAGTTTGCGGTGGTTAGTCAGTTTCGCGTCTGCTTTAATTCTTCATTGGTTTGTTGATTGCGGTTTTGGACTCTATCGTCGCGTTTTGAGTTATTTTGAGGAGTCCTTTCATGGGCAACAAACTTTACGTGGGCAACCTGCCTTATTCTTTCCGTGATGAAGATCTGCAACAAGCATTTGCAGCGCACGGCTCTGTGACCAGCGCCAAAGTCATGATGGAACGTGACACCGGCCGTTCCAAAGGCTTCGGCTTTGTGGAAATGGGCAGCGACGCTGAAGCACAAGCTGCTATCAACGGCATGAATGGTCAACAATTCGGTGGCCGCGGTCTCGTGGTGAACGAAGCACGTCCCATGGAAGCACGTCCTCCCCGCACTGGCGGCGGCGGCTTTGGCGGCGGCGCTGGCGGCGGCCGTAGCGGTGGCGGCGGCTACGGTGGTGGTGGCGGCGGTTACGGCGGTGGCGCTGGCGGCGGCCGTAGCGGCGGCGGCGGTGGTGGTGGTTACGGCGGTGGCCGTAGCAGCTACTAAGCAGCTCCCTGGTAATTTACCAAGCAAAAAAAAGGACCTTCGGGTCCTTTTTTGTTGTTGGCTCTTTGGGCCAGGTGGCCTTTGAGCGATCCCGCTTCGCGGCCTCAGTTGGCCTTGGCGCGGGGTTTGCGTGGTCTGCCGGCAAACACCTTGTCAAACACCGCATTGGGAAGCACCCGCAACAGCTTGGCCACCACGCCCATTTGCCATGGAATCACCCGGTAACTTGTCCCCGCCGCAATCGCTGCATAGGCCGCATCGGCGAAATGCTCCGGCGACATCAAGAACGGCATGGAATAGCGGTTGTTTTGTGTCAAGGGCGTATCGATGTACCCCGGGCAAATGGTGACCACCTTGACCCCTGCCGCCCGAAGTTCACCCCGCAAGGATTCACAGTAACTGATGACAGCCGCCTTGCTGGGGCAATACGCACCGTGCCCTGGCATGCCCCGGATGCCATGCACGCTGGCAATGCCCACCAAGGCCCCGGAGCCTCGTTGCACCATGGCAGTGATAAAGGGGTGAAAGCTGGCCGCCATGCCAATGTTATTGGTGGCAAAGGTACGAGCCATTACATCCAGGTCATCCCGTTCAGCCGTATCCATTCCCGTGCTGAAGCCCGCACTCGCAATCACCACATCCGGTACACCTTGGGTTTGCAAACACCGCTGTCCTGCGGCAACAATGCTATCCACCACCGCCACGTCGGCCGTGTAAATTTGGTAGCGATGGGCCTCCAATCCACGGGTGTTGGCCCATGCCTGTATCGCTTGGGTGCCTCTGGAGACCAATGCCAGCGAATACCCTGCCTGGTAAAAGCGCCAGGCCAGTGCCTGCCCGATACCGCTGGACGCACCCGTGATAAAGATCAGCTTGGACATGGCACGCCTCTCCAAAGATGCTTATTGTGTTTTGGGTACCAATGTCCCACGCACGCGACCACGTAACTGGAGCACTTGCCCAGCATGGTCAAAGTCCAGGGTATCGGCGGTAAAGCGGTCCTTGCCGTGCAACAACTCCACTGGCAGGTGCGACTTGATTTTTTCGGTGCTCAGAAAGGCATGCAAGAACTCACCCCGGTATTCCATACGCGGCGCAGCATTGGCCTGCTTGCCCGCGATGGCTTCCCGCACCACCACGGCATTGCCCAGCAGCTGCACCTCGGAGGAGTCTTCTTTGGTCAAGCCCCGCTTCGCCGAGGCCATGGTCAGATGCCCTTGCGCATCAAAGGACCGGATTTGGATGCCGTCAATCTCCAGCCACGGGGTGTCAGGGTAGTGGCGCGCTTTTTCACCCAGTACCTCCGTGCGAATGCGGCCCGTGGCATCAAACGTGCGGGCCGAAAAGTTCTGCATGAAATAGTCCGGCTGATGGCTCACCGGACGCGCAGGCACTGGGCCATCGTTCGTCGGTGTACTGCGAACCAACCAATAGCTACCCAAAGCCAGCAGGCCCATGAAAAGCAGGGGCAAGTAGAGCAAAAATCGCTCCCACACATTTTTGTAAATAGACATTACTGCAGGTACTCGGCCAACAGGTCCACATAGCGTCCGCTGGCCACCAGGAGAATGTCGCAAAATTCACGGGCCGCGCCGTACCCGCCCCGGGCCGTGGTGACGTGGTGCGCCTGCGCCAAAACTTCCGCGTGGGCATTGGCCGGTGCACAGGCAAAAGCACATCGGTGCATCACGGCCAGGTCCGGCCAGTCGTCGCCCATGGCGGCTGCATCGCTCCAGCCCAGGCCCAGTTCCTTCAGCAGATGCTCAGCGGCGGGACGTTTGTCTTCGGTACCAAAAATCGCATGTTCTATGCCCAATGCTTTCAAGCGAACCCGCAGGGGCTTGGAATCACGCCCGGTAATCACTGCCGGGGTAATGCCCGCCTTTTGCAGCAACTTGAGGCCATGGCCATCCAGGGTGTTGAAGCGCTTTAATGTCTCACCCGCCTCTGAAAACAAAAGCCCGCCGTCCGTCAAGACACCGTCCACGTCAAAAAAAGCCAGCTTGATGCCCTGCGCTTTGAGTAGCAATGCGGGGTCGAAGTGAAGAGCGGGCGGCATCAGATCACCTTGGCACGCATCAAGTCATTGGTATTGAGTGCACCACACAGCCTGCCCGAGGCATCCACCACCAGCACACTGGTGATACGGCGACTCTCCATCAAATCAACGGCATCTACCGCCAAGGAATGCGCCTGGATGGTGCAGGGCGCGTGGTGCATGACCTCTTGGGCCGTTTTGGCCCGCAGGTCGGTTCCCTGCTCGACCAAACGGCGCAAATCGCCATCGGTAAAAATACCAAGCACTTGATCGTTGGCATCCACAACCGCTGTGGCCCCCAAGCCTTTGGCACTCATTTCCTGCATCAATGCACTGAAGCTCGCGTCGGGCAAAACACGGGGCACGGCATCGCCCGAACGCATGACATCGTTGACATGGGTCAGCAGCTTTCGTCCCAGCGCCCCGCCAGGGTGTGAGCGTGCAAAGTCTTCGGCGCGAAACCCCCGTGCATCCAGCAAGGCCACTGCCAACGCGTCACCCAGCGCGAGTTGCGCGGTTGTGCTTGCCGTGGGTGCCAAATTCAAGGGACAGGCTTCTTTTTCCACGGCGCTGTCCAGCCAGAGGTCGGCATGGCGGGCCATGGTGGAGTTGGGGTTTCCGGTCATCGCCAACACCGGGGTCCCCAGACGCTTCAGAACAGGCAGAATCGCCGCCATCTCCAAAGACTCTCCGCTATTGGAAATGGCAAGCACCAGATCTGCGGAGGTGATCATGCCCAAGTCACCATGGCTGGCCTCGCCCGGATGTACAAACATGGCCGGGGTCCCCGTCGACGCCAAAGTGGCCGCAATCTTGCGCCCCACGTGGCCGCTTTTGCCCATGCCCATGACCACAACCCGCCCCTGAATGGTGAGTACCCGGGCCACCGCCAGGGCGAACTGTTCACCAATGCGGCTTTTTAACCCCAATACAGCGGCGGACTCAATATCAAATGTTTCTCGTGCCAGCGCAATGGCGCGCTGTGCCGGTGTTGCAGGTTCCTGCGATGCGTATGCTGTCATGCGGACATTTTATAGACAGCCCGATCTCTTGCTAGTATGACGGGCATGAGTGCATTGGAAATCACCCTTCTCTATCTGCTGGCTGCAGTGCTGGGGGTGGTGGCATGCCGTTCGCTCAAGTTGCCACCTATGTTGGGTTATCTGGCCGTGGGTGTGGTGATTGGGCCCCACGCCCTGGCACTGTCACCGGATGCGGATGGTGTACGCCATCTGGGGGAATTCGGCGTGGTATTCCTGATGTTTGTCATCGGCCTCGAATTCAACCTGTCCAAACTGCGGGCCATGCGCCGCCATGTGTTTGGTCTGGGGGTGCTGCAGGTGGTGGTGACCATGCTGGGAGCCACGCTGGTGACGCTTGGCGTGGCATCGGTTTTGCCGCTCATGTGGCGCATGTCCTGGCAAGCCGCTTTAGCACTCTCCAGCGCCCTGACCATGAGCAGCACCGCCATTTTGGTCAAGCTCATGGCCGAGCGACTTGAACTGGAATCGGAACACGGCAAACGGGTCATGGGGGTGCTGCTGTTCCAGGACTTGGCGGTGGTGCCTCTGCTGGTGCTGATTCCGGCCCTGGGCGCTTCGGGCGAACAGTTGGTTGGTGCCTTGGGTTTGGCGGCACTGAAAGCTACCGTGCTGATTTTCCTCCTGCTGGTGGGTGGACAGCACGTCATGCGGCGTTGGCTGACTCTGGTGGCCAGGCGCAAGAGCGAAGAGCTGTTTGTGCTCAACCTGCTGTTCATCACTTTGGGGCTGGCATGGTTGACAGAGATGGCTGGCTTGAGTCTGGCGCTGGGTGCCTTCATTGCTGGGATGCTAATTTCCGAAACCGAATTCAAGCACCAGGTGGAAACCGACATTCGCCCCTTTCACGACGTCTTACTGGGCCTCTTCTTCATCAGTATTGGCATGCTGCTGGACTGGCGTTTGGTTTTGGAACACTGGGCCTTGGTACTGCTGCTGCTGTTGGTTCCCACGTTTTGCAAAGCCGCTTTGGTGACCATCCTCTCCAAGAGTTTGGGAGCTACCTCGGGCGTGTCCTTGCGCACTGGACTGTACCTGGCGCAGGCGGGGGAGTTCGGCTTTGTTCTCTTGACCTTGGCACAAAACAATGCCTTGGTTCCCCCCGCATTGTTGAATTCTATTTTGGCCAGCATGGTGCTTTCCATGCTGGCAACACCTTTTATCGTGATGTACAGCAACCGCATCGTGATGAAACTGGTGTCCAGCGACTGGTTGCAACAGTCCTTGCAGATGACCACGATTGCACGCAAATCCATTGGCGCCAACCGCCATGTGATCATTTGCGGCTACGGGCGCTGCGGACAAAATCTGGCCCGGATGTTGGATCGTGAAAACATTCCCTACATGGCACTGGACCTGGACCCTGACCGGGTGCAACAGGCGGCAGCCGCCGGAGATTCGGTGGTTTTTGGGGATGCTGCGCGTCTCCAGTCGGTCATGGCCGCAGGCCTTGCACGGGCCAGCGCAGTGGTTATCACCCACTTGGACGTGGCAAGTGCACTCAAAATTTTGGACCATGTCCGCACCCATGCGCCACAGGTTCCGGTCATTGTGCGCACCCAGGATGACCACGATCTGGAGCGGCTGCAGGAAGCCGGTGCCACCGAAGTGGTCCCTGAAGCCATTGAAGGCTCCCTGATGCTTGCCAGCCACGCCTTGGCTTTGGTGGGCGTGCCCATGCGCCGGGTGATTCGCATCGTCCAGGACCAACGCGATGCGCGCTACAACCTGCTCCGTGGTTTTTTCCACGGCGCCGATGATGGCGCCATCGACGAGTTGCAACATGAACGCCTGGCGTCGGTCACTTTGCCGCTGCAATCGAAAACAAACAGGGCGACCCTGGGCCAGTTTGCATTGTCAACACTGAATGTGCGCGTGGTCAGTTTGCGACGCCACAACGGGAAAAGCTGCAATGCGATGCATGACACCGTTCTGGAAACCGGGGACACACTGGTGTTGTCGGGCAGGGCCGACGCGTTGATGCTGGCAGAACAGCGCCTGCTCAAAGGGCACAATACCGCCTGAAAGCGCCATTGTCATTTGGCAGCTCCCCTTTTTACGGATGATTCATGCAACATTTGAGCGTTAACCAGTACCTGCGCGACCACATCCGCACGGTTCCCGATTGGCCCACGCCGGGCGTGCAGTTTCGCGACATCACGCCCTTGCTGCAGGACGCAAAGGTGTTTCGAATTCTGATTGACGCTTTTGTTCACCGCTATATGGACCCAGGCATGCGCCCGGATGTGGTGGCTGGACTGGATGCGCGTGGATTCATATTGGGTGCCGTCGTCGCGTACGAACTCAATGTGGGTTTTGTGCCCATCCGCAAAAAGGGAAAGCTGCCATTCACCACCGTCGAGGAGACGTATGAGTTGGAATATGGCAGTGCCACCGTAGAGCTCCATACCGATGCGGTCAAACCCGGAAGCCGTGTACTGCTGATTGATGACCTGATTGCCACCGGTGGGACCATGATGGCGGGCAAAAAATTGCTGGAACGCCAGGGTGCCACCGTGATGGAAGGGGCAGCCATCGTTGACCTTCCCGAGTTGGGCGGCTCCCAAAAACTCAAAGAATCAGGACTGCCCCTGTTCACCCTGGTGGATTTTGCAGGGCACTGAGTTCCACGACACCTACCCTGCACGAGTCTGAACGCCTTTAGTTCAAATCCCCGTACTGGGTTCCGCTTAAGGGTGCTGCACGTTCATCCAGCTCCGTATCTTCAAAGCGGATTTCGGGTGCCGGGTTGCGCCGCCCGGACTGGATGATTTCTCCCGGAGCAGAAAGTGTTTTTGGCGTCGGCAACGACGCAAGCGCTTGTTTGAATGCGGCCACTTCATCCTCGTGCAGGGGTTCGTAGCGTGGTTTGGGTGGCGTCGGCGCTGGGACTGGCACAGCAGTAGGGCTGGCACTGAGGGGTGCAGGGGCGGATGCCGGTGAACGGGTGACCCCGGCGGTCACTTGTTCATTCACACGCCAATACACGGAGGTCACCAAAATATCGTGCCGCAGCTTTGCGCTCTTGGCGATCAGGCTCTCGATTTCAGCCAGTCGGGCGACCTCACCCGCCTGCAACCGCGCGAGATCCATCATGATCAGGTACTGGCGCCCCCGCGAGTCCAGAGACAGCACCTTGAATTTGTAGCTCGAAGACAAGACCCCTACCCGTGTCATGGACTCGCGCACGATGCCGTACAGCAACTCGCGGCGTTCCAGGCGTTCATTTTTGCGATTGGCTGCGCTTCCGGGTGCATCAGGGACCCTGGCCCGGCCGCGGCTTGAATGGGTAAAGGGAACTGTGGCATCGACATGGGCGAGCCCCGAACTCTCAACCTCCGTCGGCGAAATGGCGGATGATTTTTTTGAAAACCATTGGAACAGGGACATCATCTTTCCTTCGATTTCAGCAACCGAACGAGTGTAATCTAAGCTATTTGCCGATACAGAATTTCGAGAAGATGACACCTAGCAAATCATCCGACGTGAATTCTCCCGTAATCTCACCCAGTGCATTTTGTCCCAGTCGCAGTTCTTCCGCCACCAGATCCAGCGATTGGGCCTGTGCAGAGAGATGCGCGGCAGCTTGCTCCAAATGCGCGCCCACCCGCCGCAAGGCCTGGACATGCCTTTCTCGGGCAATAAACATCCCGCCTTCCGGAGCATGCCATCCCGCAGCGTCTAGCAGTGCACGCCGCAAAGTATCCAATCCTGCACCTGTTTTGGTGGACAAAAGAATACCAGCGGGGGGCTCCTGTGGGGTCAGCGCATCAGTCTTGTTCCAGACTTGAAGAACGGGCACATTTTTACCAAGCGTTTGGGCCAATAGCGCCGCAATATCAGCGTCAGCAGCTATGTAATTTGTAGCAAAAGAACGCGTCAAATCGTGCAAAAACAGCACCACATCAGCGCCTGCGATAGCTTCCCAGGCGCGGGCAATGCCTATTTTTTCAACCACATCGTCACTGGGACGCAGCCCTGCGGTGTCGATGATATGGATCGGCACCCCTTCGATTTGGATGGTTTCTTGCACCTTGTCACGTGTCGTCCCAGCAATCGGTGTGACGATGGCCAGCTCGGCCCCTGCCAGGGCGTTGAGCAAGGACGACTTGCCCGCATTGGGTTGGCCTGCAATCACCACCTTGATGCCTTCTCGCAGCAGCGCCCCCTGCGATGCCTGCTGCAGGATCAATTCCAACGCCAGTTGCAAACGACTCAACTGCCCCTGGGCATCTGATTTTTGCAAAAAATCAATTTCCTCCTCGGGAAAATCCAATGTAGCTTCCACCAACATGCGTAGATGGATGAGTGCATCGCGCATTGTGTGTATTTTTTGGGAGAACACCCCCGCCAATGACTGCGTGGCGCTGCGAGCCGCGGCCTCGGTGCTGGCGTCAATCAGATCGGCAATGGCCTCTGCCTGCGCCAAATCGATTTTGTCATTCAGAAAGGCGCGTTGGGTGAATTCACCAGGTTGCGCCAAGCGTAAGCCGGGCAAACATGGTTCACCTATCGTCAAGCTCCCATACGCCGCAGCTTCCAGGCATCGTGCCATGAGCAGTTGTAATACCACTGGCCCCCCATGGGCCTGCAACTCCAGCACATCTTCGCCGGTGAAGGAGTGCGGCCCCGGAAAGAACAATGCCAGCCCATGGTCAATAGGCTGGCCCGTACTATCTGAAAATGGGAGGTATGTTGCCTCTCGGGGCTGCAAGGCCCTGCCAAAAATCACCTGCACCAAGGCGCGTAGATTTTTGCCACTGATGCGAACAATGCCCACCGACCCTCGGCCGGGCGCGGTGGCGATGGCCAGGATAGGGTCGTGGTAGCGCGGAAGCATGCCCCTATCCCTCCCTCACCTCAGGAAAATTTTGGCAAGTTGAACTGCGGTGGCACACCCATGCGGGTATTGATGATCCACTGCTGTGCAATCGACAAGATATTGTTGGTGATCCA
Organism: Rhodoferax sp.; assembly: GCF_030697375.1. Taxonomy (GTDB): domain Bacteria; phylum Pseudomonadota; class Gammaproteobacteria; order Burkholderiales; family Burkholderiaceae_C; genus Allorhodoferax. Next base: position 14,560 of record NZ_JAUYQD010000105.1, on the reverse strand, counting down.
GTACAACACCAGTCCCGCCGGGAAGAAGAAAAACATGACGCTGAATGCCAGCGGCATAAACCACATCATCTTGGCTTGCAAGGGGTCTGGTGGAGCCGGATTCAAGGCCGTTTGCAGCATGGTGGTCAAGGTCATCACCAGCGGCAAGATGTAGAAGGGATCGGGTGAGGAGAGGTCATGAATCCACAAGGTCCAGGGTGCATTGCGCATCTCCACACTGGACAACAACACCCAATACAAGGCGATGAACACCGGGATCTGGATCATGATCGGGAAGCAACCGCCCATGGGGTTGACCTTTTCCTCACGGTAAATGCGCATCATCTCTTGCTGCATCTGCTGCGGGTTGTCTTTCAGACGTTCACGCATTTCCGTGATTTTGGGGTTCACGGCCTTCATCTTGGCCATGCTTGCATAAGCCTTGGCATTGAGCCAATAAAAAGCAATTTTGAGCAAAACCACCAGTGCCACGATGGACCACCCCCAGTTCTGGATCAAACCATGCAATTTATCCAGCAACCAGTACAGGGGCTTCGCCAGAATTGTGAGCCATCCATAGTCTTTGACCAGCTCCAAGCCCGGTGTCAGGGCTTCCAGCATTTTTTCTTCTTGGGGACCCGCAAAGAATTTTGCCTCTACGGTCTTGCTGCCACCAGGGGCAATAGCCTCAATGGGTGCAATCATCGATACGCGATAGCAGCAGTCCGCCATGGTGGCGCCGATGTCCACCCCGTCCAGGGAAATGCTGCGCTGCATTCCTTCCGGCAAAATCCAGGCACTGGCAAAGTAGTGTTGGACCATGGCGACATAGCCATTGGCCGACTGATTTTCAACATCAACATTCTTTTTCTTGATGTCGCTGAATTCCACTTTTTGGTATTTTTTGGCGTCGGTATAGACGGCTGGGCCTGTGAATGTTGAATAGAAAGATGATTCGCCCACAGGTTTGTTGCCGTCGCGCACCAGTTGCAAATACAGTTGCGCCGCAATGGGTGCGGCAGAGACATTGGTGAGTTCATGCTTCACCGCCATGTCATAGGCACCACGGCGAACGGTGTACGTTTTGACGAGTTTGATACCACCAACATCGGCGGAGGTAAACCGGATCACCAATTCGTTTTCGCCTTCTTTGAGCGTACGTTCACCACTGGCGGTCATTGGCGTCTTATGGGTTGGAAAACTACCTGCAGTCGCGCCACCAATCACGCCGGTCTGGGCCAAATAAATGCGGTCCTTGCTGTCATCCAGCAAAACAAAATTTTTGTTCTTATCCGCCATGTCTGCGTATTTCAGAAATTCGGAGCGAACCAGCGATCCACCTTCAGTATCAAAGGTCAGCTTCAATACATCGGTAGTGACTTCAAAGCGCTCTTTGGGTGCCGTGGGAGTTGCAAGCTCCGATGCCCCAATCGGTGCAGTTACTGGTTTCACCAAAGCGGCGGGAACGCTTGAATCCACTGCGCCAGGCACCGTACCCGTAGCTGCACCAACTGGCATGGCCGCTTTTTGGCTGGTGCTGGGCATAAATGTTGCCTTGCGACCGTTGTACACCTGCCATTGATCCCAGAGCAGGACCATGGAAAAGCCAAAAATCACCCACAAAATGGTGCGGCGGATATCGTTCATGAGGGATTCTTTTTAGAAGAAGAAGGGACCAGCCGTGTAAACAGCCAGGGTTTTTCGGTCGGAACCGGATCATGGCCGCCAGCACACCAAGGATGGCACCGGGAAAGCCGGGATAATACAAGGTAGCTGCCTGCAGCGGCCCCCTGGGCCTCTAGAGCCTGCAAGGCATAAACGGAGCAAGTGGGCTCAAAACGACAGGACGAGCCTAACCAAGGGCTCAAAAACAGCCGATACGCCCTGACGATGCCGATAAGCAAAAATTGCATCATGGGACCAAGGGTGGCGGGGAGATTTGCACCGCCTGCCGTACCGAAGAGGTTAGTGCGCGCTCAAACAACTTCAACAGTTCCATGCGTACGGCCAACCGAAGCACCTCGGAAGTAGCACTTGTGAACTGCGCGCGGTCAAACCCAGTGCGCAAACGCACAACATGCGCCCCCTCAACCAAAGAGAGCTCGAATTCGGTAGACACGCTGTAAATTTGGCGTTTGATGGTGTTCCGCGTTACCGCACGCTTGGCCCATCGCTTAGGAACCATTGCGCCGAACCATACACCACGCTCAGCAAATAAGCGTGGCAATACCACCGACCCATCCAACAACAACCGCGGCTCTAAAGCGCAACGATGCAGTGCAAAGTGCGTGGTTCTGGCCAGTGTTTGGCCAGCCAAAGCCGCCTGAAACTGGGTCCGTGTCTTCAGTCGTAGCACGTTCAGGTCACGAAAACTGCGCGCCAGCGTTGCCGGAGCGCACTCCTACCGAGACTTGCCCGAAGCCTGTATTAAACAGCCAGACGCTTGCGACCCTTGGCACGACGTGCATTGATCACAGCGCGGCCACCGCGGGTCTTCATGCGAACCAGAAAACCGTGGGTACGTGCGCGGCGAATTTTGGAGGGTTGGTAAGTGCGTTTCATTTGGATTTCCTAGCTAACTCGGTTCTTGCCCAACAGCATTCAAGTGATGGGATCTCGGTCAAATCGCCCCAACACAATCAGGGCAACCCGGGATTATCGCAAATTTTCTGAAGCCCAGCAACACCTTACGGTGGACATGCAGCGTAATGCTAGAACTTGGTGGGGCACATGGGTAAATGTGGATAAGGTATTGATAAGTTAAAATTTGCGTTGCAGCAATTTATAACTATCCACAGAAGCTGAAAAGAGAAATGTCCGAGGAACGCCCCCCACACAGCACGGAGCCTTCTGGCCTCGATATTGGTCAGACCCTTTGGCAAAGCTGCATTGACCAGCTCGCCCAAGAATTGCCAGAGCAACAGTTCAACACCTGGATTAAACCCCTGAGCGCACAGGTTTCGGAGGATCTGTCCAAGGTGACTATTTTTGTTGCCAACCGCTTCAAACTGGACTGGGTCCGAGCGCAATACAGCGGTCGAATAGCCACTTTATTGGAAAAATTGTACGGGCAACCCGTCTCGCTGGAGTTAGCGATTACTCCTCGGGAAGCTGTTGTTCGCAGTGCAATGGTGCAAAAATCGGTAGAGGCCATTCCCATGGAGGAAGCGCCGCCACTTGGGGAAGACAGAAGCCCGGGTAGCCTCAAACACCGCCTCAACTCCATGCTGACATTCGAAAGTTTGGTGGAAGGCACTGCCAACCGCATGGCGCGGGCTGCGGCCATGCACGTGGCCACCATGCCTGGGCATCTTTACAACCCCTTGTTCATCTACGGTGGCGTAGGCCTGGGAAAGACCCATTTGATGCACGCCGTAGGCAATCGACTGCTGCTGGATAAACCAGGTTCCAAAGTTCTCTACATCCATGCGGAACAATTCGTATCGGATGTGGTTAAGGCGTATCAGCGCAAAACTTTCGATGAATTCAAGGAGCGTTACCACTCTTTGGATTTGTTGTTGATCGATGATGTGCAGTTTTTTGCCAACAAAGATCGTACGCAGGAAGAGTTTTTTAATGCCTTTGAGGCCTTGCTGGCCAAAAAATCACACATTGTGATGACCAGCGACACCTACCCCAAAGGTCTGGCTGATATTCATGAACGTTTGGTATCGCGTTTTGATTCGGGCCTGACCGTTGCCATTGAGCCACCCGAACTGGAAATGCGGGTGGCGATTCTGATCAACAAAGCACGCGCAGAAGGGTCTGAAATACCCGAAGAAGTTGCATTCTTTGTGGCCAAAAATGTCCGCTCCAACGTGCGGGAGTTGGAAGGTGCCTTACGCAAAATTCTTGCCTATTCACGGTTTAACCAAAAAGAGATTTCCATCCAACTCGCCCGCGAAGCATTGCGCGATTTGCTGTCCATCCAGAACCGGCAAATTTCTGTAGAAAACATCCAAAAAACAGTGGCGGATTACTACAAGATCAAAGTAGCGGACATGTATTCCAAAAAACGGCCGGCCAGTATTGCCCGGCCACGCCAAATCGCGATGTACCTGGCCAAAGAGTTGACCCAAAAAAGTTTGCCTGAAATTGGTGAATTGTTTGGAGGCAGAGACCATACAACGGTGCTGCATGCCGTGCGAAAGATTGGCGGCGAACGCCAACAACTGACAGAGCTCAATCAACAGCTGCATGTGTTGGAGCAAACGCTGAAAGGTTGAATGCAAAAACAAACTGCCCCACCTTCAAGCGCCTGATAAAAAGAAGAAAATGGCGTTATCCACAGAAAATTGCGGCGCGCATTGCTGCCGTTCCAGTGACAGAGTTTAAAAAGAAGAGGTTGACATGATCGTATTGAAGGCAACACAAGACAAAATTCTGTCGGTTTTGCAATCCGTGGCGGGTATTGTTGAACGCCGCCACACACTGCCCATTTTGGCCAACATACTTCTGCGCAAAACGGGTACTTCACTGCAACTCACCACCAGCGACCTGGAAATTCAAATCCGCACTACCGCAGAATTGGGTGGAGACATCGGAAATTTCACAACAACCATCGGCGCACGAAAACTCATTGACATCTTGCGCACCATGCCCTCGGACCAGACTGTGTCGCTGGAATCCAGCCAAAGCAAGGTCATCCTGAAAGGTGGAAAGAGCAAATTCACCCTTCAAACCATGCAGGCAGAGGACTTTCCGCTGGTGCAAGAGTCCGCTAATTTTGGACCCGTCTTTAGCGTTCCTCAAAAAACACTGAAGGGTCTGCTCAGCCAGGTGTCGTTTGCCATGGCGGTGCACGATATTCGTTATTACCTGAACGGCATCCTGTTCGTTGCCGAAGGCAATCAGTTGAGTCTGGTTGCCACGGACGGTCACCGCTTGGCCTTTGCCTCCGCCACACTGGATGTGGAAGTCCCCAAACAAGAGGTGATTCTGCCGCGCAAAACCGTGATTGAATTGCAGCGATTGTTGTCGGATGCGGAGGGTGCGATTGAAATGCAGTTCGCCAATAACCAAGCCAAATTTACTTTTGATGGCATGGAATTTGTCACCAAACTGGTCGAAGGCAAGTTCCCGGACTACAACCGTGTTATTCCCAAAAACCACAAAAACAGCATCACTCTGGGTCGCACCGCGCTGTTGTCCACTTTGCAGCGGACTGCTATTTTGACCAGCGACAAATTCAAAGGGGTTCGCCTGAACCTCGACCCCGGTACTTTGCGGGTCGCGTCCAACAATGCCGAACAAGAAGAAGCGGTGGATGAATTGGATATCGACTACGGAGGAGACAGCATTGAAATAGGTTTCAATGTCACTTACCTCATTGACGCACTCACCAATATGAGCCAGGACATGGTGACCCTGGAGCTGTCTGACGGGAACAGTTCCGCATTGTTCACCATCCCCGACAACACCACCTTCAAGTACGTGGTGATGCCCATGCGAATTTAAGGCCATCGAAGCGATAGGCCTACCGGACCCAAGGCCCGCGATGAGTCAAGCACTCACCGCGGGTTTGGTCATTCAAGAGTTTGAGATTTAGCCAAGAGAAGTTAGCCATGACCGAAGAAAACAAGCCAGTTCCAAACCCCGAAAACGGTGACGATACCGTGCATACGGGCGAGGGGACTTCCGACAGCTCCAACTTCCAGCCCACCATAGATACCAACCAGGCGGGTGCGACAGAGGCCTATGGCGAAGGCTCGATTCAAATTTTGGAAGGGCTCGAAGCGGTGCGCAAGCGTCCCGGCATGTATATCGGTGACACCTCGGATGGAACCGGTCTGCACCACTTGGTGTTCGAGGTGGTGGACAACTCGATTGACGAATCCTTGGCAGGCCATTGCGACGATATTTTGGTCACCATTCACTCCGACAACTCGGTCAGTGTGGTGGACAACGGCCGTGGCATTCCTACCGGCGTCAAAATGGACGACAAGCACGAGCCCAAGCGCTCGGCTGCCGAAATCGCGTTGACCGAACTGCACGCAGGGGGCAAGTTCAACCAGAACAGTTACAAAGTGTCTGGCGGTCTGCACGGGGTCGGGGTCAGTTGCGTGAACGCGCTCTCCAAAATGCTGCGTCTGACCATTCGCCGGGACGGCAAGGTCCATGTGATGGAGTTCAGCAAGGGCTTTGTACAGAACCGCATCACGGAGCTTGTGAACGGGGTCGAAGTGTCGCCCATGAAAGTTGTTGGAGAGACAGAAAAGCGCGGCACCGAGGTGCACTTTCTGCCCGACACGGACATCTTCCAGCAGAACAATGACTTCCATTACGAAATTCTCAGCAAACGCTTGCGCGAGTTGAGTTTCCTGAACAACGGCGTCCGTATCCGCCTCAAGGACGAACGCAGCGGCAAGGAAGACGACTTCTCCGGCGCCGGCGGCGTACGCGGTTTTGTGAACTTCATCAACAAAGGCAAGACGGTGTTGAACCCCAACATCTTCCACGCCATGGGCGACCGCCAGAGCGACCAGAACACCAACATCGGCGTCGAAGTGGCCATGCAGTGGAACAGCGGCTACAACGAACAGGTGCTGTGCTTCACCAACAACATTCCCCAACGCGACGGCGGCACCCACTTGACGGGCTTGCGTGCCGCGATGACCCGCGTCATCAACAAATACATTGACGACACGGAAGTGGCCAAAAAAGCCAAGGTCGAGGTCACCGGCGACGACATGCGCGAAGGCCTGACCTGCGTGCTGAGCGTCAAAGTACCTGAACCCAAATTCAGCAGCCAAACCAAAGACAAGTTGGTGTCCTCCGAAGTGCGTGGCCCGGTAGAAGACATTGTCAGCAAGCTGCTGTACGACTACCTGCAAGAACGCCCAGCAGATGCGAAGATCATTGTCGGCAAAATCATCGAAGCCGCCCGCGCACGCGAAGCCGCCCGCAAAGCCCGTGACATGACCCGCCGCAAAGGCGTGCTGGATGGCATGGGACTGCCCGGGAAACTGGCCGATTGCCAGGAAAAAGACCCGGCGATGTGCGAAATCTACATCGTCGAGGGTGACTCCGCCGGTGGTTCTGCCAAACAGGGCCGCGACCGTAAATTCCAGGCGATTTTGCCGCTGCGCGGCAAGATTTTGAACGTGGAAAAAGCCCGTTACGAAAAGCTCTTGACCAGCAACGAAATTTTGACGCTGATCACCGCTTTGGGCACCGGCATCGGCAAGGCCGGTGGCACCACCGGCAATGACGACTTCAACGTCGCCAAGTTGCGCTACCACCGCATCATCATCATGACCGACGCGGACGTGGACGGTGCGCACATCCGCACCTTGCTGCTCACTTTCTTCTACCGCCAGATGCCCGAATTGGTGGAGCGCGGCCACATCTACATTGCGCAGCCCCCGCTGTACAAAGTCAAGGCCGGCAAGGAAGAGCTGTACCTTAAAGACGCGCCTGCACTGGATACTTTTTTGCTGCGCATTGCTTTGGTCAACGCAGCCGTACACACCGGTGGCGACAACGGGACGACCATCAGCGGCGACACCCTGGCCGAGTTGGCACGCAAACACCAAGTGGCGCAATCCGTGATTGCACGCCTGCGCAATTTCATGGATGCGGAAGCGCTGCGTTCGGTGGCCGATGGCGTGGTGCTGAATTTGGACACCGTCGCCGATGCAGAAACGTCCGCCGCCGCTCTACAAGCCAAGCTGCCCGATGCCGAAGTGGCTGGTGAATTCGACGTGCGCACCGACAAACCCATTTTGCGCATCAGCCGCCGCCACCACGGCAACGTCAAAAGCAGCGTGCTCACCCAAGACTTCGTGCATGGCGCCGACTACGCTGCACTGGCCGAAGCCGCCAACACCTTCCGTGGCCTGCTCGGCGAAGGCGCCAAAGTCATGCGCGGTGAAGGCGAACGCCAGAAAGAAGAGCGCGTCAGTGACTTCCGCGAAGCCATGGCATGGTTGATCGCCCAAGCTGAACATGCCACCTCGCGCCAGCGTTACAAAGGCTTGGGTGAGATGAACCCCTCACAGCTTTGGGAAACCACCATGGACCCCACCGTGCGCCGTTTGCTCAAAGTGCAAATTGACGATGCGATTGAAGCTGACCGCGTGTTCACCATGCTGATGGGTGACGAAGTGGAGCCACGGCGCGAATTCATTGAAACCAATGCCCTGCGTGCAGGAAACATCGATATTTAGGTGTGTGTAGGTGGCATCGGTCCCGAATGGCCACCAGGCGCGGGATTAACAGCCATCCGCTCAGCCATGCGCGTCAAGTTCAACCGAATTTGAACAAAATCCCGTGGCCTCCGCGTGGATACTCCCAATCCACATTGGTGTGCTCCGAGCAAATGATGCGGCAGCTGCCGCACTCCAGGCAACCGTCGGTGATCAACGTCACGCTGCCGTTGCCCTCGGTCTTGTAACAAGACGCCGGACAGACAAAGGTGCAGCTCTTGACAACGCATAAGTTGGTGCAGACGTCGGCGTCCTTGATGGTGATGTGCGGCCGACCCGCGTCCACGCGGTAACGGTTCTGGAACAGCTTTTCTTCAACGTTGACGGTGATGGTGTTCATCGGATGGCCTTCCAGAGTTTGTACGCATCACCCACCAGGCCGGTGAGCTTGCGGGTCTTACGAAAGCTCGCGAATATTTCGCGCTCTTTGGTCTTCTTGTCCACGCCATCCACCGTGATCATGGTGCGGGCGGCCTGCGCCACCATGTCAGGGTAGCTGGTGAAGAACTGCGGGTTCTTGTGCAAGACGGCGGGCATGTCGCGGTACTTGTACAAATCCTTCATCACGAAGCTGGCATCGAGCGCGGTCTTGTAGGCCTTGAGCGATTCCATGCGATAGCCCTTGTTGGCGGCCTTGGCCGCAATCACCGTCTCGGCGGCGAGCCGTCCGGTGGTCATGGCCAGGTTCGAGCCCTCGCGGTGCACCGCGTTGACGAAGCCGCCCGAATCCCCCACGATCATCCAGCCGTTGCCGTAGATCTTCGGAATGGCATGGAAGCCGCCCTCGGGGATCAGGTGAGCGCAGTACTCCTTCATTTCACCGCCTTCAATCAACGGGCTAATGGAAGGGTGGCGTTTCATCTGCTCCAGCAGCGCGTAGGGACTGGTGCGGTTCGGGTTGTTCTTGAAGTCCCCCAACATACAGCCCACGCCTATGGTGATGGACTCCTTGTTGGTATAGAGAAAACCGGTGCCCATCATGCCGTCGGTGATGCGGCCGACCATCTCGATCACCACGCCGGATTCTTCACCGATGTTGAAGCGCTGGCGGATGGTCTCTTCCGGCATGAAGAGAATTTCTTTCACCGCCAGTGCCACATTGCCAGCCGGAATCTCGGGGTGAAAGCCTGCCTTGCGGGCCAGCGTGGAGTTCACTCCATCGGCCAGGATCACGACGTCGGCAAAGACTTCACCCTGCAGGCGGTCGCAGCTCACGCCGACCACCTGGTCGCCATCCATGATCAGGTGGTTCACCGTGGTTTCGCAGATCAGCAGGGCACCGGCTTCACGCACCTTGGCACTGAACCATTTGTCGAACTGCGCGCGCAGGATGGTGTAGCGGTTGTAGGGCGGCTTGTTGTAGTCCTCGCTGCGAATATGCGTGCCGACGAAAGAGGTTTCATCCAGAAGCCACATGCGCTGCTCGATGATGTGGCGCTCCAGCGGCGCCTCATCGCGGAAGTCGGGAATGATCTCTTCCAGCGCCTTGGCGTACAGGATGGCGCCCTGCACGTTCTTGCTGCCCGGGTATTCACCGCGCTCTATCTGCAGCACCTTGAGGCCGGCCTTGGCCAGGGTGTAGGCGCAGGCGTTGCCAGAGGGACCGGCACCGACCACGATGGCATCGAATTGGGATGGTTTTTTCATCTCGACCTCCTTAAGCTACTTGCCGACTGCGCAGCGCCAGATGGGCGGCAAAGGCCTGTGTCAGCGCGGGCAACACCTGCATGGCGTTGCCGACGATGCCGTAGTGCGCAAAGTCAAAAATCGGGGCATTGGCATCGGTGTTGATGGCGACAATCACGTCCGCACCCTCGCAGCCGACCCGGTGTTGCACCGCGCCGGAAATACCGGCGGCGATGTAGAGCTTGGGGCGCACGGTCTTGCCGGTCTGCCCGACCTGCCGATCGGCCTCCACCCAACCGGCCTGCACGCAGGGGCGCGTGGCGCCCACTTCGCCACCGAGCACGCGGGCCAGCTCGAACACCAGTTTGAAGTTCTCGGGGTTCTTCAAACCCTTTCCGCCGCTGACGATGACGTCTGCATAGGGCAGGTTGATCTTGTTGCTGTTGGCATCGGCAATGAAGTCCAGCAACTTGGTGACGATCTCGGTCTCGACCATGCCCAGGGTGTCCTGGACGATCTCTCCCGTGCGGCTGGCGTCTGCGGGCGGCATCAGCATGACGCGGGGCCGCACGGTGGCCATTTGCGGCCGGTAGGCCAGCGTCATGATGGTGCAGTACAGCGAGCCGCCAAAGGTTGGGCGCGTGGCGGCCAGCGCTTTGGAGACCGGGTCGATGCGCAGCTCGGTGCAATCCGCGGTTAAGCCTGTGAGCAGCGTGGTGGCTACCGAGCCCGCCAGATCGCGGCCCATCGAGGTGGCGCCCAGCAGCAGAATCTCGGGCTGGTATTTGTTGACCAGGTCGGTCAGGCCCTTGGTGAAGGGCTCGTTGCGGTAGCCCTTGAGCACCGGGTCATGCACGATATAGGCCTTGTCGGCACCATAGGTGAAGGCCTCGGCCGCGAACTTCTCCAGGGCTTCGTCCATGCCGCCCAGCACCACCACGCTGACCGTGCTGCCCAGCGTGTCGGCCAGCTTGCGGGCCTCGCCCACCAGTTCCCACGAGACGCTGTGCACATGGCCCCGGTCGTGTTCGACGAACACCCAGACGCCCTTGTAGGCCTTCAGGTGTTCCGGCAGTTCCGTGTTGCGGCCACGTCCGGCCGGGCGCTTGGCGGGTGCCGCAGCGGCGGCATTGGGCTTGGGGGCTTCACTCATGACATTTCCTTCATTAGAAGATCGGATTCCAGCGTCGGATGGCGCGTGAAGACTTTTTGCAGCAGGTTGAGTGACACGTCGCGCAGCGTGGAGGTTTCCAGATCCAGTATTTCGACTTTTTCGGTCCGCGGGGTCGGGCCAAAGACCTTGCTGACCACGGTGGGCGAGCCCTTCAGGCCGATCTTTTCCAGGTCCTCGATGCCGACCTGCTCCTTGTTCCACTTGCGCACCGGGTAGGCGGCGGCGTGGATCATGGCGGGCAGGTTGGCAAAGCGCATTTCGTTGGTGTTCTCCAGCATCGTGATCAGGCAGGGCAGCGCGGTCTTCAGCACCTGCACGCCACCCTCGGCCCGCCGCTCCACCGTGATGGTGCGGCTCTCCTCATCGACCTCCACAATGCGTGACACGTAGGTCAACAACTGCAGCCCCATGCGCTTGGCAATACCGGGGCCGACCTGGGCGGTGTCGCCGTCAATGGTCTGCTTGCCGGTGAACACGATGTCCACCGCCTGCTCCTTGGCAATCTGGCGCACACCGGCGGCCAGCGCGTACGACGTGGCCAGGGTGTCGGCGCCAGCGAAGGCCCGGTCGGTCACCAGCACGGCGTCATCCGCACCAAAGCTGATGCACTTGCGCAGCGCTTCTTCGGCCTGCGGTGGCCCCATGCACAGCATGGTCACCTTGCCGCCAAACTTGTCCTTCAGGCGCAGCGCCTCTTCCAGCGAGAACAGGTCATAGGGGTTGACGATGGCCGGCACCCCCTGGCGCATGATGGTGTTGGTGACCGGGTGGACGCGGATCTGCGCCGAGTCCGGCACCTGCTTGATACAAACGACGATGTGCATGGAGAAATCCTTTCAGCTTGCTTGAATGGGCGATGGCGTTACCCAGCGCACACCGTGGAACTGGCTTTGCCAGGCCACTGGTGTGGTCCCCCCTTCAAGGGGGGAAGACGCGTAGCGGCTCAGGGGGGTCATGCTGATACGCGCCGTGGCAGCGACGCCTTGAGGCTGTCCAGCGGCACATGCTGGCGGCCATGGGTGTCCTGGAACACCTTGAACACTTTTTCTTGCGCGGGTGTTGAGGTGACGAAATCTGCGTAGGCCTTGGCCAACTGTTCGCGGTACGCGGTGTAGAGACCCAGTTCATTGGTTTGCACCAACAGGTTTTCCTGGCGTATGTACTGAAAAAACCGCTTGAGAATGTGCAGCCGATTCACATGGACCACTTTTTGATCGAATGGCACGCCAAAGTACTGCAAGAAATCCTCGGCTGAGGACAATTCCTTGAGTTGTTGAAGGAAGTTTTCCATCGGGCTTACTCCAGGGTGGATGGTTGAAGGAAGGAATGCTTGAATACCGGCTCAATACACAACTCGTCACAGTCGCCGCAGGCGACATCGGCCGCGACCCTCTGCGTGCGCTCCAGTTGCGCAACGCGGTCCAACAGGCACGCAATGGCCTTGCCGACCGGATCGGGAATCAGGTGATGGTCCAGATCGAAGCCGTGTGTGGTGCGCCGACGCGGTGCCACCACCCGGCCCGGAATGCCAACAACGGTTGCGTCGGCCGGAACCGCCTCAATCACCACCGAGTTGGCCGCAATGCGCGCGCGATCACCAATCTGAATGGGGCCCAAAATCTTGGCCCCCGCCCCGACCACGACCTGATGTCCCAGGGTCGGGTGGCGCTTGCCGATACGCCACGCCGTGCCACCCAGGGTCACCCCGTGGTACAGCGTGACCTCGTTGCCAATCTCGGCCGTCTCGCCAATCACAACACCGGCGCCGTGGTCAATAAAAAACCGCGTGCCGATACAGGCGCCGGGGTGAATATCCACCTGGGTCCACCAGCGTGCAATAAAAGCAATCCAGCGTGGCAGGTAGCGCCATTCACGCAGCCACAGGGCATGCGCCAAGCGGTGCAACGCAATGGCGTGCACACCCGGATAAATGGTCCACACCTCAAGCAGGTTGCGCGCGGCCGGATCACGCTCGATCACGCAGCGCACATCCTCGCGCACCAGCGACCACCAGGAGGAGCGCGGAGCGTCTTGTTTCATGCCGAACCTTGTGCCAGCGAGTGGACGGTGCGCGGAGAAAAGGGGACGAGGGAATCGCGTAAAAAGCTGCGCAATTCGTCCGGCGTCGCTTCGCGCTTGGCGCACATGGCATGGCTGCGGATACGCGCCAGCACCCGCCCCGTGAGTGCATCGTCGTCCAACACCATACCCAATCGTCCATAGGCCTGGCGCACCGCCTGCGAGCCCGAATGCTTGCCCAGCACCGTGCGCCGCTGGCGGCCCAACTCGGAGGGGTCAAAGCTCTCGTAGGTGGAGGCGTTCTTCAGCAGCCCATCGATGTGGATGCCCGACTCGTGGGTGAACACGGCCTCGCCCACGATGCTTTTGTTGAAGGCCACCTGGCGCCCGGAAGCGCGCGCCACCAGGCGCGAGATCGACACCAGCGCCTGCGTGTCCACACCGGTGTCGCCGTGGTGCAGGTGGCGCACGCCCATCACCACCTCTTCCAGTGCCGCATTGCCGGCGCGCTCACCCAGGCCATTGACCGTGGTGTTGGCATGGGTGGCACCGGCGCGCAGCGCGGCCAGGGTGTTGGCCGTGGCCAGGCCCAGATCGTTGTGGGCGTGGATTTCTATCTCGATGTCTACCGCGTCGCGCAGGCGCGCAACCGCCTCATAGGTGGTGAACGGGTCCAGCACACCCAGGGTGTCGGCCAGGCGCACGCGGCTGGCACCACAGGCCTGGGCCCGGCTGGCCACCAGCGTCAGAAAGCCTGTGTCGGCCCGCGACGCATCTTCCGCGCCCAACGAAATCTTGCGCCCGCTGGCCACGGCTTTTTCGATCACACGCGTGACCTGCTCCAGCACCCAAGCGCGCGACTGGCGCAGCTTGTGCTGCAGGTGGATGTCGGACACCGGAATCGACAGGTGGATGATGTCCGCCTGGCAACGCAGCGCGCAGGCCAGATCGGCGTCGGTCAGCCGACCCCAGACCATCAATGCGGCGGGCAGCTCCAGCGCCGCAATGGTGTTGATGCAGGCAACCTCTTCCTCGCCCATGGCGGGGATGCCAATCTCCATCTCCGGCACACCGGCTGCGGCCAGCGCGCAGGCGATGGCGCACTTCTCATCCACCGTGAACGCCACGCCCGCCGTCTGCTCGCCATCGCGTAGCGTGGTGTCGTTGATGGTGAGGTGCAGTGGCATGGTGTGGCGTCCTTTTCTACCTTCATTGCAAGGTGCATGCCATCGGTTTTGTCGTCTTATTCGCGCATGTGAACCCGCAGCAGGGCCGATTTGTCGGGTCTTGGGCTGACGCGCTGCGTTGCCGCGTACGGCGCTTGTCGGGAATGTGCTGTTTCGGACACGGCTTCAGCGGAGTCACGTCGCGCAGAAACAATTGCTATCATTTATATAGCTGCTTACGCAATGTTTCAGGGCAATCGCATCTAAATTGATAGCAAACAAGTGAGCGTCCAAGCGGGAATTGAGGGAACAATACCTGCATCGTTATTGAATCATGGACATTGAATGACCCAAAGCAAGGGAAGCAGCCTCTTGGAACACCTCAAGCG
>NZ_JAUYQD010000068.1 GCF_030697375.1 Rhodoferax sp. | reverse complement strand
TCCTCGGCCTTCTTGAAATACGGCAGCACGTCGTCGAAACCCCAGCCGGCATTGCCATGCTGGCGCCACCGATCGTAGTCCTCGTGCTGGCCGCGAACGTAGAGCAGGCCGTTGATCGAACTCGATCCGCCCAGCACTTTTCCACGCGGCTGGAACACCTGGCGGCCGTTCAGCCCCGGTTCGGGCTCGGTCTGATACATCCAGTTGACGGTCTTTTCCTTGAACAGCTTGCCGTAGCCGAGCGGCACATGGATCCACAGGTTGCTGTCCTTGGGACCTGCTTCCAGCAGCAGCACCGAATGCCTGCCGTCGGCGCTGAGGCGATTGGCGAGCACGCAACCGGCGGAGCCGGCGCCGACGATGACGTAGTCGAATTCGGAAGCATTGTTGGGCGACGTTGCGCCATTCTTGTTCATGTGTTTCCCCTCACGCCCGGCACGGCCGGCGCCGCACATAACCAGATGACTTGAAGGGGTTGCAAGCGAATCCTGGAACCAAAACGCCGGCCCGGGCTTTGAACTCCTTCCGTGACCCAGCCAGTGCGCACCTTGGACAAGTTTCAGATCGGTTCTCACATCCTTGCCCTGGCCGCAGCCTTTGCGCTCGCCATGCCGATCGGCTGGGATCGCGAAAAGAAAGCCCGGCGCGATCGGAGTTTCAGTTGGGCTCGGCGCTTTCGACGTGGCGGTTACGGTCGCGGTCTTTACCTTCCTGACACTGAGGCTGCTGCCGCTGGTCAAGGACGACGAGGAGAGCGGCGACAAGAAGGATTGAGCGTTGGCGAGGCGGGACGCCTCCGCGGCGATCGGTTGGCAGGGCCCGCCCCACTAAAAATATCGAAAACAACCCCATGCAATGGTTCTGAGGTAGCCACCAGCACGAATGCGTCCGGGAAAGACAAGTTGACACGTCGGGCAAATCAGCGGCACATTTTCATCATCGCGCAGTAGACCGAGCCCACCGCAATAGCGGCCCTCCGTCGCGATCACCGGCAACATCATACCCGTAAATGAAATTTTTATCACCGCGCCGCAGCGAGTGATCGCCTGCGCATGGCCGAACCGTACGCGCTCCCGGTGCGCGCGCGCTGGGCTATCGACATGAACAGCACTGAGGACCACATGATGGCAACAGCAATAGCCGCAACCGATCAAACCAAACCTGCCGCAATTCCGCGGATAAAGTTCTTGTCGCATGGATTTTCCATCGACCATCCGGATCCAGAGCTCGGCGAGCAACTGATGGCGGACGCGCTCGGGGTCGCCGATCGCGATGCGATGCATGGCATCCTGCGGCAATTGGTGAAGGCCAGCGTGAGCGGCGAGAGGCCTGACGAACTCAACCTCGGCTTCATGATTTCGATGGTGAAGAGCATCAAGCCAAGGGATTGCGTCGAGGCCATGCTGGTGGCGCAGATGGTTTCCGTTCATGTGATGGCGATGCGATGTTCCCATCAGCTCGCAAGTGCGGAAGATCTCACCCAGCAAGACAGCGCCGCCCGTGCATTAGGCAGGCTCGCCCGCACCTTTCCCGCCCAGATCGAGGCGCTCAATCGCTATCGGAGTCACGGCGAGCCTGCCATCA
>NZ_JAUYQD010000067.1 GCF_030697375.1 Rhodoferax sp. | reverse complement strand
CTTTCTGATCACTGATTGATCGGCTCCCCAATACAAAACGGCGTCTGTAGCAGTACCGACGCCGTTTTGCATGGAACGCTTGCAAAAATGACCATCACGAACGGTGATTATTCGTCCATCGAATTGGTTGATCACACTCACCGTGGAGGTAGGTCAGGTAGTGTTCAAACCCCGCCGGGCTCTGTAGCACCGCCACATGCCGTCCGTTGACGAAGACGTTGAGTCCCGCCTGGCCCATGGTCATGGGAGCGCTCATGGAGTCCCGAACCCCACATGTGAGACCTGGCGACGCTCTTGCTGCAAGTCGTTCAAATTGGGGCGCCGCGTGGTGGGCACGAACTCCATTTCCATGTCCAGCACCTGCAGCAAGCGCAAGAGTTTGCCGGCGGATAGATCGTTCGATGTTCCCGTCTCGAACCGCGATAAGGTTTCTTGCCGTAATCCGGCCGCTTCTGCGACCTCGGTTTGCGTCTTACCTGCAGCCTTGCGCAACTGCTTGTACCGCTCTCCGGCATCCCGCAAAGTCAGTAGTGAATTTGTGTTGGGCGTCATAAATTTCTACAAATAAGCCAAACTATGACGCTTACAGCATATTAAGTCAATGCTGAAATTATGTGTTTGAAGTCATTATTTTGCAGAAAATAGCACATTTATGATTTGAATAGCATAATTTCTAGCTAGCCCGATGCGAAGGCCATGGGTGGCAAGGCCTTGAACGGATCGGCTTCGTTCACGGTGTAAACCGCAGCCCGCATGGTTGCAATGATGTTGTCAGCGATGGTGCCTCGTCCTATGTTGCGCAAGGCGCCCACCAGCCGTCTTGTCATTTTTAGGTAATGGCGTCAATGGATTTTTAGGTTATTGCGCTCATTGACTTCGCATCGTTCCCGGTAGGTTGAAGGCCGTAAGCTCCTCCAGACCCGTGGAATATGCACAGGCAGCTATCAAATACATAGCAAGTAGGATTCAAGCAATTCAACGCAACCACAGCTCAATGCACGATAGCCAGCTTGCCAAAATGCCTTCCACCTGCACTCAGCTCCGCATACGCTTCAGCGGTATCCGCAATCCCAAACACCCGGTCAATCACCGGCACAATGCGGTGCGCCACAATGGCCCGGGCGGCTTCCGCCAAGTCGGCCACGGAGCCGGTGTTATTGCCGACGATGCGCAGGGCCTTGACGATGATCGGGAACAGGTCGATCTGCGAGGTGGTGCCGGTGACAAAACCAACCGTGAACACCGTGCCGCCCACGGCTGCCGCGTTGAGCGAGCGGGCCATGGTGGCCGCGCCCACCGTCTCCACCACCAGGTCGGCACCGCGCCCATCGGTGAGTTTCAGCACTTCTGAGTCCCAGGCCGGCGTGGCGCGGTAGTTGATCAAGTGGTCCGCGCCGAACTGGCGCGCACGCTCCAGCTTGTCGTCGGACGAGGACGCGAGGATCACCGTGGCGCCCGACGCCTTGGCGAACTGCAAGGCAAAGATGCTGACGCCGCCGGTTCCCAACAGCACCACCACAGATCCGGGGCGCAGCTGAGCCGAACGCACGGCATTCCAGGCCGTCGTCGCCGCGATGGGCAGCGCCGCACCCTGCACAAAGTCCAGGTGCGCCGGCAAGGCGACGAGGCTGGCGGCGGGCACGACCACGTAGTCGGCCAGCGAGCCCGGCAGTGTGAGACCGCGCATCGCGGCCACATGGCGCGGCGTGATGGCCCCGCCCTGCCAGTGGGGCATGAAGTGCGGAATCACCCGGTCGCCAATCGCCAGGCCAAAGGACACCTTGTCCACGCCTTCGCCCAGCGCGGCGACTTCGCCCGCACCGTCGGCCACCGGGATCATCGGAAAGCTGACGCCCGGGATGTTGCCAGTCGCAATGGCCACGTCCAGATAGTTCAGCGTGGCGGCGCGCAAGCGCACCAGCACCTCGCCAAGGCCGGGCTTCGGGTCGGGCAGTTCGGTCTGGCGAAAGGCGGTGAGGGAGGGGGCGGTGAGTTGAAGGGCTTTCATGGGCAGGTGTCTTTTCTCTGAATGAACAAGTGAAGGAAGGCGCCAGTTTCATTTGAAATCCATAGGAGATAAACTGCGATTCAGTTGATAGATTTAAAACCAAGGCTTGTAAATGGATTTACTCGACAGCATGAAGGTCTACGTTCTGACCGTCGAAAAAGGCAGCCTGAGTGCCGCCGCCACGGCATGTGACATTTCGGCAACGATGGCGGGCAACCACCTGCGCACGCTGGAGAAGCGCCTGGGCATGCGACTACTCAACCGCACCACCCGGCGCCAGCAGCTTACGGCTTTTGGCGAGGACTACTACACCCGCAGCAAGGAGATCCTCCGGCTGGTGGCCGAAACCGATGCACAGGCGCAGAACCTGCAACTGGCACCTGCGGGCAAGCTGCGCATCAGCGCGCCCATCACCTTCGGCACCGAAGCGTTGATGCCGGCCCTGTCGGTGTACCTGGACCGTTACCCGCAAGTCAGCCTTGATGTCGTCTTGAGCGACCGCGTGGTGGACCTGGTGGAGGAAGGCTTTGAGGCGGCTATCCGTATCGGCCCCTTGCCGGATTCGACGCTGATCGCCAAGTCGCTGGCGCCGTATCGGCTGATGATTTGCGCGTCCCCTGCGTACCTGGCGCGCAGAGGCACGCCGGGCACACCCGAGGAACTGAGCCAGCATGAGTGCCTGTCTTTCTCCCCCGTCGCCGTGACGCATTGGCGTTTGACGGACGCGCAAGACGGCATCTTCCGTGTGCCGGTTTCGAGTCGCTTGCAGGTCAACCAGGGGCCGGCGCTGCGGGTGGCGGCATTGCACGGCCTGGGTATCGTGCTGCAGCCGGCAATTCTGCTGGAGGCCGATGTTCGCGCCGGTCGTCTGGTGCAACTGTTCCCGACCCATGAACTCACCAGCTGGCCGATGAGCGTGGTCTACCTGCCCGACCGCTACCGCTCGCCCAAGCTGCGCAGTTTTGTGGATTTTTTGGTGGAGCGGTTTGGTTGATGCCTGGGCACGGTGGTGTCCGCCAGACCCGGCCGGATTTCAGCGCGGGAGAATGCAGCTTCGCAAATAGCCGAGCATCACTTCATGGATCGGGGTGGCGCTCTTGGACGGCATGGTCAGGCGGGAGATCACCAGGCCATTGCTCAGGGCCGCAATGTTCTCGATCAGTTCCGCAGCCTGCATGGAGAGGCGAAAGTGCAGGCGCGTGGCCGCCACATCGACCAGCGCAGACAGGTTACCAAGATGGGTTTCCCAGCGTTGGCCATATTGCGTGCTGATTTCGGGATTGCGAATGGCCAGGAGCTGGTACTCGAAGTCAAGTATGCAAATCGACGGCTCCGCATGCATGTCCTTGTAGAGCTGTGCCAGTCGCGCAAACAGGTGGTCCACGGTGTCCGCCGTGCCAATGATTTCCGTCAGGGCGGCAACCTCCATGTCCATATGCTCCTCCAGCAAGGTCACCATGATGGCTTCCTTGCTAGGGAAATTTGAATAGTACGCACCCTTGGAGTAGCCCGCACGCTCCGTAATGGCGTCTATAGAGGCCGCATTGACGCCCAGCTCCACAAAAACCTCCCGGGCGGCCTTGAGCAGCGCACCTCGCGTTTGTGCATGACTCTCGGCTCTGCTGATTCGGGCCATCTTTAGTTCTCCATTGCCAATTTGGTCTGTTTCTGCCGGCGGCTTCTGGCCAGCAAGGTCTTTCTTGGCGCCATTGTGACAAGAAGCCAGGGCGCAATGCCAATAAATTAAAAATCGATCAGATGTTGACGACCAAATAGTATTCAAATACCATTTGGTTTTTGTAATTCACTTCAAAGGGCCATTCCATGACAACGTCAACATCCAAATCACTCTTTGCATTGGCCCTGGGTGCCGTGCTATTCACGGGAAACGTCCAGGCACAAACGGCTGCGGATGTGGGCAGCTACTGTGCTGCCCCGGGCCAGTTCACCCGCGTCCAGGGGTTCAAAGGCGAGGTCCCCGCGCAACTGTGCCAAGCGATTGCGGATGCCAAACTCACACCTGAGCAAATCGATACAGACCTGAAGCTGCAGCCACTCTTCACATCACGCCCCCTGTCTGCGGGTGAACTGGCGACCAGGATGGCCAACATCCACGCAGACAAGGCACAACATTTGGCCAAGAACAACGCGGGCTGGGCCTACTACCAGCGGGAAGACGCACTCAAACGCGCCGCCGTATACGCCCAACTGCAAGAGGTGATTGGGAATTAAGGGCTGCGCAGCAGTCCTTTCCCTGTGCGAAGCATGGGCCACCCTGCCGTTTCAATAATGCGCGCGAATCACCGCGTTGTCTGAGATTGCTGCAGGGTCATGGCGGCTATTTTCGGATGAGGTCGCGTATTGCACCACCGATTTGGGCCGATGTTTCAAGGCCGGTGCGACTTCAAAATACTCGTTAAATATGCCTCCAGCCCCCGTGGAATATGCGCAAGCAGCTATTGAATAGATAGCAACTGCATCGAACCTGTCAGAATATCGGTCTACGTTTAACAGGCTGGAAAAGCAGCGTAACCAAGGCTACAAGCCACTTTCAGGAGGATTCGATGTCCCGTTTATCGCGCACTTTTTGCGGCTTTGGACATTGAGTTAAACATCAGCATGCATACGATCAATCTGGGACCGGAAACGGACGACGATTTGTTTGAACGGCTTCGCACTGCCATCATCGACCTTGGCGGATCAATTACCGATTCCGAATGGGTTCTTGGTGGGTCTCAGGAAATCACAACCTACAAGATCGTCTTGCCGACCGGAACTCTTGAAGCGGTAGCTGAGACTTACGTTGGATTGTCACTGCAGGGTGATGAGACCCTAGTTTCCTCTCTAGCTCAACGAGTGATGCTTGACCTGCCGCTCAGCGCGGACGCCCCTACGGGTCGCCGGTCAACTTAAGCATTGGGTCCCCGGACACCCGCATGCAAACCACCCTCCCTCTCGGGCTCCTTGCCACCCACACCATGCTTGTCGCCATCGCCGGCAGATTGCCGGACGCCTTGGCGCCTGCGGTCGCGGCCACGGTGTATGGCCCGCTCTGGGCGCTGTCGGTCATCGGTCTCCCTGTGTTCGGCCAGGGGACGTCGGGCGGATGGGCTGGGCCCAACGTCCTTGGCTGGCTGTGCTTCGGCGTCTTCTGGGCGCTCATGTGGTGGCTACTCGTGCAAACGGTCATCTGGCTCCGCCGATGAGCATCCCAGCGTCCAAGCAGGATCGAATGCAGGCCATGGCATCGATTGCACGCACTGGCAAGCACCGACCGGACAGGCTCGATCAATACCCAAGGCAATAAGTGCCTCCAGCCCCCGTGGAATATGCGCAAGCAGCTATTAATTAGATAGCAAGTTAGCCGCCAACCCTTCCAGATCACCGACAAGCACATTGCCGCGCACCAGCCGCCGTCCGCTCGCATCGTCCACGATCAGGTGGGGCACGCCTTGTGCGCCCAGCGCCTGCATGTCGCGTTGCGTGCGCTCCATCCGGCTGCGGTTGGCTGCCAGCAAGGCGTCGTCTGGATGGAGCAGCCGCGTGGCCGCCGCGTCCAGGTCCAGCCCGCGCAGCACGTCGGCCAGCACGGTGGGGTCGGTGATGGTGCGGCCGTCCACATAACGGGCCTCCTGGATGGCGTGCAGGGCGGCCAGTTCGTGCTCGGGCGCGCTCAAGTGCACGGCGGTCAGGGCCAGGGTGGCCGGGCCGGAATCCACGCGCGCACCGGTGTCTGCCAGCACCCGCGTGCGGTAGCGCTCAGTAAAGCGCTGCCCGGTGAGCTGTGCAATGCGTTGGTCGCAGCTCCAGGCGTAGGCGGCAAACCCGGCATCCAGGGGCCGGCTGCCCGCACCGGAAAACAGGCCGCTGGGGGCCAGCGCCAGGGTGACGCCGGGCATGGCGCTGATGCGGCGCAGGGCCGGGGCGGCCCCGTAGCACCAGCCGCACAGGGGGTCGAACAGGTAGCTGATGTTTACCACTTCATTTCTCCTTTGCCCACCTTGGCGCTGATGTCCAGAATCATGGCGCCGCCGGCTTGGGGGTAGGCCTGCTTCATGGCGCCGACCAGCTCCGCGCTGTTTTTGGTGCTGGCCAGGTTCTTCTCGAAGGCCAGCAGGTAGTCCTTGGTGTAGCGGATGGCGCTGGCGTCGAGCGCGGTGCCCGCTTGCATATGGCTGGGCACCACGACGGCGGGTTTCAGGGCCGCCATCTCGTCCAGTTGGGCGACCCAGGCGCTGCGCTCGGCCACGGTTTGCGTGTCGGCGGTCCACACATGCAGATTGCCGAACACACCGATGTTGCCCACGATGGCCTGGATGGAGGGAATCCAGGTATACGGGCGGTGCGCCAGCAGGCCGGTGGTGCCCCGGATTTCAACCTTCTCGCCGTCCACCGTCAGGCTATTGCCGTCAACGGCCTTGGGCAGCACCGGTGTGCGCGGTGCGTTGGCGCCCATCTTGGGGCCCCAAAAGCCCACCTTGCCAGCATGTTTGGCCGAGAGTTTGGCCAGCACGGCGGGGCTGGTGAGCACCTCTGCCTGCGGGAACACTTCCTTGATCGCTTCCACGCCAAAGTAGTAGTCGGGGTCGGCCTGGCTCACGTAAATGGTTTTGAGCTGTTTGCCGCTGTCGAGCACATGGGCCGCGATGCGCAGGCCGTCGGCGCGGGTGAAGCCGCCGTCGATGACCATGGCTTCCTTCTCGCCATACACCAGCGTGGAGTTGACGTTGAAGCTGTTGCCGTCGGCGTTGTACACCTTCACTTGCAGGGGCTGCGCCGCCTGGGCGCTGGCAAATGCCACGGCGATGGTGGCGGCGATGAGGGTGGTGCGGATCATGGGTGCTTCCTGGGGCTTGGGTGGATGATGGAAGGCAGTTTAGTTGCGCTAATCAAAGCAATAAACCCCATAAAATGCCCATAACTGTTTCATTAATCGAGCAAATAAGGAGCCACTGCCATGGACCGACTAAGCGCCATGCGCGTCTTTGCCGAGGTGGCCACCAGCGGCAGCTTCAGCGCCACGGCCGACAAGCTGGACATGTCCCGGGCCATGGTGACGCGCTACGTGGGCGAAATGGAAGACTGGCTGCAGGCGCGCCTGCTGCACCGCACGACACGGCGCGTCACCCTCACCGATGCGGGCGAACAGGCCTTGCGGCGCAGCCAGCAAATGCTGGAACTGGCCAGCACCGTGGAAGAGGAAACCGCCAGCAGCGGTGATGCCTTGCGCGGGCAGTTGCGCCTGACGTCCAGCATGTCCTTCGGCCACGCGCATCTGGCGGCGGCGCTGGCGGATTTTTTGCAACTGCACCCGCAACTCAAGGTGGACCTGAACGTGGGCGATGGCGCGCTGAACCTGGTGGAGGCGCGCATCGATCTGGCGGTGCGCATCACCCACGAGCCCGACCCCCTGCTGATTGCGCGGCCCCTGGCGCTGTGTGAATCGGTGCTGGTGGCCGCACCGCACTACCTGGCGCAGCACGGCACGCCGCACACCCCGCAGGACCTGCCGCAGCACCGCTGCCTGACCTATGCCAACTTCGGCAAAAGTGTGTGGCAATTGCGCCGGGGGGACGCACAGGTGGCGGTGGGCGTGCCCAGCCAGTTCAGCGCCAACGAGGCCACGGTGCTGCTGCAAGCCGCCCTGGCCGGTGGTGGCGTGACCATGCAACCCACCTATATGGCCAGACCCTACCTGGACAATGGCAGCCTGGTGGCACTGCTGCCCGATTGGCACTTGCCCACCATGACGGTGTACGCGCTGTACCCGTCACGGCGGCATCTGTCGCCGGCGGTGCGCGCCCTGTTGGACTTTCTGGTGGAGCGCTTTCGCACCCTGCCCTGGTAGGCCGCACCAAAATCGCACCACGGCCGTGCACCCGGCCAGTGCGTGCGGCCGCCCTTTCAAGGTCCGCATCCCGCTATTGGTGCGCAAATCTTGTATACAAGCGGCACGAGAGTTGCTATCCTTTGGCGTATATGACCAACGCCACCGACATCAGCAACCGCATCATTGAAGCCGTCATGGCCCAAAAACTGGCCCCCGGCGCACGCCTGGGCGAGCAGCAACTGGCCCTGCTGTTTGACTGCAGCCGCACCATCGTCCGCGAGGCCTTGACGCATCTGGCCGCGCGCGGCATCGTGACCGTCAGCAGCCGGCGCGGCTGGTATGTGGTCGAGCCCTCCCTGTCCGAAGCGCGCGAGGCGTTCGAGGCGCGCCGGGTGATAGAGATGGGTTTGATCCGCTGCACCACGTCGATCGGCAAGCCGGCCCTCAAGCAGTTGAAGGCGCACCTGGCCAAGGAAAAAGCGGCGGTCAAGGGGGACGATGTGGGCTTGCGCAGCTTTTTGCTGGGCGACTTCCATGTGTGCCTGGCCGAGTGCCTGGGCAACAGTTTGCTGGCCGATACCTTGCGTGACTTCACGGCCCGCACCACCTTGATCGCCATGCTCTACCAGTCATCCCACGACGCGGCGCACTCCTGCGCAGAGCATGTGGAGATCGTCAAGGCCCTGGAGCAAGGCCAGTGGGCCGAGGCCGAGCAACTCATGCAAACCCATATAGGCCACGTCCAGGCGGCGCTCAAGCTGCAGACCTCCAGCGGCGACCCGCTGGCCGAACTGCGCCACGCGCTCAAACCCTTGTCCACCCCGGCCGACACCGCTCGGGCACAAGACTTGCATACAAGTTTGTCTGGGAAATCATCCGAAGACACCTCTACCTACCTAGGAGCTTTACTATGACACTGGTTCGATTCAACACACGCAACGTCATCCGTGCACTGGCCTGCGCGACGGTTCTTGCCGGAACGGCGGCCCAGGCGCAGACCGCGCTGGACGACATTCTGAAGACCAAGGTGCTCAAAGTCGCCGTGCAAACCGACTCGGCCCCCTACGGTTTTGTCGGCACCGACCTCAAGCCCATCGGCCTGGACATCGACATGGCCCACTACATCGGCAAGAAGATGGGCGTGGCCGTGGAACTGGTGCAGGTGGTCAGCGCCAGCCGTATTCCGGCCCTGCAGACCCGCAAGGCCGACCTGGTGATTGCCACCCTGGGCAAAAATCCCGAGCGTGAAAAAGTGATCGACTTCACGGCCGCCTACTCGCCGTTTTTCCAGGCGGTCTTTGGGCCTAAAAATATCAGCGTGAAGAGTTTCGCCGACCTGGCCGGTAAAACCGTGGGCGTAACACGCGGTGCGATGGAAGACCAGGAGCTGGGCAAAGTGGCGCCCGCCAGCACCGACACCAAGCGTTTTGAAGACAACAACGCCACGATTGCGGCGTTTGCGGCGGGCCAGGTGCAGTTTGTGGCCCTGGGCGCCTCCGTGGCCGGCAACATGATGACCAAGAACCCGCAGCTCTCCAGCGAATACAAGCTACTGCTCAAGGAAAGCCCGAATTTCATCGGCATTGCCAAAGGCGAAGACAAGCTGAAAACCAAGGTCAACGGCATCCTGGCCGAGGCCAAGAAGTCCGGCGAACTGGACACCATGGCCAAAAAGTGGCTGGGCCGCCCTGCTGGCGACTTGCCGCTCTAAGCCCTGAACCCTTGACATTGACCCGGACCTTGACCTGGACCTTGCGGCGATGAAAATTCAGCTCGACTTCATGGCGGTGCTCTCCGAGTGGCCGCTGCTGCTGACCGGCGTGGCGTGGACGCTGGCGCTCACGGCCGCGTCCGTGGTGGTGGGCACCCTGGTGGGCATTGCCTGCGCCTGGGTGCGGGCGCGGGGCTTTGGCGCCACCCGCGCTCCGGCCTGGCTCCAGGCGGTGGTGGGCGCGTATGTGGAGCTGATCCGCAACACGCCCTTCATCGTGCAGTTGTTTTTCATCTTTTTCGGCTTGCCGGCGGCGGGCTTCAAACTGTCCGCCGAAACCGCGTCCTTCATTGCCATGGTGGTCAACCTGGGGGCCTACGCCACCGAGATCATCCGCGCCGGGCTGGAGGCCACGCCCCGCGGCCAGATGGAAGCCGCGCACAGCCTGGCACTCTCGGACCGCCAGACCTTTGTGTGGGTGGTGTTGCCGCCCGCCTTGAAAAAGGTGTGGCCCAGCCTGGTGAGCCAGATCACCATCGTGATGCTGGGCTCGTCGGTGTGTGGGCAGATTTCCACCCAAGAGCTGAGTTACGCGGCCGACCTGATCCAGAGCCGCAATTTCCGCTCGTTTGAGGCTTTCATGGTGGTGGGCGCCATCTACCTGCTGCTCGCCATCGGTACACGGCAGTTGCTCAATTGGGCCGGTGCCAAATTCTTGTTTGGCAGGAGGTAAGCCATGGTTGATTTTTCGCTGTGGGACATCGTGCGCAACCTGCTGTTGGCGGCC
Source organism: Rhodoferax sp. (assembly GCF_030697375.1). Classification (GTDB taxonomy): domain Bacteria; phylum Pseudomonadota; class Gammaproteobacteria; order Burkholderiales; family Burkholderiaceae_C; genus Allorhodoferax. The sequence goes on along the minus strand of NZ_JAUYQD010000067.1, from coordinate 36,875 downwards.
CGGTGGACGGTCGGCCTGTCGCTCATCGCCTTTGTGGGCGGGAGCGTGGTCGGCTTGCTGCTGCTGGTGCTGCGCTTGAGCAAGCTGCCGGGCATGGACACGCTGGTGGGCGCCTATGTGCAGCTTTTTCAGGGGGTGCCGCTGCTGGTGCAGCTTTTTCTGGCGTATTACGGCCTGGGCCTGTTTGGCATCAACACCTCGCCCTGGGTGGCCGCAGGCCTGGGGCTGACGCTGTATGCCAGCGCCTTTTTGGCCGAGATCTGGCGCGGCTGCGTGGCGTCCATTCCGCTGGGGCAATGGGAAGCGTCGCAGAGCCTGGCGCTGAGTTTTTATGAGCAACTGCGCTACATCATCCTGCCGCAAGCCTTCAAGATCGCCGTGCCGCCCACGGTGGGGTTTTTGGTGCAGGTCATCAAGGGCACGGCACTGGCGTCCGTGATCGGTTTCATGGAGCTGACCAAGGTCGGCAAGACCATTGCCAATGCCACGTTCAGCCCCTTCTTAATTTTTAGTTGTGTCGCCATCATGTACTTTGTGCTGTGCTACCCGGTCAGCCTGTACGCCAAGCGTCTTGAGAGGAAAATCCATGCCCATCGTTGACATTGCAGGTCTGCGCAAATCCTACGGCCCCAACGAGGTGCTCAAGGGCATCGACCTGCAGGTCAGCCCGGGCGAGGTGATTGCCATCATTGGCAAAAGCGGCTCCGGTAAAAGCACGCTGCTGCGCTGTATCAACGGCCTGGAGGAGTTCCAGAGCGGCAGCCTGCGGGTGGACGGCAAGCCCTTGCTGCACAACAATGCCGCCGCCATGCGCGAGCTGCGCCAGCACGTGGGCATGGTGTTCCAGAGCTTCAACCTGTTCCCGCACCTCACGGTGGGCAAGAACATCATGCTGGCGCCCGGCCTGGTCAAGAAAAAAGACAGCGCCGCCAACGAAGCCCACGCCCGCCAGCTGCTGGACCGCGTAGGCCTGTCCGAAAAGTTTGATGCCTTTGGCGAGCAATTGTCCGGGGGTCAACAGCAGCGCGTGGCGATTGCCCGCGCCCTGGCCATGGAGCCCGCCGTGCTGCTGTGCGACGAAATCACCAGTGCCCTGGACCCCGAACTGGTGGGCGAGGTGCTGCGCGTGGTGGAAAGCCTGGCCAATGAAGGCATGACCCTGCTCATGGTGACGCACGAAATGAGCTTCGCCCGCAAGGTCGCCAACCGCGTGGTCTTCATGCACCAGGGGCTGGTGCACGAGATCGGCACGCCCGCCGAGATCTTTGGCTCCCCCAAGACCCCGGAGCTTCAGCAGTTTTTGGGTTCACTGCAAGACACGGTGCACTGATGGTTTGATGTCAGGCGGCTTGCAGGTCGGTGAACGGATTGACGATACGAACACCACCCATGATTTCGCCCGTGTTCATATCTTCACTGAAAAGCACGCTGCAGCCCGCCGTCTGTGCGCTGGCCAAAATGAGTGCGTCATAGAACGAAACACTGCGTGTTTGATGCAGGTCCAACCCGGCGCGGATGATGGCGGGAGTAACTTGGATCACTTCAAACTGCTCGTACAGATCGAGTTGGGCACGCACATGTTGCACGGGTAGCCTGAGCTTTTTGAGGGCTACGTTGCAATACTCCTGGAGAACTTGGGTCGACAACACGCCCTCGGCCCCCTCATAGAGTTGCTTGAGAACGGCCAATGCGGCGCGCTGTTTTGCCGGCGCATCGCTGGCCTCAGCGTAAACCAGCACATTGGTATCGATAAAGCTGCGTGCGGCCATCGGCTCAGCGCTCGTTGGCTTCGTCACGGTTGAAGCGCCAATCACCCAGTTGGGCTTTGGACTGCAGACAACGTTCCTCAAATTGGGTCCATTGCTGCCCACGTCGCGCACCACCAGCCAATTGTTCCAAGTAGTCGCGCACCACCTGATTGAGACTTTTGCCCATCTTTTGGGCGGCTTCGCGGGCACGCAAAGCGACTTGCTCGTCAACGGAAAGGGTGATGTTCATGGGTGGCTCCTTCAAATTGAATTCACACATATTATGTGCACACATTTAAAGTTTGTCAAAACAAAGTCCTGTCTGGCAGAGACCCTGATCTAGCCAGCTACCCACCAATGGCGGTTTGCAAATTGGCGTGCGCCCTGGCTTCGTAGCGCGCCCGGTAGGTTGGCGTGGCGTAGAGGTGTTCGCGGTCGAGAAACGACTGGAGCACTTCGCGGCGCTTCAGGGCAAAGACGGCCTGTGGCACGTGCTGGTATTCGTCGCGGATCTGTTGCTCGTACTCGGAAAACCGCGCAGGCTTTGCCCCGAGGATGGCCAGGTCGATGTCCACCAGCAGTTGCGCATCGGGGGTGCTGGGCACCTCCGCGCTGTGGCGTGTGGCCATCACCAGGGCGGCAACACGGTCAGCCAGCGCCGTGCTGGCGCCTGCATCCAACAGCGCGCTGCGCGCCCAAGCCGCACTGGCGGCCTCGTTGTCGCTGCGGCCGTGCTCGTAAATGGCGTCGTGAAACCACAGGGCGATGGACACCTCGGCGGGACGCTCGGCCAGGGCGCTGTCGCGCTCACACAGGGCCAGGCACTCGCGCAGGTGTTGCAGCGTGTGGTACTTGCGGTGGGGCTCGGCGTAGCGCCGGCACACCGCCCTGAAGAGTTCATCGGAGGGGGCGCGCATGCCCAGCGCGGTCCAGGTGTGGGTCCAGGTGTGGGTCCAGTGTGGCTGAAGGTCGTCCATGGTGCGTCAGTGGCCAGAGTAGGAACAGCCTCGGATGGTAAGGCCGTTCGACCTGGTGAGCCACGCGCTGCCTGCCCAAGGCTTCACCGTCCTGGCCGCCAATGGCGGGAATGGCGATGTGCAGAATGTGTTTGCGGGTTGAGCGGAGTAAGGTTAACGCCATGCAAATGCACTGAAATTAGCATCATTAGATGCTAATATTTATGCCAACACCCCAACAGAAAAACCCATGCGCACCACCATTGCACTCGATGATGATTTGCTTGCTAAAGCAGCGGCACTTACCGGTGTCTCAGAGAAGGCCGTCTTGGTGCGCGAAGCGCTACGTGCACTCATACAGCGTGAAAGCGCAAAGCGGCTTGCCCTTTTAGGAGGTTCGGAGCCAGACTTGAAGGATGTGCCCAGGCGCCAAACGGAATCCGTATCCCCATGATTTTGGTGGACACCTCCATCTGGATTGACCATTTGCGCGTCGGTGATGAAAGTTTGGCCCGGATACTGAACAATGGCAAGGTGCTGGCGCATCCCTTCGTCACCGGGGAGCTGGCGTTGGGAAGCATGCGCAACCGCAGTGCGGTCTTGGGTGCTTTGCAGGACCTGCCGCAGGCACCTGTGGCCACGGATGAAGAGGTCTTGCAATTCATTGGGGCAAAGGGCCTTTTCGGTATCGGCATTGGATACGTCGACGCACACCTCTTGGCATCCGTTCTTCTGACGCCGGGCTCCATGCTCTGGACACGCGATAAGCGCCTGTCAGTGGCCAGCTCTCAACTGGGTATCGCCGCCAGTGCCACGCATTGAGGGCAGGCGACAAGCGCAGATCCCCCGGAGATCGGCGTCCTCACGGAATTTGAGGCAAAGCGTCTAGGAGCGATTGCACGCCTCAGGAACGACGCGGCGCACGGAGGAGCGTTGGTGCATGAAGCCGCGACAGTTGAATCTTCGATGCCAAATAGGCCTCTAGCCCCCGTACTACCTGCGAAAGAAGCTATTAAATTTATAGCATAAGTGCAAACTGGCGCCGCATCGTAGCGCCAGCCGGGTTAACTCTTTTCCACCTGTTGCCGCGCATACCCCGCCCCCGCCCCGTTGGGAGCGAGTTCCAGGTAGGTGGCGAACGCCTTTTTCGCCTTGTCGGCATTGCCGGCCTTGGCGTGGGCGTCGCCCAGGTTCAGGTAGGCCACGGCGCGATACGGCAGCGGCGGCCCTAGCCCGTCCGTGATGTCAGCCCACAGGCCTACGGGCTAAGCGGTCTGGGGTGTGGCGCGCGCAATGATGGCCGCCACGTCCACGCCCCGCGGCAAGGTGCCGTAGTTGTGGTGGCCCTGCTGCTCCAGGCGCGAATGGCAAAAGGCATCGCTCACAAAAGCGGGCGCATTGCGTACCAGCAAAGACGCCTGCAGGGCCAGTGCCATGCGGTCCACGATGTCACGGGCACGGTATTCAAAGTCTCGCAGATCCTTGAAGTCCTGGGCGAGGCTGGCGACATAGCGGTCCAGCGCCGCGTGGGCGCCACGGGCTTGGCCCACCTCGGCAAAGAAGGTTTCCACCACAGCCGGGGTTTTGGACAAGGCGCGTAACACGTCCAGGCACTGCACATTGCCGCTGCCCTCCCAGATGGAGTTGACGGGGGATTCGCGGAACAGGCGCGGCAGCATGCAGTCTTCCATCACGCCGCTGCCGCCTATGCACTCCATGGCCTCGTAGGCGTGGCCGGGCGTGCGTTTGCAGATCCAGTATTTGCCCACGGCCGTGACCAGGCGCACCAGCAGGTCTTCGTGTTCATCCGCGCGGTGGTCCATGGCGCGGGCCATGCGCATGGTGAGCGTCATTGCGGCTTCGCTCTCCAGCGCCAGGTCAGCCAACACGTTTTGCATCAGCGGCTGCTGGTTCAGCACCTTGCCAAAGGCCGAGCGCTGGGCGCAGTGGTGCAGCGCTTGCGAGGCAGCCATGCGCATGCCGGCGCTGGAGCCGATCATGCAGTCGAAGCGGGTCATGCTGACCATCTCGATGATGGTGCGCACGCCGCGCCCTTCCTCGCCCACCATCCAGGCCAAGGCACCGCGCAACTCCGTTTCGCTGGAAGCGTTGGAGGCATTGCCCATTTTCTTTTTGAGACGCAGCACCTGCATCGGGTTTTTGGAGCCGTCGGGGCGCCAGCGCGGCAGCAGGAAACACGACAGGCCGCCGGGTGCTTGGGCCAGCACCAAAAAGGCGTCGCACATGGGCGCCGACACAAAGTACTTGTGCCCCACCAGCTCATAGGCCTGGCCCGGCCCGCCCGCACCTACAGGATAAGCATGGGTGCTGTTGGTGCGCACGTCCGAGCCGCCTTGCTTCTCGGTCATGGCCATGCCGATGGTGACGCCCTGCTTTTGCTCCACCGGCACATTGCGGGGGTCGTACACGCGGGAGGTGATTTTGGGTTCCCACACGCTGGCCAGTTCGCTCTGCAAACGCAGGGCAGGCACGGCGGCAAAGGTCATGGTGATGGGGCAGCCGTGGCCGGCCTCCACCTGCCCGTGCAGATAACTCTTGGCGGCACGCGCCACATGGGCACCCGCACCAGGCGCCGTCCAGGGCGACGCATGCAGGCCGTGCTCGATGGAGGTTTTCATGAGCTGGTGGTAGGCCGGGTGGAACTTCACCAGGTCGATGCGCTTGCCAAAGCGGTCGTGGGTGTCAAACTCGGGCTGGAACTTGTTGGCCAGGGCGCCCAGCTCCAGGTAGTCGGCAGCGCCCGCCATCTGTCCAAATGCGCTGAGTTCGCTCTCGGCCCATTGGCCCCCTTCGCGCCGCACCGCGTCCACCAAGGCGGTGTCCTGACTGTACATGTTGTAGTCGCACAGCTCGTTGGAGAGGTTGCTCAAGGCATGGGTGTCGGCCAGGTAGGGGGCGGCTTGCGTGGGTTCAATGCGAGGATTCATGGTCAGACTCCAATTCAGCAGGTTGAGAAAGGGCTTGGGCAGCGGATGACGCCTCGGCATAGGAGTCAAACAGACGGATCCAGATGGCGCGGCCGGTTTCGTCAAAACGTTGCACGGCCTGGATAAATGCGTGGCGCTGCGCCGCGTCGATAAATGGCTCGGGCAACAAGGGGTCAAACACCAGTTGGTGAATGGCACTGCCGCCCACCAAAAAGGCATCGCGGGCGGCGGTTTCCAGCGGGAGCTGCTGCGCACTGGCCATCCACGCCTCCAGTTGCACACGCAAGCGGGCATAGGTGGGGGCCAGCGCGTCGCTGTCCCACAGGTGTTGGGCCTGGGACTCTCGTTCTGCATCCAGGCCGCTGATCAAAAACACGGATGCTTCCCGGTCCAGGCCCAGTTTGTAAAGCCGTTGGCGCACGTCGTTGATGCCGGGGATCAGGTTGTCCGGGCGGATGTACAGACCGCGCTCGAGGGGCCGAAAGCCCAGCATTTGCAGGGCACGCTCACGCCGCTGCAGCGCCATGCGGTCACTGCGGCCCAGTGCACCGCAGTGCACACCAAAATACCCGCCGTGCCACGGCCCCAGCCGGGTCTCCACCGTGCGCCAGGTGGCCACCTCGTCGGCCAGATCGGTGGCCGCCGGGCCCAGCCGGTAAGCGCCCCGCCCCACCATCACAATCAGGTTCGCAGCGGTCAGCCGCGTCAAGGTGACGCGCAGGCTGTTTTCGCTGATGCCAAAGAGGGCGCAGGCCAAAATCGCCTCGCGGGCGGTCATGGGCTTCTCGCCCACCGCCAACAAAAGTTCCAGGATGAGATTTTTCGGGTTAACCTTCATGGGCAGTATCACTCGGTGACGGGTAGTTAAATATTACTCACACAATCATAATATGATTTTTTGTGTAATACAAGAAATCATCTCAATGCATTGCCATGGCGGGATGGGAGGCCCCAAAATATGCAGCCCAAACGGCTAGCCTTGGGATTGATGGCTGTCGCTTCTGTGTTCGCCTTATTGGCTTGCACCGCAGTGGCACCGGAGGGTCCCTCGCCTGTCCAGGCCGCTCCGGCCGCCATGGACTCGGCCCATTGGCGCTCTGCCTATGCGAAGCTGGCAGAACAAGGTGGCCGGGTCGTCACCTTGGATCCCCAAGCCTCGGCTGTCCGCATACATGTATTTCGGTCTGGCGCGGCTGCCAGGCTGGGGCACAACCATGTGCTTTCGGCGCCCCAATTTGCGGGTTTGCTCTATCTGCCTGCCGAAGAAATAGCCAAGGCGCGTTTCGATATGGAGTTTCGCCTGGATCAGCTTGAAATAGACCGCCCCGAGTACCGCTCAGCCCTGGGCAGTGCATTTTCATCCGTGTTGTCACCCGATCAAATCCAAGGGACGCGGGAACACATGCTGGGAAGCAACAGCATGCAAGCCGACCGCTACCCCTTGGTGCGCATCCATTCCCTGCAAATTACGGGTGAGTTACCCAAAATCGCCGCCCAAGTCAGGGTCGAAATCCACGGGCAGACCCGCGACACATGGGTTCCCCTCATGGTGGAAGCGCTGCCAGACCACCTCTCCGTCAGCGGCGCACTGGTCATCAAGCAGACGGACTATGGCATTCAGCCCTACTCCATCCTGGGTGGTTTGCTCGCCGTGAAGGATGAAATCTTCGTTGACTTCAAACTGGTGGGGCCAACACTTTGAACGTAACACAAGGGTAGAAATTGGTGTTTGTATGCGTTAGGGCAATACCCGACGTGTGACCGTCCCCCAAACTATCAAGGGAATTGAACTTTTCCATTAGCACTCGATCACAGAGAGTGCTAATATTCAGTGTATGAACATAAGGAGTTCTGGTATGACACTGCAAATGGGATCCTCCAACACCGCTCTGGCCTTGGCCAACCCGTGGTCCATGGTACCGGCGCTGGGTAATCTGGATGCCTACATTACGGCTGCCAACCGCTTGCCCATGCTCACGCTCGAAGAAGAGCAAGAGTTTGCGCGCAAACTGAAACTGCATAACGATGTGGATGCTGCCGGTAAGTTAGTGCTCTCTCACTTGCGTTTGGTGGTGTCGATTTCCCGCCAGTACCTGGGTTATGGCCTGCCCCACGGCGACCTAATCCAGGAAGGCAATGTGGGTCTGATGAAGGCCGTCAAACGCTTCGACCCCGACCAGGGCGTGCGCTTGGTGAGCTACGCCATGCACTGGATCAAGGCCGAGATCCATGAGTACATCCTGAAAAACTGGCGCATGGTCAAGGTGGCCACCACCAAGGCCCAGCGCAAGCTGTTTTTCAACCTGCGCTCCATGAAGCAGCGTTTCAAATCGGACGACGCAGCGGCGGACGCAGGCACCCACCGCGACACCCTGAGCCCGGACCAGATCAACGCCATGGCGCGTGAACTCAAGGTCAAGCCCGAAGAGGTGATCGAGATGGAAACGCGCCTGTCCGGCGGCGATGTGTTGCTGGACCCCAGCCCCTCGGACGATGGCGACGACGCTTTTGGCCCCATCGCCTACCTGACCGACACCAGCCACGAGCCCATGGCCGTCATCGAAGCACACCAGCGCGACGTGCTGGCCACCGACGGCATTGCTGCCGCCTTGGACACCCTGGACGCACGCAGCCGCCGCATCGTGGAAGAGCGCTGGCTCAAGGTGAATGACGACAACTCGGGCGGCATGACACTGCACGACCTGGCCGCCGAGTACGGCGTGAGCGCCGAGCGCATCCGCCAGATTGAAGTGGCCGCCATGAAGAAGATGAAGACGGCGCTGGCCGAATACGCCTAAGCGTTCCTTTGCTTTAGCACCTCCAGCCCTGCAGCTGGACTACCATGCCCCTGCTGGCCCCAGCCCCAGGGGCATTTTTCATGCTAGAAACCTTTTCCATGCCACGCCACATTTTCACAAACGCTATTCTTTTCATAGCTGCTTGCGCAGTGTTTACGGGGGCTAGCGCCCAAAAAGTCACTGAATCCTCAGCCGCCTGGCCGACCAAAACCGTGCGCATCATCGTCGGGTTCCCCGGCGGCTCGTCGCCCGACCTGACCGCGCGCGCATTGGCCGAGCCGCTGTCCAAAGCGCTGGGGCAGCCGGTGATCGTGGAGAACAAGGTGGGCGCGGCGGGCAATATCGCCGCCGACTATGTGGCCAAGGCCACGGACGGCCACACCTTGGGGCTGATGATCAACGGCAACATGACCATTGCCAAGCTGCTCAACCCCAAGCTACCTTACGACCCACGCAAGGATTTGCAGCCGGTCAGCCTGATCGGTTTTTCGCCCCTGGTGTTGGTCGCACCTGTCGGAGCCCCCGGCGCCACGGCCAAGGAACTCCTGCAGGCGGCTCGGGCTGCGGGCGACCAATGGAACTACGGCACGCCCGGTATGGGCACCGTGGGCCACCTGGGTATGGAACTGCTGAAAGCAAAAACCGGATTGGCGGCGGTGCATATCCCCTACCCCGGCTACCCGCAGGTCGCCACCGCCCTGATCGCGGGGGATTTGCATCTGTCGCTGTTGCCCCCGGCGCTGGCCAACGCGCAGATCAAGGCGGGCAGGCTCAAAGCCATCGGCACCACCAGCAGCGTGCGCAGCGCACTGGCACCCGAAGTGCCCAGCCTGGCGGAGGCGGGTGTCAAGGATTTGAACCTGGAAATCTGGAACGCGGTGGCCGCGCCCACCAGCCTGCCCAAGCCAGTGGTGGCCCGGCTGTCGGCCTTGTTCAGTGAGATCGCCCGTTCACCCGAGATGCGGCAAAAACTGTTTCAGCAGGGCTGGCAGGTGGCGGGCACGAGCGCCGAGGGGCTGGCCAACCGCATCAAGGCCGACACCGGGGTACTGGGCAGCATCATCACCGCGCAAGGCATCAAGGCCGAGTGACGCCCACCGCCACACCCATCAAGACGCTTCTTTGAGCAACTGCTGGATGTCGGCCGTCAGGCCCTGGGCGGCGCTGCCGTAGCGGGTAAACAGGCGCAGCTGGCCCTTGGTGTCGTAGACGTAGCTGCCCGCCGAGTGGTCCATGGTGTAGCTGGTGGGGGTTTTGCCTTCCACCTTTTTGTAGTACACCTTGAAGTCCTTGGCCAGCTCCGCCAGCTTCTCGGGGCTGGTGGTTAAGGCCAGGAAGCTGGGGTCAAAGTTGCCCATATAGGCTTTGAGCACCTCGGGGGTGTCGCGCTGGGGGTCGATGGAAACAAACAGGCCCTGCAGGCGCTCGCCGTCTTGGCCCAGCGCCTTTTTGATGCTCGCCAGCTCCACCATGGCGGTGGGGCACACGTCGGGGCACTGGGTGTAGCCAAAAAACAAGACCACCACCTTGCCGGCGAAATCCGGCAGGTGCCGAACTTTGCCGTTGTGGTCGGTCAACTCAAAGTTCTTGGCGTAATCGGCCCCCGTCAGGTCGATGGAAACAAACGCGGGCTTTTGCTCGGAACAGGCAGTAAAAAGACCCGCAGCCCCCGCAGACATTGCGCAAGCAGCTATCAATTTAAGAGCATTTCGTTTGTGCATAGTTGCCTCAGAGAAGGTAGTGGTCCAGCAGCAGCGCCGCAAACAGCGCGCTCAGGTGGATCAGGGAAAACTTGAAGGTGCTGCGCGCCAGCGCATCCGAGTAGCGGCGCAGCAAGGCCCAGGCGTAGCCACAAAACCCGATGCTCAAAGCCACGGCAGCCGCCAGGTACAGCCAGGAACTGAAGCCGTAAATAAAGGGCAGGAGGCAGGCCGCAAACAGCACAATGGTGTAGAGCAAAATCTGCAGGCGGGTGAAATCGCTGCCATGGGTCACCGGCAGCATGGGCAGGCCCGACTTGCGGTAGTCCTCCACCCGGTACAGCGCCAGCGCCCAGAAATGCGGTGGGGTCCACAGAAAAATGATGAGAAACAGGATCAGCGCCTCAGGGCCCACGTCACCCGTCATGGCCGCCCAGCCCAGCACCGGTGGCATGGCCCCGGAGGCACCGCCAATCACGATGTTTTGCGGCGTCAGCGGCTTGAGGATCACGGTGTAGACCACGGCGTAGCCGACAAAGGTGGCAAAGGTCAGCCACATGGTCAGGGGATTGACCCACACATACAAAATGGCGGAGCCCAGCCCACACAGCAGCGCGGAAAACAGCAAGGTCTGCGTGTCGCCCAGCTCCCCACGGGCGGTGGGACGCCAGGCGGTGCGCCGCATCTTGGCATCAATGCCTTTTTCCACAATGCAGTTGAAGGCCGCCGCCGCCCCCGCCACCAGATAGATGCCCAAGCAGGCCCAGGCCGCCAGGCCAACCTGGGCCCCACTGGGTGCGCCGGGCACGGCCAGCACCATGCCGATCAGCGCACAAAACACAATCAGTTGGATCACACGCGGCTTGGTCAGCGCGTAATACTGGCGCACCACCGAAGGGGTGCCGACATGGGCGTTCACGGTCATTCAGAAAATCTCGGTTGCGGGGCGCTTGCCCGATGTAGAAACCAGCAGCCACACCAGCACCACCACCAGCGCACCTGCGCCACCGGTGTGCAGCACAGCCGCCAGCAAAGGCCAGTCCAACAGCACATTGCTCAGGCCCGTCAACACCTGCAGGGCCAGCAAGGCACTCAAGGCCAGAAAGGGTTTGCGCAGGGCGTCGTGCGACTTCACATGCCAAGCCAGGCCGCCCAGCACCAGCACGGTGGCAAAAGCGAGCAGGCGGTGGCTGTAGTGGATGGCCGTGAGCGCCTGAAAGCTGATGGGCGCGCCATTGCCGCCCAAGCCCAGGGGGCGCCAGAACTCAAAACCGCCCCCAAAATCCATGGCGGGCCACCAGCTGCCCTGGCAGTGCGGGAACTCGTTGCAGGCCAATACCGCGTAGTTGGTGCTGACCCAGGCCCCGGAGGCGGATTGCAGCACCAGCATGGCCAGGGCCCCCAGCATGCCGAAGCGCAAAGACGCCGGCACTGGCGTGCGCTCTCCCCGCCCCAACTGAAGTGTTTGCACCGTGAGCAGCGCCAGCAAGAGGTAGCCCCCCAGCAGGTGCAGCGTGACAATGGCGGGAAAGAGTTTCATAGTGACCGTCAGCGCCCCAAAAGCGCCTTGGATGCACACCCAGACCCAGCTCGCGGTGGCCAACCAGGGTTTGGGCACCGGCGTGCGGCGTGGCGCCCTGGCACGCAGCCAGGCCGCCACGGCCAATACGGTGATCAACACGCCCACGGCGGTCGCCAGGTAGCGGTGCACCATTTCCACCCAGGCCTTGGCCGCGGTGACCGGGCCGGTGGGCAGGGCCGTTTGGGCCACCGCAATGGCCTGGCTGGCCCCCAGCGGTGTGGCATTGCCATAGCAGCCGGGCCAATCGGGGCAACCCAGGCCGCTGTCGGTCAACCGGGTGAATGCACCAAACAACACCAGATCAAAGGTTAAAAACAGGGTCACCACGGCCAGCGCATGCAAGCACCCCAGCGGCGCCGAGCGCCGTTTACGCAGGCCCACCCACAGCAGGGGGCCCGCCGCCAGCAGCAGCCCCATCAAGAGCATGCGCAGCAGGGGCGACAAGTCGTACAGCGAGGTGTGCATGGGACGTGTGGGTACCGGTGGGTGCAGAAGGCCTCAGCGGCCTGCCGTGTCCCAGGAGGCGGAAGCGCGCAGCAGGCGGTCCAGGTCGCGCTTGGCCTGGGGTGCACTCTGGGCATCGAGTTGCGGTGGAAAACGCAGCATCCAGTTGCCCAGGGGGTCCACCAAATAAAGGTGCTCGGAAAGCGCATGGCCCTGTTGCGGCTCCAGCCAGCGCGCCAAGTCGGCGGCGGGCAGGCGCACCACGGTGGCCTCTTGGAGGGCGGGCTTGAGTTCGTCGGCCACGGGCGTTGCGTCGCTGACCAGCCAGACCCAGTCCAGACGGTCTTTTTCTTTGCCCAGCCCTTCGCGCAACTGGCGCTGCAGGTACAAGTGGCGGGCACAGGCGGCGTCGCAGGCGCCGGACGACACACTGACCAAAAGCCACTGCCCCTTGAGCGTGCGCAAATTCACGGGGGGCCCCGCCAGAGGCGTGCCCACCAGGTCCGGCAAGGGGCGCTGCGGATCCACCAGATCGCCGAAATTGCGACGGCCTTCAGGGCGGATCACGTAATAGGTGAAGTAGGACGCAATGACCGGGCTGGCACAGATCAAAAAAACCAGCAGCATTTTCCAGCGGCCCATCCGGGTGCGGGCGCTGTCGGTGGCCGCCACCTGGGCCGGCGCGGGCATGGAATGCACGGTCAGACCCAAAGGCTCGTCGTTGTGGGGGGGAGCGCTAGCCATGTAAAGAGGTGTCCTTGGGTCGGTAAATGAAACGTCGCACGATTTGAAACCAGAAGTAGAGCACGGCGATCAAAGCCGCCAAACCAAACCACTGGAAGGCGTAGCCGTAATGCCGGTCCACGCCCACATGGGCAGCGGCCCAGTCGCGCAGCAAGCCTTCGCTGGGTGCACCGGTTTGCTGCAAGGTGACCGCCATCAAGGCCAGCCCGGTTTCGGTCCGAAATTGCGCCAGGTCGAGATTTTGCCGGATTGCGCCACCGCTTGCCCCACCCAACTCGTATAGCTTGGCCGGCGGCGGGGCAATGCGCCCCTCGATCTCCACCACACCCGCGGGTGTTTCCAGGCGCGGCAGACGTGTGCGGTCTTCAAAGTTGCGGGGCACCCAGCCGCGCTGCACCAGGATGGCGGCCTGGCTTCCTTGCAGCAACAAGGGCGTCATGGCGAAAAACCCGACCCGTCCATCCATGGGGCGGTTGTCCAACAACACGGTGGCCCCCGGCACCCAGGTGCCCGTCAAGCGCACCCGCTGGTGGACCAGGGCCCATGGGTCGGCTGCGCTTTGCAAAGCCACACCGTCCAGCACGGGTTGGGCAGCTTGGGCGAGCACCGCCGCCTGCAGGGCCTGCTTTTGGGCGGCGCGCGACAGCTGCCACCCTCCCAAAGACAGGGTAATGCCAATGGCCACCACAGTGGCAAAAGTCAGCACGACCCACTTGAATCGGGCATTCACCAGATAATCCTGCCCATGACGTACCTTGTAATCATTGCCTTTGTGGCCATTCTCGGCAGCCTGGGTGCCGCCTTGTTTTTCATGATGCGCCGTGGTGCATCGACTGCGGAGAAATCCAAAAAAATGGCGAATGCACTCGCCTTGCGGGTGGGCTTCTCCATTGCGCTGTTTGCCTGCATTCTCATCGCCTGGAAAATGGGCTACATCCACCCCACCGGCATCCCCCAGGGACGCTGAGCCCCAATCAAAAAGGCACCGAACTCGGTGCCTTTTTTTCTATGCCGCGCAGTTTAAAGCCAATACACCAGCACGTACAGGCCCAGCCAGACCACGTCCACAAAGTGCCAGTACCAGGCCGCGCCTTCAAAGCCGAAATGTCGATCGGCGGAGAAGTGGCCTTTTTGCAGGCGCAGGGTAATGAACAGCAGCATCAGCATGCCGACAAACACGTGGAACCCGTGAAAACCCGTCAGCATGAAGAAGGTGGAGCCAAAAATACCGGAGCTCAGCTTCAAGTTGTACAGGGTGTAGGCATGGTAGTACTCATAACCTTGCACACACAAGAAGGTAACCCCCAGCAGCACGGTGGCCCACATGAAGCCCACCGTCTTGCTGCGATTGCCGGCCACCAGCGCATGGTGGGCGATGGTCAGCGTGACACCCGAGGACAGCAGCAAGGCGGTGTTGATGGTGGGCAACCAGAACGGACCCATGGTCGTGAAGGGTTCCACAATGTTGGCAGGCGAGGCGGTGACACCGGCCGCCAAGCTGGGCCACACGGCCTTGAAATCAGGCCAGAGCACGGAGTTTTCCAGGTTACCCAGGCCCGGCACCGAATGCGCGCGCGCCCACCACAAGGCCGTGAAAAAGGCACCGAAAAACATGACTTCCGAGAAAATGAACCAGCTCATGCTCCAGCGGTAGGAGAGGTCAATTTTGTGGCCGTACTGGCCGCCTTCGCTCTCACCCACCGACTCGGAGAACCACTGGTACAACACGCCCAGGAACCACACCAAGCCAAAGGCGAGCGAGTACTTGCCCCAATCCACGTCGTTGACCCATTGGCCCGCGCCCAGAATGACAAAAAACAAACCCAGGGCTGCCATCGCAGGGTGCCGCGAGGGGCCGGGAACAAAATAGTGCGGCGTTGCGCCGTGTGTTGTTGAACTCATTCTCTTCTCCTATCCAAATTATTTCGCAACCACCCAATTCACCAGAGTGATCAGGCCTACCACCAATAGCAGCACACCGACAATGCCCACTCCCACCACATGCATGGGATTGACCTTGGCCAGGTCTTGTTGGTATTCGCTGTTGCCGCGGATACCCATAAAAGACCAGGCCACCAACTTGATGCTGCGCCAAAACGAAGTCCTGGCAGCGGGTGTACGTTTGTCCTCGACCATCAGGACCCCACTGCGCTCAAGCCCAGCCCCTGCACACCGGCCACTGGCGCGGGCGGTGTCTTGCCACCCACCTCAAAAAAGGTGTACGACAAGGTGATGGTTTTCACATCCTTCGACAGCTTGGGGTCGATCACAAAAGCCACGGGCCAGGTTCTTTTCTCCCCCGGATCCAGCGTGTACTGGTTAAAACAAAAACATTCCAGCTTGTTGAAGTGGCTGGACGCCTGCTGGGGGGCATAACTGGCAATGGCCTGGGCCGACATGCGCCGGTTCTGCGTGTTTTGAAATTCGTACATCACCGTCGCCAACTCGCCCGGGTGCACTTGCACCGAGCGCTGAGACGGCTTGAAATCCCAAGGTCCGCTGGAATTGGCATCAAACTCCACCGTGATGGTGCGGCTGGTGTCGATCTGGGTGTTGGCGGGCAGCTTGTTGCTTTTGCCGGAGGTCAACTCTTCCCCCAGGGCCAGCACATTGATGCCCGTCATCTCACACAGGGTTTTGTAGATAGGCACCAGTGCATAGCCGAAGGCAAACATGCCGACCGCAATGACGGCCAGCTTGCGCACCATGTGGAAATTTGCACGCTGCAGACTCATCGTCTATTTGCCCAGCAAGACCATCTTGGCCATGAAACCGACAAAGAACACCGCCGCCACGGACGCCAAGATCAGGCCCATTTTGAGGTTGGATTTCTTTTGTTCAGGTGTCATGGTGGTTTACCCAATCACTTTGGTGGCGGTGATGTCCAGCTTGGGAGGGGTCTCAAAGGTATGGAAAGGCGCTGGCGAAGGCACTTCCCACTCCAGGCCTTCCGCAGCCTCCCAGGGTTTTTGCACGGCTTTTTCGCCTTGTCCACGCATGGCAGGCACCACGATGCACAAGAAGAAGTACACCTGCGCAAAGCCAAAGAAGAAACCGCCGATGGAGGCCACCATGTTGAAGTCGGCAAACTGCATGGGGTAGTCGGCATAACGGCGTGGCATGCCGGCCAGACCCAGGAAGTGCATGGGGAAAAAGGTCACATTAAAGGAAATGATGGACCACCAGAAGTGAATACGGCCACGGGTTTCGCTGTACATGACTCCGGTCCATTTGGGGGACCAATAGTAGTAGCCGGCAAACATCGCAAACAGGGAACCTGCCACCAACACGTAGTGGAAGTGCGCCACGATGTAGTAGGTGTCTTGCAACTGGATGTCAATCGGGGCCACCGCAGGAATCAAGCCGGTGAAGCCACCGATGGTGAACACAAAGATGAAACCCACCGCAAACAGCATGGGGGTCTCAAAGGTCATGGAACCCTGCCACATGGTGGCGATCCAGTTGAAAATCTTCACGGCAGTCGGCACGGCGATCAGCATGGTGGCGTACATAAAGAACAGCTGGCCGGTCACCGGCATGCCGGTGGTGAACATATGGTGCGCCCACACGATGAAGGACAGGATGGCAATCGACGATGTGGCGTACACCATGGAGGCGTAGCCAAACAGCTTCTTGCGGGCAAAGGCGGGCACGATCTGGCTGATGATGCCGAAGGCCGGCAAAATCATGATGTACACCTCGGGGTGGCCGAAGAACCAGAAGATGTGCTGGTACATCACCGGGTCACCGCCGCCAGCGGGATTGAAGAAGCTGGTGCCAAAGTGGCGGTCCGTCAGCGTCATGGTGATGGCACCGGCCAACACCGGCATCACCGCGATTAGCAGGTAGGCGGTGATCAGCCAGGTCCAGCAGAACATGGGCATCTTCATCAAGGTCATGCCAGGGGCGCGCATGTTCAAGATGGTCACGATGATGTTGATCGAGCCCATGATGGAAGAAGCACCCAGGATGTGCATGGCAAAAATGCCGGCGTCCATGCTGGGGCCCATTTGCAGGGTCAGCGGCGCGTACAGCGTCCAGCCCGCCGCAGGTGCACCACCGGGCATGAAGAAGGACCCCACCAGCATCAGGCCGGCAGGAACCATCAGCCAGAAGCTGAAGTTATTCATGCGGGCAAAGGCCATATCGGCCGCGCCGATTTGCAGCGGGATCATCCAGTTCGCAAAACCGACAAAGGCCGGCATGATGGCGCCGAACACCATGATCAGACCGTGCATGGTGGTGAGTGAATTGAACAACTCCGGGTTCACCAACTGCAAGCCGGGCTGAAACAACTCTGCGCGGATCAACAGGGCCAACACCCCGCCCACCATCAGCATGGTGAAGGCAAACAACAAATACAGCGTACCGATGTCCTTGTGGTTGGTGGCATACACCCAACGCTGCCAGCCCGTGGGGGCGTGGTGGTGGTCGTCATGGGCATGATCGTGATGGTCTAAAACGGCGCTCATCCTGATTTCCTTCTCAATTCTCGTAATTCGGCGGTAGTGCGGCTTGTGCAGTCGGTGTCAGATTACTTGCGCAAGGCCAGGACATCGGCAGGCTGCACCACTTGCCCGGTCTTGTTGGACCAGTTGTTCTTGGTGTAGCTGACGACCGCGGCGATGTCGGTGTCGCTCAGGGCTTTCCAAGACGGCATGGCGCCTTTGTTTTGCCCATTCAAAACCACCAAAATCTGCTTGCTCTTGTCGCCATCCAGCACCACGGCGGAGCCGTCCAGCGCTTTGATGGAGCCCGCACCCTTGCCATTGGCTTGGTGGCAAGCAGCACAGTTGGCAGCATAGATTTTTTCACCGCGCTTGACGATATCGGCTTGCGTCCAGACTTTGGCAGGGTCGTCGGCCTTGGCGGCCATCTTCTTCTGCTCTGCAGCCACCCAAGCGGAATAGTCCTGCTCAGACAGCACCTTCACATGGATGGGCATGTAGGCATGCTCTTTGCCGCACAACTCGACGCATTGGCCGTGGTAATCCCCCACCTTGTCGGCGCGGAACCAGGTGTCGCGCACAAAACCAGGAATGGCATCTTGCTTGATGCCGAACGAGGGCACGGCAAAGGCGTGAATCACATCGGTCGCCGTGGTGATAACGCGAATCTTTTTACCCACGGGCACCACCATCGGGTTGTCCACCTTGAGCAGATAGTCATCCACAACTTCGTCCTTGGCCGGACCACCGTTGTCCGACATCACGCGTTGTGTCCGGTCCAGTGACGAGGTAAAACCAATGCCCTCGCCCTCACCCTTCAGGTAGTCATAGCCCCATTTCCACTGCATCCCCGTAGCCTTGATGGTCAGGTCCGCATTGGTGGTGTCCTTCATGGCCACCACCACTTTGGTGGCGGGCAGCGCCATCAGGATGACGATGACAAAAGGAATCAGGGTCCAAACAATTTCCACGGTGACGGACTCGTGGAAGGTGGCGGGCTTGTGGCCCACCGATTTGCGGTGTTTCCAGATGGAATAGAACATCACCGAAAACACGCCCACAAAAATCACGGAGCACAGAATCAACATGAACCAATGCAGCCATGCCTGTTCTTCGGCAATTTTGGTGACAGGCGGGTGCAGATTCAATTGACGGACTGCGGGGCCACCGGGAAGGTCGCCCACCGCATGCGCCAAAGTGAAAGCTGCGGTGAGCGCCCATGCGCTGGCTGCCAGCAGCAGTGAAGCCAATTTTTTGAGAATGCTCTTCATCATGTTCATTTCTTCATTGCATCAAATTAATCAGGCCCAACCCGAACCAGGGTTGCACTTTTTGGGAGCAAACGGGCACACCCAACCAAAATTAGGTTGTCGATGATTGTAGCCCACGCACCTTTGCAGTTGGACGGGTTTAAGGATACTTGTCAAGCCCGGATGTCAAACGATGCCGTATTAGGGTTTGCCCTGCCTCAAAGCTTTGCGCATTGCATCCAGTGAAACCGTGGTTTGTGGCTGGACCGTCAGCCGTGGCTGGGGTTTGAAGGCGTGTCCGTAAATGATTTCAAAGGTGAGTTCCAGGCCTTTGCCCGCCGACTGCGGGGCCAATTCACGGGCCAATGCGCCGTGCAGCGCATCGCGCCAGCCGCGCCCCCGCAAACCGGAAAAGCGCGCCGCATGCAGGTTGCGCCCCAGTTCGCGCAACTCCACCAACAAACGTTCGGGCGACGCAAAGCTCAGGGTGATGTGCTCCATGTCCATCACCGGCTCGGCAAACCCCGCGTGCATCAGCATGTCGCCCCAGTCGTGCATGTCGGTGAATTCGTGCGAGGGCGGTGGCCACCCCCGCTCGGCAAAGACCCGGCGCAACTCGCGCAGCGTGTCGGGCCCCAGGCAGGAAAACATCACAAACCCATCGTCCTCCAACAGGCGGTGCCAATGGCCGATCAATGCCTGTGGATCGGCCTCCATGTGCAGCGCCATATTGGCCCACACCATTTGTACCGGTTGCGCTGGCGCTTCGAAGCGCACCGAAGCCCCCAACCAGCGCTGCGGTTTCCACCACGGGTTTGCTATGGATTTAGTAGCTGTCTGCGCACGTTCTGTGCGGGTTTCCATCACAAAACATTCAGATTTTGGGTAGCGCTGGGTCAGCAGCGCCTGCGCTTGCAGGCCACCGCGCAGAGGCGCCCAGTGCACCCAGCGCGCCGGTTTTTTCACAATCCACTGCAGGCGCTCTTCCATGCGGCGTGCCACCTCTTCATGCAACCAGGGGGAGCGGGGATCGGTGGCGGCGGGAAGCAACGCGGCCCAACGGGCGGCGGCACGGGGGTCAATGGTGGGGGGGCGCTCGGTGCTCATAGCTCGGTGGATTGGGTGAAAGGGGCGGGAGTATATTGATGGCATGTTTCGCCAGTTGCTCTCAAGGGTATCCCAATCCCTGCCCAGCCAGTGCGCGGTGTGCCACGCCTGGCCGTCGCAACCGGTGTGCGAGACCTGCGTGGCGCAGTTTGCCCAACCCGTGCACCGCTGCCAGCGCTGCGCCCTGCCGCTGCCCACGGGCATGCGCCTGTGCGGTGCCTGCACCACGGACCCGCCGCCACTGGACCAGGCCCTGGCCGCCGTGCCCTACGCCTACCCATGGTCCGGCCTGGTGGTGGACTTCAAATTCCGCCAGCACACCGGCTGGGCCGCCAGCCTGGCCACGCTGATGCGCAGTGCGCCCTGGGTGGAGCCTGCGCTGGAATCTGCCGATGTACTGCTTCCCATGCCCTTGTCACGCGAACGCCTGCGGGAACGGGGTTTCAACCAGGCCCTGGTCTTGGCCCGCGCCCTGGAGCCTGCCAAAGTCATGCCCCAGGTGCTGCTGCGCATCCAGGACACACCGCCCCAAAGCTCCCTGCCCCGCAAGGAGCGGCTGCGCAGTGTGCAACACGCTTTTGCGGTGGACCCCTTGCAGGCGACCCACCTCAAGGGGCGGCGCGTGGTGCTGCTGGACGATGTGATGACCAGCGGCGCTTCGCTGCACGCTGCGGCAGGTGTTGTACGGCAAGCAGGTGCGGAGCACATCACGGCGATGGTGTTTGCGCGCACCGAGTAAGCGGCCCTGACGGGGTGTATGCTTTGGCGCATGCTGCGCCGCGTCCTCCTTAAATTCGCCATCACACCCGCTTTCACGGGGGCGTCCGCGCTGGCGCTGGACAGCCCCACCATGCATGTATCCACATTGCTGGAGCAGGATCCCGCCACCAGCATTGCCGAACAGGTGATGGGCGAAGCCTACCACCGGCTGGGTCTGCAGCTGGAAGTACACCGGCTACCGGGAGAACGTTCCTTGCTCAGCGCGAACACCGGCAAAATGGACGGGGAGTTGTACCGCAAGGTGGGTATGGAGAAGGTCTACCCCAACCTGATGATCGTACCGGTGCCTTTGCTGACCTATGAAATTGTGGTCTTCACACGCGGCACCACCTTTGTGGTGAACGGCTGGGAAAGCCTGCGCCCCTTCACCATTGGTTTTGTCCGGGGCATCAAAATTGTGGAGCAAAACACACAGGGCATGAAGATCGAGCCGGTACTCACCATGCAACAAGCGTTTCAAAAAATGGAATTGGGACGCACCGATGTGGTGGTGGCGAACCGCGCGTCCGGGCTGGCTGTCATCAAAGCGCTGCAACTGGAGGGCATCGGCATCCTCACTCCGCCGCTGGTCAGCTTTCCGGTGTACCACTATCTGCACCAAAAGCATGCCGCACTTGCACCCCGGCTGACCGCCGTGTTGCAAAAAATGCATAAGGACATGACGATTGAAAAAATCCAAAAAGCGGTGATGGCCACGCAATAGGGTTTTGTCAACGGCGACAATAGCGCGCATGTTCCATATCGTCCTGGTAGAGCCCGAAATCCCGCCCAACACGGGCAACATCATCCGCCTGGCGGCCAACACCGGCTGCACGCTGCACCTGGTGGAGCCGCTGGGGTTTAATTTTGACGACAAACACATGCGTCGCGCGGGTTTGGACTACCACGAGTACGCCACGCTGCGCCGCCATGCCGACTGGCAGGCCTTTCTGGACACCGAACGTCCCGTGCCCGAGCGGCTGTTCACCCTCACCACCCGGGGCACACGCAGCCCCTATGCGGTGGCCTTTCAGAGTGGCGACTGGCTGGTGTTTGGTTCGGAGACCAAGGGTATTTCCGACACCGTGCGGGCTGCCTTCAGCCCGGAGCGCAGCCTCAAGCTGCCCATGCGCGCGGGGCAGCGCAGCCTGAATTTGTCCAACGCGGTGGCGGTGACGGTGTTTGAGGCCTGGCGGCAAAACGGCTTTGCCTGATTCAGCCGGCCGCTGAACCAAGGGCTCTCAGGGGGTATCAGGGGTACTGGCGAATCAGCGACTCTGCAACACACACCGGCTTGGCCGCGCCCTGGCGCTCGATCGACACTTCCCAGGTGGTTTGCAGGCCCTGCTTGTCAATGGCTTCGCTTTTCAGCAACTTGAGGTGGCCGCGCAACTGGCTACCCACCGGCACGGGGGCAATAAAACGCACCTTGTTGAGGCCGTAGTTCACCCCCATGCGCACCTGCTCCACCTGCAAGGCGTTCTCAAAAAAAGTGGGGATGAGCGACAGGGTCAAAAAGCCATGTGCAATGGGGGCGCCAAAGGGGCCGGTCTTGGCCCGCTCCACGTCCACATGGATCCACTGGTGGTCTCCGGTGGCCTGGGCGAACAGGTTGATTTGTTCCTGGGTGATGGTGACCCAGTCGCTGGTGGCGACGTCCTGGCCCACGCAGGCGGCGAGGTCTTGTAAGGTTGGAAAGGTTTTCATGGCCCCACTGTAGCCAAACGCCGTTGCGCGCCCTGTCCATCACGGGACAGGGGCACGGTGCGCTCAGCGCCCCAACCAGTCGCAAATGGGCTGCCACTGCTCCAGATCGCGCTCCACCCGGCCCGGAGCCACGTCGAACAGGGAGAGTCCACCGGCTGCCAGGTGGATGTAGTTTTGCGTGTCCCGCAAAAAGCCCAGCACCGGCAGGTCCAGCATGTCCATGAACTCGCGCAATTTGTCGGCGGCGATGGTGCGCTCGTCAACCCGCATGCCCACGATACCGATGTCCGTTTTCATGGCATGGCGGCTTTGCGCCAATTCGTCCAAAAAGGCGCGGGTGGCAAAGATGTCGAACACGCTGGGTTGCAGGGGCACGATCACCTTGTCGGCCTGCTTCAAAATCTCCTTGAGCCGTTTGCCATGCAGGCCTGCGGGCGTATCGATCACCACATGGGTGGTTCCCTTGGGCGGCTTGGCGATCTGCTCCGCCCCCAGGTCCCAGGACGCGATGGGGCGTGTCCCGTCGGGGCGCAAGCTCAACCACAGGCGGGACGACTGCTGCACATCGGCGTCACCCAACAGGACCGCGTGCCCCAGGGACGCGAAATACCCGGCGATATTGGTCGAGAGCGTGGATTTACCCACCCCTCCCTTGGGATTGGCGACAACAATGACTGGCATAGGGCTTCCTTCGCGGTGGGACGGCTCAAAGTGAACTTTGCGCTATGTTATCGGGATGCACGCACAACACCAAGTCCCCGAACCTTCCACCAGCAACAAGGGCATTTACCTGGTCGCCGCCCACCCCAACTGGAACGCGTCCCGCGTGAACCGGCGTCTGGTGGCCGCCGCACGTGAGGTGGCCACGGTGCAGCTGTGTGACCTGTTCGGCAGCTACCCCGACTACTGCATCGATGTGCCCACGGAGCAAGCCCGGCTGCGGGCGGCGCAATTGGTGGTGCTCTTGCACCCGGTGCAGTGGTACTCCATGCCCGCCTTGCTCAAGCTCTGGCTGGACGATGTACTGACCCACGGCTGGGCCTATGGCGGCGGCCACGCGCTGCAGGGCAAGGACCTGTGGCTGGTGGCCAGCACCGGCGGGCCCGATGCCTCCTACCACCCGCAGGGCTACAACCGCTATTTCTTCGACGCGTTTTTGCCGCCCTACGAACAAACCGCCGCCCTGTGCGGCATGCGGTTTTTGCCGCCGCTGGTGTTGCACGGCGCCCATGCCGTGGAAGAGGACGAAGTGGCGCAGCATGTGGCCGTGTTCCGTGAACGGCTGGAAAGCTATCCCACCTGGCCCGAACTGGACGAGATGGAGACCTGCCCGGCCTGCGAAGTGCCCACCGCCGACCGGCCGGAGAATTGATTTGGAACACACCCCCACCTGGCTGGTCAACAGCTTCATCTACCTGAGCGCGGCCGTCATCGCCGTGCCCCTGAGCCAAGCCCTGGGCCTGGGCTCCATCATTGGCTACCTGGCGGCCGGCATTGCGATTGGCCCCTGGGGCCTGGGGCTGGTCACCAACGTGGAAGACATCCTGCACTTTGCCGAATTTGGCGTGGTGCTGATGCTTTTTTTGGTGGGCCTGGAGCTGGAGCCCAAGCGCCTGTGGAGCCTGCGCCGCCCCATTTTTGGCTGGGGCAGCGCCCAGGTGCTGGGCTGCGCCCTGCTGCTCACCGCCGTCGCCATGGTGTGTGGCGTGGACTGGCGCACCGCGCTGGTGGCGGGCCTGGGGCTGGCCTTGTCCAGCACCGCGATTGCGCTGCAGGTGATGGGGGAGCGCAACCTGATGCCCACCGGCAGCGGCCAGGCCGCGTTTTCGATTTTGCTGTTCCAGGACGTGGCCGCCATCCCGATCTTGGCCCTGCTGCCGCTGCTGGGCGTGGTTGCAGCATCCAATGAGGCTCTAGCCCCCGCCCATCCTGCGTGGGAAGCTCTCAAAATCATAGCGGTAGTGGCGGGCATCATCCTGGGTGGGCGGCTGCTGATGCGCCCGCTGTTTCGCTGGATTGCCCGCTCCCGAACGCCTGAAATCTTCACCGCCGCCTCCTTGCTGCTGGTGGTGGGCATCGCCGGGCTGATGCAGCTGGTGGGCCTGTCCATGGCGCTGGGGGCCTTTCTGGCCGGGGTGCTGCTGGCCGAAAGCGAGTACCGGCGCGAGCTGGAGACCGACATCGAGCCCTTCAAGGGCCTGCTCTTGGGCCTGTTTTTCATCGCCGTGGGCATGAGCATCGACTTTGGTGTGCTGCGCCAGTCCCCAGGCCTGATGGCGCTCATCGTGGCCGGGTTTCTGGCGGTGAAAGCGGCCGTGATTTACAGCCTGGCGCGTGCCATGAAGCTGCCGTTTCAGGAGCGCCCGGTGTTCACCCTGCTGCTGGCGCAGGGCGGCGAATTTGCCTTTGTGGTGTTCCAGGCCGCTGCCGGCGCCCATGTGTTCCCGGCGCAAACCGCCTCGCTCTTGATCGGCGCGGTGGCGGTGTCCATGCTGGTGAGCCCGCTGCTGCTGGTCGCCATCGACAAATGGCTGTTGCCCCGTTATGCCAACTGCGGCGTCACGCCCATGGACGAAATTTCCGAACCGCAAGAAGCGCCGATTGTGATTGCCGGCTTTGGCCGCTACGGCCAGATCATCGCCCGCATGCTGCTGGCCGAGGGCATTCCCACCACCGTGCTGGACCACGACGCCGAGATGATCGAAGCGGCCCGCAGCTTTGGTTACCGCGTGTTTTATGGCGACGCCACCCGGCTCGACCTGCTGCGCACGGCAGGCGCCGCCAGCGCCAAAATTCTGGTGGTGGCGGTGGACGACCTGGCGCAGTCGCTGGAGATCGTGGACCTGGCGCAGGCGCACTTTCCGCAGTTGCAGATCGTGGCCCGCGCCCGCGACGTGACGCACTGGAACCAGCTGCGCGACCGCGGCGTGCTGCGCGTGGAGCGCGAGCTGTTCGAGTCCAGCCTGCGCAGCGCCCGCAGCGTGCTGGAGCTGCTGGGCCAGGCGCCCCACGCCGCCCGCCAAAAAGTGATGCGTTTTCGCCAGCACAACCTGGAGTTGTTTGAAAAATTACACCCCCACTACCGCGACCAGGCCCAGCTGATCGCGGTGGTCAAACAGGGGCGGCTGCAACTGGAAGAGCAGATGGCGCAAGAACGCGCGGAGCAGGAACAACGCCACCCGCACCGCTGGGACCATTGAACGCCCAAGCGCCTCAGCGCCCGTAGCGCGCCGTGATCGTGGCGCTGGCCAAGGTATTGGCGTTGAGCATGAAGCCGATCAGGGCGGGCGAGGCATCCACAGGCAGCTCCAGCTTTTTCACCTTCAAGGCCCGCACCGTGACGATGTAGCGGTGCGGCGTGTCGCCCACGGGGGGGCAGGCGCCGCCAAAACCGTAAGCGCCATAGTCGTTGCGCCCCTGTTGCGCGCCGGTCGGCAATGCGGCACCCTGCCCCACTCCGCGCTCCAGGCGCATGGCGGAGGCTGGCAGGTTGTACACACTCCAATGCCACCAGCCGCTGCCGGTGGGGGCGTCGGGGTCGTACACGGTGAGCGCAAAACTCTGGGTGCCAGCCGGTGCGCCGCTCCATTCCAGTTGCGGCGACACATTGGCGCCTTGGCAGCCAAAGCCCTGGTAGACCTGGTCGGCATGAAGCAGCTGGCCCTCGGCCACGTCGGTGCTTTTGAGTTCCAAGGCCCAAGCCGCGCTACTGGCGGCAAGCGACACACAGACGCCCAGGGCCAGGGCGGAAGAAAATTTGCGCATGATGCACTCCTGATAGGTAAAAAAACGACCGCCTTGCATGGGTAAATTCAGCGGCACACCAACGCGAGGGAGTTCGCGGGTGCTGAACGCTATGGTGCAGCGGCAGGCCGTCTCCAGGCGCTCACCGGTGTGCGCCAAACGCTCACGCCTGGGCGAGGGTCAGGGGCTCTACGCCAAAGTGCGCGGTGAAGTTGCGGCTGAAACTGGGCACCGAGCGGTAACCACAGGCACTGGCAATGGCCTTCAAGGGCTTGCGGCTGGATTGCAGCAGCGCCAGGCCGTGGTGCAAACGGGTTTCGCGCAGCACTGCGCGCAGCGAGGTGTTTTCCGCCGCCAGATGGCGCCGCAGCGTGGCACCGCTGACATGCAAGGTGGCCTCGACATGCACGGAACTCCAGTCGCGCTGCGGTGCCGCCGCAACCAAGAGCCGAACCCGCGCCGCCAGCGACGGGTCACCGGCGTGTAAAAACAGGCGATGCCCACGCTGCGCCAGGGCCAGCAACACACCCACCAGCGCATGGTCAATGCGCACCGGATCGGGCGGCGCATCGGCCTGCGACAGGGCCGACAATAGAAGCTGCAATGCCGGCAGCACCGGCTCCAGCGCGCCACAGCTCAGCACCTCCGTGGGGTCAGGTACGGCCGAAACAGGATGCGCACTCAACAGCCTGCGTGCCAGGTCCACCACGCGCCAGGGGAATGAAATCGCCCAGGCACGGTAGGGCTGGCCCGGCCCTGGCGGCAGGTTCTCCATGTGCACACTGGCGCCCTGGTGCACCATCACGAATTGGCCACTGCCAAGCTCCACGGCATGGGCCCCCAGGCCCACACGTTTGACGCCCGCCAGCACCACGACCAGCAGCGGCTCGTTGATGCGCACCGCACGCAGCCGGTACGCCTGCTGTGCAAGCACACAGACCTGCGCACCCGCATGCGCCAAGCCGTGCTCCAACCAGGGCGGGATGCCAGGATCCTCGTCTGGCGAGGGCGCCATCAGCCCATCCCGTGGCATTTCTTGTATTTTTTGCCACTGCCGCAGGGGCAGGGGTCGTTGCGGCCAATTTTCCTGCTCCCAGGCACGGGGCTGGGCAGCACCTTGGGAGCCGGTTTTTTGGCGGGAACATCCCTGAACCCGGCCCACCAGCCGATTTCTTTTTCCACATCCTGCACATAGCCTTTGCCCCGACTGAGTTCACGGTCGAGGCAGACGTCAAACGACTCGCCAAGATGCTCCACGAACCATGCTTTGTCAGCGATCATCGGGTCCAGCAAACGCTCGTCATACCAGCCTTCAACCCGCCCACGCATTTCCACGGCCCCGATGTCCGAGGCCACCGAAGCGATGCAATTGATCACCTCCAGTTCGCCTACGCTCGTCCCCGGCAGCCGCAGCCGCTGCGCCTCGGCGTCGCCCCTGGCCATCAGGTACTGGACCAGTTCGTCGCGCGAACCATCGCCCTCGAATACCCGAACCATGATCGCGTCCAGCGCCGCATTGCGCACCCAGTGCGACACTTGTGTGTCCTCAAACAGGGCTTGCAAGGGCTGAATGTCACCATCACACACCGACGCCAGGCAGCGCCCATAAGACTCCGTCAGGGTGTCCCCCATCACCATGTCCAGGGTGTCATCGTCATGGCGGCCCAAAGCCACCATGGGTGCATAGGCCCGCGTGTCACGCCACGCCGCCAGCAGGTGCATGGCGTACAGGTGCAAAACGTACTCCGGGTCTTCTGCCATAGACGGATCAGCCGCCATGTGCGCCAAGGCGGCGATGAGGTGCGGAGCGACCTCCTCCCGATGCGCATTCGCAAACGCGATGGCGGCACGGGGAAAGGGCTTGGAGAAGTACTCAATTTGCGGAAGTAAGGTGTTCCAGGGGTCGGTCATGGTGGGGCTTTCAAAATTTGGAATGGTCTGCTGTTATTACGCCGTTGCTTTGAATATTAGCAACAAAATCGGCCTCTAGCCCTTACAGAACCTGCGCAAGCAGCTATGTATTGCATAGCAAAAGCAGCCTCACACCAGCCCATCCCACAGCAGCTTCACCCCGGTCAAGAACATGCCAGCATACAAAAACCGGTAGAACCACACTTGGCTGATGCGCCGCGCCAGGCGCACGCCGATCCACACACCGATGGGGGCGATGGGCAGCAGCACCAAAGAGGTGGCCATGTTGCGCAAGTCCAGCAGGCCCAAGAGGCCGTAGGGAATCCATTTGCTCAGGTTCACCACGAAGAAGAAAAACGCCATGGTGGCGGTGAACTTGACCGGCGAGAGTTTGAGCGGAATCACATAGGCGCTGATGGGCGGGCCGCCCGCATGGGCAATGAAGCTGGTGAAGCCCGAGGTGGTGGAGAGCAGCGCGCCCAGCCAGCGGGGCGGCGGGGCGCTGTCCGGTTGGGGCGGGAACAGCAGGCGCTGCGCCAAAAACAGCAGGGTGAAGCCACCCACCAGCGCCGCCACCGTGTGGGCGTTGAGCAGCTTGAACAGCAAGGCGCCTATGCCAATGCCCAGCATGCCAAAGGGCACCAGGAACTTCAGCAAGGCAGTGTCAAAGTCCTTGCGAAAGGCGGCCATGCCCAGCACGTCCATCAAGAACAGCACCGGCATCAGAATGGCCGCCGCCTCGGGCACGCTGACCACCAGCGCCATCATGGGCACGGCCAGCGAGCCGAAACCGGCGCCAAAGCCGCTTTTACTCACCCCCAACAGCAGCACGGCGGGGATGGTGACGGCGTAAAACGCGGGGTCGGTGATCAGGGGGAATGGCAAAAAAAATTCCAATCAAATAGGGCACTTTCCGCCGTGGATACAGCGTAAGCAGCTACTAAATCGATAGCATATCAGACGCGTTCCAGCACCAGGGCAACGCCCTGCCCCACCCCAATACACATGGTGCACAGCGCGTAGCGGCCGTCGCGCTGGTGCAACTGGTTGACCGCCGTGGCCACCAGCCGTGCACCGGAGGCGCCCAGCGGGTGGCCCAGGGCGATGGCGCCGCCCCAGGGGTTGACACGCGGGTCGTCGTCCTGCAGGCCCAGCGTGCGCAGCACCGCCAGCGCCTGCGCGGCGAAGGCTTCGTTGAGTTCGATCACATCCATCTGCGCCAGGGTCAGGCCGGCTAAGGCCAGCACTTTTTGCGTGGCCGGGGCCGGGCCTATGCCCATGGTGCGGGGCGCCACACCCACGGTCGCCATGCCGACCACGCGGGCACGTGGCGTCAGACCGTGGCGGGCGGCCGCAGCCTCGTTGGCCAGCAACACGGCACCCGCGCCGTCGTTCACACCGCTGGCATTGCCCGCGGTCACCGTGCCGTCCGGGCGCACGATGGGCTTGAGCTGGGCCAGCGCCTCCAGGCGGGTGTCGCGCGGGTGTTCGTCTTGGCGCACGACCAGCGCATCGCCCTTCTTCTGCGCAATCGTGACCGGGCAGATTTCGGCATCGAAGTGCCCGGCGTGCTGCGCGGCCAGGGCCTTGCGCTGGCTACTTTGTGCAAACCGGTCTTGCGCCTCGCGCCCGATCTTGAATTCGGTGGCCACGTTCTCGGCGGTCTCGGGCATGGAGTCCACCCCGTACTGCGCTTGCATCCGTGGGTTGACAAAGCGCCAGCCGATGGTGGTGTCGTACACCGCGTTGGCACGGCCAAAGGCGCTGTCCATCTTGGGCATGACAAAAGGGGCGCGGCTCATGCTTTCCACCCCGCCCGCAATCAAAAGCATCGCCTCTCCCGCTTTGATGGCGCGGGCTGCCGTGCCAATGGCATCCAGACCCGAGCCGCACAGACGGTTGATGGTGGCGCCGCCCACCTGCAGGGGCAGCCCCGCCAGCAGCGCCGCCATGCGCGCCACATTGCGGTTGTCTTCGCCCGCCTGGTTGGCACAGCCCAAGAGCACCTCGTCCACCGCCGCCCAGTCCACGCCGGGGTGGCGCACCACCAGGCTTTTCAGGGGGATGGCGGCCAGGTCGTCGGCGCGCACACTGCTCAAAGCGCCGCCGTAGCGGCCGAAGGGGGTGCGGATGGCATCGCAGATATAGGCGTGGTGCATGGCAGGTTTCCAGTGGACTCCGGTGAAACAACAGACCGGCGACTGTACCCAAGATCACCACAAAAGCCTGTCACGCCGGTACACGCCCCGCACCGGAGCGGCGTGTTAACCTTGCCCCATGTTCAGTCCTTCCCAAGCCGATGTTCGCCGCTTTTTTTGCTCCGTTTACGCCAAGGCCCGTGCAGGGCAAGCGCTGGAAGCTATAGAAACCATAGCAAGCCAGTGGATGGACGAGCATCCCGAATACCACGCGGATTTTGCCGATGTGGACACCGCACTGGCCACCATGTACGAGGCCGAAGAGGGCCGCACCAACCCGTTTTTGCACCTCTCCATGCACCTGTCGATCAGCGAGCAGTGCTCCATCGACCAGCCGCGCGGCATCCGCCAGGCGGTGGAGTTGCTCACCCACAAGCGCAACTCCCTGCACCACGCCCACCACGACGCCATGGAGTGCCTGGGCACCATGCTGTGGGAAAGCCAACGCGCCGGCCGCCCACCCGACGGCAACGCCTACATCGCCTGCGTGCAGCGCCACGCCACCAAGGACTAGGGCGGCGATGACGGCACCAGGCCCGCAGGCCGAGTGCGGCATGGTCTAGTGCAGCTTGATCCGGGGGTTGCGCGCCCAGTTGATGGTCTCGGCCCAGGTGCTTAGCCAGGTGTGGAACACACCGTTCACCGCGATCTGGTGGTGCTTGTGCAGCCACCAGTACATCCACTTGGCAATATGCCCTTCGATGAACACGGAGCCACTGGCAATGGCCCCCATCAGGCTGCCCAGGGTGCTGTGGTCCCCCAGCGAGACCAGGGAGCCGTAGTCTTTGTAGACAAACTCGGGCAAGGGCTTGCCGTCCATCATCCGGACCAGGGATTGGGCCAGCATCGCGGCCTGCTGGTGCGCCGACTGGGCCCGCGGGGGCACCATGGCTTGGCCCTCGCCCTGCGGACACGCGGCACAATCGCCCAGTGCAAAGATGCTGGGGTCGCGCGTGGTTTGCAGCGTGCGCTGCACCAGCAACTGGTTGATGCGGTTGGTCTCCAACCCGTCCAGGTCTTTCATGAAATCGGGCGCCTTGATGCCCGCCGCCCAGACCACGATACCGCTGGGGATGAACTTGCCGCTGGCCATCTTGACGCCGGCTTTGGAGACCTCAATCACCTTTTCGTTGGTGTGAATCTCCACATCGAGCTTGCGCAACTCCAGGGACACGGCCTCCGACAGGCGTTCCGGCAGGGCCTGCAGAAGCCGCGTTGAAGCGTCCACGATCACGATTTTGAGGTCTTTCTGGGGATGGAAATTGGACAGCCCGTAGGTCGACAAGATCTTGGTCGTCATGTGCAGCTCGGCCGACAGTTCCACCCCTGTGGCGCCGCCCCCGATGATGGTGACGGTAAAACGCCCTTCCCCTGCTGCCTTGCCCTGTGCCTGGGCACGCAGGCAGGAATTGATCAGGCGGCGGTGAAATTGTTTGGCCGCCAGCGGCGTGTCCAGCATGATGCAGTGCTCACGTGCGCCCGCCGTGCCAAAGTCATTGGTCTGGCTCCCCAGTGCGATAACCAGCGTGTCGTAGGCAATGGCTTGGCGCGGCAAGACCTCGGCCCCCTCTTCGTCCAGCGTAGACGCCAGAGCAACTTCTTTTTGGGCCCGCGACAGGCCATCCATGCGTCCCAGACGGAACTGAAAGTGGTGCTTGCGGGCCAGGGCAAAGTATTCCAACTCGTCCGCATGGCTGTCCAGCGTGCCTGCCGCCACCTGGTGCAACAAGGGCTTCCACAAATGGGTGCGCACGGCATCGATCAACGTGATGTGCGCTTTTTTGCTTTTGCCCAGTGTGTTGCCCAAGCGCACCGCCAACTCCAACCCACCAGCCCCACCCCCTACGATGACAATACGCTGCATATTTTTGACTCTGATTGAAGGACCATGGAGGCAATGTATCCAAAATAAATTACATGGGTACAACAGCTTGCTGGTGGCCCGGTTCGCAGCCACCATCGGCCACAAAAAAGCCGCTCAAGAGCGGCTTTTAAGGTGGGTACAGCGCTGCAGCTTATTTGAAGCGGTTTTGCGGCACGATTTTGAGTTCCGAGGGCAAGCTGCCCACGTAGTTGGCCAACTCCTTCAACTCGGCATTGGAAAACTGCTTGGCAATCCCGCCCATGATGGCATTGCCGCGGCCCACCACGGCACTGCCTTCGGCTTTGTAGGCTTTCAAAGCCACGAACAGGTAATCACTGTGCTGGCCGGCAATTTTGGGATAGGAGGGGTCGATCGGTTTGCTGAAGTTCTCGCCATGGCAAGACGCACAGTTACCTTTGGCCAACAATGCCATGGCCTTGGTATTGCCATCGGCCGCTTTGGCGGGGGCGGCAGCACCTTCTGCCACACCACTGGCTGCGTAATAGGCCGCCACATCGGCAATGTCCTGCTCATTCAGGGAGTCCGCAATACCCCGCATGGTGGGATGTTTGCGCTCGCCTTTTTTGTAGGCATTCAGAGCCGACGCGATGTAGCCAGCGCCCTGCCCGGAAATCATGGGAACCTTGTGAATCTCGGGGAAACTGGACTGGTATCCCTTGATACCATGGCAGCCAATACACATGGCGATTTTTTTCTCGCCTGCCTTGGCGTCACCCTTGATCTCCTGGGCATTGGCAGAGAAGTTGGTCACACACGCGACAACCAGTACAGGCAGTAATGACAGGAATTTATTCATTTTGGGAGGACAATCAACCAATGTTTGAGATGGATCAAACATTCATTATATCGATCCACGACCTTTCGCCTAACCTGAACGCTGCCTCTCTCAAATAAGCTCGAACCATGAAATTCCACGGAACAAAAAACTACGTCGCCACCCAGGATTTGATGCTGTCGGTCAACGCGGCCATCACCTTGCAGCGCCCGCTGCTGGTCAAGGGTGAACCGGGCACCGGCAAAACGATGCTGGCCGAGGAAGTGGCCGAGGCGCTGGACATGCCGCTCTTGCAGTGGCACATCAAATCCACCACCAAGGCGCAGCAGGGCTTGTACGAATACGACGCCGTGAGCCGCCTGCGCGACTCGCAACTGTCCGACGTCGATGGCGGCGAGCGTGTCAAGGACATCCACAACTACATCATCAAAGGCGTGCTGTGGCAGGCCTTCACCGCCGACAAGCCGGTGGCCCTGCTGATCGACGAGATCGACAAAGCCGACATCGAGTTCCCCAACGACTTGCTGCGCGAAATCGACCGCATGGAGTTTTACTGCTACGAGACCCGCCAGCTGGTCAAGGCCAAGCACCGTCCGCTGGTGTTTATCACCTCCAACAACGAAAAAGAGCTGCCCGACGCGTTTTTGCGGCGCTGCTTTTTCCACTACATCAAATTCCCCGATGCGCCCACCATGCAAAGCATTGTGGATGTGCACTTTCCGGGGCTGAAAAAGGAACTGCTGGCGGCTGCCATGAAAACCTTTTTCGACGTGCGCAACCTGCCGGGTCTCAAAAAGAAACCGTCCACCAGTGAGCTGCTGGACTGGCTCAAGCTGCTGCTGGCCGAAGACATTCCGCTGGAAGCCCTGCAAACCAAGGACGACAAAATGGCCGTCCCACCGCTGGTCGGCGCCTTGCTGAAAAACGAACAAGATGTCACTTTGTTCGAAAAACTCATGTTCATGCAGCGCCACAACCGCTAACCCAATATTCAAAACGACCCTTACCATGAATAACTCCCTGTGGCTCGAAGGCCTGTCGGATGCCGTCGGTTTTATCGGCGGCGCGTTGCTGGGCTTTTGGGCCGGGCGCCTGCTGGGCCTGGACATTTTTGCCCCCGGTTATGGCAACGCCAGCATCGGCGCCATTCTTCTGGTCGGATTGGGCGGCGGCGGTGGTTTGCAGTTGGCCCGGCGCTGGCGTGCACGCCAAAACCCAAAATCCAAGGACTGAAGATGGCATTTGTGGAACCGATCACCCTGAGCGCACGTGGCATTGGTCTCGTGCCGCTGAATCTGGACCATGAAGCAGGGCTGCGCGCAGCCGCCGCCGACGGCGCCTTGTGGAACATCCGGGTGACCTCGGTGCCCGAGCCCGACAACACCCGCCAATACATCGTCGACGCCTTGGCCATGCGGGAAGCCGGCAACCGTTTCGCCTTTGCCGTGGTCGAAACCGCCACGGGCCAGGTGCTGGGCTGCACCAGCTACCACGACATCGTGCCCGCGTTGAAGCGGGTGGAAATCGGCTGGACTTGGTACGGCAAAAGCAGCCAGCGCACCCACGTCAACACCACCTGCAAACTGCTGCTGCTGACCCACGCGTTTGAAACCCTGGGCTGCCATGTGGTCGGCTGGCGCACCGACAACTACAACTTTGCCTCCCAGGCCGCCATCGAGCGCCTGGGCGCCAAAAAAGACGGCGTCATCCGCGGCCACGCACTGCGCCGCGACGGCACCATCCGCGACACGGTGATGTACAGCATGCGTAGCGGCGAGTGGCCTGAGGCCAAGGCCCAATTGCTGTACCTGCTGGACAAGCCACGCGCTTGAGGAGAAGCCTATGCTGCTCGATTTTTTCTACACCCTGCGCTCCGCCAAGTTGCCAGTCTCCGTCAAGGAGTACCTGACACTGCTCGAAGCCCTGAAAAAAGGCGTGGTCGGCCCCAACACGCCCCAGCCCGACGATGACGCCGAGCCCAGTGGCTACAAGATCGACGACTTTTACTACCTGAGCCGCACCACCCTGGTGAAGGACGAAAAACACTACGACAAGTTCGACCGCGCCTTCGCCGCCTACTTCAAGGGCGTGGAGATGGTGGCCGACTTCACCAAGGACATCCCGCAGGAGTGGCTGCGCAAAAACATGGAAGGCATGCTCAGCCCCGAAGAACTGGCCAAGCTGCAGGCGATGGGCTGGGACGCGTTGATGGAAACGCTGAAAAAGCGTCTGGAGGAGCAAAAAGAACGCCACGAAGGCGGCTCCAAATGGATTGGCACCGGCGGCACCTCTCCTTTTGGGGCTTATGGCAACAACCCCCAGGGCATCCGCATTGGCCAGGACAAAAGCCGCAACAAAAGCGCCGTGAAGGTGTGGGACCAACGCGCTTACAAGGACTACGACGACACGCAAGAGCTGGGCACCCGCAATATCAAGGTGGCACTGCGCCGCCTGCGCAAGTTCGCCCGCGAAGGCCATGAAGACGAGCTGGACCTGGACGAGACCATCAGCAAGACGGCGGCCAATGCGGGCTACCTCGACATCAAGATGCGCCCCGAGCGCCACAACAACGTCAAGGTGCTGCTGCTCATGGACGTGGGCGGCACCATGGACGAGCACATCGCCCGGGTGGAAGAGTTGTTCAGTGCCACCAAAACCGAGTTCAAGCACCTGGAGTTCTATTACTTCCACAACTGCGTCTACGACTTCATGTGGAAGAACAACCGCCGCCGTTTTGCCGAAAAGTTCGAAACCTTTGACATCATCCGCAAGTACAACAAGGACTACAAACTGATCTTTGTGGGCGACGCCACCATGAGCCCCTACGAGATTTTGCAGCCTGGCGGTAGCGTGGAATACAACAACCCGGAAGCCGGTGCCGAGTGGCTGCAACGCCTGACCCACGCCTTCCCCAAGTTTGCCTGGATCAACCCCGAACCGCAGGGCGTGTGGCAATACCGCCAGAGCATCAGCATCGTGCAGCAGCTGATGCACCAGCGCATGTACCCCCTCACGCTCAAGGGCCTGGAAGAAGCCATGCGCCAGCTGACCAAATAAGCCCTCTGCCAGCCTTACAATGCCCGGCTGTCTCGCCATAGTTCAATGGATAGAACGAGTGCCTCCTAAGTGCTAGATGTAGGTTCGATTCCTACTGGCGGGACCAAATTAGATGCAGGAAGGGTTTAAAGCCTTCCGGCTTTTTTATTTCCCCTCTGATAACCTGCTTTGTGTCGTGCGATATGGTCCGTTAGAGTGTTGCACATTCCGGGGGCAATTTACCAGCGGCTTGCGTACAAGAGCCAACGAGAAACCCCGGATGATCGCAACATTCGACGGGCAGGCAAGCTGCGCGACCGCCTGGGCTGGACGGCTGGCATTTTTAACGGCGCAGGCGGCAAACCCAAGGGGATGCACCGGCAAACATTCTGGCGACTGCAGGCCAGCCATGAAGCCGACGTCAGTCAAGCAATGGATGGGATGTGGGTGAAGTTGGGCAAGTCATTTGACACATGGCACCGAATCAATGAGGTGACGGTTGATCTCTAGGTACGCGAAATAATACCGGTGCAAGTTGGCCTGCCTTTCGTTTTTAGACATCGGATTTGCAAAAATCACTCTCAAACTCACCCGAACGGGGGATATACAAGCCTTGCTTCGGCCGTCAGAATCGGCCCGGATCTCGTGTAACCCCGTTAGCGTTGAGTTCGTAGAATTCACTGCAATAGCTGTGAATTGCGACTAAAAATATTGGGAGGAAGTTAGTGGATCGAATTATTAGGCGAATGTTCGTTACTGTGGTGGCTGTCGCCATACTAGTCGGATGTGGTGGGGGTGGGGGCGCCTTGCAGAATCAGGTGGGTAGCACGATGTTGAACGTGCATTTGATGGATGTCGTACTCCCGGCGCAATGAGTATGTACCCCCTATTTTTAGGATATTTTTATTGACTTAGCGGGGGTATAGTCCTCAACGATTTATAAGTCGAATTGTTCAAAAGCCTAATTCTTCCGACTCCACCCATTTCAGAAAGTTTCCATGCGTTCAAACCTTATTCGTGCATTTCTTTTACCGAGTCTGCTTTTGCCGGGGCTTGCCAGTGCAGCCACAACAATCAACCTGACAGCGGGTTGGAATCTGGTGGGTAACGGTGATTCGACGGCAATCGATGTGGC
>NZ_JAUYQD010000064.1 GCF_030697375.1 Rhodoferax sp. | reverse complement strand
CTTTCTGATCACTGATTGATCGGCTCCCCAATACAAAACGGCGTCTGTAGCAGTACCGACGCCGTTTTGCATGGAACGCTTGCAAAAATGACCATCACGAACGGTGATTATTCGTCCATCGAATTGGTTGATCACACTCAGTTGGAGAACCGAATATTTGTAGATTTGCCAAGGTCGTCCTGACCGGATGTAACCGCTCCTTCAAGAAAGATCGATGCAAGGTTATCGGTAGAGACTGACAAGGAGGAGAGTGAAAATCTAACGGAGTCAAAATATTGTCCGTCAGCCACCTTTTCGACAACATCCGAGACCTTCATCTCCGATTTAGTTGGTGCAATCAATTTCCCCTCCGGCAAGCTATAGATCTCAATCTTTCCGGGATTTATTTTTGGTGAGTTCGGACCATAGTACCGAAACATTAAAACAGCTTCTATCAGTTTTCCATTTTTGTATTCCGGTACAAATTGGACATTGACTCCTTTCCCCAAGTCCCTTTGACAGCTTGTGAGTGGTGGGCTTGTATCCGGAACAGTCTCAGCGGCGCTTGCACCTGCTGAAAAGCATACGGATATTCCAAGTACGCAAGTAAGCGAGAGTACGCGTGTAAATAGGCATTGCTTTTTCATATAGATATTCCCATTGTCAATTTATGACCCTCCCCAGGGTACGTGGTGTATGGGCCAAGCATTTAAGGGGCTGGCAACGTAGCCCTTTTAAGTTGCCCAATGCTTATCAGCTTAACAAATTTCTACGCTAAAAATCATTCGTTAATCCGGCTGAAGTTCTGCTTTGGGTCATCTCAATAGACCGCTTTCAGCCCATCGCGGGTGCTCCCTTTGACGAAGTGATAGCTACAAAGCTGCCGTCAGTCCTTGGTTGCCAGTGACCGGTCTGGAGCAGGAAAATCGTAAGCTGCTGCACCCGCTTTGGGCCTGTTCAAGACGTTCAGTTTGCTACCTCGAACGACTGCACCTGGCCCAGTGCAGTCGACAGCCCAATCCGAAGTTGGCAACCATCAAGTAGGGCCCTACCGGAATATTGAAGTTGGATGGTCAACGAGTTCCGGAACAGGTGGTCAGTCACACGGGAATATGCAGCGCCCGAATGTTTGTATGGCTATTCCACCGCTCCGCCCGCATAAACAGTGCGTGAGCAGCTATGCTATTCATAGCAAAAGGCCATGTCCTTTCCTATTTCAGCAGCTCCGCCTCGAAGCGTTCCAGCTCCTCGGCCAGGGTGCCGCGTTGGCGAAAATTGCGGTGGGCCTTGCCGTACCAGTACTCGGCGTCTTCCAGATCGCCTTCCTGGATGTGCAGGATGCCGTGCAGCCAAGCGCCCAGCAGCGAATCGTCGGTCTGCACGAGATTGTGGGCCTCGGTCCAGCGCCCCGCGCGCATATGGACCAGGACCTGTTTGAGAGTGATCATTCCAAGCTCCTTTTGATTGGCACCCCCATCATTGCATCGCCTTCGCGACCAAGAGGGTGTCCGTGAATCAATTTTGGAAAATTACCACTTCATTTCGCCCTTGTTGACCTTGGCGCCGATGTCCAGGGATTTGGCGCAGTTGATCACCACCGGGGTGCCCGCTTGCATGTGGCGGGCACCTTAGACGCTTTTAAGGGATAAAATGGGCCTCTAGCCCCCGTCAATAGAGCGGGAGTAGCTATGTTATTCATAGCAAATTCGGTCTTGAACCATTACCGGCACGGGCACGATAATCGCAGCCATGTTCTCTGACTGCGACCCCGACGGCACCCCAGATATCCCCAGCGTGCGGGGGCGTTTTCACCCGCGCTTGACCTTGCAAACCCTGGGCCGTGGTGACGGCCTGCTGGGGCTCAAACCCTTTGGCAAGCTGGGCCCGCGCGGCGACAGCGTGACCCTGGCGCAACTGGACTGGACCTACCGCACCGCCACCGGCGCGCAATGGCACACCCCGGCACCGAGTTCGGTGCTCAACAGCCGGCCGCCGCCCGTGCAGGACGTCATCGACGGTGCGGGGCGCGTGGTGCAGATGC
Organism: Rhodoferax sp.; assembly: GCF_030697375.1. Lineage (GTDB taxonomy): Bacteria > Pseudomonadota > Gammaproteobacteria > Burkholderiales > Burkholderiaceae_C > Allorhodoferax. The sequence continues at coordinate 126,194 of NZ_JAUYQD010000064.1, read as the reverse complement.
AGCGCGACCTGAGCGCCGAGGCCGATGCCCTGGATTTAGTCTGGGACATGGGCCTGTGCCCGGTGCCACAGGATGCCTTCCAGTGGCGCCACCCGCAAAGCGCACCGGCACTGCAGGAGGTGTGGACGCTGGCACAAGAGGCATTTTTTGGCGACTTCTGGGCCGAACAGGTGCCGCGCTTGCAGTCCCAGGGTTGGGCTGTGGTGGTCAAACCTGGCTTTGCCCATGAAAGTGTGCCGGTGCAAGCCTGGCGGCTGATCGTGGACCCCGGCACCGGTGAAGTGGTCGGCAAAGCGCTGGAGGGCCCCTTGCCGGCACGCCAGCGCGGTATCGACAAGCTGCACCTACCCGCCCGGGAAGGTGCCTGGTTGCTGAGCCTGGGCATTGAGGTGGACGGCCAGACGCTGGACCTGGCGCCCATGCTGGCCGACCTGCTGCGCCGTGATGCGCGCTGGCTCAGTGCCCAGCAGATCGCGCAGATCGACGACATGGCGGTGATCTTGCTGCGGGCTCCGGGGGGTAAACGCATCGAAGCCAGCGCCGCGCCGCTCAAAGCCATTGTGGGCGCCATGCTGGATTTGCTAACCGACCCGCGCCGCGCCAAGGACCCGGCAGGCCCCTTGCACCTGAACACCTGGGACGCGCAGCGCCTGGACCTGCTGCGCAACGCGCTGGTGGACAGCCAGCGCGTGGGGGCGCACCAGCAATGGCAACTGCAGGGGGAGCTGGGCCTGCGCAGCCTGGCGCAGCGCCTGCAAACCGTCGGGGCGCCCCAGCCTGTGGCGGCGCCACACGGGCTGGCGGTGCAGTTGCGCCCCTACCAGCTGCAGGGCCTGGCCTGGTTGCAATACCTGCGGGCGCAACACCTGGGCGGCATTTTGGCCGACGACATGGGTCTGGGCAAAACCGCACAGGCCCTGGCCCATGTGCTGCTGGAAAAGCAGGCCGGGCGGCTGGATTTGCCCACCCTGGTGGTGCTGCCCACCTCGCTGGTCTTCAACTGGCAACAAGAGGCCCGCCGCATGGCGCCAAGCTTGAGGCTGTTGACCCTGCACGGCCCCGCGCGCGACGCCGATTTCGCCCGCATGGCGGAGCACGACCTGGTGCTCACCACCTACCCGCTGCTGTGGCGCGACATCGATGCCCTGGCGGCCCAGCGCTTTCATTTGCTGATATTGGACGAAGCGCAGATGGTGAAAAACGCCGCGGGCCGCAGCGCCCGCGCCCTGCGCCGCCTACACGCCCGGCACCGCCTGTGCCTGACCGGCACGCCGCTGGAAAACCACCTGGGCGAGTTGTGGGCCCAGTTCGACTTTTTGATGCCGGGCTTTCTGGGCGATGCGCGCAGTTTTACCCGCACCTGGCGCAAACCCATTGAAGAAAATGGGGAGACTTTGCGCGCCCAACTGCTGGCGCAGCGGGTGCGACCCTTCATCCTGCGCCGCCGCAAAGCCGATGTGGCGACCGAGCTGCCGCCCAAAACCGAAGCCACCGTGCGGGTGCAACTGCAAGGCCAGCAGCGCGAGCTGTACGAAGGTGTGCGCGCCGCCGCCGATGTGCAGGTGCGCCGTGTGCTCCAGCGCCAGGGCTTCCCCGGCGGGCAGATCGGCGTTCTGGACGCGCTGCTCAAACTGCGCCAGGTCTGCTGTGACCCCTATTTGCTCAAGGGCCGGAAAACCCCGGCAACCATGGAACGCGCCAAGCTGGAGTGGTTGGCCGACACCTTGCCCCAGCTGGTGGAGGAGGGCCGACGTGTGCTGGTGTTCTCGCAGTTCACCGAAATGCTGGAGCTTGTTTCCGAGCAATTGACCGGCTTGCATCTGCCCTTTGCCAGCCTCACCGGCAAGACCCGCCCGCAGCTGCGCGGCGCTGTGGTGCAAGAATTCCAAAACCAGCAGGTGCCGGTGTTGCTCATCAGCCTGAAGGCTGGCGGCGTGGGCCTGAATTTGACCGCTGCAGACACTGTCATCCACCTGGACCCCTGGTGGAACCCCGCCGTGCAAGAGCAGGCCACGGCGCGTGCCCACCGCATCGGGCAGGACCAGCCGGTGTTTGTCTACCAACTGGTGGCTCAGGGCAGTATTGAAGAACGCATGCTGGAGTTGCAGGCGCGCAAACAGGCGCTGACCGAAGGGGTGCTGGGTGTTGACGGCGCGGCGGCCATCAAATTCAGCGTAGACGACCTGAACGCTTTGCTGGCCCCATTAGGCTGAAAAATAGCGCCTGTTTGGGCCCCGTGGGTGGGGCTTACGGCAATTGCGCGTTGGCAGCCGTGGTGGCATCATGCAGCCAATGCCACAAGGTGCGTGAATGCCCCAATTCGACTCTCCGCCTGATCCACGCAGCTTCCAGCAGCTGTTTGAGTCTTCGCCCGATCCGACCTGGATCATTGATGGCAACCGGTTTGTGGAATGCAATGAAGCCGCGGTCAAAACCCTGGGGTACGGCAGCCGTGAAGAGTTTTTGAACGTTCACCCCTCCCAACTTTCACCTGCCGTGCAAGCCGACGGTGAGGACTCCTATACCAAGGCCGAACGCATGATGGCGCTGGCCAAGACGCAGGGCTTGCACCGGTTTGAATGGATACACAGCCGGGCCGACGGGAGCCACTTCGTCGCCGAGGTCACGCTCTCCGCCATTGAACTGGACTCCCGTCCGGTGATTTATTGCGTTTGGCGCGACATCACGGAACGCAAGCGCCTGGAGGCGCGCTTGCTGCGCCAAAACGACATGCTCCGCGCCATCATTGAGAACTTTCCCGGCGCCATCTCCGTGGTGGATGCCGACTTGCGCATGGTGACCTACAACCAGCAGTTCCAACAGCTTCTGGACATTCCAGAGTCGCTGCTCAAGAATCCTGATCTGTCTTTTGAAGACTTTATTCGCTACAACGCCGAGCGCGGCGACTATGGCCCCGGCGACCCGGTGCAGCAAACGGCCGCCATTGTGGCCCGTGCGCGCGAATTTCAGCCGCACAAGTTCGAGCGTGTTCGCCCCAACGGGGTGGTGCTGGAAATTCGCGGCATGCCCTTGCCCAAAGGTGGGTTTGTGACCACCTACATCGACATCTCCGAGCACAAACGCGCCGACCTGCAGCAGCGCATCGCCGCCACGGCCTTTGAATCGCAGGAAGGCATGTTTGTGACCGATGCAACCCGCAACATCCTGAGCGTCAACCGGGCCTTCTCCGCCATCACGGGGTACAGCGCCGAGGAGGCGGTGGGCCAGAACCCGCGCATGTTCAAGTCGGGCCGGCAAGACGCCGCTTTTTATGCCGCCATGACAGACAGCATCCAGCGCCACGGGCGGTGGCAGGGGGAGATCTGGAACCGGCGCAAAAACGGCGAGCTGTATCCCGAATGGCTGATGATCACCTCGGTGAAAGACGCGTCAGGACAAGTCACCAACTACGTCGCCGCCTTGACCGATATCACCCTGCGCAAACAGGCCGAAGACGAGATCAAGAACCTGGCTTTCCACGATGCGCTGACCCAGCTGCCCAACCGCCGCCTGCTCAACGACCGCTTGCGCCAAGCCATGGCGGCCAGCAAGCGCAGTGCTTACTATGGCGCGCTGATGTTTCTGGACCTGGACAACTTCAAACCCCTCAACGATGCCTATGGGCACGAGGTGGGCGATTTGCTCCTGGTAGAGGTGGCCCAGCGCCTGAAAGCCTGCGTGCGTGAAATGGACACGGTGGCACGCTTTGGCGGCGATGAGTTTGTGGTGATGTTGGGCCACCTGGACCCGGATGGGGCTGAGGCCACCGCCCAGGCGCACAGCGCGGCACAGAACATCCGTACCGCACTGTCGCAGCCCTATGCGTTGGCCCTCCAGCACGAAGGCATAGCCGATACCGTTGTCGAACACCATTGCACGGTCAGCATCGGTGTGACCCTGTTCTCCAACCAAGAGGCCCGCCCGGACGACCTGCTGAAGTGGGCTGATGTGGCCATGTACAAGGCCAAAGAGGCCGGCCGCAATACGGTTTGTTTTTACAGCGCGACCGCTTGAGGGGCGCGCAGCGCAGGCCGGTGCGGGCCACTACACTCTAGCCCAATCCTCTCCTGACACCGTACACCGAGTCTTTGAACCCATGAACCTGTTCACCCTGCTGGCACTGATGGCCTTTGGCGCCTACCTGATCAAATCGCGCGAGCAAAAACGGCGTATTGCCCTGCTGGGCGGCTACCTGGCCCAGCACCAAATTGAAAAATTGATGGAAAGCCTGACCGATGGTTACCTGCGCGCATTGGGCGAGGAGGACCTGGAGCGCAGGGCCCAGATCTGGAGCATGCTGGACACCGCCGAGGTCACGCTGTGCGAGCAATTCAACCGGTTTGTGCTCGAATTCTCCAAGGTGGACGAGGCCGATGCGCGGGTCAGCAAACTCCCCTTGGCCATTCCCTATGCCGACAAGCTGTTCCCCAATGCCACTTTTGACATGCGCAAGGTGTTGAGCATCCACGCCCGGGGATTGGCCCATGCAGCAGAAAACCGGCTGGGCCAGAGCCAAAAGAACAAGGCCTTCACCTTGTCGGCCGAACTGTTCTTGATGCAGCACAGCTGCCACTGGTACTGCCGCTCCAAAACCGTGGCGTCGGCCCGCATGCTGGCACTGCACAAAACCCCCTACAAGCAATTGCTGGAATCGGTGGCGCCCGAGACCCGCAAGGCCTACCTGACCCTGATTGAAGGCTGAATCGCCCTATGTTTTCCCCGACCACCTGGATCAATCTCTGGATCAAGAGCTGGCTGGCCCCCTGGCTGAGCCCACCCCAAGACCCCTCGCCCGAGCGGCAGCGGGCCTTGGACTTGATCGCGGCCATTGACGCCGGTGGTGTGCCGCTGAACCCGGCGCGGGTGAACGACATTGCGCGCAAACTGGGCCTGGAAGTCTCTACCCGGGCCTCGGTGGAGGACACGATTGTGCGTATTCGTGCGGCTTTGGAGTATGGGAGGACCAATGGACAACGACGATGAGGAACCGAAGTTGTGGGTGACCGTGCTGCTGCTGGTCCTGGGCGCTTTGGTGCTGGTTGCCTTGGTGGGCTTGGCGCTGTGGTACGCGGAGCGCTCTGACACCACAGAGCCAGTGGTGGCGCCCGACAAGTCCTGGGGCATTGTGGGCGATTCGCCGGTGCACAAGAGGAAGCTATGAGCCAACTCACCCTCTCCCGATTGAACGACCTGGTGTACCGTGTGCTCACCGAAGAGGGCGAGCATGTGGGCAACCTGAAACGGATCAACGCGGTCTGGAAATTCAAGGCCATCGGGGCCGACGCCCAGGGGGACGTCATCCCGGGCGGCGGGCCGCTGACCCACCACCACAACATGACTTTTAGCACCCTGGACGCGGCGGAAATCAACGCCCGCCTGCATGCGGCGGGTTGACGCTGCTTTAGCCCATTTCTTAAGCCATTTAGGCCTCTAGCCCCCGTGAAATAAGCGCAAGAAGCTACTTATTTCATAGCAACTCCTTCCGCTCAGGCGGTGATCCACAGCAGCGGCAGCCCCGGCAGGGCCCGGAAAATGCGCGACAAGGCGCCGTTGCGCACCAGCGCGGTGGCGTGTTCGATGTCCGGTGCCAGGTAGCGGTCCTGGTCCATGGCCGGGATCTGTTGGCGCAGGAGCGCATGGGCTTGCTCCAGGGCGCCTGAGCTTTGCATGGGGCGCAAAAACTCAATACCCTGGGCGCAGGCCAGCCACTCAATCCCCAAAATATGGGCGGTGTTGCCGATCATGGTTTGCAAGCGGCGCGCCGCAAAGGTGGCCATGGAGACGTGGTCCTCCTGGTTGGCGCTGGTGGGCAGGCTGTCCACGCTGGCCGGGTGGGCCAGCGATTTGTTCTCGGAGGCCAGCGCGGCGGCGGTCACATGGGCGATCATGAAGCCGCTGTTCAGGCCCGCATCGGCCGTCAAGAAAGGTGGCAGGCGCGACACGCCGGAGTCAATCAGCATGGCGATACGGCGTTCGGCAATGGCACCCACCTCGGCAATGGCCAGCGCCATGCCGTCGGCGGCCAGGGCCACCGGTTCGGCGTGGAAATTTCCTCCAGAAACCATCGCATTGTCTTCCGCAAACACCAGCGGGTTGTCGGTCACCGCGTTGGCCTCGCGCACCAGCACCAGTGCGCCGTGGCGCAACTGGTCCAGGCAGGCGCCCACCACTTGCGGCTGGCAGCGCAGGCTGTAGGGGTCTTGCACCCGGTCGTCGCCGTCCAGGTGGGAGTTGCGGATTTCGCTGCCTTTGAGCAATTCGCGGTAGTACTGGGCCACGTCAATCTGGCCGGGTTGCCCGCGCAGTGCGTGGATGCGGGGGTCAAACGGGCCGTCGCTGCCCCGGGCGGCGTCCACCGTCAGCGCACCAATCACCAGGGCGGCTTCCAGCACCGGCTCAAAGCTGAGCAGGGCGTGCAGGGCCAGGGCGGTGGAGGTTTGGGTGCCGTTGATCAAAGCCAGGCCCTCTTTGGCCCCCAGCTTGAGTGGAGCAATGCCCGCCTTTTGCAAGGCAGCCAGGGCGGGCACACGTTGCCCATCGACCAACATTTCGCCTTCGCCCAGCAGGGCCAGCGTCATGTGGGCCAGGGGTGCCAAGTCGCCCGAAGCGCCGACCGAACCCTTGGAGGGCACATAGGGCACCAGCCCGGCGTTGTGCACGGCCAGCAGGGTGTCGATGATAATTTCACGCACACCGGAGTAGCCGCGCGCCAGGCTGGCCGCTTTCATCACCAGCATGAGGCGCATGATTTCGGGCGCCAAGGGTTCACCCACCCCCACGCTGTGGGAGCGGATGAGGTTGAGCTGCAGGGTTTCCAGCTGCGCTTTGCTGATGCGCTGGTTGGCCAGTTTGCCAAAGCCGGTGTTCACGCCGTAGACCGGCGCATCGCCATCGGCGGCGCGCTGCACCACCAACTGGCTGGCACGGATGGCGGCGCGGCTGGCTTCGGGCAGCGAGAGCTGCACCACACCGGAGTGGATGGACTGCAGTTGCTCCAGCGTGAGTTGGCCGGGTTCGAGGACGAGGGAGGTTTGGATGTTCATGGACGTATTCTTTTTAAAATTCATGGAGAAGAGGGGCAAGCTCTTTCAAATTCGCTCTTTTTTGGGCGTGGATTGAAACATGGGCATGTTCATGCCATGTTCTTGGGCGCACTGTTCGGCAATGGCGTAACCGGCATCGGCGTGGCGCATGACCCCGGTGGCGGGGTCGTTCCACAACACGCGGCCCAGGCGTTCGGCCGCCTCGGGTGTGCCATCGGCCACGATGACCACGCCGCTGTGCTGCGAGTAACCCATGCCCACGCCGCCGCCGTGGTGCAGGCTGACCCAGGTGGCGCCGCTGGCGGTGTTGAGCAAGGCGTTCAAGAGCGGCCAGTCGCTGACGGCGTCGCTGCCGTCCAGCATGGCTTCGGTCTCGCGGTTGGGGGAGGCGACCGAGCCGCTGTCCAGGTGGTCGCGGCCGATGACGATGGGGCCTTTGAGTTCGCCGCTTTTCACCATTGCGTTGAAGGCCAGTCCCGCCAGATGGCGCTCGCCCAGGCCGATCCAGCAAATGCGTGCGGGCAGGCCCTGGAAGGCGATGCGCTCCTGCGCCATGTCCAGCCAGCGGTGCAGACCGGCGTTGTTCGGGAACAGCTCTTTCATCTTGGCGTCGGTCTTGCGGATGTCCTCGGGGTCGCCGCTCAGGGCCACCCAGCGGAAGGGGCCGACGCCACGGCAAAACAGCGGGCGTACATAGGCGGGCACAAAGCCGGGGTAGGCAAAGGCATTGGCCACGCCAAAGTCCTTGGCCACCTGGCGCAGGTTGTTGCCGTAGTCCACGGTGGGGATGCCCATGGCGTAGAAGTCCAGCATGGCCTGCACATGCACGGCGCAGGACTCGCCTGCGGCTTGCGTCAGCGCGGCGTGTTGCGCCGGGTCTTTTTGCGCGGCCTTCCACTGCTCCACGCTCCAGCCACGGGGCAGGTAGCCGTTGATGGTGTCGTGGGCCGAGGTCTGGTCGGTCACGATGTCGGGGCGCGCCCGCTTTGCGCCTTCACCACCCGCCTTGGCGCGGCGTGCCAGCTCGGGCACGATATCGGCGGCATTGCCACACAGGGCGATGGACACTGCTTTCTTCTCGGCCGTGTATTGGGCGATGCGCGCCAGCGCGTCATCCAGGTCGGTGGCCTGTTCGTCCACATAACGGGTGCGCAGGCGGAAGTCGATGGAGCTTTGCTGGCATTCGATGTTCAGCGAACAGGCACCGGCAAAGGTAGCCGCCAAGGGCTGTGCGCCGCCCATGCCGCCCAGTCCTGCAGTGAGCACCCAGCGGCCTGCCAGGTCACCGTTGTAATGCTGGCGGCCTGCTTCCACAAAGGTTTCATAGGTACCTTGCACAATGCCCTGGGAGCCGATGTAGATCCAGCTGCCGGCCGTCATCTGGCCGTACATCATCAGGCCCTTGCGGTCGAGTTCGTTGAAGTGTTCCCAGGTTGCCCACTTGGGCACCAGGTTGGAATTGGCGATCAGCACCCGGGGTGCATTCGTGTGGGTGCGGAACACGCCCACCGGTTTGCCGCTTTGCACCAGCAGGGTTTCGTCCGCTTTGAGCTTGCGCAAGCTGTCCAGAATGCCGTCAAAACACGCCCAGTTGCGGGCGGCCTTGCCGATGCCGCCATAGACCACTAGTTCGTCGGGGTTCTCTGCCACCTCGGGGTCCAGGTTGTTTTGCAGCATGCGGTAGGCGGCTTCGATTTGCCAGTTGGCGCAGCTGAGTTCAGGCCCGCGCGGCGCACGCACGGGGCGGGCCTGGGCGGCGGCAAAGGGGGAGGGGGATAAATCGGCCATGGCGAACTCCGGGTCGGTGATGTGATCGTTGAAGGATGTGCGAAGTATAGTTGTCTATACAACTTGCGCAACAGCGGGTTAACCCTAATCAAGAAAATTCCCTGCCGCCTTGGGGCAGCCCAGGCGGCACGCCTGCCTGCCGACCGCAATTTCGTTCAATACGCCGCCGCGCAATCGCCCGACACTGCGCCTTCAGTTCAGTCAAGGAGTCCGTATGTTGCAGGTTTTTGTTTCCATGGGTTTGTTCACGCTGTTGGGCTCTATTTCACCGGGGCCGGTGAATTTGATCGCCGCCAGCAGCGGCGCCAGTGCGGGCTTTGTCCGGGCCTTGCCCCATGTGCTGGGTGCCAGTGTCAGTTATGTGGGCATAGTCTGGCTGGTGGGCAGCGGGCTCAACCTGGTGTTGCTGGCCAATCCCGCCATCGGCCAAGTGATGCAGTATGTGGGGGCAGCCTACCTTTTGTATCTGGCGGCCAAAATTGCGATGGCCAAACCCGTGGCCCGGCAGGAGGGCGCGCAGGCCCCCTCGGCTGGCCTCATGCTGGGGGTATGGACCCAGAGCCTGAACCCCAAGGCCTGGATGTTTGCATCCTCGGGCGTCAGCCTGTTTGCCACTGCGGACCCCCAGGGCCTTCCCGTGCTGCTGGTTTTTTGCGGTATTTCCGGGGTGGTGTGTTTTCTGTCGGTGGCCACCTGGGCCGCGCTGGGCACGCTGATCGGCCAATGGCTGTTTACGGCCAGGAACCAGCGGGTGTTTAATCGCACCATGGCAGTTTTGTTGACCTTCACGGTGTTCAGCATGCTGGCGTCTCTTTGATGGACCAAAACGAGGGTTTGCGGCGTATGGATCAGAAGCATTCACAGGTTTTTCGGCGTAGCGCGCTGCTGCCCCAGGTGGAAATGCGCCGTGCCAACCATTCCTTGGCCTGCTACCACACCCACACCCATGACGAGTTTTCGGTGGGGGTGATCGATGCGGGCGCTGCGGTCTGCCGCCAGGGCAGCGCTCAGCAGACGCTGCACCAGGGCACGGTGGTGGTGATCCACCCCGGAGATGCGCATTCTTGCAACCCCCGTGCCGACCAGGCCTGGTCCTACCGCATGCTGTTCATCGATGCACGCTGGCTGGGCGGTCTGCAGGCCGACATGCCCGGCAGCAGCGGCGACTACCGCCCGCTGGCGGCCGTCGGCAACCCGGCAACCCTTGCCTACGCCCAGTTTGACGCGCTGTTTGGCGCCCTGGAGCGCGAAGCCGAGGACGCGTGGGGCCTGGAAGAAAAGTTGATCGATTTTTTGCTGCCCCACAGCCAGGGCGGCGGTGCGACAGGGCTGGCATCGTCCACGCCGCAGAGCCAGCTGGGCCGGGCGCGGGAAATGATCTTGGACCAACTGGAAGACAAAATCACCCTGGACGACGTGGCCCAGGTGGCGGGCCTGAGCCGTTACCACCTGATCCGCAGTTTCAAACAGGCCTACGGGCAAACCCCCCATGCTTTTCAGTTGGACCAGCGCATCAACCGGGCCAAACAGTTGTTGAAACAGGGCAACACCATGGTGGATGTGGCCCAGCAACTGGGCTTTGCCGACCAAAGCCACTTTCAGCGCCATTTCAAAAAGCGCCACGCGGTGACGCCCATGCACTACCAGCGGTCTTTGGTCTAAAACAACAGTTGGCCCCCCAGCCCACAGCAGGCAGCCAATAGGCAGCACCCACGCGGTAAATAGCGTGGAATAGCCCCTCTCATTTCGCGATCAGGGCGGAGTGCAGGGGTCTATATTGTTGAATGCCATGTCTGAATGCGTTCCCGTGGCATGTCTGCAAAGGAGCCACGCCTTGAACCTCGCCCCTCTCTCGTCTTTGGCCAACCCGCCCGCCCGTGCGAACAGGCCCGTTTCTGTACCCGCCGACGCAAGTAACTTCGGTGCGTTCCTTGCGGACAGCTTGAAGGCCGACATTTCCCCTCCAAACACGCAGGCTACAAGCCATCCTCCATTGGCATTTACGGCACGTTCGACTGCACCAGCCAACGGCCATGAGCGAGTGGAAAGGCGATCCGCATTTACGGACGGATTACATGGATTAAGTCCAAAGGATGCCGATCAAATTGCCAAAAATATTGCCTACGAGGACCATACTACGACAGGGGGCGTGGGTCCTCTGCTGGATGCAAGTGGATTTCTGCCGGGCGGAGATGGCATCCTCCGCTACTCGGGCAGCGGCGAGCCGGTGACTGCGCAGAGTCAAGCCTATTTCAACGCAACCGAGGCCAGTTTTCGCCAGGAGCGGATGCATATCTATGAATCCGAAAAAGCCAAGGGCACTCCGCCCGCCGAGATCTACGACAAACTGGTCAACGCCATGGACCAGCAACCCGAACGGTATCGCGGCATGATGAATTGGTCGGTTTAAGGATAGACCACGCCATGAACCTCACCCCTCTCTCGTCTTTGGCCAACCCGCCCGCCCGTGCGATCAGGCCTGCCTCTGCACCCAGCGACCCAAGTAACTTCGGTGCGGTGCTTGCGGACAGCTTGAAGGCAGACACTTCCCCTTCAAACACGCAGGCTACAAGCCATCCTCCATTGACATTTACGGCACGTTCGACTGCGCCAGCCAACGGCCACGAGCGAGTGCAACGGCGTTCTGTATTTGCGGACGGTTTGAAGGGATCAAGGCCCGAAGATGCCGACCAGATTGCCCAGAGGTTTGCCTACGCCGACAATACCAATGGCGGCGGTATGGGTGGCGCGATGGATCTAAGTGGACTTCTGCCGGGCGGAGACGGCATCATCCGTTACTCGGGCAGTGGCGAACCGGTGACTGCGGAAAGCCAAGCCTATTTCAATGCAACCGAAGCCAGTTTTCGCCAGGAACGGATGCATATCTATGAATCCGAAAAAGCCAAGGGCACTCCGCCCGCCGAGATCTACGACAAACTGGTCAACGCCATGGACCAGCAGCCCGAACGGTATCGCGGCATGATGAATTGGTCGGTTTAAGGCAAGCTGGCGGCATCACCACGGCGGCACGTGGGCAATTGTTCTGCTAAGGGTTTCTCTGTATAGACTAGTTGTCTATACAACTTGTAGAATGCGGTGAAACTCCATTCTGCCATGCCCCACACCAAACTCCCCGCCTACGAACAGGTCAAAGCCTTTGTCAAAGCCCAAATCAACAGCGGCGCCTGGCGTCCGGGCGACGCGGTGCCCAGTGAATCGGCCTTGCAGCAGCAGTTTGGCGTGAGCCGCATGACGGTGAACCGCGCCGTGAAAGAGCTGGCGGTGGAAGGTGTGGTCACCCGGGTGCAGGGCTCGGGCACGGTGGTGGCGCAGTTGCACCGCATCTCCAGCACCCTGGCGGTGCGCGACATCCACGAAGAAATCGAGGAGCGCGGCCACACCCACAGCACCCAGGTCTTGCTGGTGGAGGCGGTGCGTGCCAACGCGGCGCTGGCCGACGCCTTCAAGCTGCGCTTGGGCGCCCCACTGTTCCATTCGGTGATGGTGCACTTTGAGGACGGGGTGGCCATCCAGCACGAAGACCGCCACGTCAACCCGGCCTCGGCGCCCGACTACCTGGGCGTGGACTTTACCCACACCACCCCCACCCACTACCTGCTGGAGCATGCACCGCTGACCGAGGCTAGCTACTCTATCGAAGCCGGCCTGCCGAACGCCGCGCAGGCCAAAGCCCTGGGCATCAAACGCAACGACCCCTGTTTGCTGATGACCCGCTGCACCACCAGCGGCGCCCATGTGGCCAGCCTGGTGCGGCTGGTCTACCCCGGCATGCGCTACAGCTTCAACGGCAAGTTCCAGTTATGAGTTGGCAAATCGTGCGCCTGGCCGACGTCCCGCCCAGCCCCTGGCGCAACGGTGGCGGTGTGACCCGCGAGCTGCTGGCCTGGCCCCCCCATGCCTCTGCCCAAGACTGGGTCTGGCGCATGTCGGTGGCCGAGGTGGAAGCCAGCGGGCCTTTTTCGCGGTTTGACGGGGTGCAGCGCTGGTTTGCGGTGCTGGGGGGCGCCGGTGTCTGGCTGACCCTGGACACCCCCGTCGGGGCGCAAACCCATGCGCTGACCCGCAGCAGCGCGCCGCTGTGTTTTGACGGCGCCACGCCCACCCAGTGTGACCTGCTGAACGGCCCCACGCAAGATTTCAACCTGATGCTGCGCAGTGGCCAGGCGACGGGGCGCATGCAGCGCGTTGCAGGTGCATTCACTGTCACCACTTTTGCTCCTAAAATAATAGCTGTTTACGCACTGTCTACGGGGGCTAGCGTGCTTTTTGAGCATGAAGTCTTGACCACTCCCCCCCACAGCCTGGCGTGGCGCAGCGTGCCCGCCGGTGCGCAGCTGCGCATCGAGGCTGCCGAGGCGCTGTGTATGGAGATTGCGTTATGACCCCGAATATGTCCCTGAAACTCTGGACCCACTGCAGCGTGGCCACGCTGCAGGCCGACGCGGCCCAGCCCTACGGCCTGATTGAGGACGCCGCCTTGGTGGTGGAGGGCGCCCACCTGCTGTGGGTCGGCCCACGCGCCGCACTGCCCCCCGCGCTGGACGCCCGCTGCGTGGAGCGCCACGATGCCCAGGGCGCACTCATCACCCCGGGCCTGATCGACTGCCACACCCACCTGGTCTACGGTGGCGACCGCGCCCATGAGTTCGAGCTGCGGCTGAACGGTGCCAGCTACGAAGACATCGCCCGCAGCGGCGGCGGCATCGCCTCCACCGTGGCCGCCACCCGCACCGCCACGCCGCAGGAGCTAACTGCCCAGAGCACCAAACGCTTGCAGCAACTGATGGCCGAGGGCGTGACCACGGTGGAAATCAAGTCCGGCTACGGCCTGGCGCTGGCGCACGAGCGCAAGTGCCTGCAAGTGGCGCGCGCGCTGGGGCAGGCCCATGCGGTGGACATCCGCACCACGTTTCTGGGCGCCCACGCCTTGCCGCCCGAGTTCGCCGGGCGGGCCGACGACTACATCAATGAGGTATTGCGCATGCTGCCCGTGTTGCACGCCGAAGGCCTGGTCGACGCGGTCGATGCCTTTTGTGAGCGTATTGCCTTCAGCCCGGCCCAGACGGCCCGGGTGTTCGAAGCCGCGCGGGCCCTGGGCCTGGGCGTCAAGTTGCATGCCGAACAACTCAGCGACAGCGGTGGGGCGGCCCTGGCGGCCGGTTTTGGTGCCAGCAGTTGCGACCACCTGGAGTGGTTGTCCGAGGAGGGCGCCAGCGCCATGGCGGCAGCAGGCAGCGTGGCCGTGCTCTTGCCCGGCGCGTTTTACTTTTTGCGGGAAACCAAGCTGCCCCCGGTGGACTTGTTGCGCAGCAAGGGCGTGCCCATCGCCATCTCCACCGACAGCAACCCCGGCAGCTCGCCCTGCACCTCGCTCTTGCTCATGCTCAACATGGCCTGCACCCTGTTTCGCCTCACGCCCGAAGAAGCGCTGGCCGGCGTCACCCGCCACGCCGCGCAGGCCCTGGGCCTGGCCGACCGGGGAGTCTTGGCAGCCGGCAAACGCGCCGACTTTGTGCTGTGGGATGTGCAGCGCCCGGCCCAACTGGCCTACGCGCTGGGGGCCAACCCTGCGATCCAAACCATTTTTAAGGGGGAAGCCCGATGACCTACACCTTGCACCGCGGCACTGCGCCGCTTTTGGTCAGCATGCCGCACATCGGCACCGAGATTCCACCCGAACTGCAGGCTAATTACGTGCCGCGCGCCCTGGCCGTGGAAGACACCGACTGGCATCTGGCCCGGTTGTATGAGGGCCTGCCGGCGCTGGGCGCCAGCGTGCTGCAGCCGCGCACCTCGCGCTACGTGATCGACCTGAACCGCCCGCCGGACGATGCGCCCATGTACCCCGGCGCCTCCAACACCGAGCTGTGCCCCACGCGGTTTTTCACTGGCGATGCGCTCTACCAGGCGGGCTGCGAACCCACCGCAGAAGAACGCTTGCGCCGCCGCGAAGCCTATTGGCAGCCCTACCACACGGCCCTGGCCACGGAGCTGGCGCGCATCCAGGCGATCCACGGCTACGCCCTGTTGTGGGATGCCCACAGCATCCGCTCCCAGATTCCCTGGCTGTTTGAAGGCCGCTTGCCGGGCCTGAACATCGGCACGGCCAGCGGCCAGAGCGCCGATACCAGCATTGCCCAGGCTGTTGCCAGCGTGTGTGAGAAGAACGGCCAGGTTAGCCATGTGCTCAACGGCCGCTTCAAGGGCGGTTTTATCACCCGCCATTACGGTGCGCCTGCCAAGCGGGTGCACGCCGTGCAACTGGAAATGTGCCAGTACCTCTATATGCAAGAGACTGCGCCGTTTGCCTACGACGCAGCCCAGGCGTCCAAAATCCAGCCCCTGCTCCAAACCATGCTGGCGGCCGCCTTGCAAGCCTGCCAGGAACTCTATGCCCGCTAACCCCATGGAACCCCAAGCGGCCCAACACTACTTTGCCCCCCAGGCCTGGGTGCAAGGCGCCTGGGCGCTGAACGTGCTGCTGTCGGTGGACGCCGCAGGGCGGTGGTGTGGCATCACCCCCAACGCCACGGCCGCCGACCGCGACGACGCCATCCGGCTCCAAGGCCCCGTGTTGCCCGGCGTGGTCAACGCCCACAGCCACGCCTTTCAGCGCGCCATTGTGGGCTTGACGGAACGCAGGGGAGGGGCCCCAGGCGCGGCCAGCGACGATTTCTGGAGCTGGCGCGACCGCATGTACTCCGCCGCCCAGCGCATCAGCCCGGAGCAACTGGAGCACATCGCGGCCCTGCTGTACGCCGAGCTGCTGGCGGCGGGCTACACCCAGGTCTGCGAATTCCACTACCTGCACAACGCCGTGGCGGGCCAGCCCTACGCCGACCCGCTGGACATGTCGCTGGCGCTGGTGCGCGCGGCGCAGCGCGTGGGCATGGGCCTCACGCTCTTGCCCACGCTGTACATGCGCTCGGGTTTTGGCGCGGCGGGCCTGCGCGACGACCAGCAGCGTTTTGCCTCCACGCCCGACAGCATCCTGCGCCTGGTGGACGACCTGCAAATGCAGGTGCGCGGGCTGGCCAACTTCAATGTCGGCGTGGCGCTGCACTCCCTGCGCGCAGCCGACAGCGCGGCGCTCAATGAAGTGGCCGCGTTTGCCAATGCCCAGCACATGCCGGTGCACCTGCACATCGCCGAGCAAACGCAAGAGGTGCAAGACTGCATCACCCACACCGGCCGCCGCCCCATTGAATGGGCCCTGGAAAATTTGCCGATGAACGCCCGCTGGAACCTGGTGCACGCCACCCACACCACCCCCGCCGAGCTGCAGGGCGTGCAACAGGTGGGCGCGTCCATCGTCATCTGCCCCAGCACCGAGGCCAACCTGGGCGACGGCGTGTTCGACTATTCGGGTTACGCGGCCCTGGGCGGCAATTGGTCCATCGGCTCGGACAGCCACGTTACCCGCAGCTGGAGCGAAGAACTGCGCCTGCTGGAGTATTCACAGCGCTTCACGCAACGCAAGCGCAATGTGGCCGCCCAGCACGGTGCCAGCACCAGCACGGCAGCCAACCTGTTCGAGGCCGCGCTGGCCGGTGGCCACGCCGCCACCGCGCAGCCGCTGGGCGCGATTCGCTTGGGCCACCGCGCCGATTTTGTGGTGCTGGACACGCAAGCCCCTGCACTGTTGGGCGTGCCTGCCGAGCATGTGCTAGACGCCCTGGTGTTCTCCAGCCCTGACGCCAAACCGGCAGCGGTGTTTGTGGCGGGCCAGCCCTCCAAACCCGCCGCGTGGCCCAGTCTCGCCCGGGACTTTGCCCGGACCATGAACACCCTGTGGCGCTAGCATGGTGTGCTATGAGCTCCACCCCCACTTCTCCAGCGTTTGACGACCTCGCCCCCGAGACCGCACTCAACATCCCCGAAGGCTTTCGCGCCGTCAAAGTCGGCGGCCATTTCATCGCCCACAACGGCCCGCTCTACGGCAAATGGGACGGCAAACGCCTGCAAATCGGCTTTCGCGTGGAAGAGCGCCACACCAACCCCCTGAAAATCTGCCACGGCGGCATGATGGCCACCTTTGCCGACATGCTCATCCCCTGCGCCGCCATGTACCAGTTCGAGATGGAACGCCGCTTCCTGCCCACCATCAGCCTGCAGATGGACTACATGGGCGCCTCCCCCTTGGGCGCCTGGGTGCAAGGCGAAGGCGACGTCCTCAAAACCACCCGCAACATGCTCTTCGGCCAGGGACTGGTCACGGCTGACGGGCTACCCGTATTGCGGGTCAGTGGGATCTTCAAAATGGGGCAGCTGATTGGGGATGGCAAGGCGCATGACCCGCTGGGTTTGAAGTAACTCCTGGGGGGTGATTCTGCTATTGTTTTGGTAGCTGCTTGCGCATAGTCTGCGGTGGCTAGAGGCCGGTTTTGCTTCTAAATTCGGGTGGCCTGGCGCAGGCCCTAGAATCGATGCCAAAAGGGAGACGGCATGACGCCAGAGCAAAAAGCCAGAGTCAGCATAGATACGCTACTGCAACAAGCCGATTGGTACGTCTGCAGCATGGCAGACGCCAACATCCACGCCTCCCGCGGCGTGGCCCTGCGTGAATTCCCCCTCAACACCGGCTACGGCTTTGCCAAATACCTGCTGTATATCGATGGCAAAGCTGCTGGCGTGAGCCGTGCAACGCATGAGGGCGAATTGCTTCGCTTGCAAGTGTTGGCGGGAGACGTGCTTATTAACATCGTTGACCCGCCTCTTGGGCAGGTCTCAGTTGTGCCGCCAACGATGGCCGAAGCGAATATGAACCAAGCAATCGCCCGCTTCAGACACATAAAACCGCTCAGTACAAAATTTATGGCACATGCGCTAATGACCGAATTCATCATGGCTTGGGCAATCCGCAAAGCAAAGACAACTGCAGGTCAAACCAATTTGACACTCGACTTCTGTCAGCATTTGCCGATTCCATTGCCGCCACTCGCGGAGCAGGAGCGCGTTGTCGCTGAAGTGGATCGGCGATTGTCCCTCGTTCTTGGAGTGCAGGCAGAAGTCAATGCCAACCTCAAGCACGCGCTATGGCAAGCGATTTTGATTGAGAGCTTCAGCAATGGCAGTTAAATCAGCAGAAGAGTACGCCTTCGCACTGGGAATGATTGATGATGACGCTCTGTTTCGTCATCTTTTCAGCTCCGAAGCTTTGATTGCGGCTTATTTCGAGCGATTTTCAAAAAGTGCTGGTAAGGGTGTTGACAGGAGAAACGGCTTTCAGTTCGAGCCTCAAGCCAGTTCAGAACTGACAACAGTATCGGAAAAATGTTTGTCCGGCACCTATCGGTTTTCGCCATATTTGGAAAATCTGAAAATCAAGGGGCGAAACAAGATGCCGCGTTTGATCGGAATTCCTTCTATACGAGATCGGATTGTTCTACACCAGTTGAATAGATTTTTGGCAAACGTTTTTCCTACGTGTGTACCTCGAAGCGTTGCCAGCACATATGTTCGAGAAATCGCAGCAGATGTGGCAAAAGAACCAGCTGAAGAAATGTGGGTTTGCGGCACTGATATTCAAGCTTTTTACGACAACATAGTGCCCGTAAAGTTGCTTCAGGCACTTCGTCAGAAGATCGCGACATGGCAGGTATTGCGCTTGATTAGCAGAGCACTCAGTACGCCTACAGTGCCAAAAAATTCTAGGCGCAGCTCTAGGTCGGAATTTACGCCTAGGGTAGGTGTACCGCAGGGACTTGCGATATCAAACATATTGGCGTCTATCTATATGCAGGACGTAGATACTGCTATGCGTGACCTTACAGTAACGTACTACCGATATGTTGATGATGTTTTGATGTATGGGCAGCGAGACCACGTAGAAAAGGCATTTCGCTCATTGCGAAGTAGATTGGTTCATAGGGGACTCTCATTGCACCCGTTGAGTTCAGGGAAAAGCTTCATTCGGCCTATCACAGAGCGATTCGGTTATTTGGGCTATGAATTTTTACACCCGGTGATTACTGTGCGTGAGTCAACTGTGGAGCGACTTTTGCAGTCAATGGCTGCAATGTTCAGTGGGTATGTGCACAACAAGGCAAGGCGACTGGAGAAGCACAAATATCTTGATTCTGAGCGACTGGCTGAGATTTTTTTAATGGAACTCAATGAACGAATAACTGGCGCGATCAGCGAGAAGCAACGATACGGTTGGATTGCCTATTTCAACCAAATTAGTGACCTTAGTCTTTTACACCGGCTTGATGCAACGATCGCTGGCTTTTTTTGCCGATTGGAGGACTTTGACCGTAAGCCGCCAAAAGATTTGCGTCGTTTGAGTAGGGCCTATTTTGAAATGAAGTTCGATCCAGAAGGTGGGTATGTCAGAAACTATGACGCCATCAGCACTCGATCGGAAAAGTTGGAATTTCTGATCAAGAGAGGTCGAATCGGCCCAGCGGAAATGCTCACGGATGAACAAATTTCGGATCGATACGAAAGATATCGAAGCAAAATTCTCTCCGAGATGCACTCAGACGAAGGAGTCATATATGGGTGAGGCTGTTACGATTCAGTCGCGGGTGATGCCTACTGTGAAAACAGTACCCCTTGCGGCCTTCTCGGCGGCAAGGGTGGAAGTGCTCCCTACCTTTCGCAAGTTTGGGACGGTACTTTTAGTGCCGGAACCTTCTCGGGGCCGTGGCTACCACGAGTGCCGGAGAAGAGGATATTGCTGATTTAACAGGCATCGCCCGCACCCTCAATTTAGAAGGAAAAATGCAATGAGAGCTTTTCTTCAAACGTTACAGACGCAAGCATGGCGCACTATGGGCGCAAGATACAACGCGGCGCGACGGCTAAAGCGACGTGATTGGATCGCGACCTTTAGCATCGCTATTTTTTCTGCAATCGGAATTGCGCTCGCTGTTGTACAAAAAGTATATGTACATACGGGCACACCGGACCTTGACAACTACATAACGGTTTTCTCGGTTTGCATTGGTCTGTTTGTGCTCGTGATTAGCCTAATAGAGTGGGGGACATCCGGTTCCGTGAAAGCTGATGCTCTTTATCGCAACGCTGAACTGCTGAACCGGCATCAGCGGAAAATTGGACAAATTCTCGCCGAATCAGGTGAACCTAGTGACGTTGTGGCTACTGATCTCCGTGAAGCCTACGAGGCGATTAAGGAGAGTTGTTCTTACAACCATGAGCCTGTGGATGACCTGCTGTTTCAGGCGCAGCAACGATTGAGCAAGGAGTTTCGCGATGACGGCAAAAAGGATGGGAAGCCCAAAATGAATTGGATAGAGGGGAAGTGGGCGGTACTTATGGATCAATGGAGTTCTGCCAAGACCTTTCTTGCATTTTGGCTAGTGATCATTGTTCTTGTGGTCGCAATGCCATGGGGGCGCTGAAGGCGGAAAAAGTTGGTCCGGCTGGAAAGTCGTGACCAACGGCCGCATGCAGGAAATCACCGGAGAGCATTCCAAGTACATCACTGGCGTATTGCAAACCCTGGTGCGCGATGGCCTGCTGACGCAGCAAAACCAGCGGCGCTGGGCCAGTTACCGCGTGGCCGGGGACTCCCCCCAATCCGGTGATGACTCCCCTCATTGGGACCGGGACTCCCCCCAAAGCTCCCCCCAATTGGCGGGGGACTCCCCCCAATTGCCATCGAGCTCCCCCCAATTGGACCGACTGGCTAGCCTCTCCGTGGAGATGCAGGGGCTGTTACCGCTGGCGGAGCCCGCCCGCAAGAACAAGAAACTCCCTGTGGATCAACTCAAAGGTGTCATTCAGCAGTTATGCCAGAGCGGTTGGTTGTCAGCATCCGAACTGGCGGCGCTGGTTGACCGTGATGCTGAGAAGTTGCAATCACGCTTTTTGACGGCGATGGTGAGGGAGGGGATTTTGGAATTGCGCTATCCCGACGTTCGCAATCGGCCAGATCAGGCGTATCGGACTGTCCCCAAGGCACTATAGAAACAATAGCGTCTTACGCATACGCCACGGGGGCCGTAGCCCGATTTGATGGTGAAATTGGCTAAAAATCAACAAGGGAGAAAAAATGGCACGACGTAAAAAGAGTGGACTGATGGATGCCGTGGTGGAGGCCACCGCGCTTTTGCCTTGGTGGGTGGGAGTGGCACTGGCGTTAGTCAGCTACTTTTGGCTGGATTCAATTGCGCAAAGGCCGTTGAACACGGTGCTGCAGCCTGGGCAGGCCGGGAGTTTCGCGGTAACGGCCATGTGGCACGCGTTCGCAAGCATCGGTCAGTTCCTTCTTCCGTTCCTGTTTTTGCTGGGCGCGGGTATCTCGGCTTACAAGCAGCATCAGGCCAAGCGTCTGCACACTGATGCCGCCAACCGGGCCGATGGCGTGGCGCAAGGAACATGGCGTGAATTTGAGGTGTTGGTGGGCGAGTATTTCCGCCGCCAGGGCTTCACCGCGCTGGACAACGGCGGTGGCGGGCCAGACGGCGGGGTGGATGTGTTGCTGCAAAAGGGTTCGGACAAATATCTGGTTCAGTGCAAGCCATGGCGTGCGCTGCGCGTGGGTGTGCAACCCGTGCGCGAGTTGTATGGCGTGATGGCGGCGCGCCGGGTGGCGGGCGGTTTTGTGGTGACGTCGGGAGATTTCACCCAAGAGGCGCGCAGTTTTGCCGAGGGACGCGAGATTCAACTGATTAATGGCAAAACGTTGCAGCGTGGCATTCAAGTGCAGGCGGCTTCTGGTTTGCCCGCATCAGCACTGCACGAGGTCGGAAAACCATCGCCAGCGGTTCTAGCCGCAGAGGCAGCGTCAACTTGTCCTCTGTGCAGCGCGCCGATGGTGCTGCGACTGGCTCGCAATGGTGCAGCGGCCGACAAGCAGTTCTGGGGTTGCAGCCGCTTTGGCCAAACCAAATGCCGTGGGACGCGTGAGTTGGAGTGAATCTGGCTGATATTGAAGTTAAATTCGCTATGCTTTTGATAGCTTCCTGCGCAATGATTACGGGGGCTGGAGGCTAAATAGGCACAGGGTGTATGCGAGGAGAGTCGTGTCGGTGGTACGACAAACCATGCTCTTGTTTTGTGCATATGCGCATAATATGCGCATGCCCCTCTGCAAGAAGGAACTCAAGATGCCCACCGCAGCCATAACATCAACGCGCAAGCGCGCCGTCAATCTCACTTTGAATGAAGGGCTGGTCGCACAGGCCAAGACCTACACCAACAACTTGTCTGCCACCATGGAGGCGCTGCTTGCCGACTATGTGGCCCAACAGCAGCAAACCCGTGCATCGCGCCAGCAAGTGGCAGACGCCTGCGCCGCCGACTGGAACGCGGTGCATGCCTCGGTGGGGTCCTTTGCCGACGAGCACTCCACCCTGTAATGGCGCAGTTCGATGTACACCGCAACAAGGGGCCGCTGAAGGAATCCATCCCATTCGTGGTGCTGGTGCAGTCAGCGCTGTTTGACCGCTACCGCAGGCGTATGGTGGTGCCGCTGGTGCGTCGCAGTGCGTTGCCGGGGCAGGCCGCCACGGTCGGCTCACGCCTGAATCCGGTGTTTCAGGTAGAGGGGCAGGAGGTGGTGCTGCACCCGCTGGACATGGTGTCGGTCGCGTTCGATCAACTCGGCGAGTGTGTCGCCTCATTGGCCGAACAGGGGCAGATCATCGCCGATGCATTGGACGAGTTGCTGACCCGGTCCTGGGGTTGAATCCATGCAAACCATTCCCATCCGCCTTACCCCGGACAAGAACTGCGCACCGCATTTGTGCTCTCAGGCATCGGCAGCCTGTCCATCGCTGGCCTTCGGTTTGCCGGTGCAGAGCAGCCCGAGCGCCTGATAAACGGGTTTGTTCGGGGCTTGGCGCTGCGCGATGGGTTTGGATTGCCCCATGTCAGGCGGCTGCGCTCGTGGCCTTGCTGCGGTTGGTGGCTATGACTTCGCGTACCCGCTGCGCCAAGCTGCCGTCAGCCTCTGTGGTCATGAACTGGGCGAGAAGGGCGTTTGCCTGCGAAGGGGCTTCCGTGCTGGCTGGGTGGATGCGGCGGGCAGCGGCTTCGTAGTTGGCGATGGCGGTTTGGGCCTCTTGGGCGGTGAGACCGCTGTGCTCCACGATGCGGCCCAGCGTGGCCCAATATTCCACCTGGCCCGCCACCGAACGGCGCATGGGCTGGGCCGCCTCGCGGGCTTGCGCCACCAAGGCGGCGGGGAGTTTGACGGAGGCGAATGTGGTGTTGGATTGGGACATGGAATTTCTCCTGTATGGCGCATTTTGCGCCAAAATGGAATCATTAATCAATATGCGTCTTTTTGCGAAATTCAATGACTGGACGTCACGGTGGTTGACCGTTCGGATGCCAGCCCAAGGCCATTAGGCAAGAGGTGTTGTTGTGATAAATGGAGTGTCTGCAACGTTTGTATGACATACACTTTAGTGCCATGATGCCGGAGGTTAAATCCATGTCCACTGCCGAAAAAATTCTGAATGTTCGTCTCCCTATCGAGCTGCATGGGCAGCTGGAGCAGTTGGTGCAAGCCACTGGCCGAAGCAAAAGCTTCCTGACTGTGGAGGCTTTGAAAAGCTATGTCAGCCAGGAGCAATGGCAGATCGCGGATATACAGGCCGGACTGCAAGAGGCTGATCGGGGTGAATTTGCCACGGCTGAAGAAGTACGCGCCGTGTACGCCAAATACGGGCACTGAGCGTGGAGCTTCGCTGGACACGCAAGGCGCTTGAAACTCTGGATCAAATTGCCGCCTATATTGCGCAAGACAACCCCACCCGCGCCAGCGCATTCGTCGGGGAAATCAAGGAAAAAACAGAGTTGCTGGTGTCGTTCCCCGCGCTGGGTCGCCCCGGTCGGGTACCCGGCACCCGTGAATTGGTAGTGCATGAAAACTACGTGGTGCCCTACCGCGTGAAAGGTGACACGGTGCAGATCATCCGTATCCAACACGTCGCCCGGTTGTGGCCCAGGCAGTTTAGGTCATGACTCTGCCAACTCCACAGACCTGCCCGCCGCCCGCTGGCTACGCAACTTGGCTTGACTACGCCGTGGCCAACATGGACACGCGCAGCGCATACCACGAGCATCTGTTCCAGCTTCCGCCCGGTAGCAGCCCGGAGTGCGACCGTGAGGCTATGCGGATTGCTGTGTTGGCAGAACTTGATGCACTGCGGTTGGCAGCCGGGGTTGCCGACACCTACCCGACACGGCTTCGCGCTGGGACAGGTGGCCGGAGCGCCTGACGGGCGATATGGAAATCCTCAGCCTATCGGGCACGGTGGCTGTGAACATGACGGATAGCGGCGCCATGAGCAGTTCGCACCTGCACTGCGGGCCAATTTGGCTCAAGGTTTGGAAGGCATCAACCTCATCTCTTGCTTTTTAGCGTCAATCAGTTACATTCTGTATTCGCAAATCAAGAATACTGAATGTAAATGCAGCTTAAACCCCAAGACTTTCTGGTAGCTCTTAAGTTGGTGGCCTGGGGCGACCAGCGTTGGACGTATGCCCGCTTGTCGCAGGAGCTGGGTTTAAGCACGTCTGAGGCGCATGGCGCGGTCAAGCGTGGGCTGCAGGCCGGGCTGTTGTTGCAAAACCGGATGGCACTGCCTCAGACCATGGAGGGGGCTTCGGTCGCGGCGCTCAGCGTACAAGAGCCAGTGGGTATTTACCGGGTGACACGCAAAAGGGTGCGTCGCCCTGGGCCTGCACAAGACGACTCGGCTGGCGCTACTGATAACCCGGTGCGCCCGCATGCACACAACTTGGCAGAGTTTGCCTTGCACGGCGCCAAATATGCTTTTCCCGGTGTGCGTTTGCCGCTGGCAGTGGGCGTGCCCACCAGCCATAGCGCCCCGGCCTTTGCAGGTGTTTTTGCACCGGGCAGTACGGACTTTGTCTGGCCGCACCCCAATGGCACGGTGCGCGGCGTGGGGGTGGAGCCCCTGCATCCGTGCGTGCCCTTTGCCGCCATGCAAGACGCAAGGCTTTACGAACTGTTGGCCCTGTTCGACGCGTTGCGCGTAGGCAAGGCGCGCGAACGCGGCATGGCGCTGGAGCGGCTGCAGGCATTGATTGACCCAGACGCGCCCAGGCCCGCAAAGGGGGAATTACATGGCTAACCCCAATATGGCACTCTTGGTAGCTATGGCACAGGCCATGGGTCCTTTGTGCGAGCAAGTGGTGTTTGTGGGTGGCTGCGCCACCGGCCTGTTGGTGGACGATGCCGGGCTGATGGATGTGCGTCCCACGGAGGATGTGGATGCCATCGTTGAAGTGGCTTCGTTGGCAGGCTACCACCGCTTGGCAGATCAGCTGATGCAGCGTGGCTTCAAGCAGACGATGGCGGACAACACGCCACCGTTCCGCTGGTACTGGAACCGCATGCAGTTGGACCTGGTGCCACTGGATGAAAAAGTGCTTGGTTTTGCCAACCCTTGGTACCGGGTGGGCTTTGAGGCGGCTTTGGTCGCAGAAGTAGTCCAAGGGCTGAAACTGCGGCATCTGTCCGCGCCACACTTTTTGGCCACCAAGTTCGAAGCCTTCAAAGACCGGGGGCAAAATGACGTGTACCTAAGCCATGACCTGGAAGACATCATGACCGTCATCGAAGGGCGGTTGACCCTGGTACCGGAGGTGAGCGCTGCCGCCATAGATGTGCGTAGGCACGTCGGGCGTTCGGTGGCGGCGTTGCTTGATATGCCTGCTTTTCACAACGCGCTGCCAGGCTTGCTGAGCGAACCGGAGCGGGAGTCAACCGTCAAGGCACGGTTGAACCAAATCGCACTATTGAAAGAAATATGAACTCATCCACCATCGTCCAGAAACACTGGAACTACTGCAAGGTGCTGCGCTTGTGGCCATGAGCGACCTCCAATCCCTAACCCAATCCCTGCGTGACTTCGCCCAAGCGCGTGACTGGGAGCAGTTTCATTCGCCCAAAAACCTGGCGTCGGCCTTGTCGGTGGAGGCGGCGGAATTGTTGGAGCACTTCCAGTGGATGACGGAAGCGCAAAGCCGCAGCCTGAATGGTGACAAGACGGCGCAGGTGGCCGCAGAGGCGGCAGACGTGTTGCTGTATCTGCTGCAGCTTTGCGACAAGCTCGGTATCGATTTGGCTGTTGCGGCGCATGCCAAGCTGCTGGTCAATGGCGAAAAGTACCCCGTAGCGTTGGCGCAGGGGTCCAGCAAAAAGTACACAGAGCTGTAGTTGTAAACAAGTTGCTATGTTTTTCATAGCTGTTTGCGCAATGAATACGGGGGCTAGAGGCCAATTAAGGGGTTCCACGTGCGGCTGCCGCGCGCAGCTTGTCTTTCTTGCTGGGGCGTTTGCCTTTGATGCCGCCGTTGCCGGGGGAGGGCGTTACTTCGGTTTCGGTGGGCTCAAAGCCGGGGACATGTTCCAGCGGTAGGGCCAGGCCGTGGCGTTTTTCGATGAGGTGGAAGTGGGTTTCGGTTTCGGCGCTGACAAAGTTCACCGCCAAACCACTTTCCCCGGCGCGGCCGGTGCGGCCGATGCGGTGGGTGTAGTCCACCGCCGAGCGGGGCAGGTCGTAGTTCACCACCACGGGCAGTTGGGCGATGTCGATGCCCCGGGCGGCCAGGTCGGTGGCGATGACCACGGTGACGCGGGAGGCCTTGAAGTCCATGAGCACCTGGTTGCGTTTGCCTTGGCTGAGCACGCCGTGGAAGGGTTCGGCGTGGATGTCGGCCTTGCGCAGCTTGTCGGCCACGATTTCGGCGGCGTGTTTGGTGGCGACAAATACCAGCACCCGGCTCCAGGCGTTGTCCTGGATCAGGTGGCGCAGCAACTGGGTGCGCCGGCTGGGGTCTACGGCGATGGCGCGTTGCTGGATGTCGGGGGCGTCTTGTGGGTTGGGCAGCACGTCCACACGCACCGGGTCGCGCAGCAGTGTGTTGGCCAGTGCCTGCACCGATTGCGGAAAGGTGGCCGAGAAAAACAGGTTTTGCCGCTGGGCGGGCAGCAGGGCCAGGATGCGCTCAATTTCTTCGGCAAAACCCAGGTCTAGCAAGCGGTCGGCTTCGTCCAGAACCAGGGTTTTGACGTCCGACAGGGTGAGGGCGTTGTGGTCTACCAAATCCAGCAAGCGCCCGGGGGTGGCCACCATGATGTCGGTGCCGCTGCGCAGGCCCATCATTTGCGGATTGATGGAGACCCCGCCGAACACGGTGGTGACTTTCATGGCCTGGGGCAGCAGGGTTGCCAGGCTGCGAATCTCGTCACCCACCTGGGCAGCAAGCTCTCGCGTGGGCACCAGAATCAGCGCCAGCACCCGCCGGGGGCTGTACAGCGTGCTTTGCTCTAGTTGTTGCAGCAGGGGCAGAGCAAAAGCCAGGGTCTTGCCCGAGCCGGTTTGCGCCGAGCCCAGCACATCACGCCCTTGCAGCACGGGCGGGATGGCCAGCGTTTGGATGGGGGTGGGCGCGGCATAGGCTTTGGTGCTGACGGCGCGCAGGAGCGCAGGGGACAAACCCAGGGAAGAAAATGGCATGGAGATAGGCGTTTGGGCGCTTGGTAAGAGGGGGGAACTGCTGTCCAAACCGCAGTCCCAAGGGGCCCAGTTTACGCGGGACTGGAAACAGCCCACTCCTTGGTCACGGTGCCAGCGTTGTTCACACTCTCCAACCGCACCCCAAATCCCCATAAACGGGCTGCGTGTTTGAGCACTTCAAGGGTGCTTTCGCCCAGCGGGCGGTCCTGGTACTGGCTGTGCCGCAGGGTGAGGGTGCGGTCGCCGCGCAGGTTCACGTCCCACACCTGGATGTTGGGCTCGCGGGTGCCCAGGTCGTACTGCTGCGACAGGGATTGGCGAATGCGCTGGTAGCCCGCATCGTCATGGATGGCGGACACTTCCAGTTCACTGAGTTTTTCATCGTCATGGATGGAAAACAGGTGCATATCGCGCATGAGTTTGGGCGAGAGAAATTGGCCAATAAAGCTCTCGTCCTTGAAGTTGCGCATGGCATGGTGCAGCGTGGGCAGCCAGGGCGCACCGGCAATGTCGGGGAACCAGGCGCGGTCTTCTTCGGTGGGGGCGTCGCAAATACGCTTGATATCGGTGTACATCGAAAAACCCAGCGCATAGGGGTTGATGCCACTGTAGGCCCGGTGGTCCACGGGAGGCTGGTAGATGACGTTGGTGTGGGAGGTCATCCACTCCAGCATCACGCCATCGCTGAGGTGGCCGTCGTCGTACAGGGTGTTGAGCAGCTTGTGGTGCCAAAAGGTGGCCCAGCCTTCGTTCATGACCTGGGTTTGGCGCTGCGGGTAAAAGTACTGCGAGATCTTGCGCACGATGCGCACAATTTCTCGCTGCCAGGGCCGCAGCAAGGGTGCATTCTTCTCGATGAAGTACAGCAGGTTTTCTTGGGGCTCTACCGGAAAGCGCTCCGCCTTCAGTGTTTGGCCGGCAACCCCTTCTTTCACCGGCACGGTACGCCACAGGTCATTGATCTGTTGTTGGGCATGGGCCTCCCGCGCCTTGCGCTCCAGCACCTCCTGGGCCAGGCTGCGCCGGCTGGGGCGGCGGTAGCGGTCCACGCCATAGCTGGCCAGGGCATGGCAGGAGTCCAGAAAAGTCTCCATCTCCTGCATGCCGTAGCGTTCTTCACATTCGGCAACGTAATTTTTGGCATAGACCAGGTAGTCAATGATGCTGGATGCATCGGTCCACATGCGAAACAGGTAGTTGCCCTTGAAGAAGCTATTGTGGCCGTAGGCGGCATGGGCAATCACCAGAGCCTGCATGGCGGTGGTGTTTTCCTCCATCAGGTAGGCGATGCAGGGGTTGGAGTTGATGACGATTTCATAGGCCAGGCCCATGTGACCCCGGCGGTATTTCTTCTCGGTGCTGATGAACTCCTTGCCATAGCTCCAATGGCGGTAGTTGATGGGCATGCCGACCGAGGCGTAGGCGTCCATCATTTGCTCGGCCGTGATGATTTCAAGCTGGTTGGGGTAGGTGTCCAGGCCAAAACGCTCCGCAGTCTGGCGGATGACGTCGTGGTACTTGTCAATCAATTCAAAGGTCCAATCGCTGGGGTCTGGCAGCGGGGTGGTAGCGCGCGCGGGGGCAGGCAGTGGCGCCTGCAAGATGGTGTTGGGCCGCCGGTCTCCAGTGGGTGGAACCTGTTTGAGGTTCTCCCATTGACGCCGCTCCAAAATGGGTTGCTTGCCAGGGTTCATGAGGGTGCCCCTTCCTTCTTGAAGAGGTCACGAAACACCGGGTAGATCTGCGATGCTTCCGTGGCCTTGCGAATGGCAAAGTTGGCATGTTTGCTTTGCAGCTGAACATATTCCCGCCAGAGATTTTGCTCTTCCTCGGCGACTTGTACATAGGCAAAGTAGCGCACCAGCGGCAGCAATTTTTCGGACAAGACCTCGGTGCAGCGGGCGCTGTCATCGGAAAAGTTGTCGCCGTCACTGGCCTGCGCGCCGTAGATGTTCCAGTCGCCATGCGGGTAGCGGGCCTGAATGATCTGGTGCATGAGCACCAGTGCGCTGCTGACCACGGTGCCGCCGGTTTCGGTGGCATGGAAGAAGGTGTCTTCGTCTACCTCTTGCGCCTGGGTGTGGTGGCGTATGAAGACGATGTCGATCTTTTCATAGTGCCGCGTCAAGAACAGGTAGAGCAGGGTAAAGAACCGTTTGGACAGGTCTTTGCGCTCCTGGTCCATGGAGCCCGATACGTCCATCAGGCAAAACATGACGGCTTTGCTAGTGGGCACTGGCACCCGCACCCGGTTGCGAAAGTACAGGTCAATGGGGTCCAAAAACGGAATTTTGCTCAGGCGCCTCTTCAATTCCAGAATTTCACGCTCCAGAGCCACGATTTCCGTTTCACGCCCCTCGGGAAAACGTTTGAATTCGGCCAGCAAGGCTTCTTTTTCCAACAACGCATTGCGCGACGAGGTGCCCATGGCAATGCGCCGCCCCAGCGCTCCGCGCATGGAGCGCACGATGTGCAGGTTGTTGGGCGTGCCATCGTGGGAGTAGCCGGCACGGTGGCTCTTCCATTCGGGGTTGTCACCAATCTGGGTGCGCAGCAGGTGGGGCAAGGCCAAGTCTTCAAAGAAGATTTGCATGAACTCTTCTTTGCTGAGGGTGAAGGTAAAGTCGTCTTCTCCTTCTCCAGAATCGCTGGCCTGGCCGCCGCGCCCACCCGCGCCACCCTTGGGCCTGGCAATGTGGTCGCCACGTACATAGTCTTTGTTGCCGGGGTGCACGGTGTCGCGAATGCCGCCTTTGCCGTGGTGAAACACCGGCTCACCAATGTCTTTTTTGGGAATGGTGATGTTTTCGGCCTGCTCCATGTTGCGTATGCCCCGGTCCGAAACCGCCTTGCGCACCGCATCACCAATTTGGTCTTTGTAGCGGCGCAAAAAACGCTCACGGTTCCCTATGGACTTGTTCTTGCCCGATAGGCGGCGGTCAATGATCTGAAGGGCCATGATGATCCTCCATCAGTGTTGAGAAGCGGCGGTGCGGGCTGGGCGCTTCAGGAGCTCTTGCGTACGCGTAAGTACCATTCGCACAGCAAACGCACCTGTTTGGAGGTATAGCCTTTGGCCACCATGCGGGTGACAAAGTCTTCGTGCTTCTTTGCTTCATCGACGCTGGCCTTGGCATTGAAACTGATCACAGGTAAAAGCTCTTCGGTGTTGGAGAACATCTTTTTCTCAATGACCAGCCGCAGCTTTTCGTAGCTGGTCCAACTTGGATTTTTGCCCTGGTTGTTGGCACGGGCGCGCAACACAAAATTGACGATCTCGTTGCGGAAGTCTTTCGGATTCGCAATGCCCGCCGGTTTTTCAATTTTTTCCAGTTCAGCGTTCAGGGCCGAACGGTCGAAGGATTCGCCGGTGTCGGTGTCGCGGTACTCGTTGTCCTGGATCCAGTAGTCCGCATACGTGACATAGCGGTCAAAGATGTTTTGCCCGTACTCGCTGTAGCTTTCCAGGTAGGCGGTCTGGATTTCCTTGCCGATGAACTCGGCATACCGGGGGGCCAGGTACTCTTTGATGAAGCCGGTGTACTTGGTTTCCAGTTCGGCGGGGAACTGTTCGCGGTCAATCTGTTGCTCCAGCACGTACATCAGGTGCACGGGATTGGCCGCCACTTCGGAGCTGTCGAAGTTAAAGACCTTGGAGAGTATCTTGAACGCAAACCGGGTGGAAACACCACTCATGCCTTCGTCCACCCCTGCGTAGTCGCGGTACTCCTGGTAGCTCTTGGCACGCGGGTCGGTGTCTTTGAGGCTTTCACCGTCGTAGACCTGCATTTTGCTGTACAGGCTGGAGTTTTCTGGCTCTTTGAGGCGTGTGAGGATGGAGAACTGGCTCATCATCTTGAGTGTTCCGGGGGCGCATTTGGCTTCACCCAAAGACGATTCGCGGATGAGTTTTTCGTAGATCTTGACCTCTTCGCGCACACTTAGGCAGTAGGGCACCTTGACGATGTAAATACGGTCCAAAAACGCTTCGTTGTTTTTGTTGTTGCGGAAGGTCTTCCATTCGCTCTCGTTGCTGTGCGCCAGCACAATGCCGTCAAACGGGATGGCGCCAAAGCCCTCGGTGCCCTTGAAGTTGCCTTCCTGCGTAGCCGTGAGCAAGGGGTGCAGCACCTTGATGGGGGCCTTGAACATTTCCACAAATTCCAGCATGCCCTGGTTGGCCAGGCACAGGCCGCCGGAGTAGCTGTAGGCGTCCGGGTCGTCCTGGGCATAACTCTCCAGTTTGCGGATGTCTACCTTGCCCACCAGCGAACTGATGTCTTGGTTGTTTTCGTCACCCGGCTCGGTTTTGGCCAAGCCGATTTGCTTCAGGATGCTGGGATAACGCTTGACCACCCTGAATTGCCGAATATCGCCACCAAACTCATCCAAGCGCTTGACCGCCCAAGGCGACAAAATGCGTTTCAGGTAACGGCTGGGGATGCCAAAGTTTTCCTGCAGGATAGGCCCATCTTCTATTGGGTCAAACAAGGCCAAGGGAGTCTCGTTGACGGGAGAACCCTTGATGGCATAAAACGGCACCTGCTGCATCAGGTATTTGAGGCGCTCAGCAATCGAACTCTTGCCGCCACCCACGGGGCCCAACAGATACAAAATCTGCTTGCGCTCTTCCAAGCCTTGCGCGGCATGGCGGAAGTAGCTGACAACCTGCTCAATGGCATCCTCCATGCCGTAAAACTCGGCAAAGGCAGGGTAGCGTTTGATCACCTTGTTGGCGAACAGGCGAGACAAACGGGGATCGTTGCGGGTGTCCACCAACTCAGGCTCACCAATGGCGGTCAACATCCGCTCGGAAGCCGTAGCGTAGGCCAGAGGACTGCGCTTGCATTCCGCAAGGTAGTCGTCGATGGAAAGTTCCTCTTCGCGGCTGCGTGCGTAGCGGGCGACGAAGTTGCCAATTGCATCCATAGAGCCTCCTATTTCAGTTAGGTGTCACCAGGAAAATAACGACACTTTGAGTATTAGGTACAGGTAACTAATGATAGGTTCAATTAAAGTTTTGCGCGCAATTTTTAGAAGAAAAATATGCCAGAAAAACCAGTCTTTTGTAAAGATCGGCGCCAAGGGAACAACGCCCTGCGCCTATTGATAAATTGCAACACAAAAAAATAACCGTCGCATAATCGTGCGCTCTTCCATCACGCCCGTCGGGGGTGATATCAGACTGGCTTTAAGGACACTGTGAAAAAAACATTCAAACTCAACATCGAAGGCAAAAACCGCGACCGCGTGTTGGACGCAACCAAGCACGAGATTCGCAAGTACGTGAAGCGCCAGCGGCGTGTGCCTCTGCCTGCAGGCGTGGACTACTGGGATTTCGATTGCAGGTTTGGCACGAGTGCAGAAAACGCTGAAGTGGTGCATTTCGCAACCATCACTGCGCTGATCGATGCCGTGGCAGCAGCCGGTGGTGACGCGTTTTATCTGGAGTTGTTGGCCAAAAGCGGTTACCGCCAAGCGAAGGAACCCAGCGTGCTGGAAGCCAATCTGGACTAAGACGGCATCAGGCCTAGCGCGTGGTAGACCTGAATGGCCGCCCACGCGTCATTGCCAGAGTAAACAATCTGGCTTTCTGTCAGTTGCCGGTTGGACCAGTTGGAGGTGGTGGCCTTCCTGGACTTCAGAAAGCGGCGTTTGAACATGACAGCCACAGCGCCGCGCACACCCAACTCTCTGCCGTAGCCTTTCTCTTTAAAAATCACATTCAAATCCAGCACATTTTTGGGGTGAACACCCAAGGTGCGCTTGATCTGCACATGGTCTCCGGCAAGCCCGAATCCCACTTTCATCAGGCGGCTTGACTCCAACAGTTCGGATGCGGCCTCTCGGCAAGCTGTATCGTGCAGTTGAAAGACGTAGGCGTGGTGCAAGGTGGAGAATTGCACCACATGGGGGCCTGCCGAGACTTCATCTTTGACAAACGTGGGTTTGGACTCGGTATCAAACCCCAACACGGCGCAGGCATTCAGCACTTCAAAAGCCTTGTCCGCCTGCTGGGGGCTAGAGACAACCGCAATGCGGTCCAGTCCAAGTCGGGCCAGGGGTTCAAGACCCGCAATTTCATCTTTGGTGGGGGTGGGAATTCGGTGCATTGCCTACAGCTTAGACGATATTGCACGGCTGAGTTTGAGGACTTCGAACCAGTGCACACTGGCAATGCCCAATAGGCTGGCGGCCAGAAGGGTAGTGGGGGGAAGGGGGGCAAAGTAGAACAGGCGCGCCAGTGGTGGCAGGTAAATGGCCACGGCCATGAGCGCCAGCGTCAGGCCGGTGACCACCCACAGCATTCGGTTGGGAGTCCGAAGTGAAGCCCACAAAGAGGCTTGGTGCGAGCGGTTGGAGAAAATCAGCGCCAGATTGCCGGTGACTAGCGTTACGAAGGCAAATGCACGGGCGATGTTTTCGGTGAAGTGTGAAACACCCCAGGCATATGCCACTGTCACCACCAACAGCACGCCAAGGCCTTGTAACAACGCAAAAGTCAGCGTCATGCCACCAAAGAGCCGGGCATTGGCGTCACGCGGTGGGCGTTGCATGATGTTGGCCTCGGAGGGTTCGTTTTCGAACACCACGGAGCATGCAGGGCCAACCACCAGTTCCAAAAATGCAATATGCAGGGGAAAAAGCGCCGCAGGCCAGCCCATGAACACGGGTATCAACGCCATCCCCGCAACGGGCACATGCACCGCCAGTATGTAGGACATGGACTTGCGCAGGTTGTCAAAAATGCGCCGGCCCAGGCGCACAGCCTGGACGATGGAGGCAAAATTGTCGTC
Source organism: Rhodoferax sp. (assembly GCF_030697375.1). GTDB lineage: Bacteria > Pseudomonadota > Gammaproteobacteria > Burkholderiales > Burkholderiaceae_C > Allorhodoferax. The sequence goes on along the minus strand of NZ_JAUYQD010000064.1, from coordinate 92,078 downwards.
CAACAGCACCAGGGCGGCGGCTTCGCGGGCCACGTCAGAGCCACGTCCTCCCATGGCGATCCCCACATGCGCAGCTTTTAACGCGGGGGCGTCGTTAACTCCATCACCGGTCATGGCCACGATTTCACCGTTGGCTTTTAAAGCTTGCACAATGCGCAGCTTTTGCTCGGGCGCCACACGCGCACACACACTTACCGTGCGCATTCGGTGTTGCAGCTCAGCATCGCTGAGTGCGACCAGATCGTCGCCGGTCAATATCTGGTGGGGCTGTGCACAGTCCAGTTGGGCCTGGACTGCGATGGCATGCGCCGTGGCGGGGTAGTCGCCGGAAATCATCACCACCCGGATGCCTGCAGAGCGACACTGGGCCACGGCTTGCGGAATTTCCGGGCGCAAAGGGTCAGCCAAGCCCAGCAAGCCGATGAATTCAAACTCAAAGTCATGTTCTATCTCAGGCCAGGAATCTCCTGCAAACCGCGCCTTGGCAACCCCCAGCACCCGCAAGCCCTTGGCGGCCATGGCCTCTACTGCCGTGGCGATGCGCACCTGCATTTCCGCACGCAGGTGGCATAGATCGACAATGGCTTCGGGGGCACCCTTGGCGGCAACCACATGGGCGTCTGCATCCACGGCCTGCCATACGTGCGACATGGCCCGCAACTGGGGCGTCAATCCATACTCACGCACCAAAGTCCAGTCGCGGTGCAGGTGCTCGGTACCTTCCAGAAAATATTGCCCTAAGCGGTGGAACGCTTTTTCCATGGGGTCAAACGGGTCCGCCATGCTGGCCAGAATGGAGTATTCGACCAGACCATGAAAGGTTTCTGGCAACTCGGAGGGGGCGGCGTAGTCGATGGACAGACTTTCCCCCTGAGCGGTACAGCCGTCCAGGGCGAAAAGTTCCGCCACGGTCATTCGGTTTTCTGTGAGCGTGCCGGTTTTGTCTACACACAGTACAGACGTGGCACCCAGGGTCTCAATCGCCGCAATGCGCCGTGTCAGAACATTTTGTTTCGACAAGCGCCAGGCACCCAGCGCCGGCAGCACGGTCAATACCACGGTGAACTCCTGCGGCAATAAGGCCATGGCCAGCGCAATGCCTGCCAACAAGGCACCAAGCCAATCGCCTCGCAGAAGGCCGTAAGCCAGAACCAGCATCATGCTTGTGCCCACGGCAATCATCGCCAGGACTTGAACCAGTCGGGCCGTTTGTTTTTTTAGGGGCGAGCGTTCGCTGACCAAGGTTTCCAACGCCGTGCCGATACGCCCCATCTCGCTGTGGCGTCCGGTGGCAGTAACCCGTGCTGCCCCGTGTCCATGCACCACCAAGGTGCCAGAAAACAAAGAGGCTGCACGGTCACTGCCGGCCCCGGAGATTGTGGTTGGTGTGGTGGCCGTGCTTGCCAATTTGTGGACAGGCGCAGCCTCACCCGTCAGCAGGGATTCGTCCACTTGGATGTCGGTGCCGCTGAGCAATAGGGCATCTGCGGCAATGCGGTCACCCTCTGCCAATAGAAGGAGGTCCCCACACACCACGTCGCTTCCGGCGATGTATTGCGCTTGTCCTTCACGCAGCACCCGCGCCCGCGGGCTGGCGAGGTGGCGCAGGGCTGCCATGGCGCGCTCCGTCTTGCCCTCCTGGTACAGCGTTAAAGCCACGACAACCAACACCAAGCCGAACAAAATTACACTTTCTTGCAAGTCGCCCAATGCCAGGTACAGCAAGCTTGCAGCCAGGAGCAGCAGGAACATGGGCTCTCGCAGTGTTTCTCGGACAAGGGTGCGCAGCAGTTGCTTGTGCGCACCGGGAAGCGCATTGGGGCCATCACTGCGCAGGCGTTGTGCCGCTTGGGCCGTGCTCAGCCCTTTGTCCGTGTTCAACTTTTCATGAGGCGTCGGTAAAACCATTGTTTACCTCCTTCAACCATCAGTAAGTAGGCGATCAGCAATACCACGAGCAGACCAAAGAAGGACAAGGGTAGGGGGACAAACCCCAAATAGGGCGCCAATGCCGTGAATGGGAGCACTATGGCGGTGAGTACGACGCCCAGCGAGGTCAGCACCAGCCAGCGGTTGGGGTGGCTGTACAAGGGGTTGCGACGGGTCCGAATCACAAAAATGACCAGCACCTGGGTGGCAATCGATTCCACAAACCAGCCGGTGCGAAACAAGGGTTCATTGGCGCTAAATAACAGGATCAAGCAATAAAAGGTCAAAAAATCGAATAAGGAACTGATAGGGCCGATGGTGAGCATGAAATTACGAATGAAGGGCATATCCCAACGCCGAGGACTGGCCATATCTTCCATGTCCACATTGTCCATAGGCAAGGTGATTTCAGATAGGTCATACAGCAAGTTGTTAAGCAAAATCTGCAAGGGCAGCATGGGCAAAAAGGGCAAAAACAGGGTGGCTGCAGCCATGCTGAACATATTGCCAAAGTTGGAGCTTGTGGCCATCATGATGTACTTCATCACGTTGCCAAAGGTCCGACGCCCTTCCAAAATTCCCTGGTGCAGCACCATCAGGTCATTTTCTAGCAAGATCATGGCTGCGGCCTGTTTGGCGACATCGACCGCGCCTTCAACCGATATACCTACGTCGGCAGTGTGCAGCGAAGGTGCGTCGTTGATGCCATCGCCCAGGTAGCCCACGACATGGCCGCGTGCTTTCAAGGCCAGAATGATGCGATTTTTTTGGGAAGGATTTACCCGGCAGAACAGGTTGACGCTTTCCACCCGTGCACCTAGCGCATCATCATTCATGGCCGCAATCTCGGTACCGGTCAGGATGCCTTCGATGACCACGCCCAACTGATCGCACACATGGCGTGTGACCAACTCGTTGTCGCCCGTCACAATTTTCACGGCCACACCGCTGGTGGCCATCGCCTGAAGCGCATGGCCTGCGCTGGCTTTCGGGGGATCTAAAAATGCGGCAAATCCCGCAAACACCAGTTCACTTTCGTCCGAAACCACGGCGTGGGGGTGGTCAATGGCTACGTCTCGCCAGGCAATGCCGAGTACACGAAAACCTTCTTGTCCCAATTGGTTGAACAGTTGTTCTATGCGCAGCTTTGCTTCTTTTTCCAATGGGACGGTGTCACCATCACCGCTCTGGTAGTGAGTGCACAGACGCATCACATCTTCGGGCGCACCCTTGACCACCAACCGGCGCGCGTTTGCACGCTCCACGAGTACCGACACACGGCGACGTTCGAAATCAAAGGGGACTTCGTCAATCTTCTTCCAGTCGGACACATCTATGTCCTTATGCGCAAGAATGGCATCGTCCATCGGGCTTTTCAGGCCGCTTTCGAAGTAGCTGTTGAGATAGGCCAGTGCCAGCACATGGGTGTTGTCGAGTCCATTGGCATCGACATGGCGCTCCAGGCGTATGTATGCCTCAGTCAGGGTCCCTGTTTTGTCGGTGCACAAGACATCCATGGCGCCCATATCTTGTATGGCGGACGGGCGTTTGACAATCACATTCAAGGCGGCCATGCGCAGGGCACCGCGCGTTAAAGTGACCGAGACCACCATGGGCAACAGCTCGGGTGTCAGCCCGACCGCGAGTGCGATGGCAAAAAGAAAGGAATCGAGCAGCGACCGATGTAAAGCGACGTTGACCAACAGGGTGAACAGCACCAACATCAGTGTTAAGCGCATGATCAACATGCCGAAATGGCGGGTGCCGATCTCAAATGCGGTGGGTGGCGCCTGTTCTGCCAGGCTTACCGCTATTTGACCCAGGGCGGTTGCACTTCCGGTGCGGCCAATTTGCACTTGGGCTGATCCACTGACCACCGAGCTTCCCATGAAGACGGTGTCTGCGGACTCCAGATCCCAGTCCATTCGGGTTGGGTTGCTTGCATTGCTTTGCCGCTGGACTGTTAGTTTTTTTTCGACCGGGAAGGGCTCACCCGTCAGCTGGGCTTGGTTGACAAAAAAGTCATTGGCCTGCATCAGGCGACCGTCCGCTGGCACCAGACTGCCCGCAGACAGAAGCACCACGTCGCCTGGAACGAGGTCGAAAACCGGGATGTAGCGGGGTTTGCCATCGCGCACCACGGTGGCTGTGATGGCCACCTGCAATGCCAAACGCGCAGCTGCGCGTCCCGCCCTGTAGGCCTGGACAAAGTCCAGGGTCACACTCGCCACAACGATCACGCCGATCACTGCGGCTCCCGTCATGTCGCCACTCAAGGCCGAAACCACACTGGCAGCCAGCAACACCAGCACCAGTGGGTTTCGAAAATGGGCGAGAAATTGCAGTACGACAGCCCGCTGGGTTGCGGGGCGGAGCCGATTGGGGCCGTAATGCCCAAGCCTCTGCGCGGCTTCAATACGGGTGAGTCCGATCAAGGCACTCCCCGGGGAACCGGAAATTACGCGGGAGACAGCATTTGGTCTTTGGCAACAAAATATTTGCGCGCGTAAGCAACCAGTTGGGCGTCCGTTGGGTGGTCAATTGTTTCTACACCCACCACCTTGTCTGTCATGTGTTGGTCGTGGGAGTGGATGTGTTTGATGAGTTGCAGTTTTGCTTGGGCCGGGCCCACTACCAAAATCTCTTGGGCACCATTGAGGGCTTCAACGATGGCGTGGTAGTAATCTTTGTCTTCAGCATGGCGACCTGAGCCTACGGAGCCACTTTTGGAGTGAAGATGCTGGTGCGGTTTGGAGGGATGAACGACAGATTTTTCAATATCCTCCGGGCTGATGTGCATGACATGGGCTTCGGAATGATCAAGCCAAACAACCGCATGAAAGTGAGACATGTTTTACCTTTAGTGAATGAAACTTCAGGTTACGCCGCCAAGCCAATCACGTTTTGATTGAGGTCAAGGTCAACACATCTTTATTGCGCAGTGCTCAGGGTGTGGAAACGGTGTTTTGTTCTACGGGTACCCGCCGCGCGCCATCGAAGCGATGAGCCCAATAGGCGATACCCATGTCTTCCACACGGACCTCTGCACCGGGCTTAGGCGAATGGATAAATTTGCCATTGCCGACGTAGATGCCCACATGGCTGAAAGCGCGGCGCATGGTATTGAAAAATACCAGATCACCAGGTTGCAGGTCGTTTTGTTCTATTTTTTGGGTTGCTGCGGCCTGTTGCTCAGCACGGCGCGGCAGCAGCAAGCCTGCGGTTTGCTCATAAATGGCCCGCACAAAACCACTGCAATCAAAGCCAGTTTCAAAGCTGCTGCCACCACGTTTGTACGGCACGCCCAACAACGCCATAGCATTGACAACCAATTCAGACGCCTTGGCTTCTACTTTGTTTCCCACGTCGCCAATGCGCTCCAACAACCCTCTCTCTGAGATAAAACGCGTCATTTCATCTGCGGATCCTGTTGGATTTGCCTGTGCGGCAGTGGCAAACATGAGGAGGGTTAGCAGGGTTGTCGCGATTCGCATACGAGCAGCATACTGGTCAATCTTGATCATGTCAAGTTAGGTAAATTATCATGAGTTGAACGCAACATATTGATTGATATGGTGTTTTTGCCATTGCAAGCTTCTGATTCGGTTCAAACATCACCATAGGTGTTGCGATTGGTTATGCTCTTCCTTCCCTATATTTGAAAGTTTCTCATGTTGTTAGATGCGGATGAATCCCAACTGGTACTGGTGGATTTCCAGGTTCGATTGATGCCGGCTATACAGGACTCGCAAACGGTGTTGGCCAATGCAGTTCGTTTGGCCCAAATGGCGTCGATTCTTAAAGTGCCGGTTTTTGCGACTGAGCAGAATCCGTCCAAGCTGGGCGAAAGTGTTCCTGAGTTGCGTAGCGTGTTGAGCCAATCTCAGGCTCGGGTGCTTGGCAAGATGCAATTCAGTGCGGTTGAAGAGGGGCTGGGTGAATGGCTGCGCCCTCCGGCCAAGCCCGTACAAGGCAATGCGCGTAGTTTGCCCAAGCATTTGCAGAAGCCGCCCCAAGAAGACACTGGGCGCGGGATGCTCGTTTTGGCCGGTTGCGAAGCGCATATCTGTTTGCTGCAGACGGCTTTGGATTTGCTGGAGGACGATTTTGAGGTATGGGTCGTGACGGACGCCTGCGGTTCTCGGACCGAGCGTAGCCGTGATGCCGCCTTTGACCGTCTGGCCGGTGCAGGGGCTGAGTTGGTGACCACGGAGATGGTGGCATTTGAATGGGTGCGCAGTGCGGAACACCCCGCATTCAAGGAAATTCAAGCACTTATTAAATAGAGATGCCGTGTTTTCGGGCTGATGAGAGTCAGCTTCCTGCAAGTTGGCTATTCATAATTATGAATTCAGTTTTAACGACTCGCATGGAGACACACAATGACCAACTACGCAGACTTTCACCGTCGTTCTATTGAGGACCGCGACGGTTTTTGGGCCGAACAATCCCAACTCGTAGATTGGCATACGGCGCCGCAGCAGGTGTGTGACTACAGTAACCCACCGTTTGCCCGGTGGTTTGTGGGGGGTACGACCAATCTGTGCCACAACGCGGTAGACCGCCATTTAACGGATCGCGCGGATCAGTCGGCACTCATTGCCGTGTCTACCGAAACCAATACCGAGCAGACCTATACCTTTTCACAGCTGCATGGCGAGGTGCAGCGTATGGCGGCCTGTTTGCTTGAGCTGGGCGTGAAAAAAGGCGATCGTGTGCTGATTTACATGCCTATGGTTGCGGAGGCTGCTTTTGCCATGTTGGCATGCGTACGGATTGGCGCCATTCATTCGGTGGTCTTTGGTGGTTTTGCGTCCGGTTCACTCGCGTCCCGTATCGAAGATGCAGAACCCAGCGTCATCGTGAGCGCGGATGCGGGTTCGCGTGGTGGCAAAGCGGTGGAGTACAAGCCCTTGCTGGATGAAGCCATTCGACTCTCCAGTTACAAGCCAGCAGCCGTACTTCTGGTGGACCGCAAGCTGGCGGCCATGAGTCTGGTTGTGGGGCGTGACCATTTGTGGAGCGATTTGCGGCAAAAACACCTCCAAACAGTTGTGCCATGCGAATGGGTGGACTCCACCCATCCCAGCTACACGCTCTACACCAGTGGGACTACGGGCAAACCCAAGGGTGTACAGCGCGATACGGGGGGATATGCGGTCGCGTTGGCGGCAAGCATGAAACATATCTATGGCGGCAACGCCGGTGAAACGTATTTCTCGACCAGTGATATTGGTTGGGTGGTGGGCCACAGTTACATCATTTACGGCCCCCTGATTTGCGGTATGGCGACCATCATGTATGAAGGCTTGCCTACCCGTCCAGACGGGGGCATTTGGTGGAGTTTGGTAGAAAAATACAAGGTAACGGTGATGTTCAGCGCGCCCACCGCGGTACGGGTTTTGAAGAAACAAGACCCCGCTTTGCTCACCCAATATGACCTTTCCAGCTTGCGCGCCCTGTTTTTGGCAGGAGAACCACTGGATGAGCCGACTGCAAAATGGATCAGCGAGAGTCTGGGTAAGCCCATCATCGACAACTACTGGCAAACCGAGACGGGCTGGCCCATCCTCTCCCTGTGCAACGGAGTTGAGCAATCCCATAGCAAATTTGGGTCGCCCGGCAGGGCGGTGTATGGCTACGACGTCAAGTTACTGGATGACCAGACTGGAGCGGAGTTGACAGGACCCAACCAGAAAGGGGTGGTCGCCATTGAGGGGCCGTTGCCTCCCGGCTGTTTGCAGACGGTATGGCGTGACGACGAGCGTTTCGTCAAGACGTATTGGTCCAGCGTGCCAGGAAAAATGGTCTACAGCACCTTTGACTGGGGTATCCGCGATGCCGATGGGTACTTTTTTATCTTGGGACGTACCGATGATGTGATCAATGTCGCTGGCCACCGTTTGGGAACCCGGGAGATTGAAGAAAGCATCTCGGGCCATTCGGGAATTGCCGAGGTGGCCGTGGTGGGTATGGCCGATCAACTCAAGGGCCAAGTGGCGATCGCTTTCGCCGTGGTCAAGGATGCGGCTTTGCTGACCGATGACGCTGCACGCCGCGCGTTGGAAAGTGAAGTTATGAAGCGCGTTGACAACGATTTGGGCGCAGTTGCCCGTCCATCGCGGGTATTATTTGTGACCACCTTGCCAAAAACCCGCAGCGGCAAGATGCTGCGCCGTGCAATTCAGGCAGTCTGTGAAGGTCGGGACCCAGGGGATTTGACCACCATGGAAGACCCTGCAGCCTTGCAGCAAATCAAGGATTTGGTTGCGGTTTAAGTGAGTGAAACGCTGCCAAAGACCTTACCTTTTGCTGACGCTCCGTTGAATATTGTTGCGTAATCAGCATGATTTGTCTCAGGAAAAACTTTGAAGGTGCCGCATTCAGTGGCACAATTCGGACTGCAATTTAGGCCCTTCCCATGCCACAGTCGCATCCGCCAAACGGTCAAGCCGTGTCGCGGAAGGTTAATTTAACAAGCTTTAACCAGCTAATGTTTCCTCAAGGGAAACGGAGGTCAGCGGAATATGAGTGAATCAACGTCCCAAGGGGCGAACCAGGCTTCAACGGTCTATCAAGCCTATCAAAACAACACCTACCTTTTTGGTGGGAATGCTCCGTATGTCGAAGAGATGTACGAAAACTACCTTGCCAACCCAGGAAGCGTGCCCGATTCGTGGCGCGATTACTTCGATGCATTGCAGCATGTGCCCGCCGTCGATGGCAGCAGTGCCAAGGACGTAGCGCACCAGCCCGTCATCAATGCATTTGCCGAACGTGCAAAGCAAGGGGGCACCCGAGTGGTCATGGCCACAGGCGCAGACTCCGAGATGGGACGCAAGCGAACTGCTGTTCAGCAGTTGATTGCGGCTTACCGCAATGTAGGCGCGCGTTGGGCTGACCTCGATCCCCTTAAGCGCACGGAGCGCGACAAAATTCCTGAACTTGAACCCGCCTTTTACGGTTTCAATGATGCGGATCAGGAAACCGTCTTCAACATCAGTAACACTTTCTTTGGCAAAGACTCCATGAGTCTGCGCGAGTTGCTGAATGCCTTGCGCGAAACCTACTGCGGCACCATCGGTGCCGAGTACATGTACGCCACCGACCAGAACCAAAAACGCTGGTGGCAACAAAAACTGGAGGCTTCCCGCAGCAAGCCCCAGTTCAATGCAGAGAAGAAACAGCACATTTTGGATCGTCTGACCGCTGCAGAAGGTCTGGAGCGTTTCCTCCATACCAAATATGTAGGTCAAAAGCGCTTCTCCCTGGAAGGTGGTGAGAGTTTCATCGCCGCCATGGACGAGCTGATTCAACAAGCCGGTGCCAAAGGCGTGCAGGAAATCGTGATTGGCATGGCCCACCGCGGTCGTCTGAACGTGCTGGTGAATACCCTGGGCAAGATGCCAGGCGATTTGTTCGCCGAGTTTGACCACACCGCGCCTGAAGAATTGCCAGCGGGTGACGTGAAGTACCACCAAGGTTTCAGCTCCGACGTGTCCACCGTGGGCGGACCGGTGCACCTATCTTTGGCATTCAACCCATCACACCTTGAAATTGTGAATCCGGTGGTTGAGGGTTCTGTACGTGCCCGTATGGACCGGCGCAATGACCCCACAGGTAGCCAAGTGCTGCCGGTGCTTGTGCATGGTGATGCGGCGTTTGGCGGCCAGGGCGTGAACCAGGAAACCCTGGCGCTGGCCCAGACCCGTGGCTATACCACGGGCGGTACGGTGCATATCATCATCAACAACCAGATCGGTTTCACCACCTCCGACCCGCGCGATATGCGCTCCAGCGCATTTTGTACCGACATCGTGAAGATGGTGGAGTCTCCCGTTTTGCACGTCAATGGGGATGACCCAGAAGCCGTGGTGTTGGCCACCCAATTGGCCCTTGAATTCCGCATGGAGTTCCGTCAGGACGTAGTGGTTGATATCACCTGCTTCCGCAAACTGGGTCACAACGAGCAAGACACGCCCAGCCTGACCCAGCCGCTGATGTACAAGAAGATTACGTCACACCCTGGTACGCGCAAGCTGTACGCGGACAAGTTGGCGACCCAAGGATTGGGTGCGACCTTGGGCGATGACATGGTCAAGGCCTACCGAACCGCTATGGATGCGGGCAAGCACACCATTGACCCGGTGCTGACCAACTTCAAGAGCAAGTATTCGGTGGATTGGTCGCCCTTTTTGGGCAAGAAGTGGACCGATGCCGGTGATACCGCCATTCCTCTGATTGAGTGGAAGCGTCTGTCCGAAAAGCTCACCACGATTCCTGCCGGTGTCACACCACACCAACTCGTCAAGAAGGTCTACGACGATCGCGCAGCCATGGGCCGCGGTGAAATCAACGTGGACTGGGGCATGGGCGAGCACATGGCGTTTGCTTCACTGGTGGCCAGTGGCTACCCGGTGCGCTTGAGTGGAGAAGACTGCGGGCGGGGTACCTTCACCCACCGCCATGCCGTGGTCCACGACCAGGCTCGCGAAAAGTGGGATGCTGGGACTTACGTGCCTTTGCAAAATGTGGCCGATAACCAGGCTCCGTTCGTAGTCATCGATTCCATTCTGTCTGAAGAAGCCGTGTTGGGCTTTGAATACGGTTATGCGTCCAATGACCCCAATACCTTGGTGATCTGGGAAGCCCAGTTTGGTGATTTCGCCAATGGCGCACAAGTGGTGATTGACCAGTTCATCGCGTCTGGTGAAGTGAAGTGGGGCCGTGTGAACGGCATCACGTTGATGTTGCCGCATGGTTATGAAGGCCAAGGCCCTGAGCACAGCTCGGCGCGTCTGGAGCGTTTTATGCAACTGAGTGCGGACACCAATATGCAGGTGGTCCAGCCCACTACGGCAAGCCAAATCTTCCACGTGTTGCGTCGCCAGATGGTGCGCAATCTGCGCAAGCCTTTGGTCATCATGACGCCGAAGTCCCTGCTGCGCGCCAAAGATGCTGCGTCACCTTTGAGCGAGTTCACCCGGGGCAGTTTCCAAACGGTCATTCCTGAAAACAAGGCAGTCAAGGCCGAGAAGGTGAAACGTGTCATCGCTTGCTCTGGCAAGGTGTATTACGACTTGGTCAAAAAGCGCGAGGAAAGAGGCGACGATGTGGTCATCTTGCGCATTGAGCAACTTTATCCCTTCCCGCACAAAGCGTTTGCGACGGAGCTCAAAAAGTACCCCAATGTCACCGAGGTGGTGTGGTGCCAGGATGAGCCACAGAACCAGGGCGCCTGGTTCTTTGTGCAGCATTACCTGCATGAAAACATGACCGACGGTCAAAAGCTGGGTTACTCCGGGCGCGCCGCATCTGCTTCCCCCGCAGTCGGCTATTCGCATCTTCACCAAGAGCAGCAAAAGGCGCTGGTTGAAGGCGCGTTCGCGAAGCTCAAAGGCTTTGTCCTGACCAAATAAATACAGAAAGAATTCATATGGCTCTCGTAGAAGTGAAAGTGCCCCAGCTCTCGGAATCTGTGGCGGAAGCAACCATGTTGCAGTGGAAGAAGAAGGTCGGCGATGTGGTTGCGATCGATGAAATCCTGATCGAAATTGAAACCGATAAGGTTGTTCTGGAAGTGCCTGCACCTGCCGCTGGCGTGTTGGCCGAATTGGTGGTGGGCGACGGGGCAACCGTGTTGGCCGAACAGTTGATTGCCCGCATTGACACCGAAGGTAAAGCGGGTGCAGCTGCGCCCCAGGCCGCAGTGGCAGCGGTACCAGCCGCACCCGTTGCTGCCGCAAGCAACTCCAAGGCAGGCGTGGCCATGCCTGCTGCGGCCAAGCTGATGGCTGACAACAATTTGGCATCTGGCTCGGTGCCCGGCACCGGCAAAGACGGCCGAGTGACCAAGGGAGATGTATTGGGGGCCGTGGCATCCGCTGCTTCTGCTCCTAAAACCGTAGCTGCTGTCGCAATCCCCACGGGCGTTCGGACCACATCTTTGCCCCAGGTTTCGGCTCCTTCGGTGAACTTGGGTGACCGTCCAGAGCAGCGCGTGCCGATGAGCCGTTTGCGTGCCCGGGTGGCTGAGCGTCTGTTGCAGTCCCAGAGCAGCAATGCCATCTTGACGACCTTCAACGAAATCAACATGGCACCCGTCATGGAGATGCGCAAGCGCATGCAAGAGCGTTTCGAGAAGGAACACGGCGTGAAGCTGGGTTTCATGAGTTTCTTTGTCAAGGCGGCGGTGCATGCCCTGAAGAAATTCCCCGTGTTGAACGCCTCGGTGGACGGCAACGACATCGTGTACCACGGTTACTTTGACATTGGTATCGCGGTTGGCTCGCCCCGTGGTTTGGTGGTCCCCATTTTGCGCAATGCCGACCAGATGAGCTTTGCCGATATTGAGAAGAAAATTGCCGAATTTGGCCAAAAGGCCAAGGATGGCAAGCTGGGCATTGAAGACATGACCGGTGGTACCTTCTCCATCTCCAACGGTGGTACTTTTGGCTCCATGATGTCCACCCCCATCATCAACCCGCCACAAAGTGCAATTCTGGGCGTACACGCGACCAAAGACCGCGCCATGGTGGAAAACGGCCAAGTGGTGGTGCGCCCCATGAACTACTTCGCCATGAGTTACGACCACCGCATCATTGACGGCCGCGAAGCGGTCTTGGGCTTGGTGGCCATGAAGGAAGCGCTGGAAGATCCTGCCCGCTTGCTGTTCGACATCTAAAGGCTAGCTTCATAGACCCACCCGTGTGGCCTGACTCTGTGTCTGGCCCATCGGTGGGTTTATCTTTAACCAACATACTGGAAATTTCATGAGCAAACAATTCGACGTCATCGTCATTGGCGGCGGCCCTGGTGGCTACATCGCTGCAATTCGCGCCGCACAGTTGGGCTTCAACGTGGCCTGTATCGACGAATGGAAGAACGACAAGGGTGGTCCCGCTCCCGGTGGCACCTGTACCAATGTGGGTTGCATTCCCTCCAAGGCATTGTTGCAATCGTCCGAGCATTTCAACCATGCCAACCACCACTTTGCCGAGCATGGTATTGAGGTGAAAGGGGTGAGCATGGATGTGGCCAAAATGATCGCCCGCAAGAACACTGTGGTGAAGCAAAATAACGACGGCATCCTGTACTTGCTCAAGAAGAACAAGATTGCTTTTTTCCATGGCCGTGGTTCGTTTGCCAAAGCTGTGGACGGCGGCTACGAAATCAAAGTGGCCGGCGCTGCAGAAGAAGTGATTGTTGGCAAGCACATCATCGTCGCTACCGGCTCCAACGCCCGTGCCCTGCCAGGTACACCGTTTGACGAAGTCAATGTGCTCTCGAATGATGGTGCCTTGAACATCGGTGCCGTTCCCAAGAAATTGGGCCTGATTGGCTCGGGAGTGATCGGTCTGGAAATGGGCTCCGTGTGGAAGCGCCTGGGATCCGAAGTGACGATTCTGGAAGGTTTGCCCACCTTCTTGGGCGCTGTGGACGAGCAAGTGGCCAAAGAGGCGCACAAAGCCTTTACCAAGCAGGGTTTGAAGATTGAGCTGGGCGTCAAAGTCGGTGAGATCAAGAACGGCAAAAAAGGCGTGTCGGTGGCCTATACCAACGCCAAGGGTGAAGCCCAGGCGCTGGAGGTAGACAAGCTCATCATCTCTATTGGCCGTGTGCCCAACACTATTGGGTTGAACACCGAAGCGGTGGGCCTGCAACTCGACGAACGCGGCGCGATTGTGGTGGACGGCGACTGCAAGACCAATCTGCCCCAGGTGTGGGCGGTGGGTGATGTGGTGCGCGGCCCCATGCTGGCCCACAAGGCGGAAGAAGAGGGGGTTGCCGTGGCCGAACGTATTGCGGGTCAGCACGGCCATGTCAACTTCAATACCATTCCATGGGTCATTTACACCAGCCCGGAAATTGCTTGGGTGGGCCGCACCGAGCAGCAGCTCAAGGCGGATGGCGTGGCCTACAAAGCGGGTTCTTTCCCCTTCCTGGCCAATGGCCGTGCCCGTGCGCTGGGCGACACCACCGGATTTGTGAAGTTCCTGGCCGATGCCACCACCGATGAAATTCTGGGGGTGCACATCGTGGGTCCGCAGGCCAGCGAATTGATTTCCGAAGCGGTGGTCGCCATGGAGTTCAAGGCCAGCGCCGAAGACATAGCCCGTATTTGCCATGCCCACCCTTCTTTAAGTGAAGCCACCAAGGAAGCGGCCTTGGCCGTGGACAAACGCACGCTGAATTTTTGATTTTTTGAATAAAAGAGGCTGCTAGCCCCCGTGAATACTGCGCAAGCAGCTACTTTTTTCATAGCAAATCGGAGTGAATGTTGAGCGTTAGAAAAACCTACGAAGCCGAGTTGGCCGCGCGTGGCTACACGGCTGACCCGGCCCAATTGCGGGCCGTGGAGGCGTTGGAGCGATGCGCCCATGAATGGGCGCATTTCAAGGAAAAACGATCCAACGCCATCAAGAAGCTGATTAACCGACCTGATATTCCGCGCGGCGTGTACATGTACGGCGGAGTGGGGCGGGGCAAAAGTTTCCTGATGGATTGCTTTTACAACGCGGTGCCACTCAAACGCAAGACCCGCCTGCATTTTCACGAGTTTATGCGGGAGGTTCACCGGGAGTTGTCGGACCTGCAAGGCACGGTCAATCCCTTGGACGTGCTGGCCCAGCGCATGGCCAAACGTTACCGTTTGATCTGTTTTGACGAGTTCCATGTGGCTGATATCACCGATGCCTTGATCTTGCATCGTTTGCTTTCGGCACTGTTCGACAACGGCGTGGGTCTGGTGACTACCTCCAATTTTCGACCGGACGATTTGTATCCCGGAGGCATGCACCGGGACCGCATTTTGCCGGCGATTGCGCTGCTCAATGCGCGGCTGGAGGTGCTTAGCGTCGATAACGGGACTGACTACCGCCGCCGGACGCTAGAGGCGGTACAGCTGTACCACATACCCTTGGGGAGCGTGGCAGACCAAGCGATGGAGCAAGCCTTCAATGCCCTGGCCGAATCCCACGATGAAGACCCCGTGTTGCACATTGAAGCCCGCCAAATCCAGGCGCGGCGCAAAGCCGGAGGGGTGGTTTGGTTTGATTTCAAAGCCTTGTGTGGTGGCCCGCGCTCTCAAAATGACTATTTGGAGATCGCATCGCGATTCCATACGGTCTTTTTGAGCGATGTGCCCCATATGCCCGTGCGTATGGCGTCGGAGGCGAGGCGATTTACCTGGCTGGTGGATGTGCTCTATGACCGGCGCGTCAAGCTGGTCATGTCAGCCGAGGTCGCGCCGCAGGCGCTGTACACCGAAGGGCCCATGGCCCATGAGTTTCCCCGGACGGTTTCACGCCTTAATGAAATGCAGTCACAGGCGTTCTTGGCGCTGGAGCGGCGCATGGTGGATACCACCTTGACCTGAACCCAAGGCCGGGTCACAGAATTTACGCAGTGCCTATCAGGCGAGGGGTTCTAACTTGACGACCACCAGAGAGAGGTTGTCGCCCCCCCCGTGCCCCCTGGATCTTGCCTTTTCGATCAAGAATTCAGTGGCTTCGCGCGCCGAAAGCGTTGAAAGCACCGATCCAATTTCACCGGTATTGAAATAATGCCAGACCCCATCACTGCAAGTCATAAGCACATCCCCTGGGCGCAATTGGGGAATGAAGTGAAAATCCACGGGCGGATCGGTCTCGGTTCCCAGGCATCCCATCAGAATATTGGACTGGGGATGTACGTTCGCTTGTTCTTCTGTTAACTCGCCGCGGTTCACCAACGCTTGTACGTAGGAATGATCCATGGTGCGTTTGACAAAGCGACTGCCTTGGAAATGGTAGATGCGGGAGTCGCCGGTGTGTACCCAATGGCAGTCCCCCCCGGGATTGATCAAAAAAGCCGCCAAGGTGCTGTGGGGCTCTTCCTCTGCGGAAATGGCGGTTAACTTGATAACAATATGGGCCTCTTGCACGATTTGCATCAGGATGGCAGCCGCATCGTCAGTTTGGGGGTCGTAACGTTCAAACAACTGCTTGGCAGTCATCATGACCTGGTCGGATGCCTTCCTGCCACCGCTGCGCCCCCCCATACCGTCGGCGACAATGGCCAAAATACACCCATTCACCCTGGAGTGTTTCAGCAATGCAACCTGGTCCTGCTGGTAATCCCGGTCTCCCTTGTGGATGCCGGTGGATGCGGTGAGTCTGTAACCAGTGGCCATATGGGGCTGCTTTAAAGCAATTCTTTCTGCAAAAAGGGTGTCAGGCCGTATTATCGAGCCACCTTAGACCGCGCGAGCGATATTTAACCCGTACTTTCCCCCATTTTCCCTGTGGACGCAAATCTTCATTTTCCAGAACGCCGTTTGATCGAACTGCGCATAGAGCACGGTGATCTTGACGCCCTGATAGACGTGGCGACGGCAGTCGTTCCAACGGATGAGTTGATGATGCGCCGTTTAAAAAAAAGGCGTCTGGCCTTGCGTGACGAAATTACGCGCGTAGAGCGTGAGTTGGACCCCGACGAACCGGCCTGACCGATGGCCTTGCAGGATGCCGTTGGGCATGTTTTCGGTGCGGATGGACCGCTATCGCTCGCACTGGAAGAGTTCAAACCCCGGTCGGGACAGGCGCGCATGGCATTGGCGGTCGCAAATACCATCACGGAAGGGGGGGTGTTGGTCGCGGAGGCTGGCACTGGGGTTGGCAAGACCTATGCCTATCTGGTTCCCGCATTGCTCAGTGGTGGAACAGTTTTGGTATCTACAGCGACCAAAGCTTTACAGGACCAATTGTTCCATCGTGACATTCCCCGCCTGCGGGCCGCTCTGAATTTACCCCTACGTGTGGCCTTGCTCAAGGGGAGGAGCAGCTACCTGTGCTTGCAGCGTCTGGCCTTCGCAAGACAAGATTCGCAGGCTAACCACCCCACCACAATGCAGCAATTGGCACATGTGGAGCGCTGGGCAGCGACCACGCAGGCGGGGGATCTGGCAGAGTTGGAGGTGGATGAAGAGTCTCCCGTGCTTCCCCTGGTAAGCTCCACACGTGAAAATTGCTTGGGAGCACGTTGCCCCCAATCGCACAATTGCCACGTCAATATTGCAAGAAGCAGGGCGCTGGCCGCAGATGTGGTCGTTGTCAATCACCATTTGTTTTTTGCGGACTTGAGCATTCGGGAGTCAGGTGTAGCGGAACTGCTGCCCACCGTGCGCTCGGTGATTTTTGATGAAGCCCATCAACTCAATGACATAGGCGTTCAGTTTCTTGGCCACCAGTTGACCACTGGACAATTAACGGCCTTTGGCCGGGACCTTCTGATCCAAGGGCTGCAATGGGCCCGTGGTTTTGCCAACTGGAATTTGATGGTCTTGGATTTGGATCGTGTTGCTGCGGCCCTGCGCAAGCTGTGTGGGCAGGGTGTTTCTTCCGGAAAACGCCGCTGGAACCACCAGACCCCAGAGAGCATTGCAGAGCGCGCGTGGGCCAGCGTGATGGCCGATCTACGCGGGATGGTGCTGGATGCCGAGGATGCCCTGGGAAGAGTCGCCGAGTGCGCACCAGAGCTGAAAAGACTCCAAGACCGGGCGATCACTTTAATTGAAAGAATTGACCATTTCTCACGGCCTGCTGACCCGGGCCAGGTGCGTTGGTTGGAATCGGGGAGTCAGGTTCGATTGGTGGAGTCTCCTTTGGATATTGCCGAGGTAATGCAGTCCAGAGTCATCAAAAGCGCCGCAAGAAATGGTGGGGGAAAATCAGTGATTTTTACGTCTGCCACGCTGGGTGGCGATGAAAAAATGGAATGGTTCGTGAATGCCTGTGGTCTGCAGGGGGCCACCTTGCTCCAAGTGGAAAGCCCCTTTGATTACGCCACTCAGGCATCACTTTACATTCCGAGGCAGATGCCCAAGCCCAGCGACCCCTCGCACAGTGGAGCTGTCGCGACGTTCGCTGCGCAAAGTGCCACTGTGCTTGGGGGGCGCACCTTGTTGTTAACTACGAGTTTGCGCGCTTTGCGTCATATTGGTTCTGCCTTGCAGCAACACTTTTCGCAAGCCATTGGCATTGAAGTTCTGGTGCAGGGACAGTTGCCCAAAAGAGAACTGCTGGAGCGCTTTAGTCAGGGTGCTAATGGCAGTTCCCTAGGATGCATACTCGTTGCTTCTGCCTCATTTTGGGAGGGGGTCGATGTTCCCGGTGACGCACTCCAAATGGTCATTATTGACAAACTTCCATTTGCGCCCCCCGGAGATCCGTTGGTGGAGGCCAGGGAGCATCAGATGGAATCTTCTGGGAAAAATGCTTTCAAGCATTTTCAACTACCCCAAGCTGCTATGGCTTTAAAACAGGGCGCGGGCCGACTGATCCGACGAGAAACGGACCGCGGCGTGTTGGTCGTTTGTGATGTGCGCTTGGTCCAAATGGGTTATGGGCGCAAGATATTGGCCGCACTGCCCCCCATGAAATTTCTAACCACCCATGCGCAGTTTCAAGACACATTGCACGCGCTTACCAAACCTTCCACCATGGATCCGTGTTGGACCTAGCTCCGCGTGACAAAAACTCGGACTGGGGGTAGTTTTTTTCTAGTACCCGCTTGGCGTCATCGCGAAGTTGTGCCATTCCGAGGGCATCGTAAGACTTGTAAATAATGAACAAGGCCTCTTCGATCGCTGGAACATCGCGGTAATCGGCCACCGTGAGTTGCGCACGGTTGATGGCTGCCAAATATGCACCGCGCTTGTAGTAATAGCGTGCGACATACACTTCATATTGAGCCAGCGAACCAACAATGTAATTCATGCGTTGGCGCGCATCGGGCGCATAACGCGATTCCGGGAACCGTGAAACCAGTTCTTTAAAAGACTCAAAAGACTCCTTGGAGGCTTTTTGGTCCCGCTCTGCCAAATCTTGGCGCGTGACGTCGGAAAACATGCCAAGATCGTCGTTGAAATTGATGATTCCCTTGAGGTAGAGTGCATAGTCCAATGCCGGGCTCGCTGGGTGCAACTTCATGAATCGCTCTAAAGTGGCCAGCGCTTGGGCCGGTTCTGCCGTCTTATAGTGCGCGTAGGCTTTGTCTAGCTGGGCTTGCTGCGCCAGTGGTGTACCTGCTGCGCGGGCCTCCAATTTTTCCAGCAAGGGGACGGCCTTGTCCCACTGCCCTAAAGCCATCTCATCTTTGGCTTCGGCGTAGAGCGTGTTGGGACCCATGCCAGCGGTTTTGTCAACCGGCGTTGTGGAACAGCCTGTCAGCAATAATGCAACCGAGGTCAACAGAGATGCACTGACGACCGATAATTTGACACGAAGCATTATGGGAAACTTTCTTGAAACAGACCGAACCGATTATATCGAGCGCTCCAATAACAACGGACCCTGACGATGGTGGAGACGCTGTTGCCGAGGTGGAATGGCGTAGCGTGGAGGTCACTGCGTCACAGCATGGAGAGCGGCTTGACCGTGCATTGGTCGATATGGCGCCGGAGTTTTCACGCAGCTACCTGCAGCAGCTGATCGAAGCCGGTTGTGTTTCTGTCAATACGAAGCTGGTTGGCAAGCCGTCGCAAAAAGTGAAGGCCGGTGATACGGTGGCGATCGAGTTGAGGCCTACGCCGCAGAGCCAGGCCTTCAAGCCGGAAAACATGCCACTGCAAGTGGTATTTGAAGACGAACATATCCTGGTCATCAATAAGCCTGCAGGTCTGGTTGTGCACCCCGCACCTGGAAATTGGAGTGGTACGCTCCTCAACGGCCTCTTGGCTTACGACAAAGCGAGTGCCTTGATTCCTAGGGCTGGAATAGTGCATCGTCTTGACAAAGACACCAGTGGTCTGATGGTTGTGGCCCGAACTCGGCTGGTTATGGACGCTTTGGTGCAGTCCATTGCCGCGCGTGAGGTCAGTCGGCAGTATCTTGCGGTGGCCCATCGCCCCTGGATTGGTTCGCAAAGCGTTTGCGTGGATGCGCCGGTAGGACGCGATCCCCGAAACCGTTTGCGGATGGCGGTAGTGGATTTGGAAAAAACCCCAGGTAAAACCGCAAAAACGGATGTAATCCTCATCGCGAATGCACATGCTGCTTGCTTGGTTCGGTGCATTTTGCATACGGGGCGCACCCACCAAATCCGGGTGCATATGGCATCAATAGGCCACCCGCTAGTCGCTGATCTGGTATACGGTGGAGTGGGTGTTCCTGAGATGAATCGCCAAGCCTTGCACGCATGTCGATTGGCGCTGGCGCACCCAATTACTGGTGAGCGGCTGGTGTTTGAAGCACCATTGCCCTTGGATTTCATGGGCCTTATGAACGCCTGGGGTCTACGCTACAATGCCCACCTGGGGTCGAAATGACCTAAACACCTTGGTGAATAGCCGAGCGTAGGCACGGTGAGTTCTTCACAACTGCTGCCATCCACATGAAATCAAGTTGATTGGTTGCTTTTTAAGTGACGTTTCCGGAATAGCCTGATTATGAATATGGCGGAAGCAAAGCGAGTCTTGGAGACTTCCTTGATTTGCTCGCAGCAACCTTTGCAGGTACGCGAATTGCGTGTGCTCTTCAAGGACGCTCTCGGCGCAGACACGATCAAAACTCTGCTTGAGGAGTTGAAAAATGATTGGGCGACCAAAGGCGTAGAGTTGGTCAATGTCGCTACGGGTTGGCGTTTTCAGAGCCGGCCAGAGTTGCGGGAGTATCTCGACCGGCTGCACCCAGAGAAACCGCCGCGTTATACGCGGGCAACGTTGGAAACGTTGGCGATCATTGCGTATCGGCAGCCGGTGACGCGTGGGGATATGGAGGATATTCGGGGCGTCACCATTAACTCCTTGCTCATCAAGCAATTGGAAGACCGGGGGTGGGTGGAGGTGATCGGCCACCGTGAAGCAGTGGGGCGACCGGCGCTTTTTGCCACCACCAAACAATTTTTGGATGATCTGGGGCTTGAGTCGTTAGATCAATTGCCCTTGTTGGAGAGCTCAACAGTGTCGGAAAATGCCTTCAAAGCGTTTTCCGACACTGTTGAGGATGCAATTGTTTTGCCTGAGGCCAAGGTTGGCTCTTTAGGCGACGCAGAGTTACAACTGGATATGTCTTTGGACGCAGTGAGCGCCGAGGTACTTCCGCCTTTGAATGGAATTTCAACATGAACGAAATCACCCCCCGGGCCGATGAGCCAACACCAGGCATGGAGTCTGGCGTCGACGCAGTGCCTACGCTGGCAAGTGACTTGCCTGTGGAGGCGGAATGCAAAGATGCCGCGGCGGCGGGGGGGAGCGATTTCGACAATCGGTTCAATGACGTTATTTCTGGTCAGTTTGACGCAGATGAGGAGTTGTTGGATTTACTGCCACCCAAACGGGTTTTGGCACCATTGGCCGAAACACCTAAGCTGCACAAGGTGTTGGCCCAATCAGGTATGGGGTCCCGGCTTGAAATGGAGCAGTTGATATTGGAGGGGCGTATCTCTGTCAATAACGAGCCTGCGCACATTGGACAACGCATTCAGTTTGGTGACAACATCAAAGTGAATGGCAAGCCGATCCGGTTTCGCATAGATGCCCCGCCGGCCAGGGTGATTGCCTACCACAAGCCTGTGGGGGAGGTTGTTACCCATGATGATCCGCAGAATCGTCCAACAGTCTTTCGTCGGCTTCCCAAATTGCACCAAGGAAAGTGGCAGTCAGTGGGAAGATTAGATTTGAATACAGAAGGTTTGCTGCTATTTACCACATCGGGTGAGCTTGCTAACAATTTGATGCATCCTCGGTTTGGACTGGAGCGCGAGTATGCAGTGCGTGTTCTTGGCTCTTTGAACAAGGAAGAAAAGCAGATGTTGTTGGATGGGGTCAAGCTGGACGATGGCGTTGCGCAGTTTGGGTCGATCGAAGATGGCGGTGGAGAGGGGTCCAATTGTTGGTACAGGGTTACTATTTCCGAAGGGCGTAATCGTGAAGTGCGCAGAATGCTGGAGGCTGTCGGTCATGCAGTCAGTCGTTTGATCCGTATCCGTTATGGCGCAATGGTACTGCCGCGAGGTTTGAAGCGCGGCGCTTGGATGGAATTGGATGAGGCCGACATTCGTGGGTTGGCACAAGCGGCCGGAGGCCGAAGGGAGTCAGGCGAGTCTGGGCATGGCGATGGCGTTTCTCGCGAATCCCATCCGGGGCGAATGGATAATTCCGGGGGTCAAGGCAAGCGAAGGGGAGGGCGTACTGGAGGACCACGTGGTGCTAACAATGGGCAACGTGGGAAGCAGCCGTCCGCAACCCGGAATGGAAGTGGGGTCGGGCCTGGTGGTAACCGTGGTGGCGACAATCGCCAAGGTAAGGCCGACCCGCGCCAGAGTGGAGCAAGTCAACCAGATCCCATGAAAACCGCATTCGGTTATATCGGCGCCGATAGTTTTACCCGCCAACGTCAAGATGCGGGGCAGCGTCCACGCGGTGCGCAGGGTGGTTCCCGCGGTGGTCGCAAAGGCAGGTAGCCTTGGATGCTAAAATCGCAGGCTTTGCTCCAATAGGAGCGGAAGATTTACCAATCTAGTTCTGGAAATATTATGACAATCGAACGCACTCTCTCCATCATCAAGCCTGACGCTGTAGCTAAAAATGTTATTGGTCAAATTTATGCACGTTTTGAGGCCGCCGGCTTGAAGGTTGTGGCTGCACGTTTGGCGCATTTGTCGCGTGGCGAGGCTGAAGCGTTTTACGCTGTGCACAAAGAGCGTCCTTTCTTCAAAGATTTGGTGGACTTCATGATTTCCGGGCCTGTCATGATTCAGGCGCTTGAAGGTGAAAATGCCATTTTGAAGAACCGTGATCTGATGGGGGCCACTGATCCCAAGAAGGCTGCGCCAGGAACGATTCGTGCCGATTTCGCTGATAGCATCGACGCAAACGCGGTGCATGGATCAGATGCTGCAGAGACCGCTGCCGCCGAGGTTGCGTTCTTTTTT
The DNA here is from genome assembly GCF_030697375.1 of Rhodoferax sp. Classification (GTDB taxonomy): domain Bacteria; phylum Pseudomonadota; class Gammaproteobacteria; order Burkholderiales; family Burkholderiaceae_C; genus Allorhodoferax. The sequence continues at coordinate 69,236 of NZ_JAUYQD010000064.1, read as the reverse complement.
GCTGGCATGAACGTTTATTCACGTTAAGTTATGCAATGACGGCCAATCTACTGGATTTTGATCTTGAGGAATTGGCCGTTTTTTGCGAGCGGCTGGGAGAAAAGCGCTTTCGAGCAACCCAGCTTTTCCGATGGATTCATCAAAAGGGTGCATCTCAATTTGATGAGATGAGTGATCTCGCAAAATCTTTGCGTGAAAAATTAAAAACGTCTGCTTGCATTCAGGCCCTTGGTGTTGTTTCGCAACATATTTCAACCGATGGAACCATCAAGTGGCTATTCGACGTCGGGAATGGGGACGTTGTAGAAGCAGTTTTTATACCTGAAACTGACCGTGGTACCCTTTGCATATCGTCGCAAGCCGGGTGCGCAGTGGGGTGTAGATTTTGCTCAACCGGACACCAGGGGTTTAGCCGAAATTTAACCGCCGGCGAAATTATTGCGCAGCTCTGGTTTGCAGAGCATTTTTTGCGCAAGCATTTGGGGGTGTCTGATCGTGTCATTTCCAACGTGGTAATGATGGGGATGGGCGAGCCGCTTCAGAACTATGCTGCGCTGGTGCAGTCTTTGCGGGTCATGCTAAGTGACCATGCTTATGGTTTGTCGCGCCGGCGCGTTACGGTGTCAACATCGGGTGTCGTGCCCATGATAGATCGATTGGGACAAGATTGCCCAGTAGCCTTGGCAGTGTCCCTTCATGCGCCGAATGATGCCTTGCGTGATAACCTGGTGCCATTGAACCGAAAATATCCTATTGCCGAATTGCTGCAGGCTTGCAAACGGTATTTGGCGTTTGCTCCGCGCGATTTCATCACTTTTGAATACTGCATGCTGGATGGTGTCAACGATTCGCCGCAGCACGCTGTCGAGTTGGTGAAACTTGTTCGACAAGATTCTGGTGCCGGTGCCTGGTGTAAATTTAACCTTATTCCATTTAATCCATTTCCCGCCTCTGGGTTGGTTCGCTCCTCACCAAGTGCCGTAATAGCGTTTGCCAAAATTCTGAGTGATTCAGGAATAGTGACAACGATTCGCAAAACACGTGGCGATGATATTGATGCGGCCTGCGGTCAGCTTGCCGGTGATGTTAAAGACCGTACCGATGTTCACAACCGCATGTCGCGTCAGCGTAATGCGATATTGAAACCCGTGTTCAAAATTATTCCCATAAAGCATGAGGATGGTGTCAATGAATAAGGTAGGTCAGACTGGTGTCGTGTTGCGATTTTTTTTACTGTGGTCTTGTTTGGCATATATAACAATTGGTGGAGTGATCGGTTGTGCCTCCAAGGGGGGGGGCACAGAAATTAAGTCGGATTTGGTGACGGATTCAGATGAACCTGAAGGTAGAAAACGCGCCCGTATACGACTTGAATTGGCGGTTGGTTATTACAGCAATGGGCAAACTACGATTGCCTTGGATGAACTCAAGCAATCTATCAATGCCGACCCCACCTTGTTCGATGCGTATAACTTACGAGGTTTGATCTATACGCGTCTCAACAATGTGCCACTCGCTGAAGATAGCTTTCGACGAGCCTTAGTTATAAATCCCAAAGCGGGCGGTGTTCAGCATAACTATGCATTGTTACTCTGCCAACAGTCCCGATTTTCAGAGGCAATGCAGTTTTTTGCTGCTGCCATAGCCAACCCTAGCTACGGTGAACGGGCAAAAACTTGGATGGCACGTGGTGGGTGTGAGTTGAGCAATGGAAAACAAGCTGAGGCTGAGTCCAGTTTTTTGCGATCTTATGAGTTGGATGCAGGCAATCCTATTACCGGTTACAACCTTGCCCTATTGTTGTACCAGCGGCAAGAGTACGTGCGGTCGCAATTCTATGTGCGTCGAATCAACAACAGTGAATTGGCCAATGCTGAGTCTTTGTGGCTGGGTATTAAGGTAGAGCGCAAGATGAAAAATACGGATGCGGTGGCGCAATTGGGTACACAGTTAAAACGGCGTTTCCCCCAGTCGCGTGAGTCGTCCGCATTTGAAAGAGGGGCTTTCGATGAGTGATGCGGAGACTTCCACTCAATCCAATGGCGTAAGTGCTGTTACGGATGTCGGCAATTTGACCGCCGGCGCGATGTTGCGTCGCGCCAGAGAGGCCTCAGGATTGCATATCGCAGCACTTGCGGTGTCGATGAAGGTTCCAGTAAAAAAGCTGGAGGCGTTGGAGGCGGATCAGATTGATTTACTGCTTGATGTGGTGTTCGCTCGGGCCTTGGCTTCAAGTATGTGTCGCGCGCTGAAGATTGATCCAACGCCTGTATTGGAGAAGCTGCCTCAAAACAGTCTTCCCAAGTTGTATTCGATCGAACAGGGTATCAATACGCCATTCCATGTGCCCGGGCAAAGATCAGGTCTGTCAGTCCCCGCCTTTCTTGCTAAGCCTGGCGTGCTGCTTGTGCTGGCGTTGTTGCTTGGTGTTTTCATCCTGGCTATTTTTCCAGATATTCAAATTGGGAGCCCATCCCCGGAGTCGGATCGGAAGACTTCTGTGAAATCCACTGTCCCTATGCCAGAGGTAGTGGCGCCCCCTTCGTTTGAAGTGCCCCAAGCAGTTACCGCAGAGCCAGCATCCGCAGTACCTGTAGGACCCGCCAGTAGCGTGGTACCGGCGGCTCAGGGCTCGGATGGATTGGGGGCTGACGTAGTCAAAATGCCGCAAATTATTTCTGATTCCACTGGAAAATCCGCTGGCAGCGGCATCACTTCCGAGACTGGGCGTGTCTTGCAGAAAGTGGTGTTTTTCAAAGCTAACGCGCCCTCATGGTTGGAAGTGACTGATGCCAAAGGGGTTGTTCAAATTCGCAGAACACTGTCCGCTGGCGAATCAGTTGGCGCGACCGGTGCCTTGCCTTTGTCCATTGTGATTGGTCGAGCCGAAGCTGTGGAGGTTGAGGTTCGTGGAAAAGCGTTTAGTTTGGCGAATATTGCCAAGGACAATGTTGCTCGATTTGAGGTGAAATAGTGATTCAATCTCAGCCAATATCTCTGGCATTACCCCAAAAGCGGGATTCCCTGCAATCACGCATAGTGTGGGGTGACCGTGTCGTGACGGTCGGTGGTGGGGCTTCTGTGCGAGTACAGTCCATGACCAATACTGACACAGTGGATGCCATCGGAACGGCCATACAAGTCAAAGAGTTGGCAAATGCCGGTTCAGAAATGGTTCGTATCACCGTCAACACGCCTGAAGCCGCACAAGCTGTTCCCTACATCCGCGAACAGCTGGATCGAATGGGTGTAGACGTTCCGCTGATTGGTGACTTCCATTTCAATGGTCACCGGTTGCTCACTGATTTCCCGGAGTGCGCACGTGCACTGTCTAAGTACCGCATCAATCCGGGTAATGTCGGTAAGGGGGATAAGCGGGATAAGCAGTTCGGCTTGATGATTGACGCCGCTGTGAGGTGGGACAAGCCGGTGCGAATCGGTGTCAATTGGGGTAGTTTGGATCAGGAGTTACTGGCCTCCCTGATGGATGAGAACAGCAAACGCTCAACACCATGGGACTCCAAATCCATCATGTATGAGGCGTTGATTACGTCCGCGATCGGCGCTGCTTTGCGTGCGGAAGAAATTGGACTTGCCGCCAATCAAATTATTCTCTCGTGTAAGGTCAGCGGTGTGCAAGATTTGATCGCCGTATACCGCGAGCTGGGCCGTCGCTGCGCGTATCCCTTGCATTTAGGCCTCACTGAAGCCGGAATGGGTACCAAAGGAACGGTCGCTTCGACCGCTGCCTTGGCGGTTTTGCTGCAAGAGGGCATTGGCGACACCATTCGGGTGTCTTTGACGCCTGCGCCTGGCGAGTCACGTACTCAAGAAGTAGTCATTGCTTCTGAGATTATTCAGGCCTTGGGAATACGAACGTTTGTGCCCAGTGTGACTGCATGCCCGGGGTGTGGACGAACGACCAGTACGACTTTTCAAGAATTGACGAAGCAAATCGATGATTTCCTTCGTGCCCAAATGCCCATTTGGCGCACACGCTTTCCTGGAGTGGAGGCGCTGAAAGTGGCTGTAATGGGATGTATTGTTAATGGTCCTGGTGAAAGCAAACACGCAGATATCGGTATCAGTTTGCCAGGGACTGGAGAGGCACCAGCCGCGCCGGTGTTTATTGATGGTGAGAAACGCATGACATTGCGTGGAGATGCTATTGCGGCCGATTTCCAGGCTGTTGTTGAAAACTATGTACAGCAGCGTTTTGGCGCATCTGCTGTTGTTACGAAAGATTAAGAGTTCGCATGGTCGAGAAATCTGCACCACGTAAAGTGGAGAAACTGGCTGCCGTCAAGGGCATGAATGACATACTACCCCCGGAATCCGCGCGCTGGGAAGCATTAGAAGATACGGTGCGCTCTTTGATGCGGCGCCACGCATATGAAAATATTCGTACGCCCATGGTTGAACCTACCGCACTTTTTGTGCGTGGCCTTGGAGAAGTGACCGATATTGTCGAGAAAGAGATGTACTCTTTTGATGACCGGCTCAATGGTGAGGCTTTGACTCTGAGGCCTGAAAATACGGCTGGAGTGGTGCGTGCGGTGGTTGAGCATTCATTGTTGTACAACGGCGGTAAGCGGTTGTACTACATGGGGCCTATGTTTCGGCACGAGCGTCCGCAACGGGGGCGGTACCGGCAGTTTCACCAAATTGGGGCAGAGGCACTTGGATTTGCCGGTGCCGAGGTGGATGCAGAGTTGATTTTGATGGCTCACGCGCTTTGGAAAGCGTTGGGTTTGACAGACGTTGCGTTGCAGTTAAACAGTTTGGGACAGCCCACCGAGCGCTTGGCCCACCGGGAGGCATTGATCGCGCATTTCCAGCAACATGCAAGTTGTTTGGATGACGAAGCCAAGCGGCGGTTGCACCTCAACCCCTTGCGTTTGCTGGACAGTAAGCATCCCCCGATGCAACAGGTGAATGAGTGCGCTCCACAGTTGTTAAGTTTCCTGGGTGAAGCTTCGCGTTCGCATCTGAACAGGGTGACTTCGATTTTGGATGCCAACGGTGTTCCTTACACCATCAATCCTCGACTGGTTCGGGGTATGGATTATTACAACCTAACGGTTTTTGAATTCGTTACCACTCGCCTGGGATCACAAGGCACTATTTGTGCAGGTGGCCGATACGACTATTTGACCGAGCAAGTAGGCGGTAAGCCAGCCCCTGCGGTGGGATGGGCAATGGGAGTGGAGCGTGTATTGGAGTTGCTGAAGGAGCAGGGATCGCAAGTGGCGGCAGATTCCCTTGATGCCTACGCCATCATTCCGGATGCTACTGCATTGCCAACTGCGATGGCATGCCTGCAAGAACTTCGTGCATTGGGCGTTTCGGTTCAGATGCATGCAGGTGGTTCAGATGCAATGGCAAGTATTAAATCCCAATTTAAGCGTGCGGACGGATCTGGCGCGCGATTCGCACTGATTTTTGGTGCTGACGAACTGGCGCAGGGCGTAGTAACCGTGAAAGCCTTGCGAGATGGGGTTGGCGCCCAGGTAACTCAAGCACTCAACCAGGCGACACAATGGGCTCCCAGCCTACAATTTTCTGCTTAACTAAACAAACTCATGGCAAATCATTTAGATCTCGAAGAGCAAGAGCAACTCGATCAACTTAAGCATTTTTGGCAGCAATATGGCAATCTGATTACTTGGGGTCTGATAGTTGTATTGGGCGCTGTGGCCGCCTGGAACGGTTACCAATATTGGCAGCGCAGCCAATCGATTCAGGCAGCTGCAATGTTTGATGAAGTTGAAAAAGTAGCGCGTAATGGCGATCTTCAAAAGACGGAGCGGGCATTTTCAGACATGAAGGAGCGGTTCGCGTCGACGACGTATGCCCAGCAGGCAGGATTGCTGGTCGCTCAATCGGCGTATGCAGCGGGAAACGCAGAGACTGCGAAAACCGCGTTGACTTGGGTGGCAGAAAAATCAGACGACCAGGGCTTTTCATCCATTGCTCGCCTGCGTTTGTCTGGAATGCTGATCGAGTCAAAAGCATATGACGAAGCACTCAAACTTTTGGCTGGCAATATGGCCGAGGAATTCACAGCACTTGCCGCTGACCGACGAGGGGATATTTACTTGGCGCAAGGGAAGAAGCTTGAAGCCAAAGCGGAATATCAAAAATCATTCAAAGCCTTTGACGAACGGGCCGAGTACCGCCGTCTCGTTCTGGTTAAATTGAATGCTTTGGGATGGAGTCCCGAAATTGGGGCAGTTGACGGGGATGCTAGCTCTGGAAAAATGGAAGGTTCAAAGTGAATCGTTTGCTTTCTTTCGGTTCGGCAATGCGTCGACTCGGCATGTTGCTGCTGGCTGCAATGCTGGTGGCCTGTGCTGGGCCTGAAAGACCCAAACCACGTGATCTCGGTCCAAACACTGCGTTGATTGGCATCCGGTCCGCCTGGACATCCAATGTAGGAGATATTGATTTTCCGCTAAACATTCAGGTTGTTGACAATGTTCTCTATGTGGCGAGTTCAGATGGGGTCGTAGTTGCCATTGACGGGCGCACTGGCGGGGATGTGTGGCGTGTGGCTTTAAAGGTGGCCTTGTCTGCTGGGGTGGGGGCTGATGGGCGCTACGCTGCGGTGGTGAGTCGTGACAATGAGCTTATTGCCCTGAACGCTGGTCGCGAAATTTGGCGGCAACGATTGCATGCAGTCACGCAGACTGCGCCACTGGTGGCAGGTGACAGGATTTTTGTACTGTCCGCAGATCGATCGGTATCGGCATTTGATGCGGCTTCGGGACGCAAGTTGTGGCAACAACAACGAAGTGGTGATGCATTGGTGCTTGCCCAAGCTGGCGTCATTACGGCTGTGGGCGACACACTGGTGGTGGGGCAGGGTGGGCGACTGGTAGGTTTGAATCCGCAAAATGGAAATGCCCGCTGGGAGGCCACTATTGCCAGTAGTCGTGGAACTAATGAGGTTGAAAGATTGGTGGATTTGGTTTCAGGAATCAGCCGTGTTGGAGATCAATTGTGCACGCGCGCATTTCAGTCTGCCGTGGGGTGCGCTGATGCGAGCAAAGGTTCTGTGATTTGGAGCAAGTCAGCGTCGGGGGCTACGGGGGTTCATGGCGATGACACGGTTGTGCTTGGGGCTGAGAGTGATGGGAAAATACGTGCATGGCGGCGCGCCGATGGTGAGCAGCTTTGGATATCTGATCGCTTGCGATATAGATCGCTGACCGCACCACTTTTGGTTGGCCGGGCAGTTGTCTTGGGTGATGAATCGGGAACATTGCATTTCTTGTCGCGCCAAGATGGTGAACCGCTCAATCGCATGACGACGGATGGTTCTGCCGTCGTGTACGGGCCTGTATTGGTGGGGCAAACGGTGGTCGCTGTGACAAAGCGTGGTGGTATTTTTGGCTTCAAGCCTGAGTAAAAAGTGGGTTTGTTGTTATGAAACCAGTAATCGCCTTGGTGGGCCGTCCCAATGTGGGCAAGTCAACTTTGTTTAACCGTCTGACCAAAAGTCGAGATGCCATCGTTGCCGATTTTGCGGGCTTGACTCGGGACCGTCATTACGGCACTGGGAAACAGGGTGCGCATGAATTTATCGTGATTGACACCGGTGGATTTGAGCCAGATGCTGCAAATGGTATTTACAAGGAGATGGCCAAGCAGACCCGTCAAGCTGTCGCTGAAGCGGATGTTGTGCTTTTTCTGGTGGATGCCCGTGCTGGCATCTCTGCACAGGATCATGAGATAGCCAAATACCTGCGTAAGCTCGGAAAGCCTTGTGTACTGGTGGCCAACAAGGCCGAGGGAATGAAAGAGGGCGTTCAGCTCGTTGAATTTTTTGAATTGGGTTTAGGCGAGGTCTTTCCTGTTTCAGCGGCCCACGGTCAAGGCATTCGACCACTTGTAGAGTTTGCTTTAGATCCGCTGGCTTTGACCGCGTCAAATGAAAACGAGGCAGAGGCAGACCCTGGTGTCATCAAGTTGGCAGTGGCTGGTCGCCCGAATGTTGGCAAGTCAACCTTGATCAACACGTGGCTTGGCGAGGAGCGTCTGGTGGCCTTCGATATGCCTGGTACAACCCGTGATGCAATTTCAGTACCATTTGAGCGTGATGGGCAGCGCTTTGAGTTGATCGATACGGCGGGGCTGCGGCGCAAGGGCCAAGTATTTGAGGCCATTGAAAAATTTTCCGTTGTCAAAACTTTGCAGGCCATTGAATCGGCCAGCGTCGTGTTGTTGCTGATTGACGCTACTCAGGGAGTGACAGATCAGGATGCGCATATTGCAGGCTATATATTAGAGTCGGGCCGGGCCGTTGTCATTGCGGTGAACAAATGGGATGCAGTTGATGAATATCAACGCGAATTGGTAAAAAGATCCATGGAAACCCGCTTGGGTTTTTTGAAATTTGCGGCAACGCATCTGATATCAGCCCAAAAACGACAAGGTCTGGGCCCTTTGTGGGAATCCGTTGCACAGGCCCACAGAGCTGCCAATTGCAAAATGTCAACGCCTGTGTTGACGCGTTTGCTGCTGGAGGCGGTACAGTTTCAGACACCGAAGAAGTCAGGTATGTACAGGCCTAAACTTCGATATGCACACCAGGGTGGTATGAATCCGCCTATTATTGTGGTCCATGGTAACTCCCTTGAGCATGTCACAGACGCCTACAAGCGGTTTTTGGAAGGCAGATTTCGCAAAGAATTCGACTTGGTTGGCACACCACTTCGGATACAAATGAAATCCTCTGAGAACCCCTATGCGGACAAAGAGAGTCGCTGATGCAAAATATATGCTCTGAATTACTCTCATATGTCAAGGGTTTCTAGCATCACGGCAGTTTGGACTGCGTGGTGTGGTATCGTAGACACCTCTTCATTTTTTCAACACGGAGAATATCGTGAATAACAAAGGACAGTTACTGCAAGACCCATTTCTCAACGCATTGCGTAGAGAACATGTCCCAGTTTCAATTTATTTGGTCAATGGCATCAAGCTGCAGGGGCAAATCGAATCTTTTGACCAGTACGTGGTCTTGCTGCGTAACACCGTAACCCAAATGGTCTACAAACATGCTATTTCGACCATCGTTCCTGGGCGTGCCGTGAATTTTTCTGCCCCTGGTGCTGACGAGTCAACGCCAGCCTAACATCACAGGCCGTTCGGGCCTGCTTTGGCCGAGATGTTAGTTCTCTCAATCCTCATTTGACTGCCTCGCAACAAACTGCTAAAGCCCCAACTATCTTGGTTGGGGTGGACTTGGGCATGCCCAACTTCGATGGAGAGCTGGAGGAGCTGGGCCTTTTGGCGCAAACGGCGGGGTTGAGTCCTGTTGCGCGGATTACATGTAAACGCAAGGCGCCAGATGCTGCGCTGTTTGTTGGATCGGGTAAAGCTGACGAGATCAAGCTTCTGGCGGCACAGTGCGGTGCAAAGGAAATTTTGTTCGATCAAAGTCTGAGCCCAAGTCAACAACGTAATCTGGAGCGACTTCTTGAGCTTCCAGTGAATGATCGCACCTTTCTTATACTGGAAATTTTTGCCCAACGGGCTCGCAGCCACGAAGGAAAATTACAGGTGGAGTTGGCGCGTTTGCAGTACCTCAGTACGCGTTTGGTTCGGCGTTGGTCGCATCTTGAGAGACAAAGCGGTGGCATTGGGATGCGCGGCGGGCCAGGCGAGACGCAAATTGAGCTTGACCGACGGATGATTGGCGAAAATATCAAGCGAACCAAAGAACGCTTGAGTAAAGTCAAGCGTCAAAGGCAAACCCAAAGACGTCAGCGTGAACGCAGGGATGCGTTCAATATCTCACTCATTGGTTACACCAATGCGGGAAAGTCAACACTCTTCAATGCCTTGGTCAAGGCCCGTGCGTACGCTGCAGATCAATTATTTGCTACCTTGGACACCACAACTCGCCAGCTATACCTGGGGGAGGCCGGCCGTTCCGTATCTCTTTCCGATACAGTCGGGTTCATTCGAGACCTTCCCCATGGTTTGGTGGACGCGTTTCAGGCCACGCTGCAGGAGGCTGTGGATGCAGATCTGCTGTTGCACGTGGTTGATGCGTCCAATCCAAACTTTGTGGAACAGATTGACCAAGTGCAGCGAGTTCTAAAGGAGATCGGTGCTGACGGTATTCCTCAGTTGCTTGTGTTTAACAAGATTGATGCATTGGAGGCCGAGCGCCAACCCGTGAAGCAGGAAGATGACTTTGAAATCGATGGTGTACAGACGCCGCGTATTTTTGTGAGTGCCAGAGACTCAACTGGTATTGCGGTTTTGAGGCAACGGCTCGCGGTTATCGCGACCAGCGCAGGACAAGGCGAGTCAACGCCTGTTCATTCCCCCGTAAGTTTTGGGGCTGGTGAATGATTGGGCACAATCGACACCAGATACATGAGAGATAACGAAATGAAATTACACATCCGTACCCGTCAATGGGACGTGTTGCCACAATGGGTTCGGAATATGTTCAACCTGAACGATTCCCGATGGGGGCGTGGTGACGATAAACCAGCTGCATCTGGTAAAAATGAGGGTGATCCATCCGATGCTGAGTCGGCAAAGCCTCCACGGGAAACGGGCGCACCCAATGATCGCAAAGGAGGAGCGCCGTCTGGGCCACCTGACTTGGACGAGTTGTGGCGCGATTTCAACCGCAAATTGGGCGGATTGTTTGGGGGGGCTTCACAACCATCCCGGGGAACAGGCTCTGGTGGTGGATTTCAGCCGGATATGAAGAGCGCAGGCCTTGGCATCGGCCTCATTTTGGGCGTAGTGCTGCTGATTTGGTTAGGGACAGGATTTTTCATTGTGCAAGAAGGCCAGCAAGCCGTCATTACCCAATTTGGTAAATACAAAGCCACTGTTAACGCCGGATTCAATTGGCGCCTGCCTTACCCTATTCAGCGGCATGAGTTGATTTTTGTGACACAGATCCGCTCGGTTGACGTCGGGCGCGACACAGTACTAAAAGCGACCGGACTGCGGGAGTCTGCGATGCTGACGCAAGATGAAAATATTCTTGACATCAAATTTGCTGTGCAATACCGCTTGAGCGATGCACGGGCTTTTTTGTTCGAAAGCAAAAACCCGTCAGAAGCGGTGGTTCAGGCAGCAGAAACAGCGGTGCGTGAAGTCGTTGGCAAAATGAAGATGGATGCGGCCCTGTCAGAGGAACGTGACCAAATTGCACCGCAAGTTCGTGCCTTGATGCAACTTATCCTGGATCGCTACAAGGTAGGTGTTGAAGTGGTTGGTATCAACCTGCAGCAAGGTGGCGTGAGGCCACCCGAGCAAGTGCAGGCCGCATTTGATGACGTGCTTAAAGCCGGGCAGGAGCGTGAACGTGCCAAGAATGAAGCACAGGCCTACGCTAATGATGTCATTCCACGGGCAGTGGGTTCTGCTTCCCGTCTGAAGGAAGAGGCGGATGCCTACAAGGCGCGCGTCGTGGCGCAGGCCCAAGGTGATGCACAACGCTTCAGGTCGATTCAAGCGGAGTACCAAAAAGCGCCTCAAGTTACGAAGGATCGTATGTACCTCGACACCATGCAACACATTTACAGCAATGTGACTAAGGTGTTGGTGGAGTCTCGCCAAGGATCCAGCTTGTTGTACTTGCCATTGGAAAAATTGCTGCAAATGGGATCTCCCGGCTCTACGGGGGGCGATGGGCTTGCAGGCTCCCAACCTGCCGGGGCGCCGGTTCAAGTAGTGCCACCCTTAAACACTTTGTCCAATGATGCGCGAGGCCGTGACGCGGCGCGCACCCGTGAACGTGATTCACGCTAGGAGCTACCCATGAATCGGCTTGGTTTGATTTTTTCTTCGTTGCTGGTGCTGCTCGCACTTGCAAGTTCAACTCTTTTTGTGGTTGATCAACGGCAATTTGGCGTGGTTTACGCCTTGGGCCAGATCAAGGAAGTGATTACGGAACCCGGCTTGAATTTCAAGCTGCCCCCGCCGTTTCAAAACGTCTCCTACATCGACAAACGCTTGTTGACATTGGACAGTACCGACGCGGAGCCCATGCTGACTGCGGAAAAGCAACGGGTGGTGATTGACTGGTACGTGCGCTGGCGTATTTCTGAGCCAACCGAATACATTCGCAACGTGGGGCTGAATGAAGGTGCCGGTGCCAGTCAGCTCAATCGCGTGGTACGCAATGCGTTTCAAGAGGAAATCAACAAACGCACGGTGAAAGAGCTTTTGTCGCTCAAGCGTGAGGCGCTGATGGCAGACGTGAAAGCAGAGGTGTTGGACAAAGTGCGCGGTTCCAAGCCCTGGGGGGTGGATGTGGTCGATGTTCGCATTACCCGGGTGGACTACGTGGAAGCCATTACAGAGTCGGTATACCGTCGAATGGAGGCCGAGCGTAAGCGCGTCGCCAACGAACTACGCTCCACAGGGGGCGCGGAAGGCGAAAAAATTCGTGCTGATGCGGACCGGCAGCGTGAGGTGACTATTGCCAATGCCTATCGGGATGCACAAAAAATCAAGGGCGAAGGCGATGCCGAGGCCGCACGCATCTATGCGGAATCATTTGGGCGTGACCCTCAGTTTGCGCAGTTTTATCGCAGCCTGGATGCGTACAAGGCCAGCTTTGGCAGCAAAAGTGACGTGATGGTCCTGGACCCTGCTTCTTCTGAGTTCTTCAAAGTATTTCGCAATGGCGGTGCTACGGTTGGACCTGTGAAGAAATAAATCTTGGGCAGCGATACGTTTTGGCTGGCGATGGCCTTGGTCTTGGTCATCGAAGGCCTGTTTCCCTTTGTGTCGCCGATTGGGTGGCGGCGCATGTTTGCCCAGCTGTTGCAGTTGACGGATGGCCAGATTCGCTTCTTCGCTCTGGGTAGCATCCTGACCGGTTTGCTGTTGATTTGGTTGCTTGTGCCCTGAAATCCGGGCAACAACACCGGTAAAATCGCTGTTTTAACAGCACCCTTCAATTACATGTCTGCCTGGGTTCTGCCGGATCACATTGCCGATGTGCTGCCCTCCGAGGCTCGCCACATCGAAGAAATACGTCGAGACTTGCTGGATATGGCGCGTTGCTATGGCTACGAACTGGTCATGCCCCCGCTACTTGAGCATCTCGAATCATTGCTTTCAGGCCCTGGCGAAGCGCTGAATTTGCAGACTTTCAAACTGGTGGATCAACTTTCCGGCCGCATGATGGGCCTGAGGGCGGACAGCACCCCACAGGTGGCGCGCATTGACGCCCATTTGTTGAACCGTGCAGGCGTTACGCGTCTTTGCTACTGTGGCCCGGTATTGCACACGCGGCCTGCAGGCCCGCACGCGACGCGCGAGCCTTTGCAGTTTGGTGCGGAAATCTATGGCCATACGGGACTCGAAGCCGATCTGGAGATTTTGACGCTGGCTCTGGACTCGTTGAAAGTATCGCAAGTCCAATCGATCAAAGTGGATATGGCGGATGCACGTATTGTGCATGCCATCCTTAAGGATGCGTCCTTAAGTTCTGCCGAGATCGTGCAAGTGCACGCAGCATTGGCGGCCAAGGATGCCTGCGAACTCAGTCGATTGACCCAAAAGTCCCCGCAAGTGCTGGCCAAGGCGCTTCAGGATCTTGTGCAGTTGTACGGAGATGCCACCGTGCTGCAGGAAGCGCGCCGAGTGCTTCCCAATTTGCCCGGTGTCAGTGATGCCTTGACCCACTTGAGTTGGCTGGGGAGCCACGTCGAAGGAGCGAGTGTGTCTTTTGACTTGGCAGATCTCCGAGGCTACGCCTATTACAGCGGTGCCCGCTTCTCCATGTATGCGCCGGGCGCCAGCGATGCCGTGGCGCGCGGCGGGCGCTACGACGAAGTCGGGTCTGTTTTCGGACGCAAGCGCCCAGCAGTTGGGTTTAGCCTGGATATCAAGAGCGTGGTCGGTGTTGCTGCGGGGCGACCTTTGCGCGCTTCCATTCGGGCTCCATGGGGTGAGGCTGCTGATTTGCGCACTGCAGTTTCCGGCTTGCGCAAGCAAGGTGAGACCGTGGTGTGTGTGCTGCCCGGTCACGAGAGTGAAGTTGATGAGTTCCATTGCGATCGCGAACTGGTTCAGGTCGCCGGGCAATGGGTCGTGAAAGCCATTTGAAATTCTTTTGAATCGAACTTAATAATGAATGCAACCAAAGGACGTAATGTCGTTGTCGTAGGTACCCAGTGGGGCGACGAGGGCAAGGGCAAACTGGTCGACTGGCTGACCGAAAGCGCCCAGGGCGTGGTCCGTTTTCAAGGCGGACATAACGCTGGCCATACCTTGGTGATTAACGGAGTCAAAACCGCGCTGCACCTGATTCCCAGCGGCATCATGCGCCCCGGTGTGAAATGCTACATCGGCAACGGTGTGGTGCTTTCTGCTGCGAAACTGTTCGAGGAAATCGAGGGCTTGGAAAAGGTGGGAGTGGAATTGCGCTCACGCCTGCGCATCAGTGAAGCTTGCCCCCTGATTTTGCCGTTCCACGCTGCGCTGGACGTGGCCCGTGAAGCCGCACGCGAGAAGGGTGGCAATGCCAAGATTGGCACCACCGGGCGCGGCATTGGCCCTGCGTATGAAGACAAAATTGCCCGCCGTGCACTGCGGGTGCAAGATTTGAAATATCCAGAGCGTTTTGCCTCCAAGTTGCGCGAACTGCTGGATTTGCACAACCATGTGCTGACGTCCTACCTTGGCTCTGCCGCGTTTGACTTTGGTCCAACGCTTGCACCCTATATGACCAACGGCCAAGTGCAGTTTCAAGCGGTTTTTGACGAGGCCATGCGCCATGCAGAATTGCTCAAGCCCATGATGGCGGATGTGTCGCGCGAGCTCAATGAGGCGCATCTCAAAGGTGCCAATTTGCTGTTTGAAGGTGCGCAAGGCACTCTGCTGGATGTGGACCATGGCACCTATCCATACGTAACATCCAGCAATTGCGTGGCAGGTAATGCCGCTGCAGGGTCAGGTGTTGGCCCCGGCATGCTGCATTACATCTTGGGCATTACCAAAGCATACTGCACCCGCGTCGGTGGCGGCCCGTTTCCAACCGAGCTGGAGTGGGAAGTGGAAGGGACACCGGGGTACCACATGAGCACCATAGGCGCTGAAAAAGGCGTTACCACCGGCCGTAGCCGTCGTTGTGGCTGGTTCGATGCTGCTCTGCTCAAGCGGTCGGCCCAGGTCAATGGTCTCACCGGTTTGTGTATTACCAAGCTGGATGTACTCGATGGCTTGAAGGAACTGAAACTGTGCACAGGCTACATGCTGGACGGTGAACAGATCGACATTCTGCCTATGGGAGCCGACGATATTGAGCGCTGCACCCCCATATACGAGACCATCGAGGGCTGGAGTGACAGCACTGTGGGCGTGACCCAATACGACAAGTTGCCCACCAATGCCCGGCTGTATTTGCAGCGAATCGAGCAGGTTACCGGGGTGCCCATTCATATGGTCTCCACCAGTCCCGACCGGGACCACACCATCATGATGCGCCACCCTTACTTGGCGGACTGAGCGTCGAAGTTTTTGTTTATTTGATGTGAAATAGAGCTGGACCCCGCGTACTATGTGCGCAGGCAGCTATAAATAGAGGAGCAAAACCATGTTGACGGAAGACGGCAAACACCTTTACGTAAGCTATGACGAATACCACAACCTGATCGAAAAACTGGCGATCAAGATCCACCAGTCGGGTTGGGAGTTCGACACTATTTTGTGCCTGGCTCGCGGCGGTCTGCGTCCTGGTGACATTCTGTCCCGTGTGTTTGACAAACCTTTGGCCATCATGTCCACCAGTTCCTACCGGGCGGATGCCGGTACGGTTCAGGGCAACTTGGACATTGCCCGCTTTATCACCACCCCCAAAGGGGAAATTGCCGGACGGGTCTTGCTCGTAGACGACCTGGCCGACTCCGGCCACACGCTCAACGCCGTGGTCAAACAACTCAAGTCCAACTACGCACCCATCACCGAGTTGCGCAGTGCGGTCATCTGGACCAAGGCCTTGTCCACTTTTTCGCCCGACTATACGGTTGAATTTTTGCCCACAAACCCTTGGATTCACCAGCCGTTTGAAGGCTACGACGCCTTGCGTCCTGAACAGTTGATCCAAAAGTGGAGCGTGTGACGCGTTAAATTGGCCATGGTGCAATTGACAACCGAACTGATCCACCACCCCTACGTTGCGCCTGAGGGATTTGCGGCGCCACAACCTGGTGTTTTCAAAGCATCGACGGTATTCTTCCCCAGCGTGGCGGATATGCGCAGCCGCGAGTGGAAGGACAAGTCAGCCTACACCTACGGCTTGCACGGAACGCCCACCACCTATGCGCTAGAGGAGCGGCTGTGCACTTTGGAGGGCGGCTTGCAGTGTGTACTCGTGCCCAGTGGTTTGGCCGCAATTGCCAATGTGGCACTTTCCCTGCTCAAGACGGGTGATGAAGTGCTGATTCCCGACAATGCCTATGGCCCTAACAAGGCTTTGGCCGAGGGGGAATTGCGACAGTGGGGTATCACACACCAGTTTTACGACCCCATGGACCCGCTGGATCTGGAAGCCCAGATCTCCAGCCGCACCAAGCTGGTGTGGGTGGAGGCCGCTGGCTCGGTCACACTGGAGTTTCCTGATTTGGTCGCTTTGGTGCGTATTTGCAAAAGTCGGGGCGTACCGGTTGCCTTGGACAATACCTGGGGCGCAGGGCTGGCGTTCAAACCTTTCGATTTGCTGCCGGATGTTGAGCCCGGTTTTGGGGTGGACATTTCGGCCCACGCCTTGACAAAATACCCCAGCGGCGGTGGCGATGTGCTGATGGGCAGTGTGATTACCCGGGACGCCGGTTTGCACATGCGACTCAAGCTCACCCATATGCGTTTGGGGTTGGGGATTGGTGCCAACGACGCGGAGGCGGTGCTCCGCGCGCTACCGAGCATGGCGCTTCGCTACCGTGCCCACGACGAATCCACGCGGGCATTGGCACAGTGGTGCCAGTCGCAACCGGAGTTTGTGCAGGTACTGCATCCTGCCTTGCAAGACTCCCCGGGGCATGCGCACTGGAAGGCCTTGTGTGTCAATGGTTTGGGTGGCGCAGCAGGCCTTGTCAGTGTGCTGATCGACCCACGCTACACCCAGGCGCAGACAGATGCATTTTGTAACGCACTGCAGTTGTTCAAGATTGGTTACAGCTGGGGCGGCCCCATTAGCCTGGTGGTGCCTTACGATCTAGCCTCTATGCGCACGGCCTGGCCCCAACACCTCAAGACCGGGACATTGGTGCGGTTTTCGGTTGGCCTGGAAGCGGTGGTGGATTTGCAAGCGGATTTAGCACAAGCATTGCGAAAAACATTGATCTAAATCAGTGTTTACCTGAATAGGCGCTGCATTGGATACGCATTAGCCTATCGGCATGAGTTCATTGCCGCCTGCAAACGTTTCTACGCCCTACATTCCTCCGCCGTCGGAGGCTCCTCCCAAAGTGATTGTCTCTTTGCGTCCTTCGCATTTGTTGCGTTGGCTGGTGGCGGGAGGGCGCGATATGCTGGCCCACCCGGGAATCAGTACGTTTTACGGTGTGGCGTTTTGGTTGATGGCCTTGGTGCTGCAGGGGGTTTTTAGATCCAAACCGGAGTACACCATGTCTATTGCATCGGGTTGCTTATTGGTCGGCCCATTTCTGGCGATGGGGCTGTACGAAGTAAGTCGCCGACGCAACTTGGGCTTGCAGCCCCTACTCGGCGATTCGTTGACCTGCTGGGACCGCCATGTGCCCAGTATGGGAATGTTGGTGCTGGTGCTCATTGTGTTGGAACTTCTGTGGGGCAGGGCCTCGCTGGTGGTATTTGCCGTCTTTTTCAATACCGGCATGCCATCCACCACGGGGGTGGTGCAGGCGGTCTTCAATCCTGACAACTGGGAGTTTGTGGCTGCTTATGCCGTGGTGGGCGGTGGTTTTGCCATGCTGGTTTTTTCCATTGCGGTGGTGTCCATTCCTATGATTCTGGACCGCGACACCGACGCCATTTCTGCCGCCATCACCAGCTTGGAAGTGGTGTTTCACAACACGGCGGTGATGTTGGCCTGGGGGGCGGTCATCACCCTTTTTGTGGTCGGAGCCTTGCTATTACCATGGGGTGCAGGTATTTTGCTGGTGGGTCCGCTCCTGGGCCATGCCACTTGGCATGCATACACGGGTTCTGTGCGATGGGCAGATACCGCTGCACCGGGCACCTCACCCTGAAGCAACATATATTCCAACCGGCAAGCCAAGGTGCGGTCCTGAAATGTTAAAGTGGGCCTAACAACTTGAAAGCATACTTTGGCAACACCCAATTACGGATACGAGAAGCGTCAGAAAGAACTGGCAAAGAAGAAGAAGAAAGAAGAGAAGCTGAAGAACAAAGCCGAACGCAAGGTTGGTGATGGCCCAGAAGACGGAGCACCCGACGATGCGGCCATGCCTGAATCGGCCAACGGCCAACCCGAAACACCGGCCCAAGCCTGAAACTTACTTCGGCAACCCGCCCAATCTTTACATATCCGTCGGACAAGGGGATGGGCCTTATCAAGCGCGCCGGGTACCCACGGTGCAAGTATGAACAGTCGGTGTGGAATCGCCGCGTTCATTCCAGTTCGTTCATCAAATCTTGCGCCAAGGCGACCATGGCGGTCGTCGAATGGTTTGCGGGGGAGATCAATTGGGCCTGCCCAAACTGGGAAAAATTGCGTTGCATGGATTGCAGGTAGACCGGGTCGTAATGCTGCGTGAGCAATTCCTGCACCACCGTGGCAATGTCGCCCGCCCGTACCCTTGCCTGCCATTGCTCGACCACCACCTTGCCGCGGAATTCTGCCAATACCTGCAGACGTTGGCAGAAGTGCTCCGCATCGCGTACAAAAAAATCATAGTCTTCCAACAATAGCGCAACCCGTTCACTATCGGGTAACACCAGATTCAGGCATTTGCTTTGGCGCATGGCCTCAATCAAACTGGTGGGGACCGATACATTGCCCACCTTCTTGCTTTCGCTTTCGATAAACACCGGGCGGCTGGGGTCCAACGTCCGCAATGCCTCCCACACCAAGGTGTCAAAGCGCTTTTGGGAGGGTTGTGGCGAGCCCGGAATCGCTCCCAGCACCGAGCTGCGGTGGTTGGCCAGCGCCTCCAGGTCAACCACCTGCGCACCTTGGGCGGCAAGGGCCTGTAGCAGGCGCGTTTTCCCTGAGCCTGTGGTGCCACACACCACGCGCCACTCCAATCCACTAACGAGACGGGGAATGTCTTGCACCACCGCCGCCCGAAAGGCCTTGTAGCCGCCTTCCACCAAGGTGACGCGAAAACCGATCTGGTCCAGGATCAGCGACAAAGACCCGCTGCGCTTGCCGCCGCGCCAGCAGTAGGCCAGCGGCTTCCAGTCTCTGGGTTTGTCCAGCACGTCGCGCTCGATGTGCCGGGCGATATTGCGCGCGGCAATGGCCGCACCGCGCTTTTTGGCTTCGAACTGGTTGACCTGCACATACAGTGTGCCGATCAACTGGCGTTCTTCGTCATTCAAGGTGGGCCAGTTCACAGCGTTGGGCAGGTGGTCCTGCGCAAACTCGCCTTCGCTACGGGCATCAATGATTGTGTCAAAGGTATGCAGTTGGGCCAGCACATCGCTGGCATTTAGGATGGTCAGGCTCATGCGATGAGTTTCTTGAGGGTGGGCCAGACGGTGTTCAAAATGGTGGGGTGGGCGGCGCCCACCGGGTGAATGCGGTCGGCCTGGAACAGGCGCGTAGCATCCGGGCCATCGGCGATGCCTTTGAGTAAAAATGGCACCAGGGCAGCCTTGCGGGTTTGGGCTACCGTTGCAAAGGTGTCGGCAAATTTCGCCGCATAGTCTTGCCCGTAGTTGGGCGGTACTTGCATGCCCAGCAGCAACACCTTGGCTCTGGTGGCCTGTGCCGCCTGTGTCATGGCCGTCAGATTGTCTTGCGTCATGGCAAGGGGCAGGCCACGCAAAGCGTCGTTACCGCCCAGTTCTATGACGACCAGCGTGGGCCGGTGCTGCGCCAGCAGGGCCGGCAACCGGGAGCGCCCTCCCGAAGTGGTGTCGCCGCTGATACTGGCATTGACCACGGTGGCGGCAATTTTTTCTTGTACCAGGCGCTGCTCCAGCAGGGCCACCCAGCCGCTACCCCGTTTGAGGCCATACTCGGCGCTCAAAGAGTCGCCCAGCACCAGAATGGTTGCTGCCGGCAGGTGTGGGGGCGTGGATTTGGCTTGGGCTGAAGATAACCCCGCAACTTGGGCCAGAAGCGCGAGCGCGATAAAGTGTCGTCGATACAAAGAAAGCCCCATGTCTGATTCAATTATTTCTGTTGAGCACATCTACAAAGCGGTGAGCGATTCCACCGGCACGCTGGAGATTTTGCGTGACATCGATTTTGCGCTAAAAGCGCGCGAGACGGCGGCCATTGTGGGCGCATCGGGGTCGGGCAAAAGCACGCTCTTGTCCATCATCGCCGGACTGGACACACCCACCAGCGGAACAGTGCGCCTGGCGGGCCGTGATTTGTTTGCCATGGACGAGGACGAACGGGCCGCCCTGCGGGCCCACCAAGTCGGTTTTGTCTTCCAGAGCTTTCAGTTGCTGGGCAACCTGACTGCGCTGGAAAACGTCATGCTTCCCTTGGAACTGGCCGCACGCAAGGACGCCCGCCGTGCCGCCACCGAGATGCTGGAGCGCGTGGGTTTGTCGCAGCGTCTAGCATCCTACCCCCGGGTGCTCAGCGGTGGTGAACAACAACGGGTGGCGCTGGCCCGTGCATTTGTGGTCCATCCCGCAGTCCTGTTGGCCGACGAGCCCACCGGTAGCCTGGACTTTGCCACCGGCGAAAAGATCATGGAACTGATGTTTGACCTGAACCGGGAGCAGGGCACCACCTTGGTGTTGGTGACCCACGACCGCGCCATTGCCGCCCGCTGCGACCGGCGCATCACCATCGAGGCCGGGCAGGTGCTGGTTCCTTTGGAAGATTCGTGAGTACCGAAAGGGCGTGTGGCCCGGGTGGGCTCAAAAGGGAAGTCCAACACCCTCTGAAATACCATCAGGCTACGCGGCGCAGCGTCAGCGATACGAAAGCGGCCAAGGCACTGAGGACCGCTGTGGCCACGAACACGCCGTGGTAGCCCTGCAGCATGGCCAGTGGCTCCGGCTGCGTGGCCAGTGCCCCATGTGCCAGCCCCTGTGCCAGCGTGGACAGCCCGGCAATGCCCAGCGCGGCGCCCAACTGGCGCGCCGTGTTGAACAGGCCCGAGGCCAGGCCGGCGTCTTGCGGCGGCACACCGTCCATGGCGGTGTGGGTGGCGGTCATCAGCATCAGGCCCAAACCCAGCCCCATCAGCACGGTGGGGCCGAGCACATGCGCCGCGAACTCGGCCTGGGCGGGAATACTGCTCATCCACAACAAACCTGCCGCGCTGATCAGGCCGCCGAAAAATGGCAGGCGTCGTATTCCACCGTCCATCAATGGGATGGGCGCGAAATGATGGCGGCCAGCGCCAAGGTCAAGCCCATGGGTAGCATGGCCAAGCCGGTATCCAGCGCGCTGTAGCCCGCCAAGTTTTGCAACACCATGGAGGTGAAGAACGTGGAGGCTGTCAGCGACGCGCCCAGGCACAGCACCACGACATTGCCCATGCGCACGTTGTGCACGCGCCAGATGGCCGGGCGCACCAGCGGGTGTTGCACCCGGGCCTGGATGGCAAAGAATGCGCCGATCAGCACGGCTGCGGCAAGCAGGGCCGATACCACCGTGACCGCGCCCCAGCCCTGGCTGACCGACTGCGACACGCCGTACATCAGCGCACCCATGCCCAGCGTGATCGCCACCGCGCCGGGGATGTCCAGGCCGGGACGCTGGGCGTTGGCGCGAGACGGCGCCAGGCACCATGCCACGGCCGCCATCAGGCCCGCGCCGATGGGCACGTTCACATACATCACCCAACGCCAGTTGGCCTGCGTGGTAAGCACGCCGCCCACCACCACACCCAAGGCCGATGCAATGGAGCTGGATGCGGCCCACAGCGAAATGGCCCGTGCCCGTGCCGCGCCCCCCGGATGCACGGCCACGATGACGGCCAGCGTGGACGTGGCCAGTGCCGATGCCCCAAATCCCTGCAGCGCACGCGCGGCCAGCAGCCAAGACCCGCTGGTGGCCATCCCCCCGGCCAGGCTGGCCAGCGTGAATAGGAGCAAACCATATTGCAATACGCGCTTGCGCCCGAACAGGTCACCCGCTCGGGCCGCCAGCAGCATGAAGCCTCCCAGCATCAGCAGGTAGGCGTCAACGACCCATTGCAGGGCCACCGGGCTCAGGCCCAGGTCGGCCTGCATGGCCGGCAACGCAACGTTGACGATCGCGCCGTCCATGACCACCATGAACGAGGCCACACAGGCAATGGCCACGGCCGCCCCCGGCGCGATGTGCGGATAAATCAGCCCGGACGCGCCGGGCCTTAAAACTGCGGATGCAGTGTTGGACATAGAAGATTCCTTTCGGTGTGAATAAGATCATTGAGGGCGCGTACCCAGCGGGTGCACGCCACAGGACACAAGTTTTGTGCGGACCGGGCAATTTCTGGTAACGTTGTTTGGACTAAAAATACTGAAAACGAGCCATGCCCTCTGTCCAACGACCATCCCCAAAAACGCCCGCACCCGCGACTGACACGGCCGCTGCCCCCAAAGACCTGGACGACAGCGAGCGCGCCGATGGCCCCGCTGTCATTGCCTTCCTGGGCCATGACGCACCTGACAGCCAGTTCCAGCTCGGCACGCGCGAGCACGACTGGCACAGCCATCTGCGCGGCCAGTTCTTTTGCGTGGAAAGCGGCCTCGTGCATGTGCGCACCCACCATGGCTCGTGGATGCTGCCGCCGCACCGCGCCGGCTGGATACCGCCAGGCGAGTCGCACAAGGTCAGCATCAGCGGTGTGATGAGCGGCTGGGGCGTGTTGATTGCACCTGCGGCCAGCAGCATCCTGCCGGACACGCCCTGCGTCATCAGCACCACGGAGTTGATGCGCGCGCTGGCCAAACGGGCCGTGTCGTGGGCCGCGCAAGACAGTCTGCAACCGGACCAGGAGCGCCTGATCAGCGTGCTGCAAGACGAAATACGCCGCGCGCCACACGAGCCGCTGCACCTGGCCATGCCCAAAGACCGCCGCCTGCTGCGCATCGCCCAGGCCATTTTGGAAAACCCACACGATGACCGCACCTTGGAAGCCTGGGCCGAATGGGCGGGTTTGTCGGCGCGCACGCTCAGCCGCCTGTGCCTGTCCGAGACCGGCAGCAGCTTTGCCCAGTGGCGCCAGCAAGCACGCCTGACCCACGCACTGGAGCGCCTGGCCGATGGCGATGCGGTGGCCGACGTGGCCGACGCGCTGGGCTACGCCACGCCCAGCAATTTCATCGCCATGTTCAGACGCTGCTTTGGCGACTCGCCCGCGCATTACTTTGCCAAGCGTCGTTCATAAACAACCACAGGATTACCATAGCCCGCATGAATGAACTGAATCCACACGCGCTGTGGACGCCCGGAGCGTTGCCGCTGGTTTTGGTAGACGTGGCCCTGCGCGGCGCCTTGATCGCGCTGTTGGTCTTGCTGGCCACCGTGATGCGCCGCGACCGCCCGCAACTCGCCGCCGCACGGGTTGGCGTGGCCATGGCCCTGGGGTTGTGCGCGCAGGCCATCAGCTCCACACCGCTGTTTGAAGACATGGTGCCGCGCCTGTGGCAGGCGCCGTGGGTGGCCGTGTCGGTGGGCAATGCCGTGCTGTTCTGGGTGTTTGTACAGGCCTTGTTTGATGACGAGTTTGCACTGCGACCGGTGCACGCCGTGGCGTGGCTGCTGGCGGCGGGATTGAGCGGTTTGAATTGCGCGGCGGCGGCCCATAGCGCGTCGGTGCTGGCACCCGTCACCATGGGCGTGCAACGGGCGATTCCACTGGTCTTTGCCGTGCTGGCCGCGCTAGCTGCCGCCAGACATTGGCGTGCCGACCTCGTGGAAGAGCGCCGTCGGCTGCGCGTGTTTGTCGTGGCGTCGGGCATTGCCTACACCTTGACGTTTCTGCTTGCGCGCCTGGCCTCGCCGCGCGGCCAGTTGCTGGGTGTCACTGCCACGCTGGATGTCGGCGTTTTGCTGGTCATTGTGGTGGTGCTGGTGTCGCGCCTGCTGCGTCTAGGCAGCTCCAATCTGTTTCCATCGGCGACGCAGCCAGCGCCGTTCCACGTCCCGTCCCCAGCCATGCCAGGCACCCCGAACGCCCCGTACCATCCGCCCGCCGTACCGCGCGTACATGCCGAATCCGGCGATGAACCAATCCCAGTACTGGTCCCAGAACCAGCCCCAACTTCCGCGCCGACTGAACCAACCCCACCGCCCGACCCAGCCGAGGAACGGCTGGCCCAGGCCTTGCAACATCTGATGGTGGTGGAGCGTGCCTACCGCGACGAGGACATGAGCCTGGCCCGCTTGGCCGCACGGCTCAGAGTGCCGGAATACCGGCTGCGCAAACTGATCAACCAGCGGCTGGGTTATCGCAACTTCAATGCCTTTATCAATGGCTTTCGGTTGGACGCGGTGCGCGCCGACTTGTTGGACCCAGCCCGGCGCGACTTACCGGTGCTGACGCTGGCGCTGGACGCAGGTTTCCAATCTATAGGACCATTCAACCGGGCCTTCAAAGCGGCGACCGGCCTCACGCCCACCGAATTTCGAAAAGAGACCCGGCCCGGCGGAGAAACCTTGCCCCCACGCTCGCCCACTGCGTGTGGCTCGCTTCTCCCCGAGGGGGCGCGTTTCTCCTTGGGGCGGCCCGACGAAGAAACTAGCGCCGATTCCTGAAATCGGCTAGCCGAAAACTGCGATTGCAGGCTTCGGCAAGACATCGCAGATCTTGGGCGGCACAGTCCGCCCACCAACCGGCAAATCGCCGTTGGCCTTTTTGGGGAGATCGATTCATGCGTTCATTTAGTTTTTCCATTCCATGGCGTTGGCGGCGGGCGGCGTTGGCCGCGTCGCTGGCCGCGTTGGGCGGGCTGGCACAGGCTGCCGTGGGGCTCAGCACCATCGCCGCAACCGATACCGACGGCCCGGTCACTCTGTACTACCCGACCCATGCTCCCGCCGCGGCAATCCAACGCGGGCCTTTCACCCTGGAATTGGCAGAGCAAGGGGAACCGGTGCGTGGCAACGGCCACCTGGTGGTCATCTCGCATGGCTCGGGCGGCGGGCCGTGGGTCCATGCGGACTTAGCACGCACGCTGGTGGAGGCCGGCTTCATCGTCGCCATGCCCCAGCACCATGCCGACAACAGCAAGGATGGCAGCAACCCTGGCCCCAACAGTTGGGCGATCCGCCCGCAAGAGGTGTCGCGCGCCATTGACGCGGTTGGCCGCGACGCGCGCTTTGCACCCCTGCTGACGTTGGACCATGTGGGGGTGTATGGCATGTCGGCCGGCGGTCACACCGCGTTGTCGATGGCCGGTGGACACTGGTCGGCGGCAGGTTTCAAGCGCCATTGCGAGGCCAATCTGGTGGACGACTTCCAGGCCTGCGTGGGGTTGATCACGCGCTTGACTGGGGGCATGCTGGATGGCATCAAGAAATGGGTGGCGCTGGCCGTGATTCGCCACCGGTTTGATGACGAAACCATGCTGTCCCACGAAGACCCCCGCGTGGCCGCCGTGGTGGCCGGCGTGCCTGCCGCCGCCGACTTTGACATGGCATCCTTGGCCAAACCCCGCGTGCCCCTGGGGCTGGTCACCTCCCAGCAGGACCGCTGGCTGGTGCCGCGCTTCCACAGCGACCGCGTGCTGCAGGTCTGCACAAACTGCGAACACATTGCCGACCTTTCCAAGGGTGGCCACGGTGCACTGCTGTCGCCGCCGCCCCCCGGCCTTACCGGTCTGGTTGGCGACATGCTGAATGACCCGCCCGGGTTCGAGCGCGGCCAGATGCATGCCGTGGACCAAAAAATCACCGCGTTTTTTGTGCGTCACCTGTCGGACTGAGTTGGCCAGCGTAGGTTTCCAGCGCGCACCTGCATGCGAGGCATCGGGCTGCCCAGCCTTGCGCTGGAGTCGGGGCAGGGGTGTTTGAGGCCCTGGCCCTTGTAAATCGTGCGTGAGCAGCTATGAATTGCATAGCAAAAGACAAGCCGCGATAATGGGGGCATGTCTTCATCCAAAGTTTTATTCGGCTTCCATGCCCTGGGCGTTCGCCTCAAGACCGCGCCCCAATCCATCATCGAGGTCTATTACGAGCCCACGCGTCGCGATGCGCGCATGCGCCAGTTCGTGGACAAGGTCAACGAATCGGGCGTGCGCCTGATTGAAGCGGACGGTATCCGTCTGGCCAAGCTGTGTGGCGGCCACGGCCACCAGGGCGTCGCCGCGCGGGTACAAGAGCTCAAGCAGGTGCATTCGCTGGATGAACTGCTGGAAAACCTGGAGGCTTCCAATGCGGCCTTGCCGGTGGCGCAACGCACTCAGCCATTGATTTTGGTACTGGACGGCGTGACCGACCCGCACAACCTGGGCGCCTGCCTGCGGGTGGCCGATGGTGCGGGCGTGCATGCCGTGATTGCGCCCAAGGACCACGCCGCTGGCATCAACGCCACCGTGGCCAAGGTGGCCAGCGGTGCAGCCGAAACTGTGCCCTATTTCATGGTGACCAACCTGGCGCGCACCTTGAATGAGCTGAAAGAGCGCAACATCTGGATCATCGGCACCAGCGATGCCGCCACCCAAACCCTGTACCAGGCGGACCTCAAGGGCCCGGTGGCGCTGGTGCTGGGCGCGGAAGGCGACGGCATGCGCCAGCTCACCGCCAAAACCTGCGACCAGCTGGTCAGCATTCCGATGCGCGGCGCGGTGGAAAGCCTGAATGTGTCGGTGGCCAGCGGCGTGTGCCTGTACGAGGCGCTGCGCCAGCGTTCACCGTCCTAAACTTCGATAGAAAGGGTACCATGTTTGCTATTAAATCAGGAGCTGCTTGCGCAATAGCTGCGGGCGCTGCAGCCTTATTTCTTATGTCAGGCTGCACCCAGGAGCAGCAAAACAAGATCAGCCGCGATATCCAGAACTGGACCGGCACCAACGGGGTGCTGGAGTTTTATGCCGGTGACAAACTGGTGCGCCGATTTTTGAAAATCGACAAGCTCAGCACCGCCATGGGCACCGAAGACAGCAAACCACGCCCCTACCGCTTTGGTTATGGTGTGCTGGACGAAAACCTCAACATGCAAGCCGACCCGGGTGAAAAGAAGGTGTACTTCGAAATCAGCGACTTCGGCTCCAACTACATATTTTTTGAAAACCCGCGCTGAATATGCCAACAGCCCATCCGAATTTTTCGCATCAAGCTCAGCCAACCGTGCGCAATGGCCAGCGCGCCGCCTGGATTTTGGGGCTGACGTCCCTGACCCTTCTGGCCGCACTGGCAGCCTATTTGTCACCGCTGCAGCCCGATATATTGGCGCTGCAGTTCACCTTTGATCAGGCGTCCTTCCAAGCCATTCTGGAGGCCTGGAAGCCTGAGGGCGTCCTGCGCTACCGCTCGCATTTGCCCATCGACTACGGATTGCTGCTGTGTTACGGCGCGTTTGGGTATGTGCTGGCAAGCAAAACGGCCCTCTTTACGAAATTTTCACCGCTCACGGAGAGGCTGCTGCTGTGGGTTATGCCCTTGGCCGCGCTGTGTGATGCGGTGGAAAATTCACTGCACTGGCGTTTCACATCAGGCCTGCAGCAGGCGGACTCGGCGCTGTACCTGGTGGCAGGGACCAGCGCCGCCCTCAAATGCGCTTTGTTGGGCGTCTTTGTGGTGAGTGTGCTGGTCGCGCTCGCCAGGCCTGCCGCCGCACGCGCTTAGGCTGCGCGGCGCGGCGGTGCTGCAGCGTCCGCAGTGCCGTTCACCGGGCTGTGGCGGTTGCGTTGTTTTTTCAGGCGAACAATGCAGTCTTCCAGGGTTTGTCCGATGATGGTCTGGTCCCGAATCATGGTGATTTTGGGCCAGGTTTCACGCTCGCCCGCCAAAATCCAGTTTTTGTATTCGGTGATGGAAATGTGGCCGAGGATGCGGCGGTAGTCCTTCATCTGCACCTTGGGGTGGATGGTCACGTCGCCGTAGTACTGCTGGCTCACGATGGCCGCAGCCCCTTCGAGCATGGTTTTGACAATGCCCCGTTCGATGCCGTAGGAGGCGATCTGCAAAACCTGCTTGCTGCGGTACTGCAGCTCCCCCTTGACCAGATCCGTCAAAAAGCGGGCCCAGCCCTCCTTGCGGGCATGGTCTGCAATAAAGGGAAGCACGTGGGGGTTGGTCTGGCTGGCGATGTGGTGGTTGACGTTGTACAGCTCGGCCAACCGTTGTGCGGGCAAGTCGCTTTGAATGGCGCCATCTACCCAGCGGATGGAGGCCATATAGGGCTTTTCCTGGCCCAGGCGGTCCTTGGTCATCAGCATGACCGAAGGAAACAGGCCCGGCACCGAACAGGAGGCCAGCACGGCGCTCCAGACCAACAGGTGCGGCGTGGTCAGGTAATTCAGCAGGCGGGGGTGGTGGTGCTTGTCCACCGGCGAGACGGTGATGTTGATGATGCGTTTGGTCTTTTTGAAGGCCTCTTCGAAGGTGTATTCACCGATGTTGGCGCGCAAGAATTTTTCCAGCTGGCGAATGTCCATGATGGATTTTTGCCGCACCATTTCGCGAAAGCCCAGGCGCCGCCAGGAGTGAAAGTCCATGCGTTCGCCACGGAACAGGGCATCGAGCTCGGCGTTGTTGCGCGTCCCCAGCAAGGCGGCCATGACCGAACCGGCGCTGGAGCCTGAAATCACGCGTGGCAAGAGCTTTTGCTCCCGCAGGGCCTTGATCACGCCGATATGGAACATGCCCATATTGGCGCCGCCGCTGAGCATCAGGGCCGAACGGCCAAAGCTTTGCCCGGTATGGCGGAAAAACATCATCTTCTCGGCGTAAGGTAACTCTGGAATGTCGTTGTCGCACAGGTAGTTGAGCAGTGAGGTGACTTCCGTGATGTATTCATCGATGAGGTACTTGGTTCCCACATGGGTGTGGCGGTACAACTCCGGGTTGGCCAGATTGCCCAGGTTGCGGTGCAGCCCCTCGCGCAGGCTGAAAATGAGCTGTGCCCAGTCGCCCGCCTTGCGCCACTTCTTGAGATTGATCAGGCGTTGCTGGATCAGCGCGTACTGGTAAAACGGCGAAATGGCTTCCCCCTTCCAGACGTCCTTGCTTTCCAGGGCATCCAGCTCCAGGGCATGCATGCGCCAGGTGCGGTAGTCCGTGGCCTGGGACATTTGGTTTTTTTGCTCAACAATGGTCTTTTTTTTCATCGTTTGTCTTCCATGTGTGCGGACACTTCCTAGATCCAACCCAACCACCCCAACACGCCCCCGGCGCCCAGCAACCACAGCAAGTGCACACGGGTGCGCCAGACCAGCAGGGCATTGATGGCGGTCAGCAGCCACAGTGGCCATTGCGACGCTTGGTCCGCATTGCTGGCCGCCAGAATCCAGCCGGTGGCAATGAGCAAGGCAATCACGATGGGCGCCATGCCCTGTTTGAAGGCCCGCACGGCCCGCAACTCCCGGTTTTGGTGGCCCCAGCGGGCGGCGGCAAAGGTCAGGGTGGTGCTGGGCAGCATGATGCCGACCATGGTGACCAACACGCCCAGACCACCATAGACCCAGGCCGGACCGGTGGCGCCAGCGGCATTGAGGCCGACATTCCAGCCCAGCAGGGCCACGAACAGCACATTCGGGCCGGGAGACGCCTGTGCCAGCGCAACACTGGAGGTGAACTGGGCGTCGCTCAGCCAGTGTTGTTCACCGACCAGATAACGGTGCATGTCGGGCGCGGTGGTGATGGCTCCACCGATGGCCAGCAAGGACAAGGACATGAAGTGGACAAAAAGCGCCAGCCAGTCGGCCGAGGTGAGCGTGAGGTGCAGGTTCATGCTCATGGCCTGGGTTTGATTTTGTGCACAACGCCCAGTTGCCGGTAGGTCCAGGCGCATGCGCTCCCCCCAATGACCAAGAGCACCCAGGCCAAAGGAATCCGCAACAGTGCGATTGCTACAAAAGTAACAGCTGCCAGCGCATAACAGATGGGGGCTCCCATCGGATTTTGCTTCAAAGCCCCGATGAGTTTGAGGCCGGTGCCCGCAATCATCCCGGCGGCCACCGCGCCCATGCCACGCAAGGCACCCTGGACATGGGGGGAATCCGCCACACCGGCAAACAAGGCCGCCAGCGCCAGGACGATCAGCAGGGGAAAGGTCAGCATGCCCGCCAGCGCGATGAGTGCGCCGCGCAGGCCAAAAAAGCGGTCACCGATCATGAGCGACAAATTCACCACGTTGGGGCCGGGCAAAATTTGCGCGACGGCCCAGTCCTCCACAAACTCTTCGCGGGTGAGCCACTTTTTCTTGTCCACCAACTCGCGTTGCACAATGGCCAACACACCACCAAAACCTTGCAAAGCCAGGCGGGTGAAAGACCAGAAAAGATCGCTCAAGGATTCAGGCTGGGCTGGGGCTGCGGGCAATTCAGTGTGTGGCATTGCACCATTATGAAGCGGTGTAAGCCCGTTGAAACTGAACACCGTGTCGCCCGTGTTCCTACCAGCGCGACCGGTGGTCCTCGGTGACACCGAGCAACTGGTGGACCTGCCGAACGGGGCTCCTGGCGGAGGCCCTGACCGTTCCGCTGAAGGTGCCTATGGGCTGGATGTAGTCGCTGGCCGCAATGAGCAGGTTTTTATGCTCCTGCCGCGCGCCTTCCGGTGCAAACCACAGGTCGAGCAGCCCGTCGTCGGTGCGGATGCGCCAAGGCTGGAGGGGAAACTTGGGGTCAAATTCAAAGCGGGCAGAGCCCAGGGGAATCAATGCACCGTCCAGCCACAGCACGTTTTCGTGGTTGCCAAAGTAGCCCTGTTGCAAATTGAAGCCCAGGGAAGGTGAATGCGCCGAAGCCCAGCGCCATTGGGTGGTGCGGGCCAGCAGGCCATTGGAGTAGTCGAAACTGGCCACTCCCGCCCCCAATTCAAACGTCTTTCGGCCTGCGCGCGCCTCGCCGCGAACCGCAATGGCCGACGACTTCACGGTGGAGTGGGCGCAACCGCCTTGGCCAATGGGGCCGATGCCCGTGAAAAAGGGCGCGGCCTGGCTGGTATCCAGCTCCGCCTCAATCTGCAGGGTGTTGCGCAGATCCACCTTCAGCCGGTAGAGGGGACCCTCCAGGTGTTCATAACGCAGCTGGGCCCCCCAATGCCGGAACCAGGACAAGGTGCCCTGCGCGGGGCGGTCGCTCACCTGGGCCGTGAGACCGGGTAAACCGTCTTGCGAATAGTCCACCAACAGTTTGCGCTGTCGGCGGTCAAACAGGTAGGCAAAGGCCGTGTTGGTCCAGCCGACATCCACCACGGCCAGGCCGATAAAACACTGCTCCGTGGCAAAGGCCAGGTAGTGCCAGCGTTTGTGGTGCAAATGCCGCCACAGCGGCGCACGGTCAAACTCCCCGCCCAGCCCCGACCAGTCGATCTGCTCCGGGCTTCCGGCATAGCGCCCTGTGGCGGGGGAGCCTCGCTGCACCACGCTGTTTGGCGCCGCAGGGAGTACTTGGGCCGTCACGCTGCCAACGCGCTGGTGGATTGCGCCTTTGCCTTGGCGGGACGCTTTTTAACGGCTGCAGGCTTGGCAAGGACTTCTTTGAGTTGGACCTTGCGCGCCGTAGTTTTCTTTTTGGCCACCGTAGGGGCGGTGTCCTGGAGCTGAAGTGAGGCCTCCAACTCCTGGATGGAACTCTGGGTGTAGTCCAGCATGCGTTGCAGCCCCGGCACCGAACGGCGGCAGGCGATATAGCCAAAGCCCAGGTTGTCTCCATAGCCACTGATGGTGATGTTCAGGGCCAGGTAATGGGTGGCAATCGACACCGGATAGACCTCGTCCAGCCGGGCGCCATTGAGGTACAGCGTTTCTTTGGGGCCGGGCACGTTGGAAATGACGACGTTGAACAAAGGGTGTTTTTTGGCCGTACCCGTGACCATGCCCGCCCCCATGGGAGAAATGGAGGCAATGCCGTGGGCCATTTTTTGCAGGCGGGGCATGGGCAGCAGACGTTCTTTGGCTTCCTTGGTGGACTGCACAATGCGCTGCAAGCGTTTGAGCGGGTCGGCAATGTTCGTGGCCAGGCTGGCCAGCAGCACCGAGACCTGGTTGCCTGCCGCATCGGTCTCGCCATGCAGCGAGACGGGCACCATGGCCACCAAGGGCTTTTTGGGCAAGGCATTTTGGGCCTCCAGGTATTTGCGCAGCGCACCGGCACAGATGGCCAGGGTCACGTCATTGACCGTGGCACCGGCCGCCTCGCCAATGCGCTTGAACCGGGCCAACGAATACGACTGGGAGGCAAAACGCCGGGAGCCCGAAATCTCCACGTTGAACGGTGTGGGGGGCGCTTGAAAGGGCAGGGCGGAAGCACTGTGGTCCGAACCCGCACGCACGATGTCCCACAAACCGCTGCCCACGCCCGGCAAGATGTCGCGCCCGGCACGGGCGACATTGGCCAGCTGCTGCAGCAGACTGGGGGGCGTGGAGGCGCGCTTGGCGCGGGTGTATTTGGGGAAGGACTGGTCCCACACGGGCGGCTTTTGTTCCTCGGCGGTGGTGGAGAGAGATTGGGCCATGAGCTTGGCGCCACTCACTCCGTCAATCAGTGCATGGTGGATCTTGGTGTAGGTGGCGAACCGCCCGCCTGGCAAACCTTCGATGACATAGATTTCCCACAGCGGCCGGTTGCGGTCCATCAAATTGCCGTGCAGACGCGACACCATGGCCAGCAGTTCGCGAATGCGCCCGGGGTGGGGCAAGGCCAGGTGGCGTACGTGGTAGTCCAACTCAAACTCAGTGTCTTCTTCCCAGTACCACAAGCCCATCTTCAACACCGGGCGTTGGTTAAAAGGGGGCTTGGCCGATAGATGCTTGCCCCATTCGGCCAAAAGCTGACCTACGTAGTCCGGCTCTGCATCTTGGGGCGGCGTGTAGATGTTGAGTCCGGCCACATGCATGGGCTGATTGCGGGTTTCCATCCACAGGAATGCAGAGTCGGTGGGGCTAAGAGCATGCATAAAAAATTCGCCTTTGGATTTGGAAGAGTCGTGGTGTAGCTTAAAGGGTGAAGGTAGCGCAGGTCTTGGGTACCTTGTCTAAAGCGCTCAGTTGTTCCAGTAGGTGTATTCGTCGGCGGGCAGGTGGTGTTGGTCCAGGGTTTTGTCAATGTCAACCGGCATTTCGAGGAAGGAAGGCCACTGTGACGGGGGCATTGGGGCATGGTGCGCATCCAATTGCGCTTTCATCTGGGCCAGCTTTTGGGGTTGCGCTGAGGCGAGATTTTGTCGCTCGGTCGGGTCCGCCGCCAGGTTGAAGAGCCAGTCCTTTTTGGGACGCTCCGACACGATCAGTTTCCACTTTTGGTCTTGCATGGCGCGGTAGCTGCCGTCGCGCCAGAACAAGGGGCGGGGTGCTTGTGTGGCGGGCTTGGCGCCCAGAAAGGGCAGCAGGTTGACGCCGTCGATCACACGGTCCGTGGGCAGCGTAACACCAGCGGCGGCGGCCACCGTGGGCAGGATGTCGATGTTGGAAATGGGGTGCTGGTACTGCGTGCCCGGTGCAATATGCCCCGGCCATTTGGCGACATACGGCACCCGCAGGCCCCCCTCGAACAGGGTGAGTTTCCAGCCTCGGTACGGTTTATTGACGTCGGGAAGGCCGATATAGCCGGGGGCACCGTTGTCGCTGGTGAAAATGACAATGGTGTTTTCCTCCAGGCCTTCGTCGCGCAATGTTTGCAGCACCCGCCCCACACTGCGGTCGATGGACCGCACCATGGCCGCATACACCCGGCGCCGGTGGTCTGGAATGTTGGCCAGTGCGTCGTAGTCCTGTTTGCTGGCTTGCAAGGGGGTGTGAACCCCCCAATGCGCCAGGTACATGAAGAAGGGCTGGTTTTTGTTCTTCTTGATGGCGTTGATGGCCTCGTCGGTGTAATAGTCGGCCAGGTACTTGGCGGGCTCAAACCATGTGCCGCTGTTGTAGCTCACCCCAAAACGCATGTTGGGCCACAGAAATTTGTCGATCGGGTCAAAGTCCTGCTTGGAGTTCACGGCATCGGGGGAGTTTTCTGGCAGGTGCAGGCCACTTTCCATGAACAGGCTTTCATCGAAGCCCTGCTGGGTGGGCCGCATCTCCGGCGTGCTGCCCAGGTGCCATTTGCCAATGTGCATGGTGTGGTAACCATGCGCCTGGAGTGCTTCGGCCACAGTGATCTCGGAGGCCGGCATGCCCAGGTCGTTGAAATCCTTCGATTTTTCGGCTTTCTCCGTGTCAATGATCAAGGGGTGCAGACGGCTGGGATCGGCATACAGCATGCCTGCCACCCGCGCCATGGCACCCGGTGTAGGGGTGAATTCCACGCCAAAGCGCCAGGGATAGCGCCCCGTCATGAGCGCGGCCCGTGACACGGTGCACACCGCAGCGCCTGCATACCCCTGGTCAAAACGCACACCTTCGCGGGCTATGGCATCGATATTGGGGGTGGGAACACCTTCGGCCGTGTGCCCGCCGCCATGGGTGCTGACATCATTGATGCCCATGTCATCGGCCAGGATGACAATGATGTTGGGGGGCCGTTGCGCCAAGGGCTGCTTGGCCTTGTCCGGGCCAGCCATCCAGGGCACCGGGTGGTTGGCTTCGCGCGGGTGCAGGATGTCGGTATACCAGCCGAGTGAGTATTTCAGCAGGTACAGGCGGTTCACGTAGAGCAAGGCCGCCAGGCCCACCAGCACTGCCGCAGAGACCGTCAAAACTTTGCGCAGTTTCATATCTGTGCAAAATCCACCGCATCGATCGTCATAGTCAACCTGGGTGGCCAACGATGGAAAACTGAGCGCTGTTGTCCCGCAGCCACTGGACGGAACGGGATGTATCTTGCTGTCGGGGATGAAAGTCAGGCGACAGGTAGGCTTTCCACAGGGCGTAGTTGCCCCGAATCATGCCGTCCTTGGAAAACAGCAGCTGGTAGGCGCTACGCCAAGTACGCCATTGGAAGAGACTGCCGTCGTGCCACAGGTTGCGCACCGTCTGGCGCGTGATATCCGCCAGAAACATGAAGCTGATGTAACGAAAGATGCGCAAGCGCCATTCGTGTCCACCGTTCATGGCCTGGTAGATGTCAAATGCCGTGCTGCAGTGCTCGGATTCTTCGGCGCTGTGCCACAGCCACAGAGTCTGCAAGCGCGGCTCGGCCCCTTCCAGGGCTTCTGGATGGCCCAGCATCCAGTCGGCAAAAATGGCGGTGAAGTGTTCGGTCGCCGCCGTGGCGGCCACATGGACTCGCACGTCTCGGTGGGCATTGTCTTGCAGCCGCTTGGCGGCCCGCCGTTCCAGCACGTTGTCGTACCCCAGCTTCTCCAAGTGGCCATTGAAGAGGGCATGGATACGCCGGTGGGTGGCTTCCTGGCCTACGAAACCTTGTACCTCGGGTGCCAGACGCTGCCGATCTTCCTCTGAGAGTGTTTTGAGTCCCGCGCGAACGGAGTCCATGAAATACTGTTCCCCCACAGGAAAACTCATGGAAAGTGCGCTAAAGAATGCCGACCGGAATGCATCGCCGCCATTCCAGCGGCTGGGAACGGGCGTGGCAAGGTCGATCAAAAGCCGTCTAACTACCAAATCAGTCATATTGCCTGCTCCTCATCGGTGGTGAATACCGTGTTTGGCCTATAGTTTATGAAAGTAGTTCATTTAAGTGTTTCATATTTTTCGGGGCGATTCGCATGTCTGTCAAAACGCAAAAAACCTCCATAAAATCAATCGTCAGGGCACCCAAACAAGACCGATCGCGGGTTACCGTGGAGGCTATTTTGGAGAGTGCTTTTCAGATTTTGGAGTCTGATGGAATCGCTGGCTTCAAGGTCGCCGCGCTGGCGGAGCGCTCTGGCTACAGTGTGGGGACGCTGTACCAGTATTTTGAAAATATCGACGCCGTCATGCTGGCCCTGGTCGAGTTGGAAAACGAGCGCCAACGCCAGACGCTGCTGGCACAGTTCAGCGACCTGGCCGCGCAAGGGGTACCCCAAAGCACGCGGAATGTTGTAACCCTGATGCTGGTGGCATTCAGCCAACGGCGTGTGGCCCAAAAAGCCATCATCGAATGGGCCTTGTCACGGCGCGATGTGCGGGCCATTGATGGGCGCAACACTTTTTTGGGGCAGATGCTGGCGAGCGTGTCGGTGCGTTCGCAAGGGCTCACCTTCGAGCGGCTGCTGAGCCCGACAGAAATGTTTGTGCTCTCACGGGCATTTTTGGGGGCATTGCGCACCGCAATCTGGAACGATGAAGCCGATACCGGCTCGCCGCAGTTTGCCCAGGCACTCACGGACTTGGTGGACGGCTATATGTACCAACTCGTCAAGCGCGAATGCGCCAGCAAGGGCAGCGCCAGATCTTAGGCGTGGGCTGGGGGCTGCGGGCTTTACCCAATGGCATGCACTTTTGCTCCTGATTTAGGAGCGTGTTACGCATATTCCATAAGGGCAGAAGACCTATTTCGCTTACAAATTGCCGGATAAAATGAGGGCATGGCCAACGCCCGCCCCACACACCATCCAGCCAAAAAAGACCCCAAGCCGGTACACCACCTTGAATTGCGGGTACGGGAGTTGGGGCAGTTGTTCAACTCCATGGACCCCACGCCTTTCCTCAACAAGGATCTTGACCGGGAGGCCGAAGCGTTTATTGAGACCTGGGCTATGCGATTTTCACCGGACATGCATGCGCACATCACCGTGCACCTTGCGCAGTTGCCCGCCGAGGGGGACCCCAGCGCCATGCTAACCGAAGCCATCCACAACCATTTCAATTACAAGGCAGAGCGCGTACGCCATGAACTAAGGCAGCTTTTGAAACAAGGCCGACTGAGTCTGCTGATCGGTGTGTTGTTCGTCGCGGTATGCCTGGGCGCCGCCGATGCCATAGGGCAGATGGGCGCGGGCATTGCGTTCACCATTGCACGCGAAAGCTTGACCATTGTCGGCTGGGTGGCCATGTGGAGGCCGCTGCAGATATTTCTGTACGACTGGTGGCCCATTCTGGGCCGGACACGCATTTACAAGTGCCTGGGTGGTGCGCATATTCGGGTCGTCCAAAGCGCCTGAACGGCCTCGGCCCTTGGCGCTGGGCAAGTTCTGCACAAGCGCACTGCGGGAATGCCGCCGACCGTCCTTAGGGTTTCCCCAAAGGGAATGGGATGCGCCGTACATTACCATTGGCAGTGGGAAACAACATCAATAAGACAGTGGAGTGACGCCATGAATGCAGACGAATCGGACTCACTCAATGCGGAGTCGCGCAGACTGGAAGAGTGGTACCTGCTCTTGGGCGAATTGTCCCAATGCCTCTGGTTTACCAGCGACTTGGCCAGCATGTCGCGTGGGTTTTGCCACATTTTGGTGGACCGAGCGGGCTATCTGAGTGCTGAGATTGAGTTAAGCCTCAGTGACAAGTCCGAAATTCATCGCGCCTTTGCGGAAAATTCCGACGCAGCCGTTTTGGCACACCAGTTGGTGATGCCGATGGCGCGTTATGGTTTGCCACTGGCGCAATTGCGAGTCAGTGCGCCCTTTGATTTGGCGGAGGGGAAAAAAGCGCACAGCATTTTGAGTCGGCTTGCGCATGAGTTGGCGCAGGCCATTCATGCATTGTCCCATCCGCAAGACCGCCACGACCTGCAGGACAACCTGGAAATGTTGGCCTTGTCGGTGCAACAAAGCCCATTTTCTGTGGTGATCACGGATACGGCGGGCAACCTTGAGTATTGCAACGACAGCTATTGCAAGGCGACGGGCTACCAAGTGCAAGAGGTGCTTCAAACGCAGGTGTTGTTCAACGGCGGTGAGCCGGGTGCCGCCAACGCCTTGCAAGAGGTGATGGCCCTGGCGGTGGGGGAGCATTGGCAGGGCGATGTGCTGAGCCGCCGCAAGGACCACAGCGCGTATTGGGAGCGCCAGATTGTTAGCCCCCTGTGCAAAAAGGATGGGCGTATTAGCCATCTGGTGGCCGTCAGGCAAGACATCACCCATAGCAAATTCCTGCTGAAGGATGCCGAACAAGCGCTGTTGTTGCGTGAGCAGGCCCTGGTGTCCAGCAGCAACGGCATCATGATCACGCGCAGTGACGAGAATGACCATTCCATCGTCTATGTGAACCCGGCGTTTGAGCGCATCACCGGTTACAGCGCACAAGAAGTGATCGGGCTGGAGGGGCGGTTTTTGGTCCGTGATGATTTGGCCCAGCCGGACCTGGACGAAATTCGGGGGGCCCTGCGCGAGAAACGCGAGGGCCAAGCATTGCTGCGAAATTACCGCAAGGATGGCACGCAATTTTGGAACGAATTGCACATCGCCCCGGTGAAGGACCGCAGTGGCATGGCCATCACCCATTTTGTGAGTGTGATCAACGATGTCAGCGAACGTGTCAATTACCAGAAAGAGCTGGAATACCAAGCGACCCATGACAGCCTGACCGGCCTGGCCAACCGCAATTTATTGAACGACCGCATCACCCAGGCCATCGCCTGGGCCAAACGCCAAAACCTGGCGGTGGGGGTGATGCTGTTGGACCTGGACCACTTCAAGCTCATCAACGATGCCTCGGGCCACGGCGCGGGTGACGAGATGCTCAAGCAAGTGGCCCATCGCCTGAACAGCTGTATTCGGGATACCGACACGGTGGCCAGGCTCGGCGGTGACGAATTCGTGATTGTGCTGACCGATTTGCCCGAGACCGGTGACGTGGATGTGATTGCCGAAAAAGTGCTGGGCTCCTTGGCACGGCCGTTTGATATTTGCGGGCACGACGTCTTTGTGACGGCCAGCGTCGGCATATCGCTGTACCCACGCGATGGTGACCACGGCGAAATCCTGCTGCGCTACGCCGACATTGCCATGTACCGGGTGAAGGAGCATGGCCGCAACAGCGTGCGCCAGTTCATTCCCGAGATGGGGGTCACCGCGATCAGCCGCATGAATATGGAAGCCTCCATGCGCCGTGGGCTGGAGCGCGGGGAGTTCAAACTGCACTACCAACCCAAAATTGAGTTGGGAACCCAACGCATTGTCGGGGCGGAGGCACTGGTGCGTTGGCAGCATCCGCAGATTGGCCTGATTCATCCTATTGAATTCATCCCCTTGGCGGAAGAGTCGGGGTTGATCCTTCCGCTGGGCGAATGGGTGCTGGCGGAAGCCTGCCGGCAACAGGTCGCCTGGAAAAATCAGGGTTTGGGTGAACTGCGGGTGGCCATCAATGTGTCGCCCCGCCAATTCCGGCAGGAAGACCTGGCCGAACGTGTCGCCACTGTCTTTGCCGAGACCGGCGCAGACCCCACCTACGTGACACTGGAACTGACGGAAAGCATGGTGATGCAAGACGTCAACAGCACGCTGGTGGCGCTTCGCACCCTGAAACAACTGGGTTTAACCATTTCTTTGGACGATTTTGGAACCGGCTATTCCAGCCTGTCGTATTTGCGCCGTTTTCCCATTGATGAACTCAAAATCGACAAGTCCTTCATCAACGACATTCACGAAAACGCCGACGATGCGGCCATTGCCGCCGCCATCATCGCCATGGCGATCAGCCTGGGCTTGAGCGTGGTGGCTGAAGGTGTGGAGCGAGAAGAACAAGTCCATTTGCTGATGAAGATGGGATGCACGCAGGTGCAAGGCTACTATTTTGGTCGGCCTACGGATGCCATGGCATTTGCGACCGCACTTCGTGACCAGCGGGCGACAAAATTATGAGTAAATTGCTTTGGCGCGTGGGTTCGAGCGGAGAACTCGCCAAGTTGTTGCGGGCTGCAACACTGGAGGAATCGGCGGCGGTGAGCGGAGCCACTGTGTACCGCGTTCAGCACGAGAGTACAGAAAAAATCGCCATCGCATTGCCCGACGGGCAGGCGCTCATCATTGAACCCGCCGCCACAGGCAGGCCGCGTAGACGGCGGCAGGAAGTGGCCACCACTGCCACCGCTGAACCGCAGTCTGACGATACGTAGAGGGCATTGGTGCGCGCTCCTGCCAAAGTCGCGGTTTTCAATCCGTCACAGTCGGCCCATCAGCAGCAGAACGACGATGATCAACACGACCATCCCAAGTACGCTGGTCGGCCCGTAACCCCAGTTGCTGCTGTGGGGCCAAGTTGGAAGTGCGCCAACCAACATCAATATCAAGACAATCAACAGTATGGTTCCGAGGCTCATGACGTTCTCCTTAGCCCGGAACGGATGCTTCAGACGTTGATTTGATATCGTTGGCACCTGCCTCTTTGTATATTTCCTTGGCAGACTTTGCCTGATTGGAATCATCGGTGTGCACCGAAATGAGCACATTTCCGCTGCGGATTTTTCCATCGTAAAGTTTTGCTTCAAACTCGGGAATGCCCAATCCCACCAGGGCACCAATAATCCCCCCGGTGGCTCCGCCGACGGCGGCGGCGCCCAATGCCGCCATGATCGGGCCCGCTGCAATAAACGGACCCACTCCAGGAATGGCCAAAGTGCCAATACCTGCCAGCCAACCGAGGATGGCTCCTGCGCTCATTCCCGTGACTACGCCTGCGGTTGCGCCTTCGGGCAACTTGGTGTTTTTCTCGTGGGCAAAATCGCGGGTCCCTGACGTATCGGGCAACAGTACCGAAATATCGGTGCTGGAAAAACCGGCAATCTTCAATTTTTCAACAATCATCTCGGCTTGGGTGCGATTGTTGGCAATACAGTAAACAGCATTTTTCATTTGGGACTCCTTCAGGCATTGGGTTGTCAGGTCTTGATGTCCATTCAGACGCTATCTGTGAAAATTTTCTGCACATTGCGAAAACGCAAAGCACGCGATTTTTCCGAAATAGTCCGTTGGACAGCCCCGCCTGATGGTTGAAGCGGCCTCAGCCCGCCTCAAAATTCCGGATTTCCACCAGCGCCTCGCTCAGGCTCATCTCGCTACGCTCCAGCAGCTTGCCGACCAGGTGCTCGGTCAGCGGCTGGAGCCGGGCCAGCACGGCTTTGGTTTCCAGGTACAGGCGTTCGCTCTGGGCTTCCATGATGGCGCGCGTCTCTTCGTCCACTTCGCCGCGGTGGCTGTCCTGGGCCAGGGCGCCGAAGTTCAGGCGGGTCTTGCGGTACATGCCCATTTCGCCCACGGCGTGGTGCAGCAACTTGGTCACGCGGGTGATGTCGTTGTGCGCGCCGTTGGTGGTGCCTTCTTCACCAAAGAACAGTTCTTCGTTGGCCATGCCGCCCAGCAGCACGCGCACGTCGTGTTCAATGTCGCTTTTGGTCTTGAGCAGGTTGACCCCTTGCTTGTGAAAGACAAAGCCCAGGGCGTTGGTGCGCGGATTGGCTTTGAGCGAGATCTTGATGGTCTTCATGTCGGCCAGGATCTGCGCCCAGTTGCTGTTGGGCTGCTGGCGTTCATGCTCCAGGTCCACCAGAAAATGTCCCCATTCGTGCACGGCAATGATGCGCCGGTCGCGCTCGCGTTCCTCGGTGGTGTGCAGGTTGACATTGCCCACCAGCACCCGCTCGGCGGCCTGCATCAGGGTATCGGCGTCGATCATTTCGCCCGCCTGCACGGCCGTGATGCCGGCCTGGTTGACGATGGTTTCCAGGTCGGCCGGGCTGCGGCCCTCGGTCACATCCACCACGTGGTGCAGGTCCAGCTGGGGTTGCACCTTGTCCGCGCGCTGGCGCAGGTAGTGGCCGATGATGGCGAGGCGCTCTTCGCGGTTGGGCATGCGAAAGTCCACCTTCATCTGGAAGCGCCGCAGCATGGCTTCGTCCATCTCCATGGTTTCGCTGCTGAAGTTGCTGGCCACGATCCAGATGATTTCGGATTCGTTCTTGCTGCGCACGCCGTCGAGCACGGAGAGCAGGGTGTTGGCGGTGTCGTCGTCAAACTTGCGGCGGCCGCCGCGCTTCATGAACAGGTCCTGCGCCTCGTCCAGGAAGACGATACAGCGCTTGCGCCGCTTGGCCATGGCCACGATGCGGCTGAGGGTGGTGGAGCCACCCGCCACAAAGCCCGTCTCCAGGTTGGCCGCGGAGTGGAACAGGATGGGCAGCTTCAGCTCCTTGGCCAAGTAGCTGGCCAGCTTGGTCTTGCCGGTGCCCGCCGGGCCGCTGAACATCACGTTGAAAGGTTTGTTGATGCCGTACTCGGCATAGGCCGCGCGGCGCTGGTACTGGTCCTTGATCTGCGCCACCTCGGCCTTGATGTCGTCCATGCCCACCAGTTCCTCAATAGAACCCTGCACCTGCGCGGGCTCGATGAACTTGAGCGACTTGAACTGGTTCTTGAGCTGGAGGTACAGAAAGGTCAGCAGGCCCAACGTCAGCAAGGCCGACAGCACGCCGCTGGCACCGGCGCGCCAGCCGCTTTTCTCGGATTGCGGGCGGGCATCGGCAAAACGCTGGTCCAAGCGCTCAAACAACGCCAGGCCGCTGGGTGAGAGTTCGCCGCGCGGAATGAAGCTCAGCTTGGTGCCCCAGGGCGCGGTGACGGCCTGGTCGGAGAAGATCCGGGTCTCCAGGTCGCTGGGGTAGTAGGCGTGTAGTTTGCCCTGGGATTCGACCAGGACGGTGCGCTCCGACAGGTTCCACATCAAGGGGGTGTAGACCACCGTGATGCGCTCCACCGGCTGGCTTGCCAGGAAACCCAGCACCGAGCCCGCGCCAAACACCACGGGAAGCTTGTCATTGAAGGTCCACAGGCCTTCACCCGCCGCCCCGGCCAAGGCCATGGCCTTGACCTGTTCAGCCACCGCAGCCTGCTTTTGCAGGACGGAGACCGAGTAGAGAGCGGTGGCCGGGATCAGGAGGGCCAGGGCCAGCACCGTCAGCTTGACCGCCATCGACTGGATCACGAACCAGTCTTGCAGCCGACCAGCACTTTTCTTGGTGGCGAGCCACAAGCCCAGGGAGGGTGGCGCCGTGTCGCCAGGTTTCGATACATCTGACATGGGAGTCCTTCGGGGATTGAGGCTTGGATTTTATGCAAGCCCGAAGGTTTTGGCCGCCGTCGCGGCCATG
Source organism: Rhodoferax sp. (assembly GCF_030697375.1). Lineage (GTDB taxonomy): Bacteria > Pseudomonadota > Gammaproteobacteria > Burkholderiales > Burkholderiaceae_C > Allorhodoferax. The sequence goes on along the minus strand of NZ_JAUYQD010000064.1, from coordinate 26,045 downwards.
CCATGTTTTAAGTAGGGTTAGGGGTCAAATTGGCCTCTAGCCCTTATGGAATGTGCGCAAGCAGCTATTTATTTGATAGCAAATGCCTGGCCATGCGCGCCGTCTATGCCCACACGGGACGGGGCCAAGGCGTAGACCAAGGCCCGGCGGTGCTCTTGCGTGGTGAATGCGTGGCCGGCGCCGAGCACCACGTCACGGCTGTCGCCGTCCAGGGTGATCCAGACCGAACCGTGGTCCACCGCGAAGCGCACACCGGCGGCATCGGGCAGGCTGAGCATGGCTTGGCGGGAAAGGTCGATTGCAAAATGGGCGGTGGCGGTTTTCATGGGGTTCCCTTTGGGATGCTGTATGGGAATGAATATACTGAGCGACATCTCTTTGGACAAACGGTGAAAAGGAATACTTCGCATGCGTACAGAGAATGTGAAAAAGCGGCCCGTGGCGCTGTTGGCCAGCGGCATTCACCGCTCCGAGCTGCCGCGCCTGGACCTGCTGAGCAGCTTCGAGGCGGCCGCGCGCCATTTGAGCTTCACGCTGGCGGCCCAGGAGCTGGCGCTGACGCAGTCGGCCGTGAGCCGCCAGATTCAGGCGATTGAAGCCGGTTTGGGGATGCCGCTGTTCGAGCGCCAGCACCGCGCGCTGGCCCTGACCGAGGCCGGGCGGGTGCTGCAGCGCACCGTCGTCGATTGCCTGGAGCGCCTGCGCGACACCACGGCAGGCCTGCGCGCGACCACCCCAATGCGCCAGGTAGCCATCACCACCACGCCCGGTTTTGCGTCGCTGTGGCTGATACCACGGCTGGCCCACTTCACGGCCAACCACCCCTTGGTGGACGTGCGTGTGTCCGCCACCCACGACATGCTGGATCTGGAGCGCAGCCAAATCGACGTGGCGGTGCGTTTTTGCCCGGTGAGTGAGGGGGTAGGGCAGCCCTTGTTCGAGGAATCGGTGTTTCCGGTATGCGCGCCGCAACTGGTGAACGACCGCAGCAAGCCGCTCCAGCGGCCGGCCGACCTGGTGCTGCACACGCTGTTGGCCATCGAGAGCCCCGGCAACTCGTCGCTGAACGCCGATTGGTCCCCGTGGTTCGAGATCATGGGCCTGCCCGAGCTGAAAACCAAGAACACCCTGCGTTTCACGCACTATGGCGATGCCATCGCCGCCGCGCTGGCGGGCCAGGGCGTGGCGATTGGCCGCCTGCCACTGATTGCCGAGCTGCTGCGCGATGGCCGCCTGGTGGCGCCGTTTCGCGGCCGCAATGCCTCCAAGCGCGGCTACTTTGTGCAAATGGCCCGGCGCGCCAGCGGCAACCCCGACGCGCAGGATTTTGTGCACTGGCTGGCCGCCGAGGCGGCGCTGGCTGACGTCCAGTAGCCAGCGTCAGTGCGGGCGCAGCGCTGCAAGCTGCGCCAGAACCCATTCAATCACCGGCTTTTCCAAGCACATTTGCAAATGCCCCATGCCTTCAAATACCGTGGTTTCCACGCCCGGGAGTACCTGCTCCCGCTGGGGGTAGACGATGTTGTCCTGGGCCGTGATAGCGACGTGCATCAGCGCACGGGTGGCCGCGGATTCCTGGGCCGCAAGCCGGGTCAGCCATTTGCTGCGCCAGGTCATTTGTCGCCCGTTGGGCGTGCGGGTGCGCCGTGCAATGCGTGTTCCCGCGTGGGGTGTGCCCAAGGTCAGCACCTTGGCCACCTGTTGTGTGCCGTGTGCACGCATCCAGGCGCGGATGGCCAGCCCCCCCATGCTGTGGCCTAGCAGCGCCACTTGGTGCGCCCCGGTCTGCCGACAGAGCTCTGCCACCGCCGCATCCACGGTGGGCACATAGGTGTCAATGGACGTGAAAAGCGGCTCCAGGTCCACCGCCAACACCGGATGCCCATGGGCACGCAACGCGGCAATGGTGTCATCCCAAATCCGGTGGTTGCATACATAACCGTGCACCAACACCACGGGCACAAGTGCGCCCCCTGCGGTGGCGGCCAAATAAACGGGTGGGCGGGTGGCCCAGGGTTGGCGGAGCATGAAAATCCGAATGCCGGCGACTATTTCGCCCAACACCGAGCGCCACCACTGGTGCGATGGCTCCGCCAGTGCCCGGGACTTCATCGCGGTAAAAATGTGGGCCAACACAGTGGTCAACAGCGGCAGCAGTACCGCCAGTGCCCCCACCCATCCGATGGACCCATCGGCATAGCGGCTCAGCAAATAGCCCAGCGTAGCGCCCACCAAAAATTGCGCCAATAACATGCGCCGCAGAAGTTGTGCCAGCATCAGGGGTCCTCAGACTTTATGGCAGACGAGTGTACGTCGGGCAGGCTCCAGCACCGATTTTTCAGCCTCGTAGTCGCCAGTCAGTACCCGCATCAACAGAAATCCCTTCTCAGAAGGCGTCACCACCACCTGGGCCCCCACGGGCACGGTGGGGTCCGCTGCATTGGGGCCTTTGGACACCAGCCACAGGTCAATGGCGGCCTTGCCCACCGCGCGGTCGTTGACGACGAAAAAATTGTCGCTGTTGGCACCATACAGGGCGATGGACCAGTAGCTGGAGAGGCCAGGATGGGCAGTTACGCGCACTGGGCCTTGCGATACATCAAAAACACACACGGAATACAGCATGTCGGGGCTGGGCATGACCACCCGCCGAGATGAAGCATCCACGGGCGGGGGGAAGGCCGCCTGGTTAAGCATGTTCATCTCCTGCGCGGCCTGGCCGGCCATGACCTGGTGCATGATGAGCCGCGGCAGGGCCCACACCAGGGCCATGTGGGCTATCACGGCGGTGGCACCCAATGTCAAAGCGCGGTAAAACCAAAGCCGCTGCCTGAAGGACCAGTTCTTCATGGGCATGCCCCCAGGGGACTGATGGAGGGAGGCTTCAGCTTGGAGGGGGCCGCTTGAAGGTCTGCTGTGGGGTTGTACAGGCGCAGCGTCAGAACCAGGCCCCGGTCGCCCGGTGTGGGCAACCAATGCAAGCCTGGCTGCGGGGTGGGGCCTGTGCTCAGAGCGAAATGCCCCACCGCATCCAGTTGGGCCGTGGTCCCATTCAGGCTGTATTGCTTGTTCGGGGCATCAAACAGAAAAAAATCGTCCGCGTAGGCTGTGATGCTCCACCAGCGTGCGCTGGGCGGGGCGCCTTCAACACGGTAGCTGCAACGGGAGCGCAAGGGGCGACCCGAGTCGTCAGTGTCGGCACGGTAGTACATGGTCTCATTGCGGCCCAAGGCCAGCAAGCCCTCCAGCGCGACCCTGGCACGGGTGTACATATCGGCATCCGGGCTACCCGTCAATGTGCTCCCGCTCCAGGCGCCCACCTTTACCAGGGTCCCGGACCAGGTTGCTTTGCGCAGAACCCACCAAGCGGAACCCATGCCCAGGGCAAGAGCACCCAGGTACAAACTGGCGCCGATGGCAAGCCGTTGGACGCGGCTGTAGCGAGTGTGCTTGGTCATCGCTCAGTCAGCACGCGCCGGTTTGCTTGCTGTGAAGAAATTCAGCATGGTGTGGAGTCCTTGGGTGAGAAATATAGACCTTGCAGGCCGTGACCGTCAGCGGGTGGGTGCCGCGCTGGCAGGCGTCGCGGCAATGAAGTCCGCCACTTTTTGTGCCAGTTCGGGCCCCTTGTCTTCTTGCAAAAAGTGTCCGGCACCCCGGATCAAGGTGTGCGGCTGGTTCGCGCAACCCGGCACCCATTTCAGGAAAATCTTGTCGCCGCCGCGTGTGACCGGGTCGCGGCTGCTGAAGAGGGTCAAAAAGGGTTTGTCCCATTGTTTCAGCACCTCCCAGGCCTGCTCGTTGCGGGCGCGTTCGGGGTCGGTCGGGGTGGTGGGCACCAAGCCGGGGAAAAGCCGGGCGGCCCGCGCAAACGGGGTGGAGGGGAAGGGGGCGTCGTAGGCGGCAATCTCAGCTGGCGACAGCTTTTGGGCACACCCTGAGTTGACGATGCGACCCATCGGAAACCAGGGGCTGAAGCGGGCAAACGCACGCCACAGCTTGAAGGCGCGGGGCGTTTCACTTTGGGTGCCGGTGGGCAAGCCGCCGTTGGCCAGCACCACACGGGCGAACCGCTCGGGGCTGTGGGTGACCAGGCGCAGCCCGATCAGCGAGCCCCAGTCCTGGCAGAAGAGGGTGGCGTTTTGCAGCTGGATTTTCTCCATCCAGGCGGTCATCCACAGCACATGGTGGTGGTACGAGTAGTCCGATGTTTGGGAAGGTTTGTCGGAACGGCAAAAGCCCACCAGATCGGGGGCGATCACGCGGTGCCCTGCCGCCAACAAGCCAGGAATCATCTTGCGGTACAGGTAAGACCAGGTGGGCTCGCCATGCATCAAGAGCACGGGCGCGGCGTCGCGCGGGCCTTCGTCAATATAGGCAATGCGCAATCCATCCAGGTCGAGGTACTTGGGGCGGTACGGAAAGTCAGGCAGATGGGCAAAGCGTTCTTCGGGGGTACGCAGAACGCGGGCCTTGTCGATGGTGGGCAGTGGGGTCATACGCGGTGCTAAAAAAGCCGTTTGTGTTGGATGGAGGTGTCGCCCGCTGGCAGGCTGAATAACATGCCGTCTTCCCCGATGGTGATCGGATTATCGAAAAAGTTGGCTGCATCACCCAAAAATGCGGGGTAGGCAAAGCGCAGAGGCAGTGGCGGAACAATGTGGTTCAGCACCAGATGTTTGGCCCCCGCCAGCGATGCCTGAGACGCGGCTTCTTCCGGCGTGGTGTGGTAATTCAGGATGTCGCTCATCACCTGCGCCATGTTGTTCATCTGGTGGTCCGCAAACTCAGCCTTCAGTAGGCCCACCAGCTTGGGCTGCAGCGCTTCGTGCACCAGTATGTCTACGCCTTTGGCGGCGGTGACCATGCTGGATGCGACCTTGGTGTCGCCGCTGATGGCGATGGAGCGGCCTTTGTAGTCAAACCGGTAACCCACGGCGGGCTCAATGGGTGCATGGTTGACGCGAAAGGCCGTGACCTTCAAACCCTTGTCCTCCAGCACCACCACCGCGTCGCCCTGGCCCACGGGCGGCAAGGCAAATGGGAAGCCTTTGCCGCCGCTGCCACCGGGCGGCATGATCTTCTCCGTATGGTGGGCTACGCGGTAACCAAAATCCAGCACATAGGCGGCCCTGAAGCCTTCCACCACCTTGTCAACGCCAGTGGGGCCGTACACCGGTGTGGGGGTCTGAAAGGTGCCTACGCCCCAGCGCTGCAGCATAAAGGGCCCCAGGCCGTCGATGTGGTCGGAGTGGAAGTGGGTCAGAAAGATGGCTTCGATTTGGGCCGCCGGGATGCCCATGTAGCCCAGGTTGCGCGCGCTGCCTTCACCGGTGTCCACAATAAACAAGCGGTCTCCGGCGATGATGGCGGAGCAGGGGCCTGCGCGTGTCGGGTCGGGAAAAGGGGAGCCGGTGCCGCACAGCGCCAGGTGCAGCCCGTCGGGCAGGGTGGGGATGATGTTGCGGCCCACGTTTTGGTGGGCTATCTGCTGCATCAGGCGGGTGGCGATGGGCTTTTGAAAAACAAAGACAGAGCCAGCCAGCATGGCGCTGATGGCCAACAGGGCCAGTAGAGTTTTTTGGGTCTTGGTCACACGCGCGCTCCTGGTGGTCGGGGTAGGGCGCTAGTTTATGAATTTAGTTCACGTTTGTGTTTCACATTTCCAAGCCCGAGCCAGGGCGCCGAAAAGAAAACAATAAATCCAACAATATCAATGGCTTAAGCACAAATGGCCAGGGTCTGCACCCAGGTGTTTTGGGCACCCGGTGCAGACCCTGTTCAGATTTCAATACACCGGTTGGTATTTCCGAATGGCCGCCTTCACCTCGTCGGTCAATACAAAGCCGGGTCCGAATTGGCTGGCCAACTCGGCGGCACGCGCCTCGAAGGCTTCAATGCCCATGCCGTAGATGAACTGCATGGCGCCCCCGGTCCAGGCCGGAAAGCCAATGCCGAAGATGGAGCCGATGTTGGCGTCATGCACCGTGGTCAGCACGTTTTCCGCCAGGCAGCGCGCGGTTTCGACCGCTTGGCGGTAGAGCAGGCGGTCTTTCAGGTCGGTGATGTTCCACTGCACATCGGCTTTTTCGAACAGTCCTTTGAGCTGCGGCCAGAGGAACTTCTTGGCGCCTTTTTCGGTGGGGTACTCGTAGAAGCCGCCACCGCCCGCACGGCCAGGCCGCTTATGGTTACGCACCAGATCGGCCACCAGCAGTTCGCCGGGGGTGGCGACATAGGTTTTACCTTCCGCCTCATAGTCGGCCTTGGTTTGCTCCATCACATGCAGGCTCAGGGTCAAAGCGGTTTCGTCCAGCACGGCCAGGGGGCCGACCGGCATTCCGCACTGGATGCCAGCGTTTTCAATGGCCGCGGCGGGGATGCCTTCGCCCAGCATGGCCGCACCTTCCATGACAAAGGTGCCAAACACCCGGCTGGTGAAAAAGCCGCGTGAATCGTTCACCACAATCGGGATCTTGCCGATGGCCTGCACATAGTCAAAGGCGCGCGCCACGGTTTCGTCGTTGGTATGCTGGCCCCGGATGATCTCCACCAGTTGCATCTTGTCCACCGGGCTGAAGAAATGGATGCCGATGAATTTCTCGGGCACGGCGCTTGCCGTGGCCAATCCGCTGATGGGCAGGGTGGAAGTGTTGGAGGCAAAAAAGCCGCCAGGAACCAGCATGGATTCGGACTCTTTGGTGACCTTGGCCTTGAGTTCACGGTTTTCAAACACCGCCTCAATGATCAGGTCGCAACCCTGCAGGTCTTCCACCTTGCTGGTGGCCTGGATCCGGTCCAGGATCTTCTGCTGGTCTTCGGGATTCATACGGCCCTTGTCCACCCGGCTCTGGGTGATTTTGGCGCTGTAGCTTTTGCCCAAGTCGGCTTTTTCCTGGCTCACGTCCTTGAGCACCGTGGCAATGCCCTTGCTGGCCTGGGAGTAGGCAATGCCGGCCCCCATCATGCCCGCGCCCAGCAGGCCCACTTTGGTCGGTTTGAAGCGGGGCACATTACCGGGGCGGCTTTGGCCGCTCTTGATGGCGTTGAGGTTGAAGAAGAAAGTGTTGATCATGGCCTTGGCATTGCTGCCGGTCATGAGTTTGGCCAGTGCACGGCTTTCAATGCGCAACGCCGTTTCGATGTCCACCTGCAAGCCTTCGACCATGCAGGCCATGATGGCTTCGGGCGCGGGGTACAGGCCACGGGTCTGCTTTTTGATCATGGCCGGGGCCACAACCAGCATCTGGGCCACCGCGGGCGAGGAGGGCAGGCCACCGGGCACTTTGTAACCCTTGGCTTCCCAGGGGTGCTGTGCGCTGGGGTTGGCGGTGATCCAGGCCAGAGCTTTGGCGCGCATCTCTGCTTGCGCGTTGTCGCCGGGGGCAACCAGGTCGTGCACCAGTCCCAGCCCTTTCGCTTCCGAGGGAGAGAAGGTTTTGCCTTCCACCAGATAAGGTTGTGCCGCCATCAGGCCCAGGTGGCGGGCCATCTTGGTCACGCCGCTGGCACCAGGCAACAGGCCCAGGGTGACTTCGGGCAGGCCGAACTGGGTTTTGCGGTCGTCAATGGCAATGCGGTGGTGACCCACCAGCGCCACTTCCCAGCCGCCGCCCAGCGCCGTGCCGTTGAGCAGGCTGACCACGGGCTTGCCCAGGGTTTCGATGGTGCGGAAGTTCTTTTTGACGCGTTCGATCTCGGTGAAAATTTGGCCTGCGTCCGAGGGTTTCAAACGCATGGCGCCTTTGAGATCGGCTCCAGCAAAAAAGGTGCTTTTGGCCGAGGCCAGGAGGATGCCCTGGATGGCGTCTTTGTCTTGCAGCACCTGCGCGGCCAGCGCATCCATGTCGTCCTGCCATTGCAGGCACATGGTGTTGACGGGTGAATTGGGCTCGTCAAAGGTGATGGTGGCGATGCCGTCTGCGAGGGAGTATTGGATGGTTTTCATGGACTGTTCCATAAAGTTGCTATTGTTTTAGGAGCTGCTTACGCAATGAATACGGGGGCTAGAGGCTAATTTAGATTGCTTCCACAATGGTGGCAATGCCCATGCCGCCGCCCACGCACAGCGTGGCCATGCCGTAGCGCAGCTTGCGGCGGTGCAGCTCGTCAATCAAGATGCCCAAAATCATGGCGCCGGTGGCGCCCAGCGGGTGGCCCATGGCGATGGCGCCGCCGTTCACATTGACCTTGTCGTGTGGCACCTTCATCTCTTTCATAAAGCGCATCACCACGGCGGCAAAGGCCTCGTTCACCTCAAACAGGTCGATCTGGTCGATGGTCAAACCCGCCTTGGCCAGCGCCTTGCGGGCGGCAGGCATGGGGCCGGTCAGCATGATGGTGGGGTCCGCACCGGAAAGCGCTGCCGACACAATGCGGGCACGCGGGGTCAGGCCATGGGCTTTGGCGGCAGCTTCGTTGCCAATCAGCACGGCGGACGCACCATCGACGATGCCAGACGAATTGCCCGCATGGTGCACATGGTGGATGCGCTCCACCTGCGGGTAACGGGTCAGCGCCAGCTGATCAAAGCCCATGCCACCCATCTGTTCAAACGCGGGTTTGAGCGAGCTTAAGGCCTCCAGCGTGGTGTTGGGTTTGATGAATTCATCCTTGCCCAGGATCACCTGGCCTAGAGAATCTTTCACGGCCATGACGGAGCGGTCAAAGTATCCGCTGGCCTGGGCATGGGTGGCCCGCTTTTGCGACTCCAGCGCAAAGGCGTCCACATCGGCGCGGGTAAAGCCTTCCAGCGTGGCAATCAAATCGGCGCCAATGCCCTGGGGCACAAAGGCGGTGGCGGAGTTGGTTTCGGGGTCCATGGCCCAGGCGCCGCCGTCCGAGCCAATAGGCACCCGGCTCATGCTTTCCACACCGCCGGCCACCACCAGGTCTTCCCAGCCGGAGCGCACTTTTTGCGCCGCCATGTTCACGGCTTCCAGGCCGGAAGCGCAAAAGCGGTTGATCTGCACACCCGCGCATTGGAAGTCCCAACCGGCCTTGAGCGCCGCTACCTTCGGCAAAACCGCGCCCTGGTCGCCCACCGGAGACACCAGGCCCATCACCACGTCATCGACCCGGGCGGTGTCGAACTGGTTGCGCTGCTGCAGGTCGGTCAGCAGGCCAGCCAACAGGTTGACGGGCTTCACCTCGTACAAGCTGCCATCTTTCTTGCCTTTGCCGCGTGGCGTGCGGATGGCATCAAATACAAATGCTTCTGTCATGGGGGTCTCCGTGGGGGCGGTTAAAAAAAAATTACGCGGACGCAATGTGCTTTTGCAGTATATTCTTTTTACCAAGCGATTGCTTTGTATAAATAGTCCACTTCCTCTTTTTCCCACTTTACAGGTGCCACCATGATTGAAAGAACCCTCTTTTCTGCCGACCACGAAGCCTTTCGCGACAGCTTTCGCCGCTTTATCGACAAGGAAATCGCCCCCTTCCACGCCGAGTGGGAAGAGCAGGGTTATGTGGACCGCGCGGTGTGGAACAAGGCGGGGGAGAACGGCTTTTTGTGCATGAGCATGCCCGAGGAGTACGGCGGCTCGGAGGCGGACAAGGCCTACTCCATGATCCAGATCGAAGAGATCGGCCGGGCGGGCTACACCGGCATCGGTTTTGGCCTGCACAGCGAAATCGTGGCGCCGTACATCCTGCACTACGGCACACCGGAGCAAAAAGCCAAGTACCTGCCCCTACTTGCCAGCGGCGAAATGGTCGGCGCCATCGCCATGAGTGAACCGGCGGCCGGCTCGGACCTGCAAGGCATCAAAGCCACCGCCATCCAGCAGGCCGACGGCAGCTACCTGCTCAACGGCAGCAAAACCTTTATCACCAACGGCTGGCATGCCGATTTGGTTATCGTGGTGGCCAAAACCAACCCGGCTGCGGGCGGCAAAGGCACCAGTCTGATGCTGGTGGAGCGTGGCATGCCCGGCTTTTCGGTGGGCAAGCGCCTGAAAAAAGTGGGCATGAAGGCGCAAGACACCTCCGAGCTGTTTTTTGACAACGTGCGCTTGACCGAAGCCCATCTGCTGGGTGGCAAGGCCTACGAGAACAAAGGCTTTATCTGCCTGATGGAGCAGTTGCCCTGGGAACGCATGCAAATCGCCATCGGCGCCGTGGGGGCCGCCCAGGCCGCCATCGACTGGACGGTGGACTATGTGAAAGAACGCAAGGTCTTTGGCCAACCCGTGGCGGCCTTCCAGAACACCCGCTACGTGCTGGCCGAGCTGCAAACCGAGGTGCAGGTGGCACGCGTGTTTGTGGACAAATGCTGCGAGCTGATTTTGCAAGACAAGCTGGACACCGCCACCGCCAGCATGGCCAAGTACTGGACCACCGATCTGCAATGCAAGGTGATGGACGAATGTGTGCAGCTCTTTGGCGGCTACGGCTACATGTGGGAATACCCCATCGCCCGCGCCTACGCCGACGCCCGGGTGCAACGCATCTACGGCGGCACCAACGAGATCATGAAAGAGGTGATCACCCGGTCGATGGGCCTGGGCAAGTAGACCAGATCACCTTACGGCCAGCATTGGCTTGATCGCGCGCACGAATCAAAACATCGCGCTATGGTGCAATCCAGGCAAATTGTGTGTTTTTGCTTGGATTGGGGAGGCTGAACATCGGTGCTGCAAAAGAATGCGGCCCCTTCAAGGTGTTCATAGTCCAATCGGGCACCGAGGGCTGTATGACTTTGGAATTAACCGATAAGTTATGGGCACAAAATCCCGATGCCCTGATTGCCATCTCGCCCGACGGGAATATCCTGCACTGGAACCCGGCGGCTGAGACGATTTTTGGCTATCGACAAGACGAAGCGCTTGGCAAGTCCATACTTGATCTGGTTGTTCCCAAGGACTGTATTGAAGAGGAAAAACAGATCCAAACCGAGGCCTTGCGCCGGGATTTGACGGTATACGAATCGGTGCGCCGCCGCAAAGACGGCACCCTGGTGCATGTGAGCGTATCGACCAAAGCGGTGCGGGATGCCCAGGGAACTCTGGAATATTTCCTGTCCAACAAAAAAGACGTGACGCACCTGAAGGTCTTGCGCGACGCCAAACTCGTGGAGGCCCGCTTTCACGACCTGCTGGAGTCCACGCCGGATGCGATTGTGATGGTCAATGTGACCGGGCGCATTGTGTTGGTGAACTCCCAGGCAGAAAAAATGTTTGGACACCAACGCGTGGAACTTCTGGGGCAGCCTGTGGAGGTTTTGTTGCCCAATCGGTTTCGCAGTGCCCACCTTGCGCACCGCGGCGGATATTTTGAGCAGCCGCGCGCCCGGACCATGGGTGCTGGCCTGGAACTGTTTGGCCTGCGCAAGGGAGGCGGGGAGTTTCCGGTGGAAATCAGCCTAAGCCCCCTCAAAACCGAGGAGGGCACCATGGTCATGAGTGCCATTCGCGACATCTCGGATCGCAAAAAAGCCAATCAAAAATTCAAGGACCTGCTTGAATCGGCCCCCGATGCCATGGTCATCGTCAACCGAGATGGCGAAATGGTGCTGGCGAACAGCCAGGCGGTCCACCTGTTTGGGTGGAGCCGGGAAGAGCTGTTAGGCCAAAAAATCGAAATTCTGGTGCCTGAACGCTTCCGCTCCAAGCACCCCGGCCACCGGTTCGGCTTTTTTGACCAGCCGCGTGCGCGGTCCATGGGCGCCGGGCTGGAGCTGTATGGACTGCGCAAAGACAGCACTGAATTTCCGGTGGAAATCAGCCTGAGCCCCTTGGAAACCGAGGAGGGGCTGTTTGTCTCCAGTGCCATCCGGGACGTGACCGAACGCAAACTCTCTGAACAGACTTTGCGTGACAAGAACATTGAATTGGAAAACGCCGCACTGGCCAAAGACCGATTCTTCGCCAGCATGTCGCACGAGTTGCGCACGCCGCTCAATGCCATCATTGGGTTCACGGGAACTCTGCTGATGAGGCTCCCAGGCCCGCTGACGCCAGAGCAGGACAAGCAGTTGCTCATTGTTCAAAAGGGCGCCCGCCACCTCTTGTCACTGATCAACGACATGCTGGACCTGGCCAAGCTGGGTGCCAACAAGCTGGAGCTGAAGTTTGAAACGGTTGATTGCAACAGCGTGCTGGAGGAAGTGGCTGCAACCCTGCGGCCAGATGCAGAAAAAAAAGGATTGAATTTCACGGTGAGTTTGCCAGATCAGCCTGTGATGCGGCGCACCGACCGCCGTGCGCTGAGCCAGATCATCATCAACCTGACCGGCAACGCGATCAAGTTCACCGAACGCGGCCAGGTGTGCTTGCGCTTGGAGCAGCGCACCGCGGTTGACGGGAACGTGCTGGCGTTCAGTGTGGAAGACACGGGCCCCGGGATTGCGCTGCAAGACCAGGACAGGCTGTTTGAGGCATTTTCCCGGGTGGATGCGACCGATAGACGCAAGCTGGAGGGCTCCGGGCTGGGCCTGCATCTGAGCCGCAAACTGGCGGAGCAGTTGGGGGGACGAATCACATTCAAAAGTGAATTCGGAAAAGGCAGCAAATTCACTTTTGAACTATCGGGGGACTAAGCCATGCCTGCCAAAAAAGTAACGATTCCCGCCCTCATGGAGGGTCGCAGCACCCTGGACCTGATCAGCAACATCCTCGAATCTTCGACCGAGTACTCCATCATTGGCAAAGACTTGACGGGGAGCATTGTGCTGTGGAACGAAGGTGCCCGACGCATGTACGGCTACAACGCCGATGAGGTGGTCGGCAAGGCCAATTCAACCATATTGCACACGCCGGAAGATATCGCTTTGGGTAAGCCACAGCAAATGCTGGACGAGGCATTGCGCAACGGCCGGTGGGAGGGGGTGATCGCCCGTGTGCGAAAGGACAAAAAACGCATCAGTGCGCGGGTCGTGATCACGCCCCGGCGGGATGCCCGTGGCTTACCGATCGGCTTTTTGCTCATTTCCAAGGATATTTCCAACGAATTGCGTTTCAGTGAGGAGTTGCGCAAGACCAAGCTGTTTGACAGCGCCATTGTCGGCAATGCCCAAGAGGCCGTGGATTTCATTGGCAATATTCTGGAGTCGTCCACCGAATACTCCATCGTCGGCAAGGACTTGGATGGCAAGATCCTTTTATGGAACGAAGGTGCACGCAGGCTCTATGGCTACGAACCCGACGAGGTGGTAGGCAAGGCCAACTCATCCATTTTGCATGTGCCCGAAGATGTGGCAACGGGCAAGCACCGCGAGATGATGGACACCGCGCTACGCGAAGGCAAGTGGGAGGGCACGATCCAGCGTTTACGCAAAAACGGCTCTCGCTTTATTGCGCGGGTGGTGATCACGCCGCGGCGGGATTCGGCCGGTAAGTCCATCGGTTTTCTGCTGATTTCCAAGGACATCTCGGATGAGATTCGCCTGACGGAGCAACTCAAGGCCACCCAGTTCTACACCCGCTCGCTGATCGAATCGAATATCGACGCGCTCATGACCACCGATCCGGTGGGGGTGATCAGCGACGTCAACCAACAGATGGAAGCCCTGACGGGGCGCAGCCGTGAAGAGCTGATTGGTACCGCTTTCAAGGATTACTTCACCGACCCGCAGCGCGCCGAAGAAGGCATTAAGCTGGTGCTGCGCGACGGCAAAGTCACCAACTATGAACTGACTGCCCGCGCCAAAAACGGCGAGGGGACACTGGTTTCCTACAACGCATCGACCTTCAAGGACGCGCAGGGCAAGTTGCAAGGGGTTTTTGCTGCCGCACGCGACATTACCGAGCAAAAAAAGCTTGAAGAGCAGTTGCGGGAATCCCAGGCCTACAACCGAGGTCTGATTGAGGCATCGGTGGATGGCCTGATCACGGTCGATCCCACCGGCACCATCAGCGACGTCAACGCGCGCATGTGCCAGATGAGCGGTTTCACACGCGAAGAACTGATCGGAACGCCCTTTGCTGACTATTTTGCCGAACCGCAGCGGGCCTTGGACGGGGTGCGCGAGACGTTCGAGAAAGGCGTGGTCACCGACTACGTACTGACACTCTCCATGCGCAAGGGGACACGGCTCAACGTGTCGTTCAACGCGTCGGTGTTCAAGGACGAGTCTGGTAACGTGCGCGGCATATTTGCCAGTGCCCGTGACATCACCGAGCAGGCGCGACTACAGGCCCAACTTGGCGATGAGCGCACCTACAACCGGGGCCTGATCGAAGCCTCTTTGGATGGCCTGATTACGGTTGATCCGATGCTCAACATCACCGACGTGAACGACACCATGTGCCGCATGGCTGGCTACAGCCGTGAAAAACTGGTGGGTTCTCCGTTTCCCCAGTACTTCACCAATCCCAAGAACGCAGCGGATGGCGTGCGGCTGACCCTCGACAAGGGGGCCGCCACCAACTATGAACTGGTGTTGCGCAGCGCAGACGGCCGCGAGCAACTGGTGTCGTTCAATGCCGCCATATTCAAGGACCAATCGGGCATGGTCCGCGGTATTTTTGCCAGTGCGCGCGACATTACCGAACAGGGCCGACTTCAGAACCAGTTGGCGGAGGAGCGTGCCTACAACCGCGGTTTGATCGAGGCCTCGGTCGATGGTCTGGTGACGGTGGATGAGTCCATGACCATCACTGACGTGAATGAAACCATGTGCCGCATGGCGGGCCGCCTGCGCAGCAAATTGATTGGCTCACCGTTTGCGGACTATTTCACCGAACGCGACCGGGCGGAAGAAGGTGTGCGCCTGACTTTCCGGGAAGGTGCGGTGACCAACTATGTGCTGACCCTGCTCGCTGCGGACGACGCCCAGGTGCCTGTGTCCTTCAATGCAGCGGTGTTTCGCGACGTGGCAGGCACGGTACGCGGCATATTCGCCAGTGCGCGCGACATCACCGCGCAAAAGCAATTGGAACTGCAGTTGCAGTCTTCGCAGTTTTACACCCGCTCTCTGATTGAATCGAACATTGATGCACTGATGACCACCGATCTGCTGGGCATCATCAGTGACGTCAATCAGCAAATGGAGGCCTTGACCGGACGCACCCGCGAGGAACTGATAGGAACGCCCTTCAAGGACTATTTCACCGACCCGCAACGTGCCGAACAAGGCATCAAACTGGTGCTGCGCGAGGGACGGGTCACCAACTATGAGCTGACTTCGCGTACCAAGGAGGGACGCGAAACCGTGGTGTCGTACAACGCGGTCACCTTCAAGGATGCACAGAACAAACTGCAGGGCGTCTTTGCGGCAGCACGCGACATCACCGAGCAGAAAAAACTGGAAGAGAAGTTGCGTGAGTCCGAGGCCTACAACCGAGGTCTGATCGAAGCCTCGGTCGATGGACTGATCACGGTTGACCCTTCAGGCACCATCAGCGATGTCAACGACCGCATGTGCCTGATGACGGGCTACGCCCGTGGTGAATTGCTGGGCACCGCTTTCGCCGACTATTTCACCGAATCGGTGCGTGCGCGGGAGGGAATCAAGGAAACGTTCCACAAGGGCATGGTGACCGAGTATGCGCTGACATTGATCTCGCGCACCCGGCGGCTGTTGCAGGTATCGTTCAATGCCTCGGTGTTCAAGGACGCGGCGGGGGAAGTGCGAGGCATTTTTGCCAGTGCGCGCGACATCACCGACCGGGTGCGGCTGGAGGAGCAATTGCGTGAGCAGCAGACCTATCTGCGCGGCCTGATTGAGGCTTCGGTGGATGGACTGGTGACGGTGGACCCCGAAGGCTTCATCACCGATGTGAACGAACGGATGTGCCGCATGAGTGGATTTGAGCGGGCCGAGTTGGTCGGGTCTCAATTTAAACAATATTTCACCGAGGTGGACCGTGCCGATACGGGTGTCAAACGCACCCTGGCCGACGGCATCGTTACCAATTACGAGTTGACATTGCGCCACAAGAGCGGGCGCAAGGCGACGGTGTCCTTCAATGCGTCCATCTTCCGCGGCGCAGACGGTGTGTTGCAGGGCATATTTGCCAGTGCGCGCGACATTTCCGACCAGGCACGGCTGCAGATTCAGCTCACCGAGCAAAAGGTGTACAACCGCTCGCTGATCGAAGCCTCGGCCGATGCGCTTTTCGCCATTGCGCCAGATGGGGTGGTCACGGATGTCAACGAGGCGGCGACACGTTTGACGGGTTATTCGCGCAAACATCTGGGGAATTCACGCTTTTCCGACTACTTCACCGACCCAACCCAGGCCCGCGCCGGGGTCGAACAGACCATGGCCGAGAGCCGCGTGCTGGGCTACGAATTGGTATTGATCACCCGCCAAGGGCGGCGCATTCCGGTCAGCTTCAACGCCGGGGTGTTCACAGACGCGGCCGGTGAGGCGCTTGGGATTCTGGCGGCGGCCCGCGACATTACCGGCCAAAGGGCGCTGGAACAGCAACTGCGCGACCAGCAGTACTATGCGCGCTCGCTGATTGAATCCAATATCGACGCGCTGATGACGACCGACCCGGTTGGCAATATCAGCGATGTCAACCAGCAGATGGAGGCATTGACCGGGCGCACCCGCGACGAACTCATCCGCACGCCGTTCAAGGACTATTTCACCGACCCCCAGCGTGCCGAAGAAGGCATCAGAAAAGTGCTGCAAGAGGGCAAGGTCACCAATTACGAGTTAACCGCGCGGGCCAAGGACGGCAAGGAAACGGTGGTGTCGTACAACGCGACCACCTTCAACGACCGCGATGGCCGGCTCCAGGGCGTGTTCGCCGCTGCCCGCGACGTGACCGAGCGCAAGCGTTTCGAACAGACGCTGCAAGAGAAAAACCTGGAACTCGAAAGCGCCAGCCTGTCCAAAGACCGTTTTCTCTCCAGCATGTCGCATGAATTGCGCACCCCTTTGAATGCCATCATCGGCTTCACCGGAACCATGCTGATGAAGCTCGCCGGCCCCTTGACCGAAGCGCAGGACAAGCAGCTAAAAACCGTGCAGACCAGCGCACGCCACCTCTTGTCCCTGATCAACGATTTGCTCGACATCACCAAAATAGAGTCGGGTAAGGTTGAGTTGAAGTTGGAACCCATTTCCTGCAAGGGCTTGCTGGAGGAAGTGGCCGCCACACTCTTGCCCTTGGCGACGGCAAAAAACCTGGAGTTCAACATCCAACCGCCTGACGAGTCATGCTACATCTTCAGTGACCGCCGAACCGTCTCGCAAATCGCCATTAACCTGATTGGCAATGCCATCAAATTCACCGAAAAGGGCAGTGTGAATGTAGAGCTCGTGCAGCGGCGCAGCGACGGTTTTTTGGTGACGGAACTGCGCATTCGCGATACCGGCATCGGCATCAAGCCAGAGGAGCAGGCCAAACTATTCCAGGCATTTACCCAACTCGACGCCGGTTCAACCCGGCGCCATGAGGGTACTGGCCTGGGCCTGCATCTGTCACAAAAGCTGGCGCAATTGATTGGTGGTCGTATCGAGCTACAAAGCGAGTACGGCAAGGGCAGCGTATTTACACTCCTCGTCCGCGGGCATTGAACACCATGGCACGCATTCTGGTGATTGAAGACAATCCCGAAAATCTGGAGTTGATGCGTTTTTTGCTGCAAGCATTCCAGCACGAAGCACTGGTTGCCCGCAATGGGGAGGAGGGCCTCAGCGTTGCCGAGCGTGAACGGCCTGACCTTATTCTCTGTGATATTCATATGCCCACGCTGGATGGTTATGGCGTGCTGGCACGGCTGCGCCGCGATGCCTTGCTGCGGGAGATTCCTTGTGTTGCGGTGACGGCGCTGGCCATGTTGGGGGATCAAAGCAAGATATTGGATGCGGGTTTTGACGGCTATATCAGCAAGCCGATTGATCCAGAGAAATTTGTAGCCGAAGTCGATACCTACCTCAAGCGTCCAACGGCGGAGGTGTCCTCCACCCAGATGCTCACTTCGCCGCCACAGCCACAGGCGCAAGCTGTGCCTTTGGCTGCCACGGTGGCTACGGTGTTGGTCGTGGACGATTCGAGCACCAATCGCGACCTGATCGCGCACACTCTGGGCGCTTTTGGGTATGCCACGACACTGGTCAACAATGTGCAAGACGCGCTAGCGTCGGTGCGCCGCGCGCCACCCGATCTGATCGTCTCGGACCTGCACATGCCGGAAAGAGACGGCATGTCTTTTTTGCAGGAAATCAAGGCCGATGCCCGTCTGTGCCAAATTCCGTTCATTTTTCTGAGTTCCTCGGTCTGGGGTGAGCGGGATACCGCCAAGGCCCTGAGGATGGGAGCCCTGCGTTTTTTGCAGCGCCCGATTGAGCCGATGGACTTGGTGCGGGCGGTGCAAGCGATTGTTCCAGGATCTAAAAAACCACCATGAGTTGGAGAAACAAACCATGCCCGCGAACATTCTGATTATTGAAGATGACAGCGCCAGTCGTGAACTGGTGAAGTACCTGCTGGAGGCCTCGGGTTATACCGTGCTCACGGCCGAAGATGGCCGCGCTGGTTTGCGCACGGCACTGGAGGCCCATCCAGACCTGGTGCTCTGTGATCTGCAAATGCCGATGATGAATGGTTATGAAGTGGTGCAGCGTTTGCGCGAACACCCTGGTTGGCACCACGTTCCCATGATTGCCGTGACAGCGTTCTCCATGACGGGTGACCGTGAGGCTGCACTTGCTGCGGGTTTTGACGACCACATCACCAAGCCCATCACCCCGGAGACTTTCATTGGGCAGATC
This sequence comes from Rhodoferax sp., assembly GCF_030697375.1. Classification (GTDB taxonomy): domain Bacteria; phylum Pseudomonadota; class Gammaproteobacteria; order Burkholderiales; family Burkholderiaceae_C; genus Allorhodoferax. Next base: position 7,372 of record NZ_JAUYQD010000064.1, on the reverse strand, counting down.
GAAAGCTTCCTGCCGCCTGTGCTCCGGGGGAGTCGCCCAGCTTATCGCTGACCAGAAAGTGACCATGGCAAAGATTTTGGTGGTGGATGATCAGGTCGAGAACCGCGCTTTGGTGGTGGCATTGGTCAACTACCGTGGGCACCAGGCGCTTGAGGCTGCCGATGGTGCCGAGGCCTTAACGGTGGTGCGCGCAGAGCACCCCGATCTGGTCTTTTCGGACATCCTGATGCCGACCATGGACGGCTATGAATTTGTACGCCAGCTGCGCGCCGACCCGTCGATTGCCGACACCGAAGTGGTGTTCTACAGCGCACACTACCTTGAACGGGAGGCGCACAATCTGGCAAAGGACTGTGGCGTCTCGCAGGTACTGATGAAGCCCTGTGAGCCTGAGGAGATTTTGAGCGTCATGGACCGGGCGTTGGCGCACAAGCCTGTCCCCAAAGATGTCCCTGCGTCCGAACCTGAGCCGGTACCGGGGGTGCAGGAATTTGACCGCGAACACCTGCGGCTGCTGACCAACAAGTTGTCCGAAAAAGTGCTCAATCTTGAAGCGGCCAACCGGCGCTTGGATGCCTTGACGGATTTCAATCTGCAACTGGCATCAGAACGCGACCCCCTTTTGCTGCTGGAAAAAGTATGCCGTGGCGCGCGCGACCTGATCAGTACCCAATACGCGCTGGTCTGTGTCCGGGGCAAACCCAATAGCAAGGTCAACGGTGCGCTGCACTTTTATACCAGCGGGATGGAGGCGGCGCTGGCAAGCCAATTGACCGTCCCCGACCTGGACCGAGGCGCCTTGGGGGCGGCGCGTGCCCAGGGCCGTGCGCGCCGCATGGAACTGCCAGGCGGTGATGCCACAGCCGCTGGGCTGCCACCGGGCTATCCACCCATGTTTGCCTGCCTGATGGCTCCGGTGGCGTCCTTGTCCTATGCCTATGGTTGGATTTTTTTGGCGGACAAGCTGGGGGGGGCGGAGTTCAGCGAAGAGGATGAGCGGATATTGTTCATCCTCGCCGCCCAGGTGGGGCGTATTTATGAAAACAGCAGCTTGTTGGCAGAGGTGCAACGCTACGCCGAGCAATTGCGGGAAAGCGAGGCCGGACTGCACCACGCCCAGTTGCTGGCCCGGCTGACCCATGTCATTAGTGGACCACAGGGGACGTTTCAGAGCTGGCCTGACACCATGCCACAGATGATCGGTGCGAGCCCCGAACGGATGGTCAAGAGCACACAAGAGTGGCTGCAGATGGTGCATCCCGACGACCGTACCTTGTTTCAGAACAAAGTCATGGAAGTCGGCGCGCAAGGTGCGCGCGTAGACTTTGAATACCGCCTGCAACGCAAAGACGGCGTTTGGCTGCAAATCCGCCAAATCATGGAGCCGATTTCCCAGACGGCGTCTGACGGCAGCGAACGCCTGTTCCATACGATGCAAGACATCACCGAACAGAAAAAAATGCGGGATGAGCGGATCGAGAGTGAACGCCGCTTCAAGGCCATGCTGAGCAATATGGAGATGGTGTCCCTGATGCTGGACGTTGACGCGCGGATCAGCTATTGCAATGACTATTTGTTGCGCCTGACCGGCTGGACACGCGAAGAAGTGTTGGGGCGGAACTGGTTTGAGCTGTTCACTCCCCCGGAACGGGAGGAAGTGAAAAAAAACTTCACGGCACTGTTGACCAACACGCCTGAGGCGTGGCATTACGAAAGTGAAATTTTGACGCGATCAGGCGCACGCCGCCTGATTCGCTGGAACAACACGGTCTTGCGCGCTAATTCGGGGGAAGTCATCGGCACGGCCAGCGTGGGAGAGGACATCACTGACAGCAAGGAAGCGGAGCGAAAAATCATCCGCCTGAACCGTGTTTTTGCGGTGCTCAGCGGCATCAATACACTGATCGTGCGTGTGCACAACCGCGACGAACTGTTCCAAGAGGCTTGCCGAATTGCGGTGGAACTGGGCAAATTCAAAATGGCGTGGATTGGCTCGGTCGACCAAGCGGCAATGGCGGTGGTGCCCACCACGTCGGTCGGTGCCGATCCGGCGTTTTTGGAGCTCATTCGGGACAACTTGTCACTGCGCGACTACGTGGCCGGAGCCAACAATATGGCGGTGCGGGCCGTGGTGGACAAACAGATCATGGTCAACAACGACCTGCGCTCCGGTGAACAAAGCAGCTATACGCCAGACCGCATTGCGCGAGGCATCCTCTCCATGGCGTTTCTGCCCCTACTGGTTGCGCAGCAGGCGGTGGGTGTATTGGCCCTTTACTCCGACGAAGCGGGTTTTTTTGATGCAGAAGAGCTGGCGCTCCTGACCGAGCTCGCCGGTGACATTGGCTTTGCACTGGACCACATCGAAAAAGAAGAACGGCTCAATTACCTTGCGTACTACGACGAGTTGACCGGTCTGCCCAATCGCTCGCTGTTTCTGGAACAGGTCAGCCTGCGCCTGCGTACCTGCAACAGCGATGCCAATACCTTGGCGCTGGGGCTGGTTGACATTGACCGCTTCCAAATCATCAACGAAACACTGGGGCGCTCAGCCGGCGACGAACTGCTGAAGCTGGTGGCGCAACGCATCCAGCAGAGCAAGATCGGTTTTGAAACGGTGGCCTGTGTCGGCATCAACTGTTTTGGTGTGCTTTTGCGTGATCCACGCGACGAGCAGAGTGTCGCCCACAGCCTGGAGCGCTTGCTGCACGACTGCTTCGCCAAACCTTTTTACCTGCGTGGGTCCGAGTTGCGCATGGCCGGCAAGGTGGGGGTTGCCTTGTATCCGCAGGACGGCGATGATCCTGAAACGCTGTACCGCCATGCCGAAACAGCGCTCAAGCGCGCCCGGGGATCGGTCGAATCCCTGTTGTTTTACTCTCCCGCAATGAATACCCGGGTGGCCGAGGCCTTGAACCTGGAGAGCCGCTTGCGCACGGCTGTGGAACTGGGGCAATTTGTGCTGTATTACCAGCCCAAGGTCAACCTGCTCACGGGCAAGCTCACCAGTGTGGAAGCGCTCATTCGCTGGAATGATCCACAAACCGGCCTGATGGCTCCCGCGCAGTTCATCCCCATTCTGGAAGAAACCGGGTTGATTTACGAAGTGGGGCGCTGGGCACTGCACCAGGCACTTGCCGACAACCTGCGATGGCGTGCAGCCGGATTGGCAGGGATACGCATCGCCGTCAATGTGTCTCCTTTGCAACTGCGCCACCGTGGCTTTATTGACGAAATCCGCAAGGTGATCGGAGGGGACCCGCTAACGGCCGCCGGGCTGGAATTGGAAATTACCGAAAGCTTGATCATGGAGGATGTCAATCTCAAGATCGCCGTCCTGCAAGAGATCCGGGACATGGGGGTCACCATCGCCATTGACGATTTTGGCACCGGGTTCTCCTCGCTCAGCTACCTGTCCAAATTGCCGGTCGATACCCTGAAAATTGACCGCTCCTTTGTGATTGCGATGACCGATGGGCCGCAAGGGTTGGCGCTGGTCTCCACCATCATTGGTCTGGCGCACGCGCTCAAGCTCAAGGTGGTGGCCGAAGGCGTGGAAACCGAGGCGCAGGCGCAGTTGCTGCGGCTGCTGAATTGCGATGAAATGCAGGGTTATCTGTTTAGCAAACCCTTGCCCTGCGACATTTTGGAAGCGAAACATTTTTCGCTACCGCCACCGTAATGCCGGATGCTGCCGTAGAGGCACCTCATTGCGAGGCGGGGTGGGACTTGTGGGCCTGTTTTAATAAGGCCGTGATCTGGACATCCTTGTCGCGCCACAGCTGTTGCACCCATTGTGAAAATGCCTCCCGAAAGGCCGGGTCCTGGCCGTAGTCGCCCTGCAACAAATGCTGGGGCACGTGCAGCGTGCGCACCCGCACCACCACCCGGCGCATCTTGCCTGTGACGAAATGGCCAAAGGTGGGCGCACCGTCGGGATAGACTATGGTGACATCCAGAATGGCCTGGAATTTGTCACCCATGGCGTTGAGCGCCAAGGCCATGCCGCCGGCTTTGGGCTTGAGCAAGTGGCGGTAGGGGGATTTTTGCTTGTCGTGTTTGGCGGCAGTGAAGCGGGTGCCTTCCAGAAAATTCATCACGCTGGTGGGAATGAGGGCGTATTTTTCACAGGCTTTGCGGGTGGTTTCCTGGTCCTTGCCACGCATTTCAGGGTGTTTCTTCAGGTAGTCCTCGCTGTGGCGGCGCATGAACGGAAACTCCAGCGCCCACCAGGCCAGGCCCATCACCGGCACCCAGATCAGTTCTTGCTTGATGAAAAATTTAAGCAAGGGAATTCGGCGGTTCAGCAAATGCTGCAACACCAGGATATCCACCCAGGACTGGTGATTGCTGTTGACCAGGTACCAGCTGTGCGGGTCTAGCCCTTCGATGCCCTGCACATCCCAGGTAGTGCGCTGGGTCAGCGCCATCCAGCCGCTGTTGCACGCAATCCAGGACTCGGCAATGAACAACAAGATGGGGTCAACGCCCAAGCGAACCGCCTTGAAGGGCAGGAGCAGCTTGAGCGATGCAAAGATGAGCAGAATAGGCACCCAAAACAGCGCATTGAGCACCATGAGCAGCGAGGCGATGACGCCAACAAGAACGGAGGGCAAAAAATTCAACATAGTTTTGCTATCAATTAAGTAGCTGCTTGCGCAGATTCTACGGGGGCTAAGCCCATATTTGGCTTATAAAAGTGCAGGGTGTTGCGCCCCTGGGCCTTGGCTTGGTACATGGCACTGTCCGCCCGTTTCAGGACTTCAGGGGCTGCAACAGTATCGCCGCTGAACAAGGCAATGCCGATGCTGGGGGTGCAGCTGTGTTCCAGCCCGCCCAAGGTGTAGGGCTCGTTCAGGCTGGACAGGATTTTGTGGCCCACCGTGGTGGCATGCATATGGGCGTCCTCCGCGTCTGCACTCAGGGACTGGATCAGCACCACAAACTCGTCCCCCCCGAGCCGGGCCACCGTGTCCACGGCGCGGATGTTTTGCTGCAAGCGGCGTGCCACCTCCTGCAGCATCAGGTCCCCCACGTCGTGGCCATGGGTGTCGTTGAGTTGTTTGAACTTGTCCAGGTCCAAAAACATCAAGGCACCGTGCTGGCGGTGCCGGCTGCTGGCAAGCAAGGCGCTTTGCAGGCGTTCCGAGAGCAAACGCCGGTTGGGCAAGCCGGTCAGGCTGTCATGGAAAGCCAGGTGCTGGATCGCCTCTTCGGTGATTTTCCGCTCGGTGACATCGCGGGCGATGGCAATAAAGCGTTGCTCCTCCCCGGGCTCGGTCGGTTTGCGCACCACGGACAGTTCAAACCATTGCTTGCCCGCCGTCAGTTCCAGGCTGTACTGTTTGCCCGACGAGCGCCCATGGGCGTGGGCTTCCTGCAAGGCTGCCAAAAACGTATTCGCGGCGTCCATGGGCAACACTTCGGTTACCACCTTGTTCATGACGAACTGGGGAGGGAACACCATGTCCGCCTCGTTGTGGCTGTGCACCGCCCGGTAGTGGCCATCCAGGGTGAGTTCAAACAGCAAGTCGGGCAGGGCGTTGAGCGTGGCCTGCAACTCCGCCTGGGTGGCGCGCAATTGGCTCTCCGCCTGTTTACGCCCCGAAATGTCCATCAGGGTACCCACCATGCGCTGTGCGGCGCCATTGCGGTCGAACTGCACCACCTTGCCCCGGCTGCTAAGCCAAACCCAGCGGCCATCGGTGTGGCGGGCGCGGTAGTCCACTTCATAGGCGGGCGCACTGCCGTTGAGATGGGCACGCATGGCTTGCAGGGTATGTGGGAGGTCGTCCGGGTGTATCAAATGGCCCCAGGCGCGTCCGTGTTCACACTCGCGCACATCCCGCCCCAGCATCAGGCAGGAACGTTCGTCCATGTAGTAGCCCTTGTCGATGGTCAGGTCGTGGTCCCATCGGCCCAGGTCCGCGCCCATGATGGCCAGTTCCAATTGCTCGGTTGTGTCGCGCAACAAAGCCTCGGCGGCTTTGCGCTGCAGGATGTCGCGGCCCATGCCCAAGATGCCAATGATGTTCCCCGCGTCGTCCCGCATGGGTGTTTTGACGATCTCGTACAGCCCTGGCGCCGTGGCCAAGGGGGAGGGCATGTCCTCTTCCAGAATGACCGGCTTTTTTGCCTGTATGGCCAGGCGATCCGTGGCAAGAAAAACCTCAGCCAGCTCCTTACCAAGCCACTGCACGTCATTGGTGCCCACCACTTCTGCAACGCTGGCACCCAGATTGGCAGCAAATGCGTCATTGCAGGTCAGGTAGACGCCGTTGGTGTCTTTGAGCCATATGCGATCAGGAATGGTCCTGAGTACGTTGTTCAACATGGCTTCGCGCTGGTGCAGCAGAGTTTTGGCACGGAGTTCCTCGGTGATGTCTTCCACCGTGCCCTCGAAATAACGGGGCCTTCCGTCGTCGTTGAGCACCACATGGGCATGCTCGCGCACCCACATACGCTCACCGGTGTTCAGGCGCACCATCTCCGACACAAAATTGACCACCTGCCCGCTTTTTTCCAGCAGGGCCCGAAATTCGGCCCGGCGCGTGGGGTCCACATACGGGTCCTTGGCACCCGGCCCTAGGTCGGTGCACATATCCACTTCCCGGGTGTAACCATTGAGCGCGAGCAGGGCTGCGTTGGCCCGCAAAAGGGTGCCGTCCGGGGCAGACCGGTAGGCGCCAATCGGTAGCAGCTGAAAAAGTGTGGAAAGCTCCGGTTGCGGCAATATAGAACTCCCTTGCGTCCATGATCCGTGGTCAGTTTAAGCGGCGCCCCTTGTTGAAAGTTAGGCCCCGCCCCCTACTTCAAACTCCCCGACAAGAACTGCGCCAACCGCTCGCTCTTCGGGTTGGACAGCACCTCGGCGGGTTTGCCCTCTTCTTCCACCAACCCCTTGTGCAAAAAGATCAGGTGGTTGGCCACCTCGCGCGCAAAGCCCATCTCGTGCGTCACCACCACCATGGTGCGCCCCTCCAGCGCCAGCGTCTTCATCACCTTGAGCACCTCGGAGACCAGCTCCGGGTCCAGCGCACTGGTGGGCTCGTCAAACAGCATCACCTCGGGCTCCATCGCCAGCGAACGCGCAATCGCCACGCGCTGCTGCTGTCCGCCACTCATGTGCGCCGGGTAGCGGTCCTCCAGCCCGTGCAGCCCCACCTTGTCCAGGTACTTGCGCGCCGTCTCGATGGCCTCGTCGCGGTTAATGCCCATCACATTGATGGGGGCTTCGATGATGTTTTGCAACACCGTCATGTGCGCCCACAGGTTGAAATGCTGGAACACCATGGCCAGCTTGGTGCGCATGCGCTGCAACTGCTTGTGGTCCACGGCATGCAACTCGCCATTTTTGGCGGGAGCCAGTTTC
>NZ_JAUYQD010000059.1 GCF_030697375.1 Rhodoferax sp. | reverse complement strand
TTACGCCCTGCATCCGCACATGCGCATAACGCACGTCGTCCTTCTTGGCGCCGAGCCCGGAATGCGCCTCCAGAACGGTGCCATCCGGCAGGTAGACCTTGCGTGCCGCAATGTCATAGACCGCGGTCGAGCGATCATAGGGCGCCGATCCCCCGAGCATCGGGTTCTGCAGCTTCGGCAGGCTGCCGGTCGCGCTGACATCGGCGGAGGCGTAGGACAGCAACGATCGGGACGCCGGTTCCTTGCCCCACAGTTTTTCGACCATGTTGGGCTTGTCGCCGGACGCGATCGACATCACCGCGGCCTTGGCGCGCTGCGCCATGTCCTTGACGGTAACACCCGCTCCCTTCGCCGGTTTGGCTTCGGCGGATGCCGGCGCGAGGGCAGCAACCTGCGCAGGCGCTTGTGAGGCTTGTTTCGGTTTGGCGGCATCGAGCAATTTCGGCACGTCAGCCGGTTTTGCTACTTCGACGGAAGGTGACGCCGAAGCCAGTTGCATCGTCGCGGCTTGCGGCTTCGGCGCGACGCCCTGCGGCGCCGCCGCGGCGAAACGATCGTCGAACCTCAGCGTCGAGGCGGAGGGGATGGTTGCGGGCGCCGCAATGACCGGCGCCGGCTCGGGCAACGACGCGAACACGTTGTTAACAATGGCTTGCGGAGTCCGCGCCGCCACCGACTGCTTCTGCCGGATCACCGGCGCATCGAAGTTTCCGCCCGCCAGGGTCGGATAAATGCTGGCGCCAAGTACGTTGGTGTAAACGGTCCAGGCGCAGCCCAGCACCAGGCAGGCGACCGCGGCGCTGCCGAAAATATGGTTAGCATTGGCTTTACGGGATGAACCCCGATGGTTCTTTGCCGCGAATTGCCTGGACGCACTCGTACTGTAACTCATTCGCCTCGTATCCAGACAACTTCCACTGAGTTCCTCTTCGCAGCACCGCATCAGACGTTTCGATGCAGCATCTCGCAGAGGTGCGGAGCGTCATTAAGGCGACTTTTAGTTAAATGCGGATTAAGTGCGGGCGGATGTTGGGCATGCAAAAATACGCGGCCGATGCCATGCAGCGGCCCCGTATTTACGCGGGATTTTTATGAGTTTCGCATCAATAATTCAGCTTCGGATACCAGTAGGTGCCGCGTCCTTCCGGCGTCGCGTCGAGGATGGTCCACAGCGGCATCAGATCCGGCGCGCCGCGCGGATCCTGTCCGGGATCGGAGGATGCGCCGTTCATCTCGCCGCCCCAGAAATGCCTGATTGCGCCATCTCGCCGCGTGAACACGTTGAACGCCGCGTCGTCGCCGCCTTCTTTCGTCAGACCATGATAGTCGCGGCTGAACTCGCCGGAGATATCGGAATACAGCGGCAGATGATGCCAGCCGCGTTCGCGCTTGAAGGCGACCAGCCGCGCGATCGGCGACCGCGCCACGAT
>NZ_JAUYQD010000044.1 GCF_030697375.1 Rhodoferax sp. | reverse complement strand
TCTGGGTTTTACCGTCAGCAAACGCGGTGCGAGGATCAAGGTGGCCGACAAGGCCATCGACAAACTCAAAGGCACCATCCGCGAGCTGACCCGCCGCACACGAGGTCACCGGCTGATTGACATCGTGCAAGAGTTAAAGACGGCCCTGACCGGGTGGAAAGCTTATTTTGAAATAGCTGAAGTGTTGAGTCCTCTGCGCGAGATCGACAAATGAGTGCGACGGCGGTTACGATGCTATGCATGGAAACAATGGGGCAGCGCGGGATACCGCGAACTAAGGAAACGCGGGGTCAGCGTGCGCGAGGCTTGGAATACGAGCAAGAGCGCGCATGGTCCCTGGCGCCTGAGCCAAACGCCAGCCCTGAGTGTGGCAATGCCACTGAAGTTGTTTCGTCAAATGGGGCTGCCCGAATTGGCACCGGCCAAGGCAGCATGAGATCAACGAAGTTTCAAGGAACCGCCGGATACGTGACCCGTATGTCCGGTGGTGTGGGAGGGGGAGGCCGTGAGGCTTTCTCCTATCCCGATTGGGACACTACCGGTGTTGACTGGAATACGAGGTGTCGGCGAAAAGCGATCTTAGGATTTATCTGGGAGCGTCAGCATGGTGACAGAGCATTGCCCTACGGGTTTGGACAACCGCATGCGTAATCAAAATGGCGAGATCCGGCGAAAGCGCACCGACACGAAGGTGGAGACTCTACGCAAGACCTACGGTGACGATTTTGCCAAGAATATCGGTCAGATGCGCACCTGGGTCCGGTGCTCAAGCGCGAAGGCATCCAGTCAATGAGCCAATTGCTGAAGAGAAACAAGTGGGCGACCGATAGCGATTCGGGCATACATTACAATTAGCACGGTGCAGATGACCAACGCCATGCATTTAAGCGGAATAGTTAATTTAATGCAGTAATACGGGAAAGATAACATGAAAATACTTGGAATTAATGAAGATCACAATGCAAATGCAGCCTTAATTATTGATGGAAAGGTCGTTTCGTGTGTGGCAGAGGAAAGATTTAGTGGTGTAAAAAATGATACTGAATATCCTCGAAAATCAATTGATTCAGTTCTTTCTATGGCTGGCCTTGTAGGTAATGAAATAGATGCGGTGGTCTTTGCAGGAAAGATCTCTGATCCGATTCAGATGAAAATGAAGCGGGTATCAACATATTCCATTAGTGATTATGTCCGCGAGCAGCGTGAATACTGGAAGCCCACCATTCTTGAGGGGAAACAATCTGACTATTGGGAGCGCATTTCGAAGGAGTCAAAGTTTGCAAACCCCAATCCCCCTGGATATTACAACTACAGCTTTCTTGAAACTGTCCCTGAGACCCAATGGGTTGAATCGTTTAACGCCGTCCGAAAAAACACGGTCGCGCAACACCTAGGTATATCGGAAGAAAAGGTTGTGCTAATGGATCATCATCGAGGTCACGCTGCATATGCTTTCTACGCATCTCCACGTTCGCAACGACGGTCCCTCATAGTAACGGCAGACGGTTGGGGTGATGGTTGCAATGCGACTGCTAGTTTATACGAAAATGGAAAGATCAAGGAGTTTTTCCGAACGGATATGTGTAATATGGCTCGGGTCTATCGGTGGATTACGCTATTGTTAGGCATGAAACCGAATGAGCATGAGTTTAAGGTAATGGGATTGGCCCCATACGCAAAGGACTATATTGCACGGCCCGCATACGAAATATTTAAAAGGACACTAGTTGTTGATGGGCTTGACTTTAAGTGGAAAGAAAAGCCAACTGATATGTACTATTACTTTCGTGATGCTTTTGAAGGAATCCGCTTCGACGGTATCGCAGCTGGACTGCAGATGTGGGTGGAAGATCTAATTTCAGAGTGGATCGATAATCTGATGAAGCATACTGGAGCTGAAGCACTTTACTACAGCGGTGGTCTCTCCATGAACATCAAGGCTAATAAATTGATTATGGGGCTGGATTCGGTAAAGGAATTTCATGTGCCGCCTAGTGGTGGAGATGAATCACAAAGTATAGGTGCTGCTTACGCCCTTTGTGAGGATTTTGGTATTCCTCCTGAGCCGATTAAGAATACCTATTTGGGGCCGCAATATACGCTTGCTGACAGCAAGGCAGTATTGCAAAAGAATGATATGACTGGATTTTCAATTTTTGAAAATCCAACTGACGAACTAATTGCTGACTATCTCGCAGGTGATTATGTTTTTGGTCGATGTGTTGGTGCTATGGAATTTGGTGCCCGTTCCTTGGGAAATCGCTCCATTCTCTGCAATCCATCAAAGATAGAGAATCTTAAGCACATTAATGAAAAAATCAAATTTCGAGATTTCTGGATGCCATTCACACCATCAATTCTGGCAGAACGCGGACCTGAATACATTGTGAATCCGAAAGGTGCAACTGCCGAATTCATGACCATTGCCTTCGATAGTACAGCAATTTGCCGGGAGCATTTGAAGGCAGCTATACATCCATATGATTTTACTGTTCGGGCTCAGTTTGTAGGCCCCGACACGAACCCTGAATACTATTCACTGCTAAAAGCATTCGAAAAGAAAACGGGAATTGGAGCATTATTAAATACATCACTTAATCTTCATGGCTCTCCAATGGTTAACACCCTCGATGAAGCATTATATACAATGCTTCACTCAGGGCTCGATGGCTTAATCCTGCCTGGAATTCTAGTTGTAAGAGATAAATAGATTTTATTTCAATTACTTTGGGCAAATTCCCCGCCCCTTGGGGCGGTATTTTGAGTGGATGAACGAATACATCCACAAGGGTAACAACGTCACAGTGTTGTTGTATCGCTTGGTGTTTCCGGCGAAGTACAGGAGAGTTGTGTTCGATGGTCAGGTGGGCGAGGTGCTGAAGGAGATGTGCCTTGAAATTGAGTTGCGCTATGAGATCAAGTTTTTGGAGATTGGCACAGACAGAGATTATGTGCATTTTTTGGTGCAATCAGTGCCGACATACAAGGCAATCGCACCTAAATTGATGATGGACATCTTGGTGATTGCCCTGTGCGCGGCCTTGGTGGGGCAGATGATTGGGTCTCGGTGGTGTAGTTCTTCGACACTATTTCGCCGATTTTTTGATTGCCACCGCCCCACAGATCAATGATTTCAAGCACTTACAGCGTTTCCAAGGTTGAAATCGAAAAGTACGTGTAGTGGCACGTTTTGCTTTTATGGTAGTTTTCACTGTTCCCAATTTGGGCTACACTTTGCGCCATGTTCATCAAGGTCACCCAAACAGGTAATCGACGCTACGCCCAACTGGTGGAGTCCTTTCGCAACGAGCAAGGCAAGCCTCGCCAGCGCACCGTCTGCACCCTGGGTCGCCTTGAAGCTGGCGGCGAAGTCGATACCTTGATTGCTTCTTTGCAACGCGCCCGAGGGCTGGCTTCTGCAAGCTCTGCCCTTGATGGACTGCGTTTTACCGACAGCCGCCATGCGGGCGACATCTGGGCTCTATCCGAACTGTGGCGCTCCCTGGGATTTGACGACCTAGCACTGGCCTGGCGACGCTCCAAGGCGCAAGTCGATGTACTGGGCTGCCTGCGCCTGATGGTCATGAACCGTTTGTGTGATCCAGGCAGCAAACTTGGCGTGCTGCGCTGGTTGGAAACCGTGGCCCTGCCAGCGGGTTCTGGTACCGTCTCTGAGCATCAACACCTGCTGCGCGCCATGGACGTGATTGATGAGTACAGCGACAAACTCGGCGAGCGGCTGGCCACGCTCATGCGCCCCTTGATTGATGAAGACCTCTCGGTGGTGTTTTATGACCTCACCACCGTCGCAGTCACAGGCCAAAGCGACCTCGAAGACGATGTGCGCGCCTATGGCATGGCCAAGTCTGGCCTGATCGAGCGCCAATTCATGTTGTCGCTGGTACAAACCGCCGAGGGCTTGCCTATTGCACACGAGGTCCATCCGGGCAATACGGCAGAGGCCAAAACCCTGCTGCCCATGATTCGGGGACTGTTGGCGCGCTACCCGCTCAGACGTGTGGTGCTCATTGCCGACCGAGGACTCCTCAGCACGGCCAATATCGAAGAACTTGGCAAACTGCAGGCCCAACTGGAAAAAGACGGGCGTGACGTGGTGGTGGAGTACATCCTGGCGGTGCCGGCGGCACGCTATGGTGACTTTGCCGATGATCTGGGTAAGCTCCACGAGGCGCAGAGCAGCACGCAAGAATGGTGCGCCGAGACCCAGTGGCAGGGCAGCCGTCTGGTGGTGGCACACGACCCAGTGGCCGCAGCCAGACGAACCACTGCACGGGACAAAACGATTGCCGAATTGCTCGAATTGGGCCAGCAGTGCAGTGTCAAACTCGATGCGCAGGACGAGAGCAAGCGCACAGGCAAAAAGAACCAAAGCAAAGGCCGTCCGATGTCGGATTCGGGCACCAAGGCGCGCTTTTACCATGCAGTCAAAGACGCCCATATGGCGCACGTGATCCAAGTGGACTTGAAGGCGGATCTGTTCAGTTACTCCATCGACGAGGAGAAAAAACGCTACCTGGAGTTGCTCGACGGCAAGCTGCTGCTGGTAACCAACACCAACGCCACAGCGGCTGAGGTGGTGCAGCGCTACAAAAGCCTGGCCGATATTGAGCGCGGGTTTCGGATACTCAAATCCGACATCGAGATCGGCCCGGTGTACCACCGACTGCCCCAGCGCATTCGCGCCCATGCGTTGATGTGCTTCATGGCGCTGGTGCTGTACCGGGTGATGCGCATGCGGCTCAAGGCCGCCAAACGCTCTGAGTCACCCACCACGCTGTTGGAACAACTCAAACGCATCCATCAGCAAACTGCTGTGACCAGCGATGGCAAAACGCTCACCGGATTGACCGAAATTACACCGGCGCAAAAGTCGATGTTTGCAGCCCTGGACTTGACCCCACCGACCCCATCTGACCTCGTTAAACCTGTTTTGTAGTCTACGCTTTGGATCGCGTTCTCAATGAAATCATAGGCTTACGTGCCGGAAGTGTCGAACTTGAGTTGCCACGGGCGTTTTGCCAGCCGGGACAAAGCTTCTGCTGCGGACATCGGTGTTGACCAAGGCAGTCTCATCCCCCCAATGGATTTCGGCGCCCTTCAGCCAGGTCTGCACCGCCTCGGGGTTTTGTTCGTAGGGCTGCCTGATGGGCTTTTGCGGCGTAAAGCCCCAGCGTTGGAGTGGTCACCTGGTGGTGGACGATTACGTGGGGTACAAGGCGCTGTTTACGCCAGAGCCGGGAGTGGCGAAGGATGAGAGCGATGCGCCGAGCATCATCGAGGTGCTGGGCGCATGTCAGAAGAAAGTTCTTTGAGCTGCATGTGGCGGCCAAGAGCACGCTGGCCGAGGTGGCGCTGGCGCATATTGGGGCCTTGTACGGGGTTGAGCGCGCCATCCACGACGAGGGTCTGGATGTGAAACTGGCCACGGCGCGCAGGCAGCAAGAGTCCAGGCCGCGGTTATTGGCGCTGCATGCCTGGTTGTTGGCCCAGCGCCAGCAGGTCACCGATGGCACGGGCACTGCCAAGGCGATTGACTATTGTCTCAAGCGCTGGCTGGCGTTGGTCCGTTACGTTGACGATGGGCGATTGCCCATGGATCACAACCGCATTGAGAACCAGATTCGACCCTGGGCGCTGGGGCGCAAGAATTGGCTCTTCAGCGGCAGTTTGGCTGCAGGCGCGCGCGCCGCCGACATCATGAGTTTGATCCAGACGTCCAAGATGAATGGCATTGAACCGCTGGCCTATCTCACCGATGTATTGACCCGTCTACCTACGCATCCCTACAGCCGTATTGAGGAGTTGCTGCCTACGCGTTGGCAACCCGACGGGGCTGCGCTCCAATAAACCAATCGGCAACTGGTGCAAGGTGGTCGGCACAGGAGGTTTACTTTGAAGCTGGCGATGAACTGCTCCACCAGCACTTGGTGCACACGCCATGCGGTGGATCGATCGGCCCATTTCTCCAGGCGGCTCAGGGTGGGGGCGCTGGCGATATCGCTGTTCACCCCGACGGCCGTTTGCATGGCCACGTCCTGGCGCAGTGCCTGGTGGTCGTTCAGGTCTTCCTAGCCCATTGCCAGGCCGTACACGCGCTGGCGCAGCATGTCCACGACACCGTGTGTGACCAGACGCGGGTCGCGCGGATCGGCAATGCAGCGCGCCGCCGCCTGCATCAGCCCGAGCTTGCGGTCAGTGGCCCCCAGCAGCATGACCCCGGCGTAACTGGTCATGCTGCCGCCGTCAAAACACCCCTGCACGACTCGCCTGCCTACGCGGCCAAATTCGATCTTGGGGGTCTGAATTTTTTCTGTACAGGTTGGCATTGGCGGTCCTTGGTTGCAATTGGCGTCAGATACCAATGAACAACGTGCCTCACGGCGGGACTGCCTACTCATTGGTGTGAAATATGCGGGGTAGGTGCGATTGCCCTGGAATGTTTCTCAACCTCGGTGGTTTATGTATGATGTACATTAATTTTGTACATTTCAAGCAAACGATGCAAACACTTCCATTTTCTGAGGCGCGCGCCCATTTGGCGGATGCGTTGCGCAGTGTTGAGGCTGGGCATGAGCCTGTGCTGATTTCGCGGCGCGGCCAGGGGGCTGGCGTGTTGATGTCGTTCGAGCAGTACCAGGGGCTCAGCCATCAGGCGGCAGGGTTTGGGGCGCGGCTGGATGCGTGGCGGTCTGCGCATTTGGTGCCCAGCCAAGGTGAGCCGCAGGATGATCCTTTTGCCAACGTGCGCCAAAACGACGCTGCACGGAGCTTTGCCTGGTGAGCGCTGCAACGTGGCTGCTCGATACCAATGTGGTGTCCGAGGCGGCGCGGCCTGTGCCGCATCCGGGTGTTTTGGCTAACCTGCGCCGGTATGAGGGGGAGCTGGCAATCGCCGCCCCGGTCTGGCACGAATTGCGCTACGGCTGGCTGCGCATGCCCGCCGGACAACGTCGTGATGCCGTGGGCCGCTTTGTGCAGGATGTGGTGGGTCAATTGCCGGTTCTGCCCTACGATGCCCAGTCGGCGCGCATCCATGCGGAGTTGCGCACGCAGCGGGAACAGTCTGGCCAGACGCTGGCGTTTGTGGATGGGCAGATTGCCGCCATTGCCATTGCCCACGGTACGACGCTGGTCACCCACAACACGCGGGACTTCATGGGTCTCAACGGGCTGCGCAGGGTGGACTGGTTTGACGTAGTTTGAAGAATATAAGGAGCCCCTATGCCCATCACCAAAGGATTCCGCGCCCTCGTCGATGAGGCCATGGCGCAGGTCACCACTTACTCTCCTGCGCAGGTGCAGGCGCGCCTTGCCGACCCCGGCGTGCAAATAGTCGATATCCGCGACATCCGTGAACTGGCGGAGGGCACGGTCGTGGGGGCATTTCATGCCCCGCGCGGCATGCTCGAATTCTGGGTGGACCCCCAGTCGCCGTACCACAAGAAGTTGTTTGCGGACGAGTCCAAAGAGTTCATCCTGTTTTGCGGCGCGGGCTGGCGCAGCGCCCTGGCGGCCAAAACCCTGCAGGACATGGGCATGACCAATGTGGCCCATATCGACGGCGGCTACGCTGAGTGGGTCCAGCAGGGTGGCCCCACCGAAACGCTGGAAGCGCAAAAAGCACGGCGCACTGGCAAGGCATGACGGGCATCAGTCTTTCCAGTCCTTGCCCCTGCGGGCGCCTCAATTCCAAAGCGCGGCCAATGGCCTATGGGCAATGTTGTGCGCAATGGCTGGAAGCCGATGTGCCCGCGCCCGACGCCGAGTGTCTGATGCGCTCGCGTTACTGCGCGTTTGTGCTGGAGCGAGCGCCGTATTTGCTACGCACTTGGCACCCAAGCACACGGCCTGCCACCATCGAATTTGAGGCTGGTGTGAAATGGTTGGGGCTGGAGGTGCGTCGCTTCCTGCCGCCCAGCGCTGCCGATCCCGACCATGCGGAGGTGGAGTTTGTGGCCCGGCAAAAACCCGCCAATGCAGCTGCCGTGCGCCTGCACGAGCGCAGCCGTTTTGTGCGTGAGGGCGGGCGTTGGTGCTACGTGGATGGCGTGCTGTCAGCGCCCGATGCACGCTAAAAAAAACGGCCACCCTTGCGAGTGGCCGTATAAAACCTTGGAAATTGGCGAATTAGAACGCTACGGACACGCCCAGTGCCAGCTGGCTCAGGTCAACACCCTTGTCCAGTGAAAAGCCGGATGCGCTGGTGAAGGATGCGTTTTTCTTGTTGTCCACGCGGGTATACGAGCCCACCAGCTGCACATTTTTGTGCAACTGGTATCCCACCGCAACGCCCCATTGTGTTGCGCCGGTGTCGGTTTTGACGGCCGCACCATTGACGCTTCCGCTGACTTCGTCAGCCATGGCGTAACGCGCCTCAACACTCAGAGGCCCTTTTTTGTAAGCGCCAACCAGGCCATGGGTGGTTTGGTACTGGTCAAAAGCCAGCGCCGCGCCCTGAACAATGGCGCCCGCTGCGCTGGTGCTTAGCTTGAACCCTCCAGCCAGTTTGGAGTTGATGCGTTCGGTGACCACACCCACCCGGAAGTCGCCCATGCTGTAGCTGGCGCCAACTTGCCATGCCTGCAAGGTTTGTTCACCCCTGTAGTTCTTGGCGTCGGCTTTGCTGGCGCCGTCCAACTGCCAAGATGCATTGTTGACGGAAGTGGTGCCAAGGCCCACGCTGAAACCGCCCACTTTGTAGCCCACACCTGCCGCGAACTGTGTCATCAGTTCGGTGGCGGCTGTGAATTTTGCCAAGTCATCACCCTTGCCGCCACTGATGGAGCCCGTTGAATCTTTGCCCAGGTTGTAGCTTGCGTTGACGGTGAAACCACCCCATTTGGGCGACTCATAGGCAATCAGGTCGCCTTGGCGTGCGCCCAGGCGGTTGAGGATTTGTTTGTCTCCCGTGTCGCCGCTGGCGTCATTGAGGTTGTCCGTCAACCCACCCATTTGTTTCAATGACAGCTTGTACGCGTTGTCATAGCGGCCTAAACGCACAACACCTGCATGCGTGCTGCCCAGGCCCAAAAAGGTATTGCGACCACCGATTTCGGCCTTGTCGTCGGAGGAGCTGCCGTTATTGCCCAGGTAGGCGCGGCTTTCAATTTGGCCCAGCGCGAACATGCCCTCGCCCAAATCGACTTTGGTTTTAAAACCCAGTTTGGAGGTTTGATCCGCCAGGCGGGTCTGGCTCACCGCGGTGTTGGCGAGGACGGCGCCGTTGCTGTCCACATTGATGGATTCCACGGCGGTTTGCAGCGTCCCATAGATGGTGAATGGTCCCACTTCAACGTCGGCAAATGCGCAGGGTGTGGCCAGCGATGTCGCGATGGCAAGGGCAATGAGGTGCTTCTTCATGGATGTAAGTGAGAGGTTGGTGAGAGAACAAAAATGGCCAAGGGCGGCCCGTACTGCTGTCGCAATAACGTCCGCCCAATGACTGCGGTGGAGTGTGATTTCCCACTGTGACGCGTTGAAGAAACGCGCGTGAAGATTTGATGACACCCGCACTCCCCCTTTCACCGCACGGCCCTGCGCTGTGGGTGAGCGCGGAGTGCTGGTACTACGTGGAGGGTGCGTAAGCGTTCACCACTGGCCCAACGCACGCACCACGTCCAGTACCGGCGTGACTTCAATGCCTTCTTTGGCCGGATAGCTTTCCGGCACGGGGGCGATCAGCAATTTTCTGCTGGCACCCACGTCTTTGGCGGCTTCATAAAACCCGCGCGAGACACTGGGTGTGGATGAGCGTTTGAGGTGCAACAGCGCGCTTGGCGGGAGACTCTGGAAAAGTCATCCGTGTAATTAAGTCCTGCCGGCGAGTGTTTGACTAGGGATGCCTGGGACGGCATTTTGTCGGGTACCAGCGGTGGGGGACGTTGTTGTCGAGGGTCTCTTCCCTGTTCCTCAGACTGTGATAGGGCCCGCATCCCGCCAAATTTCCCGTAGGTGGCTCAATGGCAGAGCCCGCGCGCGGGTCGTGAGCGGGTAGGGTTCGCTGATCGGTGCGATGACAAAACCACTGCTGAGTTGGAGGGCGTCCAGCACTTCGTTGAAGCCTTTGCCTAATTTGGGTGTGGCGGAGTGTTTGATTTCAATCGCACGGAGCTGGCCGCCCGGCAGCTCCAGCAGCAGGTCAATTTCGTTGCCACTGGCGGTGCGAAAAAAGTAGGGGCGGCTGCCCACAGGCGCCTGGCTCAGAATTTGTTCGATGACCCAGCCTTCCCACGATGCACCCAGTACGGGGTGACCCAAAAGCGCGTTGTGGTCGGGCAGATTGAGTAATGCATGGAGCAGTCCGCTGTCACGCAAATACACTTTGGGCGATTTCACGAGACGTTTGCCCAGATTGGCGCTGTAGGGCTGCAGCACGCGTACCATAAACGTGCTCTCCAATATGTCCAGGTAGTGGCGCACGCTGGGGGCGGAGAGGCCGAGGGAGCCCGCCAGGGTTGACGCATTCCAGAGCTGGCCGTGGTAATGGGCCAGCATGAGCCAAAAGCGGCGCAAGGTGGCTGCGCTGACGCGTATGCCGAGTTGGGGAATATCGCGTTCCAGGTAGCTGCGGATAAACGCTTCACGCCAACGCATGGAGGCCGCGTCACTGCGCGCCAGATAACAGTCAGGGTATCCGCCCCGACTCCACAAGGTGGTGGCGACCGTTGGGAGTGTGGTGTCTTGCGGCTGCGCGCCCACTTCCGCCAAGCTCAAAGGCGCGAGTTCCAAAAACTCAATGCGCCCCGCCAATGTCTCTGCCGAACGCTGAATCAAGGCGGGCGCGGCAGAACCCAAAATCAAAAATCGCCCCGGTCTGCGCTGTGCATCGACCAGGGAGCGCAGCACCCCAAACAAGTCCGGTTTGAGCTGCACTTCATCCAGAATAACCAGGCGATCTGCCAGAGGCTCTAAAAACAATTCCGGCTCGGTCAGCTTGGCAAGATCGGATGGCCGTTCCAGGTCGAGCATGAGGGGGCGTTGGCCAGCTCTGGACAGGTCTGCCGCCAGTTGTCGTGCCATGGAGGTCTTTCCGACTTGGCGCGGCCCCACCAAACCTATCACGGGGAAAATTTCCAAACTATCCAGCAAGTGTGGGTAGAGCGATCTGTTGATTATCATGTTTGTATTATGAATGACTGTCTTTCAATTTACAAACAATGCATGGTTTCACCGCACCAGCCTTTGCATCAAAAAGGCCTTCATGTCGCTCAGGATTTTCCGGTACCAATGATGAGACGGGTTGGGGGCTCAATTCAGCCCTGCCCGCGACCGCCTGAATTCCGCCGGTGATGTGCCCGTCCAGCCTTTGAAGGCGCGGATAAAACTTTTTTCATTTTGAAAACCTGCTGCCTGCGCCACCTGTTTGATGGGGCGCGCGGTGCGCAGCAGCAGCTCCCGCGCGCGGGCCTGGCGCACTTCATCCTTCAGTGTTTGCAGCGCGGCACCTTCTTCCTTGAGCTGGCGGTGCAGGGTGCGGGGGGAGACGTGGAGCAGGGCGGCCAGGTCTTCCGCACTGTGGGTTTGTTCGGGGTGGGCGGTCAGTGCCTGGCGCACACGCTGCACCAGCAGCCGGTCGCGACGGTACTGCAGCACCGTCAGCGGCAGGGCGCGCTGCAACATCTGTTGCAAGGCATGCTCGTCGCGCCGCAGGGGCAGGGCGAGGTAGCGGGTGTCAAACTGGATGCTGGCGTGGGCTGCGCCGAATGTGGTGGGGCCGGAAAATAACACGCCATAGGCTTCAGCGTGGGGCGGCGCTGTGAATGGAAACTGGGCTTGCTGCACCGGAATACGCGAGTCCACCAGCCAGCAGGCCAGGCCATGGATGTTGCGCAGCACGGAGACCAGGCAAAACTCCCGCAGCGCACCCAGCTCGCGCCGCTCGGCAATGCAGATGGATGCAACCGTGCCCGAGACGTCGAGCGTCAGGGCGATATCGTCTGCAATCAAGCCGTGGTGGCGGCACCAGCGCATGAGGGCAATGTCCAGGCTGGGGGCGCTGATCGAGGCGCGTGCCAGCATGCCGTAGCTGCCCCAGGGCAGGCGCCGGCTGAACCAGCCCAGGGCTTCATCGTCCAGCTCCTGCATCGCCGTGCCGGAAATCTGCTCCATTTGCCAGGCGGTAATACGTGCCTGCGCAATGGTAAGTAACTCTGGCGCAATCTGTGCCTTTTGCAGCGCATGGGTCGGGTCCACCCCATACCGCTGGTAGGCCGCCAAAATGGCCTGCACAAAGGCCATGGGCGTCGCCGCAGCGCCGGTCAGCGTGGAGACGGTCTGGGCGGTTGGGATGGCAAGCATGGCGAGGTTTGGCACGGTGCGCACTTTGCCTTAAGTTGGCGCAATTTGCAACCTTGCTGGCGACTGCCAAAGGGGCGTCGCCTCTATCCTTCCATCAGCAACCCGTTTCCTGGATACGCCTTCACCAAAGGAATTCGACATGACATCCGGCCCTGCAAGCGCCCCGCCTTCGCCTGTCCTGACCCACAGCCTGTCCCAGGGGGCGACGGACGTTCCCCTGATCGAGCAGACGCTGGGCGCATTCTTTGACGCCATGGCCGCCCGCCAGCCCGAGCACGAGGCGCTGGTAAGTAGGCACCAGGGTCTGCGCTACAGCTACCGTGAACTGCAAACCGCCAGCAAGCAACTCGCCAGCGCCCTGTTGGGCCTGGGGCTGGTACCGGGTGACCGCATTGGTATCTGGTCGCACAACAACGCGCAGTGGTTGCTGATGCAGTTGGCCACCGCCAACGTGGGCCTGATTCTGGTGAACATCAACCCGGCCTACCGGGTGTCCGAGGTCGAATATGCGCTGAACAAGGTGGCCTGCAAGGCCCTGGTGACCATGGCACGTTTCAAGACCAGCGACTACCTGGGCATGTTGCGTGAACTGGCCCCTGAATTGAACCAGGCCGCGCCAGGCGGCTTGCAGTCCGCCCGTTTGCCACATCTGCGCACGGTGGCGTGGATCGACGAGCCGGGCCAGGCCGATGAAGGGCCGGGGCTGCTGCGTTTTTCCCACCTGCTGGCGAGCGGCGATGCGGCAGACCCGCGTATCGACGCCATCGCCCAGACGCTGCAGCCGACGCAGCCCATCAACATCCAGTTCACCAGCGGCACCACCGGTTTCCCTAAGGGCGCCACGCTGACGCACCGCAACATTTTGAACAACGGCTTCTTTATTGGTGAGGCCATGCGGCTCACCGCGGCGGACCGCCTGTGCATCCCGGTGCCGCTGTACCACTGTTTTGGCATGGTGCTGGGCAACCTGGCCTGTCTGACCCACGGCGCGACCATCGTCTACCCGAACGACGGTTTTGATGCCTTGTCGGTGCTGCAAGCGGTGCAGGATGAAAAGTGCACCGGCCTGCACGGTGTGCCCACCATGTTCATCGCCGAGCTGGACCACCCGCGCTTCAATGAGTTTGACCTTTCCAGCCTGCGCACCGGCATCATGGCCGGCTCACCGTGCCCCATCGAAGTGATGAGGCGGGTGGTGGGCGAGATGCACATGTCCGAAGTGACCATCGCCTACGGCATGACGGAAACCAGCCCGGTCAGCTGCCAAAGCAGCACCACCACGCCGCTGGAGAAGCGGGTGGCCACGGTGGGGCTGGTGCAGCCGCATTTGCAGGTCAAGGTGATTGATCCCGAGAGTGGTGCGACGGTGGCACCGGGCGTGTCGGGTGAGTTGTGTACCCACGGTTACTCGGTTATGCATGGCTACTGGGAAGACCCGGGAAAAACCCGCGAAGCGATTGACGCCGACGGCTGGATGCATACCGGTGACCTGGCCACCATGGACGCGCAGGGCTACGTCAACATTGTCGGCCGCATCAAGGACATGGTGATCCGCGGTGGTGAGAACATCTACCCGCGCGAGATCGAAGAGTTCCTGTACCGCCACCCGGCGGTGCAGGACGTGCAGGTGGTGGGGATTCCCGACCAGAAGTTCGGTGAGGAGCTGTGCGCCTGGGTGGTGGTGCGACCGGGGCAGACGCTGACCGAAGACGACCTCAAGGCCTTCTGTAAGGGACAGATTGCGCACTACAAGGTGCCCCGCTACATTCGCTTTGTGTCCGAGTTTCCGATGACCGTGACCGGCAAGATTCAGAAGTTCAAAATCCGTGATGAAATGAAACAGCAGCTTGGGCTGCAAGAAGACAAAACCGCCTGAAAGAAGAGACGCCCCCATGCCCATCCTGGAAACCAAACTCAACGCCCGCTCTGCGGATTTCGTCGCCAACGCCACGGCCATGCGCGCCCTGGTGGCCGACCTCAACGCCCAGATCGACAAAGCCGCGCTCGGCGGCGGTACCGCCGCCCGTGCCAAACACACGGCACGCGGCAAGCTGCTGCCGCGTGACCGCGTGGGCATGCTGCTGGACCCCGGTACGCCATTCCTGGAGCTGTCGCCCCTGGCCGCGCTGGCCATGTACCCCGACCGTGACGGCACCGACAGCGCCCCCTGCGCGGGCGTGATTGCCGGCATTGGCCGTGTTAGTGGGGTGGACTGCATGATCGTCTGCAACGACGCCACGGTGAAGGGGGGCACCTACTACCCGCTCACCGTGAAGAAGCATTTACGCGCCCAGGAAGTGGCGGCGCAAAACAACCTGCCCTGCATTTACCTGGTGGACTCGGGCGGTGCCAATTTGCCGAACCAGGACGAGGTCTTTCCCGACCGCGACCACTTTGGCCGCATCTTCTTCAATCAGGCGAACATGAGTGCGCAGGGCATTGCGCAAATCGCCGTGGTCATGGGCTCCTGCACCGCCGGCGGCGCTTACGTGCCTGCCATGTCGGATGAGACCATCATCGTCAAGAACCAGGGCACCATCTTTTTGGGTGGCCCGCCCTTGGTGAAAGCCGCCACCGGCGAAGTGGTGACGGCGGAAGACCTGGGTGGTGGTGATGTACACACGCGACTCAGTGGCGTGGCCGACCATCTGGCGCAAAACGACCTGCATGCCCTGTCGCTGGCCCGCGAGGCCATTGCGCATTTGAATAGAAATAAGGCTCCAGCCCTTGTACCTATTGCGCAAGCAGCTCCTAAATATGTAGCAGAAGAGTTGTACGGCGTGATCCCCACCGACACCCGAAAACCCTTTGATGTGCGTGAAATCATCGCCCGCATCGTCGATGGCTCCGAGATGCACGAGTTCAAGCCGCGTTACGGCACCACGCTGGTGTGCGGCTTTGCCCACATCGAAGGCATGCCGGTGGGCATCATCGCCAACAATGGCATTTTGTTCAGCGAGTCGGCCCTGAAAGGCGCGCACTTTATCGAGCTGTGCTGCCAGCGCAAGATTCCCCTGGTGTTTTTGCAGAACATCACCGGCTTCATGGTCGGGCGCAAGTACGAAAACGAAGGCATTGCCCGCAACGGCGCCAAGATGGTGACGGCCGTGGCCACCGCGCAGGTGCCCAAGTTCACCATCATCATTGGCGGCAGCTTTGGCGCCGGTAACTACGGCATGTGTGGCCGCGCCTACAGCCCGCGCTTTTTGTGGATGTGGCCCAACGCCCGCATCTCGGTCATGGGCGGCGAGCAGGCGGCCAGCGTGCTGGCCACGGTGCGCCGCGATGGCCTGGAAGCCAAAGGCGGTACCTGGAGCATGGAAGAGGAAGAAGCCTTCAAGGCCCCAATCCGCCGCCAGTACGAAGAGCAGGGCCACCCCTACTTTGCCACCGCCCGCCTGTGGGACGACGGCATCATCGACCCGGCCGACACCCGCCGCGTGTTGGCGCTGGGCCTGAGTGCCTCGCTCAATGCCCCCATTCCCGAGACCAAGTTCGGTGTGTTCCGCATGTAAGGGGCGGGCATGGACGCACACACCCACTTTGCCATGCTGGCCCGCTACAACCTGTGGGCCACGCAGCGCCTGTTGGACAGCCATGTGGCGCCCCTGTCGGAGCAGGACTACCGGCGCGACTGCGGCTTATTTTTCAAATCCATCCACGGCACGCTCAACCACCTTCTGGTGGGTGAGCATGGGGTGTGGTTTCGGCGGTTTTCCGAAGGTGCCTCTCCCCAAGTAGCGCTGGACCAGGAGGTGGAAACCGACCGCGCCCAGTTGCGCCAGCGCCTGCTGGACGGGGCGCGTGCCTGGCAGCCTTTGATCGCCTCGTGGAGCGCAGACCGGTTTGATGGCACGCTGGACTATGTCAACCTCAGCGGCAAGGCCATGTCCTTGCCCTTTGCCGCCACGCTGGCCCATGTGTTCAACCACGGAACCCACCACCGCGGCCAGATCACCGCGGCCTTGACGGCCAGCGGCCGTGTCAGCCCGGAGTTGGATCTGATCGATATGCTGCAATGCGAAACCAGCTAACGAGGATTTTCATGTCGGATTCGACCAGCATTAGTAAAAACAATAGCCAGCAAGACTGGCAACGCCGCAGCCTGAACGCTGTCTGGCACCCCTGTACCCAAATGGCGCGCGCCGCCGTCGTGCCGCCGCTGCCGATTGCGCGCGGCGAAGGGCCCTGGCTGCATGACTACGAGGGCCGGCGCTACTTCGATGCCAACAGCTCCTGGTGGGTCAACCTGTTTGGCCACTCCGACGAAGGCATCAAAGACGCCATCAAGCAGCAACTCGACACCCTGGCCCACGTCATGCTGGCCGGCTGCACCCACGCGCCGGCGGTGGAGTTGGCCGAAAAGCTCTCGGCCCTGACCGGCGGCGCGTTGGGCCACACCTTTTTTGCCAGCGATGGCGCCAGCGCGGTCGAGATCGCGTTGAAGATGAGTTTCCATTCCTGGCGCAACCGGGGGCTGGACGCCAAACGCGAGTTTGTCTGCCTGCGCCATGGTTACCACGGTGAAACCATCGGTGCGCTGGCCGTGACCGACGTGGCGGTGTTCCGCGATGCCTATGCCCCCTTGCTGATGCCCTCGCATGTGGTGGAATCTCCCGATAGCCGCCAGGGCGCGGACAGCGAGGCGCGCGCGCTGGCGGCCTTGCGCAGCGTGCTGGAAGCACGGTGCGGCCACATTGCCGCGCTGATCATCGAACCCCTGGTGCAATGCGCCGCGGGCATGGTGATGCACGAGCCGTCTTACCTGCGCGCCGTGCGGGCTTTGTGCGACGAATTCGAGATCCACCTGATTGCCGACGAAATCGCCGTGGGCTGCGGTCGCACCGGCACCTTTTTTGCGTTTGAGCAGGCTCGGACTAGTTGGCCGGATTTCATCACCCTGTCCAAGGGCATCAGCGGCGGCACCTTGCCACTCTCGCTGGTGCTGACGACGGAGGCCGTGTTCCAGAGCTTCTGGAGCGATGAGGTGGCGCGCGGCTTTTTGCACTCGCACTCCTACACCGGCAATGCGCTGGCCTGCGCGGCGGCCAACGCCGTGCTCGACCGTTTTGCCAATCAGCAGGTGCTGGAGAAAAACCGCGAGCAGGCACGCTGGTTGCAAAACGCCTTCGCGCCCTTGCAGAGCGATGCGCGGGTCGAACACCTGCGCCAGCGCGGCATGATTTTGGCCTTTGACGTGCGCGCCGATCTGGTGGGCGAGCGGTTTGCCGAACGCTTCCACCTGGCGGCCCGCGAGCAGGCGCTGTTGATCCGCCCGATTGGCCGCACGGTGTACCTGATGCCGCCCTACCTGATTGACGAGTCCACCGCACGCTTTTTGGCCCATGCGGTGACACAAACCCTGAACGAGGTACTACTCCATGCTGCTTGACCACCTGAACCACAAACTGCAAGCCATTGCGGCACAGGACCTGACCCGGGTGCTGCGCGTGGCCGAAAGCGCCACAGCCCCTACGCAGACCGTGCGCGGTGCGGGCGACAGTGCCCGCGAGATGCTGATGTTTTGCAGCAATGACTACCTCGGTCTGGCCGCGCATCCGCAATTGGCCGAAGCCTTTGTCGGCGGGGTGCGCCGCTACGGCGCGGGCTCGGGCGCGTCGCCCCTGATCAGCGGCCATGGGCTGGCGCATGAGCAGTTGGAGCAGGCCTTGGCCGAGTGGATGGCGCCGCAGATTCCACAGGCGCAGGCCTTGTTCTTTTGCTCTGGTTACATGGCCAATATGGCGGTGCTGAGCGTGCTGGGTGATGCCGAGGCTGAAATTTTTTCCGATGAACTGAACCATGCCTCCATCATCGACGGAGCGCGCTTGGCCAAGGCGCCGGTGCAACGCTATGCCCATTGCGATGTGGCCGCGTTGCAGGCGCTGTTGGCGGCCAGCACAGCCAAAATCAAGCTGATCGTTACGGACGCCGTGTTCAGCATGGACGGCGATATGGCGCCACTGGACCAATTGCTGGCCCTGGCCGAGGCCCATGACGCCTGGTTGATCGTGGACGACGCCCATGGTTTTGGCGTGCTGGGGCCGCAAGGCCGCGGCACACCGGCGCTCTTTGGCCTGTGCAGCGAACGCCTGATCGTGATGGGCACGCTGGGTAAAGCTGCGGGTGTGGCGGGGGCCTTTGTGGCGGCACACCCCACCATCACCCAATCCCTGTTGCAGGCTGGGCGCACCTACATCTTCACCACGGCGCCGCCGCCAGCCATGGCGCATGCCTTGTTGACCAGCCTGCAATTGATGGCCTCAGAGGAGGGCGAGCAGCGCCGCGCCAACCTCAAGCGGCTGCAAGTGCAGTTGCGCAAGGGTATTGCACACCTGCTCGCGGACTATCCCCAACTGGGCTGGCAACTGGTGCCGTCCGACACGCAGGTGCAAGCCCTCATCATTGGCGAGAACGCGGCCACCATGCGCCTGGCGGCGCGGCTGGACGCAGCGGGCCTGCGCGTGCCGGGCATTCGCCCGCCCACCGTGCCCAAGGGCACGGCGCGCCTGCGCATCACCCTGTGCGCCACCCACACCGAGGCTGACATCCAGCGCCTGCTGCAGGCCCTGAACGAAGCCGCCGCCGAGCTGGCATCCGAGTTGCCATGAAGGGGTTTTTTGTCACCGGCACCGACACCGGCATTGGCAAGACCTGCGTCAGCGCAGGCCTGGCTTTGGTGCTGGGCCAGGCGGGTTTCAACACGGCGGCGATCAAGTCCCTGGCGGCGGGGCAAGATTTTGCAGATGGGCGCTGGGTCAACGAAGACGTGGCCCTTTTGCGCCAGGCCAGCAACCTGGATTTGAGCGACGCGGAGGTGTGCCCGCTGCAGCTGCGCACCGCCTGCGCTCCGCACATCGCCGCCCGGCTTGAAGGGGTGGCGATCTCCCGCGAGGCCATCCTGGCCGCCATTCGCCAAGTTGGCGGGCGTGCCGATGTGAGCATTGTCGAAGGTGTGGGCGGTTTTCGCGTGCCTCTGGTGCCAGGGTGGGATACGGCCGATCTGGCGGTAGACCTGCAACTGCCCGTGGTGCTGGTGGTGGGCATGCGCCTGGGCTGCATCAACCATGCGCTGCTCACCGCCGAAGCCCTGCGCGCACGTGGCCTGCACCTTGCTGGCTGGGTGGCCAACACGATGGATCCTGACATGCCCTACCTGGCCGACAACCTGGCCGCTTTGGCCGACACCACCCATGGCCTGCAAGCCCCGTGCTGGGGCCTGGTGCCCCGGCTCTCCCCTCCCACTCCTGCGGCCGTGGCCGCCCACCTTGTCCAGCCCCTGGTGCTGGCTTCCTTTTACGCATCATGAACTCTATTCAAACCTCCGCGCAGACCGCTGGCGCAGCCCCTGACACCGCCCGCAGCAATACCCAACCCTGGACCGTCAACGCCGTGGTGGCCCTGTTTGAGCTGCCTTTTAACGACCTGATGTTCCGTGCCCAGCAGGTGCACCGGGAGCATTTCGACGCCAACGCCGTGCAGCTCTCCACCCTCATGTCCATCAAGACCGGCGGCTGCGAGGAAGATTGCAAATACTGCTCGCAATCGTCCCATTCCGACACCGGCTTGAAGGCCGAAAAACTGGCGCCCCTGCAGGAGGTGCTGGAGGCCGCCCAGGCTGCCAAGGCCAATGGCGCCACGCGTTTTTGCATGGGTGCGGCCTGGCGCTCCCCCAAGCCACGCCACCTGGAAGCGGTGGGCGAGATGGTGCGCCAAGTCAAGGCCATGGGGCTGGAGACCTGCCTCACCGCCGGCATGCTGGCCGACGGCCAGGCCGAGCAGTTGCGCGATGCCGGGCTGGACTACTACAACCACAACCTGGACACCTCGCCCGAGTTCTACGGCCAGGTCATCAGCACCCACACCTTCCAGGACCGCCTGGACACCATCGAGCGCGTGCGCGGCGCCGGCCTCAAGGTCTGCTCTGGCGGCATTGTGGGCATGGGCGAGTCGCGCCGCCAGCGCGCGGGCCTGGTGGTGCAGTTGGCCAACCTGAATCCCTACCCCGATTCGGTGCCCATCAACAACCTGGTGCAGGTCGAAGGCACGCCCCTGGCGGGCGCCGAGGCGCTGGACCCGTTTGAGTTTGTGCGCACCGTGGCGGTGGCGCGCATCACCATGCCGCTGGCCATGGTGCGTTTGTCAGCAGGGCGCGAAGCCATGCCCGAGTCCATGCAGGCGCTGTGTTTTTTGGCCGGTGCCAATTCCATGTTCTACGGCGACAAGCTGCTGACCACCAGCAACCCGCAGGCCGAGTCCGACCGCCAGTTGCTGGCCCGCCTCGGTATCCGCAGCTCGACCGAGGCCGAACTGGCGCCGGAATCTGAGTCTGCGTCAGAGCCCGCTTTGGTGTCTGCGGGCTGCGGCGGCTCTTGCTCTTGTGCCTGCCAGGGCTAAGCGCCCCATTGATTGTTTGGAGATACCCAGAATGTTCACAAAAATACTCATTGCCAACCGTGGGGAAATTGCCTGCCGGGTGGCCGCCACTGCTGCGCGGCTAGCTATCAAAACCGTAGCGGTGTATTCGGATGCAGACGCCACCGCCAAACATGTGGCCGCCTGCGACGAGGCCATTTACCTTGGTGGCAGCGCACCGAAGGACAGCTACCTGCGCTGGGAAAAAATCATCGAAGCCGCCCTTGCCACGGGCGCCCAGGCCATCCACCCCGGCTACGGTTTTCTGAGCGAAAACGAAGAGTTCGCCACGGCCTGCGCCGCAGCGGGTCTGGTCTTCATTGGCCCGCCCGCTCAAGCCATCAAGGCCATGGGCCTCAAAGCCGAGTCCAAACAGTTGATGGAAAAAGCCGGTGTGCGCCTGGTGCCCGGCTACCACGGCGCGGGCCAGGACCCGGTCATGCTGCAAACCGAGGCCGACCGTATTGGCTACCCCGTGCTCATCAAGGCCAGTGCCGGTGGTGGCGGCAAGGGCATGCGGGTGGTGGAGTCCAGCGAAGGTTTTGCCGCCGCGCTGGCCAGTTGCAAACGCGAGGCCATCAACAGCTTTGGTGATGACGCCGTGCTGATCGAAAAATACGTGCAGCGCCCACGCCATATCGAGATCCAGGTGTTTGGAGACACCCAGGGCAACTACGTCTACCTGTTCGAGCGCGATTGCTCGGTACAGCGTCGCCACCAAAAAGTGCTGGAAGAAGCCCCCGCACCCGGCATGACCCCCGAAATGCGCCAGCAGATGGGCGAAGCGGCGGTCGCCGCCGCACGCGCCGTGAACTACGTGGGGGCCGGCACGGTGGAATTCATCGTCGAGCAAAAGCCTGACGGTTCCATGCAGTTCTTTTTCATGGAGATGAATACAAGGCTCCAGGTGGAGCATCCGGTGACCGAAGCCATCACCGGACTGGACCTGGTGGAATGGCAACTGCGCGTGGCCTCGGGCGAACCGCTGCCGCTGCGCCAAGACCAGCTCCGCATTCAGGGCCACGCCATCGAGGCGCGTATCTGCGCCGAGAACCCCGACAACAACTTTCTGCCCGCCACCGGCACCCTCCATGTGTACGGCCTGCCGCCCCACACGACTTTTGAGCGCGCGCCCCACGGCGTGCGTGTGGACTCCGGCGTGCGCGAGGGCGACACCATCAGCCCGTTTTACGACTCCATGGTGGCCAAACTCATCGTGCACGGCGCCACCCGGGAAGAAGCGCTGGCCCGCATGGACGCGGCGCTGGCGCACACCCATATCGTGGGGCTGGCCACCAATGTGCAGTTCCTGCGCCATGTGGTCACCAGCAGCTCGTTTGCCACGGCCAACCTGGACACGGGGCTGATTCCGCGTGAAGCCGCCGCCCTGTTCCACCAGGAAAAAGTGGGCCTGCCCCTGGCCGCTGCGGCGCTGGTGGCGCACACCCTGACACGCGAACAGACCGCCGCCGCCGCGCCGGATGCCCACGGCTGGCAAGACCCCTGGGCGCAGCGCGACGGCTGGAAGTCGCACGGCCCCTCGACACGTGCGTTCTCGGTCGAGTTTCAGGGCACGCCCCACGCGGTGCTGCTCACCACCTTGCACGGCGCGGGCGCACCCACCCGGCAGTTGCAAGTGGGTGAAGTCACGGCGCCATTGCGCTACGCCAGCGCCGCCAACGGCGCGCTGGACGTGGGCTTGGGCGCACAGCGCGCCTTGGTGAATTTGTACCAAAAAGGCGATGTAGCCCACGTATTCACTGCGCAAGGCGCTACACAAATCATAGCAATTGACGCCCTGGCCCACGCCGGTGACGCCCACGGCGAAGTGGGCCGCCTGACCGCGCCCATGCCGGGCAAGGTGGTGTCCTTCGCCGTCAAGGCGGGCGACAAGGTCAAAAAAGGCCAGGCCCTGGCCGTGATGGACGCCATGAAGATGGAGCACACCATCGCCGCGCCCGCCGACGGCACCGTGGCCGAGCTGCTGTTTGCGCCCGGCGACCAGGTGACGGACGGGGTCGAATTGCTGCGCATGGAAGTGGCGGCTTAAGCCACCAAGGAGAGCTTGATGCGCATTGTGTATTTCAGCGCGGATCTGGACGCCGACCAATGGCTACCGGGGCTGCGCGCCGCCTTGCCCGGTGCCGAGGTGTCTCTGTGGACACCCGGCGCGGCCCCCGCCGACTACGCCATCGTGTGGAAGCCGCCCCAGCAGTTGCTGGACGAGCAGCCGCAGCTAAAAGCCCTTTTCAACACCGGCGCGGGCGTCGATGCGCTGATGGCGCTGAAGTTGTCGGCTGGCGTGCCGGTGGTCCGCCTGGACGACGCGGGCATGGCGGTGCAGATGGCGGAGTACGTCTGCCATGCCCTCATCCGCCACTTCCGCGAATTCGACGCCTACGAGGCCGACACCCGTGCAGGCCAATGGTCGTTTCGCAAACCGCTGGCGCGTGCCGATTTTCCTGTGGGCATCCTGGGGCTGGGGGTGCTGGGCGAGCGCGTAGCCCACGCGGTGGCGCAGTTCGATTTTCCGGTGAACGGCTGGAGCCGCTCGCTCAAAGCTTTGCCCGGCGTGCAGTGTTATTCGGGGCTGGAGCAACTGCCCGCCTTTCTGGCCGCGACCCGGGTGCTGGTGTGCCTGCTGCCGCTGACCCCCGACACTCAGGACCTTCTGAATCTGGAGAATCTCTCCCGCCTGCAAAGCGGCGGCTATGTGATCAACGTGGCGCGCGGCGCGCATCTGGTGGACGAGGACTTGCTGAAGCTGTTGGACAACGGCCATCTGGCTGGCGCCACGCTGGACGTGTTCCGCACCGAGCCCCTGCCCGCCGAACATCCGTTCTGGAAACACCCCCAAGTGACGCTGACCCCACACACCTCGGCCCGCACCCTGCGCAGCGAAAGCATCGCGCAGATTGCGGGGAAGATCGGTGCGCTGGAGCGGGGGGAGGCGGTGGCGGGGGTGGTGGAGTTGGGGCGGGGGTATTGATGTGGGCTGGTGGCAATGCTGTGGATGCGGCCTTTTACGGATTCACCCGAATGGGGGATATTCAAACCTCCACCTTGTTGAGAGAATGGGCCGCTCTTATGACTCGCGTCAATCCTTGCAGGTTGCCGGGTTTGTCGGAATTTTCATTCTTGTATAAGCATTCATAAAAATGTTGAAACCAAGGCTACAAGGCACTTTCAGGAGGATTTTGTGACCAGTCTATCCCGCAGCACCCAGAATATTCCGCACGCGGTGCGGTATACATTTCGTTGGGAGTCTCAATGACTGGCTTCGTTTGCACCACTTGCGGGCAGTATCACGATGAACTCCCCATGTGCTTCGGTGCTACTGCTCCCGCACTTTGGCTTTCTCTGCCGGAAACTGAGCGCAATTCTCGCGGCGAGCTTACCTCCGACCAATGTGTGTTGGATGCCAAGCACTTCTTTGTGCTCGGCCGCATTCTTCTTCCGGTCCTCGATGGCCCTGGCCCGTTCATTTGGCTCTCGTGGGTCTCGCTGAGCGAAATAAATTATCTTCGTGCGTCCGAACTTTGGCATAGCGAAGGCCGCGAAACTGAGCCTCCGTATTTCGGGTGGCTACAAAGTGCGTTGCCCTATGAGCCCACCACATTGAATCTCAAGACTAGCGTCCAAACCATGCCTATTGGCGAACGCCCCAACATCGTCCTGGAACCCACCGATCATGCGCTGTCACTTGAACAGCAGCACGGCATCACTATGGCTCGTGTTCAGCAAATCGTCGAGGCGTGTCTGCATGGGTAGCACGACGCCCAACCTCTCGGTCAACCGGACCGCCCACAAGCTGGGCTTGCGGGTCCCCTCCGCGCTTCGCGCTCCGGCGGCCGGTTACCTCAAACGTTGGGCTACTTCGTCGTGAAAGCACAAAAACTCTTAGCGGTTGGCACCGCGATCTCGATCCTTGCAGCTACCGTACCCTGGGTCGTCACTTTCGGCGGACAAGCACTGTCGTTAGACCCAAGCGACTGGGGCGTCTTTGGCGATTACTTCGGTGGCATTCTGTCTGGCCCGCTGGCGCTTGCAGGATTCGTCGCGCTCCTGATCACCATCCAGCAACAGCGGGCCTTTGCTCAAGCAGAGCAAGATAAAGCCAATGATCTGAAATACTTCGAGAGCGCCCAATGCTGTTTGCAGCGAGCCTACGCAGCCATTAGGCCTGTCGAGGCTGATAAGCCACCAAAGGAGAGGTTGGCTTGGCTTACAACGGCCAGATGGCTGTTGGCTGCAGATGCTCTGGCCAACAAGATATCCGCTGTTTCCCCAGCATTGCGAGATGCATATGAGCTTGAGGCAGAGCACTACAGAATGCTCTTCTCTGATTTTCTGAGGCCAAATCGAATGGACTCCGTCTTCTTTCAATGGGAGTTCTTCGAAGGAGATCGCACGGTTAGTGGATCAGAGCTTGAAGAGCGGAGTGTGCGAATTGTTCTTGAGTTCATGGAATGGCCCGAGCTAAAGAAGGATGCAATAGATAAGGTACCCCTATACACCCGTGAAGAGGTGGAGTCCATGCATGTTTGGCTACGCGGGTTCCAGAGGTATTTGGAAGGAAAGCTTCGCTTTCAAAGAGAAGCTCCTAGCGATGATGCATAGGTCTATTGGCTTTTCGTTCCAACGCGCTTTTCTACCCAGCCAATCTGGGCGTTGCACGCAGACGTCCATGCTTCACATGGTCGCCGGTGAATTTCGACGTTGAATGACGGGTATCTGGAAGTCTGAAGATCGGCTCCAGTCTTTAATCGTCATTCATTTTCAACAGTAAGCATCAATCCCCATCCCCCGCATGCACATTCGCCCCGCCACGTCCCACGACGCCGAATCCATCAGCACGCTGATCCGCAGCGTGGCGCATTACTTCACGCTGCACCCCCAAGGCTTCGGCGCAGAAGGGTTCCTGAAAACCATCGCGAGCGATGCCATTGATGGACTGATCCACGCGGCCCACTTTCGCTACTTCGCGGGCTTCATCGGTGACGATCTTACGGGGGTGGTCGCCATCCGCGACGACAAGCACCTCTACCACCTGTTTGTCTCCCCACAATTCCAGCGGCAGGGCGTGGCGCGCCAGCTTTGGGCGCATGCCAAGGCCGATGCCCTGCGGCGCGGGAACCCGGGCGAGTTCACCGTTAACTCCAGTCCGTTTGCCGTGCCCGTCTACGTATCGTTCGGATTCGTGGCCGTGGGCGACCAGGTGGAAACGCAGGGGATCGCCTTCGTGCCCATGACGCTCTCCGCGCCACACAAGGCCGTTTAAGGCTTTTCACGTTTTTTCACCCCTTGGAAACCACCATGATTACCTGTTACCTGCGCTACATCATTGATCCGTTCAAGCTGAATGAGTTCGAGCATTACGGCAAGATCTGGATTCCCCTGGTTGAGAAATTCGGCGGCAAGCACCACGGCTACTTCTTGCCCTCCGAGGGCGCGAACAATGTGGCCCTGGCCATGTTCTCGTTTCCGAGTTTGGCGCTGTACGAGGAGTACCGCACCAAGTCCATGCAGGATGCAGAGTGCCAGGCGGCGTTCCAATATGCCGAGGACACGCGCTGCATCGTCAGCTACGAGCGCAGCTTTTTCAG
Organism: Rhodoferax sp.; assembly: GCF_030697375.1. GTDB lineage: Bacteria > Pseudomonadota > Gammaproteobacteria > Burkholderiales > Burkholderiaceae_C > Allorhodoferax. Next base: position 322,200 of record NZ_JAUYQD010000044.1, on the reverse strand, counting down.
GCCTGTTTTCGAGTGAAGTGAACGTTCTTGAAATATTTTCGGTTGTTTTTCCAGGCCTATGCCAAGCGGATGCCGGAGATTCGTCACGAGGCTCGTGACGAATTGGCGACCCTTTGAATTCGACGGATAGACAATGCAACAAAAACCTAAAAATTGATCGAAAAGAGAACCCCATGACCCTCCCCACCCGCGTCAAACTAGTCGAAGTCGGCCCCCGCGACGGCCTGCAAAATGAGAAACAACCCGTACCTGCCGCCGTCAAGGTCGAGCTGGTGCATCGCTTGCAAGACGCCGGCCTGACCGATATCGAAGTCACCAGCTTTGTGTCGCCCAAATGGGTGCCGCAAATGGGCGACAACGCGGAGGTGATGGCGGGCATCCAGCGCAAGCCCGGTGTGCGCTACTCGGTGCTGACGCCCAACCTGCAGGGTTTCGAGGCCGCGGTGAAAACCAGCCCAGATGAAATCGTGGTGTTTGCCTCCGCCAGCGAGGCTTTCAGCCAGAAGAACATCAACTGCTCCATTGCCGAGAGCATCGCGCGTTTTGCCCCGGTGGTGGAGGCGGCCAAGGCGGCCGGTATCTTTGTGCGCGGCGCCATGTCCTGCACCGTGGGCTGCCCTTACGAGGGCGAAGTTGCGCCCGAGCGGGTGGACTACCTGGCGGGGCTGATGAAGGGTATCGGCGTGCAGCATGTCGGCGTGGCCGACACCATCGGGGTGGGCACGCCTTTGAAAGTGCAGCGCGCCCTGGAGGCGACCCTGAAGCACTATGACCTCAACGACGTGTCCGGCCACTTCCACGACACCTACGGCCAGGCCCTGGCCAACACGCTGATCAGCCTGCAAATGGGCGTCTGGCAGTTCGACACCTCTGTGGCGGGCTTAGGCGGCTGCCCCTACGCCAAGGGTGCGACCGGCAATGTGGCGACCGAAGACGTGGTCTACCTGCTGCATGGCATGGGCATAGACACCGGCATCGATCTGGACAAGCTGATCGACGCGGGCCAATTCATCAGCGACTTTTTGCAGCGCAAACCCAACTCCCGCGCCGCCACGGCGCTGCTCAACAAGAGGGCGGCCTGAGATGTGTGGCGCTGAATTGAAACCCTTGCCCGATGGCGTGCAGCGTGTCGCAGCGGTCTTGCAGGCCAAGGGCCACCCGCATGCGCCGGTGATGCTGGACGGCGCGGCGCGCACCGCGCAGCAGGCGGCGGACGCCCTGGGTATTGCGGTGGGGCAGATCGCCAAGAGCATCATCTTTCGGCGACTCAAGGACGATGTGGCGGTGCTGGTGGTGACCTCGGGCGACCAGCGGGTGGACGAGAAAAAGGTGGAAGCCCTGGTGGGGGCCTTGGGGCGGGCCGATGCGGTCTTTGTCAAAGCCAAGACCGGGTTTTCCATCGGCGGGGTGTCGCCCCTGGCGCATGCCACGCCCTGCGTCACCCTGATTGACCAGGAGCTGTTCCGGTTTGAGGAAATTTGGGCTGCGGCCGGGCACCCGCATGGCGTGTTCAAGCTGCGGCCGCAGGACCTGGCCGACCTGTCGGGCGCGCCGGTGGCCAATGTGGCGCTGGAGCCGGTCTGGCAAAAACCTGAAAATGCTATTGAATTGATAGCGTATCGCGCACGTCTGGCGCGGGCTATCACCGAAAATGTGCCTTCACCCTGCATCTCGATCTGCCGCATGAACGCAGACAGCGGGCTGTGTGAGGGCTGTTACCGCACCCTGGACGAGATCCGCCAGTGGAGCACCGCAGACGACGCTGCCAAGAAGGCCATTTGGGGCCACATCGAGCAGCGATTTACCCCGGAGCTGGCATGAAACACATCACTTGTTACCTGGACTTTATTTCGCCCTACGCCTACCTGGCGTTTGAGAAGCTGCCCGAAGCCCTGATGGGGCACAGCTACCGCGTGACGTACAAGCCCATTTTGTTCGCCGCGCTGCTCAAGCACCACGGGCAGCTGGGCCCGGCGGAAATTCCGTCCAAACGCGACTGGACCTACCGCCAGGTGCTGTGGCTGGCCCACACCCATGGCGTGGAATTGCAATTGCCTGCCAGCCATCCCTTTAACCCGCTGGCGCTGTTGCGTTTGGCGGTGGCCAGCGACCCCCAGGGCATGCCCAACCGCTATGTGTGCGAAACCCTGTTCAAACATGTGTGGCAGGGCGGCGCGGAGGCGGCGGATGGGCAGCGCCTGCAGGCACTCACCCAGCGCCTGAACCCCCAGCGTGCCACCGACAGCGACGTGGTCAAGGCCCAGCTCAAAGCCCACACCGACGAGGCGCTGGCCCTGGGTGCCTTTGGCGTGCCCACTTTTGCGGTGGATGGCAAGCTGTTTTGGGGGCTGGACGCCTTGCCCATGCTGCGCGCCTATCTCTCGGGCGATTCCTGGTTCGATGCAGGTTATTGGGAGGCCGCTGCAAGCGTGGCGCAAGGGATAAGGCGTTGAATCCCATGGCATATGCCCAATGCCTTCAATTTTGCAGCCTCCCCGTTTGACTGCCTGAACCAGGACGAGCAGCGCCTGGTGCGCAACAGCGTTGACGTGGTCTATTTCCCCGAAGGCGAAATCATTCTTGACATCGGTATCGCACCGACCCATCTGTTTGTCATCATCAAGGGCTACGTGACCCAGCTGGAGGGTTCTGAGGTCATCACCACCTACGGGCCGGAAGATTGTTTTGACGGGCGGGGGCTGGTGGCGGGCAAAGTCAGCAGCCGGTTTGTGGCGGCCGAAGAGGTGGTGGCCTACCAGTTGGCACGCCAGGCGGTGAGCGACCTGATTGCCGCCAACGCCACGTTTGGCGCCTTGCTGTTTTCAGACCTCTGCAACAAGCTCAGCGCCCTGTCGGAGCGAAAAAATCAGCACGAGTTGCAATCGCTGACCATGTCGCGGGTGGACGAGGCCTTTTTGCGGCCGGCCCATTATGTGGATTTTGGTACCGACATCCTCTCGGTGGTGAAGCTGTTCCAGGAACACCGCAGCTCCAGCGTGCTGGTGCGGGACACGCGCAGCGAGCCGCACCGTCTGGGCATTTTTACCGCCACCGCACTGCAGCCCGCCATTCTGGACGGCCGCCCCTTGAACCAGTTGCCGGTGGGGGAGTTGGCCAATTTTTCTCTGATCGAGGTACGGTCTTCCGACCAGCTGGGTGACGCCATGGCCGTGATGCTGCGCCACCGGGTGCGCCGTCTGGTGGTGGTGGACGAGGGGCGTATCGTGGGTATCTTGGAGTCGCTGGATTTGTTCAGCTTCCTGTCCAACCAGTCGCACCTGATCACCGAAAAAATTGAAGACGCCAAGGACCTGGAAGGTCTGAGCCAGGCGGCCGCCCAGATCACCCGCATGATTGCCCTGTTGTTCCGCAGCGGCTCGCGCGTCAACCTGATCGCCAAACTGGTGCAGCAACTCAATGCACGCCTGTTTGAGCGTGCGTGGCAGCTGATTGCCCCTGCCGAGCTGGTGGCCAATAGCTGCCTGTTTGTGATGGGCAGCGAGGGCCGGGGCGAGCAGTTGCTCAAGACCGACCAGGACAACGGACTGATTCTGCGCGATGGCTATCACCCGCCGGCGCAACTGGATGTTTTATGCCTGCGTTTCTCGGAGGCGCTCAAGGGTTTTGGTTACCCGCATTGCCCGGGCAACATCATGGTGAGCAACCCGCAGTGGCGCAAAAGTACCAGTGAGTTTGGCCAAATGACACGCCAGTGGCTGATGCTGCCCGATGGTGATAGCCTGATGAATCTGGCGATCTTTATGGACTCCCATGCCGTTTGTGGTGATGCCCGGCTGCTGGAGGATGTGCAGCGGGGCCTGATGAAGCTGGCCACCGACCACGATGCCATGCTGGCCCGCTTTGCCTCCGCCATCGATGCCTTTGGCAACCGCACTGGGTGGTGGAACCGCCTGTTGGGGCTGGGGGATACGGACCAGCACCTGAATCTCAAGAAAGAAGGTATTTTTCCGCTGGTGCATGGCGTGCGCAGCCTGGCGCTGGCGCGGCGCGTAACGGAAACCAGCACGGCAGCGCGCATTGCCGCCCTGGTCGGCGATGGCACGCTGAGCGCCGAGATAGGCACCGATCTGCTGGAGAGCCTGCATTTTTTCATGGGGCTCAAGCTCAAGGCGGGACTGGCCGAGCTGGACACCGGCAAGGCGGTAACCGGCGCCATCGACATGGCCCGCATGAGCAGCCTGGACCGCGACCTGCTGAAAGACACCCTGGGCGTGGTCAAGCGCTTCAAGGCGCTGCTGCGCCATCGCTTTCATCTGGAATCCGTGGGATGAACGCCTTGCGGTTGCCGCAGCGCTGGTGGGCTGCGCTCAAGCGGGAGTGGTTGATTTACCACTTGGGGGACCCGTTCTACCGTTTCATGTTCGACCCAGCCCCCGGCAACGAGTGGGTGGCATTGGACTGCGAAACCACTGGCCTGAATGTGCGCAGCGACGAGATCATCTCGATTGGTGCGGTGCGCATCGTGGGCAACCGCATCATGACCAGTGAGCGGCTGGAACTGCTGGTGCGCCCCGAGCGCGGTGTGTCGCCCGAGAGTGTGCGCATTCACCGGCTGCGCGCGCGTGACGTGGCCCAGGGCATGCCGATCGACGAGGCCATGAAACGACTGATGCATTTCATTGGCAGCCGGCCCCTGGTGGGCTACTACCTGGAGTTTGATGTGGCCATGCTCAACCGCGCTATCTGGCCCATTTTGGGCCAGGGTTTGCCGCAACCCAAGATTGAAGTGTCGGGCCTGTACTACGACTACAAATTCAAGCAGCTCCAGGCCCACCAGCGCCAGGGCAATGTGGACATCGACTTGCGCTTTGCCACGATGATGAATGATCTGGGGCTGCCCTTGCGGGACGCCCACGATGCGCTCAACGACGCGGTGATGGCCGGGTTGGCCTTTGTCAAACTACGGCAGTTGCAGAGCAAGGCCCACTGACCGGTTGCGGCCCTAGAGGCCGACGTCTCCCGCTTTCACCAACTCGCGGGCGTAGTCGTAGGCCGCGCCCACGGCTTTTTCCTGGCTCGGAAAATCGTTGGGGACACGCCTTCGCAGGCCGGGTATATGCGTCTTGTTGATGTCGCTTAAGTGCTCAAACCGCGCCCAAGCCATCCAACGGCCCGTTGGCTCCTTTCGCGCATGCACGCTGATGTAGTAGCCGTTCAGTTCAAGAAATCCATTGATGTCCATGGCTGACTCCTTTGTTTGGATCGGGAAGCTTGATGATGCACCAAACCGTGGGTTGACGTTGAGGTGACGCATGAATAGCGACGTCGGGCGCTGCCCACCGGCGGCTGCGGTGCTGTGTAGGCGCTGTCTTACGGCAATTCCGCGTCCTGTCCGACGGCAGCTTGCCGCGCCCTTGCCTATGCTATTCCAACAGTGATGTATCTGTGTTGACCAAGGTGGGAGGGATGGATGGCAAAACTAAGCACCCGAAAAAGGGAAGCACTTTCCAGTCGGCAATTTGCTTTCCCGGCACAGCGCAAGGAGCCGATTGAAAACGCCAGCCATGTTCGCAACGCGCTGGCGCGCTTCAACCAGGTAGAAGGGGTGACAGATGCTGAACGCGACGAAGCGTGGCGGCATATCCAGGCGGCTGCGCAAAAGTTTGGCGTCGAAATCCATGAAACCCATTGGCGGCAGTTGGGGGAAGCACAGGCCGAAAAAAGTGCCGAACAGTAACCGTGCTACGCCAATTTTTTTGTGTCCCTAACCGGAGGATGATCATGAAACTATCGAAAAACATCGTCTTGACCGCAGCTGCTTTGTGCGTGGCCGGGGCGGTCGGCCTGTCTTACTCGCAGAGCGGCGGTGACCCTGCTGCAGGCAACAATGGAAGCAGCAATCCGTCAGCCAACAGCCCGACGTATCCCGGCTCCACAGCCAATACGCCGTCGGACAGCACGACAGGTGGTTCAGAGATGGGCAGTGAAAGGGTTGCGCGGGTTGACCGCAATTGAAAGATGCCCGCTGAACGGTTGTACCGTGCCAGGCTAGGTGGCATAGGCCGTGTTTGGCTCTTGGGTGCGGTTTTTTTGACCGGGGATGCGCACCTCACAGGGCGTCCGAGCCAAGCGCCGGTGGATGTGGCCCTTCGCCAAGGGGAGAGTGCGCTGCAAAGGGGCAAGCTGATTGCCGACTTTGGTGCACACATTCCGTCCTCCGATGCACGGCAGGTGGCCGACTGGATCGCGGCTTCGGGTGACAACCGGCATTCAGCGTTCCTCATGGTGGACAAGAAATTCGCCACCTTGTATGTCTTTGATGGACATGCGCGTTTGCGGGGGCAGAGCCCGGTGCTGCTGGGCGCGGCCGTGGGCGACGATTCCGTGCCAGGCATCGGTTTGCGCGCGCTGGCCCAGGTGCGGCCTGAAGAGCGTATTACCCCCGCCGGACGCTTCATCGCCGAACGCGGCCACAACGCGCGCGGGGAGGATGTGGTCTGGGTTGACTACGCGACGGCGGTGTCCATGCACCGTGTGCTGCGCACCCATCCCCAGGAGCACCGACTGGAGCGGCTGGCGTCAAAATCGCTGGCGGACAAACGCATTTCATGGGGATGCATCAATGTACCGGTGGCCTTCTACGAGACCATGGTTCGCCCCGTCTTTGTATCGCACCGGGCGCCGGTCTATGTGCTGCCCGAAGTCAAGTCCCTACCGCAGGTGTTCGAAGCCTACGGTGCCGGATCTGCCAGTTAAAGTGAGAACCGCCCTCCGCCCCCGTGTGCAGGGCTTGCTCTCAGGTGTTCCATTGGAGACCGTCACCCTGGGGTGTTTCCGGCAATCGGACCTGTATCCGTGTACCTGCTCCCGGCGTTGACTCGACGGCAAACGCGCCGCCTTCGGCTTCCACCCGAAAACGCATGCCCGCCAGCCCATGTGCGGAACCGGGGTGGGCGGCGGTGTCGAAGCCGACACCATCGTCGCGTACGGACAGGTGTGCGCAGCCCTGGCCGCAGCCCAAGGTGAGCCAGACATGGTGCGCATGCGCATGCTGGCTGATATTGGTGAGAGATTCCTGCACCAGACGGTAAATAACCAATTGGGCGGTCGCCTCCAGCTTCACAGGGGTCAGATCACAATGCACGGCGGTGCCCGTTTGCTCGGCGAACTCGCGCGCCAAAATTTCAAGCGTCGCGACAAGGCCAAGGTGGGTCAGCGCCTGCGGGTGAAGGCCTTCGATGATGCGGTGTTTGAGCGCAATGCAATGGTTCAGCGTGGCCACCAAATGGGTCAGAAGTTCAAGCGCTGCGGGAGCGCTTGCTTCCAGTTGCGACTGAACACGCGCCGCGTCCAGTTTGGCCGATAAAAGCAAGGCGCCCAATTCGTCATGCAGGTCGCGGGCAATGCGCTGGCGTTCGTCCTCGCGGGCAATCTGCAGTTGGTGTGTCAGTTTGGCCAAGGCGGCGGTGCGCCGTGCCACTTCGGCTTCCAGCGTGCGGTGCATGGACCGTCCCGGTGCCGCGGGACTGCTTTGGGTTTTTACAAGAATGTCCATGTTCAGACCTTTTTCGAAACGCGAGACTACTGGATCAGTCCATTTTTGAGTGCGTAGTAGGTCAGGTCACTGTTGGATTCCAGTTGCATCTTTTCCAGCACGCGGGTGCGGTAGGTGCTGACGGTTTTGACGCTCAGCGACATGCTGACGGCCATGTGGCCAATGGTCTCCCCCTTGGCCAGCCGCAGGAACACCTGCAACTCGCGCTCCGAGAGCCGCGCGTGCAGCGGTTTGTCCCTCCCGCGCACGCCCTCTGCCAAGCGTTCGGCCACGCCCGCTGTGATGTATTTCCGCCCGTGGTGAAGCGTGCGAATGGCCTGGACGATTTCCTGCGGCTCGCATTCCTTGTTCAGGTAGCCGCTGGCCCCCTGTTGCAGCAGTGGGATGGCGTAGTGCTTTTCCGAAAGACCACTCAAGATCAGGATGGGCAAATCCGGGGCATGTGCCTTGAGGAGTACCAGCGCATCGATGCCATTTTGTTCCGGCATGAAAATATCCATCACCATGACGTCGATATCGCCCTTGCGCACGATGTCGAGCGCCTGGCAGCCATTGGCCGCTTCTGCGGTGACCGTGAAATCGGGCTCGTCTCCAAACAGCTGGCGCAGCCCATTGCGCACGATGGCGTGGTCCTCCACCAGGGCAATGCGGATCATGGTACGACTGTGTGCCAAGGGCTGCAACGGCACCTTGTCTGCATGCAATGTCCTTGGAGCATATGAGCCACCTTTCACTGTGCATTACATGCACAAAATGGGGTGCTGGTTTGAGAATTCACAAAGAAGAACGAGGCCGCTTTTGCCAGGATTTTTCTGGGTCGGTTCGGCCACCGGGAGTTGCCTTTTTGACAAAAATCATCCGTCGGGAAAAGTTCGTCATTAGCCTGACGGTGACGCATCGCGTTAGATCCGCGCCAAGAGTCCAGGGAGTTGGTTCAGGGGACGGAGGTGTTTCATGGTGGGAACGAGTCCAAGAAGGGTGGTGCTGGGATGCCTGTGGCCCATGGTTCTGGCTTTGCTCGTGGCCTGTGGCGGCGGCAGTGGCAGCGGTGGAGACGGCGTTTCCGGCAGCAGCGTTTTTGTGGCGACCTTGACGGGCGCCAAAGAAACGCCGTCCAACGTGAGTGTGGCTCCATAGCGTGGCTTTTCCCGATGGAGAAATTCGCGGGCAAATCATCTTCCAGCAAGCCACCGGGGGCGGCGGTGGTGGTGGCTACTGACACAGCGGAGGACCCTGCAATGCACGACAACGCAACAGAAACCTGCATGGACAAAAACCATCCGCCCCTGACCTTGGGCGTGTTTAAACCTGTTGGGCATACGGTCATGGCATTTCAGTCTGACGCGGACCTGCAGGCGGCCGTCCATGCCTTGACCGAGCAAGGATTCTCCAACTTGGCATGGGTTCACTACACACCGGACGAAATGGCCGCCCTGGTGGATGCCGAGTTGCAATCCGCCAGTCCGATTGCCACATTCGGTTATGAACTGGACCTGGCCAAAGTCCACCGTGCACTGGCAGACAGTGGGTGCAGCTTTTTAGTGGTGCATGCGCCGGACAAAGCGCAGGCCGAGACGGTCGCCACCATTGCGCGCACCATGAAAGCCGTCGCCGCGCAGCACTACGGCACCTTCATGATCGAAGAGGTGGTTGAATTTACGCCGGGTGCAACGCCCATTTCCTAGTCCACCGGCATGTGCCAAGGTATGGCAGAAGGAGAAAAGAGATGCTTGAAACCATTGCAGTCATTCTGGTTGTCTTCTGGCTTTTGGGATTGGTGAGTTCGTACACCATGGGGGGATTCATTCACATTCTCCTGGTCATTGCCGTGGTGGTCATTCTGGTTCGCCTCATCCAGGGGCGACGACTGTAGCCGGGGCATAAAAAAACCGGGCGCGTGGCCCGGTTGCGTGACGTGAAGCGGAGGCGGCAAGCCCCCGCTTGTGGTCTGTGCTTTTTAGTGACCGGACGCGCCGGAAGCGCCAAAGCCGGTTTCCGAACGCACCTGCTGCGCAGGGAACGCGGCACGTTCCTTGGCGGCGTTGGGGCTGCGGTCCAGGATGGAGAACAGCCAGATGCCCACGAAGCCGATGGTCATGGAGAACAAGGCGGGTGAGGTGTAGGGGAACAGCGCCGAGCCCTTGGGGTTGCCCAGCGTGGCTTCCCACACGGAGGGCGACACCACGGTCAGGGCCACGGACGAGATCAGCCCCAGGAAGCCGCCAATGACAGCCCCCTTGGTGGTGCAGTCTTTCCACAGCACCGACATGAACAGCACTGGGAAGTTGGCCGATGCGGCAATGGCAAAGGCCAGGGACACCATGAAGGCAATGTTCTGCTTCTCAAACGCAATACCCAGCGCCACAGCCACTACGCCGAGCACCACGGTGGTGATACGCGACACCTTCAGTTCCGACGCGCTATCGGCCTTGCCCTTTTTGATCACGATGGCATAAATGTCATGCGACACGGCGGACGCGCCGGAGAGCGTCAGACCCGCCACCACGGCCAGAATCGTCGCAAAGGCCACGGCCGAGATAAAGCCGAAGAACACATTGCCGCCCACGGCTTTGGCCACCAGCACCGCAGCCATATTGGCCGAGCCGCCGCCGCCCTTGATGATGCCCTTGGCGGTATCTGCAAACTCGGGGTTGGTCAACACCAGGGTGATCGCGCCAAAACCGATGATGAAAATCAGGATGTAGAAGTAGCCAATCCAGGTGGTGGCCCACAGCACGGATTTGCGCGCTTGCTTGGCATCCGGCACCGTGAAAAAGCGCATCAGGATGTGGGGCAAACCGGCGGTGCCGAACATCAGCGCCATACCGAAGGAGATCGCGGAAATTGGGTCCTTCACGAAGCCACCGGGTCCCATGAGCGCCTGGCCAATGGCGGCGGCGTCCACTTCGGTCTTGCCACCGTTGATGGCCAGTTGGGTCTTGACTTTCACGCCGGCGGCAAACAGGGCTTCAAAGCTGAAACCGTAGTTCGACATCACCATGAAGGCCATGAAGGTCACGCCCGCCAGCAGCAAGCAGGCCTTGATGATCTGCACCCAGGTGGTTGCGGTCATGCCGCCAAACAGCACATACACCATCATCAGTGCGCCCACAATCACCACGGCCAGCCAGTAGTCCAGGCCGAACAGCAGCTTGATCAGGGCACCCGCACCCACCATCTGGGCAATCAGGTAAAACGCCACCACCACCAGCGTGCCGGAGGCCGCAAAAATGCGAATGGGTTTCTGTTGGAAGCGGTAACCGGCCACGTCGGCAAAGGTGAATTTGCCCAGGTTGCGCAGACGCTCGGCCATCAGAAAGGTAATGACGGGCCAGCCCACCAGAAAGCCGATGGAGTAGATCAAGCCGTCATAACCGGAGGCCATGACCGCAGCAGAAATACCCAAAAATGACGCGGCCGACATGTAGTCGCCCGCAATCGCCAGGCCGTTCTGGAAGCCGGTGATGCCGCCACCGCCGGTGTAAAAGTCAGCGGCGGATTTGGTCTTGGCCGCTGCCCATTTGGTGATGAACAGAGTCATGATGACGAAGCCGCCAAACATGCTGATGGCAACCCAGTTGGTGGCTTGCTTTTCGACCTGCCCGAGGTCGGCACCGGCGGCCATGGCCAGGCCCGATGCCAGCAGCGCCAGCAGCGCTACAGAGGTGGTTTTAGCCAAGTTCATTTGGAGACGTCTTTCAAAATGGCAGCGGTCAGGTCATCGAACTCGCTGTTGGCACGGCGCACATAAATACCGGTGATGAGAATGGTAAAAACGATGACGCCCATGCCGATGGGAACGCCCACCGAAGTCACACCGGTTCCCATGGTTTGCGCCAGAAAGGGTTTGTTGAACGCGATGAGCGCGATGTAGCCGTAGTACACGACCATCATCAGCAGTGTGAGGCCCCAGCCAAAGCTGTTGCGCTTGGACCGAAGCTCTTGGTACTTCGGGTGTGATTGAATTTTGTCGACCACCGGATCACTCATGTGGGTCTCCTTAGTTGGGTTGGGTAGGTTTCTGCCGATGCGTTGCAACACATGGGCGGATTCTGCAAACCGGTACTGACCAAGCCCTTACGTAAGTTGTGCGTAATACAGCGTGCCTTTTGGCCATTTTTGAAAATTGTTTTAAATTAATTTTCAAAAATGCGAGGTTTCGCTGCCTTTGATTTGTGTCAATTGGCGTGGTTTTTTGCCCCTTTTTCTCTCAAATTCCGCATCAAGAAATAGCGAGCAAGGGTTGTCACCAATTCCGTAAGTTTGCATTCAGTTCGACGTAAGTTTGTGCAAGAAACCAGTCAGAGTTCTGTCAGTCCGTCGCCGGATAGTCCGCCTCAGATGCCCGGCGTGGCGTCGGTTATTCAACATTGATGGAGACAAATTTATGAAAAGCGCACAAACTGCCGCCGTCGCCGCCCGGCCGATGTCGGCGGAAGAGAAGAAAGTGATTTTCGCTTCTTCGCTCGGTACCGTTTTTGAGTGGTACGACTTTTACCTGTACGGCTCGTTGGCCGCCATTATTGCTAAGCAGTTCTTCAGCGGGCTGGACGAAGGTTCCGCCTTCATTTTCGCGTTGCTCGCCTTTGCTGCAGGCTTTATCGTGCGTCCTTTCGGCGCCCTGGTGTTTGGCCGTTTGGGCGACATGATCGGCCGCAAGTACACCTTCCTGGTGACCATCCTGATCATGGGTCTGTCCACCTTCATCGTCGGTATCTTGCCGAACTACGCCACCATTGGCGTGGCCGCACCCGTGATCCTGATTGCGCTGCGTATGCTGCAAGGTCTGGCACTGGGTGGCGAGTACGGTGGTGCTGCTACCTATGTGGCCGAGCACTCGCCCCAAGGCAAACGCGGTGCGTACACCTCCTGGATTCAAACCACTGCGACCTTGGGCTTGTTCCTGTCGCTGATGGTGATTCTTGGAACCCGTACCATGATCGGCGAGGCTGCTTTTGCCGACTGGGGCTGGCGTGTTCCCTTCATTGTGTCCATTCTGCTGTTGGCCGTGTCGGTCTACATCCGTCTGAGCATGAATGAGTCTCCCGCGTTCACCAAGATGAAGGCCGAAGGCAAGACCTCCAAGGCACCTTTGTCCGAGTCCTTTGGCCAGTGGAAAAACCTGAAGATTGTGATCTTGGCCCTGATCGGTTTGACCGCAGGCCAGGCCGTGGTGTGGTACTCGGGCCAGTTTTATGCGCTGTTCTTCTTGACGCAAGCTCTGAAGGTGGACGGTGCAACCGCCAACATCATGGTGGCGATCTCCTTGGTGATTGGTACCCCGTTCTTCATCGTGTTTGGCGCCTGGTCCGACAAAATCGGCCGCAAGCCCATCATCATGGCCGGTTGCCTGTTGGCGGTGGTGACCTACTTCCCGGTGTTCACTGCCTTGACCAAGGCTGCCAACCCAGACCTGGCCGCTGCACAAGCCGCTAACAAGGTGGTGGTGACTTCGGACGACAGCGAGTGCTCCTTCCAGTTCAACCCCACGGGCACCGTCAAATTCACCAGTTCGTGCGATATTGCCAAACAAGTGCTGGCCGGTTCTTCGGTGAGTTATGAGAACGCGGCGGGTGCAGCAGGGGCTCCTGCCACCATCAAAATTGGCGAAACGGTGATCACCAGCTACAGCTCCAAAGGCTTGCCCGCTGCGGAAGCCAAAGCCAAGGGGGATGAGTTCAAGAAGTCCGTGGCAGGTGCTTTGAAGGCGGCCGGCTACCCCGCCAAGGCTGACATGGCCAAGTTCGACAAAGTGACCGTCATTGCCATCCTCACCTACCTGGTGATTTTGGTCACCATGGTCTACGGCCCCGTAGCTGCCATGCTGGTGGAGATGTTCCCCACCCGCATTCGCTACACCTCCATGAGCTTGCCCTACCACATCGGTAACGGCTGGTTTGGCGGCTTGCTGCCCACCACCGCATTCGCCATCGTGGCCCAGACCGGTAATATGTACAACGGCCTGTGGTACCCCATCATCGTGGCGGGCATGACCTTTGTGGTCGGCATGTTGTTCGTCAAGGAAACCAAAGACGTGGACATCTACGCCAACGATTGAGAGTAAATTAAGTGAGCAACTCCGGTCTGCCCTGGACCGGAGTGTTTTGACAGGCTCCCCACTGGGGGGCCTTTTTTATAAGGATTCGGTATGTGGAAGATTGCATTGGGTTTTGCGGTGTTTGCTGGCTTGGCCTTGTTTATTCTGAGCAAAGGCGGCGATATTGATATGAGTGGGGAGAAACACGGCGCGGATGCCGACCATGCACCTGCAGCAGCGGTGGCTGCGTCGGCTCCCGCTCCCCTTGCCGCTGTGCCCGCTAGCGCGGCCAGCAAGTAAGAAATGTGTTGTTGCTCCTGATGGCCTTTGCTACGATTCGGTCGTTGGTCTCTTGCTTGGTGCAAGCGATCGTTACCTTATCTGGAGTCCCTCCATGAAATTTATAAAAACAGAGGCAGGACAGCTGGCGTTCAAGGAGCGATCATCCCTTTTTTCGGTGCGGCAGCGCTCCACGTTCATTCTCTTTGATGGCAATAAGACGCTCACCCAGGTGCTGGCCGCCACAGCAGGCATGGGGGTGACCCAGGCGGATGTGGACCAAATGGTGGCGCACGGGTTTCTGGCGCCCCTGGCGGGCCACGTTGCCCCGGTGGTGGTGGATGACAGCCAGTGGATCTCTACCCAAGGCCTGGTCGCGGTACGCACCGACCGCTCGGAGCAAGACCGCTACAAAGATGCCAAACCCTTGGCCACCCAGCTCACCGCCGGTTTAGGCTTGCGCGGCTTCCGGCTGAACCTCTCGGTAGAGTCCGCGGGGGGCTACGCGGAATTGTTGGCGCTGTTGCCCAAAATTCAAGAAGCCGTGGGAAGCAAGAATTGTCAGGAATTGGAGCGCGCCCTCAAAGGTTAAGCCCAAATCCCTAGAATGTCTCTCCCCATCTGAAGAGAGCATTCACCATGTCCCAGGGCACCATCCGCATTCGCGGAGCGCGGCAGCACAACCTTAAAAATCTTGACTTGGACATCCGCACCGGCGAACTGACGGTGGTGACCGGCCCCAGCGGCTCGGGCAAGTCCAGCCTGGTGTTCGACACCCTGTATGCAGAAGGGCAGCGGCGCTACGTGGAAACCTTCTCGGCCTACGCCCGCCAGTTCCTGGACCGCATGGACAAACCGGCCGTAGACAAGGTCGAAGGCGTGCCCCCGGCCATTGCCATCGACCAGACCAACCCGGTGCGCTCCTCCCGCTCCACGGTCGGCACCATGACCGAGTTGAACGACCACCTCAAGCTTTTGTTTTCCCGAGCCGGCAATCTGTTTGACAAAGCCACGGCACTGCCGGTGCAGCATGACACCCCCGAGACGGTTTACGCAGAGTTGCTGCGCCGGGCCGTCGCTAGTGGCAACCCCCGCCTGGTCCTGACCTTTCCCGTGGAGCTGCCTGCCAGCACCAGTGCCGACGAGGTCACCCAATGGCTTTCCGCCAGCGGCTTCACCCGGGTGCAGGCCGAGCGCGAAGTGGCCACGGTCAGCGGCCCCCGCAAGGTGCTGGACGTGGTGGCCGACCGCTTCCGCATCGACGGCGTGGAAAAAGTCCGCGTGCTGGAAGCCATTGAGGTCGCCTTGAAGCGCGGCAGTGGTCGCCTCAATGTTTATGTATCAAATGAGGCTCTAGCACCCGTAGATAGTGCGCAAGAAGCTCCTGAATTGATAGCAAAAGTGCTGGAGCCCACGCTGTGGCGCTTCTCCACCGGACTGCACTGTCCGCAAAGCGATCTGCGCTATGCCGACCCCATCGCCTCCATGTTTTCCTTCAACTCGGCGGTGGGCGCCTGCGAGGCCTGCCGGGGTTTTGGCCGGGTGGTGGGGGTAGACCTGGGGCTGGTCATTCCCAACGACAAGCTCACGCTGCGCGCCGGTGCCGTCAAGCCCATGCAGACCCCTGCCTGGCAAGAGTGCCAGGACGACCTGATGCGCCACGCCGAGGCGGCGGGCATTCCGCGCGACACGCCCTGGTACAAGCTCACGCCCGAGCAGCAGCATTGGGTGATCCACGGCTCACCCCATTGGAATGGCAAGTGGAACCAGCACTGGTTTGGCATCCACCGTTTCTTTGCCTACCTGGAGACCAAGGCCTACAAGATGCACATCCGGGTGCTGCTGTCCAAGTACCGCAGCTACACGCCCTGCGGCACCTGCGGCGGGGCGCGGCTCAAGACCGAGAGTTTGCTCTGGCGCATTGGCACCCAGGCGCAGGCGGACGCGGTGTTGGCACCCTCCAAGCGGTTCATGCCGCAGGGCGTGACCTGGAGCCGCGCGCAGTTGGAGGCGCTGCCGGGGCTGTCTTTGCACGATTTGATGCTGATGCCGCTGGATCGGGTGAGGAAGTTTTTTGACTCGCTGCAGGCGGGGTTGGCTGTCCTCCCTTCTCCCCACCAAGCTGGGGCAGGAGGTATGGCGGGTGACGAAATTGAGCTACGCGACGAGGAGCCCGCCATACCTCCTGTCCCAGCCCAGCCGGTGGCCAATGCGGCAACAACCTCTGAAGCCGAAAACAAAACCCTCAAGCTCCTGTTCGAAGAAGTCGGCACGCGCCTGAAGTACCTGTGCGACGTGGGCATTGGCTACCTCACGCTGGACCGCCAAAGCCGCACCCTCAGCGGCGGCGAGGTGCAGCGCATCAACCTCACCACGGCGCTGGGCACCTCGCTGGTCAACACCCTGTTTGTGCTGGACGAACCATCCATCGGCCTGCACCCGCGCGACATGCACCGCATCATCGTGGCCATGCAGCGCCTGCGCGATGCCGGCAACACCCTGGTGGTGGTCGAGCACGACCCGGCCGTGATGCTGGCCGCCGACCGCATGATCGACATGGGCCCTGGGCCCGGCGAAAAGGGCGGGCAGATTGTGTTTGACGGCAGTACCGAAGCGCTGCGCAGCGCCGACACGCTGACCGGCGCCTACCTGGGCGGGCGCAAGCAGGTCGGCATGGGCTTCAAACGCATGGTGGCGCCCAACACCCCGCGCCTGATCCTGGAAGGGGCCACCGAACACAACCTGAAAAACATCTCGGTGGAGATCCCGCTGCAGCGCCTGGTGTGTGTCACCGGGGTCAGCGGTTCGGGCAAGTCCACACTCATCCAGGACGTGCTGGCGCCGGCGCTCTTGCGCCACTTCGGCAAGGCCACCGAAACCCCCGGCGCCCACGCGCGCCTGCTGGGGGCCGAGTTGCTGAGCGAAGTGGTGTTTGTGGACCAGTCGCCCATCGGCAAGACGGCCCGTTCCAACCCTGTGAGTTATGTGGGCGCCTGGGACGCCCTGCGCGAGATTTTTGCGGGTGCCGATCTGTCGCGCGAGCGCTCTTACACGGCTTCCAAGTTCAGCTTCAACGGCGGCGACGGGCGTTGCCCCACCTGCGGCGGGTCGGGCTTTGAGCACATCGAGATGCAGTTTTTGAGCGATGTGTACCTGCGTTGCCCCGACTGCGACGGCAAGCGTTACCGCCCTGAGATTTTGGAGGTGACGATCGAGCGCAAGGGGCGCCACGTGAACGTGGCCGATGTGCTGGCGCTCACCGTGAGCGAAGCCGCCGACCTGTTCGCCCACGACCGCGATGTGATCCGTGCGCTGCAACCGATTGTGGATGTGGGGCTGGAGTACGTGAAGCTGGGCCAGCCCGTGCCCACGCTGTCGGGCGGCGAGGCGCAGCGGCTGAAGTTGGCCGGGTTTTTGGCGGAGGCGGCCAGGACCTCGACCGCGAGCCGGCAGGCCAAGGCCCTGCGGGGCTCGCTGTTCATGCTGGACGAGCCGACCACCGGCTTGCATTTCGACGACATCGCCAAGCTGATGCGTGCCCTGCGCAAGCTGCTGGACGCCGGGCACTCGCTGGTGGTGATTGAGCACAACCTGGACGTGATTCGCGCCGCCGACTGGCTGATCGACCTGGGGCCCGAAGGGGGTGATGCGGGGGGTGAGGTGGTGGCCTATGGCACGCCGGAAGACCTGCTTTTGCACGCCACCTCGCATACCGGCAAGGCGCTGCGGGAGTACGCTGCGGCCATGGGGGTGGTGCATGAGGTGCAGGAATTCTCGGCCGCCGATTCGTATCAGGCGCGCGCTGCCGGGGATGGGGTCACGCCGGGCGCCTCATACGCAAGCTCGAAATCGTTGCCCGGCGCAACCCCATCCCCGGCGGGTGCGGGTATTCCAGCAGGGCAATGGGGTCAGGTTTATGGGGGTCAGATCCCAATTCAGGACAGCACTGCGGACGGAGACAAAACATCTCCAACGAAATTGGGCTCTGACCCCCATAAACCGTTGCCAGCCGGAGGAGACAACTGCATCCGCATCGTCAACGCCAAAGAACACAACCTCAAGTCGCTTTCGGTGGATATCCCACGCGGCAAGTTCAGCGTGGTCACCGGCGTGTCCGGTTCCGGCAAATCCACGCTGGCATTCGACATTCTGTTCAACGAAGGCCAGCGCCGTTACCTGGAGAGCCTGAACGCCTACGCCCGCTCCATCGTGCAGCCGGCAGGGCGGCCCGAGGTGGATGCGGTGTACGGCATTCCGCCCACCGTGGCCATTGAGCAGCGGCTCTCGCGTGGCGGGCGCAAGTCCACCGTGGGCACCACCACCGAGGTCTGGCATTTTTTGCGCCTGCTGTACGTGAAGCTGGGCACGCAGCACTGCGTGAAGGACGGCACGGCGGTGGCGCCGCAAACGGCGGACAGCATTGCAGCGCAGTTGCTGAAAAACTTCCGCGGCCAGCACATCGGGCTGCTGGCGCCGCTGGTGTCGGGGCGCAAGGGGGTCTATACCGAGTTGGCTGATTGGGCGCGCCCACGGGGTTACACCCACCTGCGCGTGGATGGCAACTTTTTGCCCACCACGGCCTTCCCGCGCATTGACCGCTTCAAGGAGCACAACATCGAGCTGCCGGTGGCTAGTCTGGATGTCAACCCGGCGCAAGAGGCGGCTTTGCGGGCCGCCCTGGCCGTGGCGCTGGTGCACGGCAAGGGCGTGGTGCAGGTGATGAGTGAGCTGAACGGCCTGCGCGAAGCCATGCAGGCCGGCACCCCGGCGGCGGGCATTGGCCGCGTGCAGGTGTTTTCCACCAAGCGCGCCTGCCCGGTGTGTTCCACCTCGTATGCCGAGCTGGACCCGCGGCTGTTCAGCTACAACAGCAAACACGGCTGGTGCCCCGATTGCGTGGGCACCGGGGTGGCGCTGACCAAAGACCAGCGCAAGGTGTTTGACGATTCGGTGCGCGACGACGATACCAAGGGTCGCGAGCAGACCTTTGCCGAGGCCGATGTGGAAGACCTGGTGGACGCGGTGTGCCCCGGCTGCCAGGGCACGCGGCTGAACGCCGTGGCGCGCGCCGTGCAGTTTGCGGGCGTGGGCATCACCGACATTGCGCGACTGAGCGTGACGGACGTGCGCAAGTGGGTGCAAACCCTGCAATTGGTAGGGGGCCTGAGCACACGGGAAGGCGACATTGCCCGCGACCTGATTCCCGAGATCAGGAGCCGGCTGGAGTTTCTGGAAGAGGTGGGCCTGGGCTACCTCACGCTGGACCGGGGCGCGCCCACACTCAGCGGTGGCGAGGCGCAGCGCATCCGGCTGGCGGCCCAGTTGGGTAGCAATTTGCAGGGGGTGTGTTATGTGCTGGACGAGCCCACCATTGGCCTGCATGCACGCGACAACAAAATTTTGCTGGGCGCGCTGCAGAGCCTGAGCGACAAGGGCAATACGCTGGTGGTGGTGGAGCACGACGAGGACACCATCCGCCATGCCGACCACATCATCGACATCGGGCCGAGCGCGGGCAAGCGCGGCGGGCGGCTGGTGGCGCAGGGGTCGATTGCCGATGTGCAAGCAGCCTCCGAGTCGCAGACTGGGCGGTATTTGCTGCATGCCATGCGGCATCCCCTGGCTGTGCGGCGGTATGTGGTGTCTTATGAGGCTTCTTTGGTGCTCGCTGCGGGGGGTGACGCTATTGCGCGCGCTGCGGCCGAAGCCGGTACGCCGGGCGCCTCATACGCAAGCTCGAAATCGTTGCCCGGCGCACCGACTCCGGCCGCGAGTCTGGTGGGTGCGAAAGGGTCTAAGACTCCCAAAGGCAAAGCTGCCAAGGCGGCAGCCATCGCGGCGGCGAACGCCGCTGCCAGTGTGGCCGTCAATGCCGAATTCAGCGAACGTGTGCGCGTCGCGGCCGAATACGCAGAACTTGCAGATCGCTCCATGTCCAATGTCTCAGCCTCCAAGGTCTCAGCCGCAGCAGCGGGAAGCCTTGGGGTGGGTGACGAAATTGAGCTACGCGACGAGGAGCCCACCCCAAGGCTTCCCGCTGCGAGCCCAGCAACACCCCTGACCTGGCTCACAGTCAAAGCAGCCAATCTCCACAACCTGCAAAACATCACCACCCACGTCCCCTTGAAGCGCCTGGTCGCCATCACCGGTGTCAGTGGCTCCGGCAAATCCACCTTGGCAAGAGATGTGCTGCTCACCAACGTGCAAGTCGCCGTCCAAAAACGCAGCACCAAAGCCGGCCGCGACGCACTGGATGCCGGCGAAAAAATCGAATGGACCGGCTGCGAAGGTATTGACGGGTTCGAAACCATAGACCGCGTGCTGGAAGTGGACCAAACCCCCATCGGCAAAACCCCGCGCTCCTGCCCCGCCACCTACATCGGTTTCTGGGACACCATCCGCAAACTCTTTGCCGACACGCTGGAAGCCAAGGCGCGTGGCTACGCCGCCAACCGCTTCAGCTTCAACACCGGCGAGGGCCGTTGCCCGGGCTGTGAAGGGCAGGGCATACGCACCATTGGCATGAGCTTCTTGCCCGACGTCAAGGTCTTGTGCGAAACCTGCAAGGGCGCACGCTTCAACCCCGAAACCCAGGCCGTCACCTGGCGCGGCAAAAACATCGGCGATGTGCTGCAAATGGAAGTGGACGAAGCGGTCGACTTCTTCGCCGCCATGCCGGTCATTTCACATCCGCTGCAACTGCTCAAGGACGTGGGCCTGGGTTACCTCACGCTGGGCCAGCCTTCGCCCACCTTGAGCGGCGGCGAGGCGCAGCGCATCAAGCTGGTCACCGAGCTGTCCAAGGTGCGCGACGACATCACCAAACGCGGGCAAAAGGTGCCGCATACGCTGTATGTGCTGGACGAACCCACGGTCGGCCTGCACATGGCCGACGTGGAAAAACTCATCCACGTGCTGCACCGCCTGGTCAACGGCGGCCACAGCGTGGTGGTCATCGAACACGACCTGGACGTGATCGCCGAGGCCGACTGGGTGATCGATCTGGGGCCGGACGGCGGCAATGGTGGTGGGCAGGTGGTGGCAGCGGCGACACCCGAGGCGGTGGTGCGGCTGGGCACGCACACCGGGGTGGCATTGGCGGGGGTGTTGGCGCGGTGAATTTGGATGGGCGCAAAGACTTCAAACCACGGCGGCATGCGCCTTGCCGCTTGGTGGGGTGGCGGTACCGGAAGGCGGAATCCGGGTATATCTCATCGAATAAACTGGAGTTTCCGAATATTCGACTGTAGACATCACGTAGTCGTTAAACACGAAACTTACATGAACACTCCTGCACTTGTGCCGTCTCTTGAAGAACGCAAACTCGCCATTGAGATCGAGAAGCTCGCACTGGCCAGACGAAGCTTCTACATTGATTTACTGGCAAAAATTGCCCTGCCGGCAGCGCTCGCAGCCATTGCCTGGGCCACATATGCAACAAACACCAAAGCAGTGGAAGATCGAATGGCCTTCGATGTTGATGCCAAGACCACTGAACTTCGCCAAAAGGAAGACGAGTTTTTCTTAAAAAAGAGCGATTCGGCCCGCAATCGCGAGTCGATGAAGGCTGCTTTCATTCAGACTAACTTTGCCCTCATTTCGTCGTCGTCCGAAGAGGCACGCAAGCAGGCCGATATATTGGCTCGGGCAGTCTTTTCGCCGAGTGATATCCAAGACGTCTTGCTAAAAATTGCGCAAATCCGGGAGAGCGCCCCACGGGCTGCAGAGGCGTCTGGTGCATACGCCGCGCCGTCTTCGGATACCTATAAAGCCAGTGGCATGCAATTTGTGAAGGTCGGCAAATTTGATCAGGCTTTGCAGCACTTTGAAACGGCAACGCTCTTGAATCCTTCTGACGCTGAGGCCTGGAATTTCAAGGCTTACACCGAGATGAGAGTGGGTAGTCCTGAAGCGGCGCTCAAAAGCGTCAGTACATCAATACTTCTTCGTCCCATTGATGTAACGCTACAGCATAAAGTCGTTTTGAATGCCACAAAGATTCTTTGTTCTCTCGGGCGAATCGAAGATGCGGCCTCTTACTTAAACAAAAGTGTCGCTGTCTTTGCAAGTCTTTCTGCGATAGCTCAGCATGATGGTGAGCTTCAGCAACGATGCCACTTCTCTTTTTCGCGCCAATGATTGCTAGCGAATAAGGTTAAATCGTGATAGCGAAGTGAACCACGATCTGGACCGGTTGCGGGACAAGCTCGGTTCCGACGCGTCAACTCTCTGGAAGTATCTCTCGCCGCTGCACCGGAGCGGAAGCATGGTGCCGTTATTCGGATCATCTCGGCCCGCAAAGCAACCAAGCGCGAAAGCGCGTTCTATCGAGGTGGCAACACATGAAAGCTGAATACGACCTCTCCAAACTGAAGTCCCGCAAGAACCCCTACGCATCCAAGCTGAAGAAGCCCGTCACCATGCGGTTGTCAGAAGATGTTGTGGACTATTTCAAGGGAATGGCCGAGGAGTCGGGCGTTCCGTACCAGAGTCTCATTAACTTGTACCTGCGCGACTGTCTTGCCAACAGCCGAAAAGTGCAAATCAATTGGCCTCAATCTGTTTAGCCAATTGCCTGTCGCGGGTCCATAGCATCCAATAGGCGCTAAGCCCCCGTGGAATGTGCGAAGGCAGCTCCTAAATTTATAGCAAAACACTGTGGGCAGAGCGCCATTGCCGTGTCCACGCCCAGAATTTTCTAGTCAAGTTGTCGCCTAATGCAGTGAATATATATTCATAGATTTGCTAAAAAACTGATTTTTGCTAACATCTATGAATGCCAAAGCAAAACACCCACCCCGCGGATTACCCCCAAGCGGTCATCCAACAGATTGAACTGCTTGCGCACAACATCGTCACCGCACGCAAACGGCGCCAGGAGACGCAGGCTCAGTGGGCTAAGAGGCTGGGGGTATCGCAGCCCACCATGGCCCGCATTGAGCGGGGCGACCCCTCCGTCGCCATGGCGTCCTACGTGATGTGCATGTGGTTGATCAACCAGGCCTGTGGGTTGGCGGACCTTATTGCCCCGCAAAACGACCAGGCTTCGCTGGAACGTGAAGTGAAGAAAGCCCGTTCTCGCCGTGTAGCGCGTGCGCCAGCTTTTCCACCCAAGCCCGAGGGCCACACGGCCGCCAAGCGGGTAGCGGAACCCGGAATCAGCCCGGCCCAGGGACTGGCCAGCAATGCACAGACCGTGGCGGGCTTGGCCGCGCTGTTGTCAAAAGCGGAGCCCAAACCCCAATGACCGCCCATGGCGTAAACCCCCGCACCTACGTGCCGCAGGACCAGCTGTATGTTTGGGCCCTCGTGGACCCATCCAATCCCACACTGGTCGGTGAGGTAAAACTTTCAGCGCTGGTGAGTGACTGCGCAACCTTTGCCTATGCCCCGCCATGGTGGAATTTCCCCTTGAGTGAGGATTTGCCTATCGTTCAAGGCCAGGAGTTCAGCGCAGGACAGCGCGGCAGCGCGCCCGGCGCGATCGACGATGCGCGGCCCGACCGATGGGGGGAGCGCATCATTCGCCACATTGACCGTCCCGCCCGGTTGTCAATCCTGGAAATGCTGCTGTTCGCGGGTGATGATCGCTTCGGAGCGCTCGGCATTTCGGTGTCCGCCGAGCACTACATCCCCCGCTACCTGGGGCCTTATGCGCAACTGAGCGACCTTGGCGCTTTGAACCGGGCGATTGAGGATGTGCAGTCGCAAGCCCCCGTCACGCCGGAGATGGCGCGGCTGGTGCAGCCCGGGGTAACCCTGGGCGGTGCGCACCCCAAAGCGCTGTTGCAAACGGACGATGGCCCCTGCGTGATCAAGTTCAGCGAGCTGGATGACCCTGTGGATACGCCGCTCCTTGAGCACGCAACCATGACCTTGGCCGCGACTGCGGGCATCGCCGTGGCATCCACCGGCGTGCTGGCGCTGCCACAGCGCCATGGCAAGCCGCGCCACGCCTTGACGATCCAGCGTTTTGACCGGGCGGGCGCGTATCGGCTGCATTGCCTGTCCGCCAAAACAGTCCTGGCGGCAGCGGGCCTGCGCGAGAGCTACGGCGCACTGGCCACCATTTTGCTGCGCCTGGGCCACCCCGACCGCCAACAGGCGATGCGGGAAGAGCTGTTCAAACGCATGGTGTTCAACATCCTCATGGACAACACCGACGACCACGAGCGCAACCATTGCCTGCGCCTGGACTTTGACGGTTACTACGCGCTGGCCCCGGCGTTTGACGTGGTTCCCACCCTGCAAAACCTTGGTTACCAGTCCTTGTCCGTGGGGGCCAAGGGGGCCGAATCGACGTTGGAGAATGCACTGTCGGAACTCAGCGAGTTCGGCTTGAAACGGCCGCGCGCCTTGGCACTTATTCAGGAGGTTGCCCGCGCGGTGGAGCAGTGGCCTCGCCATTTCGCGCAGCATGGCGTGTGCCCAGCGGACATGGCGCAGTTGAGCGCCAGCATCGACCGGGACGCTTTGAAATCCCAGCGCAGAGCGTTCTGCTAGCGGGTGACTTGGGCAAGCCCCCGCTCGGCCAGAAAAATCTCGATACGGCGGTTTTTAGCGCGCCCAGCGTCGGTGCTGTTGTCCGCAATGGGCGCGTGTGAACCCCGGCCATCGATCAGGATGCGGTGGGCATCAACGCCGCGTGCAACCAGGTAGCTGCGTGTGCTGGCGGCACGGTTCACCGACAAGGGATCGTTGATGGCATCCGTGCCCGTGCTGTCGCTGTGCCCGACGATACGGATTTCGGTGTTGGGCTGGGAACTCAAGCCTTGCGCAAACTGGTCCAGGATCGGCTGCAGCCTGGGTTTGATGCGGGTTTGGTTGGTGTCGAAGGAAATGTCGTTGGGGATATTCAGCTTGAGCTGGTTGTCGGCGGTGCGCGTCACATCCACGCCGGTGCCTGCCGTGGCCTGCTCCATGGCCGCTTTCTTCTTGGCCATTTCGGTGGACCAGATGTAGCCACCCAGCGCACCCACACCGGCCCCCACCACCGCACCCTTGGTGTCGCCGATGGCGGCGCCTGCCACGGCACCCAAGCCGCCACCAATGGCGGCACTGCGCTGAGCATCCGTCATGTCGGCGCAACTGCTGGCCAGAAGGGCGATGGCGCCCAGACCCAAAACGCGGGAGCGGATTCGTGAGGTAGTCGTTTTCATGGTTCGTCCGAAGGGGTGGTTCACAGGGCTCCATTGAACGGCGCAACGGGCCGCTGTCTTTGCGTTGCCGCAAGCCATGGGGCAAGGGACATGCAGCAAGTCCGTCCACTGAAACATAACGAAACAAACCGAAACCGCCCTGACACCCGGTATCAACGTGCCCGGCGCACCATGGCGCTCATGTTCAACACACCCTCACGGGTTCGAAAGGCCACCATGAAACACTTCTTTAAACGCAACTTCAAACGCACGGTGCTTGGCTTGTTGGGCGCAACCATTGTGCTGGGGGGCCTCACCGCCTGCGGTCAGCGCCACCATGAATTCGGTGCACAGCTCAGCGCCGAGGAATACGCCGAGAAGCGCACCAAAATCGTCGACCGGGTCGCCGGCAAGCTGGACCTGAACGAAGACCAGAAGAAACGGCTGGCGACCCTGGGCGACACGCTGTACGCGCAGCGCACCGCCTTGGTCGGCCAGACCAAAGACCCGCGTGCCGAGGTGAAGGCCCTGGTGGCGGGTGACAAGTTTGACACCGCGCGTGCGCAGGCGCTCATCACCGACAAGACCACGGCGCTGCAAAGCAAGAGCCCGGAAGTGCTGGCTGCCCTGGCGGATTTCTACGACCACCTGACCCCCGCGCAGCAGCAAAAGGTGCGCGACTACATGGAAGGTCGTGGCCGCTGGTTTCACCGCGGGTAGAGCGCTGTGGCCACGAGTGCACTGAACGCGCTGCTTGAGCCCGCGCGCCGCTACGGCCAAGCCATGCTGGCGGCGCACAGTGAACCCCATGCCGAGTTGCTGGCGCTGGTGTGGGGGCCCCGGTTTGACCGGGTGCATGCCCAGAGCTTGCTGGCGGACCCCGCACTGGGCGGGGGCATGGTGTTCAAGACGGTGATGGACGCGGCCGACCAGTTTGACCGCCTGCCCCAGGTCCAGCAGCAGCGGGTGCGCAGGCTCATCGCCCGCCACCACCGCCGGTGGGACAATGCCGCATGCACCGCATCCTGCTGATCGACGACGACGCGCAACTGGGCGCCCCTTTAACCGCCTATTTTCAGCGTTTTGACATGGCGCTGGAATGCGCCCTGCGCCCCAGCACCGGTCTGGCGCGGCTGCGCCAGGGCGGGCTGGACGCCGCCATTTTGGACGTGATGCTGCCCGAGATGGACGGCTTTGAGCTGTGCCGCACCATCCGCAAAGAGAGCGACATCCCCCTCATCATGCTCACCGCTCGCGGTGACGTGATGGACCGCGTGGTGGGGCTGGAGCTGGGCGCCGACGACTACGTGCCCAAACCCTTCGAGCCGCGTGAACTGGTGGCCCGGCTGCAAACCGTGTTGCGCCGCCGCGTGGCCGCGCCGCCTGCCACACCCGCGCCCAACACCACCGCGCGCCTGGTGTTTGACGGTGGCCTGGTGCTTGACCCCAGCACCCGCAGCGTGCAGTGCCTGGGTGAAACGCTGGAGCTGACCAGCACCGAGTTCGACCTGCTGCACCTGCTGGCGCGCGAGCCGGGCAAGGTCTTCAGCCGTGACGACATCCTCAACCAACTGCGCGGCCATGAGGCCGAGCTGTACACCCGGGCGGTGGACATTGTGGTGAGCCGCTTGCGCAAAAAGCTGGAGCCGCTGGACTGCATCAAAACCCTGCGCAACGCGGGTTACTCCCTGGCGCTGGCCAAAGCCCGCGAATGAAAAAAGACAGCCCGGCCTCCTGCCGTCCACGCTGGCACCGCCGCGCCCGCCAGGCGCTGGCCCATTCGCTGCGGGTGCGGCTGGTGGCGCTGTTTCTGTTGCTGGCGCTGGCGATGGCCGCGACCTTTTTGTTTGGCATGCAAAAGGCCTTGTCCATTGGCTGGCGCGAAGCGGCGCGCCCGCTGGTCATTGATTACGTGGACAAGCTGGCCGCCGATCTGGGCAGCCCTCCCCAGGTGGAGCGTGCGCAGGCGCTGGTGCAGCGTCTGCCCTTGAGCGTGCGCATCAGCGGCCCGGTGGTCAACTGGCGCAGCCACCCCGGCGAGCCGGATTTTGAGCAGCGCTGGAGAGACGACAAACATGGCGACACCGAGGTGCCCCGCTTTTTTGAGCGCAGCACGGCCGACGGCCACCGCATTCAGTTCGGCTTGCGGGTGCAGGTCTGGCATGACCGTCCGCGCACGATTGGCTGGGTCACTTTGGCGGTGTTGTTGGTCCTCACAGCCGTGGCCTATGCCCGGGTGCGCCGCATGCTGCGCCCGCTGGACGACATCCGCGCTGGTGCGCTGCGCTTTGGCACGGGCGACTTCAGCCAAACCATTCCCGTGCGCCACGCCCACCGCCCCGACGAGCTGGGTGAACTGGCCGCCACCATCAACACCATGGGCGCCGACATCCACCAAATGCTGGAAGCCAAGCGCGCGCTCTTGCTGGCCATCAGCCACGAACTGCGCAGCCCGCTCACCCGCGCCCGGCTGAACACCGAGCTGCTGCCCGAAACCCCCGAGGTGCAGCCCAGCCGCGAAGCCCTGCTGCGTGATCTGGCCCTGATGCGCGACCTGGTCACCGACCTGCTGGAGAGTGAACGCCTGGCCAGCCCCCACGTCGCCCTGCAGCGCGAATCCACCGATATCGGCACTTTGGTGGCGGAGGTGGTGGCCGGCTTGCCAGGCGCCCCCGAGGTGCGGCAGCATTTGGCACCCCTGGTGCCGCCGCTGGCCGTGGACCGCACCCGTATCCGCCTGCTGCTGCGCAACCTGCTGGACAACGCCCTGCGTCACAGCGCCGGTGCCACCCAGCCGCCCCGGGTCGATGTGTATGCGTTGGGCCCGAGCGGCGTGTGTATTGGCGTGCGGGATTTTGGAACGGGTGTGCCCGAAGACCAGATTCCCCACCTGGCCCAGCCTTTTTACCGCCCCGACAGCGCCCGCGAGCGCAGCGCCGGTGGCGTGGGCCTGGGCCTGTATTTGTGCAAGCTGGTGGCGCAGGCCCATGGCGGGACTTTCGAGCTGCGTAACGCCCAGCCTGGGCTGGAGGTGCTGGTTGTCCTGCCGGGCGGTGCGGGATGAGGCGGGTTGCCAATCGGTGTCTGCCAGCGTCAAGCTTTCCTCTCCCCCACGCACGCAACACCACGTGAGTCGCCCCGTGCAGGGGGGCGCGGATCAATCTCGTCCGGGGTATGGGGATTACCCGTAGCGGCGCAGACTCGTCAATTCAAGTCGCCAGCAGACAACCCGAAAGCACTGGCAAGGAAGACATTCGATGTGGCAGGATCGTCACGCGGCGCCAACCTCAGTGGATCGACCGACGTGATGCCATGTCCGCAGCCCAGCCCAGGTGTTCATTCCGACTATCAACAGGAGACCGAGCGATGATTCGTCACATCAAGAAGATTTTCAGACCCCTGGTCATGGCGTTTGCCGTGACGGCGACCCTGGCGGGTTCGCCAGCGGTTCACGCCCAAGAGAAGAAAACCATCCGCATCGGCTGGACCGCCTGGTCTGATGCCGAGGCAGTCACCAATATTGCCAAACAATTGCTGGAGAAACGTCTTGACTACAAAGTCGAGCTGATCATGACCGACATCGGTTTGCAGTACCAAGGCGTGGCCAAGGGCAACCTGGACATCATGCTGATGTCCTGGCTGCCCACCACACACAAAGCCTATTGGGACAAGCTGTCCAACGACGTGGTTGACATGGGCATCTTGTACGACAACGCCAAGCTGGGCTGGGCGGTGCCCGACTACGTTCCGGTCAGTGAAGTGAAGTCGATCGAGGACCTGAACAAGCCTGGTGTGCGAGACAAATTCAAGTCACAGGTTCAGGGCATCGACCCCGGCGCCGGCCTGATGATGGCGTCCGAACGCACGATCAAGAGCTACGACCTGGCGGGTTACAAACTGCTCACGGGCTCGGATGCCGGCATGATCGTGGCCCTGGACCGCGCCATGAAACGCAAGGAGTGGATTGCGGTCACCACCTGGACGCCACATTGGATGTTCTCGAAGTACAAGATTCGTTACCTGGAAGACCCCAAACAAGCCCTGGGGGGCGCCGAAGCCATTCATGCAGTGGCGCGAAAAGGGTTTGAAAAGGACTTTCCCAAAGCGGCGGCCTTCATCAAGAACTACAAAATCAGTATTTCCGATCTGGAAGGCGTGATGTCAAAGGCCAAGGACAGCTCCTACGAGAAGGAGGCAGCGGCCTTTATCAAGGCCAACCCAGAGCTTGTCAACAAGTGGCTGGCCAACTCCCAATAGCCTAATCCAGGCGCCTGAAGTTAGGCCTTTCTGGACTTGCGGCGGCGCGCCATGGCGCCCATTAAACCCAGGCCTGCCAACAGCATGGCATAGCTTTCTGGCTCGGGAACGGCGGTGGTCATGAACGTGAAGTTGTCGATGGCGGGGCCTTCTGAGCCACCGTAAAACACGACGTTATCCACTGTTCCGGCGTAAGCGGAACCTACCCAATCCAAACCGCTGCTGACGGGGTGGTCCATCGGCCCCTGGAATACAAGATTGCCGCCGCTGAAGAGTTGGAAACTGTGTCCTCCACCAGCCTCATACCCTGGTGAGCCCGCGCCACCCCAGGAGGCGTAATACGCGCCGACAAATACGACAGGTGCAGCGAAAGAAACGGAAATCTGATGGTCGTTGGCATACAGGAAGTTTTCGCCCGACACGGCGAAGTCCGTACTCTGGGATACATTGCCGGTCCACGACGCGCCGTGGTAGTTTCCGAGGTTAACTGAGAGTTCATCAAAGGTGGCAACCGTAGGCCCTGCGCTAGCAACGGCGGCAACGGATGCGAGTGCAAGACTCAGCAATGGTTTCTTGAAATGCATTGGTTCTTTCCTTTGATTTAAAGCTGAGCATGATGCCTTTGGGGGCTGGCGACGCCAATAGTCCAATCGGACTATTGGCGCATACCGGTATCGTGGCAAACCGGCGTAGCGTGAGAGCGCCGTGTGCAGGCGACTGGGGACATTCTGGGTACGCGTCGGTATGCGGCGTGGCATGGTCGCGTTCGCCAAGGCTTAGGTTCAGTAAGGTGCAAGCATTCTCGGTGCGCCCATGGCGCAGTTTTGCTATCAAAAAAGTAGCTTCTTACGCAATGAATACGGGGGCTATAGGCCGATTTGATCCCTATTCCTGCACCACCGGGTAGCGGTGCATGGACTTGATCTCCCGCATCGCCAGGCTGGAGTGGATCATGCTGATGCCGGGCACCTGGCGCAGCACGGTTTCCACAAAGTCGCTGTAGGCATCCAGGTCCTGCGCCACCACCTGCAGCATGTAATCGGCCTCGCCGGTGATCTTGTGGCAGGACAGCACCGCGGGGTGCACCAAGATGATGGCCTCAAACTGCTTGACCGACACATCGCTCACCACCATGAAGCGCAGTTGCACAAAGGCCAGCACGTCCAGCCCCAGCTTGCGGCGGTTCAGGTTGGCCTGGTAGCCGGTGATAAATCCGTCGTCTTCCAGGCGTTTCAGCCGCCGCCAGCAAGGCGTCACGCTCAAGGAAAGATGCTCCGCCAGTTGCGTGTTGGACAGGGTGCTGTCCTGTTGCAGCAATTGCAAAATGGTGCGGTCTGTCGAGTCCAGCGCTTCTTTGGGGATTTTTGAACTCATTTTTGGCAAAAAATTGGTTTGTTCATCCCAAATCATAGCCTTGGACCCCGCCACAAAGCAAAGCTAATTCCAGCCGCCCACGGCATACTGAAGTCTTCCTCATCCAGCGCTGTCCCCACCATGATCACCTTCTACAACCACCTCCACGCCCAGCACCAGGGCAAGCTTGAAATGTTCCGCGGCGAGCTGGTGCCGTGTTTTGAAGTGCCGGCCCGCGCCGACCATGTGCTGGCCGAGTTGCAGCGCCGGGGGCTGGGCACGGTGCAGCATCCGCATGCGTTTGACGACAGCGCCTTGGCCACCGTCCACAGCCCGCGCTACCTGCAGTTTCTGGAAGCCGCCTGGGCCGACTGGGTGGCGCTGGACCCGGCCAACGCCGCGCGCGACGCGCTGCCCTCGGTCTGGCCGATCCGCACCTTGCGCTCCGACATCGTGCCCGACAACTTCGCCGCGCGCATGGGGCTGTTCTCGTACGACACCGGCACGCCGCTCACCGCGGGCACCTGGGTGGCGGCGCGCGCCGGGGCGCACTGCGCCTTGAGCGCGGCGCAGCAACTGGTGCAGGGGGACCGGGCGGCGTTTGCCCTGAGCCGCCCGCCCGGCCACCACGCGGGGGCCGACTTTTTTGGCGGCTACTGCTTCCTGAACAACGCCGCGCTGGCCGCGCAGAACCTGCGCGATGCCGGCATGCGCAAGGTGGCGGTGCTGGACGTGGACTACCACCACGGCAACGGCACGCAGGCCATCTTCTACGACCGGCCCGACGTGTTTTTTGCCAGCCTCCACGGCGACCCGCGCACCGAATACCCGTTTTACCTGGGCCACGCGGACGAGACCGGCGCCGGTGCGGGCCTGGGCTGCAACCTCAACATCCCGCTGCCGCGCGGCACCGGCTTTGCGGCCTGGATGGAGGCGCTGGAGCACAGCCTGCGGTCCATTGCCGCCTTTGGCGCCGAGGCCCTGGTGGTGTCCTTGGGCATGGACACCTTTGCGGGCGACCCGATCTCGGGCTTCACCCTGCAAAGCGAGGACTACCTGCGGGTGGGCGAACGCCTGGCGGCGGCAGGCCTGCCCACGGTGCTGGTGTTTGAGGGCGGCTACGCGGTGGCCGAGGTGGGGGTCAACGCGGTTAACGTGCTGGAGGGCTTTGCTGGGTAGTCGCCGCCGTGGGGAATCACGCTAAACTGGGCGCTGTCCCTGTTGGGCGTGGATACCACCATGAAAAGGCCATTGTCGTTGCTGCTCGCCGTGCTTCCCCGGTCTGCCAAGGGGCAGCTCGCGGTGATTTTTATGGTGGCCACCACCTTGCTGAGTGTCGGCTTTGGAGCCTGGTCGTACCACCTCACGCAGCAGCGGCTGATTGACCAGCGGGAAGAGTTCAAAATCTTGTTGGGGCGGCATTTGGGGCAGCCGATTGCTATGGCGCTGTGGAATTTTGACCCGGCCAACGCCAGCATCGTGTTGGACTCGGAATTGGGGGGCTCGGTGCAAGGGCTTGCCGTCTACGACCACCGGGACAGCTTGTGGGTGCAGCGGGGGACGCCACGTTCAGCGGCCGAGGTGGACCGGTTTTCCGGTGTGGAGGTCTTCTCCATGGCGGTTCCCGCGATCGACAACCGCACCACCGGGCGCATTGAAGTGACCTGGTCCGATGCCATGCTTAAAAAAGCCTTGAACGAAACGCTGTGGCTGGCCTTGGCGCAACTGGTGGGCATGAACCTGGTGCTGCTGGGTATTTTTGGCATGGGGGTCGAGCAATTTATTTTCAAGCGCGTGCGGCGCCTGCAGCAGGCACTGGACCAGGCCGTCAACCAGGACCTGACCGCCGACATCGTGGCCTTGCCGGTGACGTTGCGCGATGAATTCGGTGCCATTACCCAGAGTATCAACACCATCACGCGCCGTCTCGGGGAAGAGCTGGAGGCGGGCCGGGAGTCGGAGGAAGAGGCCCGGACCGCCCTGTCGAACCTGCAAAACGCCCAGGAAGGTCTGGTGCGCGCTGAAAAGATGGCCTCATTGGGAAGCCTGGTGGCCGGCGTCGCCCATGAGCTCAATACACCGATCGGCAACATCGTGATGGTGGCCAGCTCCCAGCAGGAAACGGTGGAGCGCTTTGCACAATCCGTCGCGGCTGGGACCATGACGCGCAGTGGCATGGACACCTACCTGGAACAGGCCAAGGAAGGTGCCGAATTGGCGCTGCACAGCGCCACCCGGGCGGCCGAGCTGATTAAAAACTTCAAACAGGTCGCGGTGGACCAGGCCAGTGACCGGTTGCGGGGCTTTGACCTGGCGCACCACATCACCGAAGTGCTGTCGGTCATTGCCCACCTGACGTCCAAACGGCCGGTCACCCTGAAGCGGGCGCTGGAACCCGGCATTGCCATGTACAGCTACCCGGGGCCCCTGGGGCAGGTGTTGACCAATCTGGTCATGAACGCCGTCACGCATGGCTTTGAGGAAGGACAGTCCGGCCTCGTCACCATCGCCTGCCAACGCCAAGGGGATTGGGCCCACATCACGGTCGCGGACAACGGCCAGGGCATCGGTGCCGAGAATATCGGCAAGATCTTCGACCCCTTTTTCACCACCAAACTGGGCCAGGGCGGCAGCGGCTTGGGGCTGCACATCTGCCACAACATTGTTTTTGGGCCCCTGGGCGGGCGGCTCACGGTTCAAAGCACCCTGGGTCAGGGCACCACCTTCACCATCCTTATCCCTTGCCGGGTTGCGCCCCCGCCTTGACCAGCGCCACCAGGCCCACCCCAGGCCGTACAAGGGCAGGATGGAGGTGACGCCGGTTTCAAAAAAGCCGCCCACAAAGCCCGCCACCGATCACCTCGCGCAGCGTGGGCGGGGACTGGAAGATAAAACTTACAACATGGAAGCTTGCGGGCCCGACCAAGCGCACGGTTTGGAGGCCATAGCCGGGTGATGTCGTCGATGGGCCGGTAACTGAGGACGGGTCAGGCCGTGGCGCTCGGCATTGGCGAGCAGCACGGTCCCCTGTCCGCCACCGCACGCGGGTGGGCAAGTGCTCTCCAAACCCAAACTCTACACCCCGAGCAAGCCCTGCTGTACCGGACCGTCGCAGAGCACTTCGAGACCTGGTTTGAACTGACCCGCGCAGGGCCGCTCAACGGCCAGGGCGACCACCACACACTGCGCTCCTATGTGCGCCAAGCGTTTCGCATATACCTCGAATGTGGCATCTTTGCCCACGGTTTTGCCCGGGCGTGGTGTGATGGCTGTGGGCACGACTACTTCGTTGCATTCCCCTGCAAAGGCCGTGGCGTGCGCCCCTCGTGCAACACGCGGCGTATGGTGGAGACGGCCGCGCACCTGAGCTACGCCTATCTTTAGAGTTTGACATATTGTCCACTTGTGGATAATATCTCCAAATAATGCAAGCAACCCAGACCCCGCCCCTGGCGGTCAAGCCCTCCACCCGACATGCAGGCGAACGCACTGCGGAGCAAAACGCCCTGCTGGAGCAGCTACGCCATGTAGCACAGGGCCTCAGCGAAACCTTTGCGCCCTTTTGCGAGGTGGTATTGCATGACCTGACGGACCCCAAACATTCCGTTCTCGCTATCCACAACAACCTCTCGGGCCGCCAGGTGGGCGACCCGACCACCGCGCTGGGCCTGGCGCGCATTGCCGATCCAGACTACCCGCAGGTCATTTCCAACTACGCCAACCAGTTTGCCGATGGCCGCCAGGCCAAGAGCACCTCTATCGGCATCCGGGATTCCAGCGGACGCTACGTCGCGGCGCTGTGCATGAACGTCGACTTGACGCTGTTCAGCAGCCTGCAGAATGCCCTTGGACAGTTCAGCAAGATCGATAGCGGCGCCGCTGTCAAGGAATCGCTGGACCCGGCCGGCGCCGACATGATCCGCGCGCGCATCGACCAGTTCGCGGCGCGCCTGGCTACCACGCCACGCTCGCTGAAGGCTGACGAGCGCCGTGCGCTGCTGCGCGAACTGAAGGACTCGGGCTGCATGGAGATTCGTCGTGCCATGGAAATTGCGGCCCTGCACCTGGGTGTCTCACGTGCCGCGGTATACAGCTATGCCAAATAACGCCCACCTGCTGCTGCTCGGCCGTGACCAGATCGACGCCCTGCTGGCGCCCGACGACGTACTCGCCGCGGTACGCGAAGCCTTTGTGCTGCACAGCCAGGGGGAGGGCCGTGTCTTTCCGCTGGTGCGTGAAAAGCTCGCGACCGGCGGCATGTTCGGCATCAAGTCGGGGGACGTGTCTGCGCAATCGCTGCTGGGTTTCAAGGCAGCGGGGTTCTGGCCCGGCAACCGCGCCTTGGGCGGTGAGCCGCACCAGGCCACGATCATGCTGATCGACCCGGCCACCGGCCGGCCCACCTGCCTGATCGACGGCAACGCCATTACCACTGAGCGCACCGGCGCAGCCGGGGGCCTGGGATTGCAAGAGCTCGCACGACCAGACAGCCGCACTGTGTGTGTCTTTGGCGCCGGCGTGCAGGCAAGGGTGCAGTTGCGCTTTGCGCTCAAGGTGCTGCCTGCGCTGCGCGAGGTGCACTACCTCACGGCCAATGGGCAGCCCAATGCCTCCTTTGAAGCGACGTTCAAGTCCCGGCTCACCGTCTCACACTGCACCGGCGGCAACGCCGCCGTGGCCGCCAGCGAGGTGGTCATCACCGCCACCACCGGGGGCGGCTCCTTGTTTGACCTGGAGGCCGTGCGGCCCGGCACCCATCTGAACTGCGTGGGCACCGACACCAAAGGCAAACGCGAGCTGCCCGCAGGCTTGCTGGCCCACGCCCGCGTGTGGGTGGACGACAAGGCGCAATCCTTGCAGATTGGCGAATTGCAGTGGGCGCCAGGCACCCCCTGCACGGAGATCGGCGATGTGCTCAGCGGCAAGGCGGTGGTCAGGCGTGCCGCCACCGACATCACCGTGTTTGACATGACCGGCATCGCCCTGCAGGACCTGACGGTGGCGCGCATGCTGCAGACGCGTGCGACCGCAAGCGGCACGGGCCAGAACATCGCCTGGCCCTGGTGACCCTTTTAGAATTGAAACGCAATCCCCACGCCCACTTGGCGGTGCTGCGGCGCTGGTGGGCCAGCAGGTCGCGGTAGAACAGCGTCTTGCCCTGCTTAGCCAGGCCCATTGCGTTGTAGATCTGGTTGCGCGGTTTGCGCGGCATCGTGCTGTGTGTTCATCCCACTACTGTCCGGTAAAAAATCCAACAAAATCAACTGGTTAGCGTCCGATAGTGGTGTGGTTTTGGAGTCGCCGGTCTGCAATGCGCATGAAATCAGGGGTTTCTCGAAAACCGAGTCGGACAAAATCTGTAAACAAGTGTCGAGCGAGGATTTGAGTTGCAGCTCCTTTTTGGCAATGGAACACCAACCGTGCCATCACGGTGATGGGTGTTTGCTCGACGAAACGTTCCACGACGGTGCCCCTAACCATGGCATCCTCTCTTAACCGGTAAATCACATTGGGTGCCTGTGGGTCAGAATAGTGCCCTGATCTCGCACCTTGAAAGGGGGATTTATAGCCGAACCCAGGCAGCGATGGACATGGGCGGGACGGTCACGGTGTGGTCGTTGCGGTGCGCTAGTTCCGTGGCCAGCAGGGTATCCACATCGTAACGGTCGGCATCCGCGCGGCCCAGTTTGCGGGCCATGGGCGTCACCGATCGGACCGCTTCCAGGGGCAGTTCCACCGAACCCGCCCCGAACTGGAGGGGCGCCGAGGTCTCGGCTTGCACCTGGCCATAGTGCGTCAACATACTCGGAAGCCTGGCCGCCATGTGCGGGTTGATTCCTGCATCCAGCATGACGTCGCCGATGAACAGAATGGCCTGCTGCACCTCGGGCGAGGCCGGTGGCCAAATGCTGCTGTGCACGCCCCGGAAGAAATCCATTTCCAGAAACGCCATGGCACCTCCCGGCCGCACCCATTGGGCCACGCGTGCCACGGCGGCCTCGGGGTTGGGGATGTAGAGCAAAAAATACCGCCCCACCACGGCGTCAAAGGCCTGCGCCGGTTCAAAGTCATCCAGCTCAGTTCGCACAAACGTCACATTGTGAAAGCCTGCAGACGTGAGCCGCGATGCGGCGGCCTCGATCTGTACCGGGTCGCGGTCTATGGCGATCACTTCCCCTTCTGGCCCGACCCGGCTCGCCAACAGCAAGGTGAGCTCGCCGCTTCCGCAGCCCAACTCCAGCACCCGAGATCCCTTGGTTACGCCGGCGCCCGTCAACATTCGCTCGGTGAGTGGCCGAATCGCCTGCGCTTGCATTTGCAGTCGGTGGCGTTCCTTGTCATTGCTGTGTAGGGGGTAGTTTTTCATCGTGCGGGAGTCCGTGTGGTTTGCAATCCGGGGACTGTAAAACGCACGGCGCGCACGGCATAGTGTGCAAACTACGGTAGGGGGCGCTGATGACTACGGTAGGGCCTACCGTAGTCATCAGCGCCCCCGTCGCTGAACTACAAAAGCCCTTGTTGCGTCGCGCGGTGCGCCGCTTGTGCACGGGTCTGGCTGCCCAGTGCCTTCAAGGCCGCCCCCACATGCATCTCCACGGTTCGGGGGCTGAGCGACAACGCGCGTGCAATCTGTTTGTCGGTTTGCCCTTGGGCCACACGTCGCAGCACATCGCGTTGGCGCACCGTCAAGCGAGCAGTCTGCGCAGGTGCGGTGCTTGTCCGCCCATCACCGAGAAATTCAAGCACCATGTCGCGCACCACAGGCCAGGCCTCTTCCTCCGCCAGGGGGGTGTTGTTGTTGGATTCCACCGGTACAAAACGCGACCCAGCAATCAACGCTGCCAGTTTCTGGCCCTCGGCCAGCGGATACAAAAGGTCCTGGCGGGCGTGCAATACCAAGGTGGGGGTTTGGATCAAGGGTGCACGCGCGCCGAGGTCAAGACCATAAAACTCACGCACACTGCGCGCGGCAATGCTGCCGTTCATGCGCTGGCCCACGATGTTGCCAATGGCCTCCAATTGTTCGGACGAGGCACCGGGGAGAAACTGCACGGTAAATATGCGCCGAAAAGAGGCCGCAAATTCGCTTCGCCCGTCCAGTCCCGATTCGTACACCTGCAGTGCCGACAGGGCATCGTCCCGCTGCGCCGCATTCAGGTCCCGCTTCAACCGGCCCCGCACCGATCCGCCATACACCACCAGGCGTGTCAGCCGCGCCGAGTGGCGTGCGGCGTATTCGATCGCCGCGTAGGAGCCTGTGCAAACCGCCATCAGTGCAAATTGCGTGAGCCCGGACGCGTGGACGACGGCCTCCATGTCTTCTACCCATGCGTCCAGCGACATGCGGCTGGGGTTGCGCTCCGAGAGCCCACATCCCCGCATGTCAAACCGGATGACGGTGTGGCGCATTGCCAGCGCCTCCATCCAGTGCTGGCTTGCGGGCCCGGGGGCCATCAGGTCGTTGTCGGTGTATTGCAGGGTGACCCATAACAAGGGCGAGCCGGTGCCGGTCACGGTAAAAGCAATCGCCGTTCCGTCGGCACTCTTGCAAAACTGAATGGGAGAGGGCTTGTTCAATGGAGCAATCAAAGTGGCCGTATTGTCCTGGCTTTGCGGGTTGCGGCGTCAAACACCACACGCAACGGTGCCACCGCCAGGCGAATGATGAAGCCGTTGTGCCTCAAAACGCAGGTAAAACCACGTAGGTGATTTTCTCCGCCAACACCTCCCAGTGGCTGAGAATGAAGCCGAACAGGGAGTGCCCGCTGACCACCGGATTGCCAATGTCCTCCGAGGCCGTGCTGACCACCACCGACCCGCTGCATCCGCTTTGTTGGTTGACCACATCACGGTGGCGGACAACGGCCAGGGCATCGGTGCCGAGAATATCGGCAAGATCGTCGCCCCCTTTTTCACCACCAACTGGGTCAGGGCACCATCTTCACCCTCCTTATCCCTTGCCGGGTTGCGCCCCCGCCTTGACCAGCGCCACCAGGCCCACCCCCGCCACCAACACCAGTACGGCTGGAAACCCGACGGTGGGCGACCAGTCAATCAGCGCCCCCGAGGCGGCCGATGCCACCAGCCCGCCCAGGGTGTAGGTCAGCACCAGCACCGAGGTGCTGTTGACCAAGGTGATGCCTTTTTCGCGGGCGCCAATGTCGGTCATGGCCATGGTGTACAGCGAGCCTCCCGCGCCGCCCCACAAAAACACCACCGGCCAGGACAGCCAGGTCGTCTGCGCCACAAAAGGCAGCACACAGGTGGCGCCCAGGGTGATGGCCGCGCACACCACCATCAGCGTGCGCCGGCCCCGGGCCTGGTCCTGAAAACGGTCGGCCAGGATACCGGCAGGCATCATCAAAACCACGCCGCCCAGGCCGCTTGCCGACACCAGCAGCGCCGAGGCCGCCACCCCCAGGCCCAAGGCCAGCCCGTACAGCGGCAGGATGGAGGTGACGCCGGTTTCAAAAAAGCCGCCGACAAAGCCCGCCAGCATGATGATGGGGTGGGCGCGCAGGGCCCGCCACAGGCCAGTGAGCCCCACATGGGCGGTGTCGGCATCGGCGGCCTGCGGCACCGGAGGAATGAAGGCGGTCCACAGCAGGCCCAGCACCGAAAAAACCACCACGGTCCACAGGGTTTGGGGGTTGTTGGGGCCCAGCCAGGCCATGGCGGCGGGCCCCACGATGAAGGTGGTGCTGACCAGGGTTTGGAAGATGCCCACATAGCGCCCGCGCTGCTCCGGTGGCGAGAACTCGGCAATCAGCGCTTCGGCCAGCACCCAGCGCAGGGCCATGGCAATGCCCGACAGCATATTGAGCGCAAACCAGAGCCAGAGCTGGTCGGTCAGGGTGAACAAGAGTGCCGAGAGTGTGAGCACACTGCCCGCCAGCCACAGGGCCGGCCGGCGCCCCACCCGGTGCGCAATGGCCGAGGCAAAGGGCGTCATCACAAAAATGCCCAGCCAGCCGGTGGAGGCAAACAGCCCGGCCAGGGTGGTGGAAACATCCGCCCCCTTCATGCGCAGCAGCAGCAAGGGCATCAGCATGAAGTGCGACACCAGTTCCAAAAAGGTGGAGCCAAAAATGCTCAGCAGCCCCAGTGGCGCGCCGGGCACCGGCGTGGGCTGGGGCAGGGCAGGGGAACTTGTGGTCATGGGGTGCGTGTCTCCAGAATCGCCTGTGCCACTTCGGCAAAACCTGCGCCGCGCGCGCTGGGGCTGATGTAGCGCGGCAAATGCGCCAGTTGCGCCTCGAAGCGGCGGATATTGGCCACCCCCACGCTGTTGCCAAAATGCTGGAACATCAATTGGTCATTGGTGGAGTCGCCCACGTAGGCCCATTGCCCGATTTCGGCCTGCAAATCGCGGCCCCACAGTGCCCGCACGATCCAGCGCGCGCCTTCCCACTTGTTGTGCTCGCCAAACCAGCCGTTGATGTGGATGCTGCTGACCGTGGCGTGCATGCCCGCGGCCTGCAGAATAGCCACCACG
Source organism: Rhodoferax sp. (assembly GCF_030697375.1). Lineage (GTDB taxonomy): Bacteria > Pseudomonadota > Gammaproteobacteria > Burkholderiales > Burkholderiaceae_C > Allorhodoferax. The sequence goes on along the minus strand of NZ_JAUYQD010000044.1, from coordinate 282,124 downwards.
CGGGCGATGGCGTCGGGGGGCAGGTGGGTGAATTCGCTGTGGTCAAAGGCGATGTCGGTTTCGCGCCCGGCCGAGTCCTGCGCCAGGGTGGCGCCTGGCACTTCGCGCACCACCTGCTGGGCCACTTGCTGCATGCGGGCGAAGTTGGCGGCCCGTGTGGAGGCATCCTGCTGGTATAGTTTTGATAGCTGCTCACGCTTATTCCATGCGGGCTGCAGCCCTATTTGGCTTAAATTATGGGGTGCAAAGGCGACCGCACCGTTTTCTGCCACCAGCGCATCCACCGGCCAGGGCGCGATGCCCTGTCCCGCGTCGCCCCGTGCAAACGGTTCACACCAGCCGATGGGCCGCCCGGTGATCGGAACCACATGCAGTCCGGCGGCTTTTAAGTCGTGCAGCGCCTGCAAGGTATCGACGCTCACCACCCCTTCGGTGGTGAGGGTGTCGTCAATGTCGGTGAAGATGCCGATCAGGGCACGACGTGCGTCCAGGGGCCAGAGTTGCAGTGGCAGCATGTCCGGCCTCAGGGGGACGCAGGGCGCAGCAGCCGCCCGTGTGGAGTGCGTCGGGGTTCCGACAGCTGCAGGCTGGGTGCCGTGCCGCGCGACTGTGCCTTCAGGCCCCAAGTGCTGCTGGCGGGGGCGCAAACTCCGTTGTCGATGTGGTGAAGAGCGGCTGCCAGCAAGCCCTCTTGCACCTGGCCCAGGGCGTGGCCCAAATCGTCACTGGCCGCGCAGGTGGGGGCGAATCCCGCAGTGTAGTTGCCAAAGCCCTTGGCGTTGACGCCCTGGAATTCAATGGGGTAGTAGGCGCGTCCACAGTTGTTCTTGCGGTTGAATCCATAGGGTTTGCCGCAGGTGGTCTCTCCCACCAAGATGACCTGCAAATCGATGCCCCGCAAGCCGTTGACCAGGGATTCGCTGGCCGAGCAGGTGTCTTCCGAGGTGAGCACATATAAGCGCTGCAGATCCAGGCGCGGGAGGGGATAACCCACGGGATAAGTCCCCTCGCTGTATTCCAGCTGTCCTTCAAAACTGTAAATGCTGGACGGCTCTTCGGCGGTGCGTTTGTCATTGAAGCGCAGGGCCTCGAATACCCGGCCATTGGCCTGTGGGCCGCTTAGCATGGAGGCCAAGGCAGCGGCCACATACAGGTAGCCGCCCGTGTTGTAGCGCATGTCCAGTACCAACTCACGCAACCCGAGCGAGCGCACGGACTGTACGGCCGTGATGAGTTTGTCCTGGGCACCGGCCGAGTGGTCGTTGAACAGCAGGTAGCCAGCCTGCGTGCCCTGCGGGGTGGTGACGGTGGACACCAAGGGCACCGGGTTTTCTTGTACGGTGCTGGCAAACAGAGTGATGGAGCGGACTATGCCGTCGGGTGTATCGCTGTAGAGGAACTGCCGCCAGGCGCCCGCGACATTTGGGTACCAGCTATTGACATTGCTGTCCAGCATTTGCACGAGTTTGCCACCCCGGGCCATGCCTGCTTGCGCTGCAGGCGAGCCTGCAGCGACGAAGGCCACGCGCAGGCGCTCCAGTTCATCCAGTTCCCATTGCACGCCATAGCCCACGTTCACGCCGGTGGACAGGGAGTCGGCGTTTACGGTGTCGACCACAAAACTGAATTGGTCCTTGGGCAGGCCGTTGCTGTCAGCCGTGTCCACCAGCAGGTCATAAAAATAGCTGGTGACGGATGTGTACAAGGATGCATCAATCGTGGGGATCTCGCCATACCAAAGGTAGTTTTCGCCCATGTAGGTGCGTATGAAATTCTCTTCCCCAGTAGCTGTGCAGATGTTCTCAAGTGCCCGCGAAGCCGGAGTCGGTGGGGCAGGGGGCGCACCACCACCACCGCCGCCACCGCCGCCACCGCACGCCGCAAGCGCCACGGTAACCCAGGCCAGCAAGCTGCATTTTTTTATTCCGCCGCCCATCCATCCCATGTCTTCTCCCCCCCCCCTTGTTTGTCTTATACGGATGTCAAGGCATCCATTTCCGCATGGTTACCTCTTGTCATCCCGCACTTTGCAGCGCCAGGCCCGCGTGTTCGCGCAGCGGGTGGAAGTGGATCTTGGGGAAGCGTTCCTGTGCCAGGCGCACGTCATACGGGCTGGTGCACAAATAGGCCAAGGTGTTGGCCGCGTCCAGCGCCATGCGCATGGGGTAGGCGTTGACGAACTCGCGCAGTTCAGCCGGCGTGTCGGCGGTGATCCAGCGGGCGCCGGTGTACTGGCAGCCTTCCAGGCGGATGTCGGCGTCGTACTCACCCTTCAAGCGGTGCTGTACCACTTCAAACTGCAGTTGTCCCACGGCGCCCAGCAGCATATTGCCGCCCACCTCGGGCCGGAACACCTGGATCGCGCCTTCTTCGCCCAGTTGGGCCAGGCCCTGCTGCAACTGCTTGGTGCGCAGCGGGTTGCGCAGCACCACGGTCATGAACATTTCGGGCGCGAAGAAGGGCAGGCCGGTGTAGAGCAGGTTGACGCTGCCGTCGGTGATGGTGTCGCCCAGTTGCACACCGCCGTGGGTGGTAAAGCCCACGATGTCACCGGCATACGCTTCTTCCACCGCCTCGCGGCGCTGGCTCATGAAGGTCACCACGCTGGTGGGGCGCAGTTCTTTGCCGGTGCGCATGACTTTGAGCTTCATGCCCGGTGTGTATTTGCCCGAGGCCATGCGCACAAAGGCGATGCGGTCGCGGTGGTTGGCGTCCATATTGGCCTGCACCTTGAACACCACACCGCTGAAAGCGTCGTCTTCGGGCTGCACTTCTTTGACCACCGGCTGGCGGTTGACCAGGGTGGTGCTGATGCGCTTTTGCGGGCTGGGCGCCAGGTCCACCAGCGCGTCCAGCACCTCCATCACACCAAAGTTGTTGACACCGGAGCCAAAGAACACGGGGGTCTGTTTGCCCGCCAGAAAGGCGGCATGGTCCCAGGCCGGGGAGGCACCGGTGGCCAACTCCATGCTTTCCATGGCGGTGGTCCATTCGTGGCCGAAGCGCTGCGCCAGTACGGCGGCGTCGTTCAAGGGCACGGTGTCAAAGTCTTGCGGACGGCGTTCGCTGCCGCTCTCAAACACGGTCATGGCCTGGGTGCGCAAATTGACAATGCCGCCGAAGGACTTGCCCTGGCCCACCGGCCAGGTCATGGGCACGCAGGGCATGCCCAGTTCGCGTTCGATCTCGTCCAGGATGTCCAGCGGCTCGCGCACTTCGCGGTCCATCTTGTTCACAAAGGTGATGATGGGTGTGTCGCGCTGGCGGCAGACCTCGATCAGGCGGCGGGTCTGGGCTTCCACACCATTCGCAGCATCAATCACCATCAGCGCCGAGTCCACGGCGGTCAGCACGCGGTAGGTGTCCTCACTGAAGTCTTTGTGGCCGGGCGTGTCGAGCAGGTTGATGACATGCTCGCGGTAGACCATCTGCATCACGCTGGAGGCCACCGAAATGCCGCGCTGTTTCTCAATTTCCATCCAGTCGGAGGTGGCATGGCGGCTGGCCTTGCGCGCCTTCACCGAGCCCGCAATCTGGATGGCGCCGGAGAACAGCAAGAGTTTTTCCGTCAGCGTGGTTTTACCCGCATCCGGGTGGGAAATGATGGCAAAGGTGCGGCGGCGGCGGGTTTCAGGGGCGTAGGTCACAAATGGTCCAGATCAAAGGTAAGCGCGCATCGTTGCGTCCCCGCCATGGGGTTGGTGAACGAGCTTGAAGCCTCGGGTTTTCGGGGCGTCGGTGCGGGGTACGCGGGAGGGCGGCCCGTAGTCCCAACGGAGCGGGGCTGCAAGCAGCGTATTTTACCGGGTGGGCGGCGCTGCCCCCTGCAGGGCTTCAAAGGCGTGGCGGGGCGCTTTGAAGAAGTTTGTCGCGTTATCGGGTAAACCCCTATTTTTTTCCAAAAACGTTTTTGTAACAATCAAAAACGTTTTTGGAAACCAACATTCTGTGTATTGGGCAAAGAATGTTCGACCAAAGGCGTTGGCCACTTTTTTATTTGCTGTCGAGGAGAAATTAGAAATGAAGACGACGATGAAGCGAACCCTGCAAGGTGCTGTGATGGGCTTGGGGCTGTTGGGTGCTGTGGTTTCTGCGCAAGCGGCCAGCATCACGATCTCTTGTGGATCGGTGGGGCAAGACTACGAGTTTTGCAAAAAACACACCGATGAGTGGGCCAAGAAGACGGGCAATACCGTCAAGCTATTCACCTCACCGTCCTCCACCACGGACATTCTGGGCTTGTTCCGCCAGATGTTTGCCGCTGGATCGTCGGATCTGGACGTGGTGATGGTGGACGTGGTCTGGCCCGGCGTGATCAAGGACCACCTGGTGGACCTTAAAAAATACAGCAGAGGCGCTGAGGCGCTGCACTTCCCGGCCATCGTGAGCAACAACACGATCGACGGCAAGCTGCTGGCAATGCCTTGGTTCACCGATGCAGGCCTGCTGTTTTACCGCAAGGATTTGGTCGAAAAATACGGCATGAAAGCCCCCAAAACCTGGGATGAGTTGGCCACGGTGGCCAAGAAAATCCAGGACGGCGAGCGTGCCGCCGGTGCGGCAGACTTCCAAGGTTTTGTGTTCCAGGCCAAGGCCTACGAAGGTTTGACCTGTGACGCGGTGGAGTGGTTGGCGGCGTTCGACGGCGGTTCCATTGTGGATGCCAAGGGCGACATCACCATCAACAACCCCAACGCGGTCAAGGCGCTCAAAACGGCAGCCTCCTGGGTGGGCACGATTGCCCCCACCGGCGTGCTGAACTACGGTGAAGAAGACGCACGCGGTGTGTTCCAGAACGGCAAGGCCGCCTTCATGCGCAACTGGCCCTACGCCTGGTCACTGGGCAACGGTGCGGACAGCCCGATCAAAGGCAAAATTGGCGTGTCGGCCTTGCCGTCGGCCACCGCCGGTGGCAAGGGGGGTGCGGCTCTGGGCGGCTGGCAGTTGGCGGTCTCCAAGTACTCCAAAAACGTGGATGCCGCAGCGGATTTGGTGATGTTCTTGACCAGCACCAATATGCAGAAAGAGCGCGCCATCAAAGGTTCCTACAACCCGACCGTGCGTTCGCTCTACTTGGACAAAGAGGTGTTGGCGGCCAATCCGTTTTATGGCGACCTGCACAGTGTCTTTACCAATGCTTCGCCGCGTCCTGCGACCGTCACCGGTCTGAAGTACCCGGAAGTGAGCCAGGCGTTCTGGAATGCGACCCATGAAGTCTTGTCGGGCAAAGCCACTGCCGAAGACAGTTTGAAGCGCCTGGACGGTCGCCTCAAACAAATCAAGCGTACCGGTTGGTAAGGTAAGTAGGCATGGCCACACCGTGGCCCGCCAGGGCGCGGGGCGGTGTGGCGTGTAGTGCTTTGAGGCTATGAGAAAAGGTATGTGATGAAAAACAAGAGCCGGACCGCTTGGCTGTTTCTGATGCCAATGATGGTGACGCTGCTGATGGTGGCCATGTGGCCTTTGCTGCGCACGATCTGGTTCAGCTTTACCGATGCCAATATCAATGATTTGTCGAAAGCCAAATTCATTGGTTGGGAAAACTATTTCGGCGAATTTGGTTTGTTCGCCAACGAATACCACACCGAAGGATTTTGGCGCAGCGACTGGGGCATTGCCATCGGCAACACGCTGCGCTTTGCCGTCCTGTCGGTGTCGCTGGAAACGGTGCTGGGCCTGGGCGTCGCCCTGCTGCTGAACCAAAATTTCAAAGGCCGGGCCTGGGTCCGCGCCGCGGTGCTGGTGCCCTGGGCCATTCCCACCATTGTGTCGGCCAAGTTGTGGGGCTGGATGCTGCACGACCAGTTTGGCGTGGTGAACCACTGGCTGATGGCGGTGGGGCTCATCTCCCAAAACATCGCCTGGACGGCGGACTCGTCCTACGCCATGTGGACGGTGGTCATTGTCGATGTCTGGAAGACCACCCCCTTCATGGCGCTGCTGATTTTGGCCGCCCTGCAGACCATGCCGACCGACTGTTACGAGGCGGCCGAGGTGGATGGGGTGCACCCCCTGCGCGTGTTCTGGAAGATCACGCTGCCCTTGATCCGCCCGGCCCTGATGGTGGCTGTCATTTTCCGCTTGCTCGATGCCTTGCGTGTGTTTGACTTGATTTATGTACTGACGTCCAACAGCAACAGCACCATCAGCATGTCGGGCTTTGTGCGCCGGGAGATGGTGGACAACGGTTATGTCGGCTTTGGCTCGGCAGCCGCAACCGCCTTGTTTTTGATCATTGGTTTGTGCACGGTCGCCTACATGCGCTTGGCACGGACCTCCGACGCGGAGAAAACAGCATGAAGAGCGCAAAAATGTGGCGAATCGCCCTGTATGCCGTCGCCATTCTGGTGACCCTGGAATCGGTGTTTCCGTTTGTCTATGCGATATCAACCTCGCTCAAAACCGGGTCCGCCCTGTTCACGACCGAGCTGATCCCGACACACGCCACGCTGGACAACTACATCAGCCTGTTCACGGTGGCCGAGCAGCCCTTTGGGCGCCACATCGGCAACTCCATCCTGGTGTCCGTGCTGGTGGTGACGCTGTCCCTGCTGTTGGCCCTGACCGCCGCCTACGCCTTGGGCCGCATCCAGTTCAAGGGCCGGGGCTTGCTGATGATGGCGATCCTGGCGGTGTCCATGTTTCCGCAGGTGGCCGTTTTGTCTGGCATGTTCGAGTTGATCCGTTCCCTGGGGCTGTACAACCGCGCCATCGGCCTGGTACTGCCCTACATGATCTTCACGCTGCCCTTCACCGTGTGGGTGCTCACCACCTTCATGCAGCAGTTGCCCAAGGAGTTGGAAGAGGCTGCGGTGATGGACGGCTGCTCACCGCTGCGCATTATTTTCCAGGTGTTTTTGCCCCTGCTCTGGCCCGCCTTGGTGTCCACCGGTTTGCTGGCCTTTGTGGCGGCCTGGAATGAATTTCTGTTCGCGTTGACCTTTGTGCTGGACAACGACGAGCGCCTGGTGCCGGTGTCCATCTCCCTGATCAGCGGCGCCAGCAAATACGACATTCCCTGGGGAAAGATCATGGCGGCCTCCGTGCTGGTGACCTTGCCCCTGATTGGTTTGGTGTTGGTTTTTCAAAAGAAGATTGTGTCCGGCCTGACCGCCGGCGCGGTGAAAGGGTAACTGTATGGGTCAAACAAAACAACAATTGGGCAACGAATGGTGGCGTGGCGGTGTGATTTACCAAATCTACCCCCGCAGCTTTCAAGACAGCAACGGCGACGGCATCGGTGATTTGCCGGGCATCACCGACCGCCTGCAATACGTTGCCGACCTGGGGGTGGATGCCATCTGGTTATCGCCCTTTTTCAAAAGCCCGATGAAGGATTTTGGCTACGACGTGAGCGACTACTGCGACGTCGATCCCATGTTTGGCACCTTGGACGATGCGCGGGCGCTGGTGGCGCGGGCGCATGCCCTGGGCCTGAAAGTGATTACCGACCAGGTCTTGTCCCACACCTCGGACCAGCACCCCTGGTTTCTGGAGAGTCGATCCAGCCGCGACAATGCGCGCGCCGACTGGTATGTCTGGGCGGATGCCCAGGAAGACGGCACACCGCCGAACAACTGGTTGTCCATTTTTGGCGGCAGTGCATGGCAGTGGGACACCCGGCGCTGCCAGTACTACCTGCACAATTTCTTGACCAGCCAGCCGGATTTGAATTTTCATTGCCCACAGGTGCAGGACGCCTTGTTGGACACAGCGCGCTTCTGGCTGGACTTGGGGGTGGATGGGTTCCGCCTGGACACCGTCAACTTCTACGTGCACGATGCCCAGCTTCGGTCCAACCCGCCGCGGGGCAAGCCAGATGGCTCCGACCCCGCTGTGACGCCGGTCAACCCCTACGCCTGGCAGTGGCACCGCCACGACAAGAGCCAGCCCGAGAACCTGGCCTTCATCCGCCGCCTGCGCAGCCTGCTGGACGAATACCCCGGCACCACCACGGTGGGCGAGATCGGCTGCGACCATGGCCTGGTGCGCATGGCCGAATACACCCGGGGCCAAGAGCATTTGCACATGGCCTACAGCTTTGATTTGCTGGGCCCGAACCGCGATGCGCGTTACATCCACGGCGTGCTCACCCGTTTTGAGGTGGAGGCCAAGGACAGCTGGGCTTCCTGGGCCCTGTCCAACCATGATGTCATGCGCCTGGCCTCGCGCTGGGGTGGTGACACGCCCGACCCGCGCCTGCTGCGCCTGAGTGCCGCGCTGCAAATGAGTCTGCGCGGCTCGCCCAGTATTTACCAGGGCGACGAGTTGGGCTTGACCGAAGCCACGCTGGCGTTCGAGCAGTTGCAAGACCCCTACGGCATCTCCATGTGGCCCGAGTTCAAGGGCCGCGATGGCTGCCGCACCCCCATGCCCTGGGACCAAAACCTGCCCCATGCCGGCTTCACTGCGGGCGAGCCCTGGCTTCCGGTCGCCCCCGAACATGTGGAACGCGCAGCCGATGTGCAGGGTGCGGCGGAGGACTCCTTGCTGAGTTTTTACCGCCAGCTGCTGCGCTGGCGCAAAACCATGCCGGCCCTGGTCAGCGGCACCATGACGGTGCTGCCGGAGCACGACCACGTGGTCTCCTTTTTGCGCCAGTTGGGGGACGAGACCCTGCTCTGTGCTTTCAGCTTCAGCAATGAAACGGTGACCTGGAAACTCCCGCCCCAAGCATCCGACTGTGCGCAGGTGCATGCCAGCGGGCTCACCGGAGCCGAACTGGTTGGAGACAGCCTGCAGTTTGCGCCCTGGGGCGCTGTGATTGCCAAGGTGTAAAGGAGCGTATTCACCATGTCCACCGTTGAATTCAAAAACATCTGCAAGCGTTACACGCCGCAGAGCCTGACCATCAACAATGCGAACATCCGCATCGAAGATGGCGAATTTTGTGTCTTTGTCGGCCCCTCCGGCTGTGGCAAGTCCACCTTGCTGCGCCTGGTGGCAGGCCTGGAGGAGATCACCTCGGGGGACTTGCTGATCGACGGGCGACGGGCGAATGACTTGCCGCCAGCCCAGCGCGGCCTGGCCATGGTGTTTCAGAGTTATGCGCTGTACCCGCACATGACGGTGCGCGAGAACATGGCCTTTGGGCTGCAGGTGCTGGGTGCCGACAAGGCCGCGATTGCCCGCAAGGTGCAAGAGGCGTCGGACGCCCTGCAGCTGAACCATTTGCTCGACCGCCTGCCCAAGGCTTTGTCCGGCGGGCAGCGCCAACGCGTGGCCATCGGGCGGGCGATTGTCAAAGAGCCCGGTGTTTTCTTGTTTGACGAGCCCCTGTCCAACCTGGATGCGGCGCTGCGCGTGCAAACCCGCCTGGAAATCGCCAAGCTGCACCAGCGCCTGAGCGGCTCCAGCATGATTTACGTGACCCACGACCAGGTGGAGGCCATGACCCTGGCCGACAAAATCGTCTTGCTCAATACCGGCGACCGCATTGCCCAACACGGCAGCGTGGCCCAGATCGGCGCGCCGCTGACCCTGTACCACCGCCCCAACAGCCTGTTTGTGGCGGAGTTCATTGGTTCACCCAAGATGAATGTGCTGCCCGCCACCCTGATCGCCGGTTTCTCGGCCCGTGCGGAGATTCAGGTGGGGCCGTTTGCCTTGGCGGCTGCGGTGGATGCCAGCCGATTGTCCGCCGGTGCCGCGGTGCAACTGGGCCTGCGCCCCGAGGACATCCGCGTGGTGGCGCCCTCGTCCGAACACGCCACCTTGCGCGGCACGGTCAGCTATATCGAGCGCTTGGGCGAGTCGTCGCTGATCTACGTCGATGTGGGCGCCGGACTGCCGGTCTTGACCGTCAAAACCGAAGGCACTGCATCCATGGCCTTGGGCGCACCTGTTGCGCTGGCCGCCGATCCAGAGCGCTTGCACCTGTTTGACGATGCCGGTCTCGCCTGCGACCGCACCGTGGATTTGCCTTGCGGATAAGCAACGGGCCGTACTGGTAGAGGGCTTACACTCGATTTTCATGATTTGGAGATCTGAGTGAGTATCAAGCAATTGGCCAAGGCGCTGTCGCTGTCAACCTCGACAGTCAGCCGCGCCTTGAATGGCTACACCGACGTGAACGCGCAAACCCGGTTGCGGGTCCAGGAAATGGCCCTGGCCATGGGCTACCGCCCGGACGCCGGTGCGCGGCGTTTGGTGCGGGGCAACACCGATGCGGTGGGTATTGTGTATTCGGCGGCGGTCGAGAATCTGGGCAACCCGCAGTTTCTGGACATGGCGGGGGGCTTGGCTGAGCGGCTGGAACGGGACCAGCTCGATTTGTTGCTGGCCGTGGCCAACGGCGACGGTGAACTGCACATTTACGAGCGGCTGTTCTTTGGCAGCCGGGTGGACGCCGTGATTGTGCCCAATACCCGGGTGAAAGATAACCGTGTGGAATTTCTGCTTGAAAAAGGCTACCCTTTCCTCGCGTATGGGCGCACGGCAGATTGCCAGGATTTTTCGTGGTTTGATTTTGACAATGAACAGGGCAGCCGTTTGGCGGTCCAGCATTTGTTGTCGCTGGGGCACACCCGTTTTGCCTATGTGCACGCACCGCTGGAGTTGAATTTCGCGTTCCAGCGGCACCGCGGCTTTTTGGACGCCTTGGCGTCCGCAGGCTTGGACTGTCCGCCGGAGTGCCAAATGGGCGGTGTTATTGACCGGCGCGGGGGACTGGAGTCCGTCGCCCAGTTCCTGCGCCTGAGCCCACGCCCCACCGCCGTGGTGGTGGACAATAATTTGGGTGGCATAGGGGTCATCCGGGGGCTGCTCAATGCGGGCGTGGTGGTGGGGAAGGATGTCTCGGTGGTGGTCCATGGGGATATCCCCAACGACTCCTTGCTGCCAGGCATGCAGCTCACCACGGTCTCCCAGCCCACGGCGCACGCCTCGGGTGTCACCATGGCGGAAATGGTGCTGCAGGTTTTACGGGAGGCCGATTCCGGCCCCTTTCACATCCTGCGGCAGCCCGATCTGGTGGTGGGCTCCACAACGGGCCCCGTTCAATGATCCCATTTCCAGATCAATGCGATATGTCGTTGCCCCTCCTGGTCGTGCTACAGCACTGCCTGCGTCGGTGCGCCTAATCTCCCATCGATCTGAAAATGGAATGGCAGGCTTCGGCCTATAATCTGGCCTTTCCGAGGAGCGTTGCAGCCCGCCCCCTGTCCGATGTGCACAGGGTTGCGAGCGAGGCTCGGAATCCGGTGGGCCTCTGAGGTTTGCCGCCCTCCAACCGCGCTCACCCACGGGTCTGTGGTGTGAGTTTTCCCGCACCGCAGCACCGTGGCATTCAACCCATGTCTGGAGCCCATATGAGTGCTGTTCTCACCCCCAATGTCGATTACGTGATCGCCGATTTGTCCCTGGCTGCCTGGGGCCGCAAAGAGTTGCGCATCGCCGAAACGGAAATGCCCGGCCTGATGGCCATCCGCGAAGAATTCGCCCCCAAGCAGCCCCTCAAAGGTGCGCGCATCACCGGTTCCCTGCACATGACCATCCAGACCGGCGTGTTGATGGAAACCCTGCAAGCCCTGGGTGCCGACATCCGCTGGGCCTCGTGCAACATCTTTTCCACGCAAGACCACGCCGCCGCCGCCCTGGTTGCAGCCGGCACCTCGGTGTTTGCCTACAAGGGTGAAAACCTGACCGACTACTGGGATTACACCCACCGCATTTTTGAGTTTGCTGCCAAAGGCGAGGAGGGCGAAGGCCCCAACATGATTCTGGACGACGGCGGCGACGCCACGCTCCTGATGCACCTGGGCAAGCGCGCCGAAACCGACGCATCCTTGCTGGAAAACCCCGGCAGCGAAGAAGAAACCTGCCTGTTCGCCGCCATCAAAGCCAAGCTGGCACAGGATTCCACCTGGTACAGCCGCAAGGGCGCCCAGATCATCGGTGTGACCGAAGAAACCACCACCGGCGTGCACCGCCTGAAGGAAATGTCGGCCAAGGGCTCCCTGATGTTCCGCGCCATCAACGTCAACGACTCGGTGACCAAGAGCAAGTTCGACAACCTGTACGGCTGCCGCGAATCGCTGGTGGATGGCATCAAGCGCGCCACCGACGTGATGATCGCCGGCAAGGTGGCTTGCGTGGCCGGTTACGGTGACGTGGGCAAGGGCTCTGCCCAGGCTTTGCGCGCACTGTCCGCCCAGGTCTGGGTGACTGAGATCGACCCCATCAACGCCCTACAAGCCGCCATGGAAGGCTACAAGGTCGTGACCATGGAATACGCCGCCGACAAGGCCGACATTTTCGTGACCACCACCGGCAACAAGCGCGTCATCACGCACGACCACATGGCGGCCATGAAGGACCAGGCCATCGTCTGCAACATCGGCCACTTCGACAACGAAATCGACATCGCCTCGGTGGAAAAATACGAGTGGGAAGAGATCAAGCCCCAGGTGGACCATGTGATCTTCCCGGACGGCAAACGCATCATCCTGCTGGCCAAGGGCCGCTTGGTGAACCTGGGCTGCGGCACCGGCCACCCCAGCTTTGTGATGAGCAACAGCTTTTGCAACCAGACCATCGCCCAGATCGAGCTGTTCACCCACAGCGACTACTACGAGCAAGGCAAGGTTTATGTCTTGCCCAAGCACCTGGACGAAAAAGTCGCCCGCTTGCACCTGAAGAAGGTTGGCGCCATGCTGACCGAGCTCACCGACGAGCAAGCGTCTTACATTGGCGTGCCCAAAGTGGGCCCGTACAAGCCCGATACCTACCGCTACTAAGCAACACTTCCCATGCGCATTGACCAACTTCTGGTAGCCCGTGGGCTGGCCAGCACCCGCTCGCAAGCCCAACGCCTGATCGCCGACGGCGTGCAGTGGCGCAAAGGGGATGAATGGAAAACCGTCGTCAAAAACGGCGACGAGGTTCCTGACGACGCCCCTTTGCAACTGCTGGACGACTCCGAGGCGCGTTATGTGTCGCGGGGTGGCCTGAAGCTGGAGGCTGCTTTGAAACAGGTGGGCTTGTCCGTCACCGGCTGGGCGTGCCTGGACGTGGGCCAGTCCACCGGCGGCTTCACCGACTGCCTGCTGCAGCACGGTGCGGCTTCCGTGGTGGGGGTGGACGTGGGCAGCGCCCAGTTGCACCCCAAGCTGCGCGAAGACCCGCGTGTGCTGTGTGTGGAGAAGGTCAATGCCCGTGCACTGGTTGCTACGGATTTAATAGCTGCTTACGCATACAGTACGGGGGCTGAAGGCCAATTTGATGCAGAAGATGAGGGCGAAGACGGCGCTGGGGATGGCGATATCACCGTGTCGGAATTTGTGCCCGAATTCGACTTGATCGTGGCCGACCTGTCCTTTATTTCCCAGACGCTGGTGCTGCCGGCCGTGGTGCCGTTTCTCAAGCACGGCGGCACGCTGCTGACACTGGTGAAACCCCAGTTTGAGTTGCAGCCCGGCCAGGTGGGCAAAGGTGGCATCGTCAAAGACGACGCCATGTACCCCTTGGTGGAGCAGCGTTTGCGGGAGGCCTGTGCCGCGTTGGAGTTGACCGTGACCCATTGGTTTGACTCGCCCATTGAAGGCGGCGACGGTAACCGTGAGTTCTTTATTGCTGCGCGCAAAGTCTGAAACCTTGCGGGACTGCGCGCGCCGGCTTGTCCGCCAGCGTTGTCCCCCACACTTTTGAAAGCCCCTATGGCTGAGTCATCTCGAATTCCCGTCAGTCTGGAGTTTTTCCCCCCCAAGACCCCCGAGGGGGCAGACAAGCTGCGGCTGGTGCGCCAGCAGTTGTATGGCATGCAGCCCGAGTTCTGCTCCGTAACCTTTGGCGCAGGAGGCTCCACCCAGGAGGGAACCTTCAATACGGTGCGCGATATTCTGGCTGAAGGTGTGAACGCCGCTTCGCATTTTTCCTGCGTGGGGGCCACCAAAGCCACCGTGCGTGCGCAGTTGGCGGCGCTCAAGGCCATGGGTGTCAAACGCCTGGTGGCATTGCGTGGGGATCTGCCCAGCGGTTATGGCATGGGGGGAGAATTCCATTACGCCAGCGACCTGGTGGCCTTCATCCGTGCCGAAACCGGGAACGATTTTTTCATTGAAGTGGCCGCCTACCCGGAGATCCATCCGCAGGCCAAATCGCCCGCCAGTGATTTGCAGGCGTTCGCCGCCAAGGTGCGCGCTGGCGCCAATTCCGCCATCACCCAGTATTTTTACAACGCCGACGCCTATTTCAGGTTCGTGGAAGACGTGGATGCCCTGGGGTTGGATGTGCCTGTGGTGCCCGGCATCATGCCCATCACCAGTTCCACCCAGTTGATGCGCTTTTCCGATGCCAGTGGTGCCGAAATTCCGCGCTGGATTCGTCTGCGGCTGCAAAGTTTTGGCGACGATGTGGCGTCCATCAAATCCTTCGGCCTGGATGTGGTCACCGACCTGTGTGAACAGTTGCGCGCCGGTGGCGCCCCTGCGCTGCATTTCTACACCATGAACCAGAGTGTTGCCACCCTGGCGCTGTGTGACCGTTTGGGACTAGCCCCCCGACTCCAGTGAAAACGTGGCGTGTTGGTCCTGCTTGAGCAGGGCCACCATTTGCGGCAGCGCCAGTTGCAGCGCCGCTTTCAGCGTGTGGGGCGGGTTGATCAGGAACATGCCGCTGGACGGGAGCCCTGGGCGCACCACTTCGCCGTCCTTGTCTTGCAGCAACTTGCTGGACTTCACGGTCAAAGTGGTGTTCAACCAACTTTTTCCCGCCTTGTTGGCCAGCGTTTTCAGTTTTTTAGGCAGGTCGTGCGCTTCCGGGCGGGGAATGATGGGGTACCAGACGGCATAGGTGCCGGTTGCGAAGCGTTGCAGGGAGTCCGCCACCATGGCGGGAACCCGGGCGTAGTCGTTCTTGATTTCGTAGCTGGGGTCGCACAGCACCAGCGCGCGCCGGGCTGGTGGGGGTAAAAATTTCTTGATCCCTTCAAAACCATCTTCCCGCAGAATCGCCACCTGCCGACCCACTTCCAGTTGGGCGATATTGGCGCTCAGAGTTTTGGAGTCGGTGGGGTGCAGCTCAAACAGCTTGAGCTTGTCGCGCCCCTGCAGTAGGCGCTGAATGATGAAGGGTGAGCCCGGATAGACCTTCCACTGCCCCTTGGCATTGAAGCTGGCCACCATGTCCAGGTAGTCCTGCAAAATAGGTGCCAGTGGCTCCTTCAAGGTGCTGGTGCTGAGTTTGATAAATCCATCAGCGGCTTCGGCGCTGGTTTGCGCATAGTCGCCGTCCAGACGGTACAGCCCGGCACCCGCATGGGTGTCAAACACCGTCAAAGCTGTGTCTTTGAGGGCCAAATGCCGTAAAACGGCGAGCAAAACCGTGTGTTTGAGAACATCGGCATGGTTGCCTGCGTGGAATGCGTGTCGGTAACTGAACATAGGCGGGAATGGTAACCTGCCACGGTGATTTGCGCAAAAATTTGGCAAAATCCTTGGGACTTTGTATAATGGCGGGCTTCGCAGCGCTTTTGTGGCTCCGCGGCGAAGCTAGAACCCCCACCTAAGAGATTCCCATCAGAGGAACGCCGACCGTGGAAAAGAGCCCGGCAAACCTTCTTTTTAAAGAAAAATCTCATGTCTACTTTCAGCGCAAAACCCGCTGAGGTCGTGCACGAGTGGTTTGTGATTGACGCGACCGACAAGGTCCTCGGACGAGTAGCCAGCGAAGTTGCTCTCCGTTTGCGCGGCAAACACAAGGCCATTTACACGCCTCACGTCGATACCGGTGACTTCATCGTCATCATCAATGCAGCCAAGCTCCGTGTGACCGGTGCCAAGCCCATTGACAAGGTGTATTACAGCCACTCCGGCTACCCCGGTGGCATTTCCGCCATCAACTTCCGTGACATGCAGTCCCGCTTCCCTGGCCGTGCTTTGGAAAAAGCCGTCAAGGGCATGCTGCCCAAGGGTCCCCTGGGCTACGCCATGATCAAGAAGCTCAAGGTGTACGGTGGTGCTGAGCATCCCCATACCGCCCAGCAGCCCAAAGTCTTGGATATCGCAGGCATTTCTGCCAACGCAGTGAAGAGAGAGGCAGCCGTATGATCGGTGAATGGAACAATGGTACCGGCCGTCGCAAATCCAGCGTTGCCCGTGTATTCCTGAAAAAAGGCTCCGGCCAGATCGTGATCAATGGTAAAGACATCGCCAAGTTTTTTGGCCGTGGCACTTCCATCATGATTTGCAAGCAACCCCTGTTCTTGACGAACCACGCTGAAACGTTTGACATCATGGTCAACGTCGCAGGCGGCGGTGAGTCCGGCCAGGCGGGCGCTGTGCGCCACGGTATCACCCGTGCCCTGATTGACTACGATGCAACACTCAAGTCCGAGTTGAGCAAAGCTGGTTTCGTCACGCGTGATGCGCGTGAAGTGGAACGTAAGAAAGTTGGCTTCCACGGCGCTCGCCGTCGCAAGCAGTTCAGCAAGCGTTAAACCGCTTTATGGATCGATACAAGGCCGCCCCGGCATTGCTTGGGGCGGCTTTGTTTTTGGAGGGTACCCTGTGCGATTACGTCTCTTAAGGCGCCGCCTGACCATCAGTGCGCCGCGCATGTCCGTGCACAGCGCCTTGCCCTGGCCGTTTCGCTGGGCGCTTTTGGCCATCGTGTTGGGCTTTTGTGCTGCTATCGGCTTGTGGGCTTTTGAGTTCGGCAAAGACATTGCGGGCCTGGAGAAGGGGTCCAAGGAAGAATTGTTGCGCCTGCGCTCCGAAGTGATGGAGTTGCGCGTGGAGCTGGCCAGCACCAAGGAAGACCGGGACAAGGCGCAGTCCATTGCCAATACCGCCGGCACACTTGTCACCACCGAAAAAGCCTCCCACGAACGTTTGTTGGCACAAGCCAAACAACTGGAAGAAGACAATCGCTCCTTGCGCGATGATCTGGGTTTTTTTGAAAAGCTGATCCCCGCTTCGGGTGTTGACGGTGTGGCCATTCGCGGTTTGCAGGCCGAGTTGCAAAATGGCACCAAGGTAAAATGGCAGGTGCTGGTGATTCAGGCCAACAAGAATGCGGCAGAGTTCAATGGGCGGCTGGAGGTGACCTTCACGGGCCTGATGGATGGCAGGCCATGGACGGCATCCTTGGCTGGCGGGCCTCAGGCGCTGAAGATTCGCCAGTACGCCCGCTTGGCGGGCGAGTTTGAGTTGCCTGCGCAGGTGCTTGTCAAAGGGGTTACCGCCAAAGTTCTGGATGGCACGAACACCCGGGCAACACAGTCCGTGAAGTTATAGATTCTTTACAAGGTTCATGATGTTCAACAAGAAGAAGCAGCCCCCCATCAAAAGCCTGATCGCCGAAGGCAGCCAGATCAGTGGCAATATTTCTTTCACGGATGGATTACGCGTCGATGGGCAAATCGTTGGGAACGTGTACGCCAACGATGCAATGGCCAGCATTCTGGTCATTTCCGAGTCCGCCGAGGTGACCGGGGAGATCTCTGCAGACCACATCATCATCAATGGCGCCGTCAAAGGCCCCGTGAATGCTCGCCTGATGCTGGAGTTGCAGCCCAAGGCGCGGATCGAAGGCGATGTGCACTATGCCGCGCTGGAGATGCACCAGGGCGCGCTCATTACGGGCCAATTACGTCCGATTTTGGCGGGGGAAGAAAAGCCCACACTGAAACTAGCGGCAAATAACCAGTAAGAAGAGTTCCCGAGCAAATTGCTGTAGTATTTAGTATATTTTTTATTTGACCGGAGTCACCCATGAGTGCCGTAGCCGAAAACATTCAGACCGAAATGCCCAGCCCGATCCTGTTCACCGACAGCGCGGCAGCC
This sequence comes from Rhodoferax sp., assembly GCF_030697375.1. Classification (GTDB taxonomy): domain Bacteria; phylum Pseudomonadota; class Gammaproteobacteria; order Burkholderiales; family Burkholderiaceae_C; genus Allorhodoferax. The sequence continues at coordinate 264,341 of NZ_JAUYQD010000044.1, read as the reverse complement.
AAAGTGGCGGATTTGATTGCGGAAGAAGGCAATCCAGATCTCAAACTGCGTGTGTTCGTGCAAGGCGGTGGCTGTTCCGGCTTCCAGTACGGATTCACCTTCGACGAGATCACGAACGAAGACGACACCACCATGACCAAAAATGGGGTGTCTTTGCTGATTGATGCCATGAGCTACCAGTATCTGGTGGGCGCGGAAATTGATTACAAGGAAGACCTGCAAGGCGCCCAGTTCGTGATCAAAAACCCCAATGCAACCACCACCTGTGGTTGCGGCTCGTCGTTCTCCTGATTCCGCGCTAATCCCCCCCACCCGTTTGTGATCAGGCGGGGTAGATTGCACCAAGAATGCGGGCGCCACGGGCGCCCGTGACGTTGGTGACGCTGGCGGGGATACGTTTCACCGCTTGGCGGGCCAGCCAGGCAAATGCGGTCGCCTCGACCTGCAAGGGGGGCAAGCCATACTGCTCCGAAGACGCCACCCGGCAGCCCGGCAAGGCGGCTTGTATCCTGTCCATCAAATGCGCATTGAGCGCGCCACCTCCGCACACAATCAAGGCCTCACAGCCAGGGGCCGAGGCCACCACACTGTCAGCACACACCTGAGCGGTGAACTCCGTCAAGGTGGCTTGTACGTCCTGGGGTGGCAAAGTGTTCCAGTGCGCCAGCTTGGTCTGTAACCAAGGGGCATTGAACAAATCCCGCCCGGTGCTTTTGGGGGGGGCTTTGGAAAAAAAAGGCTCATCCCGTAGGCAGGCCAATAAACCTGCATGCACCGTGCCCTGCGCGGCCCAGCGTCCCCCATCGTCAAACGGCGCTCCGGTGTGGGTGTGGCACCAGGCGTCCATCAAGGCATTGCCCGGGCCGCAGTCATAACCACTCACCCGTTCAGGGGCCTGCGGATGCACGATGGTGATGTTGGAGATGCCACCGATGTTCAGCACCGCCAGTGTCCGTGGTCCTTGCGCAAAAAAAGCCTGGTGGAAGGGCGGCACCAGCGGGGCGCCTTGGCCTCCGGCGGCGACATCCCGGCTGCGGAAATCGGCCACTACGTCAATACCGCAAAGTTCGGCCAACAAGGCTGGTTGGTTGAGTTGCAGCGTATAACCCGTGCCATCAAACTCCTGAGGCTGGTGGCGCACGGTTTGGCCATGGGCACCAATGGCCCGCACCGCAGAGGCGGGCACCTGGCATTGTGCCAACAGGGTGTGCACCTGCGCGGCATAGACACGGACCAGCCCATTGGCGGCCAGCGCGGCGCGGTGCAATTCGTTGTGGGTGGGGCTGTTCAGCGCCAGCAGTTCGCTTTTCAGCGCCGGTGGCAGGGGTGCGCTGCAATGCCCCAACACGCGGGGACGCGGGCCGGAAAAGTCGGCCAGCACCGCATCGACCCCGTCCAGCGAGGTGCCGGACATCAGGCCTAGGTACAACTCGGACAAGGCCCTATGGCTCCGCAAAAAGCCTATTGCGCGGTGCCGAGTTGCGTTTGTGCTGCCGCGGCCAGTTGCGAGCGCACCTGCGAGGCGGCTTTGTCAAACAGAGGTTTGGCCGAGGCCGATACCGGTATGGTTGTGTTTCGGCTGGCCACTGTCAGCGGGTCGCGGAATACGCCGTTGATGCGGAACTCGAAATGCAAATGGGGGCCGGTGGCCCAGCCTGTGGAGCCCACGGCGCCGATATGCTGGCCCTGGCTGACATGCTCACCACGCTTGACGTTGATGCGGCTCAGGTGGGCGTACACCGTGGTGTCGCTGTTGTTGTGTTTGACCATGACGATGTTGCCGTAGCCGCCTTGCACCCCGGCAAAATCCACCACCCCTTCACCCACGCTCCGTATCGGTGTGCCGGTGGGCGCGGCATAGTCCACGCCGTTATGGGCACGCCAGGTCTGCAAGATGGGATGAAAGCGCATTTTGAAGCCGCTGGTGATACGCGAGAACTCCATGGGCGAGGCGAGGAAGGCGCGGTGCAGGCTTTGGCCCGCCAGCGTGTAATACCCGCCCTTGGTGAGGGAATGGGTGGCGGTGGAGCTTGCGACGGAGCTGGCCGTTGTTGCGGGCTCCTGGAACCACATGGCTTGGTGGGTTTTGCCAGCGTTGATGAACTCGGCACTCAGCACCCGCCCGGCGCGCATGGGTTCGCCATCCCCTTCCAGGGTTTCATACACCACTGAAAAACGGTCGCCTTTGCGCAAAGCCCGGTGGAAGTCAATGTCCCCCGAGAAGATTTCCGCCAGTTGGGTGGCAATGGTGTCGGGAATGCGCGCATCGTCGGTGGCGGCAAACAAGGAAGATTTGATGGTGCCGCTGGCCAAACGTGAAGTCGCCATCATGGGCAGGGTTTCTACCCGCGAGCGAAATCCTGCGGGGGTGCTTTCCACGGTCAGACGTTTGAACATGCCGTCATCCTCGGGGCTCCAGCGTGCGCTCAAGGACAGCAAGGCGTTGCTTTCGCTGGTTTCCACCGTCACGTTGCGTCCGGCGCGGCCCAGCAAGACCTGCTGCGTTTGCGCGTCCGAGCGCAAAAATGCAGCCGCCTGCGGGTCGAACACGCCCAATCGCTTGAGCAGGGTTTCTGCGGTGTCGGTCGAGCGGGTGGTGTCGGAGCGGTACAAACGCAGGGCCAGGGCTTCTACCGCAGCGGTTTGGGCTTGCACGGGCAGTGTCTGCACGTTTTCCACCAGGGTGCGCACCGGCAGGTCGGACGCGTCAGGTACCAAATTGGCGACCGCAAAGGTGGCTCCCGTGCCACCCAAGAGCAGGGCGGTGACAAGGGCGGTGGTGCGCTGGGGATGGCGTTGGACGAGTTGGGCAGCGAAGGTGAAGCACTCTTCGGCGAACTGGGTTAATCGGTGAATCAAAATAGGGACTCCATAGGCTGGGGCGGTGCCAACGGGCACAGGCCCCCGAACTGCGATGGCGGCGCGACTAAAATCCAGCCGCTGGCAACGAAACCCTCGCAGGAGAGAGTCAGCAGTATAGCTGCCCCATGTAAACCGGCATCCAGAAAAACCCTTATGAATCAAGCTTCCAGCCCCCAATTTGTTGTAACTGACCGTGTCCGCGAGGCGCTGGCCGTGTCCTTGCGTGGCTGTGACGAGCTCATTCCACAAGAGGAATGGGTGAAAAAGCTGGCCCGATCCGAGGCTACCGGCAAGCCCCTGCGTATCAAACTGGGGCTGGACCCCACGGCGCCTGATATCCATATCGGCCACACCGTGGTTCTGAACAAAATGCGCCAGTTGCAGGACTTGGGGCATACCGTGATCTTTTTGATCGGCGACTTCACCAGCATGATTGGGGACCCGTCGGGGCGCAACACCACCCGTCCGCCACTCACCGCCGAGCAAATCAAGATCAACGCCGAGACCTATTACCGCCAGGCTTCCCTGGTGCTGGACCCCGCCAAAACCGAGATTCGCTACAACAGCGAATGGAGCGACCCCTTGGGCGCGCGCGGCATGATCCAGCTCGCCAGCCGCTACACCGTGGCCCGCATGATGGAGCGCAACGACTTCCACGACCGCTTCAAGGCCGGATCGCCGATTGCCGTGCACGAATTTTTGTACCCGCTGATGCAGGGTTACGACAGCGTGGCGCTGCACAGCGACCTGGAGCTGGGCGGCACCGACCAGAAGTTCAACCTGCTGATGGGGCGCACCCTTCAGGCTGAATACGGCCAGGAGCCCCAGTGCATTCTGACCATGCCGCTGCTCGAAGGCCTGGACGGCGTCGAGAAGATGTCCAAGAGCAAGAACAACTACATCGGCATCAGCGAAGACCCGAACACCATGTTTGCCAAGGTGCTGAGCATTTCCGACGTGCTGATGTGGAAGTGGTACACCTTGCTGAGTTTCCAGAGCGAGGCCGCCATTGCTGCGCTCAAGGCCGAAGTGGAGGGGGGCCGCAACCCCAAAGACGCCAAGGTGGCGCTGGCCAAGGAAATCACGGCCCGCTTCCACAGCGCGCAAGCGGCGGACGCGGCCGAGCAGGATTTCACCAACCGCAGCAAAGGTGGTGTGCCTGACCAGATCGACGAAATCAGCCTGGCCTTGGGCGACGGTAGCGCGGCGGTCGGGATTGGCGCTTTGCTCAAAAGCGCCGGTTTGGCAGCATCGAGCGGCGAGGGTAACCGCCTGATCGACGGCGGCGGCGTGCGGGTGGATTCCGCCGTGGTCAGCGACAAAGGCCTCAAGCTGGGGGCCGGGACCTACGTGCTGCAGGTGGGTAAACGCAAATTTGCGCGGGTCACGCTGGCCTGAGGCCGCTCTCCTCTGGCGCGCGGGATCTGGGCAATTATTTGAGCAGGTCCTGCACCGCGGCGATGCCCGCCAGGGCGCACTTCTCGTCCAGGTGGCCGCCGGGTGCACCGCCCACGCCGACGGCGCCAATCACCTCATCGCCCACCTTCACGGGCACACCACCGCCGAGCAGCAGGTAGCCGGGAATCAGCGCCACATTGGCGGCGGCGGGGTTTTTCTGCGCACCTTCCATCATTGCCAAGGTGGTGTTCTTGCCCGACGCGGCGGTGAAGGCCTTGGCCTGGCTGGCCGCCAGGGTGTGGGGGCCGGCATGGTCGGCGCGCTGCACCGCACGCACCGTGCCGGCGCGGTCCACCACCGTGGCCGTGACGTTGAATTTGTCGGCACTGCAGGCGGCGACGGTGGCCGCGGCCATTTTGTTGGCCAGCTCCAGCGACATGTTTTTTTCAAGGCGCACGGCCTGGGCGTTGGCGGTGAGGGCGGCGCAGCCCAGGACAAGGGCGCAGGCAAGGGGCAGTTTGGGCATGGTTTTCTTAAGAATTTAGGGGGGCACAGCGGTTCAATCAACCGTGCTCCCACTCTACAAGCCGGGGGGCTTTGTGCCTATGCGTAGGGTTGCGCCCGGCCCTGCGTAGAACTACGGAGTGCGCCTGGGCGGCGCCTGTTCTAGCGGGGGGCGGAAAGTTCGTCGATCAGGGCGGCGTACTGGCGCACCAGCTGCGCCAGGGACTCGGCCTCCAGCTTGGCGAACAGGTTGGCGCGGTGGGTTTCCACCGTGCGCGGCGACACGCCGAGCGCGCGGCCCATTTCCTTGTTGGTCAAGCCCGCCACAATCAGGCCCAGGACCTCGCGTTCCCGCTCGGACAACTGGGCGTAACGCGCCCGGGCCTCGCGGTCGATTTGCGTGCGTTCGCGGGATTTGACATGCTGGCGCACCCCGTTTTGCAGGGCTTCCAGCAGCAACTCGTCGTGGACCGGTTTTTCCAGGAACTCGGCGGCCCCGGCCTTGAAAGCGCGTCGGCACATGTCCACCGTGCCGTGCCCGGTGAGCATGACTACCGGCTGGTCCACCCCTTGGGCCACCAGTGTGTCCAGCACCGTGAGTCCACTGGTGCCGGGCATGCGCACATCGAGCACGATGGCGCCAATGCCCTCCCGGTCGAACCCGGCCATGAAGGCCTGCGGGTCGGCCCAGGTCTGCACACGCAGGCCCACGGTGCCAATCAGCAGGGACAGGCTGGCGCGCACCGCCTCGTCGTCGTCAATCAGGTGGATCAAAGGGGACTGCGGGGTGCTCATGGGCTGGAAGAGGTGGGTTGCGCCAGGGGCAGGCTCAGGGTGAATGCGGCGCCGTGCGGGGCGTGGTTCTGGGCCCGCAGGGCGCCTCCCATGCCCCCCGCCAGGGTTTCACACAGGCTCAGTCCCAGGCCCAGGCCGCCTTCGCGGGTGGTGAAAAAGGGTTCAAAAATGCGGGGCAAGACTTCGGCCGGGATGCCGGGGCCGCTGTCTTGCACGGCCAGGCAGCCTTGGCCTTTGGCGCTGCTCAGGCGCACGGTCAGGGCGCGTTCCGCAACAGGCGTGTGCTCCATGGCCTGCAGGGCATTCATCAGCAGGTTGTGGACGATTTGCTCCAGCGCCACCGGTTCGGCATACACCAGCAAGGGCGCGCTGGGGGCTTCGACGATGGGGGCGAGGTGGCGGCGCTGGCATTCCGGCTCCAGCAGGTAGAGGGCCTTGCGGGCCACGTCCTGCAGCGCCAGGGCATGCACCGGGCTGGCCGCTTGCGGCTGTTCCACCATGCGGCGCAAACGGCCCACCACCTCCGCCGCCCGCCGCGCCTGGCCCACAGCCTGGGACAGGGCTTGGCGAATCGGAGGCAGGTCGGGCGTGTCCTCGCGCAGCAGGCGCTGCGCCGCCTGGGTGTTGGCCAGGATGGCCGTCAGCGGCTGGTTCAGCTCATGGGCCAGGCCCGCCGCCAGCTCGCCCAGGGTGTTCAGGCGGGTGACCTGGCCCAGGCGCAACAGCGCTTCGGCGCGCAGGCGGTCTTGGCGCTGGCGCACCAGGATATGGGCCGCTTTCAGCAGGGCGGCGGACAGGGCGGCCCACACGCCCATCGCGGTCCAGGGCAGTTCGGCCCAACCCAGGCGCCGTTCGGCCCGCATTTCCAGCGGCTGGCTGTCGGCGGCCAACCGTTTCTGGGCGGAAAAATTCCAGGCCCAGTCGGTGGCTCCCTCGGTGGTGCCGGGCTGCAGCACCTGGGTTTGTCCCGCGTAGGCCAGGGTCAGGCGCACCGGGCTGGAGTCGGGAGGCATGGGCCAGCCGTTCCAGGGCACCATGCGCAAGACGTCGATGTGCACCAGGTAACTGCTGGGCTGGGCGCCCAACAGCAGCTGGTAGCGCCCCTGGGACAGGTCCACCTCGGCCAGCACGGCCCGGCCCAGGCGGCGGGATTCAGCGTCCAGCGCCTGCAGGCGTGCATCGGGCCAGGGCGCATCGCCATCGCGCCGCTGCACCGACAGGATTTGCGGGTACACCGTGGGCAGGCGCTGCTCGGGGTGGCTGCCGTCGCCCGGCACGGCCAGCAGGGCCAAGGTGGCCAGGATGGCGTCGTGTTGCACCACCCGCTGGCTGAGCAGCCGGTGGGCGATGCGGGCATCGGTGTCAAAGGCGTCGTGTTGCTGCACCAGCGCCTGGCGTGCCAGCAGGCTGGCGCCGCCCAGCGCCAGCAGCGCCCAGGCCAGCAGCCACAGGCCCACGCGTTGGAAATGGGGCCGCATTCAGCGGGCTTTCGCAGGCGGCGATTTCGCTATATTTTTGATAGCTGTTTGCGCACGGAATACGGGGGCTAGAGGCATATTTCGCTCTCAATCTGGGGCAGGCGCCCGGTCTGCAGGTGGGGGTGCTTACTATAAGCAGTTCTCTGGGAACGCTATTCACATGATTTTTTGCAATGTTGGGGAGTCGCCATGTTGGCCTTGGTACAGCGCGTAGCCCGCGCACAGGTGGTGGTCGAGGGGCAGTCCGTGGGCGCCATTGGGCGGGGCCTGCTGGTGCTGGTGTGTGCGGAGCACGGCGATGGCGAGGGGCAGGCGGACAAGTTGTTGGCCAAGCTGCTCAAGCTGCGTATCTTCAGCGACGCGCAGGGCAAGATGAACCTCAGTGTGCAGGATCTGGATGGTGCGGGCACACAGGGCGGTTTGCTCATCGTGAGCCAGTTCACGCTGGCGGCCGACACCTCGGGTGGCAACCGCCCCAGTTTCAAGGCGGCCGCAGCGCCGGATGAGGGGCGTCGCCTGTACGACTATTTTGTAACCCAGGCGCGCCAGGCCCATGCGGTGGTGCAAACCGGCGTGTTTGCGGCCGACATGCAGGTGGAACTGGTCAACGACGGGCCGGTGACGATTCCTGTGCGCGTGGCGCCGGTTCTCACGAAATAAGTGCTTGGGTCGCGACGGCTGGTATGGGCTCCAGGCCGGGGGCTCATACGCCTGGCTTTTTAAAATCGCCCCCGGCCTGGAGCCCATACCAGCCTGGGGGACTTGCTTTTGCTATTGGTTTTATAGCTGCTTGCGCAATATCTGCGGGGGCTAGAGGCCTATTTGGCTAGTAAGGATTGGCAAATCCCAGCCGCGCCATGATTTCGGATTCGCGCAGTTCCATCACTTGCGCGTCCTCTTCTTCGTCATGGTCCCAGCCCTGGGCGTGCAGGGCACCGTGCACCAGGAGATGGGCGTAGTGGGCTTGCAGGGTCTTGCCCTGTTCCTTGGCTTCTTTTTCCACCACCGGGGCGCACAGCACCAGGTCGGCGGTGACTGTGGGCTCCTGGGTGTAGTCAAAGGTCAGCACATTGGTGGCGTAGTCTTTTTTGCGGTAGTCCCGGTTCAGGGCCTGGCCTTCTTCGGTGTCGACGATGCGCACGGTGATTTCGGCGTCGCTTTGCAGCGCGTGGCGAAGCCAGCGGGCGACTTTGTGGCGGGGCAGGGCGGCGCGGTGGGTGGGGGCGTCGGCCAGGGTGCCGAATTGCAGGGACAGGGTGAGTTCGTGGAGCATGGGGCGATCTGGAAAAAAATCAACGGGAGGCCGGTTTGGTCGTGCGGGTGCCGGGTGCGCGCACCTTGGGCAGGCCCACACGGGGCAACTCGGCTTCGGGCTCGGGGATGGCGATGGAAGGCAGGTCGGCCAGGCGGGCGGCATCGTAGGCGTCCACGATGCGGGCGACCAGCGGGTGGCGCACGATGTCGGCGCTGTTCAGGCGGGTGATGGCGATGCCGGGCACGCGTTTGAGGATGCGCTCGGCTTCGACCAGGCCGCTGGGCTGGGTTTTGGGCAGGTCGATCTGGCTGACGTCGCCGGTGATCACCGTCTTGGTGCCAAAGCCGATGCGGGTCAAAAACATCTTCATCTGCTCGGGCGTGGTGTTCTGCGCCTCGTCCAGAATCACAAAGGCGTTGTTCAGCGTGCGCCCGCGCATGAAGGCCAGCGGAGCAATTTCCAGCGCCTGGCGCTCGAACGCTTTTTGCACCTGCTCCACGCCCATCAGGTCGTACAGCGCGTCGTACAGCGGGCGCAAATAGGGGTCGACCTTCTGGTTCAAATCGCCGGGCAAAAAGCCCAGGCGCTCGCCGGCTTCCACGGCCGGGCGGGTCAGCACGATGCGCTGCACCGCGCTGCGCTGCAGGGCATCCACCGCCGCCGCCACGGCCAGGTAGGTTTTGCCGGTGCCGGCGGGGCCAATGCCGAAGGTGATGTCGTGCTCGGCGATGTTGTCCAGGTACACGGCCTGGTTTTGCGAGCGGGGTTTCAGGTCGGCGCGTCGCGTCGCCAGGGTGGGGCCATCCACCGCGTCCATGGAGCCGTCGCCGGAGAGCATGAGCTGCAGGGTGGTGCTGGAAATCGGGCGGGCTGCCACTTCGTACAGGGCTTGCAGCATTTCCATGGCGCGCTGGGCCTTGGCCTTGGGGCCTTCCACCTTGAACTGCTCGTGGCGGTGGGCGATGCGCACGTCCAGCGCCTCCTCGATGGCGCGCAAATGCGCGTCGGTGGGGCCGCACAAATGCGACAGGCGGGTGTTGTTGAGGGGCGAGAAAAGGTGTCTGAGAATCAAGTTGATAATTCCGGTTGAATCGGGTGGGGTGAGCGCGGGCGGGTCCGGCCTTGCCTCCATCATAGGCAACAAACGCAGTTCAGTACTTCAACTTTCCCCAAGGCACACGATGATCGGCAGACTCACAGGCATTTTGAGCGACAAGAACCCCCCGCAGGTCATCGTGGATTGCGGCGGCGTGGGTTACGAGGTGCAGGTGCCCATGAGCACGTTTTACAACCTGCCGCAAGACGGCGCCAAGGTGTCGCTGCTGACCCATTTTGTGGTGCGCGAGGATGCGCAAATTTTGTACGGCTTTGCCACCGCGCAGGAGCGCGAGGCCTTTCGCGAACTCATCAAGATTTCCGGCGTGGGGCCGCGCACGGCGCTGTCGGTGCTGTCGGGCATGGGCGTGTCGGAGCTGGCGCAGGCGGTCACGCTGCAAGAAGCCGGGCGGCTGGTCAAGGTGCCGGGTATTGGCAAAAAAACGGCGGAACGCCTGCTGCTGGAGCTCAAAGGCAAGCTGGGGGCCGATATCGGCGCGCCCATGGGCTCCGCCAGCGACGCACAGGCCGATATTTTGCAGGCCCTGCTGGCGCTGGGCTACAGCGACAAAGAGGCCCCGCTGGCCCTCAAGGCCCTGCCCAAGGACGTGGGGGTGAGCGAAGGCATCAAGCTGGCGCTCAAGGCGCTGGCGAAATAATAAAAATTATTGAGCGTCGCGCACCGGCCGCCCATTCACCGGCTGCACCGGCCGGGCGTTGTTGGGGTAGAGCTGGGTGAACAGCTTGAACTGGTTGCGGCTGATCTGCATGGGCTGTTTCAGCACCATCCACAACACGCCTTCGGTGCAGGGCGGTGTGGTGAGGGAGCCCATGAACTGGTAGTAACGCTGGTCGGCAGGCAGCAGTTCGTTCATGTTGAGGAGTTCGCGTGGCATGCGGACCTGGTCGTTGGTGTCCAAAGGCATGTAGGTCCACACTTTGTCAATCAGGGGGTTGGCCGCGCCTGGCTCCAGCAAGACCGCGATCACCGCCAACTGCCCCTCGTCATTTTTATGCACCAGATGGGCCACCATGGCAAAGCGCTTCTGGTTGATTTGCTCTTCCGACGGGGTGTGGAAGTGAAATTGCAGCAGGCGGTAGCTGGAGCCACGCACGGTGATGGCGTTGTCACCCTGCACGTCCACCTGGATAGTGTGGCCGTTGTTGACCACCGTGGCGTTGCTGGGGGTGTAGTTGAACTGCACCGGCTCGGCCGGGCCCATCAGGGTGCTGCCGTCTTCGATGTTGATGGGGGACTGGCGTTTGCCGATGGCGCACAGGTTGAACTCGGGCTTGAGCATGCCCCAGGCCTTGGGGCCGTTCTCGCCCGCGTAGTCCCAGTGCACTTCGCCGCCATGGGCATCGCCTGGCGCCGGTGCGGCTTTGGCGGCCAGCGCCGCCGCACGGGCCTGGAGTTGCAGGCGGCTGGTTTGCGGTGTGACTGCGTGGGCCGAGCCATGGCCCGCAACGATGGGTGCGCTGGCAGTCGCCTTGCCATTGATGGTGACGGTTAATTTTTTGTTGGGGGCGATGCTGGTCCCCAGGGCTTCACGTACCTGGTTGCCGACTTCCTTGGGGTTGGATGCGGACGACGCCGAGACGTCGGCCAGCAGGGGCTTCTTGGTGGATTTCGGGGCATCGTGGGCTGCCGGGTCAGACGCCCACGACGCCATGCACGCACCGAGGCTCAGTGCGCACAGCAGCACTTGGGCAGCTTGAACGCCGTTCGGTATCGGGAACTTCAGGGTGGACTTCATAGCAGGCGGTGCCTCTCCTACGTGCGCGGTCAAGAGCCCCATGGTGGTATGAGGGTGTGTTCCCGATGGTATCGGCAGTTCTCCGGCCTATCTTGAGGGGGCCGCACCGCTGGGTGGGGCCGCGCTATAGTGGGTGCCCTCTTCCCGTGTTCTCCACCCCTCGACCTGATCGGCCCTATCCGTGAGCATCCAGACCGACGATTTTTCTGCGCCCCCCCCCAAACGCATGGTGTCTGCCGCGCCCGTGTCCCCGCAGGAGGAGGCCGTTGAGCGCGCCTTACGCCCCAAGCTGCTGGACGAGTACGTGGGCCAGGCCAAGGTGCGCGAGCAACTGGAGATTTTCATAGGCGCGGCCAAAAAACGCGACGAGGCGCTGGACCATGTGCTGCTGTTCGGCCCGCCCGGCCTGGGCAAAACCACGCTGAGCCACATCATTGCCCACGAATTGGGCGTGAACCTGCGCCAGACCAGCGGACCGGTGCTGGAGAAACCCAAGGACCTGGCCGCGCTGCTGACCAATCTGGAGAAAAACGACGTCCTGTTCATTGACGAGATCCACCGCCTGTCCCCGGTGGTGGAAGAGATCTTGTACCCCGCGCTGGAGGACTACAAGATCGACATCATGATCGGCGAAGGCCCGGCGGCGCGCTCCATCAAGCTCGATTTGCAGCCCTTCACCCTGGTGGGCGCCACTACCCGCGCCGGTATGTTGACCAACCCGCTGCGCGACCGCTTTGGCATCGTGGCGCGGCTGGAGTTTTACACGTCTGAAGAGCTGGCCCGCATCGTCACCCGCAGCGCGGGCCTGCTCAAGGTGCCCATGATCGCCGAGGGCGGGTTCGAGATTGCCCGGCGTTCGCGTGGCACGCCGCGCATCGCCAACCGGCTCTTGCGCCGGGTGCGCGACTACGCCGACGTGAAAGGCACGGGCGAGATCACGCTGGACATTGCCAACCGCGCCCTGGCCATGCTGGACGTGGACCCGCAGGGCTTCGACCTGATGGACCGCAAGCTCCTGGAGGCGGTGATCCACCGCTTCGACGGCGGCCCCGTGGGGCTGGACAACATTGCCGCCAGCATCGGCGAAGAGCGCGAGACCATTGAGGATGTGATCGAGCCCTACCTGATCCAGCAGGGCTACCTGCAACGCACCCCGCGCGGGCGCATCGCCACCCTGGCGGCCTACCGGCACCTGGGCGTGACGCCGCCGCAGGCCGCTAGCGATGTGCCGGGGATATAGGCGGCGCCGGCCGCGCATGGTGCACGATCACCATCTGCGCGCAGTAGTAGGTTCCCAGAATCCACAGCGGCGCCAGCGGCACCGGGCTCAGGAATTTGTCGACGGCAATCAGTGCGTCGCTGGCCATGAACACACAGGCGCCTACGGCCACCCAGTGTGAGTTGCTATCACCCAGCACCCGGGCACGCCCCATGGCCTGCGCCGCCATGAGGGAGATCACCGTGACGTAGGCGGCCACTGCCACTTTCAGCGCCGGGTCGCCCAGGCTGCCCCACAGCACCGCGTACATGCTTGCCCCCAAAGCCAACGCGTACACCAGGGCGGCGCGGTGGGGAAACCAGGCCTGCCCCTGGCGGAACAGGGCGATGTAAAACAGGTGGGCCACCAAAAACGACGCCAGCCCGGGGATAAAGTAGTTGCCACCCGGCAACATCAGGAAGACATCGCCCACCAGCGAGAACAGCAGGGCACCGACCAGCACGGTGTCGAATTGATGATGAAATAAGTCTTTGGCCCCCGTGGAATATGCGCGAACAGCTACAAAAACAATAGCAATTGCCATGGTCAGGGGTTTGAACACCAGGGCCAGATCCAGCAGGCCCACCGAGCCCAGGGTGGCCACCGCCGCGCTTTCCAGTACCAGCAGCTCCAGCGTGGACAGGCGCCCCTGCATGAAGAGGCCCAAGCCCCACATCGCTGCTGACAATGCGCCCACCCACAGGGCGGCTTCCCCGGAGCCCATCGGCTCGGCATTCCACAAAAAGAGCGATACCGCCACCAGTGCCAGCACAAACTGCAGGGCCGCAAACCATTGCTGCCCCCGGCTCAAGGGCGGGTCGTAGGTGCTGACGGCCGCCAGTTGGAAGGTGGGGTAGGGGTGGCTGCGCGCCAGATCGGCAGGCTGCCAGCCCGGTGGCTTGAGCCAGACGCGGACCTTGTCGCTCCAATGGCGGGTGCGCCAGGAGGCTTGGGCCAAGGCCCAATAGACCTCGGCATTGGCCCACAGCGGGTCCCAGCTGTTGAGCGGACCCCGGGTGCCGTACACGCACTTTTCATGCTCTTCCTGGAAGCTGCCAAACAGGCGGTCCCACAGCACCAGGATGCCGCCGTAGTTTTTGTCGATGTAGCCGTCGTTCACGGCGTGGTGCACGCGGTGGTTGCTGGGGGAGCAAAACCAGCGGTCAAACCAGCCCAGCTTGCCCACCTGCTCGGTGTGCACCCAGAACTGGTAGAGCAAATCCACCAGCGCCACGGCGCCAAACACCAGCGGCGGCACACCGGCCAGCGCCATGGGCAGGTAAAAAATCCAGCCCAGGAAGGCGCCGCTGGACGTTTGGCGCAGCGCGGTGGACAGGTTGTAGTGCTGGCTTTGGTGGTGCGCCACATGCGCCGCCCAAAACAGCGCAACGACGTGCCCTGCGCGGTGTTGCCAGTAGTAGCACAGGTCGTAAAACACCAACGCCAGCAGCAGGCCATACCAGGTGTTCCAGAACTCCGGGTGCGGGTACCACGCAACCGCGCCAAACACCACGGTGTAAATGCCCACGCTCAGCACCTTGGTGAGCACGCCGCTGAGCTGGCTGAGGATGCCGAGGCTGATGCTGTTGATGGCGTCGTTCAGCCGGTAGACCTGTTGGCCCGCCGTGCGGCTGGCGCGGCTTCGGCTCCAGAAAAATTCCAGGGCGATCAGCAGGAGGAAGACCGGGGTGGCGAAAACAATAATTTTGCTCATACGCGCATTTTTACCGAGCAAGCGCTTGGTGGTTTGGGGGTCAACCCTAGGGTGATTTGATGTCATGCATCTCTTGCATAACGCCATGAAACTCGGGTTTTTGCTCACAGAGAAATAGAGATGCACGCCTAGAATTCGCGACATCCAAAAGATCACCGGAGCACCTATGACCAATACAGCGCTTGCAGAACTGCTAACCCATACCCTGGACCACGCAGGACCTGCAGCCACCCGGCTGGCCGATTTCATTGCGGCCTATTTCGACAACACTGACCCCGATGAGATGCAGGCGCGTGGCCCGGCCACGCTGTTTGCCATCGCCAACGCGCACTGGCGCTTGTTGGAAACGCCCCGCGCGGCGCAAGGCGCCAAAATTCGCGTGTTCAACCCCACGCTGGCGGAAGACGGTTTTGTCAGTGAACACACCGCCATCCAGATCGTGCACGACGACATGCCGTTTTTGGTGGACTCCGTCACCATGGCCGTCAACCGCAGTGGCCGCACGGCGCACTGGATTGTTCACCCCTTGCTAGGGGTGGAGCGTGATGCGCAGGGCCGCCTGGTCAAAACCTGCAGTGCGACCCCCAAAGGCGAGCAGGGCACGCCGATGGAATCACTGATTCTGGTCGAGTGCGACCGCATCGTCAGCGAGGCCGACCGTGCCGCTTTGGCCGAGGACCTGGCCCGGGTGCTGGGCGATGTGCGCGCCGTGGTGCAGGATTGGCCTGCCATGCTGGAGCGCCTGCAAACCGTGGGTGCCGAGTCCACCCGCTCGACCCTGTCTTCCGTCTACCAGCACGAGGGCATTGCGTTCCTGCGCTGGCTGGAAGACAAACATTTCACCTTTTTGGGTGCCAGAGACTACGCACTGGAGCGTGACGGCGAGGTGGTCCGCCTGGTGGCCCTCCCTGAATCGGGTCTGGGGGTGCTGCGCGGCGAGGTGCACACGCCGGTCAGTCTTCTGCCCGCCGATGCCGTGGCCCTGCTGGATTCGGACCAGCTGGTGCTGGTGACCAAGGCCATGACCCGCGCCACGGTGCACCGTCCGGCCTGGCTGGACTACGTGGCGGTCAAGCGCTTTGACGCGCAGGGGCAGGTGGTGGGAGAGGCCCGTTTTCTGGGCCTGTATACGTCCACCGCGTACTCGGCCCTGGTCAGCGACATTCCGCAGGTACGTTTGCGCGCCGCCGAGGTCATGGCGGCGGCCGGCGTGGTGCCGGAAAGCCACGCGGCCAAGTCGCTGCAAGCCATTTTGGACGCCTACCCGCGCGACGAGTTGTTCCAGATCGACGCCCCCACGCTGACCGAACACGCCATCGGCATCCTGCGCCTGCAAGAGCGCCAGCGCACCCGTGTGTTCCTGCGCCGCGACCCGTTTGGGCGTTTTACCTCGGTGCAGGTGTTTGTGCCGCGTGACCGTTACAACACCGAGTTGCGCATCCGCATCGGCCAGGAGTTATCCAAGGCGCTGGACGGCCACTCGCTGGAATTCACCCCCATGCTGACCGACAGCCCCTTGGCGCGTATCCACTACCTGGTACGTGCCAAAGACCAGGCACCGCACAATGTGGACCTGCGCGCGCTGGAAGCCCGCGTGGCCCGGCTGGCCCAGCGCTGGGAAGACGATTGCACACAAGAGCTGCTGCGCGCCCATGGCGAAGGCCAGGGCCTGACCCTGGCGCACCGCTTCGCCCACTCCTTTCCCACCGCCTACCGCGAAGATTTCTCCGCCCCGGTGGCGGCCGAAGACACCCAGGTGCTGGCCGCCCTGACGCCAGAGTCGCCACTGGCGGTCAAGCTCTACCGTCCGCTGGACGCCGCCGCTGGCATGCTGCGCTTCAAGATCTACAACACCTCCAAGGTGGCGCTGTCCGACTCCCTGCCGGTGCTGGAGCGCATGGGCGCGCGCGTGCTGGACGAACACCCCTACCGGGTGGGCGACGGCTCGGCGGCCGAAACCTTCTGGATCCACGACCTGGGCCTGCAGCTGCCCACCAGCACCGAATTTTCGGTGGTCAAAACCCGGTTCGAGGCCCTGTTTGCCCAAGCCTGGAAGGGCGAGGTGGAAAGTGACGACCTGAACAAGCTGGTGCTCAGCACCACCTTGGACGCCCGTGCCATCTCGGTGCTGCGCGCCTACACCCGCTATTTCAAACAACTCGGCTTCGCCTTCAGCCAGAGCTACATTGAAGCGACCCTGAACAAAAATGCGCTGATCGCCCAGGAGATCTGCCAGCTGTTTGACACCCGATTTAATCCCACCTTCGCAGGCTCCCGTGAGGAGGCCCAGAAGAAGTTGGGTCAAAGCATCGAAAGCCACCTGGGCGCCGTGGCCAGCCTGGACGAAGACCGCATCCTGCGCCAGTTCTACGCCACGCTGATGGCCACGCTGCGCACCAACGCCTGGCAAACCACCGTGGCGGGGGCGGCCAAACCCTACCTGAGCTTCAAACTCAACCCGCGCGAAGTGCCCGGTGTGCCCGAGCCCAAGCCCCTGTTTGAGATCTGGGTGTACTCGCCCCGGGTCGAAGGCGTGCATTTGCGCGGTGGCAAAGTGGCGCGTGGCGGCCTGCGCTGGTCGGACCGGCGCGAAGACTTCCGCACCGAAATCCTCGGTCTGGTCAAAGCCCAGCAGGTCAAAAACACGGTCATCGTGCCGGTGGGTTCCAAGGGCGGTTTTGTGCTCAAGAATGCCCCCCCGGCCAGCGAACGCGAGGCCTATATGGCCGAAGGCGTGGCCTGCTACAAGCTGTTCCTCTCGGGCCTGCTGGACCTGACCGACAACCTGGTCAAAGGCGAAACCGTGCCGCCCGTGAACGTGGTGCGCCACGACCCGGCCGACCCCTACCTGGTGGTGGCAGCCGACAAGGGCACGGCCACCTTCTCGGACATTGCCAACAGCGTGTCGGCCGAGTACGGTTTCTGGCTGGGCGACGCCTTTGCCTCCGGTGGCTCGGTTGGCTACGACCACAAGAAAATGGGCATCACCGCCCGTGGCGCCTGGGAGTCGGTCAAGCGCCACTTCCGCGCCCTGTCCGTCAACACCCAGACCACGCCCTTTACTGTGGCCGGTATCGGCGACATGTCGGGCGACGTGTTTGGCAACGGTATGTTGCTGTCCGAGCACATCCAGTTGGTGGTGGCGTTTGACCACCGCCACATCTTCATCGACCCCACGCCCGACGCGGCGCGCTCCTTTGCCGAGCGCCAACGCCTGTTTGCGCTGCCACGCTCCAGCTGGGACGACTACGACAAGAGCCTGATCTCCGAAGGCGGCGGCATCTATGCCCGGGGCGCCAAGTCGATCAAGCTCAGCCCCCAGGCGCGTGCGGTGATCGGCATCGAGACCGAAGAACTGGCACCGGTGGAGCTGCTCAAGGCCATCTTGCAAGCGCCGGTGGACCTGCTGTACAACGGCGGCATTGGCACCTACGTCAAAGCCGCGTTTGAAACCCATGCCCAGGTCGGCGACAAGGCGGGGGATGCCTTCCGCGTCAACGGCGGCGAGCTGCGCTGCAAGGTGCTGGCCGAAGGCGGCAACCTGGGGTGCACGCAAAACGGCCGCATCGAGTTCGCCCAAAAAGGCGGCCTGATTTACACCGATGCGATCGACAACTCGGCGGGTGTGGACTGCTCCGACCACGAAGTCAACATCAAGATCTTGCTGGACCGCGTGGTCGAAGCCGGCGATCTGACGCTCAAGCAGCGCAACGACCTGCTGGCCTCCATGACCGACGAAGTGGGGCACCTGGTGCTCTCCGACAACTACTACCAGTCGCAGGCGCTGGACATTGCCTGCCACCGGCCCCTGTACGTGCTGGACGGTCAGCAGCGCCTGATGCAGTGGCTGGAAGGCGCGGGCCGCCTGAACCGCGCCATCGAATTCCTGCCCAGCGACGAGGAAATCGCCCGCCGGCGCGCCCGCAAGGTCGGCCTGACGGCCCCCGAAGGCGCCGTGGTGCTGGCCTACGCCAAGATGAGTGTGTTTGACGAACTGGTGGCCAGCAACCTGCCGGACGATCCTTACTTCAGCGGCGCGCTCAAGGCCTATTTCCCCAAGGTGCTGACCGAGAAGTTTGGCGACGCCATTGCCAAGCACCCGCTCAAGCGCGAGATCATCGCCACCTTCATCACCAACACGGTGGTGAACCGCACCGGTGCCACCTTTGTCAACTTCATCGCGGCCGAGGCGGCAGCCACCGCCGCCGACGTGGTGCGGGCCTATACCCTGGCGCGGGAGATTTTTGACCTGGAACCCCTGTGGGACCAGATCGACGCACTGGATTACCGTGTCTCGACGTCCCTGCAACTGGACCTGTTGAGCCAATTAACCGCCATTGCGCAAAAAGCCTCCCGCTGGATTCTGCGGCTGCGCTCGCAAAACACCGATTTGCCCACGCTGATCCAGCGCTACCAGCCCGGTGCGCGGGAGTTGCGTGCCAATTTGGCCCACTGGCTCCCGGCTACGGCCCATGCCAACTGGCAACAGTCCACGCGCTCCCTGGTGGACGCGGGGGTGGAGTCGGACCTGGCGCAAAACCTGGCGGCGCTGGAGTACATCTTCCCGGCACTGGACCTGGTGGACCTGGCGCAATCGGCCCAAACCGGTCTGGAACAAGCCGCCCGCGCCTACTTCGGGGTGGATGCAGAACTCGGCCTGACTGCCTGGCGCACCGAGATCAACCGCCTGCCCACCGAGACCCTGTGGCAGACCCAAGCCCGTGGCAGCGCCCGTGACGACGTCTACTCGATTGCCAGCCAGATCACACAAGGCCTGTTGTCCCGCAGCGGTGGCTTGGCGGAGTGGTCGGAACAGCACGGCACGGCGATTGAGCGCTTGCGCAAATTGCTGCAAAACATCAGCCGCCAAAGCCCGGACCTGGCGCCGGTGTCGGTGGCCCTGCGGGAGTTGCGGCACCTGGCCTGAGGCCAGAGCGTGTTCATCACACGCTCTAGGGAAAGCTGATCCGTGAAGCAGAAGTTCATCTATGTTTGGATGGGAATACTCTCGCCCATCTTGCTTGCCACTGCCATCGGTGTCGCTTACGAGGTGTCGGGCAAGGCGCAAGCGGCGCGGGATTTCCCGCCGCCTGGAAAATTGGTGGATATCGGCGGACGCAGGATGCAATTGGATTGCCGAGGCGCGGGTAGCCCGACCGTGGTATTTGAATCCGGCCTGGACATGGGTGGTTCGCTAAGCTGGTCAGCGGTTCATGGTGAGGTTGCCAAGACAACCAGGGCCTGCGCCTACAGTCGCGCGGGGATGATGTGGAGCGATCCCCACGACGCACCCCAGAACGGCAAGTCCGTTGCACAAGACTTGCATGCCACGTTGGATAAGGCGGGTGAACAGGGGCCGTTCGTATTGGTTGGGCACTCGCTGGGTGGGCCTTACATCATGACTTACACGAAATACTTCGGGCAAGAAGTGGTGGGGCTGGTCCTGGTGGACGCAGCACATCCTGAGCAAGTGCAGCGACAGGATGCGGTAACAAAAATATCAGAGCCGGTGTTCATGAAGCTCAGAGACAAAATGGGCGCAATGCTCCATTGGACGGGGGTGGTGCGTGCTGTTGTCGCCTTCGACGAGAAAGCCCCCCACGTGCCTGAGCCTGTTTTTCAAGCCGTGAAAGCCTATACCCCTACTTCATTGGGCTCCATGCTCAAGGAAGACGATGCACTCAATGAGACGCTCGCAGAGGCTAGAACTTTCCGTCAACTGGGTGACCGTCCGCTTTTCGTGTTGACGGCAATGGCGCCCTATCCAGAAGAAACCCTGTCTTATTTCAAGATAACGGCAGAGCAAGCTAAAAAGCTGGAAGAGGTTTCGAAGCAGATGCAAGATGAACAAGCGGCATGGTCATCGCAAAGCCAGCACCAACTGGTTCCCGATGCGGATCACTACATCCAGTTTGACCGCCCTGACGTGGTTATAGCGGCGGTGCGCTCGGTGGTCGCAAGGGTGCGAGCCAAGCGGGATGGTTCGTCATAGCCTATGGGTAGCACATGTGGAGAGCCTCCAGCCCGCCCAGATGCAGGCATTGCCCTGTCAATCAACAGGGGTCTATTGATTAACTTCAGTGCCGGTCTGGCGCCTCTGGCGCATGCCGCGCAACCCCCATACCAACCCCCTGCCCAGGAACCAACGCGATGAAATCTGTCATATTGATCTGCCACCTCTTGTCTGTGGGGCTGTGGCTGGGCTGTGTGTTGACCGAAGCGCTGTTTGAACGCGCACTCTTGGGCCAGGGCCCACAGGCAGAACTCACACTGGCCGCCCTGCATTGGCGGGTGGACCGGTGGGTGGAAATTCCGGCCTTCACGGCGGTGGTTGGCACCGGCCTGGCCCTGTGGCCAGGGTCCGCAGCCTCAGACCTGCTGGTGTGGAAAGTGGCCGGTGCCGGCGTGGCGGTGGCGGCCAACCTCTGGTGCGTAGGCTTGGTGGTCAAACGCCTGGCACAGGCCCGCCGGGGCGACTGGATCGCCTTTGCTGCAACAGACCACCTGCAACACAAGGTGGGAGCGGTGGTGCTGCTGGGTATTTTGCTAGCCGGGGGGCTGGGGATCCTCATCGCAGTCCAGGCCCCATAAAACCCTTTTAGGGTGGCAGGTTTTATTCACCATAGTCTTACCGAGAATTTTGTCCAACCACACCAAGGAGATTAACCCGTGCCAATCGAACTCTGGCTTGCCTTCGTCGCCGCATCCGCAATTCTGCTCGTGATTCCCGGCCCGACCATTCTCACGGTCATTAGCTACTCCATGGCGCATGGTCGACGCGCGAATGTCCCCCTGGTCGCTGCAGTTGCCCTCGGTGATTCAACGGCTCTGGTGGTGTCGCTTCTCGGCTTGGGCGCCTTACTGGCAACCTCGGCTTTCTGGTTCACCGTGGTCAAGTGGGTAGGTGGCCTGTATTTGCTGTACCTTGGCGCCAAGCTGCTGCGCGCCGGCCTCTCGCCAGCCGAACTTGCCGCACCGCAAGTCACGGGATCGCGCTGGAGATTGTTTGCAAACACCTACCTCGTCACGGCGCTCAATCCCAAGGGCATCGTGTTCTTCGTAGCGTTCCTGCCACAGTTCATCAGTTCCGGCACCAGCGTCACCCCACAGCTTTGGATTTTGGCCACGACCTTTGTGGCGATGGCCACGCTCAACGCAACGCTATATGCAGTATTCGCGGGTTCGGCCCGCAAACTGCTGGCCTCACCACGCGCTCAACGACGTTTCAATTTCGCGGGTGGTTCGCTGCTGTCGGTTGCCGGTGTCTGGGCGTTGCTAGCCAAGCGTCCCGCATGACGAGGTCCCATCCCCATGGCCGGGGACCATTGTCTCAACACGAAGTCCCTGGATGTGGCCAATGCAAGGAATGCGCCGGTCTAGAACGGATCGGCGTCATCATTCGAGACGACTTCGCAGTCGCCTGAAAGTGCTGTCCACGCCGTCAGCTTGAAAACCTCCTTATGCATTTCAGATTCTGTTCGCGCGTGGCGTGCATCCTATGTTTGCTGGTATCGGGGCTGTCCTTTGCCCAGGGTATTGCGGAGACCATCTGGATACCCATGCAAGACGCTGGTTTGTTCGCAAAGCGGGAGATCCAACTGGAGGCCACGCTGTACAAACCCGCCGGAGATGGGCCGTTTCCCATTGTTATTTTCAACCACGGCTCCAGCGGAGGCCCCATCCCGGCGGGCTACACGGAAAAAGCCGCAGGGCTTGCGTCCGTTTTGACTGTCAGGGGGATTTCACTTCTCGTTCCCATGCGCCGTGGCAGAGGTAAATCTGACGGTGGCAACGGGGAAGAGCCTTCACCCTGCACGGTAGAGGGTGCCCGGCAGGGCGTTGAATATGCATCTGCGGCCCTGGATGCAACGTTTGACTACCTGCGCAAGCAGTCCTGGGTTGTGTTGGACAAAGTCGTTCTGGCGGGGCATTCTCGCGGGGGCATCTTGTCCGTCATCTATGCGGCCGAGCACCCCGGGGTTTCCATTGGCGTCATCAATTTTTCGGGTGGATGGAAAGACGATGCCTGCGGCCCCACCGATATCAATATTGCACTGTTAGAGGCGGCGGCCCGGCGGCCCAGGTTTCCAAGTCTCTTCCTGTATGCGCAGGGCGATGGGTTTTATTCGGACGCTTCCATGCACCGATATGCGCAGGTGTTTCGGGCGGCCGGCGGGGATGTCGATTTCAAGTGGTTCCAACTAAGGAACACAAATGGCCATCTGCTCTTTCAGCGCGCCCGCTCCGTCTGGGAGGGTGATGTCAGCGCATTTCTCGCGCGCATTGGTGCAAGTCAGTAGTGTCCTAACATTTTGGATCAGTTCTTCGCCATCACCTTCGCCCCGTTGACCTGCCGCGAGTCCTTGCGCGATATCGACGTCAGTCGGCGCGCTCAGGTTAGGCGGTAATACCACAGGGGAGTTCACTGCCAGACGATTTCGCGCAACACACATTGCCCATGCGAACGTCACGCGCCTATGGCAAATCTACGCCGATTGCTTGGTGCGTCCCCTGTTCGCCAAGGTGCTTTTTTGGTCAGGAACTCGACGCAGCGGTTTATGCGTTCGATGCCAGCTCCATCGATCTGTAAAAGGGAATATGGACTTCTCGGACAGCACGCTGCTGTCGTCCAGCATCACGTCATCCAAGTGGTGGGCATCTGCCCATCCCACCACGGTGCGCCCATCGGGGCACGGGCCGTGAAGATAGCCAACGGCGGCAAGGCCCCGGACCTCGGCAAGGGCGTCCCTTTCCTGCACTGTGCCAAGGAAATTGCCGGCGTGTACCACGCGCTGGTCAGTCGGCCTGTAGCCGTGCTCAGCGAAACTGGTTTGCCTTGTAGTAGCCGGTATCGACCAGCAGCGCGCGCCAATTGGACAGGTCTACCGTGACCGGTGGAAGCAGGAATGCGGGGACAATTTTTTCCCCGTTGTTGTAGGTTTTCTCGTCGTTGATTTTGGGTTTTTTGCCGGTTAAAACCGCGTCCACCATCGTGGCCGTGACTTCCGCCAGATTGCGGGTGTCTTTAAAAATAGTGGAGGCCTGCTCGTTGCGAATAATCGAGCGGACGGAGGCCATCTCCGCATCCTGGCCGGTGACCACTGGCATGGGAAAACCGCCAGGGCCGTAGCCCGCATTTTTGAGGGCCGCAATGATTTCAATGCTCATGCCGTCGTAGGGCGACAGAACCGCGTCCAGGTGCTGCTTGCCATAGTGGCGCCCCAGGATATTGGCCATGCGGGTCTTGGCAAGTGAGCCGCTCCAGCGCAGGGTTGCCACGTTGTCCATGCCGGTCTGGCCCGACCCGATCACCAACTGGCCGCGGTCGAGATAGGGTTTCAAGATGGACATGGCGCCATCGTAAAAAAAGAAGGCGTTGTTGTCGTCGGCCGAGCCGCCAAACAGTTCAATCCGGAAGGGGCCCTTGCCGGGGGCGATTTTCAGCCGTTTCACGATGTCGGTGGCCTGCAGCACACCCACCTGAAAGTTGTCGAAGGTCGCGTAGTAATCGACATGGACGCTGCCGCGTAGCAGGCGGTCATAGGAGATGATTTTGACGTGCTGATCTGCGGCTTTCTTCAAAATAGGCGCGAGTTGGGTGCCATCAATGGCGCCGATCACCAGGGCTTTGACCCCTTTTTTCAGCATCCCTTCAAGCTGGGAGATTTGCAACGCCACATCGTCGTTGGCAAATTGCAAGTCGGGGCGGTAACCCAGTTTGTCCAGGTACCGGGTCATGGCCAGCCCTTCGACGACCCACCGCTGGGAGGCTAGGGTGGGCATGGAGATGCCTACCGACCCTTTGTCCTGCGCCCAGAGGGGAGATACCCAGCAGGACATTCCGACCAAAAGGCCAATCATAAATTTACGCATTGCAATCATGGGGGCCTCGTGATGCGGGTGTGGCTTGCTTGGTGCTGTTTACAACCCAGTTCCCATATCAAAAGGTGCATGGAATAAGGCGGCCTCTCCCAGAGTGAAAGTGAGGCCGCCCATGTTAGTTTCATTTATCTGCTCAAATTGATGGAGTTTTTGCTCGATTTGATGATAAAAATGGCATTGGTGTTAACCCCCGTACTGCACACCGCAATCGGGTGACTAGGCCGGGATGGCACCGCCGAATGCGCGCCACATTCAACCGCCGACTCACCGATACGCTGTGTTAGTGGGATACCACACTGCTGTCGTCCAGTACCCCCTCATCCAGGTGGTGGGTATCGGCCCAGCCCACCAAGGTGAGTGCATCGGGGGCCCAGAGCAGGCGGTTGATCGCCGCATTGCCCAGTTCCCAGGTGCGGGTGCTGCCAATCGGCTGCTGGGTGGCCAGACGGTAGAGCATGTCCATGACACCGCCGTGGGCCACCAGCACAATGAGTTCGCCCAGGTGTTGGCTGGCAATTTCGTTCACCGTGCGTTGTACGCGGGCATGCACCTGCACCGGAGTTTCGCCACCGGGGGGCGCAAAGTCGGGGTCCCGCCGTTTCCAGCGCAGCGATGCTTCGGGCCATTGCGCCTCAATCTCGGCGTAGGTTTGGCCTTCAAAGGTGCCGAAGCCCCGCTCCCGCAAGCCCGTGTGCAATTGCACCGCACGCGCTGGCATACCCGATGAATTCCGCCACCGAGGCACGAATGGCGTCCATGGGAAGGGGTGCCATCCCCGCGCAGATCCGGGTGGAGAGGGGCGCCTGGGTGGGGTACTCGCGGCTGGTGGTGTAGCGGTGGATGCGGGGAGCTGCATCGAAGCATACGACCGTGCAGCACTGGAGCGGTTGCTGAGGTACTGCGCTGGCCCGCCATTTGCCATGGAGCGTTTGCGCACAGAGGGCAACGGTTTGGTGTACCGCTGCGCCAGGCAGAGCAGCGAACCGACTGCAGACAGGCGAGGCACCAAGGTGGATGAACTGCACCTTACACCGTTGGAGTTGATCGACCGCATTGCAAACGGATTTCTGGATCCGCGCAATTGGCTTCTGTAAGGCTGTTGAAAAAAACAGTATCCTCGGTGCCTGAAACCCTGCATTCAGCAGGTTTTCTAGGGGCATTTCCCAATGCAATACTGCAAGCAAGTGTTAAGCTATAGCTAAACAAATGTATCTTTTAACCGAAATCAGGGTGAGTGACTTTGAGGTAGGGGTGGTGTCGGCGCAAGGTCGGTTCAAGGTGGTTTCGCCTTGTACAGACGCAAAGCGCAGAGAGTCGGCGAAGGTGTTTGAGGCGGTTAGTGGCATGGGTGGAAATGACCGCAAGCAAGCGTTGGCGGGTTTGAAAATGCTGTTGAAGTTGGCCCAGTTAGGCAAGCCGTTTAACCAGCTTACTGATCCAAAGGCGGTGCACGAGGCTTTTGAGCCCTTTTACTGTGAGCTGACACAACGCAAGGAGACGGTGTGGCGGTATCGGCATGGTGACATTCGGATTCTGTTTTATTACGCCGCGGATAAGGTGGTCTTGTTGGCGCACACATTGCCCAAACGTACAGATAAGCTTTCCGCCAAAGATACCAATCAAGCCAAGGCGGCTGTGATTGATTTTCTGACGGCCTCCCGTTCTGCAGCGGGTCTGCAATGGATTGAATGAAGTGAGATGACTATGGAACATAAACCTCTTTTTGGCGATTTGATTGCTGCCCACGAAGGGCTGGCAGAAGAGCTCAAAGCTGTGGATGTGGCCGCTGATTTGACGCTGCTGCTGCACCACGCAGGCAAGACCCGCGCTGATCTGGCCCGCGCCCTGGGTTGGAGCCGTGCACGTGTGACGCAAGTGCTTTCCGGCCATGAAAACCTGACTGTGCAGACCATTGCCGCAGTGACGACGGCCTTGGGCTACACCTTTGATGCCGTGTTTCGCAAAATGGGCGCACCCGCTGCTGCGCAGCCTTGGGATGCCCAAGCGAGTCTGGCGCTGGATATGGTGGATGCCCCGGACTTGAAGGAGTGGATGAGCCGCACGACCATGAAGTCCATGGCCGGCCAATTTACAGGGGCCATGGAGTTTTCGCACTTCGATATGCAGCTGGACTCGTCCAACCACGATGCGATGTTTCAAGAGGTAGCCTGTGCAGCTTAGTCCTTTGCAGATGCTGGAGTACACGTTTGATGGCGTGTCCGTGATGCCTGTGGAAGGGTACGCGGCGGACCCTGCGTTTGCGCCCGGCTTGGTCTTTTTTCCTGGCAAGCTGGCCATGTCGGCTGATACAGGACTGGCATTGCTGGATGAGAATGAAAAATATTCCGACTTCGGCGTCAAGCTGACTTTGCGTGTCGGGCCGAAGGAAGACGCCCAGGCGCCGTACAACATTCAGGTTTCCGTGCGGGGCGTTGTGCGCATGCACTTGACGCAGGTAATTGGGCAAGCCGAGGAACGCCGCGTTCGCGCATTGGTCAATGGGGTGTCATTGTTGTACGGGGCAGTACGCGAAATGGTGAGCACCATCACCAGCCGCTCAGCCCATGGGCCTTTCTTGTTGCCTTCATTGAGTTTCCAAGACTTGGTAAGCCACAAGCCTGATGAGGTGGCACTAGCTGTGTTGCAGTCGTCGGCGCCCGCGAAGCGTAAAAGCACGGTTGTACGCGTCAAAGCCAAGGACTAAGTTCTCCATCATTTTTGTCATAAGCCGGTGGTGTTTCCGCGTGCGCTGCTGCCACAGGTG
Organism: Rhodoferax sp.; assembly: GCF_030697375.1. Classification (GTDB taxonomy): domain Bacteria; phylum Pseudomonadota; class Gammaproteobacteria; order Burkholderiales; family Burkholderiaceae_C; genus Allorhodoferax. The sequence continues at coordinate 237,579 of NZ_JAUYQD010000044.1, read as the reverse complement.
GCTGTCGTGGTCAACCTCTGTGAGACGCTCCTTGACGTGGAGTGTGATTGAAAAACAATGATCCGAAGGCGAAGAGCATGGCGCTGTGGCTCTGGAGGACTCCGTTATCCTGCTTCTAATCGGACACCACACTGCTGTCGTCCAGTACCCCCTCATCCAGGTGGTGGGTATCGGCCCATCCCACCAAGGTGAGTGCATCGGGGGTCCAGAGCAGGCGGTTGATCGCCGCATTGCCCAGTTCCCAGGTGCGGGTGCTGCCAATCGGCTGCTGGGTGGCCAGACGGTAGAGCATGTCCATGACACCGCCATGGGCCACCAGCACAATGAGTTCGCCCAGGTGCTGGCGGGCAATTTCGTTCACCGTGCGTTGTACGCGGGCATGCACCTGCACCGGGGTTTCGCCACCGGGGGGCGCAAAGTCGGGGTCTCGCCGTTTCCAGCGCAGCGATGCTTCGGGCCATTGCGCCTCAATCTCGGCGTAGGTTTGGCCTTCAAAGGTGCCGAAGCCCCGTTCCCGCAAGCCCGTGTGCAATTGCACCGCACGCGCCAAAGGTTCGCGGGCATGGCGGGCGATGGCCTGCGCCGTGGCCTGGGCCCGGGACAGGTCGCTGGAGTAGATCCGCACCACGGCTTCTTCCGCCAGTGCGGCGCCCACGCGCTCGGCCTGCCAGCGCCCCTTGTCGTTGAGGGCGATGTCCAGCTGCCCCTGGATGCGGGTGTCCACATTCCAGGCGGTTTCGCCGTGGCGCACGGCAATGATGCGGGTGGCTCCCATCAGCGCTCCCTTGGACGGTGGGCGGGCAATTCAATCACCACCTTGTGCAGGCCTTGCGGCGGATTGGGGTAGCCCTGCAGGGCGGCGTCCATGATGGTCGGCAGCAGGTTGACGCTGTCCGACCAGGGGCCGTCAAAGCTGGCGGTGGTCTCGTAGGCGATCTGGGCGCTGGCGATGTCGCGCATCAAAAAATGCACGGTGTGGCTGTACCAGGGCGGCTCCAGAGCCAGCAGGGGGGCGGGGGTGTAAAGCGTGCCATTCGCGCTCACAAGGGGGCCGCCGAAATGGGGTTGACGCCGTGGCGCAGGCTGAAACTGCAGCACTTTCACCCCAACTTGCACGCTGTAGCGGGCGTGTGCGTCGTCGCGCACCAGCCCGGCACGGCCCAAGGCCGCTTCGGCCAGGGCCTCGGTCTGGTTCTGTGCCGCGCCCAGTGCCTGCTGCGAGGGCAGGCGCTCGAAGCGGTAGGTCGCACCGGCGACCGCAGCCGGTGCGCCCACAAAACTCTCCACCTCGCTGTCGATCATGCGGGGCAGGGAGCATCCGCCCAACAGCAGGGCCGCAAGCCCGGCGGCGAGCCCGTGGCGGATCGGCGTCAGGGCGGGCCAGGACATCACATGCTCACGACTTGCAGGCCCGGCAGGCTGGCCTGGGTGGGGAATTCTTCGTCGTCAAACGCCTTGTCGCCGTTTGCATCGGGCACGCCGGTGACCTGGATGTTTTTGAAGTCGTGGCGTTTGTGGTCCATCAGGTGTGAGGGCACCACGTTTTGCAGCGCGGTGAACATGGTCTCGGAGCGACCGGGGTACTGCTTTTCCCAGTCACGGATCATGTTGCCGATCTGTTTGCGCTGCAAATGCTCCTGGCTGCCACACAGGTTGCAGGGGATGATGGGGAACTGGCGGTGTTCGGCCCAGCGGATCAGGTCTTTTTCGGCCACATTGGCCAGGGGGCGGATCACGATGTGGCCGCCGTCGTCGCTGACCAGCTTCGGGGGCATGCCCTTGAGCTTGCCGCCGAAGAACATGTTCAGGAAGAAGGTCTGCAGCATGTCGTCGCGGTGGTGGCCCAGGGCGATCTTGGTGATTTTGAGTTCGTCGGCCACGCGGTACAAAATGCCCCGGCGCAGGCGGCTGCACAGGCTGCACATGGTCTTGCCCTCGGGCACCACTTTTTTGACGATGCTGTAGGTGTCCTGCGTTTCAATGTGAAACGGCACGCCCAGTTTTTTCAGGTACTCGGGCAGGATGTGGTCGGGAAAACCGGGCTGCTTCTGGTCCAGGTTGACCGCAATCAGCTCGAATTTGACCGGCGCGCGCGCCTGCAGCTTGAGCAGGATGTCGAGCATGCCAAAGCTGTCCTTGCCCCCGGACAGGCACACCATGACGCGGTCGCCTTCTTCAATCATGTTGAAGTCGATGATGGCCTGGCCCACTTGGCGGCACAGGCGTTTTTCCAGCTTGTGGGTTTCGCGTTCGATTTTGAGGCTGCCCGCGTTGGCGGGAGACACTTCGTTTTCTATCCAGACTGCACTCATAAAATTCTTTCTTCAGTGACCGATTTACCACGCGCCGGTTTCTACGCGGATGGCGACTTCACAGTCGTCAAAAATTTCCAGCTTGGCAATTTTGACCCGCACGCCCAGCACGCCGGGCAACTGCATCAGGCGGTTGGCGAGTTTGCCGATCAGGCTTTCCAGCAGATTGACGTGTTCGGCGGTGCATTCGTTGATGATGATCTGGCGCACCTTGCGGTAGTCCAGCACATGGTTGATGTCGTCGTCGTGCGGCAGCAGGCGCTGGGAGCCCAGGTGCAATTCGGCGTCAACCTGGATGGGCTGGGGCGCCGTTTTTTCCGACTCCAGAATCCCTAGGTTGGCATCGAAGCGCAATCCGGTCAGTGTCAGAGTCTGGGTGCCTGTGGTGTTGCTCATAGTGGAATACCGCTTACATCAGGGAAAAATCGCGCTCAAAGCGCATCAGGTGCTGGCCGCCGTCCACCAGCAGCGTGGTGCCGGTGATGGACTGGTTTTGCAGGGCAAAGAGCACGGTGCTCGCCACGTCTTTCGCGGTGGAGGAGCGCCCCAGTGGCGAGAGTTTGTGCAGCGCGGCGAACTTGTCGGCGTTGAGCATGTGGCTGGTCAAGGTCAGCCCTGGCGCCACCCCCACCACCCGCACGCTGGGGCTCAAGGCCAGGGCCAGCATGGTGGTGGCGGCTTCCAGCGCGGCTTTGGAGAGGGTGTAGCTGAAAAAGTCGGGGTTTTGGTTCCACAGCTTTTGGTCCAGCAGGTTGACCACCGCGCCGCCGAGGGGGGGCAGGGCGGCGTCTTGCGTTTGGTTGCGCTGGGCCATGTGGGTGTGCAGCGCCTGGCTGATCAATATGGCCGCACCGGCGTTGCTGCGCATGTGTTTTTCCATGGCCGCAAAACTGAAGCTGGCGGCGTTGTCGTGTTCGAAGGTGGAGGCGCTGTTGACCACCGCATCCACATGGCCGAATTCTTCAATGACCGTGGGCAGCAGCTTGCGCACCGCCGTTTCGTTGTTGAGGTTGGCACGAAAAGAGGCTGCACCCGGCGTCCATGTTGCGCAATCAGCTACTGTTTTTGTAGCGTCCTCGACCGAGTCGCGGTAGTGCACGGCAACCCGCCAGCCTTGGGTCGCCAGCCCCAGCGCGATTTCGCGGCCCAGGCGCTTGGCGGCACCAGTGACCAAAACCGTGGGTGTGCTTGAAGCGGAGCGAGGGGCAGACATTGGGAGACAATTCAGGCAGATATGACAACACCTCCGAGTTTAACGACCCCCCCGCTGCACGACACACCGCAGGCCCTGCACGCGGCTTTGGCATCCCATCTGCGGCACCGTATCCAGGCCCATGGCGGCTGGATGGGTTTTGATACCTTTATGGCCCAGGCCCTGTATGCGCCGGGGCTGGGCTACTACGCCCATGGCTCCACCAAGTTTGGCAGCCTGCCGCACAACAGCGATTTCGTCACCGCGCCCGAGATGACGCCCTTGTTTGGCCAGGCGCTGGCGCGCCAGGTGGCGCAGGCCCTGGAGGCCACCGGCACCGATGAGGTGTGGGAGTTTGGCGCGGGCACCGGTGCGCTGGCGCTGCAATTGCTGGACGCCTTGGCCGCCCTGGGCGTGCGCCTGCGGCGCTACACCATTGTGGATTTGTCGGAAACGCTGAAAGCGCGCCAAAAAGCCACGTTGCAGGCCCACGCTAACACGGTGCAGTGGGCGTCCGCGTTGCCTGCGGCTCTGCGCGGCGTGGTGGTGGGCAACGAAGTGCTGGACGCCATGCCGGTGCAACTGTTGGCCCGGGTGAACGGCGTTTGGCACGAGCGCGGCGTGGCCTGTTCTGATGCAGGGGCCGGTTTTGCCTGGGAAGACCGTGCCACCCCCCTGCGCCCGCCGGTGGAGGTGCCCGGCGCGCACGACTACCTCACCGAGATCCACTCCCAGGGCGAGGCCTTTGTCCGCACCCTGGCCGATCACTTGGAGGCGGGCGCCATTTTTCTGCTCGACTACGGTTTTCCGGAAGGGGAGTACTACCACCCCCAACGCCACATGGGCACCGTCATGTGCCACCGCGCCCACCAAGCCGACCCCGACCCCTTGCAGGATGTGGGGCTGAAAGACATCACGGCGCATGTCAACTTCACCGGCATCGCCCTGGCCGCGCAGGACGCCGGGCTGGAGGTGCTGGGCTACACCAACCAGGCGCATTTTTTGATGAACTGCGGCCTGGTCGAGGCCATGCAATCGGCCTCCCTGCCCGAGCGCGTGGCCGCCCAAAAACTGCTCATGGAGCATGAGATGGGAGAGCTTTTCAAGGTGATTGGCCTGACCCGTGGCGCGGTCTGGGATGCGCTCGGTTTCGCCCGTGGCGACAAGACCCACCGTTTGTAACCAAGGCCTAAAAGTCCTTTAAAAATAGGTAACAAAGTAACGGCTTGGTAACTTGGTGGGCCGGTTGCGGGTTAGTATCCACGGCTATTTAACGATCCCGATGCGCGAGGCCGCCATGCAAACCACCACCCGAACCGAAACCATTGAACGCACCCAGCGCCCCTGGGGCTGGTATGAAACGGTGTCGGAAGTGGCGGGCAACAAAATCAAACGCATCGCGGTGTTGCCGGGCCAACAACTCAGCCTGCAAAAGCACCACCAGCGCTCCGAGCACTGGGTGGTGGTGCAGGGCTGCGCCCGCGTCACCCTGGGCGAGCAGGTGTTTGACCTGGCCCTGGGCGGGCATTGCGACATTGCCGTGGGGCAGGTGCACCGCCTGGCCAACACCGGCACCGAGCCGGTGGAGATTGTGGAGGTACAGTTTGGTGCCTACCTGGGTGAAGACGACATCGTGCGCCTGCAAGACGACTACGGTCGTCCGTAAGCCAACCCAGCGCACCGCACCTTCCGCCCACCCCGTGAAAACCCTTTCGGATACCACCATGCCCACAGCCATTTTTGCCCCCCACATTCAACTTCCCGCCGGTTCGGCTCCCGTCGCGTGCGTGGACATTGGCGGCACCAAGGTGGCCATCAGCGTGGCGGACGAACACGGCATCCGTGGCAAAGTGGCCGAACCCACCGCCAAAGAGGGGGACAACGGTGCCCTGGCCGCCCAGATCGTCCGCATGGTGGGCCAAAGCTGCGCGGCTGCCGGGGTGGCCGTGGCCGACATTGCAGCCATGGGTGTGGCGACCTGCGGCCCCTTTGTGCTGCGCGATGGCCTGGTGGAGTTGGCCGGCCCCAATATCTGTGGCGGCATGGCCGGCAAAGCCCGGGGCCTGCCCAACGACTGGGCCACGGCCTTGCTGGAAGCACCGCTGCGTGCAGCCTTCCCCAATGTGCGGGTGGAAAACGACGGCGTGGGCGCGCTGGAGGCCGAGCGCCGCTGGGGCGCCCTGCAGGGCGTGGCCAACTGCGCCTATGTCACCTGGAGTACCGGCATTGGCATGGGCCTGTGTGTGGATGGCCGCATTTTGCGGGGTAAAAACGGCAATGCCGGCCATGCCGGGCACACTTTTGTCAGCGACAACAGCGACGCCTTGTGTGGTTGTGGCAATGTGGGCGACCTGGAGGGCTTGGTGGCGGGCAACGCCATCGCCCGGCGTTTTGACGCCCAGGGGTATGCCGATGCTGCTACGCTTTTTGTAGCTGCCTACGCAGGTGATACAAGGGCCAATGCCATTATTGATGAACTATGTCGGGTGATGGGGCGCGCGCTGTACAACATGATCGCCACGCTCGACTTGCAGCGCATCAGTATGGGCGGCAGCGTGTTCTGGCACCACCGCGACTTTTTGTTGCCCAAGCTGCGCGCACAGGTGGCGGGCAAGCTGCCTTCTCTGACCGATGGGGTCGAGATTGTGCCCGCCGGTCTGGCCGACCGTGTGGGCGACTATGCCGCCCTGGCGCTGGTCATGGGCAGCGCTGCCTGAGCGCACCCGGCCTCCACTTTCCCCCCCCCTTTTTTTTCGCAATGCACAGAAAGTGCCCGGCCTTGCGGCCAGGGTGCGGATGGGGCCTGCCCGGCGTTTGCAGCGCCCCCTGTGTGGGGCGGGATCGGATGGCAGGCAGTTAGGGAAAGCCCTAGTAGTCATTAATCTTTAATTAATTAACAATTAATGAATTCGAAGTGGCATGGTGTTGCTTCGAATGTAATGACACTCGCGGCCCCTGTGGTCCGCGAAAACTACACTTTTTGGAGACATGATGTTGAAGCTTTCGAAACTTGCCACAGCTGTGGCGTTGGTGGTGGCGGGTGCTGCGGTGCATGCGGGCGAAGTTGAAGTTCTGCACTACTGGACTTCCGGTGGTGAGGCCAAATCGGTCGCCGAGCTGAAAAAGATCATGCAAGGCAAGAGCCACACCTGGAAAGATTTTGCCGTGGCAGGCGGCGGCGGTGACAACGCAGCCACCGTGCTGAAGAGCCGTGTGGTGTCGGGCAACCCCCCGGCAGCCGCCCAGATCAAGGGCCCTGGCATTCAGGAATGGGCTGCTGAAGGTGTTTTGGCCAATCTGGACTCCGTGGCAACGGCTGAAAAGTGGGACAGCCTGCTGCCCAAGGTGGTGGCGGATGTCATGAAGTACAAAGGCAGCTACGTTGCCGCTCCTGTGAATGTGCACCGCGTGAACTGGATGTGGGCCAACTCCGCTGTGCTGAAGAAAGCCGGTGTGGCAGGCGCGCCCAAGACCTGGGACGAGTTCTTTGCTGCAGCGGACAAAGTGAAAAAGGCCGGCCTGATCGCGGTGGCGCACGGTGGCCAGAACTGGCAAGACTTCACCACCTTTGAATCCGTGGTGTTGGGTGTGGGCGGTGCCAAGTTCTACAACGACGCACTGATGAAGTTGGACCAAAAAGCCTTGACCAGCGACACCATGAAGAAATCCCTGGAAACCTTCCGCAAGGTCAAGGGCTACACCGACGCGGCTTCTCCTGGCCGTGACTGGAACCTGGCGACCTCCATGGTGATCAAGGGTGACGCTGCATTCCAGTTCATGGGTGACTGGGCCAAGGGCGAATTCTCTGCCGCTGGCAAAGTGCCAGGCAAGGACTACATCTGCGCAGCCGCTCCTGGCACTGCCAATGCCTACACTTTCAATGTGGATTCGTTTGCGATGTTCAAGCTGAAAGATGCTGGCGCCCAAAAAGCCCAGGGTGATTTGGCCGCCGCCATCATGGGCACCGAATTCCAAGAAATTTTCAACCTGAACAAGGGTTCCATTCCGGTGCGTTTGAACATGGGCATGGGCAAGTTTGACGATTGCGCCAAGTTGTCTGCCAAAGACTTCGTGGACACCGCCAAGACCGGTGGCTTGGTGCCTTCCGTGGCCCACGGCATGGCGATCAAGCCTGCTGCCGAAGGCGCGATCAAGGATGCCGTCAGCCAGTTCTGGAACGATGACAAGATCTCGGTGGCTGATGGCATGAAGAACATCGCCAAGGCGGCTGCGACCAAGTAACGGTGTAGTTGCTAGCGCCCGCAGAAGGGATGGGGTACACACTTCCGTTCGTGTCCCCCGCCCTGCGGGCTCCTCCTTTACCTCACTGCAGCGCGCACCCCATCCCTTCTGCTGGAGCGGTGTGAATGCGTGCTGTGCCTGATGTGACGCAGGTTTGCAACCCTAACCAGAGCCCAATAGTTATGAGAACCCTTGAAAACCTTTTGCCCAAGCTGGTGGCCTGCCTGGCTTTGCTTGGCAGTGCGGGCCTGGTGGCCGGTGAGGTGGAGGTGCTGCACTACTGGACTTCGGGCGGGGAAGCCAAGTCGGTGGCCGAGCTCAAGGGCATGATGGCCAGCCGGGGCCACACCTGGAGGGACTTTACGGTGACCGGTGGTGGCGGGCAAAACGCCATGGCGGTGCTCAAGCACCGCGTGTTGGCGGGCAATGCACCGGCTGCAGCCAATATCAAGGGGCCGGCCATTCAGGAGTGGGCTGAACTGAATGTTTTGACCAGTCTGGACGCCATGGCTTCCTTCGAAAAATGGGACGAGGTTTTGCCCAAGGTGATTGCCGACCAAATGAAATACAAAGGCCGCTATGTGGCCGTGCCGGTGAATGTGCACCGCGTCAACTGGCTGTGGGCCAACTCTGCCGTGCTCAAGCAGGCAGGCGTCGCGGCTTTGCCGACGACCTATGACGAATTTTTTGCGGCGGCCGACAAAATCAAAACCGCGGGATTCATTCCAGTGGCCCATGGTGGGCAGGACTGGCAGGATTTCACGGTGTTCGAGTCGGTTGCGCTGGGCGTGGGCGGAGCGGCGTTTTACAACAGCGCCTTGGTTCAATTGGACAAAAACGCCTTGGCCAGTGAAGAGATGCGCAAGTCGCTGGCGGTCTTTCGCCGTATCAAGGCCTATGTGGACGACAAGGCCACCGGGCGCGACTGGAATATGGCCACCGAGATGGTGATCAAGGGCAAGGCGGGGTTCCAGTTCATGGGCGACTGGGCCAAAGGCGAGTTCCTGGCCGCCGGGCAGAAGCCGGGTGCGGACTTCAGCTGCTCACCGGCGCCTGGCACGGCCAAGGCCTACACCTACAACGTGGACTCCTTCGCCATGTTCCAGCTCAAGGGCTGGGAGGCGCAAAAAGCCCAGGGCTACCTGGCGTATTTGTTGATGGGGCAGAATTTTCAGGAGAAGTTCAATCTGCGCAAGGGCTCGATTCCGGCGCGGTTGAACATGAATATGGACAAATTTGACGACTGCGCCAAAACTTCTAGCAAAGATTTTCTGGCGACATCCAAAACCGGCACGCTGCTGCCGTCGGTGGCGCACGGGATGGCGGTGTCATCCGCCGCCCAGGCCGCCTTGCGCACGGCAGTGAGTGATTTTTGGAACAACGACAAAACCACGGTGGGCGACACGGTGGCTAAATTGGTGGCGGTCGCGGGTCAACGGCAAAGGCAATAAGCAATGAAAACTTTCGAAAACATCTTACCCAAACTGGTGATTGCGCCGGGCTTTGTGCTCGGTTTCGCATTCATTTACGGCTTCATGATCTGGAACGGCGTGCTCTCGGTCACTGGCTCGCGCATGCTGCCCAACTACGAAGAATTTGTCGGGCTGGAGCAGTACGCGCGCCTGTGGGAGATGGACCGCTGGATCGTCGCCCTCAAGAACCTGGGCATCTTCAGCGTCTTGTATGTGGGCGGTTCCATGCTGCTGGGCATGGGCCTGGCGATTTTTCTGGACCAGAAAATCCGCTTTGAAGGCCTGCTGCGCACGGTCTACCTGTACCCCATGGCCCTGTCTTTCATTGTGACGGGCACCGCCTGGAAATGGATTTTGAACCCCAGCCTGGGATTGGAAAAACTCATGCACGACATGGGCTGGGCCAGCTTTTCGTTTGACTGGCTGGTGCAGTCCGACACCGCGATTTATTGCGTGGTGATCGCCGGCATCTGGCAGTCCGCCGGCTTTGCCATGGCCCTGTCCCTGGCCGGTTTGCGCGGTATTGACGACAGCATCATCAAGGCGGCGCAGATCGACGGTGCCTCGCTGCCCCGCATCTACTGGCGCATTATTTTGCCGATCCTGCGCCCCGTGGTGTTCTCCACCGTGCTGGTGCTCTCGCACCTGTCCATCAAGAGTTTTGACCTGGTCATGGCACTCACTTCGGGGGGGCCGGGTTATGCGTCGGATGTGCCGGCCACCTTCATGTACGTGATGAGTTTTACCCGCGGCCAGATTGGCCTGGGTGCTGCCAGCGCCACCATGATGCTGGCCACCGTGGCCGCCATTGTTGTCCCTTACCTCTACAGCGAACTTCGCGCCAAACCCCATGATCGCTAAACACCTCCCCCGCGTGCTGATTTACGGCGTACTGCTGGTCGCCGCCTTCTTCTTCCTGGCCCCGCTGTATGTGATGCTGGCCACCTCGTTCAAGGACGCGGAGCAAATCCGTTCCGGCAACCTGTTGAGCCTGCCCTATTCCCTGAACTTCGATGCATGGCAACTGGCCTGGTCCACTGCCTGCACCGGGGTGGATTGCCGGGGCCTGCGCCCTTACTTCTGGAACTCGGTGGTCATGGCCGTGCCAGCGGTGCTGGTCTCCACCGCCTGGGGCGCGATCAACGGCTACGTGCTCTCCATGTGGAAGTTCAAGGGCAGTGAACTGCTGTTTGGCTTCATGCTGTTTGGCGTGTTCATGCCCTTCCAGGTGGTGCTTCTGCCCATGAGCCAGGTGCTGGGTTACCTCGGTCTGTCCAGCTCCCTGGGTGGCCTGATCCTGGTGCACTGCATTGCGGGCCTGGCCGGGACCACGCTGTTCTTTCGCAACTACTACACCGCTATTCCCAAGGAACTGGTGAATGCCGCGCGGATTGATGGTGCCGGTTTCTGGCGCATCTTCTACCGCATCGTCATCCCCATGTCCACGCCCATTTTGATGGTGACGCTGATTTGGCAGTTCACCAACATCTGGAACGACTTTTTGTTTGGCGTGGCCTTCAGCGGCGCCGACAGCAAGCCCATCACCGTGGGCCTGAACAACATGGCCAACACCTCCAGCAGCGTCAAGAGCTACAACGTGGACATGGCAGCCGCCGTCATCGCCGGTTTGCCCACCATGCTGGTGTACGTCTTGGCAGGTCAATATTTCGTCAAAGGTCTCACAGCTGGCGCTGTGAAAGGATAAAAAATCATGGCAGCTTCACTTCACATCGCGGGCATCCGCAAGGTCTACGGCAAAGGCGACAGCGCCGTAGAGGTTCTCAAAAAAATCGAAATCGATGTGGCTCCCGGCGAGTTCCTGATTTTGGTCGGCCCCTCGGGCTGCGGCAAGTCCACCTTGCTCAACATCATTGCGGGCCTGGAAGAGCCCACCGAAGGCGAACTCAAAATCGCCGGCCGCAACGTGGTGGGCGTGGCTCCGGCCCAGCGCGACATTGCCATGGTGTTCCAAAGCTATGCGCTGTACCCCACCATGAGTGTGGCCGACAACATCGGCTTTGCGCTGGAAATGCGCAAGGTGCCCAAAGACGTGCGCACCAAACGCATCCAGGAAGTGGCCTCCATGCTGCAGATCGAGCATTTGCTGGACCGCCGTCCGGCCCAGTTGTCCGGTGGCCAACGCCAGCGCGTGGCCATGGGCCGAGCCCTGGCGCGTGACCCCCAGCTGTTTTTGTTCGACGAACCCTTGAGCAACCTGGACGCCAAGCTGCGCGTGGAAATGCGGGCCGAAATCAAGCGCCTGCACCATGTCTCCGGCATCACCAGCGTGTATGTGACCCACGACCAGATCGAGGCCATGACCCTGGGCAGCCGCATCGCGGTCATGAAAGACGGCATCCTGCAGCAAATCGGCACACCCGACGATATCTACCGCCGTCCGGCCAACACCTATGTGGCGGGCTTTATTGGGTCACCCAATATGAATTTCATCCCCGGCAAGATTGAAACCGCCGGTGAACACGGCAAGTTTGTGTTCCTGGGCGGCTCGCTGGACCTGCATTGCCCCGACGCCAAAGAGGTGACCCTGGGCCAGCGGCCCGAGCATATCCACATCGACCCCAACGCGCCCTGGCGCGGTGAGGTGGTGTTGGTCGAGCCTACCGGTGCCGATACCTATGTCGTGGTCAAGACGTCAGTGGGTCTGATGACGGTGCGGGTCGCGCCCAACAGCACCTTGAAGGTGGGGGAGCAGACCGGCCTGTCGGTCAGCAGCAAGCACAACAACTGGTTTAACGCTCAGACCGGCGTGCGCATTGCGTAATTCCATTTCCATATCAATGCGATAGGTCGTTGCCCCTCCTTGTCGTGCTAAAGCACTGCCTGCGTCGGGGCGCCTACTCTCCCATTGATCTGAAATTGGAATCGTAGTTGGCCATAAAGGCCTCAAAGTCCGCCGCCGGCATGGGCCGGGCGAACAGATAGCCTTGCGCAAAGTCGCAGCCCGCAGCGGCCAGCAGGTCGCGGTGCTGTGTGGTCTCCACCCCTTCCGCTACCACTTTGATGCCCAGCGCATGGGCCATCACGATGATGGCTTGGCACAGGGCCAGATCGGTGGAGCCGGCAACCAGGTTGCGCACAAAGGTTTGGTCGATTTTGATGTAATCGATGTCGAATTTTTGCAGGTAGGACAAGGACGAATACCCGGTCCCAAAATCGTCCAGCGACACCTGCATGCCCGCGTTGCGCAGTTCCAGCAGTTGGTTGCCCACGCTGGTGTTGGTGTCCAGCAACAAGCCCTCGGTGATTTCCACCACAATGCTTTCCCCGGGCAGCCCTTTGGCCTGGAGTTGCATGGCCCATGGTGCCCGCCCATCCCCGTCGTGCTGGAATTGCACCGGTGAGCGGTTGATGCTGATCTGGAACTGGGGGTCCAGCCGGGCGCGCCAGGCCTGCACCTGGTGGGTGGCTTGATGGAACACCCATTCGCCAATATCGACAATCAGGCCGCTGGCTTCCGCGATGGGAATGAAGGCAGCCGGGCTCACCAGACCGCGCACCGGGTGGTACCAGCGGAGCAGTGCTTCCGCCTTGCGAATGGTGCCGGTGGCCAACTCCACAATGGGCTGGTACACCACCTTGAACTGCTGTTCTATCAAGGCGCTGCGCAGGTCATTGGCGAGCCGCACCCGGGTTTGCGCCGCTTCTTGCAAAGAGGGGGTGAAAAAGCTGAAGCGGTTGCGCCCGGCGTCTTTGGCCACATACAAGGCCTGGTCGGCGTTTCGGAACAGGCTTTCGATTTCTGTGGCATCCAGCGGGTACATCGTGATGCCAATGCTGGCGGAGATGAACACCTGCTCCGTGCCCAGTTGGAACACCTCTTCAATGGAGCGCAGGATTTTTTGCAGGATGCCCTCCAGATGGCTGGCGTCCGGCAGTTCGGTCAGGATGATGGTGAACTCGTCCCCGCCCATGCGGGCCACCGTGTCGCTTTCGCGCACACAGGCGCGCAGACGGCGGGCGGCCTCCACCAGCAGCATGTCGCCGCAGCCGTGGCCCAGGGTGTCGTTGACTTCCTTGAAGTGGTCCAGGTCAATGAACAAAATGGCCAGTTGCTGCGTGTCGCGCTTGCTTTTTTTGATCTCCTGCTCCAACCGGTCGTGCAACATACGCCGGTTCGGCAAGCCGGTCAGGGCGTCAAAAAAGGCCTGCTGTTTGATCAGCGCTTCTGACTCCTTGCGGTTGGAGATGTCCGTGAAGGTGCCAATCATGCGCAGGGGTTGGCCCTGTGCATCGCGGCTGATGACCATGCCCCGGCTCAGTACCCATTTCCAGCTACCGTCTTTGCAGCGAATACGGCGTTCGCTTTGGTAGGTCGGGGTTCGGCCCTCAAAGTGGTCCAGCCGGGCTTGTTGCAGCAGGTCCAGGTCGTCCGGGTGGGTGCGGTCATCGAACTCTTCGGGGCGGCTGAGCAAATCAGTGCCTTCATACCCACACATCTGCAACAGGCGCTGCGAGAAAAATTCAGCGCCGGTCTGGATATACCAGTCCCACACACCGTCGCCCGAGCTTTCCAAGGCCAGCTTCCAGCGCTCCTCGCTGGCCCGCAAGGCGGCTTCCGTCTGCTTGCGTTCGGTGATGTCCTGCAGCACGGAGGTCCGTTTGACAACTCGCCCCTGTTCCCAAATGGCACTGCCAATGGAGTGGACCCAGATGGGGCGCCCTTTGGCGGTGACCATTTGCAGTTCCAAATCATGTGATTGGGGCTGGTCGACGGCATCCACATAGGCGGCCTTGATCAGCGCGACGGAGGCGGGCGCGAGAAAGCGGTTGGCCGAGGCAATGGTGGTCGGGGTGTACTCTTGTTCAGAGGTTTCCAGCATACGGTAGACACCGGTGGTCCAGAACACCCGGTCGTTGACGACATCGGCCTCCCAGCCCCCCACGCGGGCGATGGACTGGGTGGCTTCCAGCAACTGGTCCAGACGCTGGCGGGCCGCTTCAAGCTGAAAGTAGTCGCTGACGTCGGCAAAGGTGCGTACCAAGCCGCCCGAAGGCAGGTGCTGGGTTTTGACTTCCAGGGTGCGCCCCTCCCGCGTTTGCCGCAGGTAGTGGCGGGGGAGTCCAAAATCGTTGCGGGCCCTGATTTGGCTGCGCGCGTGGGCATCGACCAGGCATTCCTGGGGGCCAAAATCGCCGCGCTGGTTCTGGTACTCGGCCAACGCATTGAGCATGGGGTGGCTTTTCAGCAGGTCCATGGGCAAGTCCAGCAGTTCACAGACGCGGGGGTTGAAGGCACTCAGCCGGCCCGTGGCATCACTCACCAAAATGCCCTGGCTGATGCTGGTCAGGGTGGTCTCCAGCAGCTTGGCATTTTCGCAAAGCCGGGTGTTGAGTTCACGCAACGCCGCTTCCGAGCGCTTGCGCTCGGAAATATCGGTGTGGGTGCCTATCATGCGCAACGGCGTGCCGTCGGGCGAGCGGCTGACGATCATGCCGCGCGATTGAATCCAGGTCCAGGAGCCGTCTTTGCAGCGCAGGCGCAGATCCACTGCGTAGCTGGGCAGGCTGCCGTTCAGATAACCGGTGACCGCCGTGTTCAAGGGCGCCAGATCGTCCGGGTGCACCCGGCTGATGAACTCGATGTGCCCCCGGCGGAGTTCACCCGCCTCAAATCCCAGCATCTCCTCCCATTGGCGGGAGTGCGTTTGGGCACCGGTGGCCAGGTTCCAGTCCCACACGCCAGCCCCGGAGCCCTCCAGCGCCAGTTTCCAGGGATTTTCACTTGCAGAAGGGGTGGTCAGGTCTTCTTTCACGCGCCCATTTTGCAGTATTCGGGGGTCAGCGCGCCAGGGGCAAACGCAGTTGAATGCGCAGCCCCTGGGGGTGCACTGTCTGCGCCTGGGCGCTGCCGCCATGGCGCTGGGCAATTTCGGCCACGATGGCCAGGCCCAGGCCGCAGCCGCCGGGCAATTCGCTGGCCCGCCAGAAGCGTTCGAACACCCGCTCCAGGTCCGGGGCGCTCAGGCCGGGGCCGTTGTCTTCCACTTCCAGCAGGCAGTCCCCCTCCAGGGCCCGGGTGCGCAGCGTGACGGTGGTGCCGCGCCCGGCGTAGCGCAGGGCGTTGTCGATCAGGTTGCTCAGGGCCTCGCGCAGCAGCAGCTTGTCGCCCGGTACCGTGAGGCTGTCTTCGCCCTCGTAGCCCAGGTCCACACCGGCTGCCAGCGCGCGGGGTGTCCATTCGCGCGCCACTTCGCGCGCCAGGGCAGCCGCATTGACGGGGTGCAGGGGGACTTCCGCCTCGGTGCGGGCCAAGGAGAGCAGCTGGTGCACCAGGTGGGCGCTGCGCTGGGCGCCGGTGTGCACCTTCTCCAGCCGCAGCTTGAGGGCCTGGGGTTCGGTTTCCTGCAGGGCCAGCTCGGTCTGGCTGATCAGTCCGGCCAGCGGGGTGCGCAACTGGTGGGCAGCATCGTTCAAAAAGCGTTTTTCCTGGCTCAGGCTGCGCCGCAAGGTGGTGAGCAACTGGTTCAGGGCGTTGGCCAGGGAGTGCACCTCCTGCGGCGCCTGGGTCATCTCAATAGGGGAGAGGGACGTGGCGGTGCGGTGGGCCAGTTGCGCTTCCAGGCGCTGCAGCGGCGCCAGGCCCCGGCGGATGCCGGCATACACCAGAAAACTGAGCACGACCCCCATGAGCAGCAGGGGGAACAGCACATCGCGCACCAGTTCGCGCGCGATGCGCTGCTGCACGGCCAGGCTTTTGGCCACCTGCACCCGCAGGCGCTGGGGTGTCAGGCCGTCGCCAAAACCCAGGTCAATGGCGGCCACCCGCATGGGTTTGCCGTCCAGCACCAGGTCGTAAAGTACGGGCTCGTTTTCGGGGAAAAAGAGGTTGGGCGGGGGATCGGGTAAGCGGCCATTGCCCAGCAAAAAACTGCCCGGTGGCGAGGACACCATGTAGGACACGCGGTCGGTGGGGTCCTGCTCCAGGATGTCCTGCGCGGCGCGCGGGAAATCCACCAGCAGCCCCGAGCCCAGGGGCTTGACCTGCCGCACCAAGGAGCGCACCGATTGGGTGAGCGACTGGTCTATGGTTTTTTCGGCATAGGTCAGGGCCACCCGAAAGGCCAGCACGCCGCCCATCAGCCACAGCACCAGCTGCGGCAGCAGCAGCCAGACCAGGAGTTGCCGCCGCAGGGAGAAGCGGACGGCCTGGCTCATGCGCCGTCCAGCTCCAGCATGTAACCCAGGCCGCGCACGTTGCGGATGTTCAGCCCCGAGTCCTGCAGCTTGCGCCGCAGGCGGTGCACATAGACCTCCAGCGCATTGGAGCCGCCGCCCGCACCGTCGGCCGGCTGGGTTTGCCACACCGCCAGCACGTCTTCACGCCCCACCACCTGGCCCAGGTTGCCCACCAGCAAAGACAGCAGGGACCACTCGCGCTGGGTCAGGTCCAGCGGCTCCTCGTCCAGCCAGGCCAGGGGCAAGGTGGGGTCCACGCGCAGGCGTTTTTCGGCGGTGCTTTCCACCTCCAGCGAGCCGCCGAAGGCGGGCAGGCGCGAGCGGCGCAGCATGGCCTGCAGGCGGGCCTGCAGCTCCGCCATGTTGAAGGGTTTGGTCAGGTAATCGTCGGCACCGGCATTGAGGCCTTGCACCCGGTCTTCCACGCCGTCGCGGGCGGTCAGGATGAGCACGGGCAGGGCGGTCAGGCGCTGGCGGATCCAGCGCAGCACACTCACGCCGTCGATCACGGGCAAGCCCAGGTCCAGAATCACCCCGTCAAAGCGGTGTACCTCCAGCAGGGCCTGGGCCTGCGCGCCATCGCTGGCGCTGCGCACGCTGTGGCCTGCGTGTGTCAGCTGCGCAGACAGACCGTCGCGCAGCAAATCATCATCTTCAACGATCAATAAATGGGACATGGCGCGAGCATACCAAGATGCACCCGGGCCATTGGCTGCTACAGACCGGCGGCAATCGCCTGAATCCGGGCCGCGTGGATCATTTCACCGATCTTTGGGCCACTAGCCCCCGTGGATTGTGCGTGAGCAGCTATCAAATGCGTAGCAACCGATTGGACTTGGCGCAATGCGTTGTGCAGCCGCTGGGCCTGCGGGTAGGGGCTGTCTTGCAGCCCCAGGCGGCCCCGGGCGTCGCATTCGCAGGCCTGTAACACATCGGCAAAGCGCGCGGGCTTGCGAATGGCGTCGCAGCGCTCCAGCAGGCGCAGCACAGCGGCGGCATTCAGGGGGGCGGAGCGGTGGATGTTGCCGTGTTCGCGGGCCACCACCTGCGCCAGTTCCGTGCATTCGGTGGGCACCCGCAGGCGCTGGCAGACCGCTTGCAGCAGGCGCACACTGCTTTCCTCGTGGCCAATGTGGCGCGGCAGCACGTCGGCGGGGGGGGTGCCCTTGCCCAGGTCGTGCGTCAGGCAGGCAAAACGCACCGCCAGGCTGGCGCCCAGGCGGGCCGCCAGGTCGAGAACCAGCATGACATGCACGCCGGTGTCGATTTCCGGGTGGTGCTCGGGGCTTTGGGGCACGCCCCACAGGCGGTCCAGTTCGGGGAGCAGGCGCGCCAGCGCGCCGCAGCTGCGCAGCACGTCAAACATACGCGAGGGGCGGGCCTCCATCAGGCCTTTGGCCAACTCCTGCCAGACCCGCTCGGCCACCAAGTGGTCCACCTCGCCGTGCGCCACCATCTCCTGCACCAGGGCCTGGGTTTCCGGGGCCACGGTGAAATCCGCGTAGCGTGCGGCAAACCGGGCCAGCCGCAAAATACGCACCGGGTCTTCGCGAAACGCCGGGGTCACATGGCGCAGCACCTTGTCGGCCAGATCGCGCTGCCCGCCGTAGGGGTCGACCAGAGCGCCCGAGGACTTCCAGGTCGCCGGATCTGTTGGGGTTTCAGTGCCAAATAGGCCTCTAGCCCCCGTGGATTGTGCGCAGACAGCTATGGAATTGATAGTGAGGTCACGCCGTGCCAGGTCCTCTTCCAGGGTGACGTTGGGTGCGGCGTGCACCGCAAAGCCGTGGTAGCCCGGCGCGGTCTTGCGTTCGGTGCGGGCCAGGGCGTATTCGTCTTTGGTTTGGGGGTGCAAAAACACCGGAAAATCGCGCCCGACCGGTAGAAAACCCTGGTCCAGCAGGGCCTCGGGGGTGGCCCCCACCACCACCCAGTCGCGGTCCTGCACGGGCAGGCCCATCAGGGCATCCCGCACCGCGCCGCCGACCAGGTAGGTTTTCATCGCTGCAGGCGGTAGGGCTCTTCAAAGTCCCGGAAATCCTTTTCCGCCAGGGCTTGGCGGGTCCAGGCCTGCACGCCCGGCAGCGCGCAGACGCGCTCCACATAGGCTGCAATGTGCTGCGGCACGGGCAGGGCATAGGTTTTCAGGCGCATGCACACCGGGGCGAAGTAGGCGTCTGCCACGCTGAACGCTCCAAACAGCAGCGGCCCCCCGTGCGCTTGCAGCAGGGCGCTCCACATCTCCACCAGGCGCGCCACGTCGGCGCGCACGCCCGGCTTGTCGCGCCAGATCAGGGCCCCGGTCTCGGGCAAATGCGCTTCGATGTTCATGGGGCAGTGGCCTCGCAGATGGGTAAAGCCGCTGTGCATCTCGGCGCAAATGCTGCGGGCCTGGGCGCGGGCGGCGCGCTCGGTGGGCCACAGTGCTTTGTCGGGGTGCTGTTCGGCCAGGTATTCGGCAATGGCCAGGGTGTCCCACACGGCCAGGTCACCGTCCACCAGCAGCGGCACTTTGCCGGTGGGGGAGACCGCGTTCAACTGGCGCTTGAACTGGGAGTCGGCGGCGAAGGAGTCAAAGCGCACCATCACCTCTTCAAACGCAATGCCCGCCTGGGTCAGAAGCACCCAGGGCCGCATGGACCAGGACGAATAGTTTTTGTTGCCGATGTAGAGCTTGCGCATGGGATCTCCTGGATTGCGAAGACAAGATGGTAGAGCGCCACACCCTGTCGATTGATGAGGAATGAACGCTGTATTGATGCTCAGGGAAGGTCCAGCGCGGTCTCCGGCAGGTTGGCGTCTTTGGGGCCCACACTGCCCAGCCGCGCCTTGAGCGACTGCGTCTGTCCGGTGATCAGGGCGGCATAGTTGGTGGTGTTGGAGAGCACTTTTTTCACATAGTCCCGAGTCTCCGAAAACGGCACGTTTTCCGCCCAGATGGCGGCTTCCATCACGGCGCCGCCGGATTGGCCGCGCCACTGGCGGGGGCGGCTGGGGCCGGCGTTGTAGGCAGCGGCGGCCATGGGCAGGGAGCCGGCAAAGCTGTCCAGCACCAGCTTCAGGTAGCCGGTGCCAATCGTGATGTTGGTGTCGCGGTTGTTGAGTTGCTGGGGGTGGAAATCGGTCATGCCGATTTTCTTGGCGGTCCAGCGCGCCGTGGCGGGCATCACCTGCATCAGGCCCGAGGCGCCCACACCCGAACGGGCATCCATGATGAAGCGGCTCTCCTGGCGGATCAGGCCGTAGACATAGGCCGGGTCCAGGCCGATTTGCTGGGTGCGTGCCAGCACCGCGCTCTTGTAGGGCATGGGAAAACGCTGCTCCATGTCGATCAGGGATTTGGTGCGGTCGCTGGTGTTGATGCAGCGGTCCCACACCTCCTGGCGGCAGGCCAGATCGGCGGCGGCCAAGAGGCTGCGGTCGTCCATGCCGCCTTTCACATGCAGGTTGGTGGCGTAGTTCCACTCCCGCACCCCCTCGGCGCGCAGGCCAATCTGGATGGCGTACAGCGCCCGGCTCAGGCCCGGGTTCTGGCGGGCACCGTCTTTTTCTTCGGGCGTCAAGGCGTCAGGGCGGGGCGGCACGCTGATGCGCTGGCCCAGTTCTTCCAGGGCCAGTTGTTCGTAAAACCCGCGCACCCCGGCAATGCCTTCCAAGGGACGCAGGGCCGCGGCACGCGCGGCCTCGGTTTTGGCCAGCTGCAGGGCCGCCCGCGCACGCCAGTACACCCAGGTGCTGTCATTGCGCAGCGGCTCGGGCATGGCCGCGATGGCCTGCTGCACCTGCTCCCAACGCCCGGCGCGCAGGTTGGCGCGCGCCATCCAGGCCAGGTGGTCTTCGTGCATGTGCTGCACCTGGCCCTTGGCAAAGTAGCCCAGCGCATCGTCCGACAGCTTTTGCGCGGCGCGTTTGCCGATGGCGCCCCACACCCAGGAGCGCTCCTCCTGGGTGAGTTGGGCCTTCCAGCGCAGCTTGTCCATCTCTGCCGCCGCCTCGGCCGGGTCGAGGTAGGCCAGGCGGATCAAGGCCAGCGACACCAGTTCCCGGGTTTTGGGCCGCAGCGCGGTCAGCTTGTCATTGAGGTATTTGCCGGGGTTCAGGTACAGGGTGTTGACGGTGCTGACCCAGCCCTCGTTGAGCAGCCCCACCGCCTGGGTGGCCACCCGCAGGCGGTCGTTTTCCATCCCCAGGCGGGCGCGCAGCCAAGCCACATGGGACTTCAGGGAATGGTCTTTGATGAGTTGCTCGACCGCGCTGGCGCAGCCGTCATCGGCTTCCTTGAGTGCCAACCAGGTGTCGGTCACGGGCTGGTTGACATCGGCGCCGCTGCTCAGGTGGTCGGCCAAGAGGGCGTAGCAGCGCACGCTGCGGTCATCGTTCATGCGGTATTTGGGGTACTCGCGGTGGAAGCTGACCCAATCGCGGTTGCGCCCCAGTTGCAGCAGCCACTCGGTGCGCAGCCGGTCTTCCTGGTAGCTGCCGCCAAAACGCGCCATGAAGTCCTGGATGCTGGCGGGGCTGGCCTCGTCCAGGCGGCTGGATAGCTCCCAGTACGCACCCCAGGGCTCCAGCTGGGAGCCGCGCGCCTGCGGCAGCAGGGCCGTCAGGCGTTTGCGATCACGCTGTTTGTAGGCTTGCGCCATGTCCATTACGGCCTCATCCGCGCGGGTGGGGGGCCGGTCTTGGGCGTATGCGGGGGAGGGTGTGGGAGATAACATGGCGCCCAGCAGGGCGAACGATGTCAGAATGGCTGAAAACTGCATGTGGTGATTATGAACAACTCAGACGATTTCAATGCGGCGGACAAGAAAGCCCTTCGCAAGCTTTTACTGGAACAGCGGCTGAACCTGCCCGACCGCGCCGAGCGGGCGGCGGCCTTGCAGCAAATCATGCGCATTTGGCTGGTGGGCCGCCCCGACACCGTGATCGGCGCCTACTGGCCGATCAAAGGGGAGTTTGACCCCCTGCCTGCCCTGCACCGCTGGAAGGAGGACGGCGAGCTGCTGGACCAACCCCAGCCGCGCCGCATTGGTCTGCCGGTGGTCAACAAGCAGCACAAGACCATGATTTTTCACGCCTGGTATCCCGGCTGCCCCATGGAAGAAGACGCCTACGGCATCCCCAAACCCAAAGACACGGAAGTCATCGTGCCGACCCTGCTGTTTGCCCCCTGCGTGGGCTACGGGCCCGGCGGCTACCGGCTGGGCTACGGCGGCGGCTTTTACGACCGCATGCTGGCCACCCTGGAGCCCAAACCGGTGACGGTGGGGCTGGGCTATGGCGTCGGTTTTGTGCCAGACTTTGAGCCCGAAGCACACGACATGCCACTGGACGCCATTCTCAACGACTACGGGGTGGTTTGGCCAGTCTGAGACCTTGCGGGACAGACCGCAGCGCAGCGAAGCTCTGTCCTCAACTGATCAGGGGCTCTGATCAGGTTTTTTTCCTTGCAGCCAGAGCGGCTTGCAAGGCCAGCCGGGCCCACGGCGCCATCAGGGCGGCGGACTCCATGGCGTCGGCGGGGGCGCTGTAGTAGTTCATGCCCCGGGCCTTGCCTTTGGCGGTGTAGGTAAAGCGGGCGCAGCCTGCCGCTTCAAACTGGGTGCGGCTGTGTTCGTCGGCCTTGAGCCACAGCGTTTCTCCATCGCCCAAATCGGCCAGGATGGCCAGCGTCAGACCGTCGGTGCTGATGCCCCAGCCGCCAAACATGCGTTTGGCCACACAGGGGCCGGCGCTGCTCAGCAAATCGCAGCAGTAGTGGGCAAATTCGGAGCGGATGGTGGCCATAAGTGCGGGGTAGGGGCAAGGGTTGTCAGGGCGTGCTCAGCGCACGGGCGTCGTTTTCATAGGCCTGCAGCGTTTGCATCAGCTTTTGGCGCTGGCCGGGGCTGGTGCTGTTGTGCAGCGCCGCCACCACCGCGCAGCTTTGGGCTGAAATTTTAGAAAAATACTGGCGGTAGCCCGGCTCGGGAGAGTGGATGGAGCGGGCCACCAGGGCGCGAATGTCACTTTGGGCCTGTAATTCCGGCGTGTTCGGGGGGCGCAATTGGCGAAAGGTGGACACGGTGTCCTGGTGGCGGCGCAACGATTCCCGCAGCTCCACGGCACTGTCAAACTCCACCGCCGCCAATTGGGCGCGCACCAAGGCCATTTGAGGGGTATCCAGGCGCCCATAAAACCATTCGGCGCGCTCGACCAGTTGCTTGACGCGCCGCTCTGCAATCTCGGCGGGCGTTCCGTCCATCCATTCTTCACGCCACTGGCGGCTTCTTTTGTCCAGCCGCTGCACCAGGTGCTCGATTTGGGCTGTTTGCAAGGTGGGCGCTATGGCGGCCAGGCTGGGCGCCAGATGCTCGCCGCTGGTTTGCGCCCGGGTTTGCAAATAGGCATACAAGGTGCACACCTGCTCGGGGGTGACGGGCTGTGCCGCGGCCGTTTGCAGGTTTTTCAACAGCGCCTTGAGCAGGGGTAACTCTTCTTTGCGGTGCCAGGCGTGCAGTATTTGCAGGTCGGCGCGCATGCGTTCGCTCTGCAGGCTGTCAAAGTCAAAGTAGTCGTCCAGCCACCAGTACGCCAGGTTGGGGGCATTGCTGTAGCCCAGGCGTACCGCACTGCACCCGCCCAGGGCGAAGGCCACCACCAGCACGCCGATAATAGAGCCCCATCGGACGACACAACGTTTTAACAGGGGCATGCAATTGATTTCAGGTATTCGGGTTCAGGAAAGTGCGGACACGCGTCCGCCGGTGGACGTGGTGATTATGGCGGCGGGCAAAGGCACGCGTATGAAGAGCCGCCTGCCCAAGGTCTTGCACCGGCTGGCCGGGCGTGCCCTGGTGCAGCATGTGGTGGACGCCGCCCGGGCCTTGCAGGCCCGCAAGGCGGTGGTCATCACCGGCCACGGTGCTACAGAAGTGGAAGCGGCGCTCGCAATGAATACGGGGGCTGCGGCCGAATTTGGTTTAAATTTTGCGCTGGATTTCGTGCGGCAGGAGCCGCAGCTGGGCACCGGCCACGCGGTGCAGCAGGCAGTGCCTGCCCTGGCCGACGATGGCATTGTGGTGGTGCTCTCGGGCGATGTGCCCTTGACCCGGGTGGAGACCCTGCAGGCCCTGGTGGCCGCCTGTGGCGGTACGACGCTGGCCCTGTTGACCATTGATTTTGCCGACCCCACCGGCTACGGCCGCATTGTGCGCACCGACGCGGCGCAGGGCGCCGTGCAGGCCATCGTGGAGCACAAGGACGCGAGCGAGGTGCAGCGGGCCATCCGCGAGGTGTACAGCGGCATCATGGCGGTGCCCGCACAGCAGCTGAAGGGTTGGCTGGCGCGACTGGACAACCACAACGTCCAGGGCGAGTACTACCTGACCGATGTGGTCAAGCTGGCCGTCTCCGATGGTGTGCCGGTGGTGGCCCACAAAATCAGCGACCCGGTGCAGGTGGCCGGTGTCAACAGCCCGGTGCAACTGGCCGAACTGGAGCGCGCCTACCAGCGCCAGGGCGCGTTGGTGCTGATGGAGCAGGGCGTACGCCTGGCCGACCCCGCACGCCTGGACGTGCGCGGCGCACTGAGTTGCGCGCAGGATGTCTCCATCGACGTGAACTGCATTTTTGAAGGCCGGGTGGAGCTGGGCGAGGGGGTGCAGATCGGCGCCAACTGCGTGATTGCCAACGCCCGTATTGCCGCCGGTGCCGTCATCCATCCCTTCACCCACATCGATGGCGAAAAAGCCGGTGTCACCGTGGGCGAAGGCGCGCTGGTGGGTCCGTTTGCCCGCCTGCGCCCGGGCGCGGTGCTGGGTGCGCAGGTGCACATTGGCAATTTTGTGGAGGTCAAGAACTCCACCCTGGCGGCCGGTGCCAAGGCCAACCACCTGGCCTACCTGGGCGACGCCACGGTGGGCGAGCGGGTGAACTTTGGTGCGGGCAGCATCACCGCCAACTACGACGGCTCCAACAAACACCGCACGGTGATTGAAGCCGACGTGCATGTGGGCAGCAACTGCGTGCTGGTCGCGCCGGTCACGCTGGGGGCGGGGGGCACGGTGGGCGGCGGCTCCACCATCACCAAGAGCACCGAACCCGGTGCCCTGAGTGTGGCGCGGGGCAAGCAGTCCAGTCTGGCCAACTGGTCGCGGCCTGCAAAGATCCCCAAGGCCTGACAAGCAGGGGCGTGCCCATGACCGACCCCCAAGACGAACGCATTGCCGCGCTGGAGGCCGAACTGGCGGCGGTGCGTGCGGATGTGCAGGAATTCACCTACACCGTGTCACACGACCTGCGGGCGCAGCTGCGCCACATCCTGGCCTATGCCGAAATCGTGCAGGAAGACGCTGGCCCCCAGCTGGATGCGGAAGTGTTGTCCCATCTGGCCACCATCACCGGCGCAGCGCGGCAAATGGGGGCGCTAATGGACGGCCTGATGGCCTATGCCCGCCTGGGCACCGTGCCGCTGCAGGCTGTGGCCCAGCCGGTGCGTCCGCTGCTGCTGGAGGTCTGCCAGGCCTTGCAGACCCAACACCCCGCTCGGGTGCTGGAGTGGCATATTGCCGACGATTTCCCCGAGGTGTGCGCCGATGCCGACCTGCTGCGCCAAGCCTGGAGCCATGTGCTGGGCAATGCGCTCAAGTTCACCCGACCTCGGGATCAGGCCTTGGTGGAGGTGGGTTGGGAAGCCGGGGCGGATGGGGTTTGCGTGCTGTATGTGCGCGACAACGGCGTGGGCTTTCATGCCGGCCAGCAGGCCAAGCTCTTTCATGTGTTCCAGCGCCTGCACAGCCCGCGCGAATTTGAAGGCATCGGCATGGGCCTGGCACTCACCCGCAAGCTGGTGGAGCGCCACGGCGGCACGGTGTGGGCCGAAGGGGGGGTGGATGCGGGCTGCTGTATTCGGTTTACCTTGCCTTTGGTCACTGGGGGCAACGCCGTGGGAC
The DNA here is from genome assembly GCF_030697375.1 of Rhodoferax sp. GTDB lineage: Bacteria > Pseudomonadota > Gammaproteobacteria > Burkholderiales > Burkholderiaceae_C > Allorhodoferax. The sequence goes on along the minus strand of NZ_JAUYQD010000044.1, from coordinate 212,231 downwards.
ACGCGGCACAAAAAACCGTTTTTACCGCCGCCGATTACCTGGCCTGGGAGTCGGCGCAACTGGATCGCCATGAATACCTCGACGGCGAGGTGTTTGCCATGGCCGGTGCCGAAGACCGGCATGTGACGGTGGCTGGCAATGTCAGTATGGCCCTGCGCCAGCACCTCAGCGGCAGCCCTTGCCGCACCTATGTGAGCGCTATGCGCTTACACGTCGCCATCGCCAATAGCTACTTTTATCCCGACGTGCTGGTCACTTGCAGCGCGCTCGACCAGGCCAGTGCCATGGTCAAGGCCGAACCCAAGCTGATCGTGGAAGTGCTCTCGCCGAGCACCGCGGCCTATGACCGGGGTGTGAAATTCAGCCACTACCGCAGCTTGGCAAGCCTGGAAGAGTATGTGCTGATCGACCTGGACACCCGCAGCACCGACTGCTACCGCAAAGGTGCCGATGGGCTGTGGGTGCTGCATCCGTTTGCCCGTGGTGAATCGGTTTCGCTGGCCAGCGTGGGGCTGGAGTTGACGGCGGAGCAGTTGTTTGCGGAAGTGCAGGATCGCTAGTTGCTACGTTTTTAATAGCTGCTTGCGCTTATTCTGCAAGGGCTAGAGGCACTTTTTATGGGTAAACGACTGCTGCGCAGCCCTCACCCTGCCTGCAATGGCAACTCCGCCCCAAACTTGCTGCGTTTCACGCTGAAAAACGCCTTGACGTTGCGCACATTGGCGTCTGCGGTGAACAGACGCTGGGTCAGCGCCAAATAGCCCGGCATGTCGGCGGCGTGCACCACCAGACAGAAGTCCGGCCCCGGTGACACGCGGTAACACTGCTGCACGGCGGGCTCCTCGGCCACGCGCGCCTCGAAGCGCTCCAGCGCGGTGCTGTCCTGGCGGTCCAGCGTGATTTCGACAATGGCGGTGAGCCCGTGGCCGAGGGTGGCGGCCATTTTTTCCGGGTTCAGCAGGGCCACCTGCCGCTCGATCAGCCCCGCATCGCGTAGGCGCTTGACGCGGCGCAGGCAGGTGGGTGGGGAGGTGTGGACCATTTCCGCCAACGCCTGGTTGCTGAGGCTTGCGTCGTGCTGGAGTTGCGCCAGCAGCTGAAGGTCTATCGCATCAAGTGTTATTTGTTCCATGTTTGTTTATTTTATGGAATAAAAATTCATCAATGTGTTTTTGTGAAATATAAATCTAAATTTAAATAAATATTGCACATAAATTTCTTTCTGCTCACCATACCATTCGTCCATTCATTTTCTAGGGAGTTCGTCTATGTGTGGCATTGTTGGCGCGGTATCCACGCGCAATATCGTTCCAGTGTTGGTGCAAGGCTTGGAGCGCTTGGAATACCGGGGTTACGACTCCTGCGGTGTGGCGGTGTATGCGCAAGACGGTCCCCACCACGGCGGCCTGCGCCGCGCCCGCAGCACCTCGCGCGTGGCCGAACTGGCCGACCAAGTGGCCGCTGGCACCCTCGAAGGCACGCTGGGCATCGCCCACACCCGCTGGGCCACCCACGGTGCGCCCGCGGTGCACAACGCACACCCCCATTTCAGCCATGGCCCGGGGGCAGACGCCCACCAGCGCCCCGGGCGCATCGCCCTGGTGCACAACGGCATCATCGAGAACCACGACGAATTGCGCGCCCTGCTCAAAGAGCGGGGGTATGTATTTTTGAGCCAGACCGACACCGAAGTTATCTCGCACTTGGTGGACAGCCTTTACGACGGTGATCTGTTGGAAGCGGTCAAGGCCGCCGTGGGCCAATTGCACGGCGCCTACGCGATTGCGGTGTTTTGCAAGGACGAGCCGCACCGCCTGATCGGCGCGCGCGCCGGTTCACCGCTGATTCTGGGCGTGGGCAAGGACGGGCAAGAGCACTTTTTGGCCAGCGACGCCATGGCCCTGGCCGGTGTGACCGACCAGATCGTCTACCTGGAAGAAGGCGATGTGGTCGATGTGCAACTGGGCAAATACTGGCTGCTCGACAAGGCGCACAAGCCGGTGGCGCCCGCGCAGCGCCCGGTCAAAACTGTGCTGGCGCACAGCGGCGCGGCCGAGTTGGGCCCCTACCGCCACTACATGCAAAAAGAGATTTTTGAGCAACCCCGCGCCATTGCCGACACGCTGGAAGGCGTGGAAGGCATCGTGCCCGAACTGTTCGACCAGCAAGGCAACCATGCGCCCGGTGCCAACGCCGCGCGGGTGTTTGCGCAGATCGACTCGGTGCTGATCCTGGCCTGCGGCACCAGCTACTACAGCGGCTGCGCCGCCAAGTACTGGATCGAGAGCATCGCCAAGGTGTCCTGCAACGTCGAAGTGGCCAGCGAATACCGCTACCGCGACTCGGTGCCCAACCCCAACACCCTCGTGGTCACCATCACCCAGTCAGGCGAAACCGCCGACACCCTGGCCGCGCTGCGCCATGCCCAAAGCATGGGCATGCGCCACACGCTGACCATCTGCAACGTGGCCACCAGCGCCATGGTGCGCGAGTGCAGCCTGGCCTACGTCACCCGCGCCGGGGTCGAGATCGGTGTGGCCTCCACCAAGGCCTTCACCACCCAGTTGGCAGGCCTGTTTTTGCTCACGCTGGCGCTGGCCCAGGCCAAGGGGCGCCTGAGCGAGTCCGAGGAAGCCCGCCACATCAAGGCCATGCGCCACCTGCCCGCCGCCCTGCAAGCGGTGCTGGCGCTGGAGCCGCAGCTCATCGCCTGGTCGGAAGACTTTGCCAAGCATGAAAACGCGCTGTTCCTGGGCCGCGGCCTGCACTACCCCATTGCGCTGGAAGGCGCCTTGAAGCTCAAGGAAATCAGCTACATCCACGCCGAGGCCTATCCCGCAGGCGAACTCAAACACGGCCCGCTGGCCCTGGTGACCAGCGCCATGCCGGTGGTCACCGTCGCCCCCAACGACGCGCTGCTGGAAAAACTCAAAAGCAATTTGCACGAGGTGCGCGCGCGCGGCGGCGTGCTGTACGTGCTGGCCGATGCCGACACCCGCATCGACAGCGGCGAAGGCCTGCACGTCATCCGCATGCCCGAGCACTACGGCGAACTCTCGCCCCTGCTGCACGTGGTGCCGCTGCAACTGCTGGCCTACCACACGGCGTGTGCGCGGGGGACCGACGTCGACAAGCCGCGCAATTTGGCGAAGTCGGTCACGGTGGAGTGAGGTGTAGGGCGGATACCACGTGCTTACGCCCCCTGATGCCTGGGTGATTTAGTTCAGGTACTGCGGTGGTGGGGTAGTGGGGCTGCCTTCGCCCGTCAGGGTGGGTTCGGCAGTGGCTGGCTTGCTGGTGTGGAGAAGGCCCCACTCAGAGGCCTTGATGGACGATTCAAGCAGGTGCAGGAAGTTGTGCAGAAGCGGTGGGTCCATGGTGACCTGGAAGCCGCGCGGGTTGGGGGTGTTGGCCAATTTTTCGTCAAACCCGATGCGCAGCAAACCATTTCCGGCCGGGTGCAGTGTGACAACAGTGATCAGCAAGGGCTCTGGCCCCAGGGGGAAGGCTCTGGCCTCGGTTTTGAACGGGGTTTTGAAGTCCGCCTGGGAGATGGACTCTTGTTTTTTGAATTCCATGAGCGTGTTACGGCTCATTTCATCCTGGTTTGACAGGGGCAGTTTGCGGGCCTCTTCACTGGCGACCAGCTGGGTCAGGCGAGGAAACAGGTTGATGGCCATGCGGCGCGTGATCCATAGGCGCAGTACTTCGGCAGCCTGTGTGTTGAGTTGCACCAGTATGCGGTCGTGCTCCGCTTGGTAGGAAACCGAAAGCTGATGGATATTCATGGTGCAGGGTCTGCCTTTAGTAACAACTGAGCAGCAAAATAATAGACAAAAAGCCTTTTAGTCGGTCAATGGAAAAGGCTTTTTCTCTTGCTTAAGGGCGTAGGGATTTGTGGGGCCGCGATCACGTACTGTGTGGTCGGCGATTTTCGAGTGAATTTTCTGTCCGGTGGGTGGTGCTTGATCGGGTGTTTGCGTGCCCATGCCAGTGGAGGGCTTGCATCGTTTCTGATGCGGACCAATAATAATTTCCTTTTGTTCCATCGGCTCTTTGAGAGGATACGACTGTGACGCATACCCGCTTCCTTCACTCCATTTTTCTCGTTGCAGCCTTAGGGATGTCAATGGGGGTCAAAGCACAAACCGTTGTCACGTATCCGAACATCGACGGGTTGGGTACGCAGGCAATTGGCTATAAGGTTCTTGAATTGATCCTTGGCAAGGGGGGCAAACCCTACCAGCTGCAAGTGGCTGTGCCCCCGGTCAACCAAAACCGGGCTCGGGCTGAGCTGGAAGAGGGCAATATCAGCGTGCTGGACACAGGGATTCAGTCCGACATGGAGAGCCGGTTTGACCCTATCTATTTGCCGATGGATCGCGGTGTTCTGGGCTGGCGACTGTTCATTGTGCATAAAGACAGTGTGGGCGATTTTTCCAAAATCAAAGGTATTGAAGATCTACGGAAAAAGACTGCCGGACAGGGACAAGGTTGGGGTGACATAGCGATACTGGAAAGTGCTGGACTCAAGGTGCAAACTTCAGCCAGTATCGAAAATTTGACCCAGATGGTTGGAGGGAAACGGTTTGATTTCCTCCCCCTTGGTGCCAACGAGGTGTATGGTTTTTTGGAGAAGTACAGGAAGGGCGATTCAAACCTGGTGGTTGAAGACCATGTGGTTCTTGTCTATCCGTTCGGGCGCTTTTTTTACGTGAAAAAAGGCAACAAGGAGCTGCGTGCTGCCATTGAGGCCGGCATGGAGGCTGCGTTGGCGGACGGCAGTTTGCAAAAGCTGCTGGTGTCGCACACCATGTTCAAGGACGCCTTTTTCAAAGCCAATTTGAAGAGCCGAACGGTGATCCGTATAGACAGCCCTGGCATGCCCGAGGGCTTCAAGACGATTGATAAAAAATGGTGGTTTGACCCGCAGAAGTAGGGCGCTTGGAGTGGCTGAAGGTTAGGCTGTTTGGCGAAGGACCAACTGGGGTTGTGCCAGGTAGGTTTGGCGGGCAGAGTCCGGGTTCTGGATACGGTTCAGCAGTACGTCAGCGGCCCGTTCACCGAGTTCATTGGGCCGGATATCAACCGTGGTCAAAGGGGGATTGGAGTGCTGTGAATCAAGCACATTGTCAAATCCAATCAGTGCAAAATCGGCACCCGCGCGCATGCCCCGTTCGCCCAGGGCTGACAGGGCGCCAAAAGCAACGATATCGTTGTAACAAACAGCGGCCTTGACATCCGCGTGCGCGGACAAAAGTGTATTCATGCTGTCGCATCCACCTTGTCGATTGGGTGTGGCGGGTATCACCAAATCGGGGTCGTATGCCACCCCCTTTTTTTTCAGTGCGGTTTTGTAGCCCGCCAGCCGCTGATTCAAAACAACGCCTTTGTGGCCTCCTAGAAAACCAACCTGGCGGTGGCCTGCGTCCAGCAAATGGGTGGTGGCCAAAAACACACCGAGCTCGTTGTCCGACCCTGCAAAATCGTAATCACCGGGCCCCAGGTTTCTGACAAACACCGCAAAGGGGATATTCCACGACTGGACGGTCTTCAAAAATGCACGCGGCGTGTTGAGAACGGGGCACAGCATGATGCCCGCGGCGTTTTGTTCGCGCATGGACATCAGCACTTTCTGCTGTATCTCGACACTTTCGTTGGTGTGCGCCATCAGCACCACATAACCGGCCTCCACCAGCTTGCGTTCTATGCCCACCAGCAACTCTGCAAAAAAGGGATTCATCAGGTCATTGATGATGACCCCGATGGCGTTGGACGCATTGCCGCGCAACTCACCGGCGCGCCGGTTGTAGACATACCCCAGTTTGGCGGCGGCCTCGCGCACCCGTTCGGCGGTGTCGCCGCGGATCAAGGGGCTGCCCTTCAACACCAGGGACACGGTGGATTTTGAAACGTTCGCCTCGGCCGCGACATCCACGATGGTGATCGTGCGCGATGGAATGGTGCTGTCGTTCATGGTGGGTGAATGTCTTTTTTTGGTTTGGCGAATCAAATCTTGACAATTATTTGGAACGTTCCAATAATTCATTGTATCGTTCCAAAGAGTCTAATTGAAATTCTCCACGTTGAGGCAGGCGACAACTGAATGCATGCGCGCCCAATCCATGACCATGCTTGACCGAATTAACGCCTGCCTGTTGTCTCTGTCCCCCGCAGAACAGCGCGTTGGGCAACTGGTACTGCGTGACGCACGCACATTTTCCAAGCTGCCGGTTACGGAACTGGCGTACCGGGCGCACGTGAGCAAGCCGACGGTGGTGCGGTTTTGCCGTAGCGTGGGCTATGACGGCTTGTCAGACTTCAAGCGCAAGCTCAGTGGCAGCGTGCTTGAAGGTGTGCCCTTTATCCACGGCAGTGTGGATGCAGACGACACGATGCATGACATCATGGTCAAGGTCATAGACAGCACGATGGCGGCCTTTTTGCAATACCGCGACGATGCCAAGTCCGCCGCCATGGAGCGGGCAGTTGTGTCTCTGGTAGGAGCCCATCTGCGTGGGCAGCGCATCGAGTTTTATGGCATGGGGAATTCGGGAGGGGTGGCGCAGGATGCACAGCACAAGTTTTTGCGGCTGGGAATCAACACCGTGGCCTACAGCGACAGCCGCTTGCAGGTGATGAGTGCCACCACGCTGGGCCCGGGCGATTGTGTGCTGCTGATTTCCAACTCGGGGCGCACCCGTGACCTGATGGACAGTGGCGACATCGCCCGCAAAAACGGCGCCGCCACCGTCGCCATCACCGCCAGCGGATCTCCCCTGGCCGCATCGGCCCACATTCATCTCGCGGCCGACCACCTGGAGCTCTACGAGCGATACATACCGTCGGTGTCGCGCTTGCTGCACCTGATGATTGTCGACATCCTCACGACGGGCGTGGCCTTGCGCATCGGGGGCGACAAGCTCAGCCCCCTGTTGCGCGAAGTGATAGACAACTTGGGCAAAAGAAAATGCGGATGATGGCCGTCAAATAGGGGTTTTCCCTAGGTCTTTAGATATTTCTTGACAGAAAATTGGAACGTTCCAATAATTCATTGCATCGTTCCAATAATTGAAACAAGGTAGCAAAAAATGAGTGCAAACAGATCTATCGGATGGGGCCTGATTGGTGCCAGCACCATTGCCCGCCAACACATGGTTGCGGCCATCCGAGCCCAGGCCGGCTGCCAGGTGGTCGCGGTCTGCAGCAGCAGCCCCGAACGCGCCCAGGCCTTTGCGGCGGAGCACTCCATTGACCATGCCTACAGCTCGGTGGCCGGCCTGCTGGCCGACCCGGCCGTAGATGCGGTCTACATCAGCACCACCAACGAGTTGCACCACGCACAGGTGCTGCTGGCGGCGGCGGCGGGCAAACACGTTCTGTGTGAAAAGCCTTTGGCCTTGAACGTGGAAGATGCGCTGGCCATGGCACGGGCGTGCCAGCGCGCCGGCGTGCAGATGGCGACCAACCACCACCTGCGCAATGCGGCGACACACCGAAAGATCAAGGAAATGCTGCAAGCCGGTGCCATAGGCCGGCCCCTGTTCGCCCGCGTGTTCCATGCCGTGTACCTGCCGCCCAGCTTGCAGGGCTGGCGCATTGACAAGCCACAGGCCGGTGGGGGCGTCATTCTGGATATCACTGTGCATGACGTCGACACTTTGCGCTTCACCCTGGATGCCGAGCCCCTGGAAGTGGCAGGAATGGCCCAATCCGCCGCCATGGCCAAAGCGGGGCTGGAGGATGGTGTCATGGCCGTGGTGCGGTTTGACAACGGCTTGTTGGCACAACTGCACGACGCCTTCACCGTGAAAAACGCGGGCACCGGGATTGAGTACCACGGGGAACTGGGCTCCATTGTGGGCCGCAATGTCATGACACAAGAAGCGGTGGGCGACATCGTGCTGCGCAATGCGCAGGGTGAGCAGCTCATCGCGGTGGAGCACGAAAACCTGTACGTGCGCAGTGTGCGCATGTTTTGCCAGGCGCTGGACGGCCAGGGCGCTCCCGCCGCCACCGCCCAAGACGGTGTGCGCTCGCTGGCCGCGGCGCTGGCGGTCGCACAAGCCTGCCGCTCGGGCCAGACCCAAGCCATTGCGGCGGTTTCCGTTTAAAGAGGTCAGCTCGTGAAAAACAAAGTCATTACCGCCGAACAGGCGGCCAAGCTGGTCCGCAGCGGCGATGTGGTCAGCATCAGTTCCAGCAGCGGACTCGGGTGCCCGGACAAAGTGCTGAAGGCCCTGGGTGCGCGGTTTGACGCCGAAGGCGCACCACGCGAGCTCACCACCCTCAACCCGATTGCGGCCGGGGATATGTATGGCATCAAGGGCATAGACCATCTGGCCAAGCCCGGCATGCTCAGCAGAATACTGGCGGGCTCGTACCCCAGCGGGCCCTCGTCGCTGCCCATGCCTGCCATCTGGCGCATGGTGGTGGACAACCAACTGGCTGCCTACAACATCCCCAGCGGAATCCTGTTTGATATGCACCGCGACGCTGCCGCCAAGCGGCCCGGTGTGCTGACCAAGGTGGGCTTGGGCACTTTTGTGGACCCGGAGCTGCAAGGCTGCGCCATGAACGCAGCGGCAGCCGCCCTGCCTGTGGTGCGCAAAGTGCAGTTCGACGGGCAGGAGTGGCTTTACTTTCCCGCCATAGCACCCCAGGTGGCCATCATCCGTGCCACCACCGCCGATGAAGCCGGCAACCTCACCTACGAGCACGAAGGTGCATTGCTCGGCGGTTTGGACCAGGCCCTGGCCGCGCGCAACAACGGCGGCATGGTGATTGCACAGGTCAAACGTGTGGTGAAGGCGGGCAGCTTGCGCCCCCACGATGTGCATGTGCCTTGCAATCTGGTGGACTTCATCGTGGTGGACGCCGACCAATGGCAAACCACGCAAACCCCGTACGACCCGGCCATCAGCGGTGAGATAGCGCAACCCCTGGCCTCGTTTGAGTTGCAGGCGTGGGGGCCTGAAAAAATCATCGCCCGCCGCGCCGCCATGGAGCTTGAGAACCACTCGGCGGTGAATCTGGGATTTGGAATTTCTGCCAATGTGCCCCGCATTCTGCTGGAAGAGGGATTACACGGCGCGGTGACCTGGGCCATAGAGCAAGGCGCAGTGGGGGGCATGCCCCTGCTCGGATTTGCATTCGGTTGTGCCGCCAATGCCGACGCCATCATGGCGTCCTCCAACCAGTTCACCTATTTCCAGGGGGCGGGGTTCGATTCCACTTTGCTGTCCTTTTTGCAAGTGGACGGCAATGGGAGTGTGAACGTATCCAAGCTGGGTGCCAAACCGTATTTGACCGCCGGGTGCGGGGGCTTTGTTGACATTACCGCCCATGCCCGCCACATCGTCTTTTCGGGATTTTTCACCGCTGGCGCCCAACTGGAAGTGGGCCAAGGCAAACTGACGATTCTCAAAGAAGGCAAGACCCGCAAGTTTGTCAAAAATGCAGAACACGTGACCTTCAGCGGCGTCATTGGACGCCAGCGGGGCCAGCGGGTGACCTATGTGACGGAGCGCTGCGTGATTGACCTCGAAGCGGACGCTTTGGTCATTCGTGAAATAGCCCCGGGGATTGATCTGCAGCGCGACATCCTGGACCAATCCGAAATTCCGCTGCGCGTGAGCCCGGATCTGCGGATCACGGACGCCGCCCTCTACCGCGACCCGCCTTTTGGCTTGAAGCTCAAACCAGAGGGGGTGCACCATGGTTGAAACCTTGGTTGAACTGGTGCGCGACGGCGACGTGGCCACAGTCACCCTGAACCGCCCGGCCAAACTCAACAGTTTGACGCCCGCCATGCTGGACCAGTTGGAGGCTTGTGTGCGCGCGCTGGACGCCGACACCGACGTACGGGTGGTCATCCTGACCGGGTGCGGGACCAAGGCGTTTTGCGTGGGAGCGGACATCAACGAATGGGCGGCCTTGCAGCCCTTGGACATGTGGCGCCGCTGGGTGCGCCGTGGCCACCAGGTGTTCGACCAATGGGCCCGCCTGCGCCAACCGGTCATCACGGCGATCAACGGGCATGCTTTTGGCGGCGGACTGGAGTTGGCGATTGTGGGAGACATCCGTATCGCGTCCACCCAGGCCCAATTTGCCTTGCCCGAGGCCTCCATAGCGACCTGCCCAGGCTGGTCCGGAACCCAAAGGCTGGTGCGTCTGGTGGGTGCCAGCCGCGCCAAGTATCTGGCGCTCAGTGGGCAGCGCTTGTCCGCCCTTGACGCGGTGGCGAGTGGTTTGGTCCATGAAGTTGTTGCCGCTGAACAGGTGCTGGAACGCGCCAAGGCCTTGGCCCTGGAAATGGCGAACAAGGCACCGGTGTCACTGCAACTGACAAAGCAGCTCATCAATGCAGCCGCAGGTGAAGACACGGACGCCACGCTGGAAGCCATGGCCGGAGCACTGGCCGCCACCACCCAAGACGCCGGCGAAGGCATTCGCAGCTTTCAGGAAAAACGGGCGCCGAAATACCAGGGCCGTTGAGCCCCCACACAACCCATAAACCAAGTGAAGACCACCATGAAAACTGACCCATTGACCCCCACCAACTTGTCGGATCGCCCCCCGTTTCAGGGCAAACTGTTGATTGATGGCGTGTGGGCCGCCGCGGCGTCCGGCAGCCAACTGGAGCGCAAATCGCCGGCCCATGACCTGGTCGTTGCCGTGTATGCCCAAGCCGGTGTTGAAGATGCCGAACGGGCCATTGCCGCTGCCCGCAAGGCGTTTGACCATGGCCCGTGGCCCCGCATGAAAGGCGCAGAGCGGGCAGCCGTACTGCGCAAAGTCGCCGACCTGATTCTGGAGCGCAAGCAGGCCTTGGCGGAAATGGAAACACTCGAAAACGGCAAGCCCCTGGCCCAGTCCCTGGCCGAAATTGAAGGGGCCGCCGACTTGTGGCAATACGCCGCGACATTGGCCAGAAACCTGCATGGCGACAGCTACAACACGCTGGGGGAAAACACGCTGGGGGTTGTATTGCGCGACCCCATTGGGGTGGTCAGCATCATCACACCGTGGAACTTTCCGTTCCTGATCGTCAGCCAAAAACTTCCCTTCGCCCTGGCCGCAGGCTGTACAGCGGTGGTGAAACCCGCCGAGGTAACGTCTGGAACCACGGTCATGCTGGGGCAAATTTTGGTGGACGCAGGCATGCCGGCCGGTGCTGTCAATATTTTGGTAGGCCGCGGTGGTGTGATTGGCGACGTCATGGTGACGCACGCCAGCGTGGACATGCTGTCCTTCACGGGCTCCACCGCGATCGGTAAGGCGGCTGTGGCCAAGTCCGCCAGCACCTTGAAAAAGGTCTCCATGGAGTTGGGTGGCAAGAACCCGCAAATCATTTTTGAAGATTGCGATTGGGACGCGGCGGTGGACGCCGCGGTGTACGGCATCTATTTCAATGCGGGCCAATGCTGCAACAGTGGCAGCCGCATCCTGGTGCAGCAAACGATTGCCGAGAAATTTGTAGCCGAGGTCATTGAGCGCTCCAAGCGGGTCAAGGTCGGTGACCCTCTGGTGGCCGGTGTTCAGGTGGGCGCCATCACCACCGAAAAACAACTGGAGACCATCCTTGCCCACATTAGTTCCGCCAAAGAGCAGGGCGCCACGGTGGCGCTGGGCGGGTCGCGAATCCCTGGCAAAGGCATGTACATCGAGCCAACGGTCGTGGCCGGTGTCACACGCGAGATGGCCATTGCACAAGAGGAAGTGTTTGGTCCGGTGCTGGCGGTGCTGACTTTCAACACCCTGGATGAAGCGATCGCATTGGCCAACAGCACCTTATACGGTTTGTCTGCCGCCGTGTGGAGCCAGGATTTCAGTACCTGCATGAGCGCGGCGCGGCGCATCAAGGCCGGCACGGTCTGGATCAATACCTTTTTGGAAGGCCACGCGGAGTTGCCATTTGGCGGCTACCGCGAGAGCGGCCTAGGGCGCGAACTGGGCCGGTTTGCCACAGAAGACTACACCGAAACAAAAACCCTGCATATGCATTTGGGCACACGTACCGATTGGTATGTACCCCGATGAGGGTTTCACGAATTCATTTGAACTTCCCCCTAGTTTGAATGTTTGACGCTACTTTGACGTGGCAACGCAAGCGGACGGTGCCCAGGCACCGCCCACACCCTTAATTGACAGGAGACATTTCATGAAAAAACACGTATTGGGATTGGCAATGGCCGCAGCTTTCACCGCACCTGCCATGGCGCAACAAAGCGTCGAGGTGCTGCATTGGTGGACCTCTGGCGGCGAGGCTGCCGCCTTGGGCGTGCTCAAAGGCAATCTGGAAAAACAAGGCATCAAATGGAATGACATGCCGGTTGCCGGTGGGGGTGGCGAACAGGCCATGACGGCGGTGCGCGCGCGTGTTACCTCGGGCAATCCGCCCACCGCCGTGCAAATGCTGGGTTTCGACATCCAGGACTGGGCCAAGCAGGGCGTGTTGGCCGACCTGAACGAACTGGCCACCAAAGAAGGCTGGGACAAAACGATTCCCGCCGCACTGCAGAAGTTTTCCAAATTCAATGGCAAATGGGTTTCTGCGCCGGTCAATATCCATTCCACCAACTGGGTCTGGGCCAACAAAAGCGTTTTGGACAAGGCCGGGGTGAAAACCGAACCCAAGACCTGGGACGAGTTCATTGCAGCCCTGGACAAAGTTCAAAAGGCGGGTTTCGTAGGTTTGGCGCAGGGCGGCCAGCCTTGGCAGGAAACCACCATGTTCGATGGTGTTGTGTTGTCCACCGGGGGGCTGGATTTCTACAAAAAGGCATTCATCGATCTGGACCCAAAATCCTTGAATTCACCCACCATGGTCAAAGCATTTGACCGCATGAACCAGCTCCGTTCCTATGCCGACAAAGACTTCTCGGGCCGCGACTGGAACGTAGCCGCTGGCATGGTCATCAGCGGAAAAGCCGGCTTCCAGATCATGGGTGACTGGGCCAAAGGCGAGTTCATTGCAGCCAAAAAAGTGCCGGGTAAGGATTTCCTGTGCTTCCGCGTGCCTGGCTCACAAGGCATCGTGTCCTTCAATGCGGACCAATTTGCGATGTTCAAAGTGGGTGCCGACAAGGTGGCAGCGCAAAACAAGTTGGCCACGGCCATTCTGGATCCCGGGTTTCAGTCCGCGTTCAATGTCGTGAAGGGCTCCGCACCAGCACGCACCGATGTGTCGGATGCCGCCTTTGATGACTGCGGCAAGAAGGCCATCAAAGACCTGGCCGAAGCCAACAAAAAGAACACCTTGGTGGGTTCCATGGCACAAGGGCACACCGTGCCGGCCTCAATCAAGAACGCGTTCTACGACGTCGTCACCCGGCATTTCAACGGGCAAATCGATTCCAAGAAAGCCGCCGCTGAATTGGCCGCAGCCGCCAAGAGCTAAAGACTACAGCGCGGCCGCAGGCCGCGCTTCCTTAAAAAATTAAAAGTGACCTACCGCTGGGTAGGTCGCGATGGAGACGCACGTTGAAAAAAATTCTCATTCCTTTGGCTGTTGCTGCGTTGGCCGCGACTCAGGCCCAGGCCCAAAAGACCGTGGAAGTGCTGCATTTTTGGACCTCCGGTGGCGAGGCCGCCGCACTCCATGTCCTGAAATCCAATCTCGACAAACAAGGCATCAAATGGAATGACATGCCGGTATCCGGTGGCGGCGGTGAACAGGCAATGACCACCTTGCGTGCCCGTGTCACTTCCGGCAACCCGCCCGCAGCGGTTTTGCTGATGGGCTATGACCTGAGCGACTGGGCCAAGCAAGGCGTGCTGGCCGATCTGAACCCGCTGGCGCAAAAAGAAGGGTGGGACAAATCCATCCCTCTGGCCGTGCAGCGCTTCACCAAATACGAAGGCAAATGGATTGCCGCCCCGCTGGCCATCCACTCCATCAACTGGGTGTGGGCCAACAAGGAAGTCCTGGCCAAATCTGGCGTGGTCGGTGAGCCCAAGACCTGGGACGAATTCATCGCCGCCGCCGAGAAGGTGCAAAAAGCGGGCTTTGTCGCGGTGGCCCATGGCGGACAACCCTGGCAAGAGGCGACCGTCTTCGACAGCGTGGTGCTGGCCACGGGCGGGGCTGATTTCTACCGCAAGGCCCTCATTGAACTCGATGGCAAGGCGCTGGGTTCCCCCACCATGGAAAAGGTGTTCCAACGCATGGGGCAACTCCGCAAGCTGGTGGATAAAGACTTTTCCGGGCGCGACTGGAATGTGGCCTCGGGCATGGTGATCAGCGGCAAGGCGGGCTTTCAGATCATGGGGGACTGGGCCAAGGGCGAGTTCAGCAATGCCAAAAAGGAAGCGGGTAAAGACTACCTGTGTTTTCCGGTACCGGGGACCCAAGGTTCCGTGGCATTCCTGTCCAACCAGTTTGCAATGTTCAAGGTGTCGGCCGACAAAGTGGGTCCGCAAAACGCCATGGCCAGCGCCAGCTTTGACCCCAAAGTGCAGTCCGATTTCAATGTGCTCAAAGGTGCTGTGCCCGCCCGCACCGATGTGTCCGACGCGGCCTTTGATGCATGCGGAAAACGGGCCATGCAGGAGCTCGCCAGCGCCAGCAAGAACAACACCCTGGTTGGTTCCATGGCCCATGGCCATGCGGCGCCCACGGCGGTCAAGATTGCCTTTTATGACGTGGTCACGCGCCATTTCAATGGGCAACTTGACGACAAGAAGGCGGTAGCTGCCATGGTGGCAGCGCCCAAACTGTAAAAGGAGACAACGCCATGCGAGCCGGAGTTCTGCCCAAGCTATTGATCACGCCTAGCGCCCTGTTGGTGCTGGTCTGTGTCTATGGCTACATCATGTTCACGTTCTACCTTTCGTTCACATCGTCCACGATGATGCCGGTCTACGACTGGTCCGATGCGAACAACTACGGCCGCCTGCTGCGGCTGGAAAACTGGGGCGTCTCCTTGTCCAACTTGTGGGTATTCGCAAGTTTGTACATCGGGCTCACCATGGCGCTGGGCCTGACGCTGGCGATTTTGATCGACCAAAAAGTGCGGGCGGAAAGCGCCTTCCGGTCGATCTTTCTGTACCCCATGGCCCTGTCCTTCATCGTCACCGGCACCGCCTGGAAGTGGCTGCTGGACCCGGGCGTGGGGCTGGAGCACACCATGCACAGCCTGGGGTGGGCCAACTTCGCTTTCGGCTGGATCAAAGACGCGGAGATGGCCATCTACTGCGTGGTCATTGCCGCGGTCTGGCAGACCGCAGGGTTTGTCATGGCCATGTTTTTGGCGGGCCTGCGCGGTGTCGACGCGGAGCAGGTCAATGCGGCCCGGCTGGACGGTGCCAAAACCTGGCAAATCTATGTGCACATCATCATTCCGCAGCTGGGGCCGGTATTCGTGTCCGCCTTTGTGATTCTGGCCCATATGGCCATCAAGTCCTATGACCTGGTCATCGCCCTGACCAATGGCGGCCCGGGGCGTTCCACCTGGTTGCCTTCGGTGTTTATGTACCAGTACACCTTCACCCGCAACGAAATGGCCATCGGCGCCGCCAGTTCGGTGCTCATGCTGGCGGCCATCGGTGTGGTTGTGCTGCCCTATTTGTATAGCGAAATGAAGAAAGTCAAAAATGGCTGATACCACTTTTACGGCCACGCGCCGCCACGGCGGGGGCCAGATAGGTTCCCAGATTGCCAGAGTGGTCCTGTATGCCATTCTGATTGCAACCGCATTGCTCTTTATTCTTCCGGTGTACGTGATGGTCGTGAACTCGCTCAAACCGCTGGACGAAATTCGCAGTGGCGACCTCATGGCGCTGCCCATTGCCTGGACTTTTGAGCCCTGGTTGACGGCCTGGAGCACCGCGCAAATTGGCGTGGAGCCCACCGGCCTCAAACCCTACTTTATCAATTCGTTTTTGCTGGTCGTGCCGTCCGTGGTGTTCACCACCCTGATCGGCGCATTGAACGGCTACATCTTGACGCAATTCAAGATGCGTGGCGCCAGCTTGCTCTTTGCCGCCATGTTGTTCTCCGTCTTCATTCCCTACCAGATTGTGCTGATACCGATGGCCAAAACACTGGGAATACTCGGCCTGGCGGGGACCGTCAAAGGTCTGGTGTTTGTCAATACCGTCTATGGCATTGGTTTTACCACCCTGTTTTTCCGGAACTATTACGCGGCTTTTCCCAATGAACTCATCCGCTCGGCGCGTATGGACGGTGCCAGCTTCTTTGGTGTTTTGCTGCGCATCTTGCTGCCCAACAGCGCTCCCATCATTGTGGTGACCGTGATCTGGCAGTTCACCAATATTTGGAATGAGTTTTTGTTTGGCGCCTCCTTCAGTGACTACACCTCGTTTCCACTCACCGTGGCACTGAACAACCTGGTCAGCAGCTCCACCGGTGTGAAGGAATACAACGTGCATTTTGCAGGGGCGTTCATTGCCGCCTTGCCGACGTTGATCGTTTACATGGTGTCCGGTAAATATTTTGTTCGTGGCCTGATGGCCGGTTCCGTCAAGGGGTAATAGCATGTCTTCACTCGATTTAGTCAACATTCAAAAGAGTTTTGACACCGTTCAAATTCTTCACGACGTCTCCATCAGCTTGTCCGATGGCGAGTTTCTGGTCCTGGTGGGGCCCAGTGGCTGCGGCAAAAGCACGCTGATGAACATCATCGCGGGCCTGGAAGAGCCCACCGGGGGCTTGCTACGGCTCGATGGCCAGGACATCACGCAGGTGGCCCCGGCCGACCGCAACATCTCCATGGTGTTCCAGTCCTACGCCCTGTACCCCAATATGACCGTAGCCAAGAACATCGAATTTCCGCTGCAAATGCGCAAGGTTCCTAAGGACGTGCGGGCCGAACGGGTCCAAGGTGTGGCCAAGCTTTTACAGATTGAACACCTCATGGACCGCAAACCGCGGCAACTCTCCGGTGGTCAACGCCAGCGCGTGGCGATAGGCCGTGCACTGGCGCGCGAGCCCAAGCTGTATCTGTTTGACGAGCCGCTTTCCAACCTGGATGCCCAGCTTCGCCTGGACATGCGCACCGAAATCAAGAAGCTGCACCAAAGGCTCAAATCGACCATTGTGTACGTGACGCACGACCAGATTGAAGCCATGACCCTGGCCACACGCATTGCGGTCATGAAAGGCGGCGTCGTGCAGCAACTGGGCACCCCCAGCGAGGTTTACAACCGTCCCGCCAATACCTTTGTCGCCAGCTTCATGGGCTCTCCGAGAATGAACCTGGCCAAAGGCCGGGTGGTGGAGCAGGCGGGTGCCTGCGCTTTGGAGCTGCAGCACGACTACCGCACCAAAGTCACCATCGACCTGCCCAGCAAGCCGGCGGGTTTGGGCGCCTATTTGGGCAAGGAGGTGATTGTGGGTATCCGCGCTGAGGCCATTAGCCTGGCGCGCGAGGGCGCGGCCGTCGGGCCCCTGAAGCGCGCGGTCACGGCCCGGGTGGAAGTCATTGAGCCCACTGGCGCCGACACCCTGGTGGTGCTGGACCTGGGGGGCTACGAGTTCACCGCGCGGCTGGAGCCGGACGCCAAAGTAACCGTGGGGCAAGAAGCCCAATTCCTGCTGGACTTGTCCAAACTGGTGTGTTTTGATGCCCAGACGGAGAAGCTGATCGCTTAAGCACCATGGCAACCAAGTCGTACGATGTCGTCATCATTGGCTCTGGCGTAGGCGGTGGCGCGGTAGCGCTACAGCTTGCCGGTAGCGGATTGCGCGTGTTGGTGCTGGAGCGTGGTCCCGCACTGCCGCGAGAGGCCCAGAACTGGAACGCCGAGTCGGTGTTCTGCGAGCACCGCTACCGTACGAAGGAGACCTGGTGGGCCGATGGGCGTGCTTTTCACCCCGGCATGTTCTATTTTGTAGGCGGCAACACCAAGTTCTATGGGAGCGCCATGTTTCGCTTTCGCGAACAAGACTTCGAGGCGCTGGCCCACGAAGGCGGTGTGTCCCCGGCCTGGCCCATTCGGTATGCGGCGCTGGAGCCGTGGTACACCCAGGCGGAGCAGGTGTTCGCCGTGCGTGGGCTGGCCGGGCAAGACCCGACCGAGCCCCCGCGCAGCGCACCTTACCCGCATGCTCCGGTGCCCCATGAGCCCCTTCTGGCCCAGATTGAACAGCGCTTGCGCGCGCAGGGACTGCAGCCATTTTTCATGCCCAGTGCCATTGATTTCGGTCCCACAGGGCAATGCAGGCGTTGTGCCAACTGCGATGCCTTCCCCTGCATGATCGACGCCAAAGGCGATGCCGAAACACGGCTGATCCGCCCGGCCTTACGCCATGGCAATGTCGAACTCTGGTCCGAGGCCTTTGTGGACACGCTGATCACCGACGCCGCCGGCCGCAAAGTCGTCGCAGCGGAGGTGCTGTGCCAAGGCAAGCGGGAGCGCATTAGCGCCCACACCTTTGTTCTGAGTGCCGGCGCCATCAATTCGGCAGCCCTGTTGCTGCGATCCGCCAACCCGGCCCATCCACGGGGACTGGCCAACAGCTCGGATGTGGTGGGCCGGCACTACATGACACACAACACCAGTGCCTTGATGGCAGTGCACCCCTTTCAATTGAACACCACCAAGTTCCCTAAAACCTTGGCCGTTCATGATTACTATTTTGGGGAAGGCGCTGACAAGACCCCCTTGGGAAGCCTGCAGTTGCTGGGGAAAATCCGTGAACCCATGTTGCGCGACCCCTTGCCCTGGTTGCCCAAGATGGTGCGCACGGCCTTGGCGGACCGCAGCGTGGACTGGTATGCGCAAAGTGAAGACCTGCCCCACCCCGACAGCCGGGTCACTCTACGGGCGGACGGCGCCATCAATCTGCACTGGCACCGCAGCAACTTGGCATCCCATAGGCGTTGGGTGGCAAAGTGCAAGTCCATTTTGCGTGCCACGGGGTACCCCATTGTGCTGTCCAGTTCATTCGGTACCGATGTCGTTTCCCACCAATGTGGAACCGTGCGTTTTGGGGACGATCCGCAAACCTCGGCGCTGGACCCCCTGTGCAAGGCATGGGACCACGACAACCTCTACGTGGTGGATGCCAGTTTTTTCCCATCCTCCGCAGCGGTCAACCCAGCGCTTACGGTGGCAGCCCAGGGCCTGCGGGTAGGCCACCATTTGCGACATGAGGTACTTCAATGACGTCCAAACGCCCCCTGGCCATTGTCACCGGCGCACGCCGCGGCATTGGCGCCGGCATAGCCCTTGAACTGGCCACGCGCGGCTTTGACCTGGCGCTGACCGACATTGCAATCGAAGGTGCCAGCGAGACCCTGCAACTGCTGGAGCGCCAGGGTGCGCAGGCCAAACTCTTCCAATCCGATCTGGGGTGCATCGAAGACCATGACCGGGTGCTCGGTGAGATCGTCACCTGGGGTGGCGCCGTGTCCTGCCTGGTGAACAATGCCGGCATACCCGCCACCAGCCGGGGCGACCTCTTGGCCGTCACGCCGCAAGCCTATGACCTGGTGCTGGACATCAATTTGCGCGGCACTTTTTTCTTCACCCAGGCCGTGGCCCGGCACATGGTGGCTGCGCCTTTGGCCACACCCCGCTCCGTCGTCACGGTGTCCTCGGTGAGCGTGGAGCTGGCGTCCATTGAAAGGGGCGAGTATTGCCTTTCCAAGTCCGCACTGGGCATGTTGACCAAACTATTTGCCTTGCGCCTGGCGGGTGAGGGCATTGGTGTGTTTGAGGTTCGCCCGGGTGTGATCCGCACCCCCATGACCGAGGGGGTGTCCGAGGTGTACGAGCGCCGCATCGCCGACGGCTTGGTACCCATGGGGCGCTGGGGCTACCCCGACGACGTGGCGCGCGCGGTTGCGAGTTTGGCGGATGGAAGGCTGGCTTTTTCCACGGGCAGCGTCATTTCTGTAGATGGCGCCTTATCGATTCCAAGACTATGAAAACCACAACTTACGACTACATCATTACGGGCGGTGGTTCCGCAGGCTGCGTGCTGGCCAACCGCCTGAGCGCCGACCCCAGCGTCAAGGTGCTGCTGCTGGAAGCGGGCGGCTCCGACGGGCATCCCTTCTTCCACTGGCCCGCAGGCTTTGCAAAAATGACCAAGGGCATTGGCTCCTGGGGTTGGAACACCGTGCCCCAGCGGCACCTGAATAATCGGGTTCTACGCTTCACCCAGGCCAAGGTCATTGGCGGCGGCTCGTCCATCAACGCACAAATCTACACCCGGGGCCACGCCGCGGACTATGACGAATGGGCCTTGCTCGAAGGCGCCACCGGTTGGAGCTACGAGGAGGTGCTTCCCTACTTTGTGCGCTCCGAAAACAACCAGCGTTATGCCAACCGCTACCACGGCTACGGGGGCCCGCTGGGGGTGTCCAACCCCATCAGCCCGCTGCCCATCTGCGAGGCCTATTTCCAGGCTGGCCAGGAATTGGGAATCCCCTTCAACCCGGATTTCAACGGTGCGCACCAAGAGGGGCTGGGCTACTACCAGTTGACCCAGTTGAACGCCCGCCGCTCGTCCACCTCGGTGGCCTATCTGGCCCCCATCCGGGGCCGAGCCAATTTGACCGTGATGTTGCAGACTTTGGCAACCCGCGTGGTGGTGGAAAACGGACGGGCCGTGGGGGTGGACCTGGTGCAGGGCGCCCACAGCGCGGCCCTGCGTGTGCATGCCAGCCGCGAGGTCATTGTGTCCTCGGGTGCCATGGGGTCGCCAAAACTGCTCCTGCAGTCCGGCATTGGCCCGGCCGAGCACCTGCGCTCTGTGGGGGTGCCCGTGGTCCATGATTTGCCCGGCGTGGGCGCCAACCTGCAAGACCACCTGGACCTCTTTGTGATCGCTGAATGCACGGGGGACCACACCTACGACAAGTACAACCAGCCGCACCACGCGGCCTGGGCGGGCTTGCAGTATTTGCTGCTCAAAAAGGGGCCGGTCGCGTCCAGCCTGTTTGAGACCGGGGGCTTCTGGTATGCCGACGCAGCGCAGAAGGCGCGCTCGCCGGATATCCAGTTCCATTTGGGCCTGGGCTCGGGCATTGAGGCTGGTGTTGCCAAGATGCACAACTCTGGTGTCACCCTCAACACGGCCTACCTTCGGCCGCGTTCACGGGGCACCGTGCGCCTGGCCAGCAACGACCCCGGCGCGGCGCCGCTGCTGGACCCCAACTACTGGGAAGACCCCCACGACCGCGACATGGCCCTCAAGGGCTTGCGGCTGGCACGGGAAATCCTGCGCCAACCCGCACTCCGGCGGTATGTGAAATCGGAAGTCCTGCCCGGGGATGGCCTCCACAGCGACCAGGAACTTTTCGCCTACGCCTGCGCCCATGCCAAGACCGACCACCATCCGGTGGGCACCTGCAAGATGGGCCAAGCGTCGGACCCTACCAGCGTCGTCACGCCCGATTTGCGCGTGATCGGCCTGCGGGGCCTGCGGGTTGTCGATGCGTCGGTCATGCCACGGGTGCCCTCGTGTAACACCAACGCGCCCGCCATCATGGTCGCGGAAAAAGCGGTGGATCACATCCTTGGAAAACTGTAACCCTCTAGGAAAACCCATGCGCCAGAGCATCCTCCTCCCCCAGCCCGACGGCACACTGCGACCGTACACGCCCACAGCCCAGCCCATTGTTCCCACCGGCCCTCTGGGGGCATTCAACCGCACGGTTTACGCGGCGGCCCATGTGGTCATTGACCCCTTTTCCACCGTAGACCCGCTGGACGCATCACCGCGTGTGGATTGGGACAGCACCCTGGCGTTTCGTGACCACCTGTATGGCCTGGGTTTCCAAATCGCGGAAGCCATGGACACGGCACAGCGCGGCATGGGGGTGGATTGGCCGGTGGCCCGTGAACTCATCCAGCGCTCCATCCGCCATGCCCGCACGCGGCCCGGGGCCGGTTTGGCCTGCGGCGTGGGCACCGACCAACTGGCACCGGGTGCCGACACCACCCTGGCCCAGGTGGAGCGGGCCTACCGTGAGCAGTTCGACGTGGTCCAGGCCGAGGGCGGGCGCGTCATTTTGATGGCCAGCCGGGCCCTGGCACACGCCGCCCAAAGCGCCGATGACTACCTCACGCTGTATGGGCGCTTGCTGCAAGACAGTGACCAACCGGTCATTCTCCATTGGCTGGGGGAAATGTTCGACCCGGGCTTGCAGGGCTACTGGGGCTCCTGCGATATTGCCACCGCACTGGACACCGTGGTGGCGCTCATCCAGGCCAATGCATCCAAGGTGGAAGGCATCAAAGTTTCCTTGCTGGATGCCCAGTGGGAAATTGCGTTGCGACGTCGGCTACCAGCGGGTGTCAAGATGTACACCGGCGACGACTTCAACTATGCGGAACTGATTGAGGGTGATGCGGCAGGCTTTTCGCATGGGCTGCTGGGCATTTTTGACCCCATCGCCTCGGTGGCCGCCGTGGCACTGGATGCCTTGGCGCAGGGGCAGGGCGCGCGGTTTCGCGCCTTGCTGGACCCCACCGTAGCCCTGTCCCGGGAAATTTTTCGGGCGCCCACCCGCCACTACAAAGCCGGTGTGGTGTTGCTGGCCTGGCTCAATGGCCACCAGCGCCATTTCTCCATGGCGGGGGGCCTGCAGGCGGCCCGCGGAATTGCCCATTACGCGCGGGTGTATGAGCTGGCTGACCAGTGCGGCGTGTTGACCGACCCCGACTTGGCCCTGGCCCGCATGCGCCAACTGCTGTGGGTCAGCGCCGGCATCGAGAGTTAATTCAGGAGAAAAATGATGGCTATACGGCACTTGGTATTGGTGGGTTTCAAACCCGACACGTCGCTCACCACGCAGCAGTCACTGGAGAGCGGTTTTGCCGCTTTGCAGCACCATATTACGGGCATCACAACTTTTGAATGGGGCACCAACAACAGTCCCGAAGGCCTTGCCAAGGGACTCACGCATGCGTTTGTGCTGACCTTTGTGGATGCCGCCGCGCGCGACGCCTACCTTCCCCACCCGGCGCACCAGGCCTTTGTGGCGCAACTGAAACCCTGGCTGGCCGATGTGCTGGTCATCGACTACGCCTGCTGACAGCAGCACCCCCAAAGCCCACCATGCCAAGCACCCCCCAGCCCGCGCCTGTCGAAGCCCTCCTGCGCCTGTACCAGGCAGCATTGGCCGCCGCCGACCCCATGAAGGTCGTACCCGCATGGCTGCCCCCGCCGCCACGCGGGCGCACGGTGGTGGTCGGTCTGGGCAAGGCGGCCGCCTCCATGGCCCGTGCGGTGGAAGCCCATTGGCCAGCCAGTCTGAGCGGCGTGGTGGTGGTGCCGCCAGGTGCCGCCTTGCCCCTGAAGCACATTGAGATCTGCGAATGCAGCCATCCCGTGCCCGATGCGCGCAGCGTGGCCGCGGCCGGTCGGTTGATGCAGGCCGTGACCGATCTGACTGCGGACGACCTCGTCATCGCACTCATTTCGGGCGGCGGGTCCGCGCTGTGCTGCCTTCCAGCCCCCGGCTTGCGCCTGGCCGACAAGCAACACATCACACGCGAACTGCTCCAACGCGGCGCAACCATCACCGAGATCAACACCGTGCGCCGGCATTTGTCGGCCATCAAGGGCGGGCGGCTGGCGGCGCAGGCCCATCCCGCAGCGGTGGTCACGCTTTTGATCTCCGATATTCCGGGTGACGAGCCAACCTTGATCGCGTCCGGCCCGACCCTGGCCGACCCCAGCACCTGTGAGGATGCGCTGGCGGTGCTGCGCCGCTTCGGAATAGATGATCTGCCGCAGGTCATACAAGCCCTGTCCCGTGGTGAGTGGGAGTCCATCAAACCGGGCGACCCACGGCTGCAGAACCACCGGCACCACATCATCGCCAGCGCGTGGGACGGACTGAACGCGGCGGCCCAGCAAGGGACGCGCGACGGTTGGGCCTGCCACATTTTGTCGGACGCCATGGAGGGCGAAGCGCGTGACCTGGCCAAGGCCCACGCCGCCATCGCCCTGAGCGTGGTGCAGCGCGGCGTGCCCTTTGCACCGCCCTGCGTCATCCTCTCGGGCGGCGAGGCCACGGTCACCCTGCGCGGCCAGGGGCGCGGTGGCCGCAACACCGAATTCGCCCTGGCATTGGCCATGGCCCTTGAAGGCCAGCCTGGGGCAGACCGCATCCACGCCTTGTCCGCCGGCACCGATGGCCTGGACGGCCGAGCCCGGGCGGCGGGAGCCTGGATCGCGCCCGGCACGCTGGCCGATGCCCGTGCGCAAGGCCTGCACCCACGCACGCTGCTGGACGCCAACGACAGCGCCACGCTATTGGACGGTGTGGGGGCGCTGGTCCACACCGGGCCCACGCTGACCAATATCAACGATTTTCGGGCGATCTTGGTGGACGCACCATGAACCCTTCAATGCCTGATGCGGCCCATGTGCATTGGCGCTTGGACCACCGTTGGAGCAGTGTGTCGGACCGCGCTGCGTTAAGCCTGTGCCGAGAAACTTTGCATGAGGCAGGCATAGATTTTTTGGATGCGCTGCCCCAGTGCAGCCCTGACGCCGTCAAGATGCACGGAATGGAGATGGTGGATGCCGTTGCCGCAGGCTACCCCCTGATTGCGGACGTGACGGAAATCGCGCATGCCCAGCAGTGGGCGCAACGTCTCCCCGCCTTTGTGCGGTGTTTCATGGCATCCCCCTCAGGTTGGCACGGTATTCCCCTGGGCATTCACCGTGCCAATATGGCCTGGGTCAACAAGGCGGTGGCGCAGCGAATAGATGGTGTGCCGCCTTCAGACTTTTTCGGACTTGTGGCCTGGCTTCACCAAGCCGCGAAGCAGGTGCCTTTGCCGCTCGCGGTGGGTGGCGAGCCTTGGCAAATTGGCGTTCTGTTTGAATCGCTGACCTTGGCGGTGGCGGGGCCTGACTTTTATCACCGGGCTTTGGTGCAGTGGGAGCCACAAGCGCTTTCGTCTCCTGAGATGGTCCGAGTGCTGGACAGCATGTTGGTGCTGCGCGAATTTGTAGACGGCGACTTGCTGACCTTGGGGTGGGCCGACCAGCTGGCACGGGTGCAGCGTGCCGAGGCTGCGATTCAAGTGATGGGTGACTGGGTTCAGGCTTCCCATTCCCAAGATATCTTGCCCTGGGCTGTCCCTGGCACCGACCGCTATTTTGTCTCTGTCGTGGATTTTTTTGTTCCATTGAAGCAGAGTGCCGCTGGCGTGACGTCGGCGGTTGCCAAGGCCTTGACGCAAGCCGATTTTCAACGTGCCTTCGCGGCAACCAAGGGGTGTATGCCTGCTTTGCACGAAGTTTGGGAAAGCGTGGATATGCAGCGTGCCAGCTTGCTGGGCGATCCGACCCAGGTATTGCCATCACTCACCTTTGACCAAAGCTGCTCGGTGGTGCACCAAGGCTTGGTTTTGAAAATGGTTGCGGATCATTTCATCCACCGCAAGAGTTCCCGTGTTTGTAGCCAATCGTTGGCAGACTTAAAAGAAAAGAGGACGGCATGAAGCTGCGTAATCAAATTCTTTCGATTGGTTTGGCCGGCGCGTGTATCGCGGCCCTGGTGGGCGGCGTGGGGTTGATCAGCACCACCCGCCTGGCCGATGCTTTTGACGGGGCTGTCAGCATGGGGTCGGCGGTGCAAAACAGCCAGCGCGCGTCCATGATGCATGGCGCCGTGCGTGGCGATGTGCAGCGCGCCATGTTGGGTTCCATTGGCCGCGACAAGGCGCAGATTGCCGAGGCGCAAAAGGCCTTGGACGAGCACACGGAAAGCCTCAAGACCGCGCTCCAGACCCTGGAAGGCTTGCCCCTGTCCGTGGAGACCAAAACCACCCTGGGCAACACCTTGCCACTGGTCAAGGCTTACACCGACTCGGCCGCCCATATTTTGAAACTGGCGGCGGGAGACTCCGCTGCGGCAGCAGCGGTGCCAGAGTTTCAAAGGCTGTTCAATGCGCTGGAGAAACAAATGGCAAGCCAGGTCGAGGCCATTGGCAAAGACGAAAAAGCCTTCAGCGCGCATTCGAAAGTCGTGGTGCTGCAGGCCAAAGTGCTCGTCAGCGCGGCCCTGGTTGTGGCGATTTTGGTGCTGGTCCTGGCGGCCTTGTGGTTGGCCAGGCATCTGGCACGGCCCATGGCCCATGCCGTGCAGGTGGCCAAGCACTTGGCGGGGGGCGATTTGTCGGTGCCGGTTCACCCTGCAGGCAACGATGAAACGGTGCAACTGCTGAGCGCCATGGCGGACATGCAAAGCAGTTTTCGTGACATCGTGCGCAGCGTCAAAAGCAACGCCGACAACGTTGCCAGTGCCAGCGCCGAAATCGCGCAGGGCAACCACGACCTGTCGGCCCGCACCGAGTTGCAAGCCAGCTCCCTGCAAGAAACCGCAGCGTCCATGGAGGAACTCAGTTCCACCGTCAATCAAAATGCCGACAGTGCACGCCAGGCCAACCAACTGGCGATGAATGCCTCTACCGTGGCCATCCAGGGCGGTGAGGTGGTGGGCCAGGTGGTGGAAACCATGAAAGGCATCAACGAAAGCTCCAAGAAGATTTCCGACATCATCCAGGTGATCGACGGTATTGCCTTCCAGACCAACATCCTTGCCTTGAACGCTGCGGTGGAAGCGGCGCGTGCGGGGGAGCAGGGGCGTGGGTTTGCGGTCGTGGCCAGCGAGGTGCGCAGCCTGGCCGGCCGCTCCGCCGACGCCGCCAAGGAAATCAAAACCCTGATCAACGCCAGTGTCGAGCGGGTCGAGTTGGGCAGCACGCTGGTCAATCAGGCGGGCGTCACCATGACCGAGGTGGTGAGCAGCATCCGCCGGGTGACTGACATCATGGGTGAAATCAGTGCCGCCAGCTCAGAGCAAAGCGCCGGGGTGTCCCAGGTGGGCGAGGCCGTTATGCACATGGACGAGGCCACACAGCAAAACGCCGCGCTGGTGGAGGAAATGGCTGCGGCGGCCAGCAGCCTCAAGATGCAGGCCCAGGAGCTGGTCCAGGTGGTCGCCGTGTTCAAGCTGGGCGCCACGGACGAGGCGCACGGCACCTACCCGCCCCCAGCGGTCTTGCATGCTCCAGTACGTGCCAGGGCTGCAATCTCCAACGCTGCCATGGGATTTGCCAAATGCTGAAGGCCTTTTGTCACGGCATGCTGGCCTGCGCCGGCGTATTGGGCTGCGCTGGTGTAGCGGCGGGCGAGGTCGAGGTGCTGCACTTTTGGACCTCGGGGGGCGAGGCCAAATCGGTGGTCGAACTCAAGGCCACGATGGCAGCGCGGGGCCACACCTGGAAGGACTTTATTGTGGTGGGCGGAGGTGGGCAAAACGCCATGGCCGTGCTCAGGCAGCGCGTGCTGGCTGGCAACGCCCCTGCCGCGGCCACCATCAAGGGCCCGGCGATTCAGGAGTGGGCCGAGTTGAACGTGCTCACCAACCTGGATGCCATGGCCTCCTTTGAAAAATGGGATGAAGTCTTGCCCAAGGTCATTGCGGACCACATGAAATACAAGGGCCACTACGTGGCGGTCCCCGTCAATGTGCACCGCGTGAACTGGTTGTGGGCCAACACGGCGGTGCTGGAAAAAGCCGGCGTCAGTGCGCCGCCCAGCAATTTGGACGAGTTTTTTGCTGCGGCGGAGAAAATCAAGGCGGCTGGTTATATCCCTCTGGCCCATGGGGGCCAGCCCTGGCAAGACTTCACTTTGTTTGAATCGCTGGCATTGGGCGTCGGGGGTGCGGACTTTTACAAGAATGCGTTTGTCAAGCTCAACCCGTCGGCGCTGGCTGGGAGCGAGATGCGCAAATCTCTGGAAATTTTCCGGCGGGTCAAAGCCTATACCGATGACCAGTCCCCGGGCCGCGACTGGAATGTGGCCACCGACATGGTGATCAAGGGCAAGGCCGGTTTTCAGTTCATGGGGGACTGGGCGAAGGGCGAGTTTCTGGTCGCCGGGCAGCAGCCGGGCAGGGAGTTCACCTGCTCCGCCGCGCCTGGCACGGCCAATGCCTATTCGTATGTTCTGGACACCTTTGCCATGTTTCAGCTCAAGGGCTGGGAGGCGCAAAAGGCCCAGGGCTACCTGGCCTATGTGCTGATGGGGCAGGATTTTCAGGAAAAATTCAATTTGCGCAAAGGCTCCATTCCGGCGCGCTTGCATACCAATCTGGACAAGTTTGACGACTGCGCCAAAACCTCCAGCCGGGACTTTGCTGCCACATCCAAAACCGGTGCATTGCTGCCTTCCGTCGCCATCGACATGGCGGTCTCCTCTGCCGCACAAGCGGTGTTGCGTGCGGCGGTGAGCGACTTTTGGAACCACGACAGGGTTTCGGTCCATGACACCCTTGTCAAACTGGCTTCGGTGGCGAAGCTGCGTTAAGCGCCTGCGTATGGCCTGCGACCGGTCTGAAGCCCCTTGCCAAACAATGGAGCAACCCTGCCCCCTTGTGGCCGAGCGCAATATGCTGCGCGCCATGGTGGATGCCATCCCGGATCTGGTGTTTGTCAAGGACACGCAGGGCCGGTTTGTCGTGGCCAACATGGCTGTGGCCCAGTCCTTCGGATTGGCCTCTCCCGCAGAACTCATCGGTAAGTCTGACTTTGACTTTTTCCCCGCTGAAACCGTCATGCACATCCATGAGGACGAGCAAGCCATCGTGCGTTCGGGCCAGCCCCATCTGGACCACCAGGAGCCCAACAATGTGTTGGTGGGGGGCAAACCACGCTGGTTTTCTACCTCCAAGATTCCCCTGTTCGACGCGGAGGGGCGGGTCACGGCTCTGGTGGGGTGCTGCCGGGAGATGACCGCGCACCGGCTCTACGAGTTGGATCTGGAGCGGCGTAACGCCGAGCTTGCATCGCTCAACGCCGCCTTGTCGGAAGCCCAAAAACAACTGGTGCGCTCAGAAAAAATGGCGGCCCTCGGGTCGCTGGTGGCGGGCATTGCGCATGAACTCAATACGCCCATTGGCATTGGGGTGACGGCCGCCAGCACCTTGCATGAGCAAACGCAAGAACTGCTGAAAGAGATGGAGCATGAGGGCTTACGGCGTTCAGTTTTGAATCGCTACCTTTTCGGCGTAGCCGAGGGCACCCATTTGTTGCTGCACGCGCTGACCAGCGCCAGCAATCTGGTGCTCAGTTTCAAGCAGGTGGCGGTGGACCAGGCCAGCAGCCAACGCAGGTGCTTTGACCTTCGGCATGCGCTGGAGGACATCGTCGCCATGCTCGGGCCCCTGTACAAAAAAATGCCCTTCACGCTCAGTCTGGACCTGGCAAACGGCATCGTGTTGGACAGCTACCCGGGACCTCTGGGCCAAGTGGTGAATAACTTGATTTCCAATGCGCTCATGCACGCCTTTGGGGGGCGCTGCAGCGGCAATATGCACCTGAGCACCGCGCTGTTGGACGCCCAGCATGTGGAAATACGCTTCAGTGACGACGGCGTGGGCATTCCAGAAAAAAACCTGGCCCGGGTGTTCGATCCTTTCTTCACCACCCGGCTGGGGCAAGGCGGCTCAGGCCTGGGTTTGCACATCGCCTACAACATCGTGACCGACATACTGGGCGGGAACATCGATCTGCAAAGCGAAATGGACTGCGGAACCACAGTCATCATGAAACTGCCATTGATAGCACCGCTGTGTGCTGCAAGGGGCGCATGACACATTGGTGAAAAATGACAAAGTGAATTCTTTCGCTGAATAGGCACGACCTGCATATTCATTGGATAATTGTTGCGCTGCACAATTTTTTATGGAAAACCACCCCATGTTTAAGAACACCCCCTTTGAAGCCATCGCGAAGACTATGTCTGAGGCTGCGCCTAAATTCACCCCTGCAGCAATGCAAGACGCGATCCGTCCAGCACAGGACAACCTGAAGGCCTGGGCCAATCTGGCCCAGAGCCAAGCCCAGCAAGCGCAAGCCGTGCTGGTTGAAACAGTGGAGTCCATCAAAAGTGCCAAGGACCCACAAGCAGCCTTTGAGGTCTTCAAGGCGTCTGCCGAAGCAGGAATGGCCATGTTTGCGAAGAACCTGAAAGACGCCACCGCCCTGAGTGTTGACCAGTTCCATGGCACCGTTGACGCGATCGAGAAGGCACACCCCGCACCGGAGGCCTTTGCGCCCATTGCCAAGACCTTGAAAACCGCTGCATCCACGGCAGAAAACACACTGGATACCGCGATGGAAAAAGGTGCGTCGATGGCCGCATCGGTTGCACCCGTCTCCAAGGCAAAAAAGGCCGGCTAAAAACAGCGGCCAGTCGGGGGAGTCCATGCGGACTTGCCTTGCCACTTGCTCCCAATGACCCAGCCCTTGTGCTGGGTTTTTATTTTGAATTCACGGGACCCCAGATTTGGGAAATTTCATGTGAATCGACGTGTTGTGAAATATTTGTGACAATACGGTACCGGTCAAACATATGCACCGGGTCAACCCATAAGGAACGAATACAAAATGGCAACTGCAAAAAAGAAGGTAGCTCCTAAAGCTGTAGCAACTCCCAAGAAAGTACAAGCCCCCGCAAAAGCGGCCAAGCCTGTAGCGAAAGTAGTCCAACCCGTGGCCAAAGTGGCTGCGAAAAAAGCGCCTGTCTCCAAGACTGCCGCGGCGGTTGCCAAGATCAGTGCAAGCATTGCCAAGCTGACCGAACGCAAGGACAAGATCAATGCAGAAATCAACGCACTGCGTGAACAGCGTGCTGCGCTGAAAGTAGCTGCGGCTCCTGCACCGGTTGCGCCCAAAGCGAAGGCGGCTCCTGCCGTTGCGCCTAAGGCCGCTCCCAAGGCAGCATCTAAGGCAGCACCTAAGGCAGCCGCTCCCGCGAAGAAAGCCAAACCTGCGGTGAAGAAGTAATCTTCACCGGGACGGTTTTGAATAAAAAAGGCCCCTAGGGGCCTTTTTTTATTGTGGGAAAAGGTGTTCAGATTTACGCGCCCATTTCTAATCCGCACCAGTGACAACATTCAGGCACCAGGTTTCAAATTCAGGTGCCGGCAGCGGGTGGCAAATAAAAAAGCCCTGCCCAAAATGGCAGTGGTGCGACGTCAGGAAGTCCAGCGCCTCTTGCGACTCGATGCCGGTGGCCACCACCGACAGCTTCAGCGCGGCGGCCATACTGATGACGCTTTCGGCAATCAGCGCACTTTTGCAGTCGTGCCCCAGGTGCTGAACAATCGACTGGTCCAGTTTCACCACATTGAGCGGCCATTGCGTCAGGTGGTCCATGCTGGAGCAGGCGGCCCCGAAGTCGTCCAGGGTCAGCAGCACTTTCTTCTCCCGAATCCTGTGCAGCAGGGCCAAGGTCTCATCGAGGTGGTGGGCCAGTATGCCCTCGGTAATCTCCAGCTCCAGGTCCTCGCCCTGCATGCCGTAGTCCTCCATCACCTGCGCCAGGTTCTGCAGGAAGTCGGGTTGGCGCAACTGGCTCTCGGACAGGTTGACCGTGATCGGGAAGGCGCCAATCCCCAGTGCGCGCCAGTGCTGCCACAGGCGCGCCGCTTCCTGCAGAATCCAGACCCCCAGGGCCGGCATCAGGCCCGCCGCTTCCGACGCGGGTAAAAAGCGTGCAGGCGGCACCGCCATGCTTGGCCAGCGGACCAAGGTTTCGGCCGCCACCGGTTTGCCCGTCGCCAGATCGACCACCGGCTGGAGGTAGAGCTCAAACTCATGCAACTCCAGCGCCTGGTGGAGTCGCTCGCCAATGCGCTGCGTCTCTTCGCTGCGTGCATCGAACGCGTGTTGGTAAAACTGAACGTTGTTGCACCCGCGCTGCTTGGCCACATACATGGCCGCATCGGCATGTTTGATCAGCTCATCCACACTGCTGCCGTGCTGCGGAAAGAGGCTGATGCCAATGCTTGGCGTCACCTGCAGTTCGTGCCCGGCGACCAAGTAAGGCCGCCCCAGGCTATCGAGGGCGTGCAAGGCAATTTTGGCGGCCACCTCTTCGCTGCGAATCGGCGCCAGCACGGCCACAAACTCATCCCCGCCCAGCCGCCCGACCAGATCCTCGGCGCGCATGCAGGCCGCCAGACGCCGGGCCACCTCCTTCAACACGGCGTCCCCGGCGTCGTGCCCGTAGCGGTCGTTGACCTGCTTGAAACGGTCCAGATCAATGAACAAAAAAGCACTCTGGTCTTGCACCCGGCGTTTGGCCGAAACCAGGCGCTCGGCAAAGGCATAGAGCAGGGTGCGGTTGGGCAACCCCGTCAAGGCATCGTGTTGGGCCATGCGGCGCAAGCGCTCTTCATGCTCCTTGCGCTCGCCGATGTCGATGTTCACCCCCAGCATGCGCACCGCCTGGCCGGACGCATTCTTGTAGACGATGGAGCGCCCGGCCAGCCAGTGCTCCGAGCCATCCGGCCAGAGCACCCGCCACTCGCCCTCGAAGACGCCGTTGTGCAACGACTCCCGGATGCGTTGCTCAAGAGCTGCTAAATCCTGCGGGTGGACCCGCTCGCGCCATGCGTCGTACTGGCTCTCGAAGGCTTGGGCCGGCAAGCCATAAAGCGCGGCAATTTCTGCCGACCATTGCATGGTGTTGGCCAGAATGTCCCAATCGAAAATACCGGTGCGGCCGATCAGCTGGACCAGCCGCAGGCGTTCCGCACTTTTTTGCAGCGCCGCATCGGTGGCGTGGCGCACGCTGACGTCGCGGATGACCACGGTGGCCAGCAAGTCGCCATCGCTCAGCACCTTGGAGATGGAGGCTTCCATCGGAAATTCCTCGCCATTGGCCCGCAGCCCGACGAGGGCCCGCGACGGCCCCATGGCCCCCGTCGTGTCGTCCCCTGCAATGAACTGGCGGAAATACGCATCGTGTGCCGCTCGGAAGCGTTGCGGAATGAACCGCTCAATCGAGGCGCCGATCGCACTGGCTGCGGAGCAGCCGAACATGGCCTCTGCGGCACTGTTGAAGATCTCGATGCGCTGATCCCGGTCGGTCGTGATGACGGCGTCCGTTGCCGTGGCAAGGATGCCCGCACTGCGCCGCTCGCTGCGGCGCAGTTCCTCCTCCAGGTGTTGGCGTTTTTGGATCTCCAGCTCCAGTGCGAGCCTTTTCTTGTGGAGTGCATCGTTCATGGCCAAGAGATGCCGGTAGGCGAAATCCAGGGTGGCCACTGCCTTGGTGTCGATGGCTTTGGCCTGTGCCGGCTGGCCCAGCACCTCATTCACGGCGGCGTGCAGTTGCTGTGCTTCAACCGGCTTGAGCAGGATGCGGTTTGCGCCCAGGCTCTCCCCCAGGATGCGTGCACCCTGCGCATGGACATTGGCGGACCAGACCATGACCCGGGTCGCGGCAATCTCGGGCTCGCTGCGAATGCGCCGGATCAGCTCAAAGCCACCCAGTTTGGGCATCAGCAGGTCGGTCAGCACCAGGTCCGGCTTTTCGCGTCGCACCAACTCCAGCGCCACTTCACCATCGGCGGCCTCCAGCACGAGGTAGTCGCTGGACGGGAAGAGGGCTTTGAAATACTCCCGGTCGTTTTCTGTGTCATCCACGATGAGCAGCCGGGTTTTCGGCCCGCCTTCACCGGCGCCTGCGTGGGCGCTGGGCGACTGCGTGTCCGTGGCGGCGGCATGGGCGGCTTGCTGCGCCTGGCGGGCTGGGGCCAGGGGGTGAAAAAGGGGCCGCGGATCGAACTGCAGCAGGAGAAAGATCACCCCGCCATTGGCATCCAGCACGGGCGTGTTGAGTACGCCCCAGTGGTGCGCCTCCAAGGTGCCGCCTTGCGTGGCCGCTTGGTGAAGCGCGTAGCGCTGCAAGGGGACCTGGTCCGCGTGGCCGCTGGACCGGACGTAGGCCAGCGAGGCTTCCAGCGGAACCCTGCTGGAGGTACGCGCTTCGTCTGGCGTGTCTGCAAAGACGTCCAAGACCGAACGTCCAACGATCTCGGAACGCAGCCCCCGGGTGTCCGCCAGAAAGGCCTGGGTGGCCGCAACGATCTCCAGGCCCGGGGTCAAGAGCAAGCAGGGTGTGGGCAGGGCTTCGAAGATGCGCAAAAAATCTTCGCCGGAAATCGCCTGGGCAACACGGGTAGTTTTTGGCGGCAACATCCATTCACCTCCTGTGGGGGCCAAGATACACACGCCAACTTACGGCAGTGGCAATGCAAGTGGGAAGTGAACAAGGAAACCCGCTTTTCGCGTTGACAATTCACAGGGCAAAGGAAGCAGTCCCACACCATTTGGGGTGGAGATAGGCACGGTTGCTTGCGCGTAGGCGTTTGACATGGGCTTCCATGAAGGCGCGCAAACTGCCGGTGGAAACGGGTTCCGTTGGAAACAAGGGCCAAGCCCGGCCAGCCACGCGGCTGGTGTCCGCTTAAGATGGCAGCGCAGTCCGGGGATGCCAGACCTGCGACGCAGCAAGAATTCAGACAAGGAAAAAACCATGGCCGCCATGACGCCACCACCGCTTTTCCACCCCAAAAACATCACGCCTTCGCGCCAGCAGACCGAGCTGCAAACCAGCAGCAGCCCCTCGATCCTTGTGGACGCCAATGCCGGGGCGGCCAAAACCACCAGCTTGGCGCTCAAGGTCGCCGAGGTGCTGGAGATGCAGCGGCAAAGAACCGGGCACTATGCGCCTAAAAAGATCCTGACGCTGACCTACACCGAGGTCGCCGGGCTGGCGTTTAGGCGCGCGCTGGAAAAAATAGGCGTGCCCCCTGACCTCGTCAAGGACCTCTGGATCAACACCTTCGACGAATTCGCGGTGTACATGCTGACGGATCTGGAGGGCAGCCGCGCCAAGGTGGTCAAGACGCCAGAGGCGCTCAAAGAATCCATTGCGCAGGGCCTGGACGAGGTCCGTGAACGCGCCCTGCAGCGTGGTGACAGCCATCTCCAGCTCCCAAGCGCGGAGGACAGCGGTTTTTACGAATACTTTATCCACGAAAGTTTGCGCATCAAGGGCAAGTTGGTGCTGCCCAAGGCGCGGTGGCTGGATGAACGGGTGGACACCCTGCTGGCGGAAAATACCGGCGAGGACTACACGGTGCTGAAGGTTCTGGAGCGCTTTGAGCGCTTGCGCCGGCCCTCGGAGGAAGAGCCGCCGCTGTTTCGCGCACCGGGGGACGCCACCTACGACCTGGCCAGCACGGTGGGCGATATGTCGGTGGACATGCCCCAGGCCATGTTCTCCCGCTGGCCCGGCGGCCTGCATTTGCTCTGCGTCGATGAATTCCACGACATGAACGAGGCGATGTTCACCCTGCTGCGGCGCTTGTTGGAAAGCAACCCAAATGCCGCCTTCTGCGGGGTGGGTGACCCCGACCAGGTGCTGCACCAAAAGGCCGGCGCCGAGCCCAAGTTCATGGACCCCGCCTACTTTGCGCAGGAGACGGGGCGCCCGGCCACCGTCCTGCATTTGCCGGCTTCGTACCGGTTTTCGGCCAACCTGGCCGAATTGGCGGGCAGCCTGGCGTCCAAACACTATGCTTCCTTGGCCCCACGCGAGACCCAGGTGCATCCGTTTTTCTATGCGGCACCGCTGGAGTGTGCCCAGAAAATCGTGGAAGACGCGGTCGCGTGGCAACGCCAAGGCCGACCCATGAACCAGTTTGTCGTCTTGCTGCGCCATCCGCACCAGTCGGTGTTGATTGAAAACTTCCTGCTGGAGCAGGCCATCCCCTACCGCACCTACCCGTTTCCCACCTACCTGCACCGCCCCGAGGTGCTGATGGTGCGGGCGCTGCTGGCGGCGGCCCGCCCGGAGTTTGAGCTGGTGGCCAGCCACAGCGCCCGCCAGCGAATGGTCAAAGCGGTGGTCGATCTGGCTGGCGTGCAGCTGGACTTTGCCGACAGCGACACCGAGTCGCAGGACGAACGCCTGCGCTTCGCCGTCCAAGAGATCCTGGGCGACCAAAGTTTGCTGGTCACTTTTCTCAAACGGCAGGTGATCGCCAAGGCGGACCCCGCCATGCGCCGCCGCCTGGAGGCGGCCATGGCCGTGGCGGCGACGCACACGGGGGACACCCTTCTGGACGAGATGCTGCAGGCGCTGGACATGCCCAGCCTGGCCGCCCACCGCTGGGTGGAGCGCCAACGCGCGGCGGATGCCGTGGCGCACCTGGAAGGCCTGAAACAGGCGGCGCAGATTTTTGACAGCGCGGTGGCCTTCTTTCGCCACATCAATGCGCTGGAGCTGTCCTACGAGAAGCTGGGTGATGCCAAAGCGCAAAAAAACTCACTCATCCTCAGCGACATCCCCTCGGTCAAGGGGCTGGAGTTTGAGCGGGTGACCATTCCCTTCATCGAGCGCGGTGAGTTTCCGGCCGACGACGGTGGC
The DNA here is from genome assembly GCF_030697375.1 of Rhodoferax sp. Lineage (GTDB taxonomy): Bacteria > Pseudomonadota > Gammaproteobacteria > Burkholderiales > Burkholderiaceae_C > Allorhodoferax. The sequence goes on along the minus strand of NZ_JAUYQD010000044.1, from coordinate 175,996 downwards.
ACGCTGGACGATGAGCGCAACCTGATGTACGTGGCCATGACCCGCTGCAGCGTTGAGCTGACGCTCATGTTCAGCCAGAAGCGCCCCAGCGCCTTTGAGGACGCGATGCTGCATTGAATGCAATGCCAAAAATGCCTCTAGCCCCCGTAGAATGTGCGTAAGCAGCTACTAAATTGGTAGCAAAAGTCCGGCCCGGTGCCTATCGCGGGGCGGTGCTCAGGGCCATGAACTCCGGCCAATGCAGTATTTCAAGGGCGGGGCTGGGCACAAACAGGTTGCGCGCCATGGCCGCGCCCAGGGTGCCCACCGCAATGCCCCGGTACTTGCGCAGGCCACCGCCCAGCAAGAAGGTGAGCTTGGGCCACAGCGCCAGCGTCAGTGCTTGGCTCAGGCCATAGCGGTTGGCGGGCGTGAGGATCATGGAGGGCTGGAAGATGCTGAGGCGCTTGAACTGCAGCGCCACCAGGGCGTCGCGCAGTTCGCCCTTGGTGCGCAGGTAGTGGCTGCGCGATGCGGCGTCGGCCCCCACCGAGCCCAGCAGTTCAAAGTGTTCCACCCCGGCCTGTTTGCAGGCCAGCGCAAAGGCCAGCACCGCGTCTTTGTCCACCCGCAGGAACTCGGAGCGGCTCACCTGGGACGGTTGCCCCACGCCAAAGGTGCAGATGGCCGCCTGCTGGCCCTGCAGCCAGGGCGCATAGCTGGCGGGCGTGTGTACGTCCACGACCCGTTGCTGCAGCCGGGCATGGGTGGGGGTGTTGACCGGGCGGCGGCCCAGCGTGGTGACTTGGACGGCTTGTGGCAGGTCCAACAAGGCGCGCAGCACTTCTTGGCCCACCGCGCCGGTGGCGCCCAGCAGCACGACGGAGCCAGGGGCAGGGCGGGGAGCAGAGGGATGGGTGGGGTGCATAACGGCCATCATCGCATACCCATTTCCCCCAAATCCCCAGCGGGCAACCCAGGGTGCGATACTTTGGGCCACCGGGCGCAGCCCCCTCTTTTCACCCCCCCTTGCACACACCCATGCTCGACATTGCACGCATCAAGGCCATCAGCCTGGACCTGGACGACACCTTGTGGCCCATCTGGCCCACCATCCACCGGGCGGAGCAGGCCCTGGCCACCTGGCTGGCACAGCGGGCGCCGGGCGCCGCTGCCGTGTTTGCGGACCCGCAGGCGCGCCTGGCGGTGCGTGAGCATGTGGTGCAAACCCGCCCCGAGATCGGCCATGACCTGAGCGCCATCCGCCGGGAATCGATCCGCACCGCCTTGCACCGCGCCCAGGAAGACACCGAGCTTGCCGAGCCCGCCTTTGAGGTGTTTTTTGCCGAACGCATGCGGGTGGAGCTGTTTGACGACGTGACGGCAGTGCTGGCGGTGTTGGCGGCGCGTTTTCCCATCGTGGCGGTGTCCAACGGCAATGCCGATGTGCATCGGGTGGGGCTGGGGCAATTCTTTGTGGCCAGCGTGAGTTCCAGCATCTTTGGGGTGGCCAAGCCGGATGCGCGCATCTTCCATGCGGCGGCGGACAAGGCCGGCGTGCCCCCGTCCCAGGTCTTGCATGTGGGGGACGACGCGGCCATGGACGTGCTGGGTGCCCTGGGCGCGGGCATGCAGACCGTGTGGGTCAACCGCGAGGGCCATGCCTGGAGCCATGCGGAACAACCCCACCACACGGTGACCCGCCTGACCGAGCTGCTGGCGCTCTGGGTGTGAGCCAAATCGGCCTCTAGCCCCCGTAGATACTGCGCAAGCAGCTATTAATTTGATAGTGAAAGCTCGGTCTGTTGCGGGCGTGGTGCCGTGGCCTGCGCGCCTTGGGCTGGCTGCGCGCTGACCACGATACAATCGCTGCCGCACGTACGCCATGGGCTGGCAGCCCAGGGAATCCTTGGGATTCCTGCGCCGACGATGCTTATTCGGCTTGGCCCGGCCTGCCCCCAACGGGTGCCCAAGCCCTTCTTTTCGATTTGAATCACCTATACGTATGACGCGAGCCCTGCCGCGTACAAACCTCCACAGTTCCAGGCTCATCCGTTTTTTCGCCGACCTGGCCATGGTGGATGCGGTCGAGCCGGGGAATGCTTTTGCAGAAAAACTGGGCCTGTGGTTGGACTTTACCGACGCCATCACCCTGCGTGCGGCGCACGACGCCCCTACCACCAGCACGCCCGCTGTGCCGTCCGGGGGGCCATCCTCCGCGCGTATGGCCGTGGCTGCGCAATTTGCGCGGGTGCGGGCGGCCTTGGCGGATTCGATCACGAAGAGTTGCGCCCCAAACGGGGGCAAGACCCGCCTGGAAATGCCCACGCCCCAGCCCGGCGTGCCCATGGACTTGGCGGCAGCGTATGCGCCCTACCGGCGCTGTTATCTGGCGCACCAGCGCGACATGGATTTGAGTGTTCGCCCCCTGCGGGTGAATGTGCGGGATGTGCTGGCAAGCGCCTCGCCACCGCTCCAGAAGCTGGCCGCCCTGGATGCGGCCCTGGACGGGATACTGCGGGAGCGCGAGGCCAGTTTGCTGGCGACGGTACCTGCGTTGCTTAGAAAACGGTTTGAGCACTTGTTCAAAACACACCAGCAGACGCTGGTGGACGCCCAGCAAGCCGACAACCCTGCCGCGTGGATGCAGGCCGGCGCTTGGCTGGCGTGTTTTCACCATGAACTGCAAACGGTGCTGCTGGCGGAGCTGGACCTGCGTTTGCAACCGACATTGGGGCTGATGGAAGCCCTCAACCACGAAATAACAAAACATCAATGAAGAAGCATTTGTTCACAGCCGCCTTTGTGTTGGGCGCCGCAGCGGTCGTTTGGGTCGGCTCCGGGTTTGTTGGCGCCAATCTGCTGGCTTTGACCATGACGGCCGTCATTGGTGCGGTGTATGTCTTTGGCGCGCTCGAATTGCGCCAGTTCCGTCAGGCCACCGCCACCCTGGCCACCGCGCTGGCGGCCATTCCTGAGCCACTGCCGAGCCTGAACGGCTGGCTCGCCAACGTGCATGCGTCACTGCAGAACCCCGTGCGGCTGCGCATAGAAGGCGAGCGTATCGGTCTACCAGGCCCCGCGCTCACGCCCTATCTGGTGGGGCTGCTGGTGATGCTGGGCATGCTGGGCACCTTTCTGGGCATGGTGGTCACCCTCAACGGCGCCGTCTTTGCCCTGGAAGGCACGACCGATCTGCAAGCGATTCGCTCGGCATTGGCGGCACCGATCAAGGGCTTGGGCCTGGCGTTTGGCACCTCCGTGGCCGGGGTGGCCGCGTCGGCGATGCTGGGCCTGATGTCGGCCCTGAGCCGACGTGAAAGACTGCAGACCGCGCAACGGCTGGACACCCAAATCGCGACCGCCTTGCGCGGCTTCTCGCTCACCCACCAGCGCCAGGAAACCTACAAGGCGCTGCAGTTCCAATCCCAAGCCCTGCCGGAAGTGGTTGGCCAACTGCAGGCCATGATGGTGCAGATGGAGCGCATGGGCCAGCAGTTGAATGAACGGCTGCTGTCCAACCAGGAAAGCTTTCACAGCAATGTCAAAGGTGTTTACACCGATCTGGCGCGCGCCGTGGACCAATCCCTGCGCGACAGCCTGACCCAAAGCGCGCATGTGGCCGGCGAAAGCCTGCAACCCGTGGTCGAAGCCGCCATGGCGGGAATCGCCCAAGAAGCGAAGCTGATGCACGAACGCATGGTCGATACGGCGCAGCTGCAACTCGATGGACTGTCTGCACGGCTCGGCGCCACCGCCGCCAGCTTGCAGGCCGAACACACGGCAAACGACCAACAGCGGCTGCTGGCCTGGACACAATCGCTGGAAACCGTGGCGGCAACACTGCACCGCGAATGGCAGCACACGGGCGCGCAAACGCTGTCCCAACAGCAGCTCATCTGCAACACCCTGACCCAGACCGCGCAGGACATCACCGAACAGGCCCAGACCAGCGCCCGCCAGACGCTGGGCGAAGTCACCCGTTTGATGACCTGCTCGGAGGACTTGGTGCAGTCGCGCATCGCCTCGGAAGCCACATGGGTGCAACAAAACGGCGAACGCATGGACCAACTGGTCCACCTCTTGCGCACCGAACTCGGTGCGCTCCGGGAAGACGAGGCCCAGCGTGGCCACGCCGCAGTGGAGCGGTTGGGCGACTTGCAAACTGCGCTGACCCACCATCTGAGCACCTTGGGCACCGCGCTGGAAGACCCGATCACGCGGCTCATCCAAACCGCCTCGGAAGCGCCACGGGCGGCGGCAGAAGTCATTGGACAGTTGCGCCAGGAAATCTCCCACAGTGTCGCGCGCGACAACGCGCTGCTGGAGGAGCGCGGCCGCATCATGGAAACCCTGAATGCACTGCTGGACTCCATCCACCATGCATCCGTGGAACAGCGTGCGGTGATCGACACCCTGGTGGCCTCCTCGGCGGTGGCGCTCAATGCCGCTGGCAGCGAGTTTTCCGCGAAAGTGGGTGCAGAGGCCAACAAGCTCTCCGACATTGCCGCCCACGTCACCAGCAGTGCGGTCGAGGTATCGAGCTTGAGCGAGGCCTTCGGTTTTGCGGTGCACTCTTTCAATGACGCCAACGAGAAGCTGATTGCCAACCTGCAGCGCATCGAAGGGGCGATGGACAAATCCATGGCGCGCAGTGACGAACAACTCGCCTACTACGTGGCCCAGGCCCGTGAAATCATTGACCTGAGCCTGATGTCGCAAAAAGAAATTTTTGAAGAGCTGCGCCAACTCCCGGCCAAGCAAGCCCAGTTGGCCGAAGAGGTGCGCTGATGGAAGACATCGACGCCGGTGTTGAGCAAACCGCACCGGTCTGGGCTGTTTTTGGCGACCTGATGTCGGGCTTGCTCGGCGCTTTTGTGCTCTTGCTGGTGGGCGTGTTGGGTTTTCAAATGGAGTTGGCAACCCACCTGGAAGCCGAGGTAAAAAAGCGCCAGATCGAAGAGCAGCGCCGCATCAGCCTGGAAAAAGCCCTGGCGATTCCGCTGGCCAGCGGGCGCATCACTTTGAACAACGGGCGTATTGGCATCAGCGGGCGCGTTTTGTTCTCGCTGAATTCGGACCAGTTGCAGCCGGAGGGCCGGCAACTCTTGAACAGCCTGGTACCGCCCTTGCGCGCCTACCTGGGCGCGCGGGATGAGCTGCTGATGGTGAGCGGGTTTACCGACGACAAATCGATACGGGAGGGCAACAGCCGCTTCGCTGACAACTGGGAGTTGTCGGCGCAACGGGCTTTGACCGTCACCCGCACCCTGATCGACGAAGGCATGCCCGCGTCCATGGTTTTCGCGGCCGCCTTTGGGGCCGAGCAGCCGGTCACGCCCAACGTCGATGACGCGGCGCGCTCCCAGAACCGGCGGGTGGAAATGGCGCCCGTGCCCAAAAGCGCCAATGTGAAAAATGCCGCCCCATGAGTGAATCCGGTCCCGGCGGAATCCCGCATTCGCCGGCGGATCAACCCCCTGAATTCAGCATGGCAATGGCCTCCTTGCGCCAGGCCGGTGCGGGGCAGTTTGACCCCGTGGGGCTCCATTACCTTGAAGTGCTGGCCCAGCGCACGCATGCCCAGCAAGGCAAGGTCCAAGGCCTGCTGGAGGACAAGCTGGCGCGGGCGATGGCGGTGTTCAGAGAACGCTTCGCGCAAGCACAAGGCGATGCGCAGGGCGCCATCGACGCCACGGTGCCGCACCATCCACAGGCCGCAGACGCCTTGCAGCGGCTGTTCGAGCGCGGCGATTTCAAAGGACTGCATCGCTACATTACCACCCTGAAGCCAAGCGGCACTGCTTCGTCCTTGGGGGACCTTGCCCGCTATATGGCGCAGCATGCTTCGGCAGTGGGGGAGACCGGTGGGGCGGGGCAGGTGGGTTCGCGTTCCGAGCTGAAAACCATGCGGTATTTCAGAAACACCTGGTCCAAACTCAGCGTGGAGAAGCAGGTGGCGCAAGCGCTGGGCCAAGCACCCAAGAACGCCGGGCCGATCAACTCGCATATGCTGGTGGTGCGCTCCTTGGCGCTGATGCGGGAGATCTCGCCCGACTACCTCAACCGGTATATGTCCTATGTGGACACCTTGCTGTGCCTGGACCAAGGCGACAAAAAGAGCAAGCCGGCCCCCAAGAAGCCGCCGGTGGCGAAAACGGCCAAACGGTGAAAGGCCACTCAGGATGCCAACGAATGCAGCGCCAGCGGTCTGTCCAGCAGCCGCAGCCGGTTGGCCAGATCCGCCTTCACGCGAAACAACTGCGCCGGCCGGTGTGCGCCGCCCACACGCTGGCCTTTGCATTCTTCCAGCACGTCCATCTCGGCCAGCTTGCGCCTGAATGCGCTCTTGTCCAGCGCCACACCCATCACATGTTCGTAGGTCTCATGCACCTGAGCAAAGGTGAACTGTTCGGATAGCAGGTAACAGGGCAGGGTGGAGTAGGCGCTTTTGTCGCGCAGGCGCTTGAGCGCCACCTCAAAAATGCGGTTGTGGTCGAAGGACAGGCGCGGCACGGCGTTCACCTCCACCAGATCAAAACCGGGCGCCGCCGCCTGGGCGTTGGTCAGCACGGCTTCGTCCACCAGCGCAAAGTAGCTCAGGCTCACCGACCAGCCGCGCGGGTCGCGTGCGCCATCGGCAAAGCTGTAGAGCTGCTCCAGGTAGGGCGGGGCGATACCGGTCTTGCTGCGCAGCACGCGCAGGGCGGCGGCCAGGCTGTCGGCGTCTTCTAGTCTGTGCACATAGCCACCGGGCAGCGCCCACTGGCCCGCAAAGGGCTCGTTCGGGCGGCGCATCAGCACCAGGTGCAGTTTTTTGTCGCGCAATGTGAACAACACCACGTCCACGGTGACGATGATGTTCGGGTTGGAATCAGGGGTTGGCATGGTTTTTTCATTTTAGCCCTTAACGAAACTCACTTGCGCGGCATCCGCTGTGCCATTTCGCAAAAATTGCTCTAAGTATCTGGCCAAAGTGATTTTAGATTTTTATAAAAATAGTTATTTGCATTTTGCAATTAACTAATCTATACTGACTTCATCAACACCACATATGGAGCCTCCGCCATGAAGACGTCCACCCAAGTTCACCTGCTCATCATCGATCCGCAAAACGACTTTTGCGACATCCCGGCGGCCGAGCAGCCCGCCGATCCTTTGGCCGCTGGCCGCAAGCTGGCCCCCACCTTGCCGGTGGCCGGCGCCGACCAGGACATGAAGCGCCTGGCCGCTTTCATTGACCGTGTGGGCAACAAGCTGTTTGACATCCACGTCACGCTGGATTCGCACAACCCCATCGACATTGCCCACCCCACCTGGTGGAGCAATGACCAAGGCCAGGCGCCCGCTCCCTTTACCGTCATCACCGCCAAAGACGTCGCCGCCGGCCTGTGGCGCTCGCGTAATCCGCTCTTGCAAGAGCGCAGCCGCCAGTACGTGGAGCAACTGGATGCAGCCCAGCGCTACGCCCTGGTGGTGTGGCCCGAGCACTGCCTGATTGGCCACTGGGGCCACAACGTGCACGCCGCCGTGACGCAGTCGCTGGACGCCTGGGCGCGTAAAAAGCTGGACGTGGTGGACTACGTGACCAAAGGCTCCAACCCCTTCACCGAGCACTACTCCGCCGTGCAGGCCGAGGTGCCCGACCCAGCCGACCCCGGCACGCTGCTCAACAGCCGCCTGATCCGCACCTTGTCGGAGGCGGACGTGGTCATCGTCGCCGGTGAAGCCCTGTCGCACTGCGTGGCCAACACGGTGCGCGACATCGCCAGCAATTTTGGCGAAGACAACATCGCCAAGCTGGTGCTGCTGACCGACTGCAGCAGCAGCGTGGGCGGCTTTGAGCAACTGGGCCAGGACTTTGTGAATGAGATGCGCGCACGCGGCATGAAGACGTCGCGCTCGACCGACTACATGCTTTAAGCCCCCTCGTTAACCCACCGGAGAACACCATGAAACTGATGGACGCCAACACCATGCAGACCACGCAGATTGCGAACTTTTCGTTCTCGGGCGTGCGGCCGGACAAGCTGGGCTCCACCGAATACACGCTAGTGACCCTGGTCATCGACAAGACTGGCAGCGTCAACGGCTTCACGCAGCAACTGCTGGCCATGAAGCAGGCCGTGGTGGAAGCCTGCCACCGCAGCCCGCGTGCCGACTACCTGATGCTGCGCAGCACCGAGTTCAACGAACGCGTGGATGAAGAACACGGCTTTACCGAGCTGACCCGTGTGGACCCCAGCGTCTACAAAGCCCCGCGCTGTAGCGGCTCCACCGCGTTGTTTGATGCCACCCGCAATGCCGTGATGGCCACCAACGCCTACGCCCGCATGCTCAGTGACCAGGACTTCAGCGTCAACGGCCTGGTGGTGGTGGTGACCGACGGCGACGACAACTGCTCGCACTACACCCCCAGCGATGTGGCCGCCGAGGTGATAAACGGTGTGCAACATGAATGGCTGGAATCGCTGAACGTGATTTTGGTCGGCGTGAACGCCAGCCTCTACAGCGGCCCACTGCAGGCCTTCAAGGACGACGCAGGCCTGACCCAATACGTTGACGTAGGCGACGCCACGCCGCAAAAGCTGGCGCAGTTGGCCCAGTTCGTCTCCCGCAGCATTTCCGCCCAATCCCAAAGCCTGGGCACCGGCGGCGCCAGCCAGGCGCTGGTGTTTTGAAGCGAAGAGGAACTTGCATTGAGGCGCTGGCGGGCCGATCACCTAGCTGATTTGGGGTCGGATCACCGACCGCGCAGCGGCCGTGTGCTCTGACCCCAAATCAGCGTACGCATACCAATCATCGGGACTTAAAAAATGCCCACCCTAACCGCCGACCACTACTTCACCCTAGGCACCTTCCACGCCCGCGCCGGCGAACCCTGCCAGGACTACGCGTTATCGGGCACCCTAAAAGACGCCCGCGTCTACGGCTTAGTCACCGACGGCTGCTCCGGCGCCAACGCCCGCACCGACCTCGGCGCCCGCGTACTGGCCCTGGCCATGGAAGCCGAGTTGCAGCACACAACTTCATTGGAAGACTGCTTCACCCCAGAGTCCATCCAACGCATCCGCACCCGCTTGCAAGCCATGCCCCTGGGCGGTACACCACAAGACTACCTGGCCAGCATCGTCGCCTTCTGCGCCACCACCACCACCGCCAAAGTCTTCATGGCCGGCGACGGCGCCTACGCCACCCGCCACACCAACGGCACCGTGCAGATCACCGAAGCCTCCTGGCCCGACAACGCCCCTTACTACCTGGGCTACTGCCTGCAACCCGCAGTGGCAGCGCAGTTCAACGCATCCGCCACCAAGGGCGCACTCAGCGTGCAACTCAGCACCCACACCACCGGCGAAAACAGCAGCACCACCCAAGACATCCCCGCCCAAGACTTCCTCCAAGGCTGGACCACCGAGATAGCCTTAAGCGACATCAGCGCCCTGACCATCTGCAGCGATGGCATAAGCCAGATCAGCAAGCTTGAATCGTTAGACGCCGCCACCGCCTGCCTGGCCTTCAAAAACTTCGAGGGAAGTTTCGTCAAACGCCGCGCCATGAAAGCACTCGCGCAGTGGGAGAGAAGTGGCCACATCCCGCAAGACGACTTCTCCATCGCCGCGCTGGCTCGCGTGCAACAGGAGGGCGCACCATGAACACAGTAAGTTTGAACCTCAGCGCCCAATCCCCCCAGCGCGTATTCCTCCCCGGCAAAGGCGAAGTCGCCCTCACACAAACCGATTACCTGGCCACCGGCGGCGAAGGCGTGGTCTATGCCAAAGGCAGCTATGTCTACAAGCTCTACCTGGACCCCGCCGGTGCCCGCGCCCGTGGCATTGAAGACAAACTCAAGCTGCTGCAGGCCATACGCCACCCGCACATCGTGGCGCCCACCGACGTGCTGCTCAACCCCCAGCACGAAGTGGTGGGCTTCTACATGCCGCAAGCCAGCGGCGTGCCCCTGGTCAAAACATTCACCAACGCCTGGCGCGACCCCAATAACTTTGGCATCCGAGAATCGTTGGCGCTGGTCGAGAACATGCGCCTGGCCGTGGTGGAGGCGCACCAGGCCGGCGCCGTGCTGGTGGACGCCAACGAGATGAACTACCTGGCCGACGGCACCGCGCCGCGCCTGCTGGACGTGGACAGTTGGCAGATAGGCGCGTTCAAGGCCAGCGCCATCATGCCGTCCATACGTGATGTGCACAGTGCCGACTTCACGCCGCTCACCGACTGGTTCTCGTGGGCCGTGGTCAGCTTCCAGGTGCTGGCCGGCATCCACCCCTACAAAGGCGTGCACCCCGACTTCAAGCGCGGCGACCTGCAGGCGCGCATGCTGGCCAACGCTTCCGTGTTCGACCCCCGCGTGTCGGTCAACGCCGGTGTGCGCGACTACGCCACCTGCCTGCCCGGCGCGCTGCTGGACTGGTACCGCGACGTCTTCCAGCACGGCCTGCGCAGCGCACCTCCCGGCGTGCACGCGGCCCGCGTGGTGGCCCTATCCCCAACTTCCAAGCGTGCCATGCGCACAGCCACCAGCCAGACCACCCATCAGACAGTCATCCACGACGTACTGGTGCATCTGGACGGAGATGTGGTCGAGGTGTTGCGCTGCGGCGTGGCCCTGTGGCGCGAGCGCAGCGGCGCTGGCAGCCTGCACGCTTTTGATCTGCAACGCAAACAAAACTTGCCCTGCCTGACTCCCCCACAGTTGGAGGCGCTGCGCGAGGGCACGGCCGCACTGGTGCGCTGCGCGGGCGGCTTGTTCTACGCGTTTCTGAACACCCGCCCGAACACCACCCACCCACAAAGCAGCGGCATCACCGGCCACCTAGTACCCGCCGAGCGCGACCCTGCACCTTTGGCCGCCACCCAAGACGCCAAACTCTTGCCCAGCCTGGCCCAGCGCCTGCTCACCTTCGGCAACCGCCTGTTTGCAGTCAATGCCCACAGCGACCGTGGCTTGACGGAAATTGCGGTGGACCAGATGGGTGCCCACACCGTGCTGTCGGTGCGCGCCAGTTGGCCCTTCCTGGCCCAGGCGTCCACCGTGTTTGCCACCATGGCCATGTTCGATGCACTGGGCACGCCATTCCTGGTGCTGCCTGCCGGCGACAGCGTGCGCATCGACAAGGCCAGCGCCCTGGCCGCCTACCGGTTGGTGGATGCTTTCATGGTTTCGCCCGACCACGTGTTGGCGCTGGCCTATGGCCGCAAAGACGGCCAAATCTACCGGCTGACCTTGACCAGAGGCGGCGCACAACAATGCTTTGAAATCACCGCCACAGAGCCCACCGACGAGTTGGCGCTGAACGTGGCGGTCAACGAGCAGGGCATTGGCGTGGAGGTGCTGGCCAATGGCGAGCTGGCGGTGTTCAGCGCTAAGCAGATTGCCAGCAGGGGAAACAGCAAGCGGGTCGGCAACACCGGGCTGACGCAGGAGCATCGGGTGTTTGCGTTGCCTGCGGGGCTGCATTACGCCTATGGGCAGGAGGTGGTGAGGATTTCGATGCGGGCGTGAGGGGGCAATCCTATGAATGAAATTGGCCATCAGCCCTTTTGTAACAAGCGCAAGGCGCTATTACAAACATAGCAAGTGACACGAAAGAAGTTCTGCATTTGTCCGAAATATGCTGACATTTTTCGGACAAACTGAATTGCCACCCGACCGCTAAACGTCTACAAATACCGGACAAAACATGCCCCATGTCTGACCTCAAAGCCCAAACCTCTTCGCAAATCGCTGCCGCCAGCCCGGGCCATGTCTGGGTGCCCAATGATTTTGCAGCGTGGGGTAGCAGGGATCGATGCGTAGGCTGACGCGGTCGCTGGGCTGCCAAGCTGGGCAGGTGGTTGCACTTTTAAGCAGTCATAGGTCGATGGTTTGAATCGCATTCAGCTTAAAAACACAGATTTCAATGCACGTCGCACAGCATGTGCATAGAAAAACACGTTTTCCGTTACACGTCTAACGTAATATGTATAGAAAATCATCTTTTTTATACACGTAACCTTCCAGAGGTCGGCCCATGCCCCCACTGACCCCACTCGAACAACTTGATCCCACCCGCTTTGAATCGCCAGCAATTCTGAAGAAGCTGGCCAGCAGCAGCCGCAAGCTGGCCGAATTGAAAGGTATTGCGGCTTCCATTCCCAACCAGGGCATTTTGATCAACACCTTGGCTTTGCAAGAGGCCAAGGACAGTTCTGAAATTGAAAACATCGTCACCACGCATGACGAGTTGTTCAAGGACGATGTGTCACCCGAGGCGTTTGCCAACCCGGCTGCCAAAGAGGTGCTGCGTTATCGCCAGGCTTTGCGGGTGGGGTTTGAGCGGGTGCGCACCAGCGGGCTGCTGACCGCCAACCACATCATTGAGATTCAGGGCGAACTGGAGCGCAACAACGCGGGCTTTCGCAAGCTACCGGGAACGGCGCTGAAAGACGGTACCGGGCGCACCGTGTACACGCCGCCGCAAGACCCGGCCGAGATCGTGGCGCTGATGCGCGACTTGGAGCGCTTCATGAACGATGACGCCCTGTTTGCGGTGGACCCGCTGATCAAGATGGCGCTGGTGCACCACCAGTTTGAAAGTATCCACCCGTTTTACGATGGCAATGGCCGCACCGGGCGCATTGTGAATGTGCTGTATCTGGTCAAAGAAAGGTTGCTGGATATCCCGGTGCTCTACCTCAGCAGCCACATCGTGCGCACCAAGGCCGACTACTATCGCTTGCTGCAAACCGTGCGCGAGGACGACACGTGGGAAGCGTGGGTGCTGTACCTGCTGGATGCCGTGGAGCAGACTGCGGGCCAGACGATAACCACCATCCATGGTATCAAGGCCGCGCTGTTTGACTACAAACACCGCATACGTGACAGCTACAAGTTCTACAGCCAGGATTTGATCAACAACCTGTTCACGCATCCCTACACCAAGATTGAATTTGTGCAGCGGGACCTGCAGGTGTCGCGCATCACGGCCACCAAATATTTGGATGCCTTGGCCGACGGCGGCTTTGTGGAAAAACAAAAACTGGGGCGCGGAAATTACTATGTGAATACGGCGTTGAATGCGGTCTTGCTTGGCAAGTAGCACGCCCCACCCGAGGTGCAACCGGCAATGCTTACCTTGCCCCCGTCACCTTCTCAAACCGCGTTGTAATCCCCCCGCTCCGTCCCCATCCACCGATCCCACCACGTAAACCAAAGCCCATAGTTGCCCTGCGCGGTTTCGTGGTGCAGCAGGCGGTGCGTCCAGTAAAAGTAGAAGTCGTGCCACAGTAGCATCGCCGGAAAGTTGAAGGCGCCTTTTGCATCTTTCCCCCGTAAACAGTGCGTGAGCAGCTATAAATACAATAGCAGTTAGCTTCGCGTTTGCACGCGTGAGGCCTCGATTTTCCCAAGCAGCCACTGCAACCCCGCCAAGTGCTGCTGGTCGTGGCTACACAGGTAGTGCAACAGACTGCGCAGCGACAGCGGACCATAGCCCTCGAACACCGCCGTGCGCTCGAACTGCGCGGGCGCCAGCCCGCAGATGAGCGCCACGGTCTGCGCACGTGCCGCGCGAAAGGCCGCAAAGGCCAGCGCCACGTCAGCGCTGCCGTAGCGGCGCTCCAGCGCCAGCGCTTCGCTGTCAATGGACGCCAGGACCGGATGGTTTTCGTTCAGCGTGCGGTGGATGCGGACCTGGTAGCCCTCAATCTCTATGTCCCGAACATGGCAGACCTGCTCGATGGCGGTGAACGCCTCGCTGGGCACACCGTCCCAGGACGGCGGCGCCCAGTGTTCGAACCCGGCCGGAATGGCGGCGTAATGCGCCTCCAGCTGTTGGGGAAAGGCTTCAAGCGTGCGCAGGGTGACGGGATTCATGTGGGGATGGGTCGCAAGGAAAAAGAGGGCTGTCAATGGTAAGCCAGGGCCAGCGAGGGATACCAATGGCATGCGGGCAAAGCGTTAAAGTGGAGCGTCAAATACGTGAGGAAGCAATGGTGAAATCAATTCTTCAGCGCTGGTTGTCGTGGATTTTTGGCAAAGCAGCGCAGGGGCGTCCCGCTCTGCCCGCCTCCAGGGCCCAGGCGCCGGAAAGCCGGGGGCACAGCTTGCCTGCGGGCGAGGGCGTGCAAGCCATCCCTGGGCCGACCGTGATCGGCGTACGCCGACCCTTGATCTCGTCCGCTGGTGCCGTGGCCGGTTTCGAGTTTCGCATGGGCGAAGACGTGGTGCGGGAGCTCAAGCGGCAAGCGGACCCGCACGCGCAAGCGACCCGCTTGGCCGCTTTGTTGACCTCGGCGTCCGTGATGGCGCAAGCGGGGCGAATCGGCTTTGCCCGCATGCCCGCCGAGTGGCTGCTTCATGCCAGGGCCCTGGAAGTCGGACCGGGCGTTCTGATCGGCCTTGAATCCACCCTGCCTGTAGTGCCGCTTGCGCCGGCTACGGTCGCCATGGAACAAGCCGTGCTGGCCTTGCGGGCCAAGGGCGTACAAGTCGGGTGGGGGCTGGAGTTGGGCGCCAAGATCCTGCCGGATTTTGTGTTGCTGCGCCAAGGCGCACACTCCATGTCCACCTTGCTGGACTCTCTGGGCGCAAGGCCCGTTGAATGGAAAGGCCTGCCGGTGCTGGTCACCGATATCGGCAATGTGGAAGAGCTGGAAATGGCCTTGTACAACGGCGTCACCTATGCGTGTGGCGAGCTGGACAGCGAGCCCGTCATCGCCGAACCGGCCGGCAAACACCCGGTGCCACCGGAGGTGCGGCGTGTGGGGCTGCTGTTGAACCAACTGGCATCGGGCGCCGATACCGCCGTGATCGTGGATCAGATCAAAGGCGACGTGGGTTTGTCTTACCGGCTGCTGAGCCGCATCAACAGTGCCAGTTATGCGCAGCTGGGCAGTTATGCCAGCGTTGAGCAGGCCGTCTTGCTGCTGGGCCGCCATGAGCTGTACCGGTGGCTGTCGCTGCTGCTGGTGCAATTTGCCGGTAGCCGCAAGACCTCCTCGGCCTTGCAGGAGATGGCCTTGTGGCGCTCACGCCTGCTGGAGCTGCTGGCCATCGAAAACCATGAGGCCTCGCCGGACCAGTTCTTCACCCTGGGCCTGGCCTCCATGCTGGGCCAGATACTGAAGATCAGCCAGGCCGAGGTGGTCAGCACGCTCAGCCTGCCTGCCTTTGCCACCCAGGCCCTGCTGGAGCATGCCGGGCCGTGGTACCCCTACTTGCACATGGCGACGCGGATCGAAACCCACGCGCTGGAGCAGTCGGCGGAGCTGGTGGCACAGTTCGGCGGGACGGCCCGCTTGCTGATACTGTCGGACCAGGCCTGGCGCTGGGCCGCCGAGCAGGCATCGCATGCCAACGTGCCCGATGCCGCCAAAGCGGTTTAGCGCCCGCAGCGCCCATGGGCGCTGCAAGCTACCGTAGCGACTTGCCATGCTCAGGCGCGGGCCACAGGCCACGCGGGCGCAAGAGCATGACGCCGATCATGGCCAGCGCAATGACCTGCTGGCGCACGATGCCAGCGTCGAGTCGGCCGTCGGTCAGGGTCTGCAGCGGACCGACAAGGTAACGCAACCCCTCGGGTAACACGGTCAGCATCACCGCCCCCAGGATTACCCCTGGAATGTGGCCGATGCCTCCCAGCACCACCATCGCCACCACCAACACGGATTCGTTCAGGCTGAACGCTTCGGGCGACACGAAGCCTTGGAAGGTACCAAACAAGACCCCGGACACACCGCCCAAACTGGCGCCCAGACCAAACGCCAGCAATTTCATGTTGCGCGTGTTGATGCCCATGGCTTCCGCGGCAACCGCATCGTCGCGGATGGCCATCCATGCCCGGCCGATGCGGGAGTCCTGCAAGCGATAACAGAAGACCACCGCGAGCAGGGTCAGCACCAGAAACAGGTAGTAGTACAGGGTGACCGAGGCGATTTCGTAGCCGCCGATGAACAGGCGCTGGCCCAGGTCCAAACCGAAGAAATGGACCGAACCAATCGGACCCAAGCCCCTGGCCCCGTTGGTGACGTTGATCGGGTGGCCCAGGTTGTTGATCAGTATGCGCACAATCTCGCCGAAACCCAGCGTCACGATCGCCAGGTAGTCGCCCCGCAGTTTCAAGGTGGGCGCGCCCAACAAGACCCCCAAAAAACCGGCCAACAAGGCGCCCACGGGGAGGGTGATCCACCAGGGCGTATCCAAGCCGGCGGGGAAGAGGGTGGCAATCCAGCTGAAGTGGTCGCTCAGGTGCGATGACGTCAGCAGGGCGACGATGTAGGCGCCCACGGCATAGAAGGCCACGTATCCCAGGTCCAGCAGACCGGCGTACCCCACCACGATATTCAGACCGAGCGCCATCATCACGTACAGCAGGGCGGTGTCGGCAATGCGCACCCAGTTGGCGCCAAAAGGCTGCAAACACAGAGGCAGCAGCAAGAGCGCGGCAAACAAGATGTATTTCGACGCTTTGCCGTGTGCATGCATGAAGTTTTTGCCTTCGCGCGACCGGCCAGGAAGCGGCGCACTTGTTGCTGCAGGAATGGACGTGGCTATTGGCATGGGGCTCTCATTGCGGTGTGTTCCACCAGTTTAGACTTGCCTGAATCACCAGTTGGATGGCAATAAATCCATTCATAGCGGAACAAAATGCCGCAATCAACGCACCGGAATCCCCTTATGGACAAGTTAAGCGGCCTGCTGGCCTTTGTGAAAACGGCCGATCTGGGCAGCTTTGTGGCAGCCGGCCGGGCGCTGGAGATATCGGCCTCGGCGGTCGGCAAAAGCGTCGCCCGCCTGGAGCAGGAAGTCGGTGTGCGGCTCTTGCAGCGCAGCACGCGGCGGGTGCAGTTGACCGAAGAGGGCCGCTTGTTTCACGAACGCTGCCGCCCCATCCTCGACGACCTGGACGACGCGCAAGCGATGCTCTCGCAGGCCAGAGAAGCGCCGCGTGGGCGGCTGCGTGTCAGCGCGCCGATTGTTGGTTATAAATTCCTGTTGCCGGTGATTCCGGACTTTCTGGCCCGCTACCCGGCGGTGGAACTGGACATCAATTTCAGCGACCGTTCCGTGGACCTGATCGCCGAAGGCGTGGACGTGGCGATCCGCAGCGGTGACTTGCCCGACTCCCGCCTTGTCTCACGCCCCTTGAATGCCTTCCGGCTGTTGCTGTGCGCGTCGCCCGCCTATTTGGCGCGCCACGGCACGCCCCTGCTTGCGCGCGATTTGGAGCGGCACGCCACGGTTCGTTTTCGCCACCCCGACTCTGGCAAGGTGCTGGATTGGCCCCTGTTGCACGCTGCAAGCGACGCCATGCCCCGCCTGCGGACCGTGCTGGCCTGCAACAACATGGAAGCGGTGCTGGACGCCACGGTGCGCGGCTTGGGAATTGCTTGCCTTCCAGATTTTCTGGTCAGCCATTTACTCGCAGACCACCGGCTGCAAAGTATTCTGGAAGATCAGCTCAGTGCGGGTGGTCAGTTCAAAGCACTCTGGCCGTCGAGCCGGCATTTGTCGCCCAAGGTGCGGGTGTTTGTCGATCACCTGGGGGCGCAGTTGGCCAGTCCTGGTGCTATTCCCCCTTGAGCGCCATCGCCAGCAAACGGTCATGGTCAAAGGCCAGGCATTGCGGCCGGCGCGACAAGGGCACAAAAAAGGCGCGTGATGCGTCGGTGCCTGCGACCAGGGTGGCGTGGGGGGCCGGGGCGCGCAGGTGCACCACAAACAGGTGGGAGCGCACCCAGCGCTCGGCGGTGTCACGTGGATCGCGCCCGCCTCCTTCGACCACCCCCACCGCTTCCAGGGCTTGCGGTGCAAGGTGCAGCCCGGTTTCCTCGGCCAACTCACGCACCGCCGCGGCGGGCAGTGTCTCGCCGGGCAGCACAAAGCCGCCGGGCAGGGCGAAGCGGCCGTTTTCTGCGGGGGCGTCGTCGTGGCGGCGCACTAGCAGCAGTTCGGGCTCTTGGCCGTCGGGGCCGTGGCGCAGCACCACGAGGTCGGCGGCGTCATTGGCACCGGCATGGAACAGGGCCTCGCGGCGCGGGCCGCTGGTCAGCAAGTCCAGCACGCGCTGCGCGGCCTGCGCGGGTTCGTGCAGCGACACGGCGTGGGCGGGGTCCAGTTGCGCCGCCTTGGCGCTGGCGCCGGGCAGGTCGGCCAGCAGGCAGTAATGCAGCCCCAGGTTGCGGGCGGCCTGTATTTCATCCCCCACGATGACGCCGCCGCCCGCAAACAAAGCCAGGCCCGCGCACTCCTGCACCAGCGCATACAAGGGCGCGGCCTTGTCGTACAGCGTGGGGGAGAGCACATGCAGGCCGCTGAGCCCCCGTGCGTCCAGGCTGTCCAATGGCACTTGGGCGCTGACCAGGGCCATCACTTCGGCGCGGGGTAGGTCCATGCGGTGGGCGCACTGGTGCAGCAGCCCTTCCACCCCTTCGCGGGTGCCGCCGGTCAGGACCACACCGCCCAGCTGCCGCACGCCGACCAGCAGCGTTTGGAAGAAAACCGTCAGGCGGGCGGTGTCTTGCGCAGTGAACTGCGCAAAGCTGTTGCGCCAGGCACCCGCCACATTCAGCACCGGCCGCTGCGCCAGGTGCGCGCGCAAGCCTGGCGCGTCGAACAGCGGCAGTGCCAGCGCGTGCAGATGCGCCCTCAGTGCCGCTTGCGCCGCCTCCTGTTGCACGCGTTTGCGCTGGGCCACCGCGTCGCTAAAGTGCAAGGCCGGGGTGGGCGCCGGAACGGCAAAGCCGCCCCAGGGCGGCAGTTGTTCCTGCGCCTCACGTTTGGCGGCCAGCAGGCGCTGCTCGGTGGCGGCGATCCAGCCCATTTCTTCATCACCCAGGCCGGTGGCGCGCGCCGCCTGGGCTTCGTCCTGCACATGGGTGCGGTACAGGCCCTGCCCGTCGGTGCCCAGCACCACGTCCACACCCGCTGCGAGGACGCGGCGCAGGGGCACATCGAAGGTAGTGCGGATATTGTTCAGCGCCAGGTTGCTGCTCAGGTTGAACTCGAAGACGGCGCAGCCGCCATCCGGGCGCACCGCCGAGGACAAGGCCGCCACCTTGGCCAGGGTGGCGTCGTCCAGCCCGTACAGGCCGTGGCCTATGCGCAACTCCAGGCCATGGTCTTGCACCCAGGGGCGCAGCGCTGCCACTGCCTCGCGCACGTTTTCTGGAAACGCGGGGTTCTCCCCGGCGTGCACCCGCAGCACCCAGCCCGGCCGCTGGCGTGCCAGGGCGGCAGCGGCGGTGAGCTGGGGCAAAAAGGCGCGGGTGGAGTTGGTCTCGTGGCCCATGAAGTCGATGCCCACAATGGCGCGGCTGCCCAGGCAGGCCTGCACCCGGCGCAGCACATCCAGGTCCCACTCCAGGTCGTCATGCCGCGACAGGGCCACCAGAAAACGGATGCCCACGCCCAGCTGCGCCTCAATGGCGGGCAGGACGGCGTGCGCCTGCGCCAGCAGCGCACTTTCCAGAATGCTGGACAGGGACAGCTCCAGGTAGCGAACGCCCACCTCGGCGGCGCGCCGGGCGATGCGCCAGAGCTGCGGCGCAAACAGCGCCGGGTGCCGGGTCAAGGGCGCACGCAGGGCGTAGAGGCGCTCCATGTCCAGAAAGGTCACTTGGCGGTCCAGCGGGATGTCCAGCGCGCAGGCGAACCGCTCGCGGGCGGGTTCTTCCAGCGTGGTCAAAGACATGTCGCCTGCGCAGTAGATACCGGCCTGGGCCAAGGCCGCTTGGGGGAGCACGGCGTCCACCGCCAGGCCCAACTCCACCAGGTCGCGGCCAGACAGGCCGCCGGCAAAATGGCTGTGTAAATCGGTGCACAGCAAGCCGGTTTGTGGGTGGCCTGCCATCGCGGTCAAGGCCACTCCCTTTTGCAAGGGCCCACCGGATAGGGGCACGCCGTTTTCGGCCAGGAAGCGGGCGCCGAAGGCCGTCAGCGGCCGGTGCTCGGTCACCGCGCCGGCGTGCACCCGCGCCACCACGCTGTCACCCACACACACCTGCAACCCATTGCCGCTGTGCCGCACCGTGGTGTGGCGGCCCAGCGCCGCGCCCAGGCGGCTGCGGCCATCCGCGCCGGGCTGCGCCCGGGCGTCAAACTCCACGCGCGCCGCGTGCGGCCGGGTGGCATCGAGCACCAGGCAAAAGGCGTTTCCAGGGATCAGGCCGATGTGCAGCGGGGGGCGTGTGTTCATGGTGGGGTGGCTGGCATCGTAGCCGGTCCATGGCCCAGGCGCCACCGCATTTTTGGGGAATTGAATAGTTAGTTGCAATATGCAATTAACTAAACTACAATGCCATGCAAGGAAGCACCACACCGCCCATGCATACTGTTTTGCAACCGTCGCAGCCGTCCACCGTTTTCAGGAGATACACCATGACCGCCACGCCAGAAATGTTCCAGCCGGTGATCCGCAGCTTGCTGGAGACCGACCTCTACAAGTTCACCATGCAGCAGCCCATGCTGCACTCCATGCCCACCAACCAGGCCGAATACCATTTTGTCTGCCGCAACACGCCGGCCTTTCCCCTGGCCGAGCTGCAGGCCGAGGTCAATGCGCAACTGGACGCCCTGTGCGCGCTGCGCTTCACCGAAGACGAGCTGGCCTACCTGGGTGCGCTGCGCTACCTGTCTTCGGACTACATCGACCTGCTGCGCCTGTTCCAGTTCCAGCGCCGCTTCATCACCGTCAGCACGCAGGGCGATACGCTGCTGGTGGTGGCCCAGGGGCCGCAGGTGCATGTGATGGGCTTTGAGATCTATGTGCTGGCCATCGTCAACGAGTTGTACTTTCGCCGCCTGGCCCAAGGCGCGGGGGAGGGCGAGGCGCTGGCCGAGGCGCGCAGGCGCTTGCAGGCCAAAATCGCCTTGCTGCGCGACGGTGCCAGCACCGGTCCCGCCCGGCGCAATCCGTTTGAGTTTTTTGACTTTGGTGTGCGCAGGCGCTTTTCCGGCGCATGGCATGAAGAAGTGGTCACGACCCTGGCGCGCGAAGTGCCGCAGTTTTTCAAAGGCACTTCCAATGTGTACCTGGCCCAAAAGCTGGGGTTGACACCCATAGGCACCATGGCGCACGAGTACCTGCAAACCTTTCAGGGCGTTGGCGTGCAGCTCAAAGGCTTTCAAAAGGCGGCGCTGGAATCCTGGGTGCAGGAGTACCGCGGCGACCTGGGCATCGCCCTGACCGATGTGGTGGGCATGGACGCCTTTTTGGCGGATTTTGACCTCTACTTTGCCAAACTCTTTGACGGCCTGCGCCATGACAGCGGCGACCCGGTGGTGTGGGGTGAAAAAGCCCTGGCCCACTACGC
This sequence comes from Rhodoferax sp., assembly GCF_030697375.1. Taxonomy (GTDB): domain Bacteria; phylum Pseudomonadota; class Gammaproteobacteria; order Burkholderiales; family Burkholderiaceae_C; genus Allorhodoferax. The sequence goes on along the minus strand of NZ_JAUYQD010000044.1, from coordinate 154,705 downwards.
CAAACTGAAGATCGACGCCCACACCAAGCGCCTGGTATTTTCGGACGGGCTGGACCTGCCCACCGCGATCATGCTGCACCGCCACTTTGCCGACCGCGTGCAAACCGGTTTTGGCATAGGCACCAACCTGAGCAACGACACCGGGCTCACCCCCTTGAACATCGTCATGAAACTCGTGAGTTGCAACGGCCAACCCACCGCCAAACTCTCGGATTCACCGGGCAAAACCTTGTGTGATGACGCCACCTTTTTGGCGTACCTGCGCCAAGTGTTCAACAAGCCTGCATAACCCACCGCAAGGAGCCACCATGTTGCGCATCACCACTGCCCAGATCAACCCCACCATTGGCGACATTGCGGGCAATATCGCCCTGATGCTGCGCGCGGCGCGCCAGGCCCGTGACGAGGCCGCGGATTTGGTGGTGTTCCCCGAGATGAGCCTCACCGCCTATTACCCCGGCGACCTGCTGGACGACGCTAATTTCCAGGCGCGTCTGGAGCAGGGTTTGGAGCAGCTCAAGCGGGCCACCCGCGAAACGCCCAAGCTCTTGTGGGTGGTGGGCGCGCCGGTGCGCCGCAGCGGCGTCGGCAAGCCTTTCCACAACGCCTTGCTGGTGCTGAAAAACGGCGAACTGGTGCTGCAGTACGCCAAGCAGTTGCTGCCCACCTACAACATCTTTGACGAGCGCCGCCACTTTGAGCCCGGCCCGGATGTGGCGCGGGTGCTGCGCGTGGGCGAGGTGCAGATCGGCCTGATGATTTGCGAAGACGGCTGGAACGACGAAGGGCAGGACTACGTGGTCAACCCCTTCCAGCGCCTGGCCGACGCCGCGCCGGACCTGGTGGTCTCCATCAACGCCAGCCCCAGCAACATCGGCAAACGCGAGCAGCGCCACGCGGTGTTTTGCAAGGCCTGCGCCCACCACCAGTTGCCCCTGCTGTACGTGAACCAGGTCGGCGGGCATGACCAACTGGTGTACGACGGCGCCTCGTTTGCGGTGAACGCCCAAGGCACCGTGGTGTATGAGGCCCAACGTTTTGCCGAGGAGGTGCGCACCCTGGGTTTCGATGCGGCCCGCCAGCAATTTGTGAGCGCCAGCGGCGCGGACTTGCCCGCCGTGCCCCTGGAAGGCCTGCCCACCATGGAGTTTTATCGCCAGCAGATTGTGCTGGGCCTGAAAGACTATGCGCGGCGCTGCGGTTTCACCCAGGCGGTGGTGGGCTGCTCCGGTGGTATCGACTCCGCGCTGACACTGGCCTTGGCCGTGCAGGCCCTGGGCGCAGAGAACGTGGTCGGCATCACCATGCCGTCGAAATTTTCGAGCGAGGGCAGTGTCTCGGACTCGGTGCTGCTGTGCCGCAACCTGGGTATCCCACTGATAGAGCACCCCATCAAAGCCATGGTGGCGGCCTTTGAAGCCACGTTTGGCGCTGCATTTGGCGAAGCACTGCAAGGCCTGCCGTTGGAAAACCTGCAAGCCCGCGTGCGCGGCACCACGCTCATGGAGTACTCCAACCGCTTTGGCCATTTGCTGCTGACCACGGGCAACAAAAGCGAGGTGTCGGTGGGCTACTGCACGCTGTATGGGGACACCAATGGCGGCTTGGGCCTGATTGGCGACTTGTACAAGACCGAGATTTTTGAACTCTGCCGCCACCTCAACACCACGGCGGGCCGGGAACTGATTCCGGCCGCCATCATCGAAAAACCCCCGTCCGCCGAATTGGCACCGGGCCAAAAGGACACGGACAGCCTGCCGCCCTATGAGGTGCTGGACGAAATCCTCAAGCACCTCATCGAAGGCGACCGGCTGCCGCAGTGGGAGCGTGCGCGTGCGGATGCCGCCATGGAGCGCCTGCGCGCCACGCCAGACGGCACGGCCCTCATCACCCGGGTGCAAAAAATGATCGCCCGCAACGAATACAAACGCCGCCAGGCGCCCCCGGTGCTGCGGGTGCGGGGCCGCGCTTTTGGCAGCGGCCGCCAGGTCCCCATTGCTGCGGTCCAATACGCCTAGACCCACAACCGCCCGGAAAGCCCTTCACCATGCAAGACATCCAACACACCCCTCCCGCAGGCACCGCCGTCATCGTGGGGCGCTGGCAGCTGTTCCACAAAGGCCATCAGACCTTGCTCAAAGCCGCGCTTGCCACGGCGCAGCAGGTGATTGTGGTGATCGGCTCCGCCCACCGCTCGCGGGATGTGCGCAACCCCTTCACCTGGGAGGAGCGCCAGGCCATGGTCCAGGCCGCGTTGCCACCAGAGCTCTTGGACCGTGTCAAGTTTTTGCCGGTGCGGGACTATTTTGACGACGCGCGCTGGAACGCCGCCGTGCGTGAGGGGGTCCGGCAACACACCGGCGGCCAGGGCCGCGTGACCCTGGTGGGCTTCAAGAAAGACCACACCAGCTACTACCTGGACCACTTCCCGACCTGGGCCTCGCAGTCGGTGCAGCAAGAGTTTGATATCGACGCCACGGCCTTGAGAAACGTGTTTTTTGAAGGCACGGACCCGGATGCCCGCCTGGCGGTGCTGCGCCCCCATGTCAGCCCGCAGGTTTTGGCCTACCTGCAGGCCTGGGCCCGCCTGCCGGTGTACGCACAGCGGGTGGCCGAACACCTGACCGTTGCCCGCTACCGCAAGAAGTGGGCGGCCGATATGTACCTGACGGCCGATGCCGTGGTCGTGGCCAGCGGGCATGTGCTGCTGGTGCGCCGCGGCGGCGAGGTGGGCCACGGCCAGTGGGCCATTCCCGGCGGCTTTGTGGACAAGGGCGAGCGTTTCTACACGGCCGCGTTGCGTGAGTTACATGAGGAAACCGGCTTCAAAACCCTGGACTCCACCATGCGCCATGCGCTCCAGGCCAGCCAGGTTTTTGACCACCCCCTGCGCAGCCCGCGCGGGCGGCTCATCACCCAGGCCTTCCACTTTGACCTGGGTCCCATCCGCTTGCCGGAGGTCCGGGGCGCGGACGACGCGCTGGAGGCCAAGTGGGTGCCGCTGGGTGAGCTGCCGCAACTCGAAGCCCAGTTGTTTGAAGACCATGCGGCCATTTTGGACCGCTTTGTCGGGGTGTACCACTGAAGAGAACGGTGTGCCGCAGGGGTAAAAATTACAATTGGCTACATGCACGTCACACCTGCAACACACAGACCGGCGTGGCTGTCACGATAATCAAGTGTTCTTTTCCCCGGTGCTGGCCACCCCAGCGCTCCAACCGAGGCCCCCCAGGTCTTTTCTATTTTGAAGCATCCCATCCCCGGTTTTCTCTTGCGCCTGTTACTGCTGTGGGGCGCTGCCGTGCCCTTTGCGCCAGCCGCCACACCTTTGGATTTGCCGGATCTGAACGCCTTGATGGACTACCGGCCCAAGATGCCCTTGCGCGTGTACACCAGCGACAACGTGCTCATTGGCGAGTTTGGCCAGGAGCGGCGTGACTTTGTTGCGATCAAGGACATTCCGCAGATTCAGAAACAAGCGCTGCTGGCCATTGAAGACTCGCGCTTCTACCAGCATGGTGGTGTGGACTTCAAGGGGGTGGCACGGGCCGTGATTGCGGACTTGAGTGGCGGCCTCAAGCAAGGCGCCTCCACCATCACCATGCAAGTGGCGCGTGACTTCTACCTGACCCGGGAAAAGCTGTTCTCCCGCAAGCTGACGGAGGTGATGCTGGCCTACAAAATCGAACGGGCATTGAGCAAAGACCAGATTTTGGAGCTCTACATGAACCAGATTTATCTGGGACAACGGGCCTATGGATTCAGCAGCGCGGCCCGGATTTATTTTGGCAAACCCCTCAAAGACCTGAGCATTGCGCAGGCGGCCATGCTGGCGGGTTTGCCGCAGGCGCCGTCGCGCATCAACCCGGTGGTCAACCCCAAGGGGGCCAAACAACGCCAGCACCTGGTCTTGAAGCGTATGCGTGACCTGGGCTATATCACCGAGGCGCAATTCAAGTCCGCGCTGCAGGAGAACGTCCATGCGCTTGGCGAGGGACAAGCCTTCAACAACCATGCGCAATACGCGGCTGAAATGGTGCGCCAGACGGTTTATGCCCAGTTCAAGGAGGAAACCTACACCCGGGGCATCAATGTCATCACCACGCTGGTCCAGGCCGACCAGGACGCCGCCTATGACGCGGTGCGACGCAATGTGCTGGCCTACGACCAGCGCCACGGCTACCGGGGTGCGGAGGCCCAGGTCGCCTTGCCGCGCAACGCTGCCGAGCGCGAAAAGGTGATTGAAGCCACCTTGCAAAAACACCCGGCCAGCGACAAGCTGCTGGCCGCCGTGGCCCTCACCGTGACCCCCAAGAGCCTGCACGCCATGTTGGCCAACGGCAACGAGATCGAGATTTCCGGCGATGGCCTGCGCCGGGCTGCACCGGCACTGGCACCCCAAGCGCCGGCTGCGTCCAAGCTCAAGCCGGGCTCGGTGATCCGAGTGGTGCAAGACAGCCGGGGCCGATGGGCCATCACGCAATTGCCCAACGTGGGGGCCGCCTTGGTGGCCTTGAACAACCAGACCGGCGCTTACCGCGCACTGGTGGGCGGCTTTGATTTCAGTGCCAGCCAGCTCAACCATGCCACGCAGGCGTGGCGCCAGCCCGGCTCATCCATCAAGCCCTTTGTCTACTCGGCGGCCTTGGAGAAAGGTTTTTCACCCGGAACGCTGGTCAACGATGCTCCACTCACCCTCAGCGGCGCAGAAACCGGGGGCCAGCCCTGGCAGCCGCAAAACGACGATGACGTGTACGACGGCGCCATTACCCTGCGTACGGCGCTGGCCCAGTCCAAAAACGTGGCGGCCGTGCGCCTGCTCAGGGCCATCACGCCGCAGTATGCCCATGACTTTTTGCCGCGTTTTGGCTTTGATGCCGCCAAACACCCGGTGAACTACACCCTGGCGCTGGGCACCGGCGCGGTCACTCCGCTGCAAATGGCGGGGGCGTATTCGGTCTTTGCCAACGGCGGTTTTCAGATCACCCCTTACCTGATTCAAAAGGTGGTGGACACGCGCGGCAATGTGCTCTTTGAGGCCAAACCGGTGGTGCCCGGGCAGGAAAGTGCGCGCGTGCTGGATGCGCGCAACGCGTTTGTCATGGACAGCATGCTGCGCGAGGTGACCACCTCGGGCACCGGCGCCGCCGCGTCGAACAAGCTGGGGCGCCATGACCTGGCGGGCAAAACGGGCACCAGCAGCGAGGCCTTTGACGGATGGTTTGCGGGCTACAGCGGTACCACCACCGCGGTGGCCTGGATGGGGTATGACGAGCCCCAATCGCTGGGCGGGCGGGAGTTTGGCGCCACGCTGGCACTGCCCATGTGGATCGATTACATGCGCACCGGCTTGGCGGGCAAGAAGCCCACCAACACGATGGCGCAGCCTGCCGGTGTGTCGCAATCGCAAGGCGATTGGATGCTGGACGAGTTTGTCAGTACGGGCGGCATCCGCACGCTGGACCTGGACCTGCTGCAGCGCCTCAAGGAATGGGGCAGCTTTTGAGCGCCGGGCATTCGGGTGTGCCGTAAACGCCCTGGGTTTTATGCATCAAAAGTGCCTCTAGCCCTTTTAGAATGTGCGTAAGCAGCTATAAAAAAGATAGCATCTCCTTCAAAAAGTCACGCCCCAGCACCACCCTGACGTCCACATCCGCCACGCCGCCGGGCTCGGTGGCCAGTGTGACGCGTTGGGGCATGCGTTCGGCCAGGGCCTGGGCGGCTTCAAAGTAGCCTACGCGGTAGTGGACCACGGTGGTGGCGGTGTTGAACGGCAGTGCATTGCGCAGCAGTGGCTTTTGCTCCAGGCCACGCGTGCGCAGCCACCCACGCAGCGCGGTGGCCATGCCGTTGATGCCATTGCCGTTGGCGATTTCGATGCGCGGCTGCAACGCTGGCACGGTGTGCAGGGTGGGCGTTGGCGCTGCTGCAGCAGGCGCTGGCGTCGCTGTTTCTGCTGCTGCCAAGCCCGTTTGGCGCATGGAAAAGGGTGCCACATTCGGGACGCTTTGCAGGTTGGGTGCCGGGGTTGAGGGCTCCCTGGGCGACAGCGGCGCTTCTACGGCGGGGCTGCTGGGGGGGGCCATGCGCGGTGCCGCCACATCGGGTTTGACGGGTGCGTCTGTGGGCTGGCTGGTGGGCGGGCCCATGTTTTGTGCGAGTTGCTCCAAGCGATGGAGGTTGGCCATGGCCAGGAGATGGTCCGGCTTGCGCAGCAAGGCTTCTTTCAGGACGATTCTTGCTTCCTCCGGGTCGCCGTTCAGCAGCAGGGCATAACCCAGGTTGTTCAGCAGCTGGGCACTCTGGGGGGCCAGCGCCACTGCGCGGCGCAAAGCCTCGACCGCCTTGCCATACAGCCCTTGGCCCGCTTCTGCCATGCCCAGTGCGTTCAGGGTATCGGCGTCCTGGGGTGCTGCCAGTGCGGCCTTGCGCCAGGCATCCCGCGCTTCGCGCCAGCGGTGTTCCCCTTCGTATTGGCGGGCCAATGCCTGGTAGCCGTGGTCTGTGCCTGCATGGGCGACCTGGAAGATCGGCGCCACGCGCCAGGCCTCGGGTGCGGGCGTGGAACATCCGCCCAAAACCGACACCAGGGTGAGGGTCGTGAACACGTTGCGTTGCAAACACAAGGGGTAAGAAAGCATGGTGGCGCTCCTGTCAGTGCCCGGCGCCCATGGTGGGCAGCAATACGCGGTAAACCTGGATCATGGCGGGGCCCATCAGGACCACCATCAGGGAGGGGAAGATGCAGAAGATCAGCGGGAAGAGCAACTTCAGCGCGATCTTGGCAGCGGCCTCCTCGGCGCGCTGGCGTCGGCGGGTGCGCAACATTTCGGCGTGCACGCGCAGCGACGCGGCGATGCTGGTGCCGAACCGCTCGGCCTGGCTGATCATGGTGACGAAGCCGTCCACCTCCTCGACGCCGGTGCGTATCGCCAGATTGCGCAAGGCCCGTTCCCGGGCCGAGCCGGCACGCAGTTCCAGGTTGACGATGCGCAACTCGTCGGCGAGGGCCGGGCTTTTGAATTGCAAATCGTCGGCCACGCGATTCATGGCCGATTCGGTGCCCAGACCGGCTTCCACACACACGGTCATCAGGTCCAGCGCATCGGGGAAGGACTCGAATATCTCGCGCTGGCGCACCATGACCAGTCGCGACAACACCAGATTGGGGCCGTAGTAGCCCGCAGCCGCCAGCGCGAGCATGGCAAAGAGCATGTTGTTGCCCTTTAGCGGTGAGCCCGACAACGTGGTCAGTACAAAGCCGGTCAATGGCAGGCCCACGGTCAGCAGTGTCTTGATGCCGAAGTACGCGGAGGTGGCCGATGCGCTGCGGATGCCTGCATGGGCGAAGCGCAACTTGATCCGCGATTTTTCAAAGCCTTCGTCCGGCATCGAGAGCTTGCTGACCGGGCGCGTCAGATCGGCGACCCAGCGCATCCAACGGTCTTTGGCAGGGGCTGCGTGTGTGCTGTCGATCGACAGGCCCATCAGGCGCTGGCGCGCAGAGTTCGGGCTCATCAGGGAAGACACGCCATAAAAAGCGGTGACCACCACGACAAAAATGAGCGAGAGAAAGAGAAGTTGAACAAAGTTCATGGTCGTTGTCTCCCTTACACCCGGATGCGGATGATGCTGCGCATCCACAAAATTCCCAGCAGCATCATGAAACATGCCGCGCCGACCATGCGCAAACCGGTCGGATCGGTCCAGAGGACGTCCATGAACGTGGGATTGACGAGGTTCACCACCAGGGCCACACCAAAGGGCAGGGCGGTCAAAATGATGGCCGAAAGCTTGCCTTCGGCCGACAAGGTGCGAACCTCGCCGAGCAGTTTCAGGCGGTCCCGCACAATGGCGGAGATCTTGTCCAGGAGTTCCGCCAGGTTGCCGCCCGATTCGCGTTGAATGAGAACAGCGACCACAAAGTAGCTCACATCCGGCACCGGCACGCGCTCGGCCAGATGGGCCAGTGCATCGTTGGTGGATACGCCATAGTTCATCTCGTCGAACAGAATACGAAAATCTCGCCCCAATGGATCGGGCAACTCGTCAGCGACCATTTTGACTGCCGATGGAAAGGCATGACCGGCGCGCATGGCACGGCCCATCAGGTCCAGCGCCTCGGGCAATTGGCGCTCAATGCGCTCGACCCTGGCACGCCGCCGAACGGCCACACGCCACCAAGGCAGAAGGGAAAGCGCCAGTCCCAGCGCAGCGCCAAAAATGGGCGGTTTGCCGAACAGCGCCGGCAAAAGCAGGCCGAATGCCCCCAGCGCCATGGACATCATCAGCAATTCGGCCAGCGAGATCGCCATGGACGACGCTTTGACAAAGCGCTGCATGCGTTGGCCGAGCTGAACGCCGCTCAGCAAGGCATTCAGGCGCGGCATGCGTGTCTCTTGCCGCGCCCGCTCTATGCTGGCCGGTGCCAGTGTTGTGCCGGACAGCGCGGCCAGGCGAGCGGCGATGCGTTTGGCTTCGGGGCTGCTGTGCGAGGCCCAGATGTTGTACATGCCTTCGAGGGACAGCACCACGGCCAGAAAGGCCGCGACCACAAAGAGAACGAGGGACAGGTCCATACCGGCTCCTTCAGCCCTCGCGCCGCAGGGGCTCGAAGATATTTTGCGGCAGGTGGATGCCACGGGTGACCAGGCGGTCCCAGCAACGCGGCCGCACCCCGGTGGCGGTGAAGGCCCCTTCGACCATGCCGCCGGGGCCCACTCCGGTTTGCTTGAAGATGAATATTTCCTGCATCGTCACGGTCTCGCCTTCCATGCCGGTCACTTCGTGGATGCTGGTCATCTTGCGCGTGCCATCGCTCATCCGGTTCACCTGGATGATGACGCCGATGGCCGAAGCCACCTGGGCCCGCGCCGCTTTGGCAGGCAGGTCTACACCGGCCATGGCAATCATGCTTTCCAGCCGCGCCAGTGCGTCGCGTGCAGTGTTGGCGTGTACCGTGGTCATCGAGCCTTCATGGCCGGTGTTCATCGCTTGCAACATGTCCAGCGCTTCGGCGCCGCGTGTTTCGCCGAGGATGATGCGGTCGGGGCGCATGCGCAGCGCATTGCGCACCAGCGCACGCTGCGCCACTTCGCCGCGGCCTTCGATGTTGGGCGGCCGGGTCTCCAGGCGCACCACATGGGGCTGCTGCAGTTGCAACTCGGCGGCGTCCTCGATGGTGACGATGCGTTCGGTCATGCCGATGGCGGCGCTCAGGATGTTGAGCAGCGTGGTCTTGCCGGAGCCTGTGCCGCCCGAAATCAGGATGTTGATTTTGGCCTGCGCCAGCGCACCGATGAACTGCGCCATTTCGTCAGACAAGGAGCGGTACTCAATCAGGTTGCTGACCTTCAGCGGTATCGTCGCAAAACGGCGTATGGACAGAATCGGGCCGTCAATTGCCAGCGGGGGGATGATGGCATTGACGCGGGAGCCATCGGGCAGCCGGGCATCGACCATGGGGCTGGACTCGTCAATGCGGCGCCCCACCCGGGAGACGATTTTGTCGATGATTTTCATCAGGTGCTCATCGTCGGTAAAGCGGATGTCCGTCAACTCCAGCCGACCCTGCCGCTCGACATAGACGCGTTGGAAGGTGTTGACCAGAATGTCCGACACGGTCGAATCGACCAGCAAAGGCTCCAGCGGGCCGAAGCCGAGCATCTCGTACTGGATGTCGCGCACCAGATTGCGACGCTCGCTGGCATTGAGCACCAGGTTTTCTTCCAGCAGCAGGCGCTCCACCATGTGGCGCAGCTCTTCTTTCAGCGCGTCTGGGGACAAGCTCTCCATCGCCTCCAGATTGAGGCGGCCGAGCAAGACCTGATGGATGTGGGCCTTGGTGTCCTGGTAGGCCCGGGTGGGGATGCCGGTGGCCTCGGACATCGACTCGCCAGCGGGCGGAATTTTTTGGGTTGTAGAGCCCAGTTTGTCGCGCAAACTCATGTCAATCCTCCCATAGCGGGTGCGCCGCGAAATAGACCTGATAACCAGCCTGAACGGGCTTGGTGAAGGTGCGGCGGTGCGATGCTCTCCGCGAGCGCGCGCAGGCCTTTGGTAATCGTGCTTTTAGGCGCAATGCGCTCGACCGGAATGCCCTGGTTGACCGCCGCGGCGACCGCCCCGTATTGGTTGGGCAGCAAGATGACGTGGTCAATCTCCAGCGTCTTTTTCAGGTCATCAATGGTGAACTGGTCGCCTTTGTGGTAGCGATTGACGATCCACTCGATCTTGTGTGAGGGGTAGTCCAGCGAGCGAAATACGTTGCGCAAGCGTTTGCCGTCGCGGATGAAGGGCAAGGTCATCTGCAGCACGGCGTACACCCTGTCTGCCAGGTCCAGCGCCTGCAGCGTGGTCGAACTCAAAGACCGCCCCACATCAATGACCACAAAGTCAAACATTTCGCGCGCCAAGTCCACAATTTGCCGCACGTGCTGCGGCGTCACGTCGCTTGCCAGGGCCGGGTCGTCCGGGGCTGCCAGTACCCACAGGCCGGGAGCTACCTCAGCCATGGAAGAGCGCAGCAGGTCCTTGTCCAGTCGGCTGATGTTGCGGGCCACGTCCGCCACGTTGCTCACCGGTGTTTGGCTGCTGACGAACAATGCGGCGTCACCAAACTGCAGGTTCATGTCAATCAGCGCCACTTGGCGTTTGCCGCCCGCCGCCAAGATATGGGCCAGGTTGGCCGCAATGAAGGTGGCCCCGCCGCCGCCTTTGCACGACACCATGGCCAGCACCTCACCATTGCGCGTTGCCGATGGGGAGGCGTGGGGTGTGCGTTTGCGGTGTTGGCGGCGCAATGCCGCCAACACCGCCTCCGGCGTTGTGGATGCGGGAAGCACCTCGCGCACGCCAATACGCATGGCCTCCAGCAGGAAGGCCGGCGTAAGTTCTTTGGCGACCAGAATGCAGTCGATTTCCGGGTGGGCATTGGCCAGTGCTTCGAGCGCCTCGAAATCTTGTGGCGAGGTGGTTTCCACCAGCATCAGGTCAGGGCGGCTGCCATTGAGGACCACGCGCACGTCGGATAAGTGGTGGACCATGGGCGTCACCTCAAATGCGGGCTCAATGCGCAGCATGTCGCACCAGGCGTTGGCGTGGATGGCGTCGGGGGTGACGAGTTTGACTTTCATTGGCAGACCTCGTTGGCAGTACTACTCATGAACTCTTTGCGCAGCGTCGTGCCGAAGGGAGGCAGCGTGATCGACAGCGGCACAAAGGGAATGATGGTGTCGTGGGTGTAGCCGGTGAGCGACACCTTCACCGCTTTGCAGTTGGCCGTAGTGCAGGTGTTGTCGGCGGCGGGTGGATTCAGGTAGGTGACGACAATGTTGCTGTTCCCAAGCGAAGGCAGTCTGCCAACCATTCGGGATTTGATGTGGCTGTCGTTCAGGTCGCAGACCACGGCCAGGCGCGCACCGTAGCGTGTGGCTTCGACCGCAGCGTTCCAGGTCCAAAAAAGTCGGCCCATCTCCACCACGCCCAACAGCATGGTGAAGAGCAGCGACGAAATGATGGCGAACTCGACTGCGGCGACCCCGCGTTGATGGGAAAAGCGTGGCATCGTGTTCACAGTTGCGCCCTCAGCGTGACCGAAATGTTGTTGAAGGTCATGTCAGGAACCACGAAACTGACAATGGAGGTGTAGGGGTAGTCCTGGATACTGACCGTGATCAGGTTGATGGAGCCCAGGCCCGTGGGCTGGCTGGCATGGGTGCTGGGGCACAGCAGGGCGTCACAAATGGAGACCATGCCCGTCGTCAAACCGGGGGCGACCGGTGTGCCGGTGCAGTCGGTGGTGCCGTAAACGGCAAGGCAGCGTGCCTGCCCCGCGATCAAGGGGTCGGCGGGTCCGTGTTGTGACAGGTGGCGGCCCGCATCACGCACGGTTTTGTCCAAGGTGTTGTAGCTGTAGATGGCGCGGCCCAGTTCGGTGGTGCCAAAGATCATCAGCACCAGCGGTGTGAGCAGCAGGGCAAATTCGACCGTCGCCACGCCCCGTAGCAACGTAGGATGAAGTGAAAGTTTTTTCATCGGGGCCACCTGTTATTGCACCAGCGCCGGCACCATCGGCCCGATGCTGGTGGTGTCGCCGGCAATGCCGGAGCTGGCGCAGGGGCTGCCTGGCACATTCGCCAACCCGACAAACTCCAGTTTGGAGATGACGTCGTTCACGTTCTTGTCGTAGGGGTCAAGCATCAGCACGCAGGAATAGCCGCGAATCGGCGCATGCTGGCCCGCGGTGAACCCGGTGCAATCCACCATGGGCATCACCACCAGCCGCCGGTCTGCGCCCGTTTGGTGTTCGACCTGGCTGGCATTCGAATAGCCGCCACCCGGCACATACATGCCCTGGGTGGAAAGAAAATTGGCACGCGCCGCCTTGAAGTTTTGCTCGCCGGCCACCGTGCCGTTATAGGCGTCGCGGCCCAGCGTCCAGGTGCCGATGCGGTAGGCATTGCCGGTGAAATCCATGGGTGCGTTGGCGGCGTTGTAGCTGCCCTTGTACAGCCCGAACCGGCTGTTGTAGGCGGCCGACATGGCGCTGATGCTGCCGTTCTCGCCCACACAACCCGGGTCCGTGTTGTTGCCGCTGCTGGCACATCCGCCGGACACGATGGGCGGGGGCAAACTGCACTGGCCAGGGCCTTTGACCAAGCAGGCCAGTTCCTGTGCGCCACCGCCAGGGCAGCCGGGCGTTGGCGCGCCGGGGTCGAAATCCAGCCAGCGGAAGTTGCCGGTGTAGCTGGATTGGCTGCCACCGCCGGTCTCGGTAAAGTCCAGGCCGTACCAGTCGCCCACGGTGTAGCCAAAATTGTTGGCCGCTGTTCCGCCGGCCTGCACGCACAGGCCCATCGGCATGGCGCAATTGGTTTGGGCCGGCGTCAATGTGGCGGTGGCGAGTGCGTTGACGGTTTGTGGCCCAAAGCCCATCACCTGCATGAACCAGGGCGCAATGCCGCTGCGGGTGAGGGTGCAGCGCACATACTTTGCGTCGGGCGAGGCGGCCCCGGCGCTCACCCAACTGCTGCCCGCGCTGAGTGTGGTGCTGAAGCGGACCGCGACATCGGCGACTGCGATGGGGCCCCCCTGGAAGTCCACCTTGTTGATGGTTCCAACGGTCTCGCCGGCTTTTTCGGCCCGGTCGAATGCGGCAGGGGAAATGGTCGGCGCCCCGGTCAGCTCGTAGCTCGCAGAGAGGGCGCAGGCGTCGGCGCTGTTTTGCAGTTCGGTTTTGGTGAGGTAGAGGTGCCCGCCATCCAGGGCCAGGCCGATGAACCCAACCATCACCGCGATCATCAAGCCAACCACGATCGCTACCGCGCCACGCTGGCGTGTACGGCGGCGGTTGGCCTTGGGGTGGGAATGCAGAGGAGTCATGACAAGTCCATGGTGGTGTTGGTGTGCCTGGCTTCAGCGACTGGTGCCGATGCTGCCCACGTTGATGACGGTGGTGGGCGGCGGGCTGCGGTAGCTCTCCACATGGCGGTTCATGGCCTCGCGTGCGCTGCGCCCGTCGGTGGCGGGGGTGATTTGCGCGTTGGTCGTGGGCGCCGCTGGCGTGATCAGCTGCTGCGCGTTCAGACTGCGCACCCGGTCACCGAATTGGGCATCCCAGTCGGGAGATCCCGAGGCGGCGCAGCCGCCAAGGTTGAGCAGGCAAAGGGCTGCGCTGAAGAGAGTTGTGTTGCGCATCATGGTTTCTCCTTGTCAAAACCGCCTTGGGCGGGGCTGGCTTCGTTGCTGGGGGCGTCGTCGCGGCGTTGGCCTTCAAGCTTGCCGCCCCATATGCGCTCGCTGCGCGTGGGGGGCACATAGCCATCGGTGGGCAGGCGGTAGCCCGGTGCCAGGGGCTTCACGAGGCGCGGCGTGATGACGAATACCAGCTCGGATCGGTCCGTCTGGAATTCAGAGCTGCGAAACAGGGCGCCGACGATGGGCAACTCCCCGAGGAAGGGAAATGCCTTGATGTTGGTGGTGGTGTTGTTCTTGATCAACCCGCCAATGGCAAAGCTCTGGCCATCCATCAGTTGCACGGTGGTTTCGGCCTTGCGTGAGGTGAAGGAAGGCAGCACCGCATTGATGCCGCCGCCACTGATCGTGATCCCCGTGGCATTGAGTTCGGACACCTCGGGGCGAACGCGCAGGTTGATGCGGCCATTGCCGAGCACGGTGGGGGTGAATTTGACGGAGACGCCGAACTCTTTTTCTTCCAGCGTGATCGAGCGGCCTTGGCCGTTGCCGTTGTCCTGCGACACCGGGATGAATATTTTTCCGCCCGCCAGGAAGCTGCCGGTTTGCCCGCTGATCGCCATCACCGTGGGCTCGGCCAGCACCTTGACGAGGCCGTCGGTCTTTTGCATGTTCAGGCCGACGTTGGTGACACCGCGGCCCGGCACCGTGCCAAAGGTGGTGGTGTAGGTGGGCCGGCCTGCGCTGTCGTAGGCCACCGTGACGTTGCCGCCGCTGGCGCCTGCGACCGGCACGGTGCCTCCTACCACCGCGTCCACCGAGCTGAACGGAACGCCGCCAGGCCCCGTGCCGGTGATCTGGCCGACGGTGGCGGCGGCGCCGCCGAAGATGCCCGACAGAAATTGCAGCATGGAGCCGTCGCCCGGTGCGTAGGCGCGCGAAAAGTCAATGCCAAACTTGTCGAGCAGTGCTTTGGAAATTTCGGCGACCTTGACCTCCAGCATGACTTGCTGGGGTGCGGCAACTTCCAGCATGTTGACGACGCGTTGGCTGCTCTGGCCACCGCCATCCTGGCCGCGCACATACGCGTTGGCCAGGTCGGTCACGCGGGTTAGCGCTTCGCCGTCCGAAACCGTGCCTGACATCACGATGGAATCGAAAGCCGGGGTCACCTTGATGTCTTTTTCGGCGGGCAAGAGTTGGCCAATCACCGTTTGCAATGATGAGGTGTCCATGGCGACCACCACGTCAAAGGCCGTGCAAGTGCCTTCACGGTCCAGCATCACCACATTGGTGGCGCCAATGGTCTTGCCCAGCAGAAAAACTTCGGTGGGCGCCAGCAGGAGCACATCCACGTCGGCAACACCTGGGCGGGTGTTGATGGCGGGGGCTTTCACGTTCTCCTCTTTTTTTCCGTCGGGGTTTTCGTTCGGCCGTGCTGCGCGTGCGTTTTCCGGGTTGCCCAGCAGGATGCGGGTGATCGGTGAACTGGGCCGCAGTATGGTGGACTTGCCAACCGGTATCTGCACCACGGGCGCGATGTTGACGCGTGCGCACAGACCGGTGCTGGAAAGGGGCTCCGGGCTGGCGGATGCAGTGGCAGGCGGTGGCGCCTTCGCTGGCTTGGCTTTGCTCGTCTGGGCGGTGGAACCCAGGGCATGCAAAGTCAGGCTCGCAGCCAGTGCCATGCGGGCGATGGCGATTGCGCGTGAGGGCGAGGACATTTTTATTCTCCCTGGTTGATGTGGTAGTGGGTGACGGCCTAGAAGCATTCGGTCACCTTGCTCAAACCACGAATGACCTCAACGCAGTTTCTGGGTGTTACCGCTCGGGGCTCAACGATCACGGCGGCGAGGCGCGGAGTGGCACGCCGTGTGTGGGCCACTGGGGATACGACCGGTTTGGCGGTTTCAGGTTTGGCCAGCCCCAGTAACTCGGCCTTGGTGGCGCCGGCCGTGGCTTCGGTGGATTTGGGGTCGGTTTGGTTGCGCAACACCAGTGAGAGCGTGCCCACGCTACGGGCCAGGTCGAGCAACTCGGCGTCCTTCGGTGTCAGCTCCAGTGTGACCGCATTCACCACCTTGGGTTTGGTGGCATCGCGGTCGGCCTCCTGCGCCACGGCGAGCACCAGGATGCGTTCGAGCACAATTTTGGAGACCGAGTGGTCGCGGTCATTGCGCTGGCCTGCTTCGTCCTGCGTATTGACCATGACATCGACATAGGTGCCGGGCAGCGCGAAGCCGGCAACACCCACCACGTCATTGACGCGCACGGTCATGGCCCGCTTGCCTTGGGGCACCACGGCCGACAGACCTCCTTTGGTGCCGATGGGCGCGAGCCGCGCTTCAATGAGCGGTTCACCGCGCTGCATCGCCACGGTGACGACGCGGCCATCCAGTTTGGTCCCCTCATTAAAAGCCCCCGTGGGCACGCTGCCCATGGGCCAATCCGCCATTCGGATCATCTCGGGCGAGATGCGCCCGCCCAGCTCGATATCGGTATTGGCTACCGCAATGCGCCCCTTGTCGCCGCCTTGGCTTTGCATCCAGCGCGTTGCCAGAAATACTGCAGCCAAGCCTGCAATAAGCGCTATGAATAACATCAATATGCCGCGTGATCTCATGCCAGTCTCCTTGAATCAGACGTCGCGTTGAGCAGTGCCTCATTGCCAAAATAGGTATGCCAGGCCCAGTCGAGCAGTTCGGGTGACAACTCCGTGGGCACCTCCAGATAGCAGGCCCGGCTGGCGACCAAGTGCAACAAGTCATGCGGGTAGCACGCCATCAGGGGGCACCCGTTGTGTGCGTGGTAGCTGTGCATGAGTTGGTGAAAAGCCTGCAGGTCCTGCGCGATGCCTGCCGCCTCGCAGTCGCGTTCGAAGATCCGTGCGTAGTCAGCAGGGGACACTGGGCCCACCGCAATCTTGTGGCCCAGGCGGCGCAGAAAGGCCGGGTCTTCAAGCTGGTCGGGGCGCAAATTCGAGGAGAACACCAGCACCATATCAAAGGGGATGGTGAACTTGCCGCCATTGCGCAGCATCAGATGGTCATGGCCGCGCTCCATGGGCACGACCCAGCGGTTCATCAGCTCGCGCGGTGATATCACTTGGCGTCCGAAGTCATCGACGATGAACAGGCCGTTGTTGGCTTTGAAGTGCGGCGGGGCTTCGTAGTAGCCCGCGCGTTGGTCGAAGCTGAGGTCCAGCATTTCGAGTGTGAGTTCACCACCAGAGATGACACAGGGGCGCTGGCACAAGACCCAGCGCGTGTCGGTCTTGGTCCGATTGTCGAGCGCGGAATGCACCCCCGCGTCGGGTGTCAGCGGATGATGGCACTGCGCATCAAAGACACGGATGACCTCACCTTGCACACAGATGGCATAGGGAATGGCAACGCCGCCGCCGACCAAACGCTGTAGGTGCTCTGCCAGGTACGTTTTGCCCGAACCGGATGGCCCGTACAACAAAATGGGGCGCCCCGAATTGACGGCCGTGCCCAACTGGTCGATGAGATCCTCAGGAACCACCAGGTCTGAAAATGCGGCATGTACTTGGTGCGCCGTGATCGCTTGGTTGGTAACCGATTGGGCACGCACCTGTTGGGCGTAGGCATCCAGTGGTACCGGCGCTGCGCCGATATAGGAGTTGCGCGTCAGCCATTCGGCGGCCCGCGTGCGGCCGACCTGGGTGAGATCGAACTGCACATCGGCTTCATGTTGTCCGCGGCGCGTCACTTCAAGCAGGGACTCACGGCGCATGAACTGGCATACCGATTCCACCACGGTGCTGGGTAGGCAGAGCTGGGCGCACAGGTCCGTGAGCCGGGTCAACCCGAGTTGGTACATGGTTTTTGCGACCAGTTCCACGAGGAAGGTGGCCGACAGGCCGGTTTCTTCGGTGGTCTGCGGTGCGAGAGGCAAGGTGACCGGCCGCAATGGCGCGGTGCGTGGCGTAGCGGTGGATGTTGGATGTGGCTTCATGGCAGGGCGGTGGTCATGGTGAAATGAGGGGCCAACGCAGGGCAACGCCCGTACCCAGCGCAATCGCCACGGCATAGGGCAGGCGTGCGGCGGTGGTTTTCAGCGGTGCCAGGCGCAGTCCCTGGCCGGTGTGGGTGCGCAGCACCCAGTCGCCGACCAGGAAGCGCACATTGGCCAGGGCCTGCCGGGCCACGCCGGGGCGCAGCATGAAGACCAGTGACAGCAGGCCACCGGCCAGAAAAGTGTAGAAGGTGGCGGCGAGCACGGGCTGGGTGCCAATGAAGGCGCCCACCATCCCCATCAGCTTCACATCGCCCGCGCCTGTTGCGCGCAGCAGGTAGAGCGGCATCAGGGTGGCCAAACCGGTCAACAGCCCCGCCAGGGGTGACCACCAGGCGTAACCCGCGAGCGGCGCAGAGCCCATGCCCAGTGCAAGGGTGTGCAGACCCAACGCCAGTCCCATGCCCACCAGGACCAAGGTGTTCGGAATGCGACGCGCACGCATATCGTGGAGGACTGCAATGACCAGCAGCAGCGTGAGTCCAATGACCTGTATCAGAGCTGTGGCAGAGAGGGGTGTCATGGTGGTAGCGTCGAAACCCAATGGATTGAAGGAATGACCGGGACCTGGGGGCCCCGGTCGCTTGGTAGTGCCGCAGGGTTGCGGCGTGCGGTGCTGCGTGCCTAATCAGGCTGGGGCGGCAACCTGTGTGGAGATGTAGCTGAACAGCCCATTGAGGTTGGTGCCGAGGGCCGTTGCCCCGACGATGACGGCGACACCCACCAATGCAGCGATCAAACCGTATTCGATGGCGGTGACGGCTTCTTCATCACGGAAGAAGTGGGGGGACAGTGAAATGACGTTCATGATGAGCTCCTTGCGGTAAAAACATTCGACGCTGGTGAGGCGCCTGCCAATGATCCGAGAGGGGCCGGATCAATGCCCTGCTGGCCTGTTGCTGTAACGCCGACCAGCGATTCGCGTTTTCCCTGTCTAGAGTGCTGCGATAACGCTCGCAGTCCAGTTGTTGTAGAGGTCAAAGAGTGAGGTTCCGGCCGCGCTGACTGCGCCAATGATCGTCACCACAATCAATGCCGCCAACAGGCCATATTCCAAGGCGGTCACGCCGCCTTCGTCGGCGAGACCTTGGATGAAATCGGGTGTGCTGGCTTTCATGGCTTAACTTTAGGCACCCGTCGGTTTGATTGCATCGGAGGATGGAGCCATGGTCGGGGGGGGACTTGTCCCTTCCCCATTGGGAGCTTTCTCCCTCCCCTGGTTTTTCCGGTGGCAGATGTCCGCAATGGCTTGGAGTAATTCAGCCGCAGGTTGGTGTTTTTCGATGAAGGCGTGGGCTCCGAGCTGTGCTGCACGGGCGCGCGTAGTGGGGTCGCCATGGCTGGTGAGCACCAAAATGTTGGATGTCAGCGCGAACTGTGGGATGAGCGCCAAACCATCCTCGCCAGCCAGATCAACGTCCAGCACCACGACGTCGGGTTGCAACTTGTGCACGGCTTTCAGTGCATCGGCACGGGTCGCTGCGGTGCTGACATAGCGCAGCGCCAGTGGTGCACATGCGATCAGCCGTGCCAGGCCTTCGCGGACGGCCGCTTGGTCGTCGATGACGAGTACCCCAATGGGGGCACCGGGCTTGCTGAGTTCAGCGCTGGGAGGGGGAGGTTGCGGCATTGCTCCATGCTAGGCCGGCCCGGATGGATGTACATGGGATGCGCTGGCGCGGGATGGAGGGAGTTTGCTCCCAGGGGCGGCGCCGGTGCGCAGTTTAGAAAACGAATGGCAGTAGGCGCCAACGCACTTTTTGCTGGTAGCTCCGGTAGTTGGTGTCGCTGGCCGCCAGCATCGCCTCTTCGCGCAGGATGCGAACCACTTGGGCGACGTACAGCAGCGCCAGGACGATGGTGTTGCGTATCGAAAAATTGGCGGCCAGGAAGCCGATGTGACCGACCAGGTAGCCGCAGTAGATGGGGTGGCGCACGATGCGGTAGGGCCCACCGGTCACCAAGCCGCGTTGGGCGGGCAACAATCCGAATGAACGGCCCAGCACGATCTTGGCAGTGAACTGCCAGCCCATGCTGGCCAGCTGCAGGGCCACGCCCACCCATTCGGGTGCGAGGCGTATGGTGTCTTGCGGGGTTAACAGCACGGCACAACATGTTGCATAGATGGTTGCCACCATGGCCGTTGCAGACAGGTCGCGTTGGGTGGCGCGCCGCGCCAGCAGCACCAGCATCAGCGTGTAACTCTCGGTTAGCAGCAACAGCAGTGCGGTCCAGCGCGACGGATCGACCATCCACGCGTGACCCCAGCGGATGACGATAAATGCCATGAGGAGCAAGGCGAGGCCGCGCAGCAGCCATTCCGTCAGCGGGCCTTCGGCCAGTGGGGGGACAGCGCCGGTGCTCATGGTTCGCTCCGGCTGCGTGTTGCAGCACCCAGCCCATGCTGGGTGGAGTAGACATGCAGTTCCAAGCGCCCACGCACGCCGAGTTTGCTGTAGATGGTGGTCAGGTGGTTGCGCAGGGTGTGTTCGCTCATACCGAGTTCGTCGGCAACGGCCAGTTGCTTGGCACCGGCGCGGTGGACCATGACCAATACGATTTCACGTTCGCGGGCGGTGAGGCTGGCGATGCGCCGGGCATCGGGGTCGGTCTGGCGGGCAGGGGTCTTGGGACTGTCATTGGTCAGCAGGCCCAGCACTTCGCCCAAGAGGACATGGTCAAGCCAGATTTCGCCATGGTTCACCTTCTCGATGGCCTGCAAAATACTGTGTGCAGGGGCTGATTTGTGGATGACACCACGCGCGCCCTTCAACATGGCGGCACGGTGCTGGTCCACGTTGTCGGACGCGGTGAGTACAAGTATCTGCCCCGGGCAGCGTTGGCGCAGAGAGGCCAACGAGGCCATCGCATCATCGCCACCGAGATCTAGGTCGAGCAAAATGACGTCGGCCGTGGCGGCGGCATCGTGGTTCAAAAGTTCCGTGCGTGAACTTGCGGTACCGATCACTTCCATGCGCGGGCCGGATGCATCGATCAGTCGGCGCAGGCCCCAGAGGGTGATTTGATGGTCCTCGGCCACAAACACCCGGATCGTTCGCTGCGCGGCTTCGATGCCGGCGTTGAGGGTATTGCTATAACTCATTGTTTTCCCTTTTCTTTCGAACAGAGGACCTTGGAAGGTGTGAGTAGATTCAAAAATAGGAACTTGCCAATTGCGCGAACGCAACAGCAGACATGCAGGTCGAAAATTGCATTCGCAAAGTGAATCGGTCGGGTGTCCGTGGCGCCGCATTGGCTACAGGGGTATCCGTATCACGAGTTTGGTGTTCAGGCTGTCTGGACGGCTGATATGCAGGGTGCCATTCAATTCGCCGATACGTTCGATGAGCGAGACGGGACGGAAGTCGTTCGCGGGACGGCCTTGAATGCTGCCTGCATCGTCGCGCACCACGAGATAAATCGAGGAGGACTGGATGGACAAGCTAATCCAGACGCGGCACGCGGCGGTGTGTTTGCGAATATTGTTGAGCACCTCGTTGACCATGTGAAATAGGGAGCTGGCCATGGTGCGGGTGGTCGCCAGGGTGTCGGGGCAGTCGAGCTCGACATCAATGCCAAAGAGCAAGGAAAAACGCAGAATTTGGCGCCGCACTGCGGGCACGAGGGCGTTGTCCCCCGGGTTGTTTCCCGTGCGCAGACCGGAGATCAGTTCACGCAGCACGAATACTTCGCCATTCACCAATTCGGCCAAGGCGTCCAGCTCCGCGCGCGCTGGGTTGTCGGCCGGAATACGCAGGGCCACAGATTCGACGGCGTACTTCAGCCCGAGGTAGGGTTGGATGGCGCTGTCGTGCAAGTCTCTGCCAATGCGTGCGCGTTCATGGTTGGCGCTTTCTTCCTGCAATTGGTCCACCAGCGTGGCCCGCTCGATGATATGCAGTAGTTCGGGCGCGGCTTTGGTCAGCGAGGCGACCTTGTATTCATCATGGCGCTGATTTCGGTAGCCCACCAGCAAGTGGCCGTGGTGGTGGGCGTAGCGTGTCAGCGGTATGACGTGCAGGTTGCGCGTGTCCAAGGTCTTGGCCAGTTCGGCAAGGTGGCCGGCGAGCCCCTCGGGTAGCGGAATATCGGTATGCAGTTGTGTACTGGGGCGTGGATCCCACCAGTGGCGCGCCGTGTGGCTCATGGGGCACGCGGGGACGCGTGACAGCAGGTTTTCAAGGTGGGTATGGATCTCTGTTGTGGTGCGAAAGCAAGCGTCGTCGCGGCTGGAGATCATCGCGGGAGCGCCCAGATGGCTCGGCAATACGAGCGCCACGACATCGGCTTGCGTGGCATGGCGTAAGCGCTCTGCCAATTCTGTGCAAGTGGACTCCAGACCTCGGCGCGCGTCCAACTGGGCTTCGAGTTCATCCAGCATGGCGATCCAACGAAGACGGATGCCCATGGGCCGCGCGATCATGGCTGCAGCGGGAACCAAAGACAGCAGTAGCAGCACTTGTATGCTTTGGCGCCAACCCAGGCCACGCATGAACTCACTGCCGTTGTCGATCAACAAGCCCAGGGTAATCAGCAGCGCAAAGAACGCGAGAAGCAGGCCTTGGCCTATGCCATAACCAATGGTGGCAAGCACCACAGGGTGTACCAGCGTGAAGACCATCATCATGGCTCCGATGCTCCACAGTTTCATGATCAGGCATGACCAGGCCACATCAATCCAGTAGGTCCACAGCGCTGAATACCGGGTCCGTCCACTGGCTTCGACCCAAAGCAGCCACGCGGACCATATGCTGTACACGACCATGACCCCCAACGCACGAAAATTCAGAGCGGCATCCAGCGTGAAAAACAAAGCGGTGCAAAGCAGTGCGGTGATGACACGCATGCCCGCCGAGAAGCGGCGCATTTCCATGGTCAGCCCTGGGCCGTACATTGCTATCTCGAAGAGGGGCGTGTTGGCGGACTCGCCCGTGCTGTGCTTTGTTGTGGGGGGTAACGGTTCTAAGCCAATGTGCTCAAGGGCGCAGGGCGATCTCGTTCTTGACCGCCTTCACGCCATTGACCATCCTTGCAATTTCTTCAGCGGTTGTTTTCTCCTTCATGTTTTTGGCAAAGCCCGACAACATGACCGTGCCTTGCAGCGTTTCTACGCTGATGGCAGAAGCATCCACATCCGTGTTTTCCACAAAGCGGGATTTGACGCGTGTGGTGATGGTGGCATCGTCCACATAAGCGCCCACGGACTCTTGCCCGCGTGATACCGCGCAGCCTGATCCGGTGAGTAGAGCGGCAACCGTCATGGCCGCGGTGAGAGTCGTTTGGATGTTCATGGTGATTCTCCTGTCAAAAAAAGGGATGTGCCTTCAGTACCCGCCGCCAGCGCTCACCGTGGCCGTCCCACTGGCTGTGGCTGCACTGACATTGGGTGGAATTTCTTGTGCGCCGTTCAAGGAAGACGTCAAGGTGTTGGAAGACAGGGCGCTGCCCCCGCTGCAGGAGGTGAGCATGGCTAGGGCAATGGGCCACAACCACCTCAGAGTTAAGGTTCTGCAGTTGCGTGATGGCATACAAAGTTCCTCCATTCAACAGAGCCGACTCCACAGGCTCTTGTTCTGTACCTTAATGGCGCTCTTCTACCGAAGGATGACTTTTGTCAATGCAGGCGTGTGCGACTTTGAGGAGGCGTGCATTCAACTGGCGCGCCAGTCCTTCTCCGCCTTGCTGCATCACCGTGTCGTGGTTCCATTTGAAAACTCCGCGCATGACGGGCGCGAGCAGCCGCATCCAGCGTGGAGTGGTGTACACCTGCCATTCATAACGCACGACCGTGACGGCACCGTCGCTGCTGAATGACCAGCGGCCACGGCCTTGCACTTGGCCGCTGGCGATACCTTCCACGGCGCTTAGGGGCTCAATGTGTGTGACACAGATGTCAAAGGTGAGGCGATAGGGCAGGCGGCCTTTCCAGGTGTAGCGAAGCACGCGACCAATACCCCGCGCGTCGCCGGGCCAGAGCTCTTCGACCCGTTCCACACTGCGCCACCATTGCGGCCAGCTTTGGGAGTTCTCTATTGCCATGCATACCGCCGCAAGCGGGGCCTCAATGTGCCAATAAGTTATGAAATGGTACTCAGCCATGGTGCCTCCTGCGGATGCGTTGAACATGCTGCGAGTTGCGTACTGTGGGGGGCGATCCATGAGAGAGGCTCACATGGCGAGCCTTCTGACTGTGCTAAATTGTGTGTGCGACTTTGCGTCGGTGTGTTTCATTTGTTACAGGAATTTAATCATGAGCGAATTGGTTGTTTACAGCCTTGACGACGGTGTTGCCACCCTGACCCTGAATAACGGCAAAGTCAATGCTTTTTCACACGATTTGATCAATGCGTTCAATCGTGCGCTGGACCAGGCCGAGCAGGATGCGGCGGTGGTGATCGTGACCGGGCGGCCTGGCATTTTGTCCGGTGGTTATGACCTGAAAGTCATGATGTCTGGCCCCCAAAATGCCATCGACCTGGTGGCTGCGGGCTCAACCCTGGCGCGGCGCATGCTCGCACACCCCTTTCCTATCGTCGTTGCGTGTTCGGGCCATGCGGTGGCCAAAGGGGCGTTTGTGTTGCTGTCGGCCGACTACCGGATTGGCGTCGAAGGCCCCTTCAGCATTGGGCTCAACGAGGTGCAGATCGGTATGACCATGCACCATGTAGGCATTGAATTGGCGCGTGACCGCTTGACTAAGTCGGCCTTCCAGCGCTCCGTCGTGGGTGCTGAAATGTTCACGCCGCAAGGGGCGTTGGCCGCGGGATTTTTGGACCAGGTCGTGGCGGAGGACCAACTGCTCGGCACGGCGCAGGAGGTGGCCCGGCGATTGAAGAAGCTCAATATGGCGGCCCACAAAAACACCAAGCTCAAAGTACGCAAGGCCTTGTTGGACACGCTGGATGCGGCCATTGTGCAAGACAAAAAGACCGCCTTGAACTGAGTGGAAACTACCCGCGTTTGCTTGGCGCTGCGCGTGTGATGTTGCCCACCGGGACCATGCTGACCCCTGGATTTGCGGGCGCTTGGCCAGAGGCGAAGGGTTTTGCAATATCGGCCAGAGTGACCTTGTCCAACTCGTCCAGAAAGCGTTGCTGTGCGGTACGAAAGACCTGCTTCAGCTGGCAAAATCCGGTCAACGTGCAGGTGTTGTTTTCGGCATCCAGGCACTCCACCAGGCGAAAGTCGGTTTCGGACTGGCGCACCACATCACCAATGCGGATGTCGGATGCCGGCTTGAGCAGGCGCAAACCGCCGCCGCGCCCGCGCGTGGTTTGCAACAAACCCTGGCGCGCCAAGTCGTTGACGATTTTCATGAGGTGGTTTTTCGACACCGCGTGGCTGTCGGCCAGTTCGGCAATGGTGACGGAACGCTCGGGATGCATGGCACAAAACATCAGCACCCGCAAGGTGTAGTCGGTGTAATCTGTCAATCGCATTGGCGCCTCTTTAAGATGTATGTAAAATGCATTTGATCACAACCCTCGGCGTATGTGTCGCCTTGTCCTATGAAACCAGTTCCCCTGCCCCTTTTCAAAATCGGTGAGCCCACCTCGTCGGCGCCCAAAGGCTTGCCTGTGCTGCGGCTGGGGTTTCGACCGTTTTACCTGGGTGGGGCTTTGCTCGCGGCACTGATTGTGCCTTTGTGGGTGCTCATGTTTCTGGGGGGCTTGCAGCTTACACCGTCGGCACCGCCTCTGTTGTGGCATGCCCACGAGATGTTGTTCGGCTTTGCCGTATCCATCATCGTGGGGTTTTTGCTGACGGCGGGCAAAGCCTGGACCGGGCTGGCCACGCCGCGCGGCCCCTGGCTGGGTGCGCTGGCTTTGTTGTGGCTGGTAGCACGCCTGGCCGCCGTGGTGGGCCCCTATGCCCTGTATGCCGCGCTGGATGTTGCCTTGCTGCCCTGTGTGGCGATCATTCTGGTGCGTTTGTTGCTGCGTTCGCGCAACCACCGCAACCTGCCATTGGCCCTGATTTTGGTTTTGCTGGCGTCGGCCAATCTGGTTTTTCATCTGGCGGTGCTGGGTGTGGTGTCACTGTCTCCCATTTCCCCCCTGTATGCCGGGCTGGCGCTGGTCATCATGATGGAGTGTGTCATGGCCGGGCGCGTCGTTCCGGCCTTCACCATGAGTGTGACGCCTGGGTTGAAACTGGTGGCCAACGTGTGGGTGGAGCGCCTGGCGCTGGGGCTCACCGCAGTGGGTCTGGCGCTGTGGGTGTTGGCGCCGGCGGGCCTGCCCACCTTGGTGGTATTGGGCTTGGCCAGCGCACTGCACCTGAAGCGGTGTTTGGGCTGGCAACCTTGGATTGCCCGTGACCGGCCCCTGTTGTGGATCTTGCATGCGTCCTATGCCTGGATTCCGGTGGGGCTGGCGCTGTTGGCCCTGGCCCAAATGGGATGGGTGCCGGTGTCCGCCGGTGTACATGCCCTGGGGGTGGGGGCCACGGGCGGGCTCATCATTGGCATGGTCACCCGCACCGCGCGCGGCCACACCGGCCGGCCCTTGGTCGCGTCCAAGGCGGAGGTGCTGGCCTATGCGCTGGTCATGGCGGCGGCCGTGCTGCGCGTTCTGCTGCCCCTGGTCGCGCCCGCGCTGTATGTGTTTGCTTTGGTCACTGCGGCCATGGCCTGGAGTGTGGCCTTTGGCATTTACCTGTGGGTGTTCACCCCTTGGCTGGTGCGCACCCGTCTGGACGGCAAGGACGGCTAAGTCCGCGGCAGCATGTTCGATTTCTTGTGGGTGAAACATCTGCACGTGACGTGCGTGGGTTTAAGCATTGGCCTGTTCGTGGTGCGTGGTGCTCTGGAGCTGCTGTCTTGGCCCTGGCGCCACTGGCGGCTGTTGCGTGTGGCGCCGCACCTGGTCGATACGGTGCTGCTGGGTTCGGCCTTATGGATGGCCTGGCGCACCGGGCAATACCCATTTGTTGACACCTGGCTCACGGCCAAAGTGCTTGCTTTGCTGGCCTACATCGTGTTGGGGCGTTTTGCCCTGGCTAAAAACACGCCCCCGCGACAGCGCCCGCTGTTTTTTGCAGCGGCACTGTGCAGCGTGGCCTACATCGTGGGGGTGGCGCTCACGCGTTCGCCGGTGTGGGGCCTGGGGTAGGGCAACCCATCAACCGCCGCAGGCGCCGCCCGAGCAGCAACTGCTGGTCGCAGCCCCACGTTTGCCAATTTGAATCCGCCAAACCGCCGGGCCTGATTCCTGCACCTCCCAGACCAGGCTCAGGCCCAGACGGGTTTGCAACTGCTGGCGCAGGGCCTTGGGATCTTGGTCCAGCGTCAGCGGAAACGACTGGCCGGGGCGCAAATTCTCAAAATGCTCCAGGATCGCTGCCACCTGCGTTTGGGTGGTGGCGTCGGAATGGTCGAGGGTGGATGGGGCAGGGGTGGCAGTGGACATGAAGATTCCCGTTCAATGGGTCACGCTGGGTGTGACGAAAGTTAAAAAGAGGTATTTATTATGCCTCTTTGTTTTGCGCTCCCAATTGCGTTTTGTTTTGATGCACATCAATCTTGGTGGAAACGCAGGTTTTTCAAGGCGAATGGGTGTCCTGGTAGGGGTGTCGTAGAGGGTGTATGCCCATTGTCAAGCGCAATTGAATGGTCCAGAATGAAATTTCCTCCACCTGATTATTCGCAAAGGACCCGATATGAAATTGTTGACCAAGCGCGCTGCTTTGACCGCTCTGTGTGCCTCATGCCTTCTGTTGCTAGGCACCCCTGCGCACGCGGCCGACTACAAAATGACATCACTCGACTGGCCGCCGTACACCAACGAAAAGTTGCCGGCCAAGGGGGCTTCTTCTGCCGTGGTGTCCGAGGTGATCAAGGCTGCAGGCGGCAACGTCAAGATCGAGTTCTATGCGTGGACCCGGACGCTCAATCTGGTGAAGACGGACCCTGGCTACATCGCCTATTTCCCCGAGTACTACTCCAAAGCCAATGAGGCGGACTTTCTGTATTCAGACCCCATTGGGACCGGCCCCCTGGTGTTTATCGAAAGAAAAGCGGACCCCGTGAAATGGTCCACCTACGACAGTCTTAAAGGAAAGAAGATTGGTGTCGTTAAAGACTATGTCAACACCGATGAGCTGGACGCCAAAATCGCCAGCAAGGCGCTGACGGGGGAGGAGGCGCCCGATGACGTCAAGAATTTGCTGAAATTGGCGGCCGGGCGGGTGGACCTGGCGGTGGTGGACATCAACGTTTACAACTATTTGGTGAAAAACGAGCCCTTGCTGAAAGAGGCCGCGACCAAGTTGCAAGCCAATGCCAAGATTTTGGAGGATAAAAAGCTGTATGTGTGCTTCAAGAAGTCACCGGAAGGCGAGAAGGCGCTGAAGGCCTTCAACCAGGCGCTCAAGAAAGTGGACGTGGATGCCATCATGAAGAAGTACATGAATTGATTGTTCAGAGCGGTATCTAGTCAGCCCCCCATGCTGTGCAAGTCGGTGCAATGCCGATTTGCGGGGGGCTTTGCACCAACAAGGTGCAAAAAGTGGTTTCTGGCCCTCTTTGCGAAAAAAATCCCAAGATTTTGAAAATAGGCCTAAATAACCCCCTAAATCTGCCGTTAAGAAACGTACGTCAACTCATAAAAGTCACCGGAGGGGCCTCTAGGTCCGAACCAAAATGCAATTGCCTTCCATCGATCGAACCCCAAATGTGCGCCCCGCCGGCGCAGATTTGGCTTCGACTGGGGCAAACAGGGTTCTGCCCGTTGCTCCGGTGAACCCGGCGGTCCAAGTGGGCCTTCCTCTGGAGCCCACGCCCAGTGTGATCAACAAGATCAACCCTGCGCTGGACCCTAACGAAAGCGGGTCGGTGTACAACAGCGTATCGGACCCTTCTACAGGGGGCATGGAAGTGATTCCTGCTGAAAAAGACTGGACCATCCACCGCCCCGCCACCGAAAAGGTGGAAGACCCGCCGCCCAAACCGATGTCCCAAGTGCTGATGGACCACATCCGCTCCATGTGGACGGCCAGCGCCAGCGCGGTGCAACTGGAGCAGGTGCAAAACCAACTGACCACGCCGACCGCGCCCACGCCCAGTGAAGCACCGGGGCAACTGGCCAAACAGTCGCTGATCTACAAGCCTAGCAAGATCAACAAGACCGAAAATATCTGAATCCCTATAGCCCGTATCGGGATGGTTGGGGGGACAGCAGGCGCCGGGTGTTTTACCATGGCGGCCATGCACACTTCCGCACTTGTACTTTTCTCGGGTGGCCAAGACTCCACCACCTGTCTGGCCCATGCCCTCGCACGTTACGAGCGGGTGGAAACCATCGCTTTTGATTACCGCCAACGCCACAGCGTGGAGCTGGACGCCCGCCTGAACGTGCTGGGTGCGCTGCGCCAGCAGTTTCCCCAATGGGCGTCCAAACTGGGCGAAGACCACCTGCTGGACCTGGCGGTGCTGGGCGCGGTCAGCGAAACCTCCCTGACCCGCGACACCGCTTTCAAAATGGAAGCCAGCGGTTTACCCAACACCTTTGTGCCCGGGCGCAACCTCTTGTTTTTGACCCTGGCCGCTGCCGTGGCCTACCGCCGCGACCTGCAGGTGATCGTCACCGGTGTGTGCGAGACCGACTTTTCCGGCTACCCCGACTGCCGCGACGACACCATGAAGGCCATGCAACTGGCGCTTTCCCTGGGCATGGACAAACGCTACCTGATCGAAACCCCCTTGATGTGGATCGACAAAGCGGACACCTGGAAGCTGGCGCACGACCTCGGTGAAGCATCGGGCGTACCCCAAGGCGGTGATGCGCTGGTGGACCTGATCATCGAACACACCCACACCTGCTACCTGGGTGACCGGGAGCACCGCCACCCTTGGGGCTATGGCTGCGGCAGCTGCCCGGCGTGTGAGTTGCGCGCGCGCGGTTACGCGCGCTTTTCTTCCAGCGTGTAAAGCGCGGGAGCGCCCTCGGGCGCTTTCGTCAACACCCAGCGGTGGTCGTGAAACGCCGCCACACTGGGTCGGTGTGCTATCGAAATAAGAGCGCCTTGCGCAGTGTGGACAAGGGCCAGAAGCCGTTGGTACACCAAGGTTTCGCTGGCTTCGTCGAGTGCGCTGGTGGCCTCGTCGGCAAACACCCACTGGGGCTTTTTCAGCAAGACGCGGGCAATGGCCAAGCGCTGCTGCTCGCCCCCCGAGAGTTTCTGGCTCCAGGCATCGGCCAGGTCCAGCTGATCGACCAGGCCGGGCAGCAGCGCATCCACCAGGGCCTGGCGCAGCTGCGCGTCGGTGTACAGGGTGGGGCTTTCGGGATAGGCCAGCGCGTCGCGCAGCAGGCCGTTCGGGAAGTAGGGCCGTTGCGGGATGAACATGGCCTGGGCAGGGCGGCCCACGGCACCGTGTGAAAAGGGCCAGATGCCGGCAAAGGTGCGAAACAGGGTGGATTTGCCGCTGCCCGAGGGCCCTTGCAGCAGCACGCTGTCGCCGGGGGCGGCGTGCAGCTTGGCATGGGCCAGCAAGACCGCGCCATTGGGCAGGGCCACCGTCAAGTCCGGGCTGTCAAGTGCTATTGAATCGATAGCTGCTTGCGCAGGTTCTACGCTGGCTAGAGCCCTAAATGATGCTTCAAAACTGGTCAAGCGGTCGGTGGTGGCGCGCCAGCTTGCCAGGCTGCTGTAGCTGTCCACAAACCAGCTCAGTGCCCCCTGCACCTGGCCAAAGGCGCTGGAGATCTGCATGAGTTCGCCCAGTTGGATGGCACCGCTGAAAAAACGCGGCGCTGCCACCACAAAAGGGAAGACCACGGCGGCCTGGCCAAAAAAGCTGGTGAACCAGATCAGGTTCTTCTGCGCCTTGATGAGCGCCAGGTAGTTGCCCAGCACGTGGCCAAAACGCAGGTCCAATTGTTGACGCTCCACCGCTTCCCCCCGGTCCAGCGCGATGGATTCGCTGTATTCGCGCACCCGCACCATGTGGTGGCGAAAATCGGCCTCCAGGCGCTGCTGCTCGAAATTCAGTTTAATCTGGGGTCTGCCTATGTAGTGGGTGAGGATGCTGCCCGCTGCGCAGTACAGCACCGCCATCCACACCATGAAGCCCGGAATGTTGTATTGCGTACCCGAAAACGTGAACGCAAAACCGCCCGACAGCCCCCACAGGATGCCGACAAAACTCGCCAGCGTGACCACCGCGTTGAGCAGGCCCATGGTCAGCGAGACGGTGTAGGTGGTGAACTGGTTGATGTCCTCCTGAATCCGCTGGTCCGGGTTGTCCGGGTTGTGGTCGGCGTTGGGCTGCTGGGCAAAACGCGCCAGCTCCAGCCGGTAAAACGCGTGGTTGGCCAGCCAGCGCTGCAGGTAGTGGCCGGTCATCCAGGCGCGCCAGCGCATCTCCAGCAGCTGCGTCAGGTAAAACTTGTAGACCGCGATGACGATGAAGGCAAACGCCAGGTAGGTGAAACGCCCCAGCTGCTCCCAGAACACGGCGGCGTTCTTGTCCTGCAAGGCGTCGTAAAACAGCTTGTTCCAGTCGTTGAACAGCACCGACATGTAAACCAGGCCCAGGTTCAGGGCCACGATGGCCAGCAGCAGGCCACGGGCCTTCCACTTTTGTTCGGAGGCAAAGTAGGGCTTGGACAGCGCCCAGGCCTGGGCGGCAAAGGTTTTAAAGGCGCGGAGTTTTTGGGTGGTTTGCATGGCGAGGTTCAGTTGCGCACGCCGCTGGCCACATGGCCCGAGGGCACATGTCGGGCGGCGGATTCGATGTGGCCGGTTTGGTCGTCAAAGAAAAAGTCGGGCTCAAATTCCCGCAGGAATTCGCCCTTGTCCAGTCCGCCCAGGAACATGGCTTCGTCCACCTCGATGTTCCAGTTCATCAACGTGCGGATGGCACGCTCGTGCGCCGGGGCGCTGCGGGCAGTGACCAGCGCGGTGCGGATCTTCATGTGCGGGATGTCGGCCTGCTGCATGCGGTGCAGCGCCACCAGCAGGGGCTTGAACGGGCCGTCGGGCAAGGGCAGCGCCACCTTGTCCATCTCGTGTTTTTGAAAGGCCGTGAGGCCTTGGGCCTGGTACACCTGCTCGGCCTCGTCGCTGAACAACACGGCGTCGCCGTCAAAGGCAATGCGCACTTCGCCCGGGTGGGCGTCGCTGGCATGGGCCGAGCTGGGGTAGACCTGGGCTGCCGGAACTCCCGCGGCCAGCGCGGCGCGCACGTCGCTTAAGTGCGTGCTTAAAAACAGGTTGGCGTGCAAGGGTTTGAGGTAGCGCCAGGGCGCTTCACCCCGGGTGAAGGAACAGCGGATGATGGGCAGAGCGTAGTGCGCGGCCGATTTCATCACCCGCAGGCCGCTGACCGGGTCGTTGCGCGAGAGGATGACCACCTCCACCCGCTGCGAGGGCGTTTCGTTGAAGGCCAGCAGTTTTTGCACCAGCGAAAACGCCACACCGGGCTTGGCCGGGATGTCCAGCCGCTCCAGCTGCAAGCGCATATAGGCGCGGTCGTCACTTTGCTCAAAAACCTGGTTTTCTTCTTCAAAGTCAAACAGCGCGCGGCTGGAAATCGCCACCACCAGCTTGCCGTCCAATGTCATTGCCATACAGGTCCTTTAATCGGGTGAGAGCAACCGTTTCCGCGCCGGGCCGCCCCAAGCGGAAATGCGCCCCCTTGGGGGGCAGCGACGACACGAAGTGCGGAGCGTGGGGGCATTACTTCACGAGTTGGTTGAGCTGGATGATGGGCAGCAGCACGGCCAGCACAATCAGCATCACCACCATGCCCATGGCCACAATCAGCAGCGGCTCCAGCAGGGTGGCCAGTTGCATGGCGCGGCGCTGCACTTCGGCGCGCAACTGGTTGGCGGCGCGGTCCAGCATCACGGGAAGCTGTCCGGTCTGCTCACCCAGGCGCGCAAACATACCCAGCAAGGGGGGAAAGCGCTGCTTGTGCGCCAAGGCGCTGGCCAGGGGCGCACCTTCGCGTACCAAGGCCAGGGCCTGCAAGGCGTCGGCGCGCATGGCGCGGTTGGACAGGGTGTCGGCAGCGGCTTGCAGGGCCTTCAAAATGGGCACCCCTGCCGCGCCCAGCATGGCCAGGGTGCTGGCAAAGCGGGCAGCGTTGTAGCCGCGCGCCAGCCGGCCCAGCACCGGCAGACGCAGCCAGGCGGCATCAAAATTTTCACGAAAAGAGGCTCTAGCCCATGCCAAGCGTGCGCAAGCAGCTCCTAAAACAATAGCAATCAGCAGCACCCATCCGTAGTTGCGTACCAGGCCACTGACCGCCAGCATCATCTGCGTGAGCAGGGGCAGGGCGCGTTTGGAGCCGGCAAACACGCTGGCCACCTGTGGCACCACATAGGCCAGCAAAAACAGCACGATGGCCAGGGCCACCACACTCACGATGGCGGGGTACAACGCGGCCCCCAGCAGTTTGGCCGCCAGGTTTTGCTGTTCTTCCAACTCATCCGCCAGACGCTCCAGCACCAGCCCGAGTTGGCCGCTGTGTTCGCCCGCACCAATCACGGCCACGAAGATGGCGGAGAACTCTTTGGGGTGCTGGCCCAGCGCCTTGGCAAAGGTGGAGCCGGCGTTGACCTCGGCCCGCAAGGTGGCCACCAGGTTGCGTTGTTTGTCGTTGGGGGCTTCTTCCGAGAGCGAGCTTAAAGCGCGCTCCAGCGGCAAACCGCAACTCACCAGCCCGGCGATTTGGCGGGTCCACACCGCCAACTCGGTGTCGCTGAACACCCGGCGGCTCCACAGTGCCTGTCCCGATCCCGCTGCGCCAGAAGCGGCTGCGCTGGTGCCGCCGCCGGACAGGGCTTCCACATTCAGGGGGACCAGCGCCTGGGCGCGCAGCAGGCCGCGTGCGGCCCGGGCGGTGTCCGCTTCCAGCACACCCTTGCGGGTTTTTCCGAGGGCGTCAAGGGCTTCATACGAATAGGCGGGCATGGTGCAATGGTAGCGGGGCGGTGGGCTCGGGTTTTCCCCGATGACACAAAACGAACTAAAAATTACAATTTCGAAAATAGCACAACCGTTCTATTTTGACCCCAGCCGGCCGATACCTCGTGCCGGTAGCGGGTCATCCAGCGACACCGCCCCCACCAAAGAGGTCGCACTGGTTATTCGGACTGATGACTTTCAATCTTTTTACCTGGCGATTCCTTTGGAGATTCTTTGATGAAAACATGGACAACATGGCTGTGCGCCTGCCTGCTGGCACTGGCGGGCTTGCCGGCGGCGGCGGGCACCTACTCCCAAACCAAATACCCCATCGTGCTGGTGCACGGTCTGCTGGGTTTTGACAAACTGGGCCCGGTGGAATACTTTTATGGCATTCCTTCCGCATTGCGTTCGGACGGTGCCCGGGTGTATGTGGTGCAAGTGGCGGCGGCCAACAGCACCGAAGTGCGCGGCGAACAATTGCTCACCCAGGTAAAGCAAATCCTGGCGGCTACGGGGGCTGCCAAAGTGAACCTGATGGGCCACAGCCATGGCGGCCCCACCTCCCGCTATGTGGCCTCGGTGCGCCCCGATCTGGTGGCCTCGGTCACCTCCATTGGCGGCGTGAACAAAGGCTCGGCGGTGGCCGATCTGCTCCTGGGCGTGGCCCCTCCGGGGTCCTTGTCCAACACGGTGCTGGTTTCCGTGACCAATGGCCTGGCTACGCTGATCAACGTCTTGTCGGGTGGTTCCGGCCTGACCCAAAACGCACTGGCTGCGGCGCAATCTCTTAGCACGGCGGGTTCGGCCAAATTCAATGCCGCCCACCCCGAAGGCCTGCCCACCACGGCCTGTGGTGAAGGGGCTTATTCGGCACGCGGCGTGGCCTACTATTCATGGAGCGGCACCAAGCCCTATACCAACGTCTTTGACGTGATCGACCCCGCCCTGGCGTTGACCTCGCTGGCGTTTGCCGGTGCCAAAAACGATGGTCTGGTGGGCGCTTGCTCGTCGCATCTGGGCAAGGTGATTCGGGACAACTACGCCATGAACCACCTGGACGAAGTGAACCAGACCATCGGCCTGGTCAACCTGTTCGAGACCAACCCGGTCACCATCTTCCGCCAGCAAGCCAATCGCCTGAAAAACGCGGGCCTGTAGGGGCTGGGCGTCCGCCACCGGGAGCCTCTCGGTGGAACCCCGAGTGCGTTGAAAAACGCGGTTTTTCAACGGGTACAACTGTACACAATATGCCGGTGCCCACTGACGAAAGCTGCGGGCCGTGGGTCGCTACGCGCCAGCGTTTTGCCCCTGCGCCTCAAGCCTGCCGTTGCCAGCCCAAATCGACTTCACGTTTGAGAATTGGCAACAACGGCGGCAGCACGGATTCGCACAATGAATCTGTCCGACGGTGCCGCCTTGGCGATACGGACGAATCCTTTTCAACCCTCTGAACCTCGCGGTTCCACTGGAGACTTTTGAATGAAGACATGGATGACATGGCTGAGCGCCTGCGTGCTCGCCCTGGCCGTTTGGCCGGCCACTGCAGGCACCTACTCCCAAACCAAACACCCGATCGTGTTGGTACACGGCATTTTTGGTTTTGACAATATCGGCCCTGTGGAATATTTTTATCGCATCCCGTCTGCTTTGCGTGCCGATGGCGCCAAGGTATATTTGGTGCAAGTGGCAGCATCCAATAGCCACGAAGTACGTGGGGAACAGTTGCTGACCCAGGTGAAGCAAATTCTGGCGGCCAGTGGTGCGTCCAAGGTGAATTTGATTGGCCACAGCCAAGGCAGTCCCACCGCAAGGTATGTGGCCTCGGTGCGCCCCGACCTGGTGGCATCGGTCACGTCCGTGGGTGGCGTGAATAAAGGCTCTGCCGTGGCCGACGTGATGCTGGGGGTGCTTCCTGCGGGCACCTTGTCCAATACCGTTTTGGTGTCTATCGCCAATGGTTTGGGGGGCTTCATGCACCTTTTGTCGGGCGGGTCGGGTCCAAGCCAAGACTCCCTGGCTGCCGCCAAGTCGCTGAGTACGGCGGGCTCCTTGAAGTTCAACATGGCGCACCCGGAAGGGGTTCCCACCACGGCCTGTGGTGAAGGCGCTTATGCCGCACGCGGCGTAGCCTACTACTCGTGGAGCGGCGCCAAGCCCTATACCAACTTCTTTGACATCGTTGATCCCGCACTGGCATTGACGTCGCTGGCGTTCTCCGGCGCCAAGAACGACGGCCTGGTGAGCACTTGTTCTTCGCACCTGGGGCGGGTGATCCGCGACAACTACAGGATGAACCACGCCGATGAGATCAACCAGACCATTGGCATCGTCAACCTGTTCGAGACCAACCCGGTCACCCTATACCGCCAACATGCCAACCGCCTTAAAAACGCGGGCCTGTAAAGGCGGCGGTTTGGCCCGCCACCGGGTTTCTCCCAGTGGCCCACGGTGAGACATAAAAATACACTTTTGTAAGCGGTACAACTGTACACAAATGGCCTCTGTCCGCAGACACAATCCGCGGGACTTGGGTCGTCAAGCGACACCGCCCCCACCCCAGAGGTCGCACCAGCTATTCGGACGGATTCCTTTCAATCTTTTAGACCTTGCGGTTTTTCTGGAGCTTATTTTGAAAAAAACGTTGATGATTGGGCTGAGCGCCTGCGTGTTGGCCTTGGCCGCTATTCCCGCGACTGCGGGGACTTACACCCAAACCAAGTACCCCATCGTGCTGGTGCACGGTATTTTCGGATTCGACAACATCGGTCCGGTGGAGTATTTCTACGGCATTCCTTCGGCATTGCGTGCCGACGGTGCCCGGGTGTATCTGGTGCAGGTGTCCGCCGCCAACAGCCATGAAGTGCGTGGTGAACAGCTGCTGACCCAGGTGAAGCAAATTCTGGCGGCCAGTGGTGCGTCCAAAGTGAATCTGATGGGGCACAGCCAAGGCAGCCCCACCTCCCGGTATGTCGCGTCGGTGCGCCCCGATTTGATCGCATCGGTCACCTCGGTCGATGGCGTGAACAAGGGCTCGGCTGTGGCCGATGTGGTCTTGCATGTGGCGCCTCCGGGAACCGTCTCGAACGCGGCGCTGGTCACGGTGGCCAACGGCTTCAGTTCCATTGTTAACTTTCTGTCCGGCGGATCGGGTTTGTCACAAAATGCATTGGCGGCAGCTACCTCCCTGAGCACAGCAGGCACTGCCAAGTTCAATCTGGCGCATCCTGAGGGTGTGCCCACGACGGCCTGCGGTGAAGGCGCTTATACGGCGCGGGGTGTGGCCTATTACTCATGGGGCGGGGCCAAGCCCTACACCAATGTGCTGGATATTTTGGACCCCTTCATGGCGCTGACCTCGCTGGCCTTTGGCGGTGCCCCAAACGATGGCCTGGTGTCCACCTGCAGCCAGCGTTTGGGCAAAGTGATTCGTGCGGACTATGCGATGAACCACATGGACGTGGTCAACCAGACCATCGGCATCGTCAATCTGTTTGAGACCAACCCGGTCACCGTGTTCCGTGCCCAGGCCAACCGATTGAAAAACGCAGGTCTGTAAAACGGCGATGAAGCTGACCCGAACCCATGTCGGTTTAGGCTTGCTCAGCCTGGCCCTGCTCAGTGCAGGGCTGGTGCTGTGGCAAGGCAGCGCTGCCACCGAAGCGCCTTCAGCCCCATTGGCGTTGCCCGCCAGTGCCACCTTTGCACCCTCCATGCAGGGCACCGTGCCCGATGGCGATGTGCGCGCACTGTCGGGGCAAACACCTGGGCAAAGCAGCGGCGCGCTCGCCTATGGCGAACTGCGGCGCATGTTTGACTATTACCTCAGCGCAGTGGGTGAGCAGAGCATCGAGTCGATCACCCAAGAGATCCAGCGCGCCATCGACCAGAACGTGCCACAGAACCAGGTGCTGGGTGCCAAGCGTTTGTTGGGCCGTTACCTGGAGTTCAAGCGCGCCTTGGTCGATTTGGAAAAAGATCCGAAGCTCGAAGGCACCGGTGTGGCAGCCATCCGCCAGCGCTTCATCGCCATGCAGGATTTGCGCGCCCGCATCTTCAGCGTGGAAGAAGAGCAGGGCATGTTTGGTTTTGAAGACGCCAACGATATGGACGCCCTGGCCCGGCTGGAGATTCACCAGAACACCGCCTTGAGTGCCAGCCAGAAACGCGACCAGATCGCCGTGCTGGATGCCAATATGCCGGCCGCCCTGCGCGCCGACCGTGAGGCGCCCCGTGTGGTGATCCAGGTGGAGCAAACCGCCCAAACCATGCGGGCCAATGGCGCCAGCGACGATGACATCTACCGCATGCGCGCCAAAGCGCTGGACCCCCAAGCGGCAGTGCGGCTGGCCGAAGTGGACCGCGAAGAAAAGGCCTGGCAAGACCGCATTGCGGTGTATTTGGGTGAACGCAGCAAAGTGCTTAAATCCCAGGCCGATGCGCCCGAGTCCGAGCGCCAAACCGCCTTGAACCAGTTGCAGCAATCGCAATTTTCTGAAGAGGAGCGCCGCCGTCTGGCGGCCTACGAGCAGTAAGGCCGTGTAGGTCAGCCAGGGGGGCTTGCAGCCGGATTGGGGCGGCCGGGAGGGCAAGCGGGGGTAAGTTCGGCTTGTGGCGGGGTGGGCTTGGGTGTAGAGTGATCTGCGAGACCAGTTTCCTTCACCCTTGGAGAAGCATGATGTGGTTTGTATCCCCCCGATTTCTTTCCCGCGTATTCTTGGCCTTGGCCGCCGCCATGGTTTTGCCCGTCGCCGCTGTTGCGGGCTCGTACAAGCTTGTGACACTGGAATACCCACCGTACGAATACACCGAAAACGGCCAGGCAAAGGGGCTGGCGGTGGAGGTGATACGGGAAGCTTTCAAATTGATGAACCACCAGGTCGGGATTGAATTCTTCCCGTGGGCGCGATCCCAAAGCATGTTTGAGGATGGCGACGTAGATGGCATTTTTACGTTTTTCAAGACCCCGGCGCGGGAAGCCATCACCTTGTTTGGAAAAGAGACCGTGGTCACCCAGCCCATTACCTTTTGGGTGCGGAAAGACTCCAAGATTGAATTCGATGGTGACTTCGCGAAGCTCAAGCCGTATTCCATCGGTGTCGTCAATAAAACCAGCTACGGCGAGCGGTTTGATACGGCGGTCAAGGAGGGGCTTGTGCGCACCGACACAGCCAACACGATTGAAAACTGCATCGACAAGCTGCTGGCTGGGCGCTTCGATATTTGGGTCAGCAACCGGTATGGCGCGATCCATGAATTCAAGCGGTTGGGGAAGTTGGCCGAGGTGAGGGAGTTGAAACTGCCGATCCAGGAAATCCCCGCTTACCTTGGCTTCTCAAAAAAGCGCAACCACACGGCGCTACGGGACGAATTTGACAAAGCGATGGGTACGCTCAAACAAAACGGTACCTACGACAAGTTGCTCAAGAAATACACGGAGTAGGCGGATCAACGCACCCGGCTAGTCCCGCACCACCCGCAGCAATTCCTCGCGGCTGGTCAGGCCGTTTTGCACCAGGCGTTCGCCGTCTTCGCGCATCAGCACCATGCCGCCTTGCAGGGCGGCGGTGCGGATCTCGGCTTCCGGGGCCTGGTGGTGGATTTGTGCGGCAATCGCTTCGTCCACCCGTAAGAGCTCAAACACCCCGGTGCGGCCCTGGTAGCCGGTGTGGCCGCAGCGGGCACAGCCCGCACCACTGCAGGCGGTGCACAGCTTGCGCACCAGGCGCTGCGCCAGCACGCCGCGCAGGGACGAACTCAGCAAGAAGGGCTCCACGCCCATGTCGGTCAGCCGGGTCACGGCGCTGGCGGCGTCGTTGGTGTGCAGCGTGGCCAGTACCAGGTGGCCGGTGAGCGAGGCCTGGATGGCGATTTGTGCGGTCTCGAAGTCACGGATTTCGCCGATCATGATCACGTCCGGGTCCTGGCGCAAGATGGCGCGCAGGGCCTTGGCAAAAGTCAGGTCGATCTTGGGGTTGACCTGGGTCTGGCCGACGCCGGGCAGTTCGTACTCAATCGGATCTTCCACCGTCATGATGTTTTGCCGTGAGGCGTCCAGCCGGCCCAGCGAGGCATACAGCGTGGTGGTTTTGCCCGAACCGGTGGGGCCGGTCACCAGGATGATGCCGTGGGGCTGGGCGATCAGCCCTTCAAAGCGGTTCAGCACCTCGCCTTGCATGCCCACCGCTTCCAGGCTCAACTGGTCCTGGCTCTTGTCCAAGAGGCGCAGCACGGCGCGCTCGCCGTGCGCGCTGGGCAGGGTGCTGACCCGCACGTCCACCGCACGGGTGCCGATGCGCAGACTGATGCGGCCGTCTTGCGGCAGGCGTTTTTCGGAAATATCCAGGTCCGCCATGATCTTCAGGCGCGAGATCAGCGCCGCATGCAAGGCCCGGTGCGACTGCACCACTTCGCGCAGGGTGCCATCCACCCGAAAGCGCACCACCGAGTGGCGCTCGTAGGGTTCGATGTGGATGTCGCTGGCACCGTCGCGCGCGGCCTGGGTCAAGAGCGCATTGAGCATGCGGATGATGGGCGCGTCGTCGGCCGTTTCCAGCAGGTCTTCCACGGCGGGCAGCTCCTGCATCATGCGGGAAAAATCGGCGTCGCCCTGCACCTCGCTCATCACGGTAGCGGCGCTGGACTCGCCCTGGGCGTAAGCCACGCTGATGCGCTGGGTGAGCGTAGGGGCGTCCAGGGTCTCGATGTGCTGCGGGTCGTACTTGCGCAGCACCTCGCCCAGGGCCGAGGCCGGGGTGGCCGCATGTACCCACAGCGTAAGCGTGCCCGTCTGGTCCTCCAGCAGCAGTTGCTGGGTGCGGGCAAAGGCGTAGGGCAGGGGGTAGCTCATGGGCTCAGGGGGTCGCGGTGCTGGGTGCCATCAAGGGGGTGATCACCGGTGGCGAACGTTGGAATTGCAACATCATCGGTGCTTCGTTGATGGGCACCAGGCTGCTGGGTTCGGGCTGGGCCTCTTTTTGGCCGGAGCGCATCTGTTCGTAGCGGTCCAGCGACAGGCGGTCGGAGGCCGCGGCATCACGCACCACCACCGGGCGCAAAAACACCATCAAATTGGTTTTCTTGCGGGAGCGGGCTTCGCTCTTGAACAAGTTGCCAAAGAAGGGCAGGTCGCCCAGGCCGGGCACTTTTTCCTGGTCGCCCGCGTATTCGTCCGACAACAGGCCGCCCAGCACCACCACCGCCCCGTCGTCCACCAGCACATTGGTTTCGAAGGTGCGCTTGCTGGTGGTGGGGCCGTTGACGGCGTTGGCGGTGGAGGCCAGCACGCTGGAGATTTCTTGAAACACCGTCAGTTTGACCGTGCCGTTTTCACTGATCTGCGGCTTGACCTTCAGCGTCAGGCCCACGTCTTTGCGCTCCACGGTCTGGAACGGATTGACCGAACCGCCGGAAGACCCGGTGTTGGTGAACTGGCCGGTGACAAAAGGGACGTTTTGGCCGATGGTGATTTTGGCCTCCTCGTTGTCCAGGGTTAGCAAATTGGGCGTGGACAACACGTTGCCGCTGCCGCTGGTCTCCAAAAAGCGGGCCAAAAAGCCCAGCATATAGACGCCATTGGTCTGGGTGGCAGCGCCCAGGTTGATACCCCGCCCGGGTGCCACGGTGCCGGTGGCACCCTGCGTGGCCAGCGTGATGATGTTTTTGCCTTTGTCGCCAAAGTTGGTGCCCAGCAGCCCGATGGTGGCGTCTCCCGCCTTGCCCAGGGCGCCTTGCCACTGGATGCCGAATTCGGCCGCCTTGTCGGCGCTGACCTCGGCAATCAGGCTTTCCACAAACACCTGGGCGCGGCGGGCGTCAAGCTTGTCGATGACGGCGCGTAACTGGCGGTACTGGGGTTCGCTGGCGGTGATGATCAGGGCATTGGTGGTGGGGTCCGCCTGGATCTGGCCACCGGTGGAGGACCCGCTGTTGGCCGCCGCGCTGGCGACCGCTGCGCCCGGTGTGCTGGCGCTTGTACCGCCCGCCGAAGGCGTGGCACGCGCCTCACCGCTGAGCGCAGCGCGCAAGGTGGTGGCCAACTGGGTGGCGTTGGCGTTTTTCAGGTACACCACGTAAATATTGCCGGCCGCCCCGTTGCTGGTATTGCCCGAGGGCTGGTCCAGCTTGTCGATCAGCGACTTGGCCAGGGCCAGCCGGGCCTGGTTGGCGGCCCGCAGAATCAGGGTGTTGGAGCGCGGTTCGGCCACGATGGTGGTTTTGAAGCTGCTGTCGCCCTGGCCTGAGGGGGCCGCACCGCCCGAGCTTTCCAGCAGCCGCAAGACCAAGGGTGCCAAATCGGACGCAATGGCGTTTTGGAGCGCAATGATTTCCACATTGGTGGCATTGGGAATGTCCAGTGCGGCCACGATGCGCGCCAGCCGGCGCAGGTTGTCGGCGTAGTCGGTAATCACCAGCGAATTGTTGCCGGGGTTGACGTTGATCGGGTTGTTGGGGCTGATCAGCGGGCGCAGCACGGCCACCAGGTTGTTGGCGCTTTCGTATTGCAGGCGAATGATCTGCGTCATCAACTGGTTGCCTGCCGCACCGGCCTTGCCGGGACTGTCGGCATCCAGCACCATGACCGAGCCGCCTTGCAGCTTGGCATCGGCCTCGGGCACCACCTTGTCCAGGCCTTCCGTCTGTACTACGGTGTAACCCTGCATGCGCAACGTAGCCAGAAACTGGTTGTAGGCCACGGCCGGAGTGACGGGCGTGTCGGTGGTGAGGGTGATGGTGCCTTTGACGCGCGGGTCCACCACCACATTGCGCCCGGTCACGGTGGCCATGGTACGGGCCACGGCTTCGATCTCGGCGCTGTTGAAGTTCAGCGTAATGGGTTCGCCGCGCTTGGGGGCGCTGAGCGCGGTTTGCGCCCGTGCGTTGAAGGGAAATATGGCTGTAGCCCCCGTCAATAGTGCGCAAGCAGCTATTAAAAAAGTAGCGAAAGCAGTGCGTTGCATCGGCTTGGCAGAAGGGGGTGTTCGTAGTTGCATGCGGTTTTAGCCCACTTTAATGATGGAGCGTGCGCCCTCGCGCCGACCAATGATGTTGAGAAGATTGCCCAAGGCGTCGGCGCGTTCAGGCGCGGCGCTGGCCTCGCCCTCAAAGCGCAGCTGCCCACCGACCCAGCGGCCGGAGCCACTCAAGCGCAGGCTGCCTTCAAGCGTGGACAGATCCAGCGTGGGGGAGGGCCCGCCCGTCAGACCCAAGCGGTAGCTGCCCATGGGCTTGAGGGTGGACAGGCTGCTGGACAGGCCGGTGGCGTCCAACTGGGCCCGTCCGGCCAGGGACCAGTCGCCCGAGTGCCACAGCAGCGTCAATTGTTGGGTAGAGAGTGCCAGCGCACCCTGCAGTTGCAAGGTGTTCCAGGGCGTGCCCAAGCCCGCCAGCAGCGCGCTGGGCCATACCGAAGGCTGTGCTGCGGGCTGGTCCGACAAGACCAACTGCACACCCGTGAAGCCGGGCGTGGCGGTCCACACCCAATCTTGTTTGAGGCAGCAGGGGGCTTGCAGCGCCAGTTGCAGGCCCCGCAGACTGGGGCGCAGCTGCCATTGCACGCGGCCGGGCAGTGCGGTGTGGGCTTGGCTGCCACTGCCGGCGCCCAGCACCAGTTGGGCTGAGCCTTGCCACACCGTGCCCTGGGCTTGCCGCAATTGCACCCGCGCATCGCTGGCCTGGGCC
Organism: Rhodoferax sp.; assembly: GCF_030697375.1. GTDB lineage: Bacteria > Pseudomonadota > Gammaproteobacteria > Burkholderiales > Burkholderiaceae_C > Allorhodoferax. The sequence continues at coordinate 111,376 of NZ_JAUYQD010000044.1, read as the reverse complement.
AGGCCCTGTGCCAGCCAGCGCGCAGGGGCGTACACCACGGTGCTCAGCAGGGCGCCCAGCAGGGCGCCTGCAGCCGCCCAGCGCCAAGGCGCTGCCGGATGGCGCGGCGTGGTGGCATGTTGGGGGTGGGCGCGCATGGAGGGTCAAACCAATCGGTCAGGGCGCAGACAGGCCCATTTGCAGGGTGCCGCTCCAGGTGTTGCCGGTGCGGGACAGGCGCGCTTGCACCGGGCTGGCGTGTGCTTCGGTGCGGGCGCTGGCCAGCCACTGGGCCAAGGCCTCGGCACTGACGCCGCGCAAGGTCACGGTGGCATTGCCTGCGTTGTTGGAGAAGTCGGCCTTGGGGCCCAGAACCTGTTGTACCGAGGTTTGCAGTGCCTGCAGGGCGGCGGCCTGCGACAGGCGTGGCTGCGATTGCAGGGACTGGGCTTGGGCTTGCAAGCGCAGCATGGCCTGCAGCTGGGCTTCCTGGGATCGGTGTTTGTCGTCAAAGGTGCGCAGAGTGCGCAGGGCCGGGGCCAATGCGACCGACCACAGCAGGGCCGCTGCCACCAGCAGGGCGGCGAATTGCAGTATGGTTTTTTCACGTGGAGCCCGTTGCGCCCACCAGGCTTGGATTTGTGTGCTGTTCATGGGGCGGAATTTCGGACTTTGAGCACCAGGGCACCGCCGTCGTAGCTGCTGGTCAAGCCTTGGGTTTGCAGGATGGCATCCAATGCACCGACGTTTTCCGGGCTGTAGTTGCCACCGGTCAGCCGCAGCTCGCCTGCGGCAAAGTCCATCGCGGTGGGGGGCGCGCTGGCGAGGGTTTGGGCTGGGGAAGAGCCCAAGGCGCTGAGCAGGGCCTCCAGGTCCCGGCTGGATGCGTTGCCGCTGCTCTGGCGCAGGGCGCCCACCGCACGCTCCATCTGCAGGGGGGCGTCCACCACCACGGTGATGTCCGGGAAGGTTGTGGTGAGTGTGTTGCGGATGGCGACGCGTTGTTGTTCCAACTGCGCCTGTGCGCGCCAGGCAAAGGCGTTGAGGCCCAGCACCTGCACCGCCACCAGTCCGATGGCGGCCCAGCGGGCGGGGCGCCACTGCGGCGCACGCGCCACCGTGTTGACTGCACCACCCAGCCGCGCCAGCCAGGGGTTGCGCCGCGCCAGGTCAAATTGCGCCAGATCCCAAGCGGACTGCGCGGCGTCTTGCAGGCGTTGCGCCGGGCTGACCACGCGGGCCGTGCGGTGCAGCAGGTGTTCGGCCAGTTCGGCCACGGCGGGCTCGGCCAGCAGCTCCGCATCGGCGGGCAACAGGCTGTGCAGGTTGTTTTGCGTCACCCCTGCCTCGCCCTGGTGGGCCGGCAGGGGCCAGGTGTGCACGCCCTGGTGGTCCGCCCACACCAGTTGGGGGGCATCCGCGTCCCCCGTGACCCACCGGGGGGCAGGGGGGGCGTTCTCTGCTTGGGCTGCAGTGTCGGGCGCCCATTCAGGCACCACGCGCTGCGGTGTGTGTCCGGCTTGCTGCAGCGCGTTCAGCGCGTCTTGCAGCCATTGCCGGTGGCACACCGCCACCCACACCGGGGCATCGTCGCGGGCATCGGGTTGCAAGGCAAAGTGCAGTTGTGCGGGCTCGTCCAGCAACTGGTCTTCCAGCATGCCTTCCAGCACCGCACGCAGGCGCGGTGCACTGCGTTCGGCAAAGAGACCACGGGCCAGCGTGCCAGCGGGCAATTGCACCCGGTGCCATGACAGGGCGCGGGCAGGGACCAGCGCCACCGTTTCGGCACCAAGATCCATGGGGGTCAGTGAGAGGGGCATGCGTGAATTCACGGGGCCCATTGTACGGAGGCCACGCGCCGCTCCATGGCCTGTGCCATGGGGATTGTCAATTGGGGCCCAACTTGAGCTTGGCGGCGGGAGCGCCGGGGTGCAGCAAGCGCTATCCCCTTGCGCCAGCGTCCACGCGCGGACGCAGCAAATAGCCCTGGAGCGCTTGGGAAATCCCTTCGGCCAACGCGGGCAGTCCCAGCCCGGGGGGTGGGTTCAGCACGGCGGCATGGACCAGCGCTTCTCCCATGTGCAGCACCATTGCGGCGGCTTGGTCCAGGTCGGGCGTGGCCAACTCCGCGCGGTGTGCCTGCAGCACCGCCATCAGATCCTGGGCAGGGGTGGACGCCAAAGGCTCTCCCACGGGGTCGGGTCGGTAGAACGGCATTTCCATGTGCAGCACCCGTTGCAAGCGGGCGTTTTGGTGGTGGATTTGCAGCAGCGAGAACACCAGGTGGTCAATGCTTGCCGCCAAGGGTTGCGTTGCGCCGTCACGCAGATCCTGGCCGATAAGCTGCCCCACTTCCTGCATATGGCGCGCATGCAGGGCCGTGACCAGGGCTTTTTTGTTGGGAAAGTACTGGTACAGCGAGCCCACACTCACGCCAGCCAGTTCTGCGATGCGGTTGGTGGTGCCGCGCTCGAACCCATGTTGGTCGAAAACACGAGCCGCAGCCTCCAAAATGGCCTCCACCAGATGTTTGGAACGCGTCTGGCGCGGTGTCTTTCGCGGGGGATGGGGGCGTCGTTCGGTGTCCACGGGATGCGAGTTGTGGGCATCCAGGGGCGTGGCTAAAGTCACTTGCGCCCTCTTACTTTTTGAATGATTCGCTATGAACAAAATCCTTCCCCCCGTGTTGGCCGCGCTGGTCGCGGTGCTGATGCTTTTGGTAGACCACTTCTGTCCGGTGCTGCAAATTATTGCACCACCCTACCAACCAGGCGGCGCTGTGCTGCTGGTGTTGGGCATCCTTCTGACCCTGCTGGCAAGGCTTCAATTCGCCCGCGCCAAGACCAATATTTACACTTTTTCAGAGCCTGGAAGCCTGCAAACGGGAGGTGTCTTTGCCCTGAGCCGCAATCCCATGTACCTGGGCTTCACCATGGCGTTGCTGGGGGGCGCGGTCATGCTGGGTTCGCTTTCGGCGCTGCTCTTGTCCGCAGTGTTTGCACTGATCACGGACCGCTGGTATATCGCCTACGAGGAGCGTGCCATGCGCCACAAGTTTGGAGCCGCCTTTGATGCCTACGCGGCCAGCACCCGGCGGTGGTGTTGACGTTTTGCCAAGCAAGCTGGTGCCAGGGCGTTACGCGGTCTCCGCCACCGGCGCGGCAGCCGTTTGGTGGACGGGCAGGTGCACGGTAAACCGTGTGCCCTGGCCGAGTTCGCTGGCGACTTCAATGCGCCCGCCGTGTTTGGTCACGATGTTGTAGGACAAGGACAGGCCCAGGCCGGTGCCCTTGCCCACCGGTTTGGTGGTGAAGAAGGGCTCAAAAATGCGGTTGAGAATGTCGGCGGGGATGCCGCAGCCGTTGTCGCCCACCTCGACCCAGACCCAGTCACCCTCGGCGCCGGAACGGATGGTGATGACGCCGTTGTCCTTGATGGCGTGGGAGGCGTTGACGATCAGGTTCATGAACACCTGGTTGAGCTGCGAGGCCACGCATTTGACCAGCGGCAGCGTGCCATATTCCTTTTTCACCACGGCCTTGTATTTGAATTCGTTGTTGGCAATGGTGAGCGTGCTGTCGATGCCGGCGTGCAGGTCGGCATACTGCCAATCGGTCTCGCCGATGTGGGCAAAGTCCTTCAAGGACTGCACGATGTCTTTCACCCGCTTCAAGCCGTCCAGCGACTCCTGCACCAGTTGCCCCACGTCCTCCTTTAAAAAGTCGAAATCGGCCTTTTTCTTGAGTTTGTTGGCACTTGCTTTGAGCTCTGGCCGGTCCGTTAGAGCGCCCACCACCTGGTCAAACCCGTCCACCAGCTCGCACAGGGTGTCCACATAACCGCGCAGGGCACCCATATTGGAGTTGACGAAGCCAATCGGGTTGTTGATCTCGTGGGCGATGCCGGCGGCCAGCTGGCCGATAGAGGCCATTTTTTCGGACTGCAGCAACTGGGCCTGCGTTTCTTGCAGCTCGTTGATCAGCAGTTGTTGTTCTTCACCCTTCTTCTGCAAAGCCTCTTCCATCATCTTGCGGTCGGTGATGTTGGTGAGTGAGCCCACCACCTCCAGCGGGTTGCCGTCGGCGTCGCGGATCAGGCGCAGGCTGTCGTGCATCCACAGGTAGCGGCCATCGCGGGTGCGGAAGCGGTATTCGTAGGCCTGTTGCCCTTCTGTGAAAATTTTGCTGAAGCTGGAGAAGATGATGGGCACGTCATCGGGGTGGATGTGGTCAAACCAGAAGCTGGGGTCGGCCACCATTTCTTCCGGTTTGTAGTCCAGCACCCGCAGTGCGTTGTCGCTCACGAAGGTCATGGTGCCGTCGCCCGTGGGCACGCTGCTGTAAATAATGGCGGGTGTGTTGGCGATCAGGTACTTGAGGCGGGCGTTGTCGCGCGCCAAGTCGTGTGATGGGGCGCTGTCGGCGGCGGTCGTTTTGGCCGGCGGTGCCGGTGCGTCGTGGGCACTGGCGCGCTCAAACAGTTTGCACAGATGCCGGGCCAGCAAGGTCAGCCGGTCGTTGCCGTCGAGCGGCAAGGGGACCGTGTAATCGCCCTTGACTGCTGCGTCCACACTGCTGCACAGCGCTGCAAAGCGCTCTGCGGACGAACCGACTGGCGCGTTGCCGCCGGTGCCTGCACTGGCGCTGGCTGGCGCCGGAGTGGGGGGCGCGGTCGGTGCGTAAGCCGTAGGCGTTGCCTTGGTTTGTCCATCCGATCCAAAATTGTCGAACTGCATCGTGGGCTCTCCAAAGGGCTGTGGTCTTTGCGTTGGCTAAGTTGCATTCTGCCTTCATTTAGGTCAGGTTGCCTAAAATGAATTTACCCAAGTGGGCGTGGGTGTTTTTCTCAGGTGCGTTCCCGTCGCAGTACTTTCACCACCAGCCCGTCACGCTGCACCACCGAGCGCTCTTGCACCACCCGCTCCCCCATGCGCAGCTGTCCGTGTATTTCAAAGAAGCGCGAGTTTACGCTGTGCTGGCCTTCGACCAGGGGCACATCCGCGCCCCCTAGGGCTTGCGTGACATCGGCCAGCGTGCGAAAGTGGGTTTGGGCGCGCGCCACCAACAAACGTTGGGCGTCGGCCATTTTGAGTGTGCCGATGCAGGCGTGCAGCACCAGCGCCGAAGCGGTGTTCACGTTGACGGCGGTGTGCTCCGGCAGTACGGTGATATAGGGTTTGAGGACTGCGATACTGGTGGCAGAGAGGCCCAGCCAGACCAACTGGTCTACCGATTGCGGTTGCAAAGGCGCATAGGTGTTTTTCCCCGCATTGGTGGCGGCGTTGTCGCTCAATGCCAGCTGCAAATTTTGGGTCAGAGCCAGCAGCTCCCCATCGGGCAGGTGCAAGGCGTCGAACAGGCGGCTAAAGGCCCGTGCGGACGGGGCATGCAGCACACCGTCTTGCACCAGATTCATGACATTCAGGCGCGCTTGCAGGTCGGAAATCTGCCCCGATAGAAAGGCGTCCGGCATGTCCTCTGTGGTGTCGCCATGGCCTTGGCCTGTGGCGAGAAAAGAGGACAGCCGCGCCTCTTGCAGCGCCACGGCCCAGGGTTCTGCCAGGTAGTCCGTGCTGCCTGCACGGGCGTCTTCACGCAAAATCAACCGTGCCCAGTCCAGCGCGCCCCGCAAAATCCAGGTGGACTGCAGCCGTGCGCGTTCAGCGGTTTCGATTTCAATGCCGCGCCACTGTTGCCACAAAGCAGCCGCGCTCAGGGACGCCACCAAGGTCACCAACAACATGGCGGTCAGAATAGCGGCCCCCCGTTGGGCGCGCGGTCTGGCAAGGCCTGTCATGGCGTTGCGCTCCCGGTGGTGGGGCGGGCCCAGTCGCGGCTGAGTGTGCCGGCCAACGGGTGCGGGCTGGGCAGGCTCAGCACCAGGCGCACGCCGTCGGGCGTGGTGGCCGGGGCGGGTGTGCCCTTGTTGGTGTTCGGCGCGCCACTGCTGGACAGCGGGTTGCTCCAGGCGCCGCCCCGGTAGTAATAAATCTGCCATTGGGCCAGCGGTGCAATGGCGACTTCCCTTTGTTTGGCGGCGTCGCTGGGGCTTTGTGCCCAGGCCGCCGCAGCGGCCCATGCCTGTTGCCATTCTTGGCGGCTGCGCACGGGGGCGGACTGCCAGCGCAGCCACTGGGCGACGTCGTCCCGGCTGTCACGCGTCCAGGCCACCACCAACACCCCCTCATGGGGACCCGCGCTGTGGCTGCGGGTGATGCGCAGGGCGCGGCCATCCCAGTCCACGGCGGTGGTGAACGGCAGCTCGGCGAGGGCATCCAAATCGGTACCCCACTGCGCCAACCCTGCTTCCAGCGTCAGCACGGCGTCGGTGTGCTGCCGGGTTTGTGCCGTCGCCTGTTGCATGCCCGCCAGTGCGCGCCAGCCCATCACCGCCATCAGCGCCATGATGCTGATGGCAACCAGTAATTCGATGAGGGTAAAGCCCTGCAGTGAACGTCGGCGGTTGTTGGGACAGCCCCGGGTCATTAGTAGCGTCCTACCACGGTGCTGAGTTGCAGCAGTGGCTGCGTGTCTTGGTACAGCCGGGCGTCGACGCGCCGGAAGTTGGGGTTGGGGGTGGGCTGCACCACCAGACGCAACTCCAATGTGCGGCCTGCCTGGTCGCAAGACGCGCTGGTGTCGCCCACGTCCGGCAACTGGCGCGCCAATCGTACGGCGGCCAGCGCATTTTCGGCACACAGCTGGGCCAGCATCCGGTTCGTCTGGCGTTCCGCATTGCGGGTGATGGCGGCGGTGGCCTGCAAGCCGGCAATCAGGGCGGTGGCCACAATGGCCAAGGCCACCAACACCTCAATCAGGGTGAAGCCGCAGGGCAGGGCGCGCCGGCGCGATGGCAGTCGCGTCATGGGTTGACGTTTTGCACGGCAAAGGGGCGCACCCCATCGGTGGTGACGCGCACGCTTTTACTGGGTTGTTCTATAAGCCACAGCCGCACGCTTTGCGGCGCAATGATGGGTTCGGGGCCCAGCAGCAGGGGCTGCTCGGAGCTGGCGGCGATGCCACTGGACGTCCAGCCCTGCTGTTTGTCATCGATGGCAAATCCGGCGGCCGTGGCACGCCATCGCACCGGCAAGCCACTGGCGCGGGACTGTGCACGGGCCGACTCCAGCACGGCCGCCAGGGCCTGTGCCTCGGTCTCCAGCTGGGCTTGCCCCGAGTCGCGCATGGCCAGTGTCACCCCCACCGAGGCCGTGGCCACAATGGCAATGACCAGCAGCAACTCCAGCAGGGTGAACCCGCCGGGGAAACGGCAATTTCCCGCCGGGCCGCCCCAAGGGAAATTAGCCCCCTCGGGGGGCAGCGCATTACGCGAAGCGAATAAGCGTGGGGGCCATTTCACTGCCAGCTGCCAATATCCGCATTCTTGCCTTCACCTCCGGCCTGTCCATCGGCACCGAAGGACAGCACGTCAATTTCGCCCTTGACGCCGGGGTTCATGTACAGGTAGGGGCGGGCCCAGGGGTCGTTGGGCAGCTTGTCCAGGTAGGGGCGCCAGTTGGTAGGGGCGGGCCCGCTGCTGGGTTTGGCCACCAGCGCCTGCAAGCCCTGCTCGCCATTGGGGTAGCGTTGGTTGTCCAGCTTGTAGAGTTTGAGCGCCTGGGTCAGGTTGGCAATGTCCGTTTTGGCGGCGGTGACGCGGGCGTCATCGGCGCGGTCCAGCACATTGGGCACGATCAGAGCGGCCAGCACCCCAATGATGACCAGTACCACCATGAGTTCTATCAGGGTAAAACCAGAACCAAAACGGTGGCGTAGCGGGCGGCGGGTGTGATGCATGGAGATTAAGGCGGAGCCTGTAATGGGAGGGTGCAAGATAGTACGACCTTCCATGATAATGCGCCGTATGCATGCCTCTCCCCCAACTGTCTGGTTGCCACGCCTTTCCACCTTCGTCCTGGCGGCGCTGGTCGCTGGCAGCGCTGTGTTTTGGGCGCTGCACCTGTCGGCCCCCGCAGGAAGTGCCGCCTTGCCAGCGGTAGATCTGCAGCCCCCTGTGCTGACAGACACTGCCGCTGTGGTGCGCGCTTTGGGGGGCGCCGCCTCCGCCAGCGTCTCTGTGGCCAGTCCGGTGCTGGCGTCCAGCCGCTTTGTGTTGACCGGTGTGATCGCGGGGCAAAGCCAGCACGGCGCTTCACTCATTGCGGTCGACGGCAAGCCGCCCAAGCCTTATGTGGTGGGCTCCCGGGTGGGGGATGAATGGGTGTTGCGATCGGTGCAGCCCCGGCGCGCTGTGCTAGTGCACTTGGACGCCACCGGGCAGCCGCCCGCAACAGGTGGCGCCGAACTGGTGCTGGAGATGCCGCTGCCGTCTCTATTGAATGGTAAAAACGGCCTCCAGCCCCCGTAAATAGTGCGTAGACAGCTATTAAATAGATAGCAAATATATTGGTTTTTCGGCAGTTCTACTGCTGCAAAAACATGCGGTACACCGGGTTCTCGGTCTCTTCCACGTAGGGGTAGTCCAGCGTTTGCAGGAACTTGGCAAAGGCTTTGTTGTCGGCCTTGGGCACCTGCAAGCCCACCAGAATGCGCCCATAGTCCGCGCCTTGGTTGCGGTAGTGGAACAGGCTGATGTTCCAGCCCGGGCGCATCAGGCTCAAAAATTTCATCAATGCGCCGGGGCGCTCGGGGAATACAAAACGCAGCAGCCGCTCGTCCTGCGCCAGGGTGGACAGGCCGCCCACCATATGGCGGATGTGCTCCTTGGCCAGTTCGTCGTGGGTCAGGTCCAGCGTGGCGAATTGGTGCTTGGTGAAGTTGGCCGCAATCTTGGCGGATTCCCCTTTTCCCTGCGTGGTGATGCCCACAAACACATGGGCTTTTTCCGCATTGCTGATGCGGTAGTTGAACTCGGTCACATTGCGCGGACCACCGGGCAGCTCGCCAATCAGTTCGCAAAAACGCTTGAAACTGCCGCGTTCTTCGGGAATCGTCACCGCAAACAGGGCTTCGCGCTCCTCGCCCACCTCGGCGCGCTCGGCGACAAAGCGCAGGCGGTCGAAATTCATGTTGGCACCGCACAAAATGGCGGCGTAGGTCTCGCCCTTGGTTTTGTGCAGGGCCACGTACTGCTTGATGGCGGCCACGGCCAGCGCACCGGCCGGCTCCACGATGGAGCGGGTGTCCACAAAAATATCCTTGATGGCGGCGCACACGGCGTCGGTGTCCACCGTCATGAACTCGTCCACCAGACCCCGCGCCACGCGGAAGGTTTCTTCACCCACCAGTTTCACGGCGGTGCCGTCCGAAAACAGTCCCACATCCGCCAGCGTGACGCGCTTTTGGGCAGACACGGACTGGATCATTGCGTCGGAGTCGTTCATTTGCACACCAATCACCTTGATGCGCGGGTCCACCGCCTTGATGTAGTTGGCCACGCCCGACACCAGCCCGCCGCCGCCAATGGCCACAAACACCGCATCCACGCCGGGGCCGTTCTTTCCGCGCGATTTTTGCCCCGACTTGGCGGCTTTGTCTGCGCCCAGGGTCTGCACCTGGCGCAGCATTTCCATGGCGATGGTGCCTTGGCCTGCGATCACATCGGGGTCGTCAAACGGGTGCACAAAGGTCAGTCCCTGCTGCTTTTGCAGTTCCAGAGAATGGGCATAAGCATCGGAGTAGCTTTCGCCAAACAGCACCACCTCACCGCCAAAGCCGCGCACGGCGTCTACCTTCACCTGTGGCGTGGTAGTGGGCATCACAATCACGGCGCGGGTGCCGAGCTTGCTGGCGCTTAAAGCCACGCCCTGGGCATGGTTGCCCGCAGAGGCGCAAATGACGCCTTTTTGCAGTTGCTCGGTGCTGAGGTGCGCCATCTTGTTGTACGCACCGCGCAGCTTGAAGCTGCGCACGGGCTGCTGGTCTTCACGCTTGAGTAACACGGTGTTGTGCAGACGGCGGCTCAAGGCGCGAGCAGGCTCCAGCGCTGTCTCTACTGCTACGTCGTAGACACGGGCGGTGAGAATTTTCTTCAGGTAATCGGCGGGGGATAGGTTCTGTGTGGGCATGGTGGTTAAACTCCTGTGTCCATTATAGGTAGAATATTTTTTGCCCCGCGCGGGGCACTTTGAAAGGTTAAAATATGGAATGCACAGTCAGCTGGACCGGAGGGTTGAACACCCGCTCTGGCATGGGTTTTGTGGCAGAAACCGGGAGCGGCCACACGCTGATGATGGATGGCGCACCGGATGCCGACAAGCCTGAAAACGGAGGTCTCAACTTGGCGCCACGCCCACTGGAGATGGTGTTGGCCGGCACCGGCGGCTGCACCGCTTACGACGTAGTGTTGATCTTGAAGCGTGGCCGCCACGCAGTGCAGGGCTGCACCGTCAAACTGAGTGCCGAGCGTGCCGAGACCGACCCCAAGGTGTTCACCCGCATCAACATGCATTTCACCGTGACGGGCAAAGGCATTCCTGCCGCGGCGGTGGAGCGCGCCATTGCCATGAGCCACGACAAATACTGCTCGGCCAGCATCATGCTGGCCAAAACGGCGGAAATCACCACCAGTTTTGAGTTGATCGAGGCCTGAAAACCGAGAGCTTTGGCGCGTAACGGCGCGGCTTAAATGCGCTGTGCCACGGTCGTCATCACTTTGGCGGCCGCGCGCATAAGTTCTTTCACGGGCGTGGGCAACTCCATGGCCCCGGCGGATTGGGCGTCCTGGGCGTGGCGCAGTTCATCGTCGCGCATCTGCGCCACGATGGCGCGTGAGGTATGGTCGCCTGCGGGCAGAGAGTCTAGATGGCTTTGCAAATGGGCCCCGACCTGAATTTCGGTCTCCTCGACAAAGCCCAGACTCACGGAGTCGCCCAGCCGCCCCGCCAGCAGACCCAATCCAAACGCCCCCGCGTACCACAGCGGATTGAGCAGTGAAGGGCGCGACCCCAGTTCTTCCAACCGCTGCGCGGTCCATGCCAAATGGTCGGTCTCTTCCACACAGGCCCGCGTGAAATGTGCGCGAAGCGCAGGGTTCTGGGTGGAAAAAGCCTGCGCTGTATACAAGGCCTGGGCACATACCTCGCCCACATGGTTGACCCGCATCAGCCCGGCAGAGCGGCGCTTTTCCTCCTCGGTCAGCGCGGTGGCCTGCTCAGGCAGGGTCGGGCAGACCTGCGACGCGTGGGGTTTTGCAAACAAGGTGCGCAGCGCAGTGTCGAAGGTGGTGAGCAGGGTGTCCATGGGTATCTTTCGGCGGGGTAGTGCGGAAGTCTAGCCCGGATGCCGCCAAGGGGTAGTCACTACAAGTTGTTGCAAGCTTGCAACGGAAACTAGGTCTTTACCCTTATTTCGGGGGCAATTCTTTGCCAAACCCCCGTTCGTCTGGTGGAATACACACAACTTCCTGAACTAGGAGGTTGGCCCGGGGTTCCGACACAATCGGTCCGGAGCCCTTTGTTTAACCTTGGAGTATTTTTAAATGAAAAAGACACTTATCGCTTTGGCCGTTCTGGCTGCTTCCGGCGCTTCTTTTGCTCAAGTGACCATCACTGGTAACTTGGCTATGGGTTACAAATTGTCGACTACCGCTGCAGTCGATGCAAGCGGTTTCGGTGTTGATACCTCTCAAATCGACTTCGCAGCGACCGAAGACCTCGGCGGCGGCTGGAAAATGGCAGCCAAAATGGCGCTGGCTGGTGCTGACCGCAGCGGTGAGTCCGGTACTGGCGCCGTGGCTGGCCGTGATGCCTCATTGACTTTGACAACTGGCGCTGGCGCATTCATCTTGAGCGCAAACCGCTCTGCTGACTACCTGACCGGTGGCGTTTCTGGCGTGGCTGGTGTTGGTTTTGGTGGCAAAATTTTCTCCGCTCGCCGCACGGCTGACGCTGTTGCTTATGTAGTGCCTGTGGGTCCTGTGACTGTCAGCTTGGTGCATCAAGAGAATGACCAAGCAACTGGTGCTTCTGGCACTATGGCCCTTGGTACTGGTGCTGCTGGTAGCAGCTTCCAACGGCTGAATGTCGTTGGCGTGACTTACGCAGCAGGTCCTTTGACTGCAAACGGCCAGTACCTGTCGTACGACAACCGTAGCAATCCTAGCGCTAACACAACTGCTGACTACGTGACACGTGCGTCTGGTTCCTACGACTTCAGCGTAGCCAAGTTGGGTCTGGGTTATTCCCAAGCTAACTACTCGGCTGGCGGAATTAGAAAAGATGCGTTGATCGGCGTGTCTGTTCCTGCTGGTGCTTTGACTGTGGGCGCTCAGTGGGGTCAGCGTAAAACTGAAGGTTTCAGTACTGCTGCTGATGGAAGCAATAATGGTACTGCTTTGGCAGTTACTTACGCTCTGAGCAAACGCACCAGCGTTATCGGTAACTACGCTCGTTGGGATATGACTGGCCAGTCTACGGCTAACACCGAAACCAACATTTTGTTGTCCCACTCGTTCTAAATACTGGCTAGCGTAAGCTAGCTGCGTATTTAAAACCAAAGCCCCACGGCAGAAATGCCGTGGGGCTTTTTCAATGGGGGCATTCCAAAGCTGTGTGGGATGGGTGCAACATTTCAGTGCCGTACAACATTAATATTGATATTGATAATAGAAAGTTCTTTGTAATGTTTGTGACTTTTGGTCCAATAGTGTCAGCTTCCTGAAAGGGTGGCTGAGGAGACGAAATCGTTCTTAAAACACGATGACGACAATGATGACTATTCAGGACACACACATGAAAAAAACTTTGATTGCGCTGGCCGTGTTGGCTGCATCTGGCGCTTCGTTCGCCCAGGTGACTATCACGGGCACCTTGGCCATGGGCTACGGGCAAACTACTTCTGTAGGCACCAATGCGATTAGCATCCCTGGTTTGGGTCTCGCTGCTGTTGCTACTTCGGGGGCAGATGCTTCCGGATTTGGAGCGGACACTTCCGAGATTGGCTTCGCTGCGACCGAAGACCTGGGCGGTGGGCAGAAAATTGAGGCCACATTGGCATTGGCTGGGGCGGACCGTAGTGGTGAATCCAACTCCACCACGCCAGGCGCTTTAACGGGCCGTGATGCAACATTGACCTATACCAATAATTCTTTCGGTCGCGTCCAAATGGGGGCGACGAGGGACTCGGCGATCCATAGTGGCATTCCCTCCGCTGACGCCCCCGTGATCAACATGGATGGCAAGCTGTTTCAACTGCGTTCTGACAGCGATTTCATCAGCTATGCAGCACCTGTTGGGCCTGTCGTTTTTTTATACAAGCTCTCAGAAGCCAGCAAAGGCCTAGGGCTTGGCAAGGGCACCAGTGGTGCCTCTGGAGTGACGGTTGGCCAGCGGACCAGCGATTTTGTGGTTGTCTACAGCAAAGGCCCTCTGGATTTGGTTGGAGCATATCGCGCTTATGACAACCGCAATTCCACAACGATCGCCACGCTTGAGGGACTCACCAAAGATAATGTGTTTGCCGTCCAGGTTGGTTACAACTTCGGCGTGGCAAAAGTTGGCTTTGGTGTGAACAACACAACCGCCTCAGTTGGTCCTAAAGTGACCGATATGCTGCTGGGTGTGTCTGTTCCCATGGGCGCTTTGACATTGGGTATGACTTTGGGGCGCGCCACGACTTCTGGTGTTTCCGATGCGGCTGCTACTGCATTTCCAGGTGGGGCAGCAGCTCCCCTGTTTAAAACCGCCATGCAACTGGCTGATGGAACCGCTAATAGCTTGAGTGTCGGCGCTAAGTATGACCTGAGCAAGCGCACTAATTTGACTGTGAAATACGCCACCTGGACCCGTAGCGGGTATGAGCAGTTTGAGGCGTGGGGTGCTGCCGTCGCCGCAGGTGGTTCTGCCGTTGCCAACCTGAATCAGTTTGGTTACTCGGCCAATGCCAACGAAACCAGCATCTTGCTCTCTCACTCATTTTAATTTCGTTGGAAACTAAGCCTTGTGTAGTCAAGGCATGGTGTTAACGTTCTAAAAGCCGCCCGATCCAGTATCTGGCGGCTTTTTCATTTTTGGCTTTGAATGAAGGGGCTTGTGCAGTTACCCATCACGTTGCAATACGGCCTTGGTCAATTGCAGAAATTCGTCCAAATGCTGAGTGATCACATTCACAAGGATGGGCAGCAGCAGGCTTTGGTAGTCATGTACCGCAATATTGCGAAATGCCACCATGCGCTTAAGGCTGTTGGCCAGTGGGGCGTCGATCCACTGCGCTTGGGCAAGCAACTCGAAAACATCACGCGCACTTTGCGGTACGCCCAGTCGTTCACGGCGCACAATGTGCTGTCCCATGTCCAGCGCGGCCTCGCACGCACGCTGCACGTTCAAAACGGCAGCGTCTTGTCGCGTGAAATCCGTGGCAAAGGTCAGGGGATCGCGCTCAAACTCTTCCCGGGCGCGTGCCACGCAGCGCTCTATGGTGGCCGCCTTGTTGAGGATGACATCATCGGGCATAAATGGTTCCGCTGGCCTGGATGTCGGCCATCAAGGGGGCGCGTGCGGTGTCCAGGGCGGTTTTTTCGCTCAGTACAAAGCACTCAAAAAGTCCGGCCTGCAAGCCCGCAGACCACAGACGCTGGCCGGTCGTGATGATTTGGTACTGCATGACCGTGGAGGCGGCCCGCAGGTCCAGCAGATCCACCGGGCACCCAGCCATATCTGCCAGCTTGTCGGCCAGCTCCCACAGTGCGAGCGGATCTGCATAACCTGCCACCAGCACGGCAAGGTCCAGATCGCTCTGTGGCCCGGCGGTGCCTTGTATCTGGCTACCGAAAGCGTACACCGCTATGGCATTTGGAAACTGAGCGCGTAGTGAAGCCACCAGCGGTCCGTCGGCTGCAAGGAGGGCGGGGTTCGAGTGCATAAGAGCGCAATTCTAGAGTGGCGCTCACTCTTGCGCGCTACGCGTACCGCTTGTTCCGCAAATTGTGCTTCATCTCCCGCAGCAAGGGTTGCAGCTTGCCGCCGCCAATGCGCAGGGCCACGCAGGTGGCGAGAATGTCCACGATCATCAGGTGCAGCAGGCGCGAGACCATGGGGCTGTATTTGTCGAAACCCTCCGGGTGGTCGGCGCACAGGTGAATGTGGCCGGCGCTGGCTAAGGGGGAGCCGCTGGCGGTGATGACGATGGTGGTGGCGCCGTTTTTGCGTGCTATGTCGCAGGCGTCCATCAAATCACGGGTGCGCCCCGAGTTGCTGATGACCACCACGCAGTCGCCAGCGCCCAGAATGGAGGCGCTCATGACCTGCATGTGGCCGTCGCTGTAGGCGGTGGTGTTGATGCCCAGGCGGAAAAACTTGTGCTGGGCATCCTGTGCCACGATGCCGGAGTTGCCCACGCCAAAGAACTGGATTTGACGCCCTGCTTTGTAAGCATCTACCAGGGCAATGACCGCTTTTTCGATGGCCACGGTGGACGCATCGTTGCGGTATTTCAGGAAAGCCGCCACCGTGTTGTCGATGACTTTGACCGTGACATCGCTGACCTTGTCGTCGGCATCCACGCTGCGGTGGATGAAGGGCACGCCCTCGTTGACGGTACCCGCCAGCTTGAGTTTGAAGTCGGACAGGCCGTCGTAGCCCACGCTGCGGCAAAACCGCACCACGGTGGGCTTGCTCACATGGGCCCGATCCGCCAATTCACTCACCGGCAATTTTGCAAAAACGCGCGGATCGGCCAGGCACAGCTTGCCCACCCGTTGTTCGGCGGGGGCCAGCGAAGGCAAAGAGGCTTTGATACGTTCAAGCATAGGAACTCCTAGGTAAGAGAGCCGCCGCGTCGGGCCGCCCCAAGCAAGGCACTGTCCCCCAAAGGGCCAGTACGGTACGCGAAGCGACAAGCGTGGGGCGCGGGCACTGGCACATCAGCTTTCTTCGCTCCAGCAAAATCCGTCGCGGGCGATCATGGCACTGGACGCACTGGGGCCCCAGGTGCCGGAGCTGTACAGCCTTGGGCCTTGGGAGTCGTTGGCCCAGAACTCCAGCATGGGCTCGACCCAGCGCCAGGCCTCTTCTTGTTCGTCACTGCGCACAAACAGGTTCAAGCGGCCGTCAATCACGTCCAGCAGAAGGCGTTCGTAGGCACCTACGCGCTCGGAGCCAAAACGCTTGTCGAAGTCCAGATCGAGCTGCACCGGGGCCAGTGCCTGTGCGGCGGCATGGCGCGACTGCCGGTTGTCCTGTCCTTGCGCCAGCAGGTGCAATTCCAGGCCATCTTTGGGCTGCAGGTTGATCACCAGGCGGTTGGCCATGCCGATGTGGGAGTTGAAAATGGCGTGCGGCGTGGGGCGGAAGTTCACCACAATGCGTGCGTCGCGCCCTGCCAAGCGCTTGCCGGTGCGGATGTAGAAGGGCACTCCGGCCCAGCGCCAGTTGGAGATTTCGGTGCGCAGTGCCACAAAGGTCTCGGTATTGCTTCGGGCGTCCACACCGGTTTCTTCCCGGTAACCCGGCACCTTGGTGCCGCCGCTGGTGCCATTCGCGTATTGCCCCCGGATCACGTCCTGCGCGAGCGACTCCTGGGTCCAGGGCTTGAGCGAACGCAGCACCTTGAGCTTTTCATCGCGGATGGCGTCGGCGTGGGAGTTGATGGGGGGCTCCATGCCGATGGCGCACAGCAGTTGCAGGGCGTGGTTTTGCACCATGTCGCGCAGGGCGCCGGTGGTTTCGTAAAACGCGCCCCGGCTTTCCACGCCCAGGTCTTCGGCGATGGTGATCTGGATGTTGGCGATGTGTTCACGGCGCCACAGGGGCTCGAACAGGGCGTTGCCAAACCGCAGGGCAAACAGGTTTTGCACGGCGGGCTTGCCCAGGTAGTGGTCGATGCGGAACACCTGGTTTTCTTCGAAAAACCGGCGCACCGTGTGGTTGATGGCGCGGTTGGAGGCCAGGTCGTGGCCCAGGGGTTTTTCCAACACCACGCGGGTTTTGGGGGTGTTCAATCCTGAGGCCGCCAACTGCTCACACACGGTGGTGAACAGGCTTGGGGCGGTGGCCACGTACATTACCACGGTGTCGGCATTGCGGTTTTGCAGGCTGGTCGCCAGCTGGGCGTAATCTTCGGGCTTGGACAGGTCCACGCGAACGAATTCGAGCAGGGCGGCGAAGCGTGCAAACTCTTCGGCGCTGGGGCGCTTGGCCAGCTCTACTTTGTCAAAACGGGACTGGATGAGCTTGCGGTATTGCGCGTCGCTCAGGTCGTCACGGCCCACGCCGATGATGCGTCCGCCTTCAGGCAAGGTGCCGTGGCGAAAGGCCTGAAACAAAGCGGGCATCAGCTTGCGCCATGCCAAATCACCGGTGCCGCCAAACAAGACAAGATCAAAGCTCATGATTTTCGGTTACATAAATAATGACGTTGTAATGTAACTTTGTTTCACTCATAATTCAAGACTTCTTTCACGCACTCCTCTTTGCGCTCCCATGAACCAACTCGACGCACTCAAACAATTCACCACCGTGGTGGCTGACACCGGCGACTTCAAACAGCTTGGTGTTTTTCAGCCCACCGATGCCACGACCAATCCCTCGCTGATTCTCAAGGCGGTGCAAAAGCCCGACTATGCACCTTTGTTGAACGACACAGTGCAGCAGTTTCGGGGCCGTGCGCTGGACGAGGTGATGGACCGCCTGCTGGTGCGTTTCGGCTGCGAGATTTTGAGCATCATCCCGGGGCGTGTGTCCACCGAAGTGGACGCCCGCCTGAGTTTTGACACCAGTGCCACCGTGGCGCGGGGTGAGCGGCTGATTGAGCTGTACCAGGCGCAGGGTGTGCACATCGACCGTGTGCTGATCAAGGTGGCCGCCACCTGGGAGGGCATCCAGGCGGCGGAACAGCTGGAGCGCAAGGGCATCCACACCAACCTGACATTGCTGTTTTCCTTCTGCCAGGCGGTGGCCTGCGGACAGGCCAAGGTGCAACTGATCTCGCCCTTTGTCGGCCGCATTTACGACTGGTACAAAAAGTCGGCAGGTGCCCAGTGGGTGGAAGCGGACAAGGCCGAGGCCAACGACCCCGGTGTGCAATCCGTCAAACACATCTACAACTACTACAAGAAGTTCGGCATTGCCACCGAGGTGATGGGCGCGAGTTTCCGCAACGTGGGGCAGATCACCGCCCTGGCGGGCTGCGATTTGCTGACCATCAGCCCCGACCTGTTGGCCATATTGGCGGCCACCGACGCGCCGCTGGCACGCGCCTTGGACGTTTCGACGGCGAAAGACAGCGCTGTGGAGCATGTGAGCTTCGACGAAGCGGGATTCCGCCTGGCGCTGAACGAAGACGCCATGGCCACCGAGAAGCTGGCCGAAGGCATACGCGCGTTCTGCGTGGACGCGGTCAAGCTGGAACAACTGATGTTGGCGGCTTAGTCACTGCGAGGCACCCCATGACCCGCACCCGATGTGACAGCACGCCCGCCTGGGCGCAATTGCAAACCGCCTACCAGGCCACCGGCCAGCGCTTCGATACCCGCGAGGCCTTTGCGCAAGACCCGGCGCGTTTTGCGCGGTTCAGCCAGGAAGCGCCGTATGTGTTTGCCGATCTGTCCAAAAACCGGATCGATGCCGCGACGGAAACTTTGTTGCTGGACCTTGCGCGCCAGAGTGGGGTGGAAGCGCACCGCGACGCCATGTTTGCCGGAGCCAAGATCAACGCCACCGAACAGCGTGAGGTGTGGCATGTTTTGTTGCGAAATCCGGCTCTAGCCCCCGTCAACAGTGCGCAAGAAGCTCCTGAATTCATAGCAATAGAACAGGCCAAGGTACACGCCACCCTGGATGCCATGCTGGCCTATGCCGAGACGCTGCGGGCGGACAGCGCTATTACCGACGTGGTGAACATCGGCATTGGCGGCTCCGACCTGGGGCCGCAGATGGCGGTGCTGGCGCTGGATGCTTTTGCCACCACGGGCAAACGCCTGCACTTTGTGAGCAATGTGGACGGGCACGAGCTGGCCGCCAAACTGCCACAGCTGCGGCCTGAGAGCACGGTGTTTCTGATTGCCAGCAAGACCTTCACCACCATCGAGACCATGACCAATGCGGCGTCCGCCAAACATTGGTTTGAGTCGCAAGGTGGGACGGACATTGCGCGCCACTTTGCCGCACTGACCACCAATGTGGCGGCGGCCAATGTCTTTGGCATCACCACCACCTTTGGGTTTTGGGACTGGGTGGGCGGGCGTTATTCCCTGTGGTCGGCCATTGGGCTGCCGTTGGCGGTTGCCATTGGTGCGGAGGGGTTCCGGGAGTTTTTGGCCGGCGCCCACGCCATGGACGAACACTTCCGCACCGCCCCGCTGGAGAGCAATCTGCCGGTGCGCCTGGGGCTGCTGGACGTCTGGTACCGCAACTTCCACGGTTTCACCAGCCGCAGCATTGCGCCCTACCACAGCGCCCTGCGCCGTTGGCCCGCCTATTTGCAGCAGCTGGAGATGGAGAGCAACGGCAAGCGCGTGGATGCCTCGGGCGAGGCGCTACCCTTTGGCACCTCCCCCGTGCTGTGGGGCGAGCCGGGCACCAACGGCCAGCATGCCTATTTCCAGATGCTGCACCAGGGCACGGATGTGGTGCCGGTGGAGTTTGTGGCCGTCAAAACGCCGCGCCACGCCCTGGCAGGCCACCACCCTATGCTGTTGGCCAATGTGCTGGCGCAGGCGCAGGCCCTGATGGTGGGCAAGCGCGACGCTGCCGGGCCGCCCCAAAGCGACGCAGCCCCCTTGGGGGGCAGTGCGCCACACGCAGTGAGCGTGCGTGGGGGCAAAAATCCCGATGGAGGCGGGCACAAGCACTTTCCCGGCAACCGGCCCAGCACCTTTTTGCTGCTGGACGACCTGACTCCGGCATCCCTGGGCGCCTTGATCGCCCTGCAGGAACACCGCGTGTTTGTGAGCGGCTCGCTGTGGGGCATCAACAGCTTTGACCAGTGGGGCGTAGAGCTGGGCAAGGTGCTGGCCAAGGATATTGAGCCGCGTCTAGCCAGTGGTGACACCACGGGGCTGGACGGTTCGACAGCAGGGCTGTTGGCGCGCTTGCGGACCAGCACGTAACTTGGCAGTGGGTTGGGGTATTGTGGCGGGCGATTTCTGCGCGTTTGGCAGTATGAGCCCGCCGCAATACCCCGGCCCGCTGCTGCCAACCCACCCGGAGCGCCATTTCAATTGACCCAACCGTCCGTGCACCTGTCATTGCCGCAGGCATGCGCATTGCATTTGGCGGCGCAGGGCCTGCTGCATGCGCCTGAAAAGGCGGCACAACCCCAGGACCTGCATGCGACCATTGAACGCATGGGCTTGCTGCAAATCGACACCATCCATGTGGTGGCGCGCAGTCCCTACCTGGTGCTGTTCTCGCGGCTGGGGCACTACCCCATGCACTGGCTGGAGGAGGCGTTGTCCGGCGGGCAGGTGTTCGAAACCTGGGCGCATGAGGCCTGTTTTGCGCCCGCCGGAGATTTGCTTTTACACCGGGCCTACAACGCCGGTGCGCGGCTGCACTGGGGTCTGGCCAGCGCCCGGCGCAGCCACGCTGAAGCGCGCCCGCAGTTGGACCAATTGCTGCAGCATGTCCGGGCCAAGGGACCGGTGAAGTCGTCCGACTTTGAGCGCCCCGCGGGCCAGAGCGCCGCCTGGTGGGGCTGGAAGGATGAAAAACGCTGGCTGGAAGCCCTGTTTGCCTCGGGCGAGCTGATGGTGGCGCGGCGTGAGAATTTTCACCGGGTGTACGACCTGAGCGAACGCGTGGCGCCCCAGCTGGCCGAGCTGCCCCCGGGTGCAGCCCTCTCGGCGGAGGACGTTCACGCGCAGTTCATCGAAAAATCCATCGCCGCTTTGGGCATTGCGCAGGCACGCTGGGTCCATGACTACTTTCGCATGAAGCCCCGGCTGAAAGACGCCGACCTCGACCCTCTGGTGGCGGCGGGCGTGGTCCACCGCGTGGCGGTGCAGGGCTGGGACGCCCCGGCCTATGTGCACTCCCGCCATGCCGCCTTGCTGGAGCACGCCCTGGCGGGCCAACTGGCGCCCAGCCATTGCGCCGTGTTGTCCCCCTTCGACCCCGTGGTGTGGGACCGTGAGCGTGCGTCGGTGCTGTTTGGATTTGACTACCGGCTGGAGTGCTACACGCCCGAGGAAAAACGGGTGTACGGCTATTTTGTGCTGCCCCTGTTGTGCCGGGGCGCTTTGGTGGGGCGGCTGGATGCCAAGGCCCACCGGGCGGACGGTGTGTTCGAGGTCAAGGCGCTGTATGCCCAGCCGGACTGCGTGTGGGACGAGGCCATGGTGGCCGACATGGCCGGTGCCATTGCGCGCTGCGCGGCCTGGCACGCAACACCCACGGTGCGTATCACCCGCACCCAACCCGCCAAGCTGGCAGCATCCTTGCGCCGCGCCATCAAACACATCCACGCAAACCACCCCATCCCATGAATATCGTTTTTGACTTCGGCGCTGTGTTGTTCACCTGGCGGCCGGCGGAACTGTTGGCCCGGAGTTTTCCCGCAGTGGCCTCAACTCCCCAGCAGGCGGCGCAGTTGGCCCATGCCGTGTTTGGCCACGCTGACTGGCACAACTTTGACCGGGGCACCCTGGCCATGGAGGAGGTGATCGCGCGCACCGCACAGCGCCTGGGCCTGGACCATGGCGTGCTGTCGGAATTGGTGGAGGGCATTGGGGAGCAGCTCTTGCCCATGGACGCGTCCGTGGCGCTGCTGACACAGCTGCATGCGTTGCGCCGCCAGAGTGACTCGGCCTTGCGCTTGTACTACCTGTCCAACATGCCCGTGCCCTATGCACGCACGCTGGAGCGTCTTCACCCGTTTTTGCAGTGGTTCGATGGCGGCATTTTTTCCGGTGACGTGCAGCACATCAAACCCGAGCCCGCCATCTACCAGCTGCTGCAAACCCGCTACGTGCTGGAGCCTGCGCACACGGTGTTCATCGACGACCTGAAAAGCAATGTCACCGCCGCCCAGGCGTTGGGCTGGGCTGGCATCCACTTTGCATCTGTGCCACAGCTGCGCTCGCAACTGGGCGCTTTTGTCGGGGGCCTGCCCTGCTGAACAGGCAAAAAAATGGCCTTCGTGGTGAAGGCCATGGGTCTCAAGTGGACGCTTACCAGGCTACGGTGTCATTCTTGACCACGCTGCCGCCAGCGGCTGGCATGGTCAGCGTGCGGTTGCCGCCGCCGGGGTAGTTTTCCCAGCTGAAGCTGCCGTCCGAATTCTTGCGCACATACTTGTACTGCACTGCAGCGCCCGCTGCCATGTTCAGGCTGTTGAACCACACCGGGTAGTTGCGCGGGTCCACCGGCACGGCCAGGCCGGTGTCCCAGTTGCCCAACTCCGCCGTGTTGCCCACCACGTACACATACTGTCCTGGTGAGGTGGTCGCCGTAGCGTTGAACTTGACGCTGGACTGGTTGGCGCCAGGCGCCACCACGCAGTTGGAGTAACGCGCGCACACCACCTGCGGTACGTCGGCAATTTTGTTGTTGGCAATGGATGCCGTCAGGTTGATGTATTCGCCCATGGCCCAGGACAGCGGGGCGATGGACTTGGACGGGGTGCCCGGCACATAGGGCGCCGGTGTGGTGGTTTGCCAGCCGGTGATGCTGGCCGTGTTGTTCCACACCTGCTCGGGCACCATGCCCTCGGGGGTGGACAAGGCCCGCAGGGTGCTCAGATACGCGCTGCCCTGGCTGCCCACATTGCCCGCTTTGGCGATCTCGTACATGCCCCGTTCGGCGGTGAAGATGGGCCACAGGCGCCCGCGCCCCAGTCCGTCGAAGTTGCTGCCGTCGTTTTTCTCGCCATAACCGTCATAGTTGTAGCGGAACCAGGCGTCGCCTTTGCCTGCAATGGTTTGCTTGAGGATGCTGTCGTATTCGGGCAGGGTGTCCAGAATGCCGCCGTCGTTGGGGTCCTTGACACCCAGGCGCACCAGTTCCAGAAAGCCGCCGTCCACGATATAACGCTCGTCGTGGTTGCCGCCGCCGTTTTTCACCCCCAGTTGCGCACCGTCGTTGGGGTTCTGGTTGTCGTTGATGCGCAGGTAGTACCTGCCGTTGCCATGCTGCCCGGTGGTGGTGAAGGTCCAGGCCGCAATGTTTTGCTGCCACAGGTCGGCCTTGGCCAGGTAGCTTTTGGCGCTGGCCAGGTCGTTGTTGGCGCGGGCGATTTTGGCCGCAGCCACCAGGCCGCCAATTTCCGCAGCGATGGTGGAGGGTGAGTAGCCGCTGTTTTCTTCCCAACGCTCCTGCTGGGTGTAGGGGCCGGTGGCCGCCAGGTAGTCGGCGGCCAGCTTGATCTTGGGCCACAGGTCATTGCGGTTCAGGCGCTCCGCCAGGATGATGGGCATGGCGGTCTGGTCCATTTGGGTGCCTTGCCAGTACTGGAAACCCGAAACCCAGGAATTCTGCGGGAAACGACCCACGCGGGAATACCCCTGGGCGCAGCCCGCGGCGTTGTATTCGGCGGTGCCGCAATTCGTGGTCTGCATTTGCACGTTGAACAGGTAGTTCACCGTCTTGTTGGCCGTGGTGGTGTCCCCGGCGGTGACCAGTGCATTGGCAAACTTGAACAAATCGCGCGCCCACACCAGGTGGTAGCCCACTGGGTTGGCGTCGCCATTGGTCTCGCCCCAGGGCGTGCCCAGGCCGGCCACCATGGCGCCATTGGTTTTGTCCTGAATGGCCTTCAGGGACATGGCGGCCAGGTAGTACTGCGCATCGGCCAGCCCGCCTTGGGTGGACAGGGCATTGGCGTAGGTGTTCCACTCGGCCTTGTAGCTCGCCTCCATGGTGTCGAGGTTGGCGCCCAGCGTGCCCACGGTGCTGGCCATGGCGTTGGCTTCGGTGTCGCCAAAGCCCAAAGCCATGTCAAAACTGATGCTGGTGGCGGTGCTGCCGGCAAAATCGACCAGACCCATTTGGGCCACGTTGCCGGCGGTGGCGGTGTCGTAGGTCCAGTTCATGGTCTTGTCGGAGGTGCCGCCCAGCAAGTCGGTGTAACCGTCGCTGCTGCCCACAAAGCCGTGCGACACCATGGGTGTGCTGCCGTTGAGCGTCCAGGGGCGTGTGATGGCCAGCGCAGAGGCCCGGCTGTTTTGCGAAGCCACCATCATGGTGCGGCCCGAAGACGTGAGCGTTTTGGAGCTGTCACCCGCGCCGGTGTTGTCCATGGCGGGGTTGTGCAGCACGTACAGATTGAAGTCCTTGACCTGCTTGCCGTTCAGCGCGGTGAACGTCACCCTTTGCACCAGGCTGTTGCGGCCTGGGTCGGTGAAGATGCGCTTGGTGATTTTCCAGTTGTGGCCGGTGTTGGTGGTCACCGCCTGGAACAGCAGGGCCTTGCTGTCCGGCCGGGTGATGGTGTAATTTTGCAGCTTCTCCTCGTCCACAAAGGTTTTGGCGGCATCGCCCACCAAAAACTGCAGGTCCACCGTGTTCACGGTGTCCACCACGGGGTAGAACACCTCGGAAACAATGCCCCGGTAGCCGGTGAAATACACGCGGGAGGTGTCGCTTGCCGAGGTGCCCAGCATGGACTTGGCCGAGTTCGACCAGACCGAGGGGCTTCCGGGCGCGCCCGGTGCCGGGGCCGCCAGACTGAAGGGGACTGACAGGCCGAACAGCAGCAGTGCTGCGATGGCCAGACTCGTTTTCGAACGGGGAAACTGCATGTGAGCGCTCCAATGGGGATGTGTGTTATTCACAATTCATTAATTAAAATTAATCAATGAAGCGCCGATTGTGAGCAGAAAACGTTTTTGGAAAACTCGGGAAAACCCTCGTAATTCAGCCGTAATGCGGCCTGTATGGGGCAGGTGGGGGCCGACACACAGGTTTCTTCCGCCTTCTGAAATATATGCACGAATATGGCTGTAGCCCCCGTAGATACTGCGTAAGCAGCTATCTAAACAATAGCAAAAGTCCACAACAAAAAACCCCGCAAGGCTCGCACCGTGCGGGGTTTTTTTGTTCTGTCGAGAGCAGTGACGCATCTCGACGCAGCATGAGGGTGCAGGGCAAGGCGCAAGCGCGCTGACAGTACCTCTGGTACGGCAAGCGATTGCAACGCCGCCCTGCGCCCTCAGGCAAGGAGCAGAGATTACATGCCCATGCCGCCCATGCCGCCCATTCCGCCCATACCACCCATGTCTCCGCCGCCCATGCCGCCGGACTCAGCCTTGGGGGCTTCAGCGACCATGCACTCGGTGGTCAACATCAAAGATGCCACAGACGCTGCGTTTTGCAGAGCGGTGCGGGTCACTTTGGTGGGGTCCAGGATACCCATTTCGATCATGTCGCCGTAGGTTTCGTTGGCAGCGTTGTAACCGTAGTTGCCTTTGCCACCCAACACAGCGTTCACCACCACAGAGGCTTCGCCGCCGCCGTTGAACACGATCTCGCGCAGGGGCGCTTCAATGGCTTTCAACACCAAGGCAATGCCGTGGTCTTGGTCAGCGTTGTCGCCCTTGATGACGCCAGCGGTTTGCTTGGCGCGCAACAATGCGACGCCGCCACCAGCCACAATGCCTTCTTCCACGGCAGCGCGGGTTGCGTGCAGTGCATCTTCAACGCGGGCTTTCTTTTCTTTCATTTCGACTTCGGTGGCTGCGCCCACCTTGATCACGGCAACACCGCCAGCCAACTTGGCCACGCGCTCTTGCAGCTTTTCACGGTCGTAGTCGGAAGTTGCTTCTTCGATTTGCACGCGCACTTGTTTGACGCGGGCTTCGATGTCGGCAGCAGCACCAGCACCGTCGATGATGATGGTGTTTTCTTTGCCCACTTCGATGCGCTTGGCGGAACCGAGGTCAGCCAAAGTCACTTTTTCCAGGGACATGCCAACTTCTTCGGCGATCACTTTGCCGCCGGTCAGGATGGCGATGTCTTCCAACATGGCCTTGCGACGGTCACCAAAGCCAGGGGCCTTGACAGCCACAACCTTCAGGATGCCGCGGATGGTGTTGACCACCAAAGTTGCCAGGGCTTCGCCTTCGACATCTTCAGCAATGATCAACAAAGGACGGCCGGACTTGGCGACTTGTTCCAGGGTGGGCAGCAGGTCACGGATGTTGCTGATCTTCTTGTCGTACAACAACACGAAGGGGTTGTCCAACAAAGCGGCTTGCTTTTCTGGGTTGTTGATGAAGTAGGGGGACAGGTAGCCGCGGTCAAACTGCATGCCTTCAACCACGTCCAATTCGCTGTCCAGCGACTTGCCGTCTTCCACGGTGATCACGCCTTCTTTGCCCACTTTGTCCATCGCGTCGGCAATGATCTTGCCGATGGCTTCGTCAGAGTTGGCGGAAATGGAACCCACTTGGGCGATTTCCTTGGAGGTGGTGGTGGCTTTGGAAGCCTTCTTCAGCTCGGCGACCAAAGCAGTCACTGCCTTGTCGATACCGCGCTTCAGGTCCATGGGGTTCATGCCAGCGGCCACGTATTTCATGCCTTCGCGCACGATGGCTTGTGCCAACACGGTCGCAGTCGTGGTGCCGTCACCAGCGATGTCAGAAGTCTTGGAAGCAACTTCCTTGACCATCTGCGCGCCCATGTTTTGCAACTTGTCTTTGAGTTCGATTTCTTTGGCGACGGACACACCGTCTTTGGTCACGGTAGGGGCGCCGAAAGAACGCTCCAACACCACATTGCGACCCTTGGGGCCCAAAGTCACCTTGACCGCGTTGGCCAAAATGTTCACGCCTTCAACCATGCGTGCGCGGGCTTCGCCGCCAAATACTACGTCTTTTGCTGCCATGTTTGGCTCCTAAAATTGAAGTGAAATAAACCGCAAGCCCGCAAGGAATATGCGTGGCTAGCTATTAAATTGATAGTGACTTAGGCTTCCACCACAGCGAACAAATCATCCTCTTTCATCACGAGGAGTTCGTCGCCAGAGACCTTGACGGTCTGGCCGCTGTACTTGCCGAACAGAACGCGGTCACCGACCTTGACGTTCATGGCGATCAATTCGCCCTTGTCGTTTTTCTTGCCAGGACCCACGGCCAGCACTTCACCTTGGTCAGGTTTTTCAGCAGCGCTGTCAGGAATCACGATGCCAGAGGCAGTTTTGGTTTCGTTCTCGACGCGTTTAACAATCACGCGGTCTGCCAAAGGACGCAGTTTCATAAAGGATCTCCTTGATGGGTTGGAAACAGTTGCAAATAGGCGCCACTTCTAGAAGTTGGCGTCTACTAACCTTAAGAGAGGGTTCAGAAAAGGTGAAAACCTGTTAGCACTCAGCTCTTATGAGTGCTAATGATAAGGGCATTTTCTGAACTTTCAAGGTGGAGGGGTAAACAGATGCGCAACGACACAGCCCATTCAAGGGGGTGTGTCTATTCCTTTAATCAGCCCCAAGTGCAATACTTCGCCTGTTGTACGGTTAATTCCTGTCCGGGAGATTGCATAGGTATGACATTCGAGTTGAGCGCATTGCCGCTGATTGCCTTTTCGGCCTGTGTCCGCCAGGGCGCGCTGGAGTTTGTGCAGGTCGAGGGCGGCCTGCTGGCGGTCTTGGGTGACACCTCAGCGCCCGCCAGCGCCTTGGGCGCGGCGATTCATCCGAGCGAGCGCGCCGCCTTTGTGTCGCCGCCGCAGGAGGGCGCACACCAACTGGTCCGCCTGCGCGCCAGTGACGCCAGCTGGCGCTGGTTCAAATTGCGTGTCGGCACGGTGCAAATCGACGCCGATGCGCTGCACTACAGCGCCGTGCTCACCGAGGCCAGCGCTTTCAAGGCCCTGGAGGAGGCGGCACAACGCTACCGCGACTACACCGAGATCACCTCCGACTGGTACTGGGAGATGGATGTGCAGCACCGCTTTACCTATTTTTCGCGCGAGTTCGAGGAAATCACCGGTCTTCCCAGTTCCGCCGCTCTGGGGCGCACACGCTGGGACGGTTTGGGCAAGGAGCGGCTCGGCCATATCGACTGGGAGGCGCATATACAGATGATGTTCGCGCACCAGCCGATCCGCAATTTCGAATACCCGAGCCGCCGCCCCGACGGGCGCATGGTCTGGTTTCGCGTGAGCGGCGCCCCCCGTTATGACGACAGTGGCGCGTTCATCGGCTACTACGGCATTGCCGCCGACATCAGCGCGACCCGGCGCATTGAAGAACGGCTGCAGCAATCGGAGCGTCTGGCGTCCATTGGCCAGCTCGCGGCAGGCGTCGCGCACGAGATCAACAACCCGCTGAGCTTTGTGCGCTCCAACGTCGAAACCCTGGGCCACTACCTCGGTACGCTGCTCACCCTCATCGAACACTACAGCGCCCTAGAAGCGGCTTGCAGCGCCACGCCCGCTCTGGCCGCACTACAGCTGCAAAAGCAGCATGCCGACCTGGACTACTTGCGCGAAGACGCCCCGGTGCTGCTGGAAGAATGCCGCAACGGCCTGGAGCGGGTGCGCAAAATCGTGGCCGATTTGCGCGAGTTCTCGCGTGAAGGGGATACCGACTGGAGCGAGGCCGATGTCCACAGCTGCCTGGAAAGTGCCATCAACCTGATGCAGGGTGGCCTGCCCAAAACGGTCGAATTGAAACGCCAATTCTCGGCGCTGGACGCCTTGCGTTGCAAGCCCTTGCAGTTGAACCAGGTTTTCCTCGCCTTGCTGGCCAATGCGGCCCAGGCGATGGGTGAACAGCCCGGCTGCATCACCGTGCGCAGCGGAGAGACCGACAGCACCGAGCTGTGGGTGGAGGTGAGCGACACCGGCTGCGGCATTGCGGCCGAACATTTGCCGCGCATTTTCGAGCCGTTTTTTACCACCCGCCCGATTGGCAAGGGCACTGGCATGGGTTTGTCGATGTGTTTTGGCATCGTCGCCGACCATGGCGGGCGCATCGAGGTGAATAGCACGCCGGGCCTTGGCTCCAGCTTTCGCGTGTGTTTGCCACGCCAACAGGCCTAGCCAGGCCCTGCGCCATTTTCACGGAACGTGGCTGCCTGATTGCAAGACCAGGTCAATCCGGCGCTGGATGCGCGCTGCCGCCGCATGCTCTCCCGCGTCGCGGGCCCGCTGGTGCTGCACCCCTAGCCAAGCCAGCAAAGGGCGGCGCCAGCCCTGGGCCGAGGCGGTGTCCACGGCGACGGCAATATCCGGCGGGCTTAAATGCCCGGTTTGTAACAGGGCGCCCGCGGCCACCAGACGTGCCAAGGGATCTTTCATGGCAGCCAACACGCCAGACGTCGGCGTCGAACCGCCTTGGCCTGGCGCGCCAGCCCTTTCGGTCACTAGGGCGCGGTGGTGTTCGGGCAGCAGGGCAGGGTTGATGCCAGTCCAGCGGCCCGTCAGGTAGGCGGCATAGGTTTGTTCACTGGGCGGGGCGTCCTGCGCCAGGGGCGCATAACCCGCACAATCGTCAAACTCCAGGCTGGCCACACGGATCGCGCAACGCGTCAGCTCGGTACGGGCCATCCAGTCCGGGCGCCCGGTGCTGGCGACCGCCGCTTTGGCGCGGTCCAGCTCGACGTTGGCCAGGCGGCTATTGCCACTTAAATAGGCGTTTGAATAGCTTTTGAGCGCCGAATACGCGTTGGCTTGCCAGTCGGGCGGGGGAGGCGCACTGGCGCAAGCGCCCAGCAGCAATGCCGCAAGCCATGGGGTTAAACGGAGGATCATGGCAGTTGGAGTTGGGTGTCGCGGGCAAACGGCCACTTGCGGTTGACCTCGTCCACCAGTTGGCCGACTTTGCGCAGGCTCAGTTCCACCTCGGCGCGCAGCGCGCCCAAGTCGGTGCTGGCCACCCGTGCATTGGCGCCTACGGCCTGCGCCTCCACCAGCACGGCATCGACCTTCAGCAAACTGGCGCGCACGTCTTTCAGCATGGCGGTGAGCTGGGCCACGGCGGCCTGGGTTTCGTCCACCACGCCGTTGGCACCAAACACGCGCTGGTCGGTTTTTTTCAGCAGGGCATTGGTGT
This sequence comes from Rhodoferax sp., assembly GCF_030697375.1. Lineage (GTDB taxonomy): Bacteria > Pseudomonadota > Gammaproteobacteria > Burkholderiales > Burkholderiaceae_C > Allorhodoferax. The sequence continues at coordinate 81,512 of NZ_JAUYQD010000044.1, read as the reverse complement.
GGTCCAGGGTGGTGATGATTTTTTGGGCTTGCTCTTCGCTGCCCAAGGCCGCCGTCAGCAGGCCGTAACGCCCGCCCAGGCGGCCGGTGACCGTGCGCAGGTTTTCCAGGCTGGTGTTGAGGCTGGATTCGGAAGCGGTCATGGCCTCTAGATTTTCCAAGAGGGTGCGGGCCGACGCCACGATGCGTGGAATCTCGGCGTTGGTGTCGCCGCGCAGCACGGGGCGCTCTGCGTTTTCGGGCAGGGGCGGGTCTTCCAATATGCCGGAGAAGGCGCGCAGCCGGGTCTCGCCGACCATGCCGCGCTCCATGGTGAAAATGCTGGAGGTGCGCAGCCAGTGGGCATCTTTGCGCGGCACGTCAATCACCATACGGGCCTTGCCCTGCGGGTTGAGTTCAATGCGCCGAACCCGCCCGATGGGGAAGCCCGAGAAGGTCAAGTCCATGCCGACGATAACGCCCTCGGAGTCGTCCGCCACCAGCACCAGTTGCTGCGTGCTCTCAAACACACCGCGCGCAACCATCACGTAGAGCAAAAAACCCAGCACCAAGGCCGTGACCAGGACCAGCAAGGCCACCGCCCGGCGTTCGACACGGGCGATTTCCGTGGGCGAAGGGGCTGGGGTGTTGGCGCTGTCGGGCATGGATTTTCCGTTAAACGTATTTGACCACCAGGGAGGTGGCCTCGACCAGCAACAGTACCAAAAACAGCCGCACGGCGCCGGGTTGTACCGCGTCGGCTGTGCGGCTTTGGCGGGCGGCTTCCAGACGGCTGGCGGTGGGCACGATGGCCACGGCCAGACTGAAGAGCAGTGTTTTGAGCGCAAAACCCAGGGTGACGGGGATATCAAACACATGGCCGACCGTGCGGGTGTAGCCGGGCACGCCCCACAGCGAGAAGCCGTACACCGTCAAATAGGCCAGCACCAGCGCAACCACACTGCTGACCATCGCCAGCGTGATGACCGCGAAGGCTTCTGCCACCACATGCGGCACCACCGTCTGGCGCAATTGCACCATGCTCAGGTGCTGTGCCGGGTCGGTGGGGGACGGCGGGCTGCCAGCGGGAGGCTGGCCAGTGAACACCAGGCCCGAACGCAGGGCCACAAACAAGGCGGCAGACAAGGGAATCAGCTCCAGCACCAAGACGCGCACCACCATTTGCAGCGCGTATTGCGACAGGCCGTAGCTCAAGGCGGTCACCACCACAATGCGGATCAGCACCAGGCTGAACAAAGAGGCCACCACCGTAAACCAGGGCAGCACCTGCCAGGTGCTGGTGTAAATGTCCTTGGCGGTGGTGGCGCGGTAGGCCCGGCTGTAGGTGGAAGGGGACAAGGCCATGACCAGCACGATGGCGGCAAAGTGCATCAGATACCACCCACTGGCCGCCCGCGCCTGCAGCGCACGGCCCCAGGCACCAGTGTCCAGGAAAGGGTGTGGGCGTGTGGGCATGGGTCAATGGTAGTTCTTTGCAGGCTGGCTTTTTGGGCAATACGCAAGTACGGTTTTCCAAGACGCGCTTGGTGTCGGACTCCATGCACTTGGCAACAGGCGGCAACTTGGCTAGCATTCCTTCGCGGCGGCTCTTTTGCACCGCTCTCACAGGCCGGAGAATGACGGCACATGATCGACCAGGAGACCTCCAATGACACCATGGCTTCGAAAATGTCTCGCGCTGGGACTGGCGCTCACCGGCGCCAGCGCGATGGCGCAGGCGGTGCTTCCGGCCTACAACACCTACCAGGCGGTTCCCTTTGTGCTGGATGCCAAGAGCGGAATGGCCGCCGATCTGGTGGCCTACCTCAATGCCAAGCTCAAAGGCAAGCAGGTGTTTGAGCTCCAAACCATGCCCCGGGAGCGCCTGAACCAGGAGGTCATCAACAACCCGGACTTCAAAGGGGTGGTGCTGTTCCTGAACCCCGCCTTCGTTGGTGATGCGGACAAGAAGAAATATGCCTGGACGCCAGCCTTCATGCAGGATGGCAACCAGGTGATTTCCAACATGGGCAAGAAGGTGGAGTACAGCGGGCCGGATTCCTTGAAAGGCTTGACGTTCCAGGGCATCCGGGGCAACAAATACGCCGGGCTGGAGGAACGCTTTGGCAAGGACATCAAACGCGCGGACGTCAACGCCGAGCTGCAGGTGCTCAAAATCATCGCCAACGACCGGGCCGATGTGACCGTGATGGCCGGCTCCATGTACAACTACCTGCTCAAGGTGAATGGCGCGTCCGAAGGCCTGGACGGCAAACTCCATGTGTCGGCCACACCGCACCTGAAGTTTGACCGATTCCTGTTTGTCGCCAACAGCAATACGGCCTTGCTGCAGGAACTCTCGGCCCTTGCCACGGCGATGCCGACGGACCCCGCCTGGAAGGCTATCCTTGCAAAATACGGATTGAAATAAGCGGCATCCCCGCCGCCCTGCTGCCTACCTACTGACCCATGAGCACCTTGACCGAAGACCAGGCCCGCGCCTACATGCACAAACTCCTCGCCGCCATGAGCCAGGCGGGCGGGTCTGATTTGTTTATTGCCCACGACTTTCCGCCCAGCATGAAGGCCAACGGCAGCATGCAGGCGCTCACTGGCCAAAAGCTCACCGGCGACGTGACCCGCGTGCTGGCCCACGCGCTGATGAACGAGCGCCAGCGCGAAGAGTTTGCCAAGGAGATGGAGTGCAACTTTGCCATCTCCATCCCCGGCATTTCGCGTTTTCGGGTGAATGTGTATGTGCAGCAGCAAAACGTCTCCATGGTGGTGCGCACCATTGCCTCGGAAATTCCCAACTTCGAGAAGCTGGAGCTGCCACCGGTGCTCAAAGACGTGATCATGAACAAGCGCGGCCTGGTGCTGGTGGTCGGCGGTACGGGCTCGGGCAAGTCCACCACGCTGGCGGCGTTGATCGACTACCGCAACAGCACCTCGGCGGGCCACATCATCACCGTGGAAGACCCGGTGGAGTACGTGCATGTGTCCAAAAAATCGCTGATCAGCCACCGCGAGGTGGGGGTGGACACCCATTCCTGGCACCATGCCCTGAAAAACACCCTGCGCCAGGCGCCGGACGTGATTTTGATTGGGGAAATTCGCGACCCCGAGACCATGGAGCACGCCATTGCCTTTGCCGAAACCGGCCATTTGTGCCTGGGCACCCTGCACGCCAACAGCGCCAACCAGGCGATCGACCGCATCATCAATTTCTTTCCCGAGGACCGGCGCAACCAGTTGCTCATGGACCTGTCGGCCAACCTGCGCTCCATCGTGTCGCAGCGCCTGGTGCGCACCGAAGACGGCAAGGGCCGCAAGGCCGCCATCGAAATTTTGCTCAACACGCCGACCATTGCCGAGCGCATTTTCAAGGGCGCGTTTGGCGACATCAAGGCCATCATGGAGAAATCCCGCGAGCTGGGCATGCGCACCTTCGACTGGGCCCTGTTCGAGCTGTACAACGACGGCCACATTGCCTACGAAGAAGCCTTGCGCAACGCCGACTCCGCCAATGAGCTGCGCCTGGCCATGAAACTCAAGAGCAAGCGCGGCGAGCCCGAGACGGCTGCCGGCCCCGCCCTGACCTTTGACAAAGAGCCCACGGCGGAAGAACTCAAGGCCGAACGCGATGCCGAGATGCAAAAACAGCAGCAGCGCAAACGCGAGCTGGAAGACCAGGAGCTGGAAAAAAAGATGAAGAGCAAGGGCATCGACAGCCGCTTCAACTGAATTTGGGATACTTGGCCGGTCTTAACCTTGGAAGAACCGCACATGACCGCTCCCACACAACCCCGTTTGACGTCCCTCTCCCATGGCGGTGGCTGCGGCTGCAAGATCGCGCCCGGCGTGCTGTCCGAAATTCTCAAGACCACCACGGCCATGCCGCTGCCGCCCGAACTGCTGGTGGGCATTGAAACCGCGGACGATGCGGCGGTCTACCAGCTCAACGCCGAACAGGCGCTGATCGCCACCACCGACTTTTTCATGCCCATCGTGGACGACCCGTTCGACTTTGGCCGCATTGCCGCCACCAACGCCATCTCCGACGTGTACGCCATGGGCGGCACGCCCATCATGGCGCTGGCGCTGGTGGGCATGCCCATCAACGTGCTGTCCACCGAGACCATTGGCCTGATCCTGGCCGGTGGCGCGGCGGTGTGCAAGGCGGCGGGCATTCCCATTGCGGGCGGCCACACCATCGATTCGGTGGAGCCGATTTACGGCCTGGTGGCGCTGGGCCTGGTGCATCCCAAACGCGTGAAGCGCAATGCGGATGCGCAAGTGGGGGATCGGCTGATTCTGGGCAAACCGCTGGGCGTGGGCATTTTGTCGGCCGCACTGAAAAAAGAAAAACTGGACGCAGCCGGCTACGCGCAGATGATTGCGGTGACCACCCAGCTCAACACCCCCGGCCCGGACCTGGCCGCGCTGGACGGCGTGCACGCCCTGACCGACATCACAGGTTTTGGTCTGGCCGGCCATGGGCTGGAAATCGCCCGTGGCGCGCACTGCACGGTGGAAATTGACTGGGCCAAGGTGCCCCTCATCGACGGTGTACGGGCCTTCGCCGACCAAGGCGTGGTCACCGGTGCGTCGGGCCGCAACTGGGCGGCCTATGGCGCGCAGGTGGCCTTGCCCGCGGAATTTGCCGACGCCGACCGCGCCTTGCTGAGCGACCCGCAAACCAGCGGCGGCCTCCTGGTGAGCTGTGCACCGGAGGCGGTGGAGGCAGTGCTGGCCATCTTCGCCCGCCATGGTTTTGGCGCGGCGGCCGAGATCGGCACGGTGCAGGCGGCCGGGCCGCAAGACAGCAGTCCCAAAATGCGCGTGGTGTGAGGGCGTGGATGGCCTGAGCCCCCCAGGGTTCACATCCCCCGCTTGTAGCGTGCCAAAAACCGCCGGTCAATCCAGTTTTTCAGCCACCAGACCCAGCGCCCCTGTGCACTGAAGCTGCCCCAGGTGGCAATGGCGTAGCGGTCGCCGCAGGACAGCAGGTTGAGCGTCGCCTTGGGTGGCAGGTGGGGCTGGAGCGGCTGGCCCGAGGTGGCGGCCGCCAGGTTGTGGGCCAGGGCCGGGCCGGCGCGCACCGCGTAGACGCCGCTGCGGGCCAGGGGCTGGTCTGTGCGGGTGCACACATCACCCGCCGCAAACACCTGGGGGTGGCTGGTGGAGCGCTGGCAGGCGTCCACCGCCAAAAAGCCCTGCGCGTCCAGCGCCAGGCCGCTGGCGGCCAGCCACAGGGGCGGCTGTGCGCCGGTGGCGATCAGGGGCACGTCGCAGGCCAGGCCGGCACCACAGGCCAGGCGTACTTCCCCCGCGCGGATGCCGATGGCCGTGTCTTGCAGCACCGTGATCCGGCGCTGCTTGAGCGCGGCGAGCAGGCGCTCTTGCACCCGGGCGGGGTAGTTGGCGCCGGGCGGTGTGCTGCCGCAGACCAAGGTGACGGCAGCGCTGGGCAGGCGGTGGCGCACCGCAAATGCCAGCTCGATGCCGCCCGCACCGCCGCCGATGACCGCCATGCGCAGGGGGCGCGCGTCGCCCAGGGCGCTGACCTTGGGCCACAGGGCGCCAAAGGCTTCGATGGGGCGCACAAAGAGGCCGTGTTCCCGTGCGCCGGGCATGCTGCGGTCCAGCAGCTCGCGGTTTTGGGTGGGCCCGGTGTTGACCGACAGCCAGTCGTACTGCAGGGTGCTGCCGTCGTCGAGTTGCACGGTCTGGGTCTGGGCGTCCAGTCCCTTCACGCTGCGCTGCAGCCAGCGCACACCGGCCCGGCGCACCAGGGGCTCCAGCGGGATGACGCAGTCGTCCAGCGTGTAGTGGCCCGCCACCAAGCCCGGCACCATGCCGGAGTACATCTGGCGCGGGTAGGGCGCCACCAGAACAATGTTCACACCAATGAGGGGATGGCCTGCCAGCGTGGCCAGCACCTGCACATGGGCGTGGCCCGCCCCCAGCAGCACCAGGGTGCGGGGCTGGTAGCCGGGGCCTGCCATCGCCTGTTCAGGCTCTGGTGGATAGGTGGAAGGGGAGGCGTCGGGGGCGGTCATGCCACCTATTGTTTCATGAGCGACAGATCGCCCACATAGCCCAGGCTGGTGCCGCCGGTGTTGTCGGCATCGGCCCCCACCACGATGGCCAGCAGCGGTGGCACGGTGTCGCTCTCCGCGCCAAAGCTGCGCAAGAAGTCGGCCTGCAGGTCCCGGCGGTGGGCCACCCATTGGCCCAGCTGGGCGGGGCCCGCATCCAGCACCAGCCATCGCAGCCGACGGCTGTAGACGTTGGCCAGCGCGGTGCCTAGGGGCAGGCTGTGGTCCCACACGTAGCACAGGGTGGCCCCGGGCAGGTATTCGCCGCTGACGCCGCGGGCCAGGCGCAGCAGGCTGCGCTCGACAAAGGGGATTTTGTCCAGCGGCAGGTCAAACAGGGCGCAAACCTTGAGCGGTGCGTCGTCGCCGTCCTTGCGCAGCAGGTTGGCGTCGGGCAGGGGCTGGTCCAGCCGCCAGCGCCAGCGCAGGGTGCCGGCGCGGGTGGCTGCGGGCAGCGCATGGCTGAGGGTGCCGTAGGACCGGTCGGTGCGCAGGCGCAACACCGCTGGCCCGTCCAGTGCCACCACGTCCATGGACGTCAGTGGCACATGGTGGCGGGCGGGCAGGCCCACCGCACGCCAGGGCGGCGGGGGCGCGCCCAGCGGTGCGCTGGAAAATGGCGCCAGCATCTCCCCCGTGGCGGGCCGCTCTTGCGCCCTGGAAACCGAGGGGGAGCTTAAGAGAAATAGGGCTGTAGCCCCCGTTAATAGTGCGCAAGCAGCTATCAAAAGCATAGCAAAAGTGGTGTTTTTGGGGGGCTCTCCATGCGCCTGCCTGGGTGGGAAGAGGGCCATGGCTCAGCCCCGGCGCCAGTCGTGGAAGCGGCGTACCCATTCCAGCAGGGCCAGGGGCTGGTGGGCGCGTTTCCATGCACCGGCGGCGTATTTGTTGGCCTCCGAGAGGGTGGGGTAGGTGTGGATGGTGCCCAGAATTTGGTTCAGCCCCAGGCCATGGCGCATGGCCAGCACGTATTCGGCCAGCAGGTCGGCGGCGTGGGTGCCGACGATGGTGACGCCCAAAATGCGGTCCTTGCCGGGCACGGTCAGCACCTTCACAAAGCCGTGGCTGGGGTGGTCGGCTCCCGCGTCGCAGATCTGGCGGTCCAGCTCGTCGATGTGGTACTTCGTCACCTCAAAGGCCACGCCTTGTTCCCGCGCTTCCTGTTCGTTCAGGCCCACGCGCGCCACCTCGGGGTCGATGAAGGTGGCCCAGGGGACGACGGAGTAGTCCGCCTTGAAGGACTTGAAGTCGCCAAACAGCGCGTTCACCGCCGCGTACCAGGCCTGGTGCGCGGCCGTGTGGGTGAACTGGAAGGGCCCGGCCACGTCGCCCGCCGCATAGATGTTGGGGTAGATGGTTTGCAGGTACTCATTGGTCTGCACCGTCTTGTCGGTGGGGATGCCCAGCTCCTCCAGCCCGTAGCCGCTGAGCCGGGCCGCACGGCCCACGGCGCACAGCAACTGGTCGAATTCGATGCGTAGCTCGGCGCCGGCGTGGCCTACGACCAGGGTCTTGACCTCGCCTGGCGCGCCGCTGGACTTCTCGCAGCGCAGCGCCTGGTGGCTGGTGAGCACACGCACGCCGTCGGCCTGCAAGGCGGCGCAGGCCAGGGCCGAGACCTCCGCGTCTTCGCGCAGCAGGAGGCGCGGCGCCATTTCCACCTGCGTCACCTGCGCGCCCAGGCGGGCAAAACTTTGCGCCAGCTCGCAGCCAATGGGGCCGCCGCCCAGCACCACCAGGCGCTTCGGGATCTCGTCGAGTTGGGCAAAGCGGTCCCACAGGGTGTCGCTGGTCACATAACCCACCTCCTCCAGCCCGGGCAGGGGCGGCACCAGGGGCCGGGCACCGGCGGCGATCACGATGCTGCGGGTGGTGAGCCGCTGCGTGCCGCCGCCCGTGAGCGCGATCTCCACGGTCCAGGGGTTGACGATGGTGGCGTAGCCGGCCAGCACCTCCACGCCCAGGGCGGTGTAGCGCTCCACGCTGTCGTGCGGCGCAATGGCGGTTACCACCGCCTGCACGCGTTGCATTATTCTTTTGAAGGAAATAGGGCGCTGGCCCCCGTCCTCATTGTGTGAGCAGCTATTGAAACCATAGCGCTCCGCAAGCCGCATCTGGTGCGCCAGTTTGGCGCTTTGGATCAGCGCTTTGCTGGGCACGCAGCCGTAGTTCAGGCAGTCGCCGCCCATTTTGTGCGCCTCCACCAGCGTGACTTTGGCCTTGACCACGGCGGCGATGTAGGCCGACACCAGCCCGCCCGCGCCCCCGCCTATGACGACCAGGTTGCGGTCAAAGGTCTTGGGTTTGACGGCGCGCCAGCGGGCGTAGACCCGGCGCTTTTGGACCGCGTCCAGGACCTTGCGCGCCAGCAGGGGAAAAATGCCCAGCAGCACCAGAGAGCCCAGCAGCCCGGGGCTGAGCACGTCCTTCAGGCTGTGGATGTGGGCCAGCTGGGTGCCCGCGTTCACATACACCACCGTGCCGGCCAGCATGCCCAGCTGGCTGACCCCGTAAAAGGTGCGCGTGCGCATGGCAGTCAGGCCCATGGCCAGGTTGATCACAAAAAACGGCACCAGGGGCACCAGCCGCAGGCTGAACAGGTACAGCGCGCCTTCGCGCTCCACACCCCGGTTGATGTCGGCCAGGCGCGGGCCAAAGCGGGCCTGCACGCTGCTGCGCAGGACAAAACGCGCCATCCAAAAGGACAAGGTCGCGCCTATGCTGGAGGCAAACGACACCAGCAGCAGCCCCCAGCCCAGGCCAAACACCCCGCCGCCGGCCAGCGTCAAGATGGCGGCTCCGGGCAGGGACAGGGAGGCTACCGCCACATACACCGCAAAATACGCCCCCCGCAGGCTCCAGGGCGACTGGGCGTACCACTGGGCCAACTGGGCCTGGCTGCGCTGGAGGTAGTCCAGGCGCAAAAAACGCCCCAGGTCCAGCGCAAAAAACAGCAGCACCGTGCCGGCAAAGCCGGTGGCCAGCCATATTTGGGAGCGTTTCACGAAAAAGCCTTCCAACCCCACCACAAACGGGTGGCGGTGGTGATGGCGCACAGGCCGGCGAACACGGTGGCCAGGGCCGCAAAGTGCTGCGGCCACAGGCACATGGCGGTAAAAAAGGCGATGGTTTCTGTCGCCTCGGTCAGTCCGCCCAAAAAATAGAAGGACTTGTCGGGGTAGGCCAGGTTGGTCAGGCCCCGCTTGGCCGCCAGGGCGGCAAAGGCCAGACAGCTGGTGCCCGTGCCAATGAAGGCGGCCAGCAGCAGGGCGCCGGCCAGCGCGTTGCGCGCCGGGTCGGCCAAGGCAAAGGCCAGCGGAATGCTGGCGTAAAACAGGAAGTCCAGCGCAATGTCCAGAAAGCCCCCGGCGTCGGTGGGCTGGGTTTGCCGGGCCACGGCACCGTCCAGCCCATCGCAGATTCTTGAGGCAATCAGGGCTGTAGCACCCGCCAGATAAGCGTGGCCAGCTATCAAAATTGCAGCAAGCATGCCCAGTGCAAAAGCCACCAGGGTGACAGTGTTGGCGCCCACGCCTGCCCGCACCAGTACCTGGGCGGTGGCTGTCATGGGTGCGCGCAGGAGGGCGAGGGCGAAGCGGTCAAGCATGGAAAATGAGGGGCGGGGTGGGGGTGGCGTGTTTTGCATCCTATCTCAGGCAAAAATTTGCGCCTGGCACTCAAGGAAAAGCCGCGTTGGTCGAAAAAGAAGGGGAGATGCATCGGTGTTCGCCCCCACCAGGGGGCCAGCGATGCCTTGTTTTCAGCCCCCCAAAGACCTATGCCATGCAAGCCGCCGACAATTTGAAAAAACCAGTCCGCCTGGGTGCGCTCAGCATGGCCAAGGTGATCAGCGCCTTGTTGGAGGGGCCCTGCAGCGTCCCGGAACTGATGGGCCTGAGCGGTTTGAGCGCCAATACCGTGCACGAGTACATGCGTGCCCTGCGCAAGGAAGGCGTGGTGCATATCGGCGCCTGGGAAAAAGACGCCACCGGGCGCGAGAGCCTGCGCATCTTCAAGTTTGGCCCGGGCAAAGACGTGGCGCGCAGGAAAAAATCCAAGGCCCTCATTGCCAAGGAATGCCGCCAGCGCAAAAAAGCGGCGCAGCGGGTTGACCCGTCCACTGTCTGCGACGGACAAGACGTTTCCTTTTTTTGGCCCACGGGGGCCGAAGCCACTCCCATCCTCAAAACCAGAGCCCCTCTGGGTGCCAACGTCCATTGGTCTGGACACCGCCTGCGCTAGCCTGTTGCCGGCGCTGTGAGTTGCCTGGGCAAGGCATTGCAATGCGCACGAAATATGGGATGATCTTGACTCGACTTTCCCTTCCCATTGGGCTACAGTTTTTTTGAGTCATACATGCATCGTCTCCTTGAGCGGCAAATTCGGCGCAACTTCGGTTCCATCGAGCAGGTTCCGGAAAATTGGCGTGTATTTGTGGCAGCGGTCGATGAGGCCTACCTCAAGGCCGACAGTGACAAGGCGATGGTGGAGCGCTCGCTGGACATCATGTCCGAGGAGCTCAACCAGCGCAATGCGTCCCTGTCCCGCGAGAAAGACGAGCAGGCGGTCCTGATTGCCAGGCTGGAGCAAGCCCACAACCAGCTGCTGCAGTCCGAGAAAATGGCGTCCATCGGGCAACTGGCGGCGGGTGTGGCGCACGAAATCAACAACCCCATCGGCTACGTTAAATCGAACCTGTCCACCCTGGAGAAGTATGCCAATGACCTGCTGGAGATGGTGGGCATCTACGAACAGGCCGAGGCCGAACTTTCCCCAGAGGCGCGCGGCACCGTGGCGGCCAGCCGCAAACGGCTGGATGTGGAGTACCTGAAGACGGATATCCAGGATATATTGGCCGAAACCAAGGAGGGCATTGGCCGGGTGAAGAAAATCGTCCAGGATTTGAAGGACTTCTCCCACGCCGACGACGGCAAATTTTCCTTCGCCAATCTCCACCAGGGCATTGACTCCACCCTGAACATTGCGGCCAACGAAATCCGCTACAAAGCCGATGTCGTCACGCAATACGGCCCCATTCCCGAGGTGGAGTGCATCCAGTCGCAGCTCAACCAGGTGTTCATGAACTTGCTGGTCAATGCGGCCCATGCAATGGGTGATGCGCGGCGCGGCACCATTTTTGTTCGCAGCGGCATGAGCAACAACGAGTGCGTTTGGGTCGAGGTGGCGGACGACGGTTGCGGCATCCCACCAGAAAATATGGGCAAGATTTTTGACCCCTTCTTCACCACCAAACCCATTGGCAAAGGGACCGGGCTGGGCTTGTCCCTGTCGTATGGCATGGTGCAAAAACACCATGGGCAAATCACGGTGTCCAGCGAGCCAGGCAAGGGCGCTTGTTTTCGTGTGACGCTGCCGGTACGGCAACCGGCCCCTTGAGTCTATGACCCCTGAACTTTCGCAAAAACTGGCGGCGGCGGTGGATGGTATGCCCGCCTTTCCCAAAAGTGTCCAAAAAATACTGGAACTGACCCGGGATGTCAGCTGCTCGCCCAAAGATCTGGTGCAGGTGATTGACAAAGACCCGGTCGTGACGGTGAAAGTGCTGCGCGTGGTCAACTCAGCCTACTACAGCCTGGCCAAGCAAGTCACCTCCATCAACCACGCCGTGGTGTACCTGGGCTTCAACACCATTAAAAATCTGGCGCTGAGCATTGCGGCCATTGGCATCTTGCCCACGGACAACGCGGCAGGATTCGACGGCCCGCAGTACCTGATCCACTCCCTGACCACGGCCAGCATCGCCAAACAGTTGGCCTCGCGGGTGGGAGGTGCCGACCCGCTGGAGTGTTTTATCGTTGGCCTGCTGCACGATTTTGGTAAGGTGGTGCTGGCCCAGTCCATGCCCAAGGAGTTTCGCCTGGCACTGGAAACCAGCCAATGGAATGAAACCCCGCTGCACTTGGCTTTGCGCGAGATTATTGGTGCGGACCATGCCTTTGTGGGCGCCATGCTGGTGGAGCGCTGGCGGTTTTCCGCTGACTTGGTGGAAGTCATCCGCCACCAGCACAGCCCGGAAATCAACGACACGCCGATGATGGCCTGTGTTTTTGCCGCCAACCAGATCAGCAAAAAGCTGAAGTTTGGTTTTGGTGGCAATCCATGTGTGGAGGAGTTGCCGCCCACGGTCGCCAAGCGCCTTGGCGGGACCCTGGACCAGGTGATTGTTTCTTTGGGTGACTTGGCACCGGTATTTGATGAAGCTAAGATGTTTTCAAAGATATAAGGCCTATGTACACCCCCATCCTGAAGGGAGAGCCATGCTGATTGCCAAATCGCTCGCCGCTGCGCTGCTTTATGCGTTTGTGTCTTGGGGCGGCCATTTATTTCTCGGACCGCAGCCCATGGTGGATGTGTGGCGACCGGCAGCGGGGCTGGCATTGGCACTGATGGTCTTGGGCGGGCTGCGCATGGGGTGGGCGGTGCTGGCGGGGGCCTTGGTGGAGACCTCGCTGACCCAGGGTGTGTCATGGGGTTCGGTGGCCCTGAGCCTGGGCGGCGTGGCGGGGCCATGGCTTGGCGCGTGGTTGCTGCGCAAGCAAGCCAATTTTGACCCGCACTTGGGGCGTTTGTGGGACTACCGGCAGTTGGCGGTGTGGAGTGGTGCACTGGGCAGCGCCGCCGCCGCCCTGGTCGGCGTAGGCGCCTTGTGGCTCTTGGGATCGGTTGCCTGGAGCGCTGCGCCGGGTCTGCTGCTGCGTTGGTGGGTGGGGGATTTTCTGGGGGTTCTGGTGGTTGCGCCTTTGCTGCTGGTATGGTGGGGTGCCAAGCCGATTTGGCGCACGCGCGAGCACGGTGCAATGCAGGAATCCTTGGCAGCGCAGCGCGACCTCAGCAGCCAAAAAGCCGCAGATAGGGAGCTTAAAAAGTCCAAGGAAACACTGGACCTGGTGCTCATGAGTTCCAACGACGGTATCTGGGACTGGAACGTCATTGACGACACCATTGAGCGCTCCTTGAGTTGGTGCCAGATTTTGGGATACACAACGCAGGGCATCGCGTCCAATCGCGCGGAGTGGCAGGAGTTGATGCATCCCGATGACCTGGAGCGTGCCAGCCAGCAGATGAGCGGCTTTTTGGCGGGGGACCAGAACCGCTACAGCATGGAGCTGCGGATGCGGCACAAAGATGGCCATTACGTGTATGTGCTCACGCGCGGCTACATTGTGCGTGACGCGCAGGGACGGGCGGTACGGGTCTGCGGCACCACCTCCGACCTGACGGCACAAAAGGAGGCCGATGCCAAGCTGAGCCTGGCGGCGGCCGTGTTCCAGCAAAGTCGCGAGGGCATCACCGTGACCGATGCCCGATGCAACATCATCATGGTGAACAAGGCGTTTACCGATATGACCGGTTACACCGAAGCCGAAGTGCTGGGCAAAAACCCCCGGTTGCAGGCTTCGGGGCGGCACAGCCGCGATTTCTTCCTTGCCATGTGGGAATCCATTGGCGCCCAGGACCATTGGGAGGGGGAAATCTGGAACCGCCGCAAGGACGGCACGATTTACCCGGAGTGGTTGACCATCGCGGCCATGCGCAATGGGAAAAAAGAGGTCACCCACTACATTGGCAGCTTCAGCGATTTGAGCGACGCCAAGGCGGCGGAAGGCCGCATTCAGCACCTGTCCCACTTTGACACCCTGACCGGCCTGCCCAACCGGGCCCTGCTGAAGGACCGTACCGAGCAAGGCATCAGCATGGCGCAGCGCGCGGACGAACCCATGACCATGATGTTGGTCGGGATTGACCACCTGCGCTCCGTGAACGACAGCCTGGGCCACCACATTGGAGATGGCTTGCTGGTGGAAATGGCCCGCCGCATCTCCGATGCCGTGCGCGAGCAAGACACGGTGGCCCGTTTGGGCGGAAAAGAGTTTGTGCTGGTGCTGCCGGGAACTTCGGGAGAGGGGGGGGCACATTTGGCCACTGAACTGCTGTGGAAACTGGCCGAACCCCTCAGTCTGGAAGGGCATGAGCTGACGCTGACCGCCTCCATTGGCATTGCCAGCTACCCGGACAATGGCTGCGATTTTGAGACCTTGCTCAAGTCGGTGGAGATCGCCATGCACCGTGCCCAGACCCAGGGGCGCGATACCTTTCAGTTTTACAGCGAAGCCATGTACCAGCAGGTGCTGGCCCGCGACCAGATGGTCAAAGCCCTGCGCAATGCGGCTTCACTGGGCCAACTGCATGTCGCCTACCAGCCGCAGGTGGACTTGCAAACCGGACACATCAGCGGCATGGAGGCACTCCTGCGTTGGACCCACCCCGAGCTGGGTGTGGTTCCTCCCATTCAGTTCATCCCCGTGGCCGAAGAGTCCGGTCTGATCAAAGGGCTGGGGGAATGGGTGCTGCGCCAAGCCTGCAGCGACATTCGTGCCTGGCTGGACAAGGGCATGCAAGTCCCCCACGTGGCCGTGAACGTCTCTCCCATGCAGTTCCATGACGACGATTTGATCGTTCAGGTCCAACAGGCCCTGGCCGACTTTCGGATTGATCCGAGCCTGCTCTATCTGGAGGTGACGGAAAGTTCTTTGATGGACGATGTGGTGCGCAGTGAAACCATGCTCCGAAGTTTGAAGGACCTGGGCATCAAGCTGGCCTTGGATGACTTCGGCACGGGGTATTCGTCCCTGAGCTACCTCAAGCGCTTTCCGTTTGACAAAGTCAAGATCGACCAGTCCTTTGTACGCGACATCACCACCAGCCAAAGCGACAATGTGATCGTCAAGGTGATTGTCTCCATGGCGCATGGCCTGGGCTTGAAAGTGATTGCCGAGGGCGTGGAAACGCAGGCCCAGTGCGAAATCATGCGCACCAGCGTGTGTGATGAGATCCAGGGCTATTTCTTTTCCAAACCCATCGATGCCTTCAGCATCGAAGAGATTTTGGCCGAAGGCCGGCAGTTGCCAACGGAACTCTTGCGTTTTCGCAAGCCACAGCGGACCTTGCTGCTGGTGGACGATGAACCCAATGTATTGGCCGCACTCAAGCGCCTGTTCCGCCGCGATGGCTACACCATCATCACCGCCAACAGCGGCCCGGAGGGGCTGGAGGTGCTCGCCCAACACAAGGTGGACGTCATCATGTCCGACCAGCGCATGCCGGGCATGACGGGCGTCCAGTTTTTGCGGGCGGCCAAAATAAGTTACCCCGACACCGTCCGTATTGTGCTGTCCGGCTTTACCGAACTGCAGTCGGTGACCGACGCCATCAACGAAGGCGCGATCTACCGATTTTTGACCAAACCGTGGGATGACGTGCAACTGCGGGACCAAATCAGCAAAGCCTTTGAATACCGCGAACTGCAAGAAGAAAACTTGCAGCTGGACTTGAAAATTCGCACGGCCAACCAAGAATTGGTGGCGGCCAACCGGCAACTGGGGGAGGTCGTTGTCAGCACCCGCCGACAGATTGAGCGGGAGGAGGTCAGCCTGTTGATTGCCCGTGAGGCTTTGCAGTTCATTCCCATGCCGGTTATCGGTATCGACGATGAAGAGGTGATCGCTTTCGTGAACGCCGCTGCAGAAAAGTTATTGTCGCAATATGGCCCCGTGCTGGGAGGCGACTTGGCCTATGCGCTTCCCACCGTGGCCGCCGTACTGGCCCAAACGGAGGAAGGCGGGTTCAGTGCCATTTCCATTGCACAGGAACGTTACCTGCTGCAATGGAATACCATGGGAAACAACTCACGCTCCAAGGGCAAGCTGATCATGCTGACGCGCACAGGAATAGTGTCATGAGCGAAATTCCCCCTCGCTCGCCCCGGGCTCAGCCTGAGCAGGGCCATACCGCTGCGTCGCCAGACCGTGTGGCACACGATCTGGCGTTGCTGCGGCACTCCCCAGAGCGCCTGGAACAGTTGTTTCGCCATATTCGAACCCAACCAGAGGGGGCGTATTTGTTGGATCTGGTGCGCCGCTACCGGAGGCAGACACAGTCATGACCCCCCTTGTTCTGGATGAGGTGCTGAAAAAAATCCACGCACTCCCGTCGTTGCAGACAGTGGTGATCGCGTTGTTGGCCAGCATTGACCAGGACGACGCCAATATCGGTGATTTGGCCTTCAAGATCACGCAAGACCAGGCGCTTACCGCGAAGACCCTGCGTCTGGCCAACTCGTCTTTTTACGGCATGCAGCGCCAAATCACCACCATTGAAGAGGCCATCACGACCTTGGGTTTTAGAAGCGTGCGCGGTGTAGTGACTGCCGCCGCACTGACCGGGTTTTTTGCAAACAGCAAACAAACCGCTTTTGATGTGGTTCCCTTTTGGCGCCAGGCCATTGCCACCGCGGTGTGTGCTCGCGAGCTTGCGCCCTACCTCCAGCTGAACCCCGAACATGCGTACACCACCGGCCTGCTGCACGACATTGGAAGACTGGTGTTGGCAACCCAATTTCCGACCCATTACGAAGCCGCCATGGCCTACTGTGCGCAGCACGATTGCAGCCTGTTGACCGCGGAGCGCACCGTGCTGGGGCTGGACCATGCCGTGGTGGGCCATGCACTGACCCGACATTGGAAATTCCCGGAAGTCATACAACAAGCTTTGGCCACCCACCACGCGCCATTGGGGGAAGCCCCCACCCCCATGCAGGTGGTTGTCATCGCCGCAGATGCCATCGCGCATGCACTGGATTTTTCCATGGAGCAAAATGATGCCGTCCCTCTCCTTCCCCGGGGCATTTGGGAGCAGTTGGCTATTCTGGACAGTGATTTGCTTCAGGTGTTCGCGAAGGTGGAGGTGCAATTCGCCCGAGCCAGTCTTATTTTGGACGCCTAAACAAGAACAATATGTCTGACATCAGCCACACCCAATGGATGGATGACAGTCCAGTGCCTACTTTTGCCATCACTACCGGGCATATGGTCACGCATCTCAACAAGGCATGCGCCCGCATTTGGGGGGGGAATGAATATGCAGCCCATGGATGACGTCTTTGTGCTCTCGGACCTGGACGAGTCCCCGGTGAAAGCAACGTGGTGCGTGCTGTTGGTGGACGACGACACGGAAGTCCACGCGGTCACGCGCCTGGCGCTCAGGGGGTTTGAGTTCGAGCAGCGGAGCTTGGAGCTCATCAGTGCCCATTCTGGCGCGCAAGGTCGTGCGGTCTTCCAATCGCGCCATGACATTGCCTTGGCCATTGTGGACGTGATCATGGAGTCGGAGCATGCGGGGCTGGAGTTGGTCCACTATGTCCGCAACACCTTGAATAACCACTTCACCCGTCTGGTGCTGCGCACGGGCCAGTCGGGCCAAGCGCCCGAGGACGAGGTCATTCGCAACTACGAGATCGACGATTACAAGGACAAAACCGAGCTCACTGTGCAGAAATTGCGTACCCTGCTGTACAGCAAATTACGTGCGTACCGAGACCTTTGTCTGGTGGAAGACCAGAAAAATAGCCTCGAAAAAATCGTCGAGCAACGCACGGCCCAGTTGGCCGAGGTGAACCAAACGCTGCGCGAAGACGTGACCCGCCGGGAGCTGGCGGAGCAAGCCCTGCTAGAACGCAACGCCGAACTGAACGCCCTCAACGCCAAGCTGTCCTCGGCCCAGGAGCACCTGATCCAGTCGGAGAAGCTGGCCTCCATTGGCCAACTGGCGGCCGGGGTGGCCCACGAAATCAACAACCCCATTGGCTATATTTTTTCCAACTATGGCACGCTGGAAAAATACCTGGAGGATTTGTTCCAGATGCTTGCCGCCTACGAAAAAGCGGAAAGTTGCTACAGCGATGCCCCGACGGCAGCCGGCGTGAAGGCGCTCAAGCACAGTCTGGAACTGGAGTTCCTCAAGGAAGACATCCCCTCCTTGATGGGCGAGTCCAAAGAGGGCATTGTGCGGGTGCGCAAAATCGTGCAGGACCTGAAGGATTTTTCGCACGTGGACGCCACCCAGGACTGGCAGTTCAGCAACCTGAACCTGGGTATCGACTCCACATTGAACGTGGTCAACAACGAGATCAAATACAAGGCCGATGTGGTGAAAGAGTACGGTGAGCTGCCCGATGTGCAGTGCCGTTCCTCGCAAATCAACCAGGTGGTGATGAATTTGGTGGTCAACGCTGCCCATGCCATTGGGCCGGAGCGCGGAAAAATCACCATCCGCACCGGCATTGACCATGATCAGGCCTGGTTTTCCGTGACCGACACGGGAACAGGCATTCCCAAAGACGTGCTGCCCCGGATCTTTGATCCGTTTTACACCACCAAGCCGGTGGGCAAAGGCACGGGGCTGGGCCTGTCCCTGTCGTACGGCATTATTCAAAAGCACCACGGCACCATTGATGTGCAAACAGAAATGGGCCAGGGCACCACCTTTGTGGTCAAAATTCCGGTCACCCAACCGGCCAACGTCGATGGCACCCCTGAAAGCCCAGCATGAACCTGAACACCGATAGCGCAGTGCAGCCCGATGCAGAGCCGACACCGGCGACTATCCTCTGCGTGGACGATGAACCCAATATTTTGTCCGCACTGCGTCGGCTTTTTCGTAGTGCGGGGTTTCAGGTGCGTACCGCCGTGGGCGGTGCGGCGGGGTTGGAACTGCTAGAGAACGAAACCGTGGACCTGGTCATATCCGATATGCGTATGCCCGAGATGGATGGCGCGGAATTTTTACAGCAGGTTCGCCAGCGTTGGCCTGAAACGGTGCGCTTGCTGCTGACCGGTTATTCGGAGGTTACGTCGATCATCGGTGCCATCAACCGGGGTGAAATTTACCGCTACATCTCCAAACCCTGGGACGACAACGATATTGTCTTGATCGTGAAGCAGGCTTTGGAGCGCAAAGCCCTGGAGGAAGAAAAGAAGCGCCTGGAAACCTTGGCCATTCGCCAGAATGAGGAGTTAAAAACACTCAATGCCAGCTTGGAGAGCAAAGTCGCGGCGCGGACCGCGGAACTCAGTGTTGCCAACGAAAAGCTCAAAACCAATTTCGTTACGTCAATCAAGATTTTTTCCACCCTCATTGAGATGCGTGGCGGGAATTTGGCGGGGCATTCGCGCCGTGTCGCGGACCTTTGCCGAAGACTGGCTCAAAAACTTGGGCTGGATGGAAAGGTGGCCCAGGAAGTGTTTGTCGCTGGCCTGTTGCACGAAATTGGAAAAGTAGGTTTTGCCGACGAATTGCTGCGCACCCCCGTGGCCATGATGACCCCTGCCCAGTTGGATCTGTACCGCAAACACATTGTGCAGGCGGAGCAGGTGCTGATGCCCTTGCAGGACTTGAAAGGGGCGGCCGAAATCATCTGCGGTCAATTTGAGCGATACGACGGCGCCGGTTTTCCTGAAAAACTGTCTGCCAGCAGTATTCCGGTGGGTGCCAGAATTCTGGCATTGGCCAGTGATTTCGACAGCATGCAAATCGGCACCCTAACCCAACGCCGCCTGACCCCCGAAGAAGCCAGAATATTGATCGTGCACAGCAGCGGAAAACGGTATGACCCCGAAGTGGTCGCCGCATTCGTGGAGCTGATGGGCGGATCTGAGCGGGAAGATGCAGAGAAGGAGCGCACCAGTGAAATGGTGGTTGTGTCGAAGGATATGCAGCCAGGCATGGTGCTTTCGCGCGATCTCATCACCCCCAGTGGCCTCTTGATGCTGTCCACGGACCACGTTCTGGATGAGCGCTTGATCCGAAAAATCAAGGACTTCGAGCGGTCCGGCGGCATCCAACTCACCGCCTACATCCGGGTCGAACGCAAGCTCTAACTCAAATCGGCCGCAGGGGCTGATCCTCAAACTCGGTGTTCAACACCACGGTGCTGGTGGTGCGTGCGACGCCGGGAATGGCTTTGATCTGGTACAGCACGGCTTCCAGTTCACGGGCATGGCTGGTGCGAATCTTGGCTAAAAAGTCGTACTCGCCTGCCACGCTGTGGAGTTCTTGCACTGCGGTAATCTCCCGCAAACGTGGCGCTACCTCACGGCAATGTGCGCCCCCGTCGTTGCGTATGGCTACAAACGCCGTAAAGCGCAAGCCCACGGCTTCCGGGTCCACGCTGATGGAAAAACGCCGAATCACCCCGCGCTCCAGCATTTTCTTGACCCGTTCATGCACGGCGGCTGTAGAGAGGCCCACTTCAGCACCGACGTCTGCGTAAGAACGTCGGCCATCTTCGCCCAATGCCGAAAGAATTCTTCCATCAATTGGATCTACCTGTAAATTTGCTTGCATGGCGGTGTTTTGTGTGTAATATATTGGTTCTGGCAAGAAACTCAGAAAATTTTACGGACTTGATTACAAGATGCCTACTAATTTACAGCAATCTCTCCATCGCCCGGCTTTTTGGAAGCTGCTCACGGCCTTGCTCCTGGTGTATATCGTGTGGGGAACCACTTATTTCGCCATTGGAATTGCGGTGCAAAGCATGCCGCCCCTGTGGATGAATGGCAGCCGCTTTGCCTTGGCAGGCGCCTTGATGATGGCGTGGGCCTTGTCGCGTGGAGAAAAAATGCCCACCCGGCTGCAATGGCGCAACGCTGCGGTGGTGGGTGCTTTGATGGTGTTTATGGCCATGAATTTGGTGGTCTTTGCCCAGAAACTGGGCATTGGTTCCGGCCTGATGGCCACCGTGGTCACCACCATGCCCATGTGGTTGGCGCTGTGGACCCGCTGGGGTGGCGAGCATGTGCCGTTGACCAGTTGGATCGGTTTAGGCCTGGGTGTGGCCGGTGCGGCATTGCTGGCGCTGGAGGGGGATTTTTCTGTAAGTTGGTGGGGTGCCTTGGCCGCGTTCGCCGCGCCTTTGTGCTGGAGTGTGGGTTCATATGCGTCGCGTCGTCTGGACCTTCCCGGCCCCGCCATGGCCTCTGCGGCCGAGTGGTTGGCCGGTGGTGTGCTGGGCCTGGTCGTGGCCTGGGTAGTGGAGCCGCACGATGCCCTGCTAAACGTCAGCACCAGTTCCTGGCTGGCTTGGTTGTACCTGCTCAGTTTTGGCACCTTGATTGCGCTCAATGCCTACCTGTGGCTCTTGAAGAACACCTCGGCGGCCGTTGCGGGCAGCTATTCTTTTGTCAACCCGGCGGTGGCGCTGCTGGTGGGCACCGGCATAGGCCATGAAACCCTTACGGGCTGGGTGTTTGCCGCTTTGCCGCTGATTGCCTTGGCGCTGGCCATGATCATGTACGGGCCTGCCGTAGTGCGCGCCACCACCCTCCGGAAATTACAAACCGTGGAAATGTAATCCACTGTTCGAAGAGCAAACGTGCCACGGCCTGGCCGGGGCTGGCAAAGGGCTCTGCGGGAAGCAACTCCAAGCGGTGGCCGTGGCCCTGCAGGCCCAGCGACAGCGCCATGGCGGCGATGCCAGCCAGCCCTAGCCACAGCCTGCCTTGGACCAGGCCCACGGCAAGGCCGATGTTGCCCACCCAAAACACAGGCACGACCACGATGTGCAGCAGCAGATTACTGCGGTTGCCGTGGTAGCGTGGGTAGCCTTGGTGTTGCCATTGCAGGAGTTCAAAGAGTTTCACGGGAATTTTCCTTTCGGGATTCAAGCGGCACGAACGGTGGAGTGGGCTACACGGGCCTGCCAGATCACAAAAATCGGGGCACCGACAATTTCCAGTACCGTGAAGCCGACAAAGGGCAGCGGGGGCAGACCCGCATACACCATGGACAGTAGGCGTCCGATACCGCCTATAAAAATCATGCCCCACAGCACCCGGTACAGCACGGTTTGCTGTTCGATGCGTGGAATCAACCAGAAAACCGCCAAGCCCAAGCCCAGCCAAATGCCGCTGAGAAAGCGAAGGTTGCTGTCCAGCAAAGCCTGTGCAGGTAGGCCAGCGGACGCATAGAGGGGGTCGTTCAGCCCCATCATGCCCACGGCGCCAGTCAGCACCGGCACGGCGCCCAACACAGCGGTGGCGATTTGAAGAGGACGTTTGTGCATACAGTGTTCCTATGTTGACAGTGGTTACATAAAATTCTAAAAGATAATGTAACCACTGTCAACTTAAGAAGCCCAAGACGAATGACCGCCACGATCAGCCCCACGGGCAAAAGGCCCTACCACCATGGCGATTTACGCAAGGCCTTGCAGACGGCGGCGTCCGAGTTGATTCGCCAGCGGGGGGCCGAGGCGGTGAGCCTGCGGGAGATTTCGCAGGTCGCCGGAGTGAGCCATGCAGCCGCTTACCGCCATTACGCCGACAAACAGGCCTTGCTGGCGGATTTGGCCGAGGCGGGTTTCCATGAACTGGCCCAACTCAACCGCAGCTCTATTGAGGCGTGCACTGCCGGACCCCTGGCGCAATTGATGGCGTCGGGCCGCGCCTATGTGCGCTTCGGCGCGCGGCAACCCCATTTGTTGCAACTCATGTTTGGCGGCGCGATAAGCGACTGGCAGTCGCACCCGGCGCTGGTGCAGGCCGGTGCGGCCTTGGCACAGGCCCTGACGGACCTGATTGTGGCCGGCCAGGCTTGTGGCGAGATGCGCGCGGGCGATCCTGCGGACCTCACCCTCACTGCCTGGTCGCTGGTGCATGGTTTGGCGCTGCTGGTCATTGGCAAGCGCATTCCCGGGGCGGTCGGTGACGAGGAGGCGCTTATCGACCAGATTGCGCAGCGTTGCGTGGCCTTGCTGGCACAGGGCTTGGGAACCCCGGCGGGTGTTGCCGCCCTGGCCTGAGCAGCCGTGTTTATGCAGGGCTGGCCAGCACCCCAGTGCCGGTGTCTGGCAGACCTGGCAAGGTTTTAGAGCCGCCCAGTGCGGCAATCGGAGAGGCCAGGGGGGATACCTCTTTCCCGTCCGCGTCAAAGCGCTGCATCGCGTCCACCATGCTGGCCAACGTTGCTGAAGAGGCCAAGGTGGACATGGCTGTGGCCATTGCGGTGGGTGTACTGCTGGTGTCAGTGCTTTGCCGTAGGGCGTCATCCCTGCTGAAGGCGCCAATGGTTTGTGCAAGGCTACTCACGCGGGAGCTCAAGTTGGCAGCGCTAGCGGGTGGGATGGTGGGTAGGGGGTCAGACGCAAGGGTATTGCTGGACTGGCTTGTGTCCGCCAAAAACCATACGTCCGCTGCGGCATGGGTGTTTCCATCGGCAGTTTCATAAGTCGATGTCAATCCGACCACGTTGTCATGGTTCTCGCTGATGGCCACGGTGGCTTGGGCCGCAATCTTGGTGATTTGCAAGGACTCCAGGGTATGGAGCTCCCCCTCTTCCGTGGTTCCGCTGGAGTTGCTGTCCACCCACACACGCAGCTCTGAAAAGGCCGCATCGTCGTGGTCAATCACGCCGTCCTGGTTGCCATCCAACTCGCGCAAAGCGGCATATCCGTCCAGTGCTTGGCGTCCATTGGCCAGCGTGGTGGCCGATCCAAACAACTCCGAGCCATCGTTGATACGGCCATCCTGGTTTCTGTCCATCACCAGGAGTCCGTCTCCGCTGCTCACCCATCCCGTAGGCGTGGCCAGGCCATTGGCAAACATGTCAAATCTGACGCCTGAAGTAATCGACAGGGTTTGCACCCCATCACCATTCAAATCCAGGATCACGGGTGTACTCACTCTCAGATACGGGATCTGGATGGTGGTCAGGACGGCCACTTGGGACGAGGTCAAAGCTTCTATCTGGAACGTGCCCAAGGCGGCGATCTGGGTCGTCGCCAACACGGAAATTGCATCTGTGGTGAGTGCGGTGATTTGGTCCGTGCTGAGGGACTGCACATTGCTTGTACCCAGCGCCAAGACCTGGTCTGTGCGCAGGGTTGCCACCTGGGCGGTCGTCAAAGCGACCGCCTGCACCGAAGTCAAAATCGCGATGTCCGACGTTTCCAACGCCGCCACCTGATCCGTGGTGAGGGCGGCAATGCCTCCCGCCGTGATGGCGTGTATTTGCGCGGTGGTCAAGGCCACCACCTGGTCGGTGGTCAATGCCAACACCTGCTCCGTGTGGAGCATCGCTATATCCGCCGTGGTGAGTGCCTGTATTTGATCCGTCGTCAAGGCCGACACTGCCGCTGTGGTCAATGCCCGAACCTGGGATGTGTTCAGTATGGCGATATCGCGCGTCTCCATGGCGGCGGCTTGTTCCGTTGTCAGCGCTGCCAGGTCTGCGGTGGTCAGCACACGGACTTGTGCCGAGCTCAGTGCGATCACCTGATCGGTGGTCAAGGCGGCTATTTGTGCCGTCGTCAAAGCCAAGACTTGTTTGGTGGTCAGCGCCGCCGTTTGGCTGGTGGTCAGTGCTGCAATTTGTGCGGTCAGCAGAGCCTCTACTGCCTTCGTGCTCACAACGGCCAATTGGCTGGTTAACAACGCCGCCACGGCGTCCGTGCTCAGTGCCACCCACTGGCTGGTCTTGAGTGCGGCGAGATCCACGGTCTCCAGTGCCACCACCTGGGTGCTGGTCAGCGCCGCCACCTGCGTATCGGTGAAAGCCGCCACCTCCGTTCGGGTCAATGCCGTAATCTGGGCGGTGGTCAGCGCCGCGACGGCGTCGGTCCGCAATGCCGCCACCTGGCTGGTTTTGAACGCAGCAATATCGGACGTTTCCAGCGCGACGACCTGGTCCGAACTGAGCACGCTGACCTGCAATGTGGTCAATGCATTGACCTGTTTGGAACTGAGCGCACTGATCTGGCTGGTCAACAGCGCCGCAATCGCCTGGGAACTCAAGGCTGCGACTTGGTTGGTTTTTAACACTGCGATATCCGCAGTTTCCAATGCCATGACTTGGTCGGTGCCCAAAGCCGCCATTTGTCGGGTGGTCAATGCCGGGATCTGTTTGCTGGTCAGCGCCACCATTTGCAGCGTGGTCAGATTGGCGACCTGGGCGGTCGATAGGGATGCAATGACCGCCGTACTCAATACCGCCAGTTGCTTGCTGGTCAGCGCCGCCAGTGTGCCCGTGGCCAGCGCCGCTACCTGGAGGGGTTTGAGTACCGCGATATCGCTGGTCTCCAGGGCAATGATCTGGGCCGTGGTCAATGCCGCCATCTGCGCGGTGGTCAGCGCGGCCACATCCAAGGTGTTGAGCGCGGTGATTTGGTCGGTGCTCATGGCGCCCACAGCATCTGTACTCAATGCGGCGACTTGTTTGGACTTGAGCGCGGCAATGTCTGCGGTTTCAATGGCGACCACTTGCGTGGTGCTCAGTGCCGCCATTTGCCGGCTGGTCAGCACGCCTACCTGGCGGGTGGTCAGTGCCGTAATCTGATCTGTCGTCAGGTTGGACACCTGGGTGGAGGTCATTGCTGCAATGGCCGCAGTGCTCAACACCGCGACTTGCGTGGTGGTCAATGCAGCCAAAGCATCGGTGCGTAAAGCGGCGATCTGTGCGGATTTCAGTGCCGCAATATCAGAGGTTTCAAGCGCCATGGCTTGCTCTGTGCTCAGAACCGCCATTTGCCCAGTGGTCAGTTTTGCCACGGCCGCCGAGGTCAGGGCAACGATTTGGTCTGTGCTTAATGCGCCCACGGCATCCGTACGCAAAGCCACCACTTGGCTCAGTTTGAGTGTCGCGATATCCGCCGTCTCTAGCCCCACCACCTGCCCGGAGTTCAAGGCAGCTATTTGCGCGGTATTCAAGGCGGCAATTTGTCGGGTGGTGAGGGCGGTGATTTGCGCGGTGGTCAAATTTCCCACTTGGGCCGTGGTCAGCGACGCAATCACCGCGGTGCTCAATACGGCCAGTTGGCTGCTGGTCAGGGCAGCCAAAGTGTCGGTATTGAGCGCCGCCACCTGGGCCGGTTTGAGGACCGCTACGTCACTGGTTTCCAGTGCGGTGATTTGGTCGGTATTCAGCACCGCCATCTGGTGCGTGGTGAGTGCCACCACATCGGAAGTGTTCAGTGCGGCAATCTGGTTCGACGAAAGGACTGCAATCACATCGGTGCCCAAGGCCGCGACTTGCGGGGACCTCAGCACGGCAATATCACTGGTATCAATGGCCAGTATTTGCTGTGTGGTGAGTGCCGCGATTTGTCGGGTCGTCAAGGCTACCAAGGCTGCGGTCGTCAGCGCCGTGAATTGGACGCTGCTGAGTGTGGCCACCACATGGGTACTCAAGACCGCCACCTGGCTGCCTTTGAGCGCAGCAATATCGGTGGTTTCCATCGCGGCGACTTGGTCCGAAGTCAAGGCGGCCATTTGCCGAGTGGTCAATACGGAAAACTGCAGGGTCGTAAGCGCCACAAGCTGATCGGTGCTCAGCGCCGCCATCTGCGCCGTGGTCAGCGACATCACCACGGCGGTGTTCAGTGCGGCCAATTGACCGCTGGCCAGCGCTGCCAGTCCCCCTGTACTGAGTGCGGCCACTTGGTCGGGCTTGAGCACTGCAACGTCGGCATTTTCAAATGCCGCCACCTGCGCTGTGGTCAACGCGGCGGCTTGTGCCGTGGTGAGTGCCACCACCTCGGCGGTGGTGAGCGCGGTGATTTGGTCGCTGGTGAGCGACGCGACGGCGTCGGTGCTCAGGGCCGCGACTTGTTTGGGCTTGAGGGCGGCAATGTCTCCGGTTTCCAGCGCAATCACCTGCGCTGTGGTGAGTGCGCCCATTTGCAGGGTGGTTAAGGCCCCCATTTGGCGGCTGGTCAGGGCCGCCATCTGGTCGGTGCTCAGCGCCGCCACTTGGGCTGAGGTCAGAGACACAATCACTGCGGTATTCAAACCGGCCATTTGAACGGTGCTCAACACCGATAAGGCGCCCGTATTCAATGCCGCCACCTGGGCGGGTTTAAGCACCGCCACATCCGCATTCTCAAAGGCCACCACCTGTCCCGTGGTCAGTGCCGCCACCTGCAGGGTGGTCAGCGTGGCCACCGCTGCCGTGCTCAATGCAACGATTTGGCCGCTGGTGAGCACGGCCACGGCGCTGGTGCTGAAGGCCGAGATTTGTTTGGGCGTGAGCACCCCTACGTCGGTGGTCTCCAGGGCCACCACCTGGTTTGTGGTCAAGGCGGCAATTTGCCGGGTGGTCAGCGCCGCCACACCACTGCTGGTCAAGGCAGACAGTTGGTCGCTGGACAGGCTGGCAATGGCATCGGTGCCCAAGGCTGCCACCTGGTTGGTTTTCAACGCGGCAATATCCGCCGTCTCCAGGGCCACCACTTGATGCGTAGCCAAGGCGGCAATTTGCCAAGTGGTCAGCGCCGCTATTTCCGTGGCCGTGAGGGCTGCTATCTGGCTGGTGGTCAGCGCAGAGACTTGATGGGTTGTCAGGGCCCTCACCTCGGCGGAGGTGAATGCGACCAACTGGCTTGAACTCAGGACCGCAATGGCGTCCGTGCTCAGGGCCGCGATCTGGGCGGGTTTGAGCACGGCGATATTTTCCGCAGCCACTACAGACACCTGGTCTGTGGTGAGTGACATCACCTGTTGGGTGGTCAACGCGGTCAACTCCGCAGTGGTCAGCGCAGCAACTTGGTAAGAGGTCAGCGCAGCGATGGAATTGGTGCCCAAGGCTGCGATCTGCTTGGGCTTCAGTGCGGCAATGTTCTCCACCCCCAAGGTCACCACCTGGTCGGTCGTGAGGGCGGCCATCTGCCGTGTGGTCAAGGCGGTGACCGTTGCGGCGCTCAGGCCGGCAAACTGCTCGGTGGTCAGAACCACAATTTGCCGAGTGGTCAGTGCCGCGATGTCGGCGCTGGTCAGCGCGCCTATCTGGTCGGCGCTGAGCATGCTGATCGCATCGGTACTCAGGGCGGCGACCTGCGCCGGTTTTAAGGTGGCCATGGTTTCCACCGCCAAGCCAAGCACTTGGTCGGAGGTCAATGCCGCCATTTGTCGGGTGGTCAACGCCGCCAGGTCTGCCGTCGAGAAGGTGGCGATCTGGTCGGCGCTGAGTGCGGCCACTGCGGCCGTGCTCAGTGCGGCCACCTGGGTGGGTTTGAGTGCGGCCGCATTGTCCACGCTCAGGGCTCCGATTTGCGCGGTGGTCAGCGAGGCCACTTGCTGGGTTTTCAGCGCCGCGACATCCGCAGAGTCAAAGGCCGTGATTTGGTCTGCAGTCAGGGCGCCGATTTGTTTGGCCGTCAGGGCGGCCACCTCCCCTGTGGTCAATGACGTGATCTGGTCGAGCGCCAGTGCGGCAACGGAGTTCGTGTTTAACGCGGCAATTTGGCTTGTTTTGAGGATGCCTACCATCTCCGGCGTCAGCGCCACCACCTGCTCAGACGTGAGCGCGGCCATCTGGCGGGTGGTCAAGGCCACGACTTCGGCGGAGGTCAGGGCGGTCAACTGTTCGACGGACAACTGGGCAATGGCGGCGGTATTGAGGGCTGCGACCTGGCTTGTTTTGAGGGTGGCCAGGGTGTCCACCGTCAGCACACCGATGTGCTCGGTGTTCAATACCGCGAACTGGGTGCTTGTCAGCGCCTGCACATCCGCGGGACTCAGGGCAGCGAACTGATCGACGCTCAGCGCGCCGATTTGTTTCACGGTGAGTGCTGCCACGTCATCGGTTGCCAAAGCGGAGATCTGCTCAATACTCAGTGCGGCAATGGCGCTGCTGCCCAGGGCCGCCACCTGGCTGGTCGTGAGGGCGGCTATTTTGTCGGACTCCAGGCTCGCCACCTGGTCCAAGGTGAGCGCGGCCACCTGCTTGGCGGTCAAGGCGGCCAGTGCCGCGGTGGTCAATGCCGTGAATTGGTCCAGACTGAGCGCCGCGATGGCGGCCGTGGTGAGTGCGGCGACCTGGCTGGTGCTGAGGGCCACTATCTTGTCGGACTCCAAGGTCAGCACCTGGTCGGTGGTCAGACCGGAAATTTGCCGGGGCGTTAACGCCGCCACGCCAGCGGGCGCCAGCCCCGTGAATTGATCTACGCTCAAGGCGCCTATTTGTTTTGCGGACAGTGCAGCGACGCTGCTGCTGGTCAGGGCGGAGACCTGGTCGATGCTGAGGGATGCAAGGGCACTGGTGGTCAAGGCCACAATTTGGTCGGTCCTGAGGGCTGCCACCTTCTCCGTCTCAAGACTCGCAATCTGGTCCAGCGTCAACGCAGCAATCTGTTTGGCCGTGAGCGCGGCGACTTCGGTCGTGGTCAGGGCCACAAATTGGTCTGCGCTCAAAGCGACCAGTGCCGAGGTCCCCAAAGCCGCCACCTGAACAGTGGTGAGCGCCGCTATTTTTTCGGGTTCCAGTGAACTTAACTGGCCGGTGCTGAGTACGGCGATCTGCTTGGCCGTCAGCGCGGCCAATTCGGTGGTGCCCAGCGCCGCCAGTTGGTCGATACTCAGGGTTGCAATTTGCCGGGTGGTCAGCGCCGCCAGCCCGGCGGTGGTGAGGGCATCCACCTGGTCATAGCTCAGCACCGCAATGGCGGTGGTTCCCAGCGCGGCGACCTGGCTGGTGCGCAGCGCCGCCACCTTTTCGGGCTCCAGGCTTCCCACCTGGTCGGTGGTGAGTGCGGCCATTTGTTTGGCGGTCAGCGCACCGATGCTGCTGGTGGTGATGGCGGTCAGCTGGTCAACGCTGAGCGCTGCAAGGGCGCTGGTACCCAAAGCCGCCAGTTGGCTGGTCTTGAGCGCAGCAAGGTCTGCCAACTCCAGGGTCTGCACCTGCTCCGTCGTGAGTGCTGCGGTCTGTTTGGTCGTCAGGGCGGCAATATCGGCGGTATCAAGCGCGGTAAATTGGTCGATGCTCAAGGCGGCAATCTGCCGTGTCGTCATCGCCGCCACTGCGGCGGTGCTCAGTGCCTCGATTTGCTCCTCGCCCAGGGCGCCCAGGGCTGCAATGCCCAGCGCGGCGACCTGTCGGGTGGTGAGCGCCCCCACATCCGAGGTTTCAAGGCCGACAATTTGCGCGGTGCTGAGCACCGCGATTTGTTTGGTGGTGAAGGCTGCCAGCTCCCGGGTGCTCAGGGCGGTGAGCTGGTCCACCGTCAACGCGACGGTGGCTGCGGTGTTCAGGGCGGCGACCTGGCGGGTGCTTAACGCCGCCATTTCGGTCGTGGTCAGGGTCAGCACCTGACCGGCGCTCAAAGCCGCCACCTGTTTGCTGGTGAGTGCCGCGACATCGGTGGTGTCGAACACCGAAAACTGGTCCGTGGTTAACGCAGCGATTTGCCGGGTGGTGAGTGCGGCCACCCCCGCTGTCGTCAGCGCCGTGAGCTGGCTGGTGCTCAGGGCGCCTACGGCATTGGTGCTCAGCGCCGCGATCTGCTTGGTCTTGAGTACCGCAATATCCTCAGTTTCCAAGGCTGCGATCTGGGTGGCCGTCATGGCACCGATGCCCGCCGCCGCAATGGCCGGAACCTGGTCCACGGTCAGCGCGGTCACCTGCGCGGTGTCGAGCACGGCGATTTGCGTGGTCAGCAGGGCCGCGATGTTGCGCGTCGTGAGGGCCTGAACTTGGCTGGTACTGAGTGCTACGATCCCCGCCGTGCTCAGCACCCGCATTTGCCGTGTGCTGAGCACGGCGATTTGTGCGGTGTTGAGCGATGCCACATCGGCGGCGTCCAAAGCCTGAATTTGGGCTGTGGTTAACGCCACAATCTCTGCGGTGGTTTGGGTGTTGGTGTAGCTCATCTCCAAGTCTTTTGGTGGGCGGCAATCACCTCGATGTTTTTAAATGGACACCACGAAGCCATGGTCGATTTTCTGATCTTCATTCTAATGTCAACCCACTTTGCAGTGCGACAAATGCGTCCCCATATGCGTGAAGTTCGCACCGAGTACGGCAGCCGAGTGGGCCGAATGCAATAGCATTAGCACCATGGTCAAAAAGCAAGACATCAACGACCCGCGAATTCAACAGCTTATTGAAGACAAAACACCGCTGATTGAAAAAATTGCATACAAACTTGCAAGACGACTGCCTGCGAGTGTGGAATACAACGACCTGTTCCAGGACGGGTTGCTGGGCCTGATCGATGCCATTTTGCGCTGGACCCGTGAAACCACCGGCCAGCACTTTGAGAACTATGTTGCGCAGCGTGCCCATGGCGCCATGCTCGATGGCCTGCGCGCCGTGGACCCCGGCACCCGGCAGATACGCGCCGTCATGCGCCGGGTGGAAGCGGCCATTCAGCATCTGGGGCACCAATTGGGCCGCCATCCGCAGGAAAACGAGGTGGCGCAGGCCTTAGACCTTGAAATCGGGCAATACCAGCGCATTCTTCAGGATGCCCACGGTTACACCCTGATTTCGCTGGAAGACCTGGGCGGTGCTTCGGATTCGGATGCTTACCTGGAGCGGTGCGCCAGCCGCGAAGAGGACCCCCTTGCCGTGCTGCAAAGGTCGGCCTTGCGCCAAGTCCTGAAAACGTCCATCAGTGCACTGCCTGAGCAGAAACAAGAGGTCCTGCGGCTTTACTATGCGGAGGAACTCAAAATGCACGAGGTGGGACGTGCCATGGGCATCAGCGAGGCACGTGTATCCCAGCTGCACACGCAAACCATCGCGCAATTGCGGGTGGATATGCTGGGGGGCGAAGAGCGTGCCGCACTCTTGAAGCCGCGCTCTCAGTCGCGCCTTCCGTCGCCCTAAACCACCCCAACGCCCCTTCTGGTCTACGGTACCCCCGTCAGGCGGGTTGTCTGCGCCGTGTCCGCCACATCGGCCGCGTCGTGGGTAACCAGCAGTGCAGGAATGTGCCGCTGGCGCACCAGCCCAAACACCAGTTCGCGCATGCGGGCGCGCAAGGTGGCATCCAGTTTGGAGAAGGGCTCGTCCAGCAACAGGGCCCGGGGCTGGGCCAGCAGGGCGCGGGCCAAGGCAATGCGCGAGCGCTGCCCGCCCGACAGGGTGGTCGGATTGGCATGGGCATAGCCGGGCATCTCCACATCGGCCAGTGCCTGTGCGACCTGGGCATCCCGCACGGCCTGGGGCCCGCGGGGCACGGCAAACAGCAGGTTCTCACGCACCGTCATGTGGGCGAACAGCAGGTCTTCCTGGAACAGGATGCCCATCCGGCGGGCCTGGGGGGGCAGGTGGTCCAGGCGTTCTGCGCCCAAGTGCACGCTGCCGTCAAATACCAAATCATCGGACAGGGTGCCGCACACCGCCGCCAGCACGCTGGACTTGCCGCAGCCGCTGGGCCCCATGAGGGTGTGGACAACACCCGCCGGCACCTGCAGACACAGCTGGCGCACCAGCACCGTGGTGGGGGTGGACAGGGAATCTACCTGGATGTGCAGTGTCATGGGGCACTGGCGTCTGGGTTGCCGGGGGCAATGCAAATCCGCCCTTGGGCATCGACCACGACCGGAATGGCCAGCAGCGCCTCGCCCACACATTCACCGTAGTCGCACACGCCATCCCTCCAGCGGTAGCGGGCGTAGTGCACATTGCAGGTGATGCTGACGTGGGGCTGGAAAATAAGCTGCTCCTGTTTGGCTGCCAGCGGCACGCCAAAGTGGGCGCAGCGGTTGACATAGGCCTTGACCTCTGGCCCGCTGCGCAGCAGCAGGACGCGAAAAGGCGGGGCAGTTGGCGTCGATGGCGCGGGTTCTACCGTGGACAAGGTGGCCTGACCATCGGGCAATGCGTCCCGGTGGCCCAGCACCGTGCCCACCGTGGGCGCGTGGGGCAGTTCATGCCAGAAGCGGGGTTCGGAAGCAGTAGACACGGTCGCAGTGCGTTCAGGGCAAAGGCCTATTGTGCCCACGGTGGGAGACCCCATGCCACTGGCGTGGGCGCCCCAGCCGCGCCGCCAGCGCAAACACCAGCACCGGCAGAAGCCACTGCAGCCACGCATAGGCCGCGGTCAGGGAACGCTGCCCGCCCGCCGCCAGATTGACCGCCTCGGTGGTGACCGTGGCAAAACGCCCCGCGCCCACGTACAGCGTGGGCAGGTACTGCGCCACACTCACGGCAAACCCAATGGCAAAGCTGGAGGCCAATGCCGCACGCAGCAGCGGCCACTTGATGCGCAACAGAAACACCCAGTGCCCGTGGCCCAGGGTGGCTGCAATCTGGCGCAAGCGCCCATCAAAGCCCGCATAGGGACCTGAGAGCGCCAACAGCACATAGGGCAGGCTGGCCAGGGTGTGCGCCAGCCACAGCCCCGCCCCCTGCGTATCCAAGCCCCAGGCGAGTGACAGGCGGTGCAGCCCGACCACCCACAACACGCCCGGCAGCACCAGGGGCAGGTACAGCAGCTGGCGCGCGCGGGCCTGCCAGCGCAGGGGCGCCCACTCCAGCCAGGCCAGCGTCCAGACCAAGGCGGCGAAACTGCTGGCCAGGGCCAGCCAGACGGTGGTCCACAGCGTGTGGCTGCTGGCCAGCACCGAGTGCCAGGCGGCCCAGCTCAGGCTCTGCGGCCAGAGGACCGGAAAAGGCCAGTGGCCCCACACGCTGCCCACCAACAAGGCCAGCAGCACGGCGGTGTAAAGCCCCGCCAGCACATGCAGGCCGGTGGGGCCCTGCCAGGCCGAGGGCAAGCGCCCCTGCGCTGAATGGTTCTGTGGGGCCACTCCGCGCGTCCAGCGGTGCCGCCACCAGGGGGCTTGGGAGAGCTTCCAGGCCAGTGCGGTGCACAGCCCCAACACCGTCGCCAAAGCCCAGGCCGCCGCCGCACCTTGGGCGTTGGTGGCGGGGTCGGCGTCTTGCAGCCACTGCCAGGTCAGCACCGCCAGCGTGGGCGGCGTGGTGGGGCCGATCACCAGCGCCATGTCCACCACCGTCAGGCTGTAGGCCAGCACCGCCAGCATGGGGGCGCCCAGGCGGGGCCACAGCTGCGGCCAGGCCACGCGCCACCAGGCCGCCTGCGCGCCGTAGCCCATGCTGTGGGCCAGGCGCAACTCCTGGTGCAAGCGCCGCGCCACGTCGGGGCGCTGCAGATGGGCCAGCGCCACCCACAGCAAAAACGGAATCTCCTTGAGCGCCAGCGCCGCGATGAGCCCCAAGCCCCAGGGGTCCTGGGTGGTGGGCCAGGGCGGCGGGGCATCGAAGCCGGTGGCCCAGGGCGAAAGCGCCCGCAGCACCCAGCCGCTGGGCGACAGCAGCGCCACCAGCCCAATGGCGAAGGCCGCATGTGGCACCGCCAGCAGGGGCGAGAGCCAGCACACCAGGCGCCGCCACACGGGCTGCGTGAAGCTGTGCGACAACAGCCACGCCGAAGCCGCCACCGCCAATGCCGTCGAGGCCAGACCGGTCCACAGGCCCATGGCCAGAGCCTGCAGGGTTTGCGGGTCGGTCGCCAGGGCCTGCCAGGCGGCGGCATTCCAGCCCGCCATCAGCGCGCCCCCCACACTCCAGGCCAAAGGCACGGCGACAGCGGCCAGCAGCAGGGCGGCAGCGCCTCGGCGCATCATCCGACCGGGGTGTCGCTGGCCTGGTTGCGCATCCAGTCGGCGGTTTGGAAGAACGCGGCGTTCAACTGCTGGCGCAAGGCCGGCGGCAACTGCACTTCGGTCATGGCCTGGTCCATGCAGGCCAGCCACTGGTCGCGCTCCACCACGCCAATGGCAAACGGCATATGCCGCGCTCGCAGCCGGGGGTGGCCAAAACGTTCGATGTAATGCTGCGGCCCGCCCAGCCAGCCGCACAAAAACCAGGTCAACTTTTGCCGCGCATCGTCCAGCGTGCTGCCGTGGGTGGCGCGCAGGGCGGCGTAGCCCGGTTCGATGTCCATCAAATCGTAAAAGCGCTCCACCAGGCGGGTGATGGCGTCCTCGCCGCCGAGGGTGTCAAACGGGGTGGGGGTAGAGGGGGATTCTGTGGGCATGTTGGTGATGAATTGGGCCGCTATCCCTTACAGAATGTGCGCAAGCAGCTACAAATACCATAGCAATTCAAGCGTGGTGCAGTGCTCCCGCATACGCCAGGCCCGCAGCCACGCCGCCGAAGCGGTCGCCGGCCACCAGCTTGGCGTCGGGCATGGCGGCTTGCAGCGCTTCCATCAGCGGGGCCAGCGCGGACGAGCCACCGGTGAGGTAGACCACGTCCACCGTCGGCAGCCCCGAGGCCTGCACACAGTCGCAGGCACATTGCACCACTTGGCCCAGGGCCTGCTGCAGGGCCTGGGCCATGCCCTCGGCCGAGATGGTGGGCGCGGGAAAGGGGGACGCGGTGGGGCTGTCTAAAAACCCCAGGTCGATAACCGCCTCGTCATGGGACACCGAGCAGGCGATCTTGGCCGACTCGACCCCCGCCAGAATGCGGTGGCCGTGTTCCCCGTCCAGCACCTCCATCAGCCGGGCGTGCAGGGTCTGGTCGGTGAAGTCGGTCCACAGCTCCTTGGCAAAGTGCAGGGCCTTGCGGGTGTAGGCCTGGTGGATCAGGTGCCAGGTGCTCAGGTCGAAAAACACGCTGTTGGGCACCGGGCGGCCTCCGGTGCCTAGGTGTTTGTAGCCCAAGAGCGGCATCACGCTGGCCAGGTCCAGCAGGCGGTCAAAGTCGGTGCCGCCTATGTGCACGCCGGTGGTGGCCAAAATGTCGCCACTGCGGTCGGCCACATGGCTGCGCGCCGGGTTCAGGCGGATGACGGTGAAGTCCGAGGTGCCGCCGCCAATGTCCACCACCAGCGCGGTGGTTTCGGTGGCGACGCGCTGCTCAAAGTCAAACGCGGCGGCAATCGGCTCCAGCTGGAAGGCAATGTGGGTGAATCCCGCCTCCAGCGCGGCGCGCCCCAGGGTGTCTTGCGCCAGCGCATCGCGCTCGGGGTTGTCGTCCACAAAATGCACGGGGCGCCCCAGCATGGCATGGGTCACGGGGTGGCCCACATGGGCCTCGCAGCGCGCTTTCAATTCCTTGAAAAACAGCACCACGATGTCAAAAAAGCGGATCGACTGGCCGTTGACCGCCGTGTACTCGTCCATCAGGCGGCTGCCCAGCAGGCTTTTGAGGGAGCGCAGGAGCCGCCCCTCGGTGCCTGCCAAATAGGCTTGCATGGCATCGCGCCCAAAGGCCACGGTGTGCGTTTCGCTGGCGAAAAACAGCGCCGTGGGCATTTCGGAGCGTGTGCCGTTGAGCGGGACCACGTGCAACTGGCCGTCCGCGCCGATCAGCGCGGCGGCCGAGTTGGAGGTGCCAAAGTCAATGCCCAGGACCGGCGTGGTGGCCTGGGGCGCAGCATTCTCAGGCAGCACGGGTGGCGGCTCCCAGCACTTGCTTCAGGAAGGCCGAAATATCGGCCACTTCGCGCGGGTGCACGCTGTGCTGCATGGGGTAGGTGTGCCATTGCACCGGGTGGCCCATGGCAGCCAGCGCGTCCCGCGACTCTTCACCACGGCGCACCACCACCACGGGGTCTTGCGTGCCGTGCGCCATGAAGACGGGGGTGTGTGCATTGGCCGTGTGGCGCTCGTCGGCGAAGCGGTCGGCCAGCGGCAGGTAGCCCGACAGCGCCATGATGCCGGCCAGCCGCTGGGGAAAACGCAGGCCGGTGTGCAGGGCCATGGCGCAGCCTTGGGAAAACCCCGCCAGCACGATGTGCTCGACCGCGATGCCGCGCGCTACCTCGTGTTCGATCAAGGCGGTGATGGCGCGCTCGGACTTCTGGATGCCCGCCGCGTCTTGGCGGCTGACCAGGTCGGTGCCGGTGATGTCGTACCAGGCGGGCATGACGTAGCCGCCGTTGAGCGTGACCGGGATACTGGGGGCGTGCGGAAACACAAAACGGATGGGCGGGCAGCCCGCCAGGTTGAGTTCGGGCACGAGTCCGGCAAAGTCGTTGCCGTCGGCGCCCAGGCCGTGCAGCCAAATGACGGCGGCGCGGGGCTGGGGTGCGGATTCGATTTCGATGCGGGGGAGGAGGGGGGAGCTTGCAGCAGAGGTAGCGTTCATGGGGCAGAAGTGTACAAAGTTGTACCCAGTCCCGCCCTGCAAGCGCTTGGTTTAGCTTCCGTAGCGCTTAAGCCACTCTTTTTCCAGTGGATCGACCCAGCTGCCGTGGGGCTCGGGAATGGCGGGGGCGCTGACCTCTACCTGGCCGGGCAAGGGCTTGGCGGCGAACAGGGCGCGCTGCGCGGGGGGGAGTTTGTCCAGCGCCAGCACCGTGGGGTCGCCCCAGACGGCGATGTCGGCCTTGCGGGCCTGTGCTGCGGGGCTGAGCAAAAAGTTGATGAACACCTGGGCGCCTTCCTTGGCGCGGGCATTCACCGGAATTGCCAGAAAGTGGGTGTTGCCAACCGTTCCGCGACTGAATTGGTAGCTGATGACGCTCTTGGCCAGCCGCTTGGCGGCGATTTCGTTGGCGGCTTCATTGGGGTTGAAGGTGAGCGCCAGATGCAGTTCACCATCGGCCATCATCTGCCGCACGGCCCCGGCGTTTTGGGGGAACTGTTTGCCGGCACGCCACAGAGCGGGGTGCAGGGTGTCCAGATAGGCCCATAGCGGGGGCGTGGCCTTGGCCAGCGCCTCGGGGGTGACCGCTTGGTACAGGGCGGTCCGGTCGGTATGGAGCTCCAGCAAGGCCTGTTTGACGAAGGTGGTGCCATGGAAATCCGGCGGGCGCGGGTAGGTCACACGCCCGGGGTGGGCTTTGGCAAAGGCCAGCAGTTCGGCCATGCTGCGCGGGGGCTGGGGCACGCGTTTGCGGTCCGCCATGAAGGTGAGCTGGGCCATGCCCCAGGGGGCTTCCAGCCCTTCCACGGCTTCCGAGAAGTCGATGTGGGTGGTCGGCTTGCCCTGCACGTCCACATAGGCGTAGGACGGCAAACGCTCGGTGAATGGGCCAAACAGCAGGCCTTCGCGTTTCATGGTCAGAAAATTCTCGCCGTTGATCCACACCATGTCCACGCTGCCATCGGCCTTGCTCGCGTTTTTTTCGTTGCGCACGCGCTTGACCACGTCGGCGGTGTCGCTCACTTTGACGTGCTCCACCTTCACGCCATAACGCTGCAGCACTTCGGCGCCGGCCCACTGAATGTAGGCATTGATGTTGTCACCGCCGCCCCAGGCGTTGAAGTACACGGTTTGGCCGCGCGCTTGCGCCTCGATCTGGCCCCAGCTGGGCGCGCCTTGTGCAAGCGCGGGGGCACCAAGGGCTGCACCCATCAGGGCCAAAGTGCGGCGTCGGGTCAGGTGTGTCATGGGGCGAAGAAGGTAGGGTTAAGCCAGCAGGGCCTGCGCGAATTCGCGCGCGTTGAAGGTTTCCAGTTCATCGAGCTTTTCGCCCACGCCGATGAAGTACACGGGAATAGGCCGTTCGCGGGCAATGGCCGCCAGCACTCCGCCCTTGGCGGTGCCGTCCAGCTTGGTGATGATCAGGCCGGTCAGGCCCAGCGCATCGTCAAAGGCCCGCACCTGGGCCAATGCGTTTTGTCCGGTATTGCCGTCGATCACCAGCAGTATTTCATGCGGGGGCATGCCGGAGGCCGACGCGCCCGTGGCTTCCCCGGCTTTCTGGATCACCCGTTTGATTTTTTTCAACTCGTCCATCAGGTGCAGCTGCGTGGGCAGGCGTCCGGCGGTGTCGATCAGCACCACATCTTTGCCGCGTGCTTTGCCGGCGCAGACCGAGTCATAACTGACCGCCGCAGGGTCGCCGCCCTCCTGGCTGATGATTTCCACCGTGTTGCGGTCGGCCCAGACCGTGAGCTGCTCGCGTGCCGCGGCGCGGAAGGTGTCGGCGGCGGCCAGCAACACGCTGGCCCCGTTGTCGGACAAATGGCGGGTGAGCTTGCCAATCGAGGTGGTTTTGCCGGCACCGTTGACCCCGGCCACCATGATGACGGTGGGGGTGTGCTGACCGATCACCAGCGGCTTTTGCAGGGGCTGCAGCATCTCGCTCAGGGTGGCAATCAGCGCGTTTTTCAGCGCCACCGGGTGGGTGATGCCGCTGGCGGCCACCTTGCGGCGCAGCTCTGCCAGCACGTATTCCGTGGCGGCCACACCCGCATCCGACATCAGCAGCGCCCCTTCCAGGTCCTCATACAGGGCTTCGTCAATCTGGGTGCCGGTGAACACGGCTGAAATGCTGGAGGCTGTCTTGCCCAGGCCGGCTTTCAGTTTGTCCAGCCACTTTTGCCGCTCGGGCGGGGTGGCGCTGGGGACGGGGATGTCGATGGGGGTGACCAGCGCGGAGCCAATCAGCGAACCGGTGTTGGCAAATGCAGCGGGCGCCGCAGGCGCAGATGGGGCCGGCGCCAGCGTCGGGGCGGCCACCGGAGGAGGAGGGGGGGATTTTTTTTTGAAAAAGCTGAACATGTTGGACGTTCGTAGAATCTCACCATTCTATGAAACACCGACCCCACGTGCCCACGCGGCAACTCTCAGCGTTTGTCTCCCCCCTTCAACACCGTGCCGCCGCCCTCGTTTGGGCAGTGGGTGCGTGGTTGCTCCCGATGGGCCACGCCCAGGCCGCGCCGGTGCAACAGTTCACCCTGGCCAACGGCATGACGCTGATCGTCAAGCCCGACCACCGGGCCCCCACCGCTGTGAACATGCTGTGGGTGCGCGTGGGCTCCATGGACGAGGTGGACGGCACCTCGGGCGTGGCGCATGTGCTGGAACACATGCTGTTCAAGGGCACCCCCAGCGTCAAGGCGGGTGAATTTTCGCGGCGCGTGGCCGCGCTGGGCGGGCGTGAAAATGCCTTCACCAGCAAGGACTACACCGGTTATTACCAGCAGATTCCGGCGGCGCGACTGGAAGAGGTGATGCAGCTGGAGGCCGACCGCTTTGCCCACAACCAGTGGAGCGACGACGAGTTTCGCAAAGAGCTGGAGGTGGTCAAGGAAGAGCGCCGCATGCGCACCGACGACAACCCCCATGCCCGCCTGCATGAAGCCATGGGCGCGGTCACCTACCAAGCCTCACCCTACCGCCGCCCCATCGTCGGTTGGATGAGTGATCTGGACGCCATGACGCCCGAGGACGCACGGGCTTTTTACCAGCGCTGGTACACCCCGGCCAACGCCGTCGCCGTGGTGGCGGGTGATGTGGACGTGGCCCAGGTTCTGGCATGGGCCAAAAAATACTACGCGGTCATTCCGGCGCACGCGCTGCTGCCGCGCAAGCCCCGCGAGGAGCCCGAACAATCGGGCCTGCGCCGCCTGGACTTCAAGGCGCCTGCCGAACAGGCCTATGTGGCGCTGTCTTTCAAAGTCCCCGGTTTGTCACCCTTAGGCTTGCGCAAACCCGATGTGGACGGGGTGCCCGATGGCTCGTGCGACCCCACGGTCGAAGAACCCGCCACCAACGACGACGCCCTGGCGCTGACGGTGCTGTCGGCGGTGCTGGACGGCTACGAAGGTGCCCGGCTCGACCGTGCCCTGACCCAGCCCGAAGACCATGTGGCCGACAACGTGGGCGCCCACTATGGCCTGAGCGGCCGCGGCCCCAAGCTGTTCACGCTGTCCGGCGTGCCCGCCAAGGGCAAGACCGCCGCCCAGGTGGAGCAGGCCTTGCGCGCGCAGGTGGCGCGGGTGGCCCGCGAAGGGGTGATGGAGGCCGAGCTGCAGCGCGTCAAAACGCAGTGGGTGGCGGGCGAGGTCTACAAACTCGACAGCGTGTTCAACCAGGCGCGTGTGCTGGGCGTCCACTGGATCAACGGCTTCCCGCTGGACGCGGATGAGCGGATCATCGCCCGCCTGCGCGCCGTCACCGCCAGCCAAGTGCAGGCGGTGGCGGCCAAATACTTTGGTGACGACGCGCTGACGGTGGCCACGCTGCTGCCCCAGCCGCCCGACACCAGCCGCAAGCCCCGCGTACCCATGGCGGGAGCACGGCATTGAACTTCAACCAGATTTCCACCATGTTTGCTATGAAAAAAGGAGCTATCCACGCCCTGTGGATATGCCTAAACAGCCTATTTTTTGCCAATTTTGCATGGGCGGGCATTCCCATCGAGCACTGGACCCAGGCCAACGGTGTGCGGGTCTACCTGGTGCAAAGCCCGGCGATCCCCATGGTCGATGTGCAGATCGACTTTGACGCGGGCAGCCGCCGCGATCCCGTAGAGCAGGCGGGGCTGGCCCACGCCATGGCGGGGGCCATTTCGGATGGCGTGCGCGCCAGCGCGAGCGGCCCGGCACTGGACGAAAACGGCCTGAGCGAAGCCTGGGCCGACCTGGGCGCCTCCTTTGGCGCGGGTGCGGGCAGCGACCGCATGAGTTTTACCCTGCGCTCGCTCACCTACCCCGACCTGCTGGCCAAGGCTGCCGCACTGGCGGCACGCCAGCTGGGCGAACCCGCCTTCCCGCAAGCGCTTTGGCTACGCGACCGCCCCAAGCTGATCGCCTCCCTCAAAGACGCCGACACCCGACCCGCCACCCAGGCGGCCAAGGCGTTTGGCAAAGCCGTGTACGGCACCCACCCCTATGGTTTTGAAACCACCGAGGCCACGCTGAATCACATCAGCGTGCAAGACATGCAGGCCCTGCACGCCCGGGCGATTCGCCCCTGTTATGCGCAGGTCAGCATCGTCGGCGCGCTGGACCGCGCCCAGGCCGATGCGCTGGTCACGCAGCTGTTTGCACGGGTGCCCGCCACCAGCTGCCCCAGCCTGCCGCCGGTGCCAGAAGTGCAGCCGCTGCCAGCGGCGCAGGAGCAGCGGCTGGCGTTTGCCTCCGCCCAGGCCCATGTGCTGGTGGGCCAGCCCGGCTACAAGCGCAGCGACCCCGACTTTTTTGCCCTGACGGTGGGCAACCACATTCTGGGCGGCGGTGGCTTCACGTCGCGCCTGACCGAAGAGGTGCGTGAAAAACGCGGCCTGACCTACAGCGTGTACAGCTATTTCTCGCCGGGCCTGCACGCGGGCGCCTTCACCATCGGCCTGCAAACCCGCCCCGACCAGACCCAGCAGGCCTTGCAACTGGTGCGCGAGGTGCTGGCGCGCTTCGTCAGCGAAGGCCCCACCGAGAAGGAGCTGCAAGCCGCCAAGGACAACCTGATCGGCGGCTTCGCCCTGCGCATCGACAGCAACCGCAAACTGCTGGACAACGTTGCCAACATCGCCTGGAACGGCCTGCCCCTGGACTACCTGGACACCTGGACCCAGCAGGTGCAAAAACTCAGCGTGGCCGATATCCGGGCGGCATTTGCGCGCAAGCTACAGCCGGAAAAAATGGTGACGGTGGTGCTGGGGGCGGTGGACGCGGTGGAGGCGGGGAAGTGATGGGGGCTTGGCATCCGTGAACGGGCTTGCCCTAGACGTATCAGCCCAAATTCACCCGAATGGGGGATGTCCGAACCGGTGCTGAAAGGGCATACTCCACCGGCTCAGTATTCTTGTTTGCGCTGGCAGGCATTGCCAAAAGCGCGAACGACCATCGGTTCAATCAATTCCAATAATGAAATATTTGCTCGCAGGGATAGGTTTGGTTTTTTCTTTGGCGGGTTGTGGAGGTGGCGGTGGTGGCGGCGGGACATCGCCAAGTGGACCTGTCACATCCACCTTGTCCTTTCCCTTTCGTAGCGCTGTGAACACAAACACTGCGAATGGTGAGTCATATACGCTGACGGCCAATGGCACTTTAGCGACCCAATCGACAGACGGTCTTTGCAGCGGAACCCTCACTTCCACCAGTGCCCCAGCCAACACCAGTACGACATTTGAGGGTACTCCCGCACTCTCTTCGGTGAATACATCAACAATGACGCTGACCAATTGCACCCCGGCATCGTCCACCAGTACGGACACGTACTATTACGACACAAGCTATGCGGCTTTAGGCTTCATTGCGTCTTCTGGTGGCTATGGTGTATACCCGACGCCACGTGCCGTTCCAAGCACGGTACGGGTGGGTGATAGTGGAATCGTTGGTACTTACACGCATTACACCGACAGCACCAAATCGGTTGCCGACGGGAGTGCAGAGTTGAGTTATCTGGTGGAGGCCGATACAGCGGATACGGCGATCCTCAACCTCGTTACAAAACGCTACGATCAGTCCTCCCGCTTGCTGCGTACGACGAATGCCCGGGGAAGGATTGATGCCGCGGGCACTTTGACCCGAGTTTCCATCGACATTCAATACGCAACCACTTCGACCACGCATCTCGTTTTCAGGCGTTGATACGGCAGTTGCCGGAAGGTTTATTTCGTACTCACTGGTGTACCGTGGGCTTGAGTCCAGTGTCGGAATTTCGGTTGTGCGCCACCAGCACAGGAGGCCTGCTTATTCGTGCGGTCGGTGTTAAGCAAAGAAGCACACGCCCTTGGGTTAAGCTGTGCCCATGAAAGCCAAAACCACAGCAAAACCGGGTGCTAATGGGCGCCCAGGCAAACCCGTTCGCCCACGCGGCATCCAGACCCACGAAATCCGCATCATTGGCGGCCAGTGGAAGCGCACCAAGCTCAAAGTGGCCGACAAGCCCGGCCTGCGTCCCACGCCCGACCGGGTGCGCGAAACCCTGTTCAACTGGCTGGGCCAGGACCTGACCGGCTGGCGCTGCATCGACGCCTTTGCCGGCACCGGCGCGCTGGGTTTTGAGGCCGCTTCGCGCGGTGCCGCCGAAGTGG
This sequence comes from Rhodoferax sp., assembly GCF_030697375.1. Classification (GTDB taxonomy): domain Bacteria; phylum Pseudomonadota; class Gammaproteobacteria; order Burkholderiales; family Burkholderiaceae_C; genus Allorhodoferax. The sequence continues at coordinate 38,109 of NZ_JAUYQD010000044.1, read as the reverse complement.
TGGTGGTGGAGCAAGACAGTGCTTTGGTTGCCCAGCTCCAGGGCACCCAGGAGCACCTCAAGGCCCATGCGGTGCGGGTGGTGCGCGGGGAGGGTGTGGCGGCCTTGCGGCATCTGGCCCCGGCCAGCCAGAACGTGATTTTTCTGGACCCCCCGTTTGACGGCAATTTGGTCGAACCCGCCTTGACGGCTGCCGCACGCGCGCTGGCCCCGAATGGTTTTGTGTACCTGGAGTCCCCCAGCCTCTGGACGGATGAACAACTGGCGCCGCTGGGGCTGGTGGTGCACCGCCACCTCAAGGCCGGTGCCGTGCACGCGCATGTGCTGTGCGCCGCATCATTCCCTGGCTGACCCTGCCACGTTTTGGAGACTTGGATGTCGAACCCCGTGATCGCCGTGTACCCCGGCACTTTCGATCCCATCACCCTGGGCCACCAGGACCTGATCCGGCGCGCGGCAGGCCTGTTTGGGACCGTGATCGTGGCGGTGGCCACCGCCCACCACAAGAAAACCCTGTTCAGCCTGGAAGAGCGCCTGGAGTCGGTGCGCGAAGTGGTGCGGCCCTACGCCAATGTGCAGGTTGAGGGCTTTACCGGCTTGGTGCGCGACTTTGCGGTGGCGCACGGTGCGCGGGCCATGCTGCGCGGTGTGCGCTCGGTGACCGATTTTGATTACGAGCACCAGCTCGCGGGCATGAACCGCGCCCTGGCGCCCGACGTGGAAACCGTGTTCCTGACGCCCGATGCGCGCTACCAGCACATCTCCAGCACCCTGGTGCGGGAGATTGCGACCCTGCGTGGCGACGTGGCACAGTTTGTCGCGCCCGAGGTGCATGCGCGCTTGCTTCAAAAATTGCAGACCCCCAAAACCTAGACCCCAGGAGACCATGATGAAAATACTGTTGCCTATCGATGGATCAGAGTTGTCGCTGGAGGCGGTGCATTTTGCGGTGCGCATGCTCAAAGACGGCTTGCAGGGTACGGCGGTGCTGGCCAATGTGCAGGAGCCCGCCAATCTGTACGAGTTGCTGGTGGCCCACGACCCCGAGGTGATTGACCGGGTGAGTGCCGAAGCGGGGCTGCATGCCTTGCAGACCGCACAGGCGGCGCTGGACGCGGCGGGTGTGGACTACGAATGCGAAGTCGCCAAAGGCGACCCGGCCCACACCATTGTCGAAATCTCCGAGCGCTTTGGCTGCGACCTGATCGTGATGGGTGCCCGGGGCAATAGTTCGCTGCGCAGCGCCATGATGGGTTCGGTGTCCAACGAAGTATTGCACGCCAGTGCCGTGCCGGTGGTGATTGTGAAGGCGCCCGAAGTGGCGTCTGACTAAACCCTACTGGCAACGCGTAAAAGGGGACGCGGCGTGTAAACGCCGATAATTGGGGCATGAAGCCAGTCCCTATTTCTACAGCCAGTTCGGTGGAGCGTTCCGTATGGCCTTGATCATCACCGACGAGTGCATCAACTGCGATGTGTGCGAGCCCGAATGCCCCAACGAGGCCATTTTTCTGGGGCGCGAAATTTATGAAATCGACCCCAGCAAATGCACCGAGTGTGTGGGGCATTTCGACGAGCCGCAGTGTGTGCAGGTGTGCCCGGTGTCCTGCATTCCGATCCATCCTCAATTCATTGAGAACAAGGAAACTTTGTGGCAAAAGTACCGCCGCTTGCAAGCGGCAATGAATTCTGCGACAAGCAGCTGACGGCCGCGTCTTGCGCTGCAGTGGTACAGGCCGTCAGTCAACTGGCTTCAGTTTTTCTTTTTTTCCTTCTCTGCGGCTGCCTTGGCGGTAAAAAATTCCGGTACTTTCTTTGTCTTGGCTCGGGTTTTTGATTTGGCGGTCTTGGTCTTGCTGCTCTTGGTGTTCGGGATCGTTGGCGCTGCAGCCTGCGCTTCCTCTTTGAGTCGGGCCTTGTCCAAGGTGTTGGCGGCCGCCACGTCGCGTGCAATGGCCCTGTCGGCCTGCGCCTTTTGTTGTGGACTGCGCGCGTCGTCGGCCTCCACGGTCACCGCGCCGGGGCAGGGCGTCTGGCTGTAGCTCGCACCGCATCGATAGACTTTTTGGCCCCAAGCCCCCGTAGATACTGCGTAGACAGCTATTAATAGTGCAGCAAAAGTGTGGGTTCTTTTCACAATTCTGTCCTTGGTGTGTCGGCCAATGGGGGGGGCACCAAGGACGGTAATTTCTGCGCCGGGTGGGGCTCGGGCGCATTCGCCTGAATGGGTTTGGGCGGTTTGGGGCGTGGCGGTTTGCTGGTGTGAATCAGCATGGTGGCTTTGTCCATATCGCCCGCAATCAGGTGGGGCAGGGCCTTGAGCGAGCGGTCAATACTTTGTTCGATGGCAATGCGGTGGTCCAGTGCGGGTTTCTTGAGTACCCAGCTGACCACCTCGGACTTGACGCCCGGGTGCCCTACACCCAGGCGCAGGCGCCAATAGGTGTCGGTTCCGAGTTGGGCGTGGATGTCGCGCAGGCCGTTGTGTCCGGCATGGCTGCCACCGAGTTTGAGTTTGGCTTCTCCCGGCGCAATGTCCATTTCATCATGGGCCACCAAAATTTCCTCGGGCGCGATCTTGAAAAACCGGGCCAGAGCGGCCACCGATTTGCCCGACAGGTTCATAAAGGTTTGGGGCGCCAGCAGCCAAAGCGTCTGCCCATTCACGGTGGTGCGGGCCACCAGGCCGTGGTAGCCCTTGTCCATGCAAAGCGAGACCTTGAGTTCGCGCGCCAAGGCGTCAATCCACCAGAAACCGGCGTTGTGGCGGGTGGCTTCGTATTCGGGGCCAGGGTTGCCAAGGCCAACAAACAGTTTGATCATTTTGAAGGGATTCAGATTCAAAGAGGGCTGCGGGGCGTTGCAGTGTAGCGGCACCCAAAAAAAAGGCCCACCGAAGTGGGCCTTTGTCATCCACCTGTGGGGGAGGATTATTTCTTGGCGGCTGGTTTGGCAGCGGGTTTTGCAGCAGGAGCGGCCTTGCCACCCTTGCCACCCTTGGCGGGTGCAGCAGCGGCTTCGGCAGCTGGTGCCTCGGCGGCGCCAGCAATGGCCACCACGGAGACCAGCACGGGGTTTTTGTTGCCGCCATGGGGCACAGCGCTCACGCCCTTGGGCAAAGTGATGTCGGCCAGGTGCAGGGAAACGCCCTTTTTCAGTCCGCTCAAATCAACGGCAATGAATTCAGGCAGGTCAGAAGGCAAGCACAGAACTTCGATTTCAGTCACAACGTGGTTGGCAATGCAACCGTCGGTCTTGACCGCAGGAGAATTCTCGTCGCCGCTGTAGTGCAATGGCACTTTCATGTGCAGCTTGGTGTTTTCATCGACGCGTTGGAAGTCGATGTGCAGAATCAATTGCTTGAAGGGGTGCATTTGCACATTGCGCAACAAGACTTTGTTTTCCACGCCGTTCAATTCCATGTCCAGCACGGATGCGTGGAAGGCTTCTTTCTTGATGGCGTGCCACAGTGCGTTGTGGTCCAGTTCGACTGCCAGGGGTTCAGCGGAACCACCGTAGACGATACCGGGTGTGCGACCGGAAATGCGGAGACGGCGGCTCGCACCCGTGCCCTGCTTAGCGCGCTCAAAAGCGACAAATTTCATAACTTACTCCTGAAGAAGTCCACCGCGACCAGTGTGACTCCGGTTTTAAAAAGACGCCTAAGGCCTGTAGAAAGGTCGTGGCGTCAGGGCTTTGTTTCGATCAGAAACCTCAAAAGAGGTTTTCTTGATCGGAGAACAAACTCATGACCGACTCACCCTTGGCAATGCGCTGAATCGTTTCTGCGATCAGCGGAGCCACGGAGAGTTGGCGAATTTTCTGGCACCCAACAGCCGCAGCGCTCAAGGGGATGGTGTTGGTGACCACCACTTCGTCAAGCGCGCCGCCGTTGGCGATGCGCTCGATGGCGGGACCGGAAAAAATGGGGTGGGTGCAATAGGCGTACACCTTCTTGGCGCCGCGCTCTTTGAGCACTTCCGCTGCCTTGACCAAGGTGCCTGCGGTATCGATCATGTCGTCCATGATGACGCAGTTGCGGCCTTCGATTTCACCGATGACGTGCATCACTTCGCTGACGTTGGCCTTGGGGCGGCGTTTGTCGATGATGGCCAGGTCGCAACCGAGTTGCTTGGCCAGGGCGCGAGCCCGCACCACACCGCCGACGTCGGGCGACACCACGATCAGATCTTCGTAATTCTTTTGGCGCAGATCACCCAGAAGAACGGGCGATGCGTAAATGTTGTCAACCGGGATATCAAAGAAACCTTGAATCTGGTCGGCGTGCAAGTCCATGGTCAGCACGCGGGCTACGCCCACGGCCTGCAGCATGTTGGCCACCACCTTGGCGGTGATGGGCACGCGGGTGGAGCGGGGCCGGCGGTCTTGCCGTGCATAACCAAAATAGGGGATGACTGCGCTGATGCGTTCGGCGGAGGCGCGCTTGAGCGCATCTACCATGATCAGCAGTTCCATCAAGTTTTCATTGGTGGGAGCGCAGGTGCTTTGCACTACAAAAACGTCGCGGGCGCGCACGTTTTGGTTGATTTCGACCGTTACCTCGCCGTCGGAGAAACGCCCTACAGTGGCGGCCCCCAGCGAAATACCCAGATGGCGGGCGATATCAGCTGCCATGCCAGGATTGGCATTGCCGGTGAAAACCATGAAATCAGGGGGGGTGGGTGCCTGCATGTGGGTTCCAGCGAAGAGAGTGGGTTTATGCCTGTACGTTGCGCGTGCTGTTTCCGGCATACTCCGGGCAACAGATTTGGCAGGGGAAGAAGGATTCGAACCTTCGCATGCTGGAATCAAAATCCAGTGCCTTAACCAACTTGGCGACTCCCCTACACGGGTTGACAGCTAAACGCTGCCCACCGATAAACCATCTCTGGTTGCCCATCCCACCAGGGGGTGAACATCCAAACTGCTGCATAACCTGACCTGAAACGCACCCGGTGCGTCACTCACATCAATGTCTTGCAGCATGTGCGCAAACACAGCACTTCCAGAGCCTGTCATCCTACCACTCAAACCCTTGGTTTCAAGCCACTTAAGGGCTTGGTTGATACCAGGGCATAACTGCTGGGCAACGGCTTGCAAGTCGTTTCGGCCGTAACTAAAAGTTTTTCCGAATGCGTCTGCAGCGAAGCCTGTGATTGTAGCAGGCTTTGAATCGCGTTTTAGCTCAGGATTTGAAAAAATTAACTGAGTTTCCAATCCGGCATCGGGTTTGACCACGGCAAAGCGGGCCGCTGGCAACACCAGTGGGGTGATTTTTTCGCCAATGCCTTCCACCCAGGCATGGTGCCCGCCCAGAAAAAATGGAACGTCCGCGCCCAAGGCCAAGCCCAGGGCAGACAGCGCTTCTGGCGATAAATTCAGTTTCCATAACCGGTTCAGTGCCAGCAGGGTGGACGCGGCGTCTGAAGAGCCGCCGCCCATGCCCGCTTGGGCCGGGACGGATTTTGCGATACCAATATGCGCGCCCATGGGGCATTGGGTGGCGTGCTGGAGGGCGCGGGCTGCACGGACCACCAGGTCATCCGCAGGCAGGGTCCAGGTGAGGTCTTCGCGGCTGATCTGGCCGTCCTTGCGCAACTCAAAATGCAAGGTGTCACACCAGTCAATCAGCACAAAGGCCGACTGCAGGAGGTGGTAGCCATCGGGGCGGCGCCCAGTGATGTGCAGAAACAGGTTGAGCTTGGCGGGGGCGGGAATGTCGTAGAGCGACTGCATGGCGGAATTATCAGCGGACGGGTGGGCGCTCTTCAGCGATTCAGAATGATTTTCAACTCTGCGGGGGCATCTGGTCCCAAGCGCCGGGCAGTCAGACGGCCTGACGGCAACGCACTCAAATCAGCCTCCCAGCCGGGCGTGGGTAGGTCGTCCCCTTGCAGCCAGGAGAACAGGCTGGCGATGGGCAGATCGGTGCCAGTGGTGTACCGGCTTAATGCGGCCAGGGTATCAAAGTGCTGCGGCGCGCCGTTGGTTTGCAGCACGGCGGTGTCGGCATTCCACTGCAGGTGCGCAATGGTGCTGCCCAAGGGCGTGAAAAACGCCAAATCACCCGCCTGGGCGCTGCCCTGGAGGTCGAAGTCGGCAGAAAAAGCCTGTGCGGGTGTGCTTTGGATCTTCAGTGCCAAACGCCCTTGCCAATGGGGGGTATTGGCATCATATGGGCTTGTAGTCCGCATATTACTTGCGCAGCCAGCTATAAAAAAGATAGCAAAAATAAGGGCGCAATGCAGCCCGCGCCGCATCCCTGTTGTCACGGTTTGGGGTTGAGGCGTTTGATGGTCTCAATCAGGGTGTCGTTGTCGGGGTTCAGTGCAATGCCCTGTTTCCAAATATCGGTGGCGTCGCTTTGCTGGCCCAGGGACCACAGAATTTCGCCCAAGTGCGCTGCGATTTCCGCATCGGGGCGTGCTTGGTAGGCACCTCGCAGCAGGCGCAGCGCCTCGGCCGTGTTGCCGCTGCGGTACTCCACCCAGGCCAAGCTGTCGAGGATGAAGGGGTCTTGGGGCGCAAATTCCAGTGCCTTTTGAACCAGTTGGCGAGCCTCTGGCAAACGGACGTTGCGATCTGCCAGGGAGTATCCCAATGCGTTGTAAGCGTGGTGGTAGTCCGGTTTTGCGGCAATCACTTGGCGCAGCAGTTGCTCCATCTCGTTCAATTTGCCCATTTTTTCCGCCAGCATGGCTTGGTCGTAGACCAGCTCCACATCTTGCGGGTTGTGTGCAATGGCCTCCACCAGTACCTGGTAGGCGGCGGGGTACTGCTTGTAGTCGCGCAACAATTGCACTTCCGCAGAGACTTTGGTGCGGGCGTCTTCGGGCTGTGATTCGGGCAGGCTGCGAATCAAGGCGCGGGCTTCATTCATTTTTCCTTGGCGCGCCAAAATCATGGCACGCCGGCTTTGCACGCGCAGGGTATCTGCCGGACTGTCGATGCGTTGCAGATAGGCTTGGGCTTCGTCCAGTTGCTGGTTGTGTTCGGCAATTTGGGACAACAGTAAATAGGCTTGCACCAGACCGCGGCCCATTTCCGTGGGTGCCTCCGTGTTGGCGGGGGCTGCGTTGAGTGCAACGTAGGTTTTCAAGGACGCCTCGGCTGCCGCCAGCTTTTTGTCCTGCAATTCCAGCGAGCCGCGGACCAGCCAAGCGTCGGCGTAGTCCGGCTTTTCGGTGTTTAGCAATTGCATTTGCGCATAGGACTCTGCAAAGCGCAGCGCATCCAGCAGCTTGCGTACGTAAGCCATGCGGATTTCCGGCGCGGGCACCGCAGCAGACAGGTATTTGCGCACCAGGCCTTCCGCCGCGGACCATTGGGGGCCGGTCAGATTGAGGGCCAGTGCAATGGGGTCTTCGGACTTGGCGTTCAGGGCCACGCCCTGGCGCACAGCCTCCAGCGCGCCCTGTGCATCTCCTGCCATGAGTCGCAGTCGGCCCACGGTAGACCATGCCGTGGGGCCAGTGCCTGTGGTGTTCAATTCAGCCGCCAGGGCTTGTTCTACCAGGCTGGCTGCCATCACTTTGTCGGCGGTGCGCGCAAAGTAGCGGGGCAGCAGTGCAATGGCGACTGCGCGGTCCTTAGGGTTCAAGCCCACAAGGTCGCGTTTGAGAGGGTCCAGCGTGTCTGCCAGTTTGTTCAGTCCGATCAGGATTTGCAGCAGGTAGCGGTTGGCGTCACGGGATGCTGGGAACGCCTGGGTCCAGGCTTGGGCGGCCTGCAGCGCAGAGTCCCCGTTGCGCGCCGCCAAAGCCAGCTCTACCGCGCGTTCATACAAGCGGGAAGAGTTGGCCTTGCGCGCCGCGTCGAGCATCAGCGCGTAGGCTGCAGCGGCATCGCCATTTTGGACACTCAGCTCGCTCACCAGCAATTGGTAGAAGAGAGGGCCGTCCAGAGTGGAGTTGTAGGGGGCTTGCGCCTTTTGGGGGGCGCCGAAGGTGCTGCCGCAGAGGCCGGCCAGCAGAAGGGCCAAAGTGATGAGTCGAGGGGATCGGGTCATCTGGCCATAATAATCCAAGCCGAGGAGCCTATCCCACCATGCCCGAATTACCTGAAGTTGAAGTGACACGCCTGAGTTTTGCCGAGCGCATTGCGGGCGCACAGATCGAGGCGGTTCGCCTCGGGAAACCGTTGCGCTGGCCGCTGCAATGTCGGGCTGAGGACCTGATGGGGCTGCGCGTGCTGGGGGTGCGGCGGCGTGGTAAATACCTGTTGGTCGATCTGAGCCAGGGCCTGTTGCTGCTGCACCTGGGTATGTCTGGCAGCTTGTCCTATGGTTCGCATCTGCCAGAGGCCGGAGTGCATGACCACTTTGAACTGCGGACCAGCCAGGGCAGCTTGCGCCTGAATGACCCCAGGCGCTTTGGCGCTGTGGTGTATGCGAGCACAGAACACGACGCTGTTGCGCAAAAACTACTAGGCAAGCTGGGCATGGAGCCGCTGGGCGAGGGCTTTGATGTGCAGCTTTTTCAAGCCGGATTGGCACGGCGCCAAGCGCCCATCAAGCAGGTGCTGCTGGCCGGCGATTTGGTCGTTGGGGTGGGGAATATCTATGCCTCTGAGGCGCTGTTTCTTGCGGGCATACGGCCTACCACCCGAGCCTCCCGGCTGAGCCGCCCCCGTGTGGCCCGGCTGCACCAGGCGATTCGCGAGGTGCTGGCACGGGCCGTGGCCAAGGGGGGGAGCACCTTGCGTGATTTTTCCAATGCCAATGGCGATGCGGGGCATTTTCAACTGGAGGCCATGGTGTATGGCCGCGCTGGGCAAGCCTGCAAAGTGTGTGAATCCACGGTTCGACTGATTCGACAGGGGCAGCGGTCCACGTTTTTCTGCCCGACTTGCCAAAAACCCTGACTGAAAATGGAGGGCTCGGTGCTATATTGAACGATTCCACGGGGGACTCTTGGCTACATCATTTAACGAACAATTTGACCAACTCGGCACATGGCGTCGGGAGTTCGCGCTTCGGTTGAAGTTGCTGGCGGAGTGGATGAAGGACCATGAACTGCTGGACGCCGCCGTGGAAGAGCGCCTGCGCCGCTTGGAAACCCAGGTGCGCTCTGACAAGGTGATGGTGGCGTTTGTTGCCGAGTTTTCGCGCGGCAAGTCGGAAATGATCAATGCCATTTTCTTTGCAGGTTATGGCCGTCGCATCATGCCGGCCAGTGCCGGGCGCACCACCATGTGCCCCACCGAAATGGGATACGACGCGGACGTGCCGCCCTGCCTGCGCCTGCTGCCGATTGAGACCCGCTTGCAGCCCCAGGCGCTCATGGAGTGGCGCATGGCGCCAGAAAAATGGACCCGCATTGATCTGGATGTCAACAATCCACAGCAACTCGCATCGTCGTTCGAGAAGGTCGCCGAAACCCGCAAAGTGACCCAGGATGAAGCCCGGGCCTTGGGCTTCTGGCACAACCAGGCCCCCGAGGACAACCCGATGCTGGATGCACAGGGTATGGTTGAAGTGCCCAAATGGCGGCATGCGCTGATCAATATTGCCCATCCGCTGCTCAAACAGGGGTTGGTCATTTTGGATACCCCGGGGTTGAACGCCATCGGGGCCGAGCCGGAACTGACGGTGAGCCTGATTCCACAGGCCCATGCGGTGGTGTTCATTTTGGGGGCCGACACCGGGGTGACCAAGTCGGACCTGTCCATCTGGCGCGAGCACCTGGTGACCGATTCGGGAGACACGGAATCCCGTGTGGTGGTACTCAACAAAATCGACACGCTGTGGGATGCCTTGAGCACCTCTGAGCAAACCCAGGGGCAGATTGACCGCCAAAAAGCAACGACCGCAGATATTTTGGGCATCTCCCCCGCCCAGGTGATCGCCGTGTCCGCGCAAAAAGGCCTGGTCGGCAAGGTTACCAAGGATGCTGCGCTGCTTAAACAAAGCTGTTTGCCGGTGTTGGAAGACGTGCTGGGCCGCGGAATGATGGGTGAGCGTCAAAAAATCCTGACCAGGGCGATGGCCTCCAGCATCACGGACCTGCGTGCCGAAACCGGGCGTGTGATCAACATCCGCAAGCGGGACCTGACCGAGCAGATGATGGAACTCAAGAGCCTGCAGGGCAAGAACGTGGTGGTGATCAAGAACATGCGTTCGCGGATCTCCCAGGAGCAGGCCGAGTTTGATTTGGGGGGGGCAAAAATCCATGCGGTTCGCTCCGTGCATCTGAAGCTTTTGCGTGAGGTGTTTGCGATTTTGGGATCCAAAGGCCTGAAAAGCGAAATGGCACAACTCACCGATGCCCTGATGCAAAAAGGGCTCAAACTGGGCGTTAAGAAAGCGTATGGCGACACCTTTGAGCGCTTGCGCAGCAACTTGAACAAAGTGCAGGCCTTGAGTGCTGAGATTTTGTCCATGCTGAATGCGACATTCCGCCAGCTCAACGGTGAGTATGGGTTTTCCTTGCAGGCGCCTGCCGAACCGCAAATGGCACGCTTTCTGGCGGATCTGGACATGGTGGAACGCAGCCACATCCAATACCTTGGCATTGGCAACGCCTTCAAGCTGGCCCAGCCGGAATTTGCCGACCGGTTGGTGCGTGCCTTGTCCAGCCGCTTGCGTGGCATCCATGAAGCGGCCTTGGGGGATATTGAGCTGTGGAGCAAGTCGGCAGCGTCCCAGCTGGACGCACAAATGCGTGAGCGTCGCCGCAATTTCACGCGCCGAATCGAAGCCATAGACCGCATTCAGCAAGCCGCAGGTGGACTGGAAGACCGCATTCAGGAAATCGAGCAGCAGGGTACAGCGCTGCACCAGTTGGACACCAAACTGGTGGAGCTCACCAATTACCTGATTGCAGCCCAGGACACGGTCAAACCCACCCAAGCCGTTGTGGACGTGGAGCTCGTTTAAACGTGCCGCAGACACCTGGACACTTCGCCACACAGGTGGTGGAGTGGCAAATGCGGCATGGCCGCAACGACTTGCCATGGCAAAACACACGGGACCCCTACCGCGTGTGGTTGTCCGAAATCATGCTGCAGCAGACGCAAGTCGTCACGGTGCGTGCTTATTTTGCGAAATTTGTCGAACGCTTTCCCAATGTCCAAACACTGGCGCAGGCCAGCCTGGACCAGGTCCTGGGTTTGTGGAGTGGTTTGGGCTACTACAGCCGGGCGCGCAATCTGCACCGCTGTGCGCAGCAAGTCGTGGCCCTGCATGGTGGCGTTTTTCCTTCAGCGTCTGAGATTCTGGTCACTCTGCCGGGCATCGGCCGTTCCACTGCGGCGGCCATCGCCTCGCTGTGTTTTGGCGAGCGGGTGGCGATCCTGGATGCCAATGTCAAACGCGTGGTGACCCGGGTGTTGGGTTTTGATGCCGATTTGGCCCTGGCCAGCCACGAACGCGCCTTGTGGGATGCTGCGACGGCCCTGTTGCCGGCGTCTTCCGACGCCCCGTCGTCCATGCCACGGTACACCCAAGGCATGATGGACTTGGGAGCGACGGTGTGCCTGCCGAAAAAGCCCCAGTGTGAAGCCTGTCCGGTGCGCGCCGCGTGTGTGGCCCGCCAAGGAGGTGATCCGCAGCGCTACCCCGTGCGCACCCGCAAGCTCAAACGCTCCAGCCAGTCGATCTGGCTGCTCTGGGCCCAAACGGCGCAGGGGGCGGTGTGGATGGCGCCGCGCCCCACACCTGGGGTGTGGGCTGGACTGCATTGTTTTGCGCTGTTTGACAGTGATGACGCCCTGCGCCAAGCCGTGCCAAAGCCTTGGCGTGCGCAGTTGCAGCCGGATACGGTGTTCACCCATGTGCTGACGCACAAAGACCTGCATCTGCACCCCTGGCGTTTGGCCTTGCCCGATGAGGCGGTGGGCTGGGAGCCGGGGCGCTGGGTGAGTGCGCAGGAGTGGCCGGGTCTGGGATTGCCCGCACCGATACGCAAGCTACTGCAGCGCGGGTAGCCCCGCCTGCCGCTAAACCGCGTCGATTTCCCGGTGGCGCTTGATTGTGGCCCACTGGGTGGCAAAGTGTTCTGCCAGTCTTTCGACCAGGTACACCGAGCGGTGCTGGCCGCCGGTGCAACCGATGGCCACGGTCACGTAGCTGCGGTGGTCGCGGGCCAGCACCTCCAGCCAGTATTCCAAAAACTGCGTGATGTGCTGCTGCATCCGGCCCACGTCTTCTTGCGCTTGCAAAAAATCCGCCACGGCCTGGTCGCGTCCCGTCAGGTGCTTCAACTCGGGGTCGTAATGGGGGTTGGGCAGCATGCGCACATCAAACACATAGTCTGCGTCGGTGGGGACGCCCCGTTTGAAGGCAAATGACTCAAACACCAGTGTCAACTGTCCGCCTGGTGTGGATACCATGGTTTTGACGTAGCTTTGCAGCTGGGAGGCCCGGATGATGCTGGAGTCGATCACATGGGCCTGCTCCCGCAGTGCGGCCAGCAGTTCTCGCTCCAACTCAATGGCATCCACCAGCATGCGGCGCTCGTCGCCTTGGGGGCCCATGGTGTCTAGTTGCGACAGCGGATGTTTGCGGCGGGTTTCGGAATAACGGCGAACCAGGATTCCGGTGGAGGAGTCCAAAAACAGCAGTTTGACCACAACGCCTTGGCTGCGCAAAATATCCAGTTGCTGGGGCACCAGCGGCAAGGAGGTGGCGCTGCGCACGTCCATGGCGATGGCCAGATGGCGGGCGTTGTGTTTTCTCTCCAACTCCACAAACGGCAACAGCAATTCTGGTGGCAGGTTGTCCACGCAGTAAAAACCCGCGTCTTCCAAGGCGTGCAAGGCCACCGATTTACCAGAGCCCGACATGCCGGTGATCAGGACAATTTCCATCAGGCCCCCGTCTGTAGCATTTCTTTGGCATGGGCCAGCGTGGTGTCGGAGAGTTTTTCCCCGCCCAGCATGCGGGCGATTTCTGCCACCCGCTGTTCCCCCCGCACCGCGGCCACCGTGCTCTGGGTTTGTGCGCCTGTCATTTTTTTCGCAACGACCAGGTGGTGGTCGGCACAGGCCGCCACCTGCGGCAAATGGGTAACGGCCAATACCTGGCGGTCCCGTCCCAATTGGCGCATCAGGCGACCCACGGTTTGCGCCACCGCGCCGCCTACGCCGGAGTCCACCTCGTCAAAAATCAGAGTGGGTGCCGTACCCAGTTGGCTGGTCGTCACCGCGATGGCCAGTGCCATGCGGGACAACTCACCGCCTGAGGCCACTTTGGACACGGGGCGCGGCGTGCTGCCGGCGTGGCCCGCCACCAGAAAGCCCACCTCTTCCAGACCACTTTGCATGGGCTGGGCGCTGATCTCCAGGGCCACTTGAAATTGCCCGCCCTGCATGCCCAGGCCCTGCATGGCCTGGGTGATGGACTGGGCCAGCAAGGGGGCTGCCTTGGCACGGGCCTTGGAGATGTTTTTGGCCTCCGTCAGATAGGCGGTGTGGGCTTTTTTCTCTCGGCTCTGCAGGCTTTCCAGGTCAGAGGCCGCGTCCAGTTGCGCCAGTTCTGTTTTCCAGGATGCCAGCAAGCCGGGCAGCTCCTCAGGGCTGCGTTTGTAGCGTCGGGCCAGTGACACCCACAGGGACAGGCGTTCGTCCAGTTCGGCCAGACGCTCGGGGTCCAACTCGGTGCGGCGCACATAGGCTCGCAAGGAGTGCACCGTGTCTTCCACCTGGGCCACGCTGGAGATCAGGACCTCGATGGGGTCTTTGAAATCGGCTTCCAAATGCGCCTGGCTTTGCAAGTGCTGCAAGGCGGCATGCAACTGTTGCAGGGCATTGTGGTCCTCGTCTTCCAGCAGCTGCAGCGCGCCCTGGGCGGCATCCAGCAGGGCCTGCCCATTGGACAAACGGCTGTGGCTGGTGTTGAGCTCATCCCACTCCTGGGGCTGCGGGTTGAGCTTCTCCAGCTCGCCAATTTGCCAGGCCAGCCGTTCGCGTTCGCGCTGAAGGGAATCCTGCTTGGCCACCGCGTCGGACAGGCTGGTTTGGCTCAGGCGCCAGGTCTGCCACAAGGTGCTCAATGCGGTGGTGGAAATTTTGGCGTAGGCGTCCAGCAGGCCGCGCACGGCGTCGGGGCGGGTCAGGCTTTGCCAGGCGTGCTGGCCGTGGATGTCCAGCAACTGCTCGCCAATGCTGCGCAGTTGCTGGGCGGTGGCGGGGCTGCCATTGACCCAGGCCCGGCTTTTGCCTTGCAGGTCCACCGTGCGGCGCAGCAGCAACAGCTCACTGGCATCAAATCCGGCCTCTTGCAGCAGAGGTAAGGCTTGCGCCGGGGTGTCGAACTCGGCGCTGACGTCGGTGCGTGTGGCGCCCTCACGGATCACGCCGGAGTCGGCCCGCGCACCTGTCACCAGTTGCAGTGCGTCGATCAAAATGGACTTGCCCGCGCCGGTTTCACCGGTCAGCACCGAGAAGCCGCTGTCCAGGTCCAGTTCTAGTTCGCTGACGATGACGAAATCGCGAAGAACAATGCGTTTGAGGCCCACGGTTAGTGTCCCTTTGTTGGTTTGAAGCGGTTCTGCGCAGCACTCATCAAGCCACTCCTTCATTCCAATGTAGTTTTTCACGCAAGGTGTCGAAATAACTCCAACCCTTGGGGTGCAAGAAACGTACATGGTGTTTCGATGGGGTCACCACAATACGGTCGCCGTGCATCAGGGACGCCAGGGATTGCATGTCAAAATTGGCGCTGGCATCGCGCCCTGCTACTATTTCGATAGCTATCTCCGCAGCATTGGCGAGGACAATGGGCCGATTTGATAAGGTATGCGGGGCAATAGGCACCAGCACCCAGCCCGCAATGGAGGGGTGCAGCAACGGTCCGCCGGCCGACAAAGAGTAAGCCGTGGAGCCCGTGGGCGAGGCGATGATCAGCCCGTCGGCCCGCTGGTTGGCCACAAAATGCCCGTCCACCTCCACCCGAAGCTCCACCATGCCGGCGGTGGCCCCCCGGTTCACCACCACGTCATTCATGGCCAGTGCGGAAAACACACAGTGCCCGTCACGCATCACCCGCGCCTGCATCAGGCTTCGCTGGTCTTCTTCGTACTCGCCCGCCAGCATGGGTTGCAGGGTGGTGCGGAATTCGCCCAACGGAATGTCGGTGATGAAGCCCAGGCGGCCCTGGTTGATGCCGATCAGGGGCACGCCGTACTGGGCCAACTGCCGGCCGATGCCCAGCATGGTGCCATCGCCCCCGACCACCAAGCACAGGTCACAGCTGGCGCCTATCGCCGCCACATCCATGGTGGCGTAGCGGTTCAAACCCATGTTGGCGGCGGTGTCGTTTTCGATCACCACATCGCTCCCCTGGTCCATTAAAAAGTGGGCTATTTGTTCCAGGGCTTGGCGCGATGACGCCCCCGACGCTCCCGCAGCGGTGGTCTGGTACTTGCCTATCAGGGCAACCTGGCGAAATTTGGACTTCATTCTTAAATTACATCACTAAAATGTGTCGATGCTTGATGATCGTTCCAAGTTGTTGTTGAAAGCGCTGGTTGAGCGCTACATTGCCGATGGCCAACCGGTGGGGAGTCGCACGCTCTCCAGGGCTTCGGGTTTGGAATTGTCGCCCGCCACCATCCGCAATGTGATGTCCGATCTGGAGGAGTTGGGCCTGATTGTCAGTCCCCATACCTCGTCGGGGCGCATCCCCACCGCCAAGGGTTACCGCCTGTTTGTGGACACCATGCTGACGGTGCAGCCCAGCCATTACGCTTCGCACAGCCTCGCCCCCGACCAGCCGCAACGGGTCATCTCCAACGCAGCCAACCTCCTGTCCAACCTGTCGCAGTTCGTGGGCATTGTGATCGCGCCTCGGCGCACGTCGGTGTTTCGCCACATGGAGTTCTTGCGGCTCTCGGAGCGCCGTTTGCTGGTCATCATCGTGTCGCCCGATGGGGATGTGCAAAACCGGGTCATCTATACCGAGGTGGACTATTCGCAGGCCCAACTGGTGGAGGCGGCCAACTTTTTGAACACCCAGTACGTGGGCCTGGATATCGAACAGGTGCGCGAGCGCCTGCAGGGGGAAGTGGAATCCCTGCGCTCCGAAATTGCAGCGCTGATGCAGGCGGCGGTGACGGTCAGCTCCGAAGCGATCACGGAAACGCAGGACGAGGTGGTGATCTCCGGCGAGCGCAATCTTTTGTCGGTGTCCGATTTTTCCAGCGACATGGGCCACCTGCGCCGGGCCTTCGACCTGTTTGAACAAAAAGCCCAGCTCATGCGCCTGCTGGACATAGCCGGTCAGGCCGAAGGCGTGCGCATTTTCATCGGGGGGGAAAGCCAGGTGGTTCCCTTTGAAGACCTGTCCATCGTCAGCTCCCCCTATGAGGTGGATGGCAAGGTGGTTGGCACCCTGGGGGTGATCGGCCCGACCCGCATGGCCTACGACCGGATGATCCAAATTGTGGACATCACCTCCAAGCTGGTGAGCAACGCCTTGAGCCACCACAAGTAAACCGCCCGCAGCCCGCTACAATCACAGGTTCGGTTGGGGCGTTAGCTCAGTTGGTTAGAGCAGAGGACTCATAATCCTTTGGTCCACGGTTCAAGTCCGTGACGCCCTACCAATTTATTCAATAAAATCAATGGGTTACGTTTTTGCGTAACCCATTTTTCTTTGTGGGTGTCAAGCAAGTGTCAACGGCACTTTTGACTCTGCCAATGGATTGAGTCGCACCGCTTCCTGTAGATGCTCCGGCGACAGATGCGCGTAACGCATCGTCATCACCAAATTCGCATGTCCTAGAATTTTCTGCAGAGAAAGAATGTTGCCTCCACCCATCATGAAGTGGCTGGCAAATGAGCATGCTCACCCCCCGTGATGGCATTTCAGTCCAAATCGATCAAGTTGTGTGATGGATGGATGGTTTGATCCATCACGCTTATTGAGCAAATCAGGGGCGGGGGTCGTTGACACAACGCACTTTCTGCATACCGGTGTGACGGTGAAGCTGGGCGAGTCTGGAAGTTTTGGATTTCTTACATCAGGCCCCTGCCGGGGCGCCGCAGGCCCCCCCTGGTGAGTGCTTTCACCAATCCCGATTGCCATTGCACTCCGAATGGATCGATTCAGCGTGATCGACAATAAAAATCTCCCACAAGGACTTTGAACAAGCGGTCTTTGTGGGAGAGTCTCTTTCGACCAAGATCGAGACCATTCAAGTGTGCCACGCCTTACTTCAAAACCCCAACTTCTTCTCACTTCTATTGCAAATTGACACGCACGAGGCGGCACAAGTGCAGTCCCAGCATTGTTCATGCGGAGCTGTCCTGCACAAGGCCGACTACCCACGCAAGCCGCGTGGCTGTCCGCCAGAGCTACGTCCTGACTTTGAGGCGCGCTTTAGTTTTTGCTGCAGCCAGTGTCGCAAACGAACGACTGCGATGTCGGTGCGGTTTCTGGGGCGACGCCTCTACCTGGGCTTGATTGTGGTGCTGATGTCGGTGCGACGCACCACGCTGAGTGCGCAGGCGGTGCAACTGGCTGATGCACTGGGTGTGCCCGAGCGCACCATTGCACGTTGGCGCCATTGGTGGCTTCAAGTCTTCCCGACCACGCCACTGTGGCAAGCCGCTTGTGCCCGGTTCATGCCACCGGTTGACACCCAGCATTTGCCCACCAGCCTGATCGAGCGCTTTAGCGGCCCTTCGGCCGAGGTGGCGATGCGACTGCTGGCCTTTCTGCGGCCCTTGAGCGTGCGCCCCCGATACGCTGCGTGATGTTGCGTGATGTTTCTTGATCACCCGCAGAGGATGCCAATAGTCAAATTCAACCAAGATTCGTAGCCTTCACTCTCACAAGCGATGCCGCCGGCATTGCAGTATTTGGAGTGTTTTTTGAAACCCATAAAAGATCCCAGTCAACGTGACCGTTGGGCGCGCCTGCGCTTCTCCATCATTGGCCCCTTGCTGGCCGCCCCACCCGACCCAGGCGAGCTGCAAACTGCCCTGGGCTTGCTTAGCTCCAAGACCTGGCGCCATCCAACTTCTGGACTGGATGTCAGCTTTGGACTGTCCACGCTGGAGCGTTGGTACTACGCGGCCCGCAAGGCAGATGACCCGGTGGCCGCCCTACGCAATAGCCTGCGCGGTGGCGTCAAACGCTTCCCCAGTCTGTCACAGACCGTTATCGACACCCTGACCCAGCAATACCGCGAGCACCCGGGCTGGACGGCGCAACTGCACTTTGACAACCTGCGCGCAGCCTTCGCTCACAGTTGCGGCGCAGCCGCTACTTCTTCTGTCTCGTCGTACCAAACCGTGCGCCGCTACCTCTTGGCCCAAGGCATGTTCCGCCAGGCCCAGCCTAAACGCGCCACGGCCGGTGCATTGGCTGCACGTGACCGACTGGAGCGCCTAGAGGTGCGCAGCTTCGAGGTGGGCCACGTCAATGCCCTGTGGCATCTGGACTTCCACCACGGCTCGCGCAAGGTGCTGACCCGCCAGGGGGAGTGGGTGACCCCCATGCTCATGTGCGTGATCGATGACCGCTCCCGCCTGGTGTGCCATTTGCAGTGGTATCTGGATGAGACCGCGCAAAGCCTGATCCATGCCTTGTGTCAGGCCTTTATGAAGCGCGGCCTGCCGCGCGCCTTGATGACCGACAACGGCGCGGCGATGTTGGCCGAAGAAACCACCACCGGCTTGGCCGCCCTGGGTATCGTGCATCAAACCACCTTGCCCTATTCGCCCTATCAGAATGCCAAGCAGGAGTCCTTCTGGGGGCGCGTTGAGGGGCGCTTGATGGCCATGCTCGAAGGTGAACACAGCTTGGACCTGGATGGCCTCAATCTGGCGACCCAGGCCTGGACTGAGCAGGAATACCACCGCACTGTGCACTCCGAGATTGACACCACGCCGATGGATCACTATCTGGCTGGCCCCAATGTGTCACGCCCCTGTCCGAGCAGTGCGACTTTGTCCAACCGCTTTCGCATTGAGGTCAAGCGCACACAGCGCCGCTCGGACGGCACCGTCAGTCTGGGCGGTGCACGCTTTGAGATACCCGCTCGCTACCGCCACCTGCAACAGGTTCATTTGCACTATGCACGCTGGGATTTGTCGCGAGTCGATCTGGTGGATGCACGCACCGGCGCCATCCTGTGTCCAGTCAAACCATTGGACAAGGGAGCCAACGCCAATGGCCAACGTCGCCGCTTGAGTCCAGCCGATGTTGATCTGTCACCTGTTGCCCCCAAGGGCTTGCCTGCTTTGATGACGCAGCTCTTGGCCGACTACGCCGCCACTGGCGTGCCACCGGCCTATTTGTCCACCCCGGCAACCCAAACCACCCCAACCACCACCGACGAGGTCTGTTCATGAACCACAAGCTACTGGCCCTGTATGGGCTCAAGTTCAATCCCTTCTCGCCCGAGTTGCCCGTCGATGCGATTTACGTGCCGCAAAGAACAGAGAGTTTTTGCTGGCGCATTGAGCATGCGCAGATTCGTGAAGGCGGCTTTGCCATGGTGCATGGCGATCCGGGCAGCGGCAAGAGCATTGTGCTGCGCGTGCTGGCCGAGCGCCTGAAGAAGTTGCCCGATGTGACGGTGGGTGCCATCAACCACCCGCAGAGCAATCTGGCGGACTTTTACCGTGAACTGGGGGATGTCTTTGGCGTGCCGCTGCGACCCTCCAATCGTTGGGGCGGCTTCAAGGCTTTGCGTGCGCGTTGGCTGGCCCACATGGAGTCCAGCCGCTGTCGGGCGGTGCTGCTGGTCGATGAGGCACAGGAGATGACGGCACAGGTGTTGTCGGAGTTGCGTCTATTGGCGAGTTCGAGCTTTGATTCGCAGTCCTTGCTATGCATCGTGATGGCGGGGGACGCCCGCTTGATCGAGAAGCTGCGCCGTGAGGAGTTGATTCCCTTGGGCAGTCGGATTCGTACCCGGCTGACCACCGAGTTTGCCAGCAGGGATGAATTGCTGGCCTGTCTGGAGCATTTACTGGCCGGTGCGGGCAATGCCAGTTTGATGACGCAGCAGTTACGCCATACCTTGTGTGACCATGCGGCTGGTAACTATCGGGTGCTGACGACGATGGCGGCGGAACTGCTGGCCTGTGCGGCGCAAAGGGATTTGGCCGTTCTCGATGAGAAGCTGTACCTGGATGTCTTTGCGCCGCCGGCCAAGCCGACTGCGCGGCGCGCTGCACAGGGGCGTTGACTATGAAGACCAAGCATACGTATCCATGCCCGATGTGTGACGGACGCGAAACCCGCACGCTGTCGGATGAAGCCGCGGTTGAAATTCACGAGTTCTTGGCGGTGATCGCGGCCAACTTCTTGAGTCGCTATGGTCAGCGCATTTATCGACATTACGACAAGCGGGCTAAACGCAACCTCAATCCCGACAAACCATGGTGCAACTCTGACGACTCTTTCTGATCACTGATTGATCGGCTCCCCAATACAAAACGGCGTCTGTAGCAGTACCGACGCCGTTTTGCATGGAACGCTTGCAAAAATGACCATCACGAACGGTGATTATTCGTCCATCGAATTGGTTGATCACACTCAAAAGGGCAGAGCGCACAGTGCGTGTTCAGAATTAACTTTGGTGTAGCGCAGATCTTTGTGTCAACGATCTTCCGCAAATCTACGACTATTGACGAAATCTTTGGATAAAGAGGCTTGAGATCGATACGATGTTTTTGTCCATCGAGGGGCACAACTAATCCGGTCGTTACCCTATATTTCTTCGTTGCGTTTGCTACATAGCCGGCAAACGCAAGTCTTATTCTTTGCTCTTTTGATACCCGGTATGTTCCAGTCACCAAACATGGCTCATGCGTTGCATTTGCTTTTACGGACGGGTTTCCGGACATTGATTTGAGGAGGGCATCACAATCAGCGATCATTTCGTCACTTCTGATGAGATATGGTGAGCCACTCTTTTCGTCAATAAAACATCCAACTCCAGCATCGCGGTCTAGTGCTAAACGGAGTCGATTTGCTTTGGCTTGCTCCTTTTGAATTTTAAGATACTCGTGCTCATTCGTTTCCTCTTTGCATTGAATTAAGAGGAATGCCTTCCGTTCGCACTGCGAAAAGGCTTCGACAAGCGCAGATGTAATGATCATAACTACTGGTGTATCTTCTAATTGGCAGTCCGTGTCTCTTCGTGCTATTCCAGCAACTGCCTGTCGGCTATCGCTGGTAGAACTGACATCATTAGTCGCTTGTTCTCAGTGCAACCAATAACCGGACTCACCCCAATCCACTCAAGTTAAGAATCCCACTTACCAACTTCAAGGGCAAACACTAAAACACTTGACATAATTCAAGTGGCTCAATCATTGACTCAATTTGGAGCACGCCTCGGGCTTGTCGCAACAGGCTGTGTTTCAAGACGTGGCGGTTACTTTGATGGCGATGCGGGCGACCAACTCGGCGACGGCGACATTGCCAAGCTGCAGCGCTTTCGGATCAATGGTCGTGTCGGCGCCGATCTTCTTGTCGAGCGCAATGCGTGTGGCGGGCATCACCGAAGGCTGGTGTCAACGCCTCCACATGCAGAACGATGTCGAGGTCTTTGGTGGCACGAAAGGCCAAGCCAGCCTCTTCCATGGTCAAGCTCGCGGCCGTGCCGCCGATCAGGACGTACTGGTCCGCGTATGCCGCAAACCATTCCTGAAAAATGCCCAGCCCTCTCACCATGGAAGTTGCCCTTTCAGTTCATCCAGTGCGAGCTGGATTCGGTCGTCGGCATTCTCTTGCAGGCTGAGCGTCAGGGATAGAGGGTCCACCGTCATCGCGTCTTCCACCAAGGACGGGCTGTAACTCCAAACCTGCCATTCCTGTGCGCCCGCTTCAGGCGCAGGCAACTCTTGAACGCCGGCATCCGTCGCAGCCTTCCATTCGGCAGCGGTCATTGCAACCACCGGCCACTTCGGCTCGGCCAGCATGGAGTGGCGCGCGAGCGCGCTCAGACCCGCGATGCGGCTGGGCCAAGGTGCGGCGACGCTACTGCCAGCCACCCAGGCCGTGCGCTTGACCGGCGTTCGCAGCGCGGGCTTCGCACGCTCCCAGACCTGCTCCGGCGGCAGTTCCATTCGGAGCCAGCGCGAGCGGCCGACCGTGTAGGGCGTTGCCAGCCCAGCAGCGGTCAATTCCTTGACCGCACGCGACAGTGTCATGGGCGTATAGCCCAATGCGCTTGCAACTATGGAAGGCTGCCAATCGGGTTGCCACGGTTGGCGAAGCAAGGCCGTGATCAGCATGGCCTGCGCGGACGGGCTCAGCGCCGCTTGCGTGGCAGGAGCGCGCTGTCGAAAATACTCACGCAAGTCCAGTCCCAGGTCCGGCAAATAGAGTTGATTGCCCGGCACGATGAACGGGACCTTTTGCTCGATCAAGCGCCGACGGTCATAGGATGCCAGGGCGTCTATGACATAGACCACCGGCTGACCGGCCAAGGTCTTGACCTTGTCCAGCCAAGTCCGGACTTCGCTGAGGGACTGCTTGGTTGCACCGCGCCCCATCGCCAGGACGACGGGCTGCCCCAGCAGTTCCAGCTCGCTGAACTCGAAGGCGTCGCGCAAGAAATACGGCAGTTCGTCTGCACGCGCCCACGGCCTCACGCCGGACGTGCCAATGCCCAGGACCTCTTGGAGGTAGTGCACAACGGCGGTAGCGAGAGTTGACAAGGTTGATCCTATATAACTTTATTTCCGCACGATAACATTAATCCTGTTATCGTGCAAACTCGCGTTATAAGCCTTGGCGCCGAAGCACCACATGCGTAGCTTTCTCCGACGCAACGAACTGCACGCATTCATACCCCAGAGCGCGCGTGTCAACCCCCTCAAACAGTCGCTCGCCCCCGCCCAGCAGAACCGGCGAGATGGCGAAGTGCATCTCATCGATGAGGCCCGCACGCAGGTATTGCTGGATGGTGTTGGCTCCACCGCCAATGCGCACGTCCATACCGTTGGCAGCAATGCGTGCCCGGTCCAGCGCCTCGTGAATACCGCCGGTGACGAAGTGGAATGTCGTGCCGCCTTCCATCTGGATGGACTCTCGCGCGTGGTGAGTCAAGATGAAGGTGGGGACGTGATAGGGCGGGTTGTCGCCCCACCAGCCTTTCCACTCCAGGTCGGTCCAGGGGCCACGATCAGGGCTGAACATGTTTCTGCCGAGAATCCAGGCGCCCACATTGTTGAAGCCCCGCGCAGCGAAGTCGTCATCGACGCCTGTTGTGCCACCGTCGGCGCCAAACAGGGTCTGTTGGCAGGTGCGTGTCGGGATTAACCACTGGTGCAAATCGGTCCCGCCCACGCCGAGCGGATTGCTGAGGTCCTGATTCGGACCCGCTCCGTATCCGTCAAGCGAGATGGTGAAGCTCTCAACGCGAACTCGTGTCACTTTCATGCATTCCTTTCGATTGAAGCCAAACGTAAAGATGACCGGACCACAATACTTTGCGGCGAAGCCGCCTGCTGCAGTTGTGGGTCTGTGTTGATCGACATGCTAAACCTCCCAGCCACAACGCAAGACATAGCTCGACCGGCCATCGTCATCTTCCCAGGCTTGCGTATGTTGCACTTCGGTCCATCGCTCGCGCGCTGTGTCGCGCGACAAGGTGACACCGCCTCGCTCGCTTACGGCCGACAGCCAGGGCGTATCGTTGCGCAAAACTCCCTCCACCGTCCAGTTGTAGTAAAGATTCGGAATCTCGGGCAGCTTGTGCAAGTACTCCTTGTAAAAGAACGGGTCGATGCCCACAAATATGTCGCCTTCGACCCAGTCACCTATCTTGGCAGACCTCGGTGGCTCCGCCTCCCAGTACGCCAGCACGCCGAAGTCGATGACCCAAACCGTCGGATGCACGAAGACCACCATTGCTCGAACGCGGTAAATGCTCGTGTGAAGAAGATGGGCGCTTCGCTCGCCTGTCGAGCTTGGGGCTAGCTTTTCTCCAGCGAACTCAAGCGCGAATTTGGTCGTATCTCCTACGGCAAAGTCACCGTAGTTGCCATCCTGGATGATCCAGGAGTCGATGCCGATCGAAAGGTTTCGCATCACGCTTGTAAGGTCACACGTCAAAGTTCAGCAGCGCGCGTAGTGCGACTGATGGCTCGCCCAGCCACATTTCTCACCGGTCTCGCTTTCCGAATCAACCTCACCTCCAACTTACACCCCAGCGCCTCCGCATACTTGGATAGGGTTGCCAGAGAAGGTGAATGCTTTCCACTGCCCGATTCCATCCGGGCCACCGCAGACTGCGTGGTGCCGATTTTCTCTGCCACCTGGGCTTGGGTAAGCCCTTGCGCCGCGCGCGCTTTCAGGAATTCATCCAGGAGCGCAAATTCATCGCTCTGCTTTTCAAATTCGGCCTTGACCTCGGCGTTGCCGAGAGCCTTGGCTCGCAATTGCTTATGTGTCAGCATCTTTCCACTCCTTCATGCGCTTACGCGCGAGGGCCAACTCTTTGGGCGGGGTTTTGTCCGTCTTTTTCACAAACTGATGGAGCATGACAATCTTGCGCCCGACCAGGGTGCAGTAGAACACCCGACCTATGCCTTCACGTGATTTCAAGCGCAACTCAAACAAACCTGCGCTCATCGCTCGCGTGTGGGGCATTCCCAAATCGGGACCAAACTCCACCATTCGGTCTGTGCAGTGAAAGTACCGCGCCAAAATTCCCGCTGGCAATGCAAGCACCTCCGACTGCAACTTTTCATCGTGGTATTTGATTTCCCAATTCATACATTTAATATAGCATATTTGCTATAAACAAACTCCTTGCCTCGTGAAGAACCAGTGAAAAATTGCCCGATCTGCCAGCCCCGCACAGACACTAGGCGGCGCAAAGCGTTGACACACAAATCAGCCTGTAGCCCCCGCAGAATATGCGTAGGCAGCTATCTTTACGATAGCAAACCAACACCCCTACTGCACCAACCCCACTGCCAGTTCCCGCGTCTCGGATCGCCCATCGGCATCCACCACCCGCAGGGTGTAGCGCCCGGCCTGCGGTGGCGTCCAGGCCAGGGTCTCGCCGGGGCGGCTTTGGCCCAGCAGCGTGTCTTGGGCAAACCAGTGCAGCACCGTGCCGCTGCCCGCCTCGGCGCGCAGTTGGATGGGCTGCGGCTGGTTCAGGCGTTGCATATGTGTGACGCCGCGCAGCGGTAGCACGATGTGCGGCGCACCATCGGCCATGGCGGCTTGGGCGCACGCGCCCTCGGGTGGCAGGCGCAAGGGCATACCGGCGCGCTTGAACAAGGCCAGCATGTCGGACGGCCAGTATTCAAACGTCTCTTCGCGGGTGTGCGGCCCCGGGGCGCAGGCCAGTTTGCCGCTGCGCGTATCGACCAGCACGGTGCGGTGCAAAGTGCTTTGGCGGATGGGGGACTTGCCGGCGATGAACCAGGCGGTGTGGCGCACCTTGCAGGCGTCGTTGGGCAGCTCGCCGCTGGCGGCGCAGACCTCTATTCTTTGCAAATCCGCAGGCTGGGAGAACGCCATCTCTGCGGGGGCCAGGCGTTCGGCGCGCAAGGCATCGACGATGCGCAGGAACAAGGGTGCGGCGGCCTCGATGCCAATCAACTCGGGGTTGCTGGAGCCATCAAAATTGCCGACCCACACGACCATGGCGTAGCGCCCGAACACACCCGCCGTCCAGGCATCGCGAAAGCCCCACGATGTGCCGGTCTTCCAGGCGACTGCCGGGCGCGCTGGCGCAAAGGTGTCGGGGCGCGGGGTCTGGCGCAGCATGTCCAGCGTGATGTGGGACGCGGCCGCGCTGAGCAGGGTCAGCGGCGGCTGGGCGGGCTTAGCCTGCCTGGTGTGGGCCAGGTACTGCAACTCCTGCCATTGGCCCTGGTTGGCCAGCATGGCGTAGAACTGCACCAGCTCCTCGGGCGTCAGCTCCCCGCCGCCCAGGGCCAAGGCCAAGCCATAGTGGGATTCGGAGGCAAGCTTTTGCACGCCACCCAGCTTCAAAAAATCGTACAGATTGGGGCGCGTCAGGCGCGCGGCCAGGTCCACCGCCGGCAGGTTGCGGCTGCGGATCAAGGCCTCTTGCGCGGGCAGTGGCCCCGCAAAGCGACCATCAAAGTTTTCGGGGGAGAAACCACCGTAGCTGCTGGGCGCGTCTTTGAGGATGGAGGCCGAATGGATCAACCCCTGGTCCAGCGCCAGCCCGTAGATGAAGGGCTTCAAGGTGGAGCCGGGTGAGCGCCGCCCCAGCGCGCAGTTGACCTGGCCGGCAATGGTTTCGTTGTGGTAATCCGCCGAGCCCACCAGCGCCTTGACCTGCATGGTGGAGGTGTCCACCAGCAGCGCGCAGGCATTGTTGATACCCACGTCAACGCGCGATTTGACGTATTCGCCCAACACGCGCTCCAGCACCTTTTGCGTGGGCAGGTCCACGCTGGCCACCAGATCGCGCTCGCCGCTTTGGCGCAACAAGGCATCCACCAAATGGGGCGCGTGGAACGGCAGGCTGGCGCGCGTCTTGAAGGGGGTTTGCAAGGCGTTGGCCTCCAGCAGGCGAGCGTCGGCGGGGAATTTGGCCACCCAGCGCTGCACCAGGCGCTGGCGTGCGGCGCGTAATTCGGCCGATGCGGCAGCGCCTGCGATTTCACCCAGCCGCTTGCGCGGGTTCTGCGGGATGACGGCCAGGTTCAGGGCTTCCGCCGCCGTGAGCAGGCGTGCGGGTTTGCGCAAGTACACCAGGCTGGCGGCACCCACGCCTTCGATGTTGCCGCCAAAGGGCGCCACGTTGAGATAAGCCTCCAGAATGTCCCGCTTGCTGTAGCGCCACTCCAGCCACAGCGCCGCTGCCACCTGGCGCAGCTTGCCTTTGAAGTCGCGGCTGTCGATGCCATAGGCGCGCCGGGCCAGTTGCATGGTGATGGTGGAGCCGCCCATGCGGCGCTGCCCCACCGCCGTTGCCCCCGCCGCCCGCACCAAGGCCCAGGGGTTGACGCCGATGTGCCAGTAAAACCAGCGGTCTTCATACAGCAGCACGGCCTCGCGCATGGGCGGGGCGATGTCGTCCAACGCTGTCCACAGGCGGTACTGCTCGTCGGAAGCCAGCGTCAGCCGCAGCAACTCGCCCCCCGCAGCCGTGATGCTGCGCGACGAGGGGGCCAGACTGGACAGCGGCGGCTTGGGTAGCCAGCGCGGCAGCGCCAGCACCACCAACAGGGCGAGTGTGCACAGCAGACCCAGCCTGGCACGCCGGCCAAACCGTGGCAACCGCAGCAACTGCGCGGTGGCCCACGCATCCACGTCCTGCGGCAACCCACGCATCACTTGCCGGCCGACTTGACCACAAATTTGCCACCCGCAGAGCGGCCAAAGATGCGGCGTTCGTACATGGCTTCCGCGTAGGCAGCGGGTACGATGAATTCGCCGATATTGGTCGCGCGCACCTTGTAGGTCACCTCGGTCAGACGGCTTTCAACACCGCCATAAAACACGACACGGTCTTCGCGGATATCGGCGTATTCGATGTTCCAGCTGCTCTTGCCACCCAAGCGGCGACGCCAGATGGGCAGGTCGGGCGCATCGTCGTCCGACGGCGCGGACAGCACCGGCTCCAGCCCGCCGGGCAACACATCCACCAGCGCCACTTGCGGCACCTCGTTGCGCTCGGTGGAGCGCACGCGCACCCGCACGGTGAGTTCGTCGCCCACGGCGGCTTCGGTCACCACTTTGCCTTTGGCATCCAAAAATTCATGGATGATTTCCAGCCCCTTGCTGACGGCCTCCTTCGGCACGCTGCGCTCAAAGCCGGACTCGGCCCAGGCGTAGAACAGCGGCAACTCGCCCCCGTTGTTCATCTTCAGCCGGGTACTGTCCAGCGGCACGGCCAGCTTGGCCAGCGCTAGCTGCTGGGGCAGCTCCAGCGCCTTGGCCACACCGGCGGCATTCACCGCGTTCATCATCACCTTGCCGGCAGCCGACTGTGCCGCCACCTTGGCATAGGCATCAATAGCGAGCAACATGCGGGCCGCGGACAGGCTCTGGTAGTAGTTCTCGCGGATGGCGGTGGCCATGCGGCTCCAGTAGTCCATGGGCAGCGCCTTGATCTGCGCCGGGAAATGCTGGGCCAGCAACTGCACGGTGGTGGACTGGTGCACCAGCGGGTCGTAGTAGTAGCGCCAGGTCCAATCCTTCCACGGGTCGGTATTGGCCAGCAGGTCTTTCAGCGCAGGTTGTAGCAGCTCTTGCGCGAGCTTTTCCTGCTTGAGCATTTGGAAGCTGGCCGCCAGGTAGACGGCACCCAGATCGCGCCGCAGCAACTCGCGTTGCCTGTCGCTGCTGGCGCTGGCCACCAGTTGGCGCAGGTTCTCGCTAAGGTTGGTCAGCGCGGCAGTGGTCACCACACCCTGGCGGGTCAGTAAATAGGCCGCCTGGGCCTGGGTACGCCAGTTGTAGTCGTGACGGGCCGCCTCGGCAATGCGGGTCTGCAGGTAGACATTGGCCCGCTGCAACATGTCATTGGGCACGGCGAACTTGCGGTCCTTGGCCTCCACCAGCAGGTTCACCACATAGGTGGTGGCAAATAGGTCAGACGAACTGCCCGGCCACATGGCGAAGCCGCCATCGGCAGTTTGCCGCGCGCGCACCTGGGCCAGGTAACGTTCGAACGATTTTTTAGGGTCCGGTGCTTTGGCACCTTGCTGGCTCATCTTTTGCAATTGCTCGGCCACGCCGGGTTGCGCCGCCAGCAGCACGGCCGGGAAGATCT
Organism: Rhodoferax sp.; assembly: GCF_030697375.1. GTDB lineage: Bacteria > Pseudomonadota > Gammaproteobacteria > Burkholderiales > Burkholderiaceae_C > Allorhodoferax. The sequence goes on along the minus strand of NZ_JAUYQD010000044.1, from coordinate 9,431 downwards.
GGCTGGTGATCTGCTCGGTGCAACCGTAGGGGTAGACCTCCAGGTACTGCATCAGGCCGGTCGAGAAGGCCCAGGGCGAGGACGACAACGCGGCCTCGCTGCGCTTGAAGTTGGGGTACATATCGGCCTGCGATTTGATCTCCGCATCACCGCGAAACAGCCCGGTTTGCACCAGCGTGACAAATGCCGATGCCGGGCGCACGCTCACGTCGGTGGACAAGCGGGCCTTGGCCTCCCCCACCTGGGCGGTGAAGATGACACTGGCCGAGCCCAGCACGGCTTGCGCACCGGGCTTGGCACGCACGCGGAACTTGGTGGCCACCTCCGAGCGCTCGCTCACCTTCAGCTGCTGCGTGGCAGAGCCTACGACCTCCAGGCCGGGGGATACGGTCAAGGCCAAAGCCAGCGCCGCATCCTTGCCCGAGCCCTTGGTGTTGTTGGCCACACCCACGCCGATTTCGACTTCATCGCCGGGGGTGATCGCCACCGGCACATTGGGCAGCAGCACAACATCGCCGCGCACCACGGTTTGTTTGATAGCGGCCGACACCGTGTCGTCATTGATGGTGACGGCCATGACCCGCAGGCTGCCGTTGAAGCTCTCCGGCACGGTGTAGCTGAACTCACGGCTGCCGTTGATGTCCACCACGCCAGACCAGAACACCACCGGTTTGTCCGTGCGGCGCTTGAAGGGGTTCAGGTGTTTGCCGGTCTGGCCTTCGCCGTCACCACCGGGCGCGGCCTGCATCAGCTTCTTGAATTCCGGCAGTATGAGGTCCAGCGTCTGCTGGGTGCTGACCTCCAGTGCGCGCTTTTGGAAGAAAAACTTCAGCGGATCGGGCGCCTGGTAACGCGCCACCTGCAAGATGCCTTCGTCCACCGCAAACAGCACGGCGCGGCTGGGCACTTTGGATTCGAGCCTGAACTTGGCGGTCTGCCCGGGCTTGATGAGCTCGGGCACTTGCAGCGTCATCGGGTTGGTGCGCTTGGCCAGGCTGGTGGCAAAGGGCACAACGCCATAACTCATGGGGCTCATGTAGATTTCGTTCGAGCCCAGGTCGCGGGCAAACTGCACCGACACATAACCATTGCCCTCAAAGTCCTTGGGCAAGGTGATGCGCTGCACCGATGCCGTGTCCTTGGCCATGAACCACTTGTGGGTGAACACCTTGTCACGCTCGATGGTGATCAGGCCTGCGCCGGCATAGGGCGCGCGGATGCTGATCTCGATCTCGTCGCCCGGCTCGTAGTCCTTCTTGTTCAGCGTCATCTGCAGCTCGGCATTGCGGTCCAGCGAGCGCGACACATTGCCCGTGCCGGCCACGCTGTAGCTCACGCGCGCCAACTCCAGGCCATTGGCATCGCGCACGGCATAGGCAAAGTTGCCCGGCGTTTGGGTGGCCAGCATCACATTGCTGCCGTTGGCGGCAATGGCGAAGGGCTCTTCCTTCAACACACTCTCCTTGGCACGCGATTCGTACTTGAACAGGCCGTTGTGCTGCTTGACCAGCACCGAGACCACCTTGCGTTCGATACGCGCCAGGCGCAAATCGCCCACGGCCTTCTTCTTGGCATGGGGATCAATGGCGATGAAGCTGACGTTGCGCACACCGTTGCGGGTGATGTAGGCCACGTCACCATCGGCCTTGCTGCCCACCAGGTAGGGGCGGTCTGACACCAGTGCGCTGGCCTCTGCGGCCACACTGCGCCCGCCCTCGGGCTCAAAGGCCTTGACCAGCACATGCAACTGGTAGGTGGCCTGGGCGTAACGCTGCAAGCCCAGCGCAAACTCGGCGTTGCCTTGGTCATCGGTCGTGCCTATCTCCAGGTCGGCACGGAAGCTCTCCTTGGCCCGGCTGGGGTCAAAGAAGCTGTAGTCCGGGTAACTGCGAAACGCCGGGAAGGCGGGTGCCAGCGTCAGCGATGCATCCACGCGGCGGTTGGGTGCGGGTGTGCCAAACAGGTTTTGCACATTGACACGCGTCTTCAAATCCTTGGGTGTTATCCAGCCCTCGGGCGCTTCGCTCGACAGCTTGGCGGAGACCTTCATGCGGTCCGGCATGAACTCCTGCACCTTGACGCTGACGCTGCCCAGGCGCTGCGCGGGTGATTCGGGCGCGCCGGGGCTGGCCGAACCGGAGTCGCGCGCCAGGTTCAAGTTGATGGTGTAGTTGCCGGTGGGCGACACGTCTTGCGTGGTGTGCGAGAACTCCGCCATGCCGCTGGTGCCCAGCTTGAGCTTGTCGCGCCGAATGGTGAGGCCGCGGGCATCGATCACCTCCACCTCCACCGGCAGATCGGCCAGCTTTTGCGCCCAGTTGGTGGACTTGGCGACGATGCCGATGTTCATGGTGTCGCCGGGGCGGTAGATGCCACGGTCCGAGAACAAATAGGCCTGGATCTGGTTCGGCAGACCGGCAAAACGCACGCCGCCCACATCAAAGCGCGACAGGTCCAGATTGCGGTCCGCGCGGTTCAGGGGCAAGAAGCTGAGGTCGCCGGCCTTCTTCACCACCAGCACCACCGGCGCTTTTTCACGCACCAGGCCGGCGGTGCTGGGCAAGCGCGCACGCCCTGCGGCATCGGTCACTTGTGTGGACAACACGCCGCCGTTGCGCGCCCAGATTTCCACTGCGACACCGGCCACCGGTTGGCCGTTGGCGATGGACTGCACGAACACATCGCGCGTGCCATCCACCGCAAGTTTGGAGACCAGGCCCAGGTCGGTGACGATGACCAGGCGGCGGTCTTTCATCTGCGAGGGCGCAATTGTCTCGCTGGCGTCCTGCGGATCACCCTCGCCTTCGCCCTCATAACCTTCCTCATCGGCATAGCGCTGGCGATCCAGCTCCATGTCTGCCTCTGGTGCGACACCCTCCTTGGGATCAAAACCTTGCACGGTCACCACAAAAATACCGCGCCGGTCCGAGGCATCGGCCTTCAGGTACTCCGAGAAATCAATGGTCTCGTAATGGGTCTTGCCGGGCTTTTGGTGGTAGGTCAGCTTTTTCTCAAAACGCTCGGTCAGGTTGTCGGGTGTGATGCCGGCATAAAACTCAGGTTTGGTCATATCGCCCTGCGCCTGGGTGATCAGGTGTTGCAACTGCTGGGGCAAGAGCCGACCAATTTCCAGCTTCACGCCCGGCAAATCACGCACGATGATGGGCAGCTTCTTGTCGCCCGACAAGGCCAGCAAGGAACCCTTGCTCATGATGGCCAGCTCGGGCGCCGAGCGCTTGACGCGGATGATCTCGTCCCGCGTGGCGCCCATTTGGTAGCCACCGGCCGACTTCAGGCCTTTTTGGATGCGCACCAGCAGGTAGCGGCCGGGCTCGGTCGCGAACTGGAAGGTATGGGTTTCATTGATTTCGCGCTCCACCGGCAAGGCGTTGAGCGTCACTTTTTTGGCCTGCTTGAGCACGGCTTCGGTCGCCTCCTCCGGGTCGCTCCAGGCGTAGACTTCGTTTCCATCATCGTTGGCCGGATTCTTCTGCGGCAGTAGCCAGGCGCTGACCCCGCGCGCCATTTCCTTCTCGTGCACCGGCATGCCAGCGGTGATCTGCAACACGTTTTCCGGCTCGCCACTGTCAGCCGTCACGATCATTTGCTTAAGTTCAGCAATATCCAGGCTGAACAGGCCGGGGATGGCCACCGCCTTGACTGTTTCCTGCGCCGTGGCATTGCCGCCGCGTTGCGCCACCACCCCCGGCGCAATGTGCAGAGCCATGCTGGCGGAGACCTGCGGAATCGGCAGCGGCTCTGAATGCACCGAGGCGCCCAGGCGCAGCTTGTCATAGGTCACCGTGAACTTCAACGGCTCTGCCGATTTGGCGAACACACCGGACGCAGCCCCATCGACCTCCAGACGCAGGCGCTTCTCAAACGCCTCCGCGTTGACCGGGTGTGAAAAACCCACATCAAAGACGGCCTTGCGCAGCGTCACCTGCACCGGGTCCTGGCAAAAGGTGGCATCCTTGAAATCGACCTCGAAGGCGGGCGACTTGAAGCTGTGCGTGCGCTCCACCGACACATTGGGCGCCAGCGCCTTGGCGCCCAGCGTCACGGTATACGACTCGCCTATCGGCCAGTCTTGCTCCGGCAAAAATTCCAGACGGCTGACCGTCGCCCAGGTCCATTTTCCGGGCAACGCAGGCGACAAAGACACATCCACCGCTTCTTTGCCCACGCGGGCCAGGGGCGCCGCCGATGCAGAGAAATTCAGCACCACCGGGCGCGGCTTGGCGTCCCCATCGTAGGGGGTACGCTCGGGGCCAGACACCGTAATGCTGGCAACACCCGTCCTCGCGGAATCCTCTTTTGCACCGCTAAAGGTTTGCCAGTTCCACCAGTTCTTCCACCCGCCTTGTGGACCATGCAGGGCGCCCCAGGCGCCGCCCAACACCAGCAAGATTGCCAATGCCACCCAGGCGGCTTGTGTCTGCGCCCAACGCCCCACAGGCGCCAGCCGCTCATGCATCCAATCCAGCCAACTCGGCGCTTGCCAGCTCAGGTCCCCAAGAACCAGGCGCAGCAAGCCCCCGACCGGTGACAAAACCAACAACAGCGCGCGCCAGAACCACGCAGCCGCAAACCGAACCTTTTCGTGCAGGTTTTCCATCCAAACATCCCCCTGAGTTGTTGTGTGGCCGGCGGCAGGCCGCGCCATGTTAGACGCAATATCGTAACTGGGACTCAGGGCAAGTTATCGCCAATGCACAGACTTGCCTGCCTGACCTCGGCAAATTTCAAGGCGTTTGCCTTGGCGCCCTCCACAATGGCGCGCCATAGCAACAGGGGGACGGGCCCGTTTGTAGCGTGGCTACGGGTGCTGCAAGGCAGTGATCGCATCCAGAATTTGTTGCTCGCTCTTGGCCCCAAACCCCAGGATGGTTCGGATGCGCCTCTGTTCAGCGGCGCGGCGCAATTGGTCCAGCGTTTCAATGCCCAGCTCCTGGTGCAGCGCACGCACACGCTTAGGCCCCAGGCTCGGAAGTTTCAGCAACTCCGCCAACGCTGGTGTAACTTCCTGGCGCAGGCGCTTCAATTGGGCGCAGGTCCCGGTGTCCACCACCTCGGTGATCATGGCGGCCAGTTTCGGGCCGATTCCAGGCAGTGCGTCCAGGTTTTCATGCTGGGCAACCATCTCCCGCACGCTGCGCCCCATCTCACCGAGTGTGCGCACTGCATTGCGGTAGGCGCGCACCCGAAAGGGATTGGCGTCCTCCATCTCCAGCAGGTCGGCAATTTCAGAGAAAACAGCAGCAATATCGGCGTTGACAAGTGGCATGGGTGCAGCATTCCGTATTGATTCAGGCAGGCGGCCACGGCGCATGGAAAACGCTTTCTCGTCGCCAACACTGCCATGGGCTACCTGCATCTTGGCTGCCCGGTAGCCATCCGCTTTGCGATTTTGCAAGGGCGCTTACCGCATTACTTCTTGCTGATCTCCCAGTAGCCATCAGCGCGCTGTGTTTTGCGCTCCAGAATCGACGCAGGGATGTCAATTTTGAGTTCAGCCACACGCTTCGGGTCGATCAGCACATTTGGGGTTTCCTGCCGCAAAATGGGCAGCACATCAGCCTTCTTGCGGAACCGGAGAATTTTGACGGCCTGCGTGCCGGCCAGGCTACCCACCAGACCAAAGTCAGCCCCTACATACAGCATCGCGCCAGGAACCGGTACCAAAGAGAATGCCGTGACGGGGATTTTTCGCTCAATGGCAAAGTCGCTCAAGTCGTTGGTGGGCTCGTATTTGCGCATGGCATAGTAAGTGTCCAACGGAACACCAAACATCTGCACGCCTTTGCCTTCGTTGTACATCTCTTTCAACGGGGCAACGATGCTGTCTTGCTTGTTCACCTGCCTGGACGTCACAGCAATACCGAATTTCTCCCCGTTGGCGCGTGCAACCTCGACGTGGGAGATGCCGTTCTCATCGTCGGTGTGCACCATTCCGATACGGCTCACCGTAGGAAATATGTCGTGCACCATTTTCATGGAGTCGGCCATTTCAACGTGCAAGGTGGAGCCGGTCATACCCGCGCCGGCATCGATGAGCGAGATCGCCCCTGCATCCATCGGATTCGCCACCGCAGTAAACACCGCAGGAATCCCCGCCAACTCAAAGGCACGGCGCGCATATTTGGTTGCAGGGGTGCCGATAGTCAAAACCAGATCGGGGCGGCTGTCGGCAATGCGCTCCGCTTCGTCCTTGATGCGACGCAACAGTGCCAAACGGTCCCAGAACCCGCCATTTTCCACATCGAAGTCGATCTTGACGCGGTTGACCACCAAGTTGTCACCCTGCACGATTCCGGCCTCCCGCAGCGTCTTGAGAAAGCCGTTCAGGGACTCTTGGTACGGCGCGATATCGGTCACCTGAAGGACTTCGATTTTGTAGGTACGGGGCGCATCCATCAATTTAGGCGACAGCAGTTCCATCGCCCCGCTGGGCGCTGAAACAGCAAACAATACCGATGCCACTAAACCTACAACCTTCTTCATCATTTCTCCCTTTAAATTCACGCAAAACGGATTGGAATTTCAGAGTCAGTGTCGTCTGTCTAGCGTTATTCGTCACTGGCTGAGCAGGCCAAACTATTGGTTTAGTGGGCCAAAAACGGGACGAATCAATAGGGGTAACCCTGACAAGTGCATTGGAGACGGCCAAGGGCTAACCCTTGGATTTCGGATGCAAGGAATGGCACCGAAAGCCAATAAGTTGGCTCAGTAGGTCAGAAGCAAACCGGAATATGCCCCGTACCATTGCAGAACCGCATTCGATGGTGCTTGAGCGAAAGGGTGATGGGGTTCTGCCCTGTCCCCGGTCAGCATTGCGGGTTCGGTTTTCTTACTACTACTGTTTGACAGTAATGACTCCAACTAAACATAGGGAATATTCAGATGAAACGCCTTCTCATTGTTGCGGCTGCAGCCGCCCTGGCATCCGCAAGCGCAATGGCCGCTACACCCGCAGGCCTATGGAAAACCATTGACGACAATACCGGCAGCCCTCGTTCTCTTATCCGTATCACGCAAGTCAACGGCGAGTACAAAGGCACCATCGAAAAGTTGTTCCGTACTCCCGACCAAGAACAGGACCCTAAGTGCGACAAGTGCGAAGGCATTCTGAAAGACAAGCCCATTACCGGCATGACCATTTTGACCGGCCTGCGTCAAGACGGCGATGAATTCGCAAACGGCAAGATCCTCGATCCAGAAAATGGCAAGGTCTACAGCAGCAAGGCCAGCCTGGACGACAGCGGCAAGAAACTCGAAGTGCGCGGCTTCATCGGCGTTTCCCTGTTTGGCCGTAGCCAGACTTGGGTTCGTGCAGATTAATTCGGCCCTCCGCCAGACCGACTACGGCAACGGCGAACTCAAGTCAACCCGCAGGTCTTGGCCTACCGCTGAAGGGGCCAGGCCCTATGCCCATGGAAAAACCGTACACTCGGTCGGGCACATCCATAGTTAATTTATCTATATTGGCGACATATAAGATATTTTACAAATGTGTTGGCGTTTTTTACAGTGGTGGCTTCATTCACTTGGAGCCTTTTCATGAGCACCCACCCCAACACATCCTTCCCCATTGACCAGGTACTGGGCGCTTTCGCCCAAGGGGATGTGCCCACCTTGTTGAGCCACATTGCCGACGATGTGGACTTCCGCATTGACCACTACCGCGACCAGGCCGATACCTCCTGGCAAAACGCGCAGGACAAAAGCGCTTTGCTGGTGGTGCTGCAGCGTTTGGCGCAAGAAGTCTTCCCGCGCGGAACGCAGATACTGCACACCCATAGCCAGCCCTTGGGCAATGACTGGGTGCTGACCCAATTCCACCAGCGGTTTTTCTACGCCGTGCAGGCGCGCGAGGTCGAAAGCCTCACCTGGATCGTGAGCCACTCGCAAAACGGTCAGATGGACTACTTCCGCGAGTCTGTCACCACCATCACCCCTATCTGAGGCCCACCACCATGCTGTTTGACTTGCGCGCACTGGGCTACTTTGTAGCCGCTTACGAAGAACGCTCGGTGACCGCTGCGGCGCGCCGGTGTTTTGTGGCGCAACCGTCCATCAGCATGGCGATTCGTGGTTTGGAGGGGGCGCTGGAGACCGTGTTGTTTGAGCGCAGCCGCAGTGGCCTGGTGCCCACGCCCGCGGGCGACCGGCTCTATCCCCGCGCCTGTAGCCTGCTGGCAGAGTCCAGCGCCATGCTGCGCGAGTTTCGCGAAGCGCCGCGCGAGTCCCTGGGGCTGTATTTGCAGGACGATGTGCTGGTGCACACCGCCGCACCCTTGCTCGCCCAACTGGCCCAGCACATGCCACACGCCGTGGTGCGCTTGACCCGCAGCGCCGAGGAAGCGCGGCTGCACCTTGTGGACGAGCATTGCAAACGCCCCGCGGACCGGTTTGTTTCGCTGTGGCGCGAACCCTATGTGATGCTGGTGCCGGAGCAACACCCCTTGCGCTTCAAAAAACGCTTTGCCATGTCCGACTTGCAGGGCGCGCCCCTGATCGAGCGACCGTACTGCCCGCTGCACCAGTCGTTCATCCGTTTGCTGGCGGAGCAGGGTATTGCGCTGGACGTGCGCGCCAGTGCCGCACGCGAAGAGCTGTTGCTGCACATGGTGGAGTTGGGGCTGGGCCTGGCCGCCGTGCCCGAGTCACACGCCGCCCACGCCCGCCGCGCGGTGGTGCGTCCGCTGGACGCTGCCTTGCCCTTTGAACGCCACCTGGGGCTGGCGTGCGCGCCCACCGATGCGCCTCTGCTACCACTCTTGGAGCTGTTGGCCGCAGGCATGAAGGCGGCAGACAGAAAATTCGACCGCCTCGGTGCAGGCGGCTGAAGCTTGCTCCAGCAAGCTGTTGTGACAAAACCGGTCATTTGCCAGAAGGTGGCAGAAATGCGGGAAAAATCAGGCCATTGATGCCTGTGGAGCTCAGGGGATTCCCGTACACCCACCATCAGGCCGTCCATCATTTCCACCACATCCAGGCGTACGCCCAGGGTGCGGCAGACGGCGCCCATTTCCAGGCCGATGTGCCGCCAAAACTGGTTACCGCCGGAGCAGTAGTTGCTATAGATTTTGTAGCTTCTTGCGAAGGTGTGGCGGGGGCTAGAGCCTGTTTTTATCCGCAGATTCAACTACAAAGTGCATCAGTGGGGAGTTTAATCGGAGTCATTCTGAGGCCATAAAAGACCTCGTGGGGTGTGCGCCAGCCCAGACATTTACGAGGCCTGTGATTGAGCCGGTATACCGCATCATTGACATCGTCTTGGGTCACCGTCAGCAAGTTGGTGTTCTTGGGAAAGAACTGGCGCAGCAAGCCATTGTGGTTCTCGTTGAGTCCGCGCTCCCACGAACAATACGGGTGTGCAAAGTACACCTTGGCCTGCAGGCATTGGGCAATGAATTCGTGTTCGGCGA
>NZ_JAUYQD010000028.1 GCF_030697375.1 Rhodoferax sp. | reverse complement strand
GACGGCTTCAAGAGCCTGCGCATGCCGTCGATGACGCCGCTGTCGAGCCTCTACGCGGCCATTCCGCTGTGCGGTGTGCTGGTCTCCATTTTCATTGTCGAGCAGATGGTCAACGGCTGGAAACACGGCTTCGCCGGCACGTCGCACCCGGACGAGAAGAGGAAAGCGCTGTGACCACCAATGGCGGGCTCATCTTCCTGATGGGCTTTCTTTTCCTGTTCCTCGGCTACATGGGCGTGCCGGTGGCGTTTGCCCTGATCGCGGCCGTGCTGGTGGTGACGGCGTTCACCCCGGTCAGCCTCGCCTCGATGATGGCGCAGCTGTTCAACGGCATGGACACCGAAGCCCTGCTGGCGATACCGTTTTTTCTGCTGGTCGGCGACCTCATGACGTCAGCCAACGTCACCAGTCGCATGATCACGTTGTCGCAAACGCTGGTCGGACATATGCGCGGCGGTCTGGCGCAGGTGGTGACGATCTTCAGCATGTTCTTCGCCGGCATTTCCGGTTCGTCCGCCGCCGACGTCGCCATCCTGTCGCGCACGCTGGCGCCGGAGATGAAGCGTGAAGGTTACGACCTCGCGTTCACGGCGGCGCTGATCGCCTCCGCCTCCACCATGGCCAACCTCATTCCGCCCAGCATCATGGCCGTGGTGTATGGCGCGACCGGCAACGTCTCGATCGGCGGGCTGTTCCTCGGTGGCGTGGTCCCCGGCGTGTTCGTCGGCATCGGGCTGATGATCTACAGCCACTTCTTCGGGCCGGTCGGCCTCAAGCACAAGCGGGCGACGTTCGGCAAGTTCGCGACCGCCACCAAGCAAGCGGCGATTCCGCTGATGATTCCGTTCATCATCATGGGTGGCATCCTCACCGGCCAGTTCACCCCGACCGAGGCCGGCATCATCGCCGTGGCTTACATCCTGTTCGTGGCGATCCCGCTGCTCAATCCCGGCCATATCAGGTATTTGCCGCGCGACATGGCGCTGACCGGGCTGCTCTACTCCATTCCGCTGATCACCATCGGCGCCGCTTCGGTGTTCGGCTGGATGCTGGCCTATCTGCGCGGACCCGCGGTCGTCTCGGGCTGGATCTCGTCGGCGGCCGGCGGCGATCCCTTCATGATCATGCTGCTGCTGGTCGTGCTGTTCGTCGTCGTCGGCGACTTCATCGACGCGATACCTGCCATCATCATCTTCATGCCGATCATCACCGACCTCACCCAGAGCACCGACATCAACCCGGTGCATATGGGCGTGGTCATCATCGTCACGCTCGCCTTCGGGCTGATCACCCCGCCGTATGGACTGGCGCTGCTGATGGCATCGAAATTCGTCGGCGTGCGCTTCGGCAAGGCGATGCTCGCGTCGCTCCCGATCTACATCGTGTTTCTCGCCGCCATCGTGTTCTGCATCTTCTTTCCCGAAGTAGTGCTGTGGCTGCCCAAGCACCTGCTGCCTGAGTCGGTCGGCTGCTTCAGGAACCCGAGTGGCGTGGGCTATATCTGCCCCTGAAACCGGCCGGGCGAGCCGGCAGCGGTCCCGCAAAGGCTGAAGGAACCAGGCGTTTTGTTGCGCCATATCAATGCCCGGCGGCTGTTCTGCCGGCATCTATCCCATCGCGGAATGGTCACCGGTCGACGAAAGGCTCGAACGGCGTGTATCTGCAATGGCTGATCGATCTGGCTGGCGATGCGGTGGTTCTTGCCGCAGGCGGGCTGCTGATCGGAATGCTGTTCGGCACTTGCGCGCAGTCGAGCAAATTCTGCCTGCGATCCGCCGTGATCGAGTTCTCCCATGCGCTGCCCGGCTCGAAATTCGCCATCTGGCTGCTGGTGTTTTCTGCCGCTGTTGCCGCCACCAACGCGCTCGTCGCCTTCGGCTGGCTCGACGTCAGCGGCGCCCGCCAGCTCGCCGCGCGAGGCAGCCTTTCCGGCAGCCTGATCGGCGGCTTGATGTTCGGCGCCGGAAT
>NZ_JAUYQD010000036.1 GCF_030697375.1 Rhodoferax sp. | reverse complement strand
CTGCCGCCGCGCTCGTCACACGTGCTGACCTTGCCGGCTTGCTCAAGCTTGGCGATCAGCTCCAGGGCCTTGGTGGTGCCGATCTTGAGGTCGGTCTTGAGCATGCGGACGTTGACTTTCTGATTGCGCACGATGATGTCGAGCGCGCTTTGAAACAGCGGGTCTACTGTTTCAGCGATGGGGGATGGCCGTAGAACATCCCGTTTGCCGTCAGGTCTCATGGGGCCGACGATGCCTTCAGCCTCCATCCGCTCAATCATGCGGGCTGCAGCGTTGTATCCGATGTTCAACATGCGTTGCAGCCTGGATATGCTGGCCACCTGCTGGATGATCACCATGTTGGTGGCGGTGGCGTACTGGGCAGCATCAATCTCCCCGTCTTCCGCCAGCTGAGGCGCGCCCACAGACAGAGCCGATCCAGGTGCGGGTGCGAGTGCGGGAGCACTCGCACCCGCACCTGGATCGGCTACTGGCTGGCTACTATCTGCGCCGTTGCCCGGTGCATCGTCAGATGCGCCTGGATAGGACCCCACGGCCGCATCATCAGCAGCGCCGGGCAGGGCGAAGCCACTGACCGCTTCGTTACCCTGTGCCGCGTCAGCGGCGCCTGATTCGGTCTCCTGCTCCTGCATCGCGGCCGCGATCTCGGCTTGGGCTTCGGCGGCGGAAAGTTTGCGTTTGCGCAGCGGGGCGGCGCTGGTTTTTGAAGGGAGTTGAGATATTCAAAGAGGGAGAGGTGAGATAAATCCGGGATTTAGTAGGATCAACAGGGATTTATCGGGCCGGGCTTTGAAAATGTCTTTCGTGTGGGGAAATATCGGGGCGGCTGCAAAAAAAGTGGGCTGCATGCTCGCCTTGTGCCTGATCGGGTTACAAATTATCCATTAGGTAGGCATTGATCGCCTTTAGGGTTTGCGCCTGTTCCTCGGGATACAAAGTACCGTCTAACTTGACCGGTAGGAATGGGCGGGCGGGAATCGTAACCTTGTGGCCTTTGCCCGCTTTTCCGCCGAACTGCTGAATGGCGGCGTATTTCGGCGTGCTGCGGATTGTGAGCGTGTTGCCGGTGACACTTGCCAAGATCTGGCGCCGTAAGTCCTGGCTTTCACCAATCAGGGGCTTCTTATTGGCCAATGCCCGACTTCCTTTGGCATTCAGACTTCCGTCCTTTTTGACATTGCTCTTTGAGCCTGCCAGTCGGTTGCTGAGCATGGCCAATGTGGACGTGCTGTTTGGCTTCCATGCCTGTCCATCAGGGTCGGTGCTGGTATCGAAGCGGCGCTTGGTGCGCTCAACAATGCCTTCACCGAGGGTCTGAAGTACAGGCTCCATGCTATTCACACGGGCCGCCAGAGTCTGCAGTGCGGATTTAACAGCCTTGTCTTGTATTTCGATGCTGAAAGCTGTCACGATGACCTCCCTAGAAGTGAAAAAGCCCGAACAAAGTCGGGCTGGACGATGGCGCAGTTGGACGCGTCAGTGGCTGGCTTGCGACCGTGGAGGTTTTCCAGCAATGTGCTCATCAAAGTAATTTTGAGCGGCTTCACCGGCACAGGCGCCTGAGGTGATGATCCCGTCATCAGGAACGTACGTCGGGAAATTTATCGGCATACCGTTTTCTAAGGATGCCCGCGATGGTGCTTGCGAATTCGCGCGGCTGAGGGTTGTTGCAGGCCTCGGCCCAGCATTCCGCGATGAATTCTTTAATGTTTTTGTCGGCATAGCCTGAAACCTCGTTCTTGATCCCTTTAAGTCGTGCTGTTTTATAGGCCTCTATCACCTCCGTGTCAAGGTGCAGGCCCAGCAAGTTGTCCAGTTGATGCGCCAGCTCATGGTCGACAACACTGCGAATGGTATCGGCACCAATGGGATGCCATTGGGCGGTTGCATCGGATTTGAGTGAACGTTGGAACAGCTCAACGTCCGCACCGTATTTCCGATTGACGGCAATACCCGACACATCCGCCTGCGCCCAGGAGTGCGCGTAACTTCCCTCGACTTTTTTCGCCTTTACGTACTTTTCGGCATGTGGCCTGAAATCGAAGTCTGCATCAATGCCCGGATTCGCCGCCTTAAGCCTGGCGATATACCGCTCAATCTCGAACTCGCGCCAGCGGGCAAATTGCGCCTGGCATGTCCCTACGAATTTTTGATTGGGCCTCAATGCCGGGAATTCCTGCAGGTGATCAAACAAGCTCTTGTTCCAGGCATTGGCAACTTCCGGCTTGATGCCGGTGTAATCCGCAAAATCTGCAAGGTTGTTTTTGACCGCCCACTCGCCCGCAGCTTTGGCCGTTTTGGCCTCCACAAATACAGGTTTTTCAAGGATCAATGCCGCGTCATCGGCCAGGGCCTGCCCCAACGTGGCGGGAAGCTTGGCGACTTTGGTCTCCACCAAGCGGTGCATTTCGTTCACCAGGCTTTGCCCTGGCACGTAGTCAAAGCCTTTGTCGATGCCTACCGGTGCACCGGTTTTCGGATCTACCTTGTCCCAGCCCGCAGGCGGTTCGCCCAGGCCCGCTCGGGCGCTGGCTTCACCCTCCTGGCGGCTTACAGAAGTGATGCGGCATTGGCAACCCCAGCCGTTGGGTGCGTAATGGGTCTTCCAAAATGCATGCTCGGCTGGAAGCGTCAAACCATGCCAGGACAAATGCAGCGGGCGCGGGTGCAACGCGCCGTCACTATGGATGTAGCGCCAGTACGGGTGCAACTTCAACACCTCTGGGTCGCTCATCTGGGCATGGCGCCCGGCGGCATAGCTGGTGGCCATGTTGGTTTGGTAAATGATGCGGGTGCGCCAGGCCTCACCTTCCTTGCTGCCCTCACCGGTCCAGCCCGTCCAGCCGTGCTTGGCCACAATGGCCTTGAAGTCCTTTTGGAAGGCCTTCAGGCCTGCACCGTCCGTGGCGCGGGCAATGACTGCCTGGTGCAGATCGGCCAACAGGTCCGCCTTGGCGGCACCGGCAACGACAAAGGCGCGGTCATGGGCGCTGCGCTGGATGTCATCCCACTTTGACGTGGGCAGGCGCAGTTTTTGCCGAAGAAAGTCTATTTGCGCCTGGAACGGGGTGCCAAAGCCGACGTTGAGGTCAGACTGTGGCATCGTCCATGCCCTTCAGCTCGGCCAGGGCAAACGCTGCCGCCATCAGCTTCACCAACTGATCGGACTCCAGACCGCCATAGGCTTGGGCCAAGTCCTTCTGAAGTTGCGCTAGGCTATCTGCGCTGTCCACCATCGCCTGCAACTGGGCGGCTATGCCGTCCCATACGGGGCGGCCGTACTGCATCAGCGCATCGGTTTGTCCCTGGGTCGGGTCTGTTGGGGCACCTGTAGGCTCAGCAAAGCTGCTGGCCTGGCTGGCGGGCGCATTTTGGCCATCGGGTTTGGGCGCGGCCTTTTCCCAATATTCCCCATACTTCGCCTTGACGCCTTCAATGGACATTTCAAAACCCATTCCAGCGACATTCTTGTCCGTTTCACTGGCCGCCTTCAGGTCTTCATCCTTCTTGATGACCCGGTACACCCGGCACGGCGCCAGGCCGTTGTAATCGCAAAACCATGCCAGCAGCGTGCTGTTGATGGTTTCGCTCAGCAGATCCGAATCCGCCTGCGACAACTCCACTCTGACATCCTCACGCTCTTTGCTGGCGGCCGCCATGGCGCCACCGCCTTTGCCACGCGGTGACTGGCCCAGGATCACTTCCATGATCCAGTCGTCCATGTACTCGCACAGGCTTTGCTGCGTGGTGATGGAGCCCGTGAGCTTGCTTTCCAGCAGTTCAATGTTCATGCCCTCGGGCGTCATGATGACGCCGTCATTGCTCATGGCCTTGAGGGCATCAAACAGCGTGCCCTTTTCCTGCGGCCCCGCGTTCTTGGGATACTTACCCCAGGGCGTGGGTGAACCAAAGCGGTCGTTGAGCTTGTTCCAACTCAGGATGCCCTTGCGCTTGAAAAACACCGGCCAATACAGCTGCAGGCCTAGACCTGTGCCGTAGGGGTTGTCGTCTTCAGGGTTGACCCGGTGCACCATGAATTTGCGCTCCGGCACCGCCTCGCCCTGGAGCAGGTTCGACCTGGTCAGCAGGTGCAGCGCCGGGGCGGCATTTTCATCCTCCTGCACATAGACAAATCGGCGTTGTGCCCGCTTGATGACCCTGGAGGCTGCGACCATGTTGTCGCGGATCGTCCAGACAATCTCCGTTGGAACAAACCCCACCAGCAGTGCATCCAGCAGCTCCGCACAAAGCGTGTCAAAGTTGAGCTGCTTGAGCATTTGGGTGACGATCTCGGCATCTTTTGTACCGGCCTCATCTTTCTTGACAGGCTCCACTTGCCAGGGCTTGCCAATCACCGCCAGCGTGCGCTTTTGCAGGCCGCTGAACACCTTGCCGTCGCGTTTCAAGTCGCGGTACAGCTCGAAGCTTTGGGCGCCACCATTGCCTTTATCCAGCAGCAAAGGGTCATTGGTGCGCAGCACGCCCAGGTAGTTGGTCTCGAACGGATCGCGCAGGCGGTTTGCGACTTCGGTGTCGAGTTCCGGCTTGGTGAGTGGTTTGGTGGTTTTGGTGGCCATTACATAAATCCTTGGGCGTCAGCGCCACGGGGCTGGCCGCTGCTGGTGAATTCGATAGGTGCGGCGGGGTCTGAACCGGCATGAAGGGCCAGCGCCAAAGCCCAAAAGCGATCAGCGTGACCATCGGGCGTGCTCTCGGCCACAAAGCGGATGTTTCCGGCTGCTGTGACCGTTTTTTGCACCTTGCGCAGATCGGCACAGATCACAGGATCAGACGGAATGCGCAGGGTGCGGTCTTCCATGGCACCGCGCACGGGGTAGGCCAGTGCTTCCTTCATGGGGCCGGTAAACGTGACAGCTTCCACGCGGTATTCACCGAACTGGTCCTGGGCGTCGTCAGACCAGCCAATGCCCAAGCCCGTGGCGTCAATACAAGTGCGGTCACACAACGCAAACCAGGGCCACAGGATGGCCTCCTGGGCGCTTTTGCGCATCTTCTCCATGGTGATCACACACACCGTGTAGAACACATCGCCCAGCTTCTCCAGCACCCACAACACCGTCAGGTCTTTCTTGCGGCCAATGTCCACGCCGCAGTACAGCCGCCCCATAAATATCGAGTCCAGGTCGCGCTGCCAAACGAACCAGGCCGGGTACTCACAACCCGTGATCAGCTCATATTCCAGGAACTTAGCGTTGTCATCCGCAGGAAGGCAGCCGTACTCCTGGTCGAATGATTCCAGGTCGGCACACCCATTTTTGATGAAATCGAAGTACTCGGCCTCGGTCATCACCTGTTGCTCGGCGTCGGCAGGGAGGGCCTGCTGCAGCTTGAAGAGGAAACCTTGCTCCAGGGCGTCTTGCAGCGTGACGCGGTGCAGGCTGATGTTCTTGGGGTTGCCCTTTTCGCGGGCTTCGCGGATCAGACCATTGAAAAAGCTGTTGGACCCACGGTGCGTGCTGACGATCTCCATATTGCCGCCCCAGGTGATGCCTGGGTAAGCAATGGCCCACAGCTTGCGCTGATCCTTGTGCAGGGCAAATTCATCCAGCACCCGGCTCCCGCGCTTTCCCGCCTGGGCATCCGGGTTGCTGCTCATGCTGTGGATACGTCTGCCGCTGGCAAACTGCAGCACATAGGCCGTGAGTTTGTCCTTGCTGTCAATCACCACCTCGCCCAAGTCTTGGGCAGCAAGGTTCATCACCGTAGCCCACAGTTTGCAATCTTCGATGAACAGGCGCGCCTGGATGTCATCGCGGCTGCTCACCCACTCATCAAAGCGGGCACCCTGCGCAGCGGCCCGCTCGTCGGTGCCATAGGCCGTAGACCAGCTAATGCCAATCTGGCGCGCCTTCTCCATCAGCTTCAGACGCGAGTTGTCCTTGATCCACTTGCTTTGGAATGGCAGGAAGATGGCGTCCCGGTCGGCCGGAATAATCTTGGCGTTGCCCTTGAATTTCATGACCGGGTCCATTCAGGCGCCATCAAGTCGAGCTTGAAGCTGCGATGCTGATGGAGCTTGACGTTCTCTCTAAGCATGCTTCGCGCTTCAACAAAATCAGTGAACCGCAAAGCAAGCTGTGGGTCGCTGGTAGTTGCCAGCGTGCCCGGCTCGTCTTCGTCGCAGGGTAGTGCGAGCCAGCATGGCCCGGGAGTGCCGCTCACGCAGATGACATAGTCCTTTGCTTTGCTGGGCTGCATCACACAATCCCCAGCGCCTCGCGGATGGCCTTCTTGGTGTCCTCGGTCACGCCGCCCTTGTTACCCATGGCATCCAGCTTGGCGCGTTGCTCTTCGAGCAGCTTGCGGCGGGTGTCTTCTTCTACCTTGGCCTGGAACTGTTTCAGGTTGACGCTGGAACGCGTCAACGTGGCGATATTCTTGGCGGCGGTGGACAACATGCCCACGCGCTCGCCGGGGTCCATATCGGGGTCGTCGTTTTCCTGTAGGTCCAAGATGGCTTCAAACAATTCGGTCTGAATCAACGCCGTCAGCGCCTCACTTCGGGCATCGTTGTTATCGCCTGCCTGCGCCTGAATGATCTTGGCCGCCTCGGTGCTGGCGCGAATGGCCGACAGACGGCGCTCCAGCTTCTGGCCATAGCGGTGCACTGCGGCGCGGCTGGGCAAGTCACCTGCCTGTGCTTGGCTGGGGAAGCGCTTGCCCAAGTCGCCAATCAGCTCATCCAGCGTCATGCGGCCTTCGGCCAGCTTGCCTTCGATGTAGGACTTCACATCCTGCGGCAGGCGTGAAATGGTGGACTTACGCCCCATGTCAGCCAGCCCAGTACTTGGTGGGGCGAGAAATGCCGGGTTCGCAGGTGATGGTGTACTCGGCCACGTCAATGCCATAGCGCGTTAGGTCGGCATGCCACTTGCCGCTGGGTTGCTTGTCCACTTTGACCAATTCACGCTCGGCCAGGTAGTCCAGCTCGCGGCGCAACTCCAGCGCCGTGGCGTCTGGGTACTCGCTTTGGGCCACCGACAGAATCAGGCCCTCAAAGGCGCCGATCGGCCGCGCATTGTTCAGCGTCAGCAAAATGAGCCAGCGCAAGGCTTCACGGCGGACGCGGGCGTGGTCAATCTGGGTCATGGAAGATCCTTGGGTTAATCATTTGTAAGGAAGGCTTTGAAGGGCGCGCAACTGGGCCATTTCAAGCTTGGTGCCCAAGCCGTCGAGCTTGGCTTCGATCACGCTTTGGCCGCGTATGTAGTCTTCACGGCGCACATAGTGCAGGGGCAGCTCTGACTGCATGCGCAGGAAATCCCGCTCCAGCTGACGGGTAACCTCCTGGTCTTTTTCGATGGTCAATGACAACGCCGTAAAGCGCGTGTCCAGAGACTTCTCGTACTGGGAAATGATGATCTTGACCAATGCCCAGAAGGCTCCCACCAGGGCGATCAGGATAAAAATCAGGTTGGCAAGGTTGAGTTCAATGGTCATGGTGCTGGGCGTGGGTTTACAAAATCAATCAAACGCTGGTGCCTGAGCCGGTCTTCGGCGCAGGTTTGGGCGTTGGCAACGTGGTTGGCCCAGGCGGCTTCAAGCCCAAGCCCGGCGTCAACAGAACAGGCGGGCGCGGTGGGGTCAGCAGCTCCACAGGCACCTGCAGGCGTGTCGGTACCGGCAAGGGCACTGTTCCACATCCAGATAGCGCCAGCACTAAGGCTGACAAAAGCGCCAGCATCAGCAGCGACAGCACCCGGCCCGCTGCCACCCGGCCCTTCGGGTTGGCGCGCGGGAGCCACAGCACTACCAGGCACAGCATCACCGGCACAAGCAGCACCAGAGCTGTTACGCCAAACCACCAAAGGGCCCCGACTTGTGAATGCATCAAACTTCTCCTTTAAAACCGTGTAACTCTGTTGCAGCGCCTGCGCCTCAGCGATTGACGCGCGTGCAGCTACTTGCCCGCGCTGCACCTCGGCCTCAAGGGCTTCGCGCGCTTTACGCTCCGTCGTGACTTGCTTGGCCAGCCAGGCGTTGTCGCGGTTGTGGTCACCGGCCCAGTAGGCTGCACCGCTCCAGGCCAGCACGAGCAGCAAGGTGGTCACCCAGGAAAACGATGGCGTCATGGCTGCACCTCGCCCAGGCATTGGTGGTGGGTTTTAAGGCGGCGCGCCCACAGGCCAGGACAGGTCTTATTGCCGGGCGCAGAACAGTCGGTGTCGCCCACAAACCGCCACTTCAAAATGGAATCACATGCACCGGGGTAGTCCTGCGCGTTGAGTTTTTTCACCAGCGTGGAGCCGCAAAAGGCAGTGGGGCCAATGTTGTAGGCCAGGTTGATATAGGCGTCGTACTCGTATTGGTGCAACGGCACCTTCACGCAAGTTTTCAACGCGCCTTCGAATTTCTGCACGTCCGACAGCTTGCGCTGCAGGGCCTTGACGGGGGTGGTGGTATCACCCATCCGAACGCCCCCCGTGGTGCCGAAACCAATGGTCGGCACCTTGGTGCCCAGCACGGGATCAGGATAGGCCTTGTCGCTGTAGCCTTCGTCCACCGCGATGCCAACGAGCCCGGCGGCGGACAACACCAGGGCGGCAATAAGGGATCGGTTTTGAGTCATGCCCGCAACTTTGCCGCGCGCGCGCAAAGAGGAATAACTAAAGCCCTTTAGTTATTGCAGGCGGGGGTGGTTGCCTACGCTTGAGGTCTTCTATTCATCAACACCACCGAAACACCATCATGAAAAAAACACTATTAGCTATCTTCGTCGTTTCCGCCCTCGCTGCATGCAGCAAAGATGTTTCGTTTGACACCTTAGAGACGAATCGTGCAAACGCAAAGACAAATGCCGAATACAACGCGCAAAAATTCCGCGCGGAGTCGCCGCAATACAGCAACACGGCTTTGGAAGTTCAGGGGGATAGCACGCAATCGCCATCTTGCCCCCAAGGCGACGGCTGGGCGAGCGCAAAGTTGGTAGACAAGGCAAATCCAGCACAGAAGGTTGCGTTGAAATGCAGCACCGTAAGCGGCACCGTCGGATGCATGACGGCGGCGGACTTTGAAAAGAAGCCCTACGCCGCTGATGACGGCCGGTGCCAAGATGTTACGAAGGTGCCTTTCCCAATTCCCAAGATCGCCAAATGATCGTTGTCGATCTACTCCTGGGCTTTGGAGTGGCTGCTATTGCAGCCACCGCGTTTTGGGTTGGACGACGCATTGAGAGACGGGGCGCGAAGTGACGGCATCTATCGGCCACATAGGCAGCACTACCGGGAGCCACTGAGGCGCAAAACGCCAGGACGTGCGCGTCTCCAAGCGTCGGCGTTACGGTGTTCATCGTTTTCTCCCTGGTTAAAAATCGGTGTTATTTGAAATTCAATTCCCGACCTCTGCGGGAGCAGCCTCAATAGAAGTTGATCCGCTCCACAACCCAAGTGCCCATGACGACCTGCACACTGCTGTCAGGCCTATTTGTCAGCGGGTCATAGGTCAAGCCGTTGTAATACCAAAGCTCTGGTTGCCCCGACATTTGCTGCCGACTGCTGGGTGGGCCAACGGCGGCAAGAACATCATTTCGGTTTTTGCCATGGATGAGATTGCTGAAAGAGTCCCGCGACATCAGCTTGGCTTGGGTGCTGATCGCACTGGTTTGGCTGACGGGGTTGGGGGCTGCATATTTGCTGCCTGTCATCAGTGTGAATACCATGCTTGCAATCAAGCCGAGCGCAAGGCCTGCGGCTATTGACGTCCATTTACCTACCAGTTTGCGGCGAAAGTACCGTGTCGATAGGTACCAGACAACGGACACAATAATGAGGTACAACATTTTCAGCTCGCACCGGTTTGTGCTGGTTTGGTGTCCGCACAGTCAGTCTCAGGTATTGCCTTTAAAGCCAACCCCACCCGCTTGGCGACGCGCTGAGGGTGAATGAGAATCTTGCGCACAAGCGCCATATCGCGTTTCATGTCAATTCGCTCCCAGGTAAGTTTCTGACATCGTTCATCGCTGGCGGTCTGCCACTGCATGTTTACCGGGGGATTTCACTCGTCCAATATCTTTTTTGCGATCGTTTGCTCAGCTTCGACCTTTATGGCTTTTGGAATGCCAATCAAGGTGCCAAAGGCTAAACCCACAAAAATATACCAAGGAGTACTTGGCCAAACTATCCAAACTCCCACCCCAATGACAGCGCCAATCCCCACCGCTGCCCAAACAATTTGGCCGCTCTTTTTCATAAGTTGCCCTCTGTTTAAAAATCTTCTATTTATTGCAAGGTCCGCGCGGCCAAATCACTTCGACATACCTTCGCACACGGTCCCTCTATCAGTTGAAGTACTCAATGTTTAGCCTTCGCAGTGGGGATGGACTTCAGTGCTTCAGCCGCACGTTTGGCAGTTTGCTGCGGTATTAAGAATGTTCGAGAGAACAGAACCAAAGACCCAAGATAGGGAATAAGTCCAATCGCGATACCAAAGGTAACCCATTGGTAGTCCTTTTGCTGGAGCAACGTAATCATTTGCCCGAGCATGAAAACAAATACGAAAGTAAAAAACGCAATGCCAGTCCATCCGACTGTCAAATCGAGATTGCGCGATGCGTTGTGCAAGTTGGGATACTCTTTGGTGCGCCTCGCAACGAGCGCCATTGTTTTCCAAGCCCGGCCCAATTCATGGGAGGTGAAGTCGTGTTCTTCCATCAGGTAATCAAATTGCTGACGTACTTTGGCGCCGCATCGAATTCCGGTGGCAGCATAGAAGTTGGCTTGGTGCTGATACTCCGCCATTTGTGTCAACAACTTGGTTAATTGCACAATATTTACGGCGCCTGCTACCTGTCCAATCTGGATGGCACTCTCGCCAGAGTTGCTTTGAGTTGTTGATTCAGACATGAGCACCACGCCAGGCTTCATGCTCCCCACCCGTGGTGGCAGCGTTGATGTAATTGCACTTTGTGCAGTGTCGAATCATGTTTTCCTCCCAATTTTTTATCTTCTGTTTATTGCACGGTACGCGGGGCCATGGATTGCAAAGCCTCATGCTTTTTTTGACGCTCACGGTCCATGCGGCGACCCAACGCATCTGCCTTTTTTTGAAATTGATCATGGAGTATTTGATGGGAAGCGGCCATCTCATGACGCTTTTCCCGGTGGCAAATCAATCGTGCTTTTTCGTGAATACTGGCGTGCCTGCTGGCTATGCTGTATTGCTGAAGCAAGGTCGAAGCGTTCGGAAACTGTGCATCGCACTGCGACGAAATCCGCGCCAGTAGCCATTCGATCTCAACCATCGCCTCATCAAATCGCCCCGCTTGCTGTAGAAAAAGAGCTAACCGTGGTTCCTGGTACTCATCTCCCTGGCGGGCCTTGGCTTGCCTTAGCAACTCGATGGCGGTGCTCCAGTCCTTCTGCGCTTTCGCATCCGTGGCACGGCGATTTAAGTCTGCAAATATTTCATCTCGCTCGAATATCAGGCTCGTTTGCAGCGTCAAGTGGCCCACCTCAATGGGCGTTGTACCGGAGTGCACCTTGATGGCTATGGGAATGGAGACTGCTGGGCCCGTGCGCTTTGTTGTCGCGATGCCATCCACCGTCGTGGTTTGAACTTGAACCCCTTCAGCTTTGAGTTTTATCTTGGCACGCAGCTCTGCCAAACGCGGGCCATGGTCAATGCGCGGCTTGGGTTCCTCAAATGTTTTGGACTTGACGGGCGACGGCTTGCGCATCAACCACCACATGACGGCCACTCCAAAGGCCAGCAGTGTGAGCGGCATCATTCTTTGCGGCGGCGCAGCACAAGCTCTATGGCATCAATATCGGCTTGTGCGTGGGCGGCAACATGGACCTCGATACGGCGGATTCTTTGGAGCCAATAGACCAGCGGCAACATCAACACGCAGCTGAACATCACAATCCAAAATGGTGGAAACGAGGTGACCATGGGGCCAACAAACGATTGCGTTGTGTGGCCATTTGAAATCATGCTCCAGGCCCAGCTCAACAAACCTAGGCAATACAGTCCCACGAGAAAGAAGGGGGGATTGAACCAATACCGCCTCCAAGCACTCCAGCGTTCAGCGCGCGCTGCTTGGAGGTAAGTGCGTAATTCGGCGCTGTTCAAGTCCCACCAGGTGGGTTCCCGCTCTTGTGGGGGATGTTCAACAACCGTGATATCGCCGCCTGCAACATGGCCGTAAACCGGTGCAAGAATGTTTTGTACGACTGTTTTTTGCATGTTCTCTTCTCCCGTTTCCATCGTTCACTTCCCTTTGTAAATATTGCCACCGGCTACACCGCCGCGCACTGGGGCACGGATGTTCTGCGTGACGCCACCGCTGTTGCCACCTATTTGAACTGCGTTGTCGCCGGAGTTGTGTTGACTATGGGCGCCGCCTATCTGGTGGGTGGGTGCGCCAGGGGTTGTAGCTGCCTGGGGGCTTTCCGTCACACCCTCGGGTGACACGCCCATAGCCCGCCTGAGTTCTCGTTTTTTAACCTCTGGACTCCACTCGCGGTAGCAGTCCAACAACATCTGTTCATCGGCGGGTAAATGCGTAGGGCGAGTGCGCGCACCCGTGACCACATAGAGCACGTCCAGCCCAACGGCTGCCCAGGCTGCCAATGCTTCAGCACTTGGGCTTCCTGAACCACTTTCCCAATTGAACAAAGTCTTTCTCGTCGCCTTCGCCACAGCTGCGAAATCGGTTTGGTTGTAGTTCAGCCGCTCTCGTTCCTCTTTGATGCGGTCAAAAATATGCATAAATATTTACTCAAAAGTATTGCAAATGGGTAAAAAATTACCCATAATCACCACAACAAACAACGCATAACCAGCAAATGCCACACACCAGACCAAAAGCCACAGGCGACAAATCACCGTCACGACTCAGTGCAGTGACGTGTATGGATCAGGAGTTGGGGTTACGTGGACGCGCTCCCTTGCAGAGGACGCTGCGCAGCTTGTGAGCGTCGCCTCCTGATTATTTTTGTAACTGAACTTTACCACTGCAAACCACAATGAAAACACGCAACCGCAACCGCCGCCCTTCTGCAGCACCTGCAGTGGTTACAAATTTGCCGTTTCCGCAAACCACGACCACTGCGAAGGAATGGATTCGTGCTCACGGCGTGAATGTCGCCGAGTTGGCACGCCATCACGATATCGATCGTCTGGTGTTTGCAGACCTGCTGCGTGGCCGCCTGCATGGGTATCGTGGCAAGGCGCATAAGGCCTCCATCATCCTGGGCCTCAAAGCAGACCCTGCAACGGAAGATGTGGGGGTGACCGCGTGAACGCCCCCCATTTCAAGGCGCCCCCTGCCGATCTGACTGCGCGACGTGTTGCATTAGAGAAGGGTCTGCCAGCCTTGCCGCAGCAACTGATTCTTGGTGCCGGTTACGTGCGTCGTCCAGCAGTTGAGCCATCTGGTGCAAGGTCTTGCGCGCAGTGCCAAGACTGCCCGCATCGGCTTGCGGCCCCACAGATTCCCGCCATTGGCGTGTCAGCGTGAGTCCGTCCATGTCCGTCTCACGCTCCATCATTTGCGCCAGTACTAGCACGGCACGCGCCACGCCGTCAATGCGGCCTGCCAACTCTTCAAAGTCTTGTGTGTCCATGGTGTTCTCCCTGTTTGGTGCTGCGATGGCCAAACTGTGCCACCCAACCCGTACCTTGCACATGTCCAGCCTGGGCATTTGTTTGGAAGCAACTTTTCCACAAACTTGGAGGGCCTTCCAATGACTGGCCGCAATTGGAAACGGGTCCGCGCCATCAGTGCGACCGACGCACTGCGCCTGTGTAAAGAGTATGCCCAGGAGAAAAAGAACCTCTCCATTGAGCGCATTGCCGACCGCATGGGTGTGACGCATGACAGCCTTTACAAGTGGCTGGCCGCCGGGCGCCTGCCCTTCATCCTGCTGCCAGCCTATGAGCTGGCCTGTGGCTGCAATTTCGCCAGCGAATGGGCTGCGGCCAGCGCGGGCAAGGTGGTGATCAACATGCCCAGGGGCAGTACCGCCAGCCAAACCGACATGGTGGAGTTCAACAGCGGCTTTGCGCTGGCCTTGCAACTGCTGTCGGACTTCCATGCACGTCCAGCCAAAGCCAGCGCGGCCGAGACCCTGGCTGCGCTCACCAATCACCTGCAACAAGTTGCATGGCACCACGCCAATGTGGGCCAGCACGCCAACCCTGAACTGGAGTTTTAAACATGCCTTTGCCAATTGAAACCCTTCGCGAGCAAGCAGCCTACTGGGGCGATTTGGACCTGACCCGCATGGAGGCCGTGGACGACATCTGGGCCGAGTACGGCATGGACGCCGCCCGCCTGTTCCTGTTTGGAGCCTGAGCCATGGCCACAGAGACAACTTACAAACTGGCCGAGCCGATCCGCAAGACGTGCGACCTGTTCCGCCTATTGGCCGGGCATGAGGTGCTGGGCTTGGCCCCTGCAGAGATTGCCAAGGGCCTGGAAGTGGCCCCTAGTTGGGTCAGCGTGAACCTGCCCGCCATTGCCGCCACCACAGGCTTTGTGGAGCGCATTGATGGCACCAACCGCTGGCGCCTGGGTGTGCCGTTTGTGCGCATCGCCACCACGGTATCTACCAACCTGAGCCAGGCACGCCGCCAGTTGGACGAAATCTCGCAGCGGTACGCCGTGCCGCTGTAACCCATCAATCACACACAACCTCAAGGAAAACCATGGCACGTAAAGCTACCCCCGCCCCCGAGAGCAAGGAAACACCCGCCAATGAACTGGTGATTGCCGAAGACTTTGCCGCAGCCAGCCAGTTGGGTCTGGTGCAGGCACAACACGACAGCGCCGTGCGCGCCATCGCCCTGCAGATGGGTTACCAATTGCCTGCGGATTGCACCGACCCCGACCTGATCCAACGCGACATCAGCGCCAATATGCGGCGTAGTGTTGAGGCATGTTTGGAAGTGGGCAAGGGCTTGCGGGTTCTGAAAGAAGCATGTGGCCATGGCAACTTCGTGACTCGGCTGGACGTTTTGGGTATTGACCGATTTGTGGCTGCGAAATTTATGCAGGCAGCTTCGAAGTTTGTAAATGTGCGTTTAACAGCACAAATGACTGCTGCCATTGGGGGTAGAACCAAGCTCTTTGAAATGCTGGTCTTGGACAACGACCAGATAGAAGAACTGGAACTGACCGGCCAAACCGGCGAGCTGGCTCTGGACGATATTTCCACCATGAGCGTCAAGGAACTGCGCCATGCCGTGCGTGAAGCCCGCGCTGAAAAGAATGCCACCGACCAGTTGCTGGCCACCAAGGACGCCAAGATCAACAAGCTGAGCCGCCACATTGCCAAGGCCACGCCAGACGATGTGTTGCTGGAGCTGCAAAAAGAGGCAACGTCCTTTATGAACGACGCCCTGGGTTGTGTGCGTGGGCAAATTCGCGACGCTTTCATCTCCATCAAAAACCATACAGAAGACGACCACTCCGTCTTTATGGCCGGGCTGCTGGGCCAGCTGCAGGCCGATGTGACGGCGTTGCGCGAAGAGTTGAACCTGCCCGATGTCAGCACGGCAGCAGACCAGGCCCTGGCCGCTGACGTGGCCCAGTGGGCGCAGTAATCAGCCTACCCGCCCATCAACATGGCCCTCAACCCCGCAATCGTGGCGCGCCTGGTGCAACTGGTGCAGGCCGCCAGTAGTGCGCCGCGCGGCACCAAGCAGGCGCTCTATGACGCAGCCGGTGCAGAGCTGGGCATGAGCACTGCCACCTTGCACCGTCACATAGGAAAAGTAACCGTGAAACCTGAACGCAAACAACGCAGTGACGCGGGCGACGTGCAGCTCTCCCGTGAAGAGGCCATTGCCATCAGCGCGCTGCTCACGACCAGCCACCGCAAAACGGGCAAACGCCTGTTGTCCATCGGTCAGGCCGTGGACACACTGATCTCCAATTGCGAAATTCGCGCCGAAAGCATGGACGCCGCAACGGGCGAACTCAAACGCCTGAGCGACTCGGCCATAGCCCGCGCCCTGCGCAGCTACAGCCTGCACCCCGACCAACTCAACCGCCCCGCGCCCGCTGTGGAACTCAAAAGCCTGCACCCCAACCATGTGTGGCAGATTGATGCCTCCCTGTGCGTGCTGTATTACCTGAACGCCCGCACCGCCAAGGAAAGCGGCCTGCAGGTGATGGAGCGCGACAAGTTCTACAAGAACAAGCCA
Source organism: Rhodoferax sp. (assembly GCF_030697375.1). Lineage (GTDB taxonomy): Bacteria > Pseudomonadota > Gammaproteobacteria > Burkholderiales > Burkholderiaceae_C > Allorhodoferax. The sequence continues at coordinate 15,964 of NZ_JAUYQD010000036.1, read as the reverse complement.
GGCAACCTCAAGCGCATTGAGGCGGACCGGGTTTGGTCGTATGAGGTGACCGACCACAACAGCGGTGCCATCTTTGTGCACTACGTGATGGGCGCTGAAAGCGGCACCAACCTGGCAGAAAGCTTTATTGCCGCCATCCAGAAACGCGAGAACGACCCCATGCACGGCGTGCCCTTCATTTTGATGATGGACATGGGCAGCGCCAACACCAGCGGCTTGTTTGCCAACCTGGCGCGCCGCCTGCAGGTGGATTTGATTGCCCACGCCCCCGGCAATGCCCGCGCCACCGGCCAGGTAGAAAAAGCCCGTGATCAGATTGAACGCAGCTTTGAGTCCGGCCTGCGCCTGCAGCCAGTGGCCGACCTGGCCGAACTCAATGCCTGCGCCCAGCGCTGGGCCTGCTGGTACAACGCCAACAAGGTGCACAGCCGCCACGGCAAGACCCGCTATGACCAGTGGCTCACCATTGGCGCAGAGCAGCTGCGCATAGCGCCACCCGCAGCCCTGTGCTTTGAGTTGCTGACCGCCACGCCTGAAAGCCGCAAGGTCACCGACACGCTGACCGTGAGCTTCAAGGGCCGTGAATTTGATGTGCGCACCGTGCCAGGGGTGATGGTGGGTGAGCGCCTGCAAATCACGCACAACCCCTATGCGCTGGACGCCGCCCAGGTGCTGCTGAAAGACGGTGATGGCAATGAACTGCTGCACAGCGTGCCTGTGGTGCTGCGCAACGAAGACGGCTTCCGCGAGGATGCCAACACCATCGGGGAGGACTACGGCCGCCCCGCAGACACCGTGCTGGAAACCCACCGCAAGGAAGTACAGCGCTTTGCCTATGAGGCCCAAACCGACGAAGCGGCCGAGGCCAAGCGCAAGGCCGGTGCGGTGCCCTTTGGCGGGCGCATCGACCCCTACAAGGTCATAGAGCAGGCACCGCAGCGCACCTACCTGCCTAAAGCAGGGGTGGACATTGCCACCGGCACCACGACCCGCAGCACGCCGCTGCCGGTGCGCATGCTGAGCCAGTTTGAAGCCGCCCAGGCCCTGAAAGACCGGGGCGTGGCCATGAACAAGGAACTGGTGGCCACGTTGCGCAGCCTGCATCCCGAGGGAGTGCCCGAAGACCAGTTGGACGCCTTGGAAGCCCGTCTGACGGTGCGCGGCGGCCTGCGTGTGGTGGCCGGGGGTGGCGTATGAGCCAGACCGCAAGCTTACTCAAGGTATTGGGCATTCCCCAGTCTGACCTGTGCCGCGTCACCGGAATGAGCCGTTCCGCCATCAGCCGCCTGTGCGCGCATGGCGAGTGGCCCGTATTTGGCGCCGACCAGTTCATGAAAAAAATTGACGCGTATCTGCAGACCCGGGGCCTGGCAGAAGACCAGATGCAGGCGCTGCGCACTGCGCTGCAGGAGAAGGTGGCCAAGGCACGTTCGCACCGTGCCAAGGCCTATCACGAAGTTCCAACCTCAATTACCGAAACCGAAACTGAAACAAAGGACGAACCGATGCTACTTCAAAACCAAGCGCTGACCCAGGAAGCGCGCCAACACTTCGGCCTGCCGCGCAGTCCCTTTGTGGATGACGTGCAAAGCCCCGATGATGTGTTCCAGACGCCCAGCGTGCGCTACGTTCGCGCGGCGTTGATGGACTGCGCCAACAACCACGGCTTTTTGGCGGTGGTGGGTGAGAGTGGCGCGGGCAAGACTACGCTGTCAGAAGACCTGGAAGAGCGCATCAAGGCCGGCAACCGGGACATTCTGGTCATTCGTCCCTATGTGCTGGCGATGGAGTCCAACGACCAGAAGGGCAAGACGCTCAAGAGCAGCCACATTGCCGAGGCGATCGCTTACGCGCTGGACCCGCAACTCAAGGTCAAGAGCAGCCCGCAGGCGCGTTTTCAGCAAGTGCATGACCTACTCAAGGCCAGTTGCCGCGCAGGGCGGCGCCACCTGCTGGTGGTGGAAGAAGCCCATTGCCTGCCGCTGGCCACGCTCAAACACCTCAAGCGCTTTTTGGAACTCAAGGACGGCATGAAACGCCTGTTGGGGGTGGGCCTGATCGGCCAGCCCGAGCTGCGCGACCGCCTGGGCAGCCAAAACGCCGAGGTGCGCGAGGTGATGCAGCGGTGTGAGGTGGTGGAGCTGCAGCCCTTGGACAACGATCTGGAGGCCTACCTGACCCACAAGTTTGCCCGTTTTGAACTCAAGCTGGCTGACGTATTCACACCCGATGCGTTTGACGCCATCCGCGCCAGACTGATCTACACGCCGCGCGGTGGCAAGCCCAGCGATGCGCGCAGCCTGTGCTACCCACTGGTGGTGAACAACCTGGTATGCCGTGCCATGAATGCCGCCAGCAAGGCAGGCTGGCCGCAGGTAGACGCGCAAGTGGTTGCGGGGTGCTGATCATGTTGAAAACATTTTCCGTACGAATCACCCTGTCTGACGGAATGGTCCACGTCAGAGAGGTGACCGCCAGCAGCGCCTTGGACTTGTTCGACCAGATGCAGAGCCTGACCAAGGAATACCCCAACTACGTCAGGTCCGAAGGCAGCTTGATCAGACAAGAGAGGCTGCAATGAAAAAGCGTACCTGTGAGCAACTGGGCGTATGCCAAGGCCTGGGCCATTGCGGCGTGTGCGCCTGCAAACCGCGCCATCCCTTTGCGCCGGGTGTGATTGATGGGCCACAGCGCAATGGCAAAGACACCGTCGTGATGGGCGTCGTATGGGCCGTGGTGTGCATCGGGGCGGTGTGTGCCGTGGTGGGCTTTGCCGCAGGTTACATCAGCCTGCCTGGGGTGCTACTGCCATGAGCCGACTCAAGCGGCCCACGATTGAAACAGATGCAGGCACTGAAATTCGGTGCTGCAAGTGCAATGAATTCTGGCCCATTGATCCTGAGTTCTATTTCATTCACAAGACGCGGGGCCCGCACTCCTGGTGCAAGGCCTGCTATTTGGCAGATCCCAAGGTGATTGCAAAACGACAACGCTCTCTGGACAAGTTGGCGACGACAAGAGCAACCCGCCGCATGGCTACTACCTCCCCAATTTTTCAACCTGGAGCAAACATCCAATGACAAACCCAACCATTCCCCCAGGCTACTGGAAGGATGCCAGCGGCAACCTGGTGCCTGAGTCCAAAGTGAAACAGATTGACCAACTGCGCAACCAGCTGGTTTATGACCTGTGCCAGATGGCAGAGGCAGAGTCCCAAGCCTTGGGGAAATTCAAGGCCAGCGCCATGATGGAGGTGAGCAGCTTCTGCGCTCTGAGCCTGGACCAGTATGGCGTCAAGACCGGTGGCGACAAGGGAAACATCACCCTGGTGAGCTATGACGGCAAATACAAGATCGTGCGCCAGATGCAAGACAAGATCACCTTTGGCGAGCAGCTCATGGCGGCAAAGACACTGATTGATGAATGCGTGCATGAGTGGGCGCAGGGCGCCAACGACAACATCAAGGCACTGGTCAACCATGCCTTCCAGACCGACAAAGAAGGCAAGATCAACACCGGGCGGGTCTTGAGTCTGCGCCGCCTGGACATCCGGGATGACAAATGGGTCAACGCCATGCAGGCTATCGCCGACAGCATACAGACCGCCAGCACCAAGCCCTACGTCCGCTTTTACAAGCGCAATGACACCACGCTGGAATATGTGCCCATTAGCCTGGACGTGGCGGCGGTATGACCATGGCGATCACCATCACCAACCGCAAAGGCAAGCAGAGCATTCGTGCGACGGGCAAGGATGCGCAAGTGCTGTTTGATGCCATGTGCCGAACTGTGGAGGTTCAGGCCACCACAAAACCACTCGCAAACGCATCAAACCCCGTCCCAAATCGTCCCAAAGAAGAAAGTCAGGGGGATGGCGCTGCGCGGCCCGACAGCGCCTCTGTGACCGCAGAAGGAAAAGCGCCATGACCCGCGATCAAGCCCTCTCAAAAATCAAGAAGTGCCTTGCGCTGGCCAAGTCCAGTAATCCCCACGAGGCAGCTGCTGCAATGCGCCAGGCGCAGAAACTCATGGCTGAGCACAGCCTGTCAGAAACCGACATCACTCTGGCGGACGTACTGGCGGTGGCGACACCCGCCAGGCATCAGACAATGACTCCGTGGGAAGTTAATTTGTGCGACCTGATCGGTGATGCCTTTGGCTGCCAGTATTTTTGCCGCACCGGCCGAGTCCTCACCAAGTCCCTCAACGTGAGGAAAAAGATGGAGTACATCTTTGTGGGTGTCGGTGCCGCGCCGCAGGTTGCCAGCTACACCTATGACGTGCTTTCCCGCCAATGTGCAGGCGGCCGCCTGGAACACATCCGCAAGCAGCCCAAGAACTGCAAGCCCATCACCAAAACGGCCAGGGGCGACGAATTTGCCAGAGGCTGGGTCATCGGTGTGCGCGGGTTGATCGAATCCTTCGCAGGATCTGAACGCGACCAAGTGCTCACAGAGCAGTTCATGGCTACACGTTACCCAGCCCTGGCCAGCGTCAAAGTCAAGGACCGCACCAAAGGCCGCAATGTGGCCTTCAATGACTCGAACCAAGGCTATGACGCTGGAAAACAGGCCCAGCTCAATCGGGGCGTGGGTGGCGTTCCTGAGCGGGGGTTGCTTACATGAATGGTTCCAAGATTTCTCGCGCTTTTGGTTCAAACTGGAGCATTCGTTCCTGCTCCAGAATCAACCAGGTACCAAGCAGCTCCTTTGCTTCCTTCGCATGGGTGGGGTTGTTCTTGTCTTTCATGGCGGTGACGAGGGTTTCCGCTACATCTTTGGCAATGGTTTCCATTGTTATCAGCTTTCGACCAAGTGGTCAGTTGGGGGAATTTAATTATTCCGTCACGACTGTTAACAGGAAAAATTAAATGAGCAAACCTGCGCCCCGCCAAAGCCACCTTGCCGCCATCCACATGGCGCAAAAGGCTTTGGGCATTTCTGCTGACGATGCGATATCCATCAAGCTGCATGTCACCGGCAAGGCCAGTGCAGCGGATATGTCTGCACCGCAGCGCCAGATGTACCTTGCCCACCTGAGTGGCTTGCAGGCCAGCCAGGCGCTGGCACGGGGCGAAAAGCCCGCCTACACCCCACAGCGAGCGCCACAGCACCGCGCAATAGACGACGATCAGGACGAACGTTGGAGCAAGGCGCGGGCGCTGTGGGGTGCGCTGGCCACGGCGGGTGTGGTGCGCACCAACACCGATGCCGCGCTGATGGCCTATGTCAAGCGCCAAACCAAAGTAGATGCCTGGCGTTTTTTGAACAGCCACCAGGTCAACACCGTGATTGAGGCGTTGAAACGCTGGTGCCGTCGCACTGATGTGCCAACTGAGGCCACAAAATAGGAAGCTCCCATGGACGATAAAAATATCTTGGCTCCCCTGCACGCGCTGGTGGACCCCGCCTACCCCGAGAATCTGCGCACGGTGGCTGAAATACTGTTCATTCAGTTGGTTGAGGATGAGGAAATAATCGAACTTCCCATCAGCGATTCGCGACTCACTGCACTGGCTTTGATGGCACTGCGCCAGACCGAGCGCCTGAGTGCAGAAATGGGAGGTATGAATTTCTATTTGAACAAAGGCGTGCGTTACCGGGCCAGTCTGCGGGATCGCAAGATGTTTGAGTGCTTCAATGGCCGCAATTACGATGAACTGGCCCGCGCCTATCACCTCACTCCGATGCGGGTACGCCAGATCATTGGCGCAATGATGGCCGACGAAATAGCCCGCCGCCAGGGCAAGCTGGATCTGGAATAGCCCGAAACCAACAACTGCCACTGCATCGGTGGCCCTCGCGCATGCGAGGATGATGCAGGCCCAAAAAAAGCTAAAAGGCTTTAGTTATCCCCCGGAGCCATGCCTGCCGACACTTGCGGCATGTCTTCCAAAACCCCCACCACCGCAACCGTCAGCCTGCCCCCGCAGATAGAGATATTCCGCGCAGGTCGCCACACGGACGACTCGGGCACGGTGCACAACTTCAGCGCTGCTGATGTGTCTGGCATGGTGGCCAGCTATGACCCCGCCTTGCGTGAGGCACCGCTGACCGTTGGCCACCCGGAGCACAACCTGCCCGCGTATGGCTGGGTCAAAGGCCTGGCCGTGAACGGCACAGGCACCCTGGTGATGGACACGCACCAGGTGCAGCCACAGTTTGCCGAAATGGTGGATGCCAAGCTTTTCAAAAAGCGCAGCGCCAGCTTCTACCCACCCAACCACCCCAACAACCCCAAGCCCGGCGCCTGGTATTTGCGCCATGTGGCCTTCCTGGGCGCGCAGCCACCCGCCATTGCGGGCCTGGCTGACTTTGCCGAGGGTGATGCGACCGACACCGTGAGTTTTTCCGAACCCCTTTTTAACCAGGAGCACATCCGTATGTCCAAAGAACTGCAAGACCAACTGGCCGCGTCCCAAGCGCAGGCCGCTATCGCGGATGCCGCCCGCACCAAAGCCGAGGGCGAAGCCACCGAGGCCAAGGCCAAGCTGGCCGAATTCGCAGAGAGCGCACGCCGCGCTCAGGTGGCGTCTTTCACCAGCTTTTGCGAGGCGCAAATCAAGACCGGTTGCCTGTTACCCAAGGAAAAAGACGCTGCCGTGGCGGTGATGACCACGCTGGCCGATGCCAAGGAAGTGAGTTTTTCCGAAGCGGGCAGCACCAAGACCGTGAGCGCCGTGGATTGGTTGAAGGACCTGATCGCCCGCGCCAAGCCGGTCGTGAGCTTTGGCGAGCATGCCGCTGGCCCAGGCGGCAACCTGCAAGCGACAAAAGAGATGAGCGATGCCGAGGTAGACAGGCTGACTCGCCAGTACATGGTCGCCAACAAGGTCAGCAGCTACGCCGAGGCCCTAACGGCCGTCACTGCTTCTTTCACCACCGAAGCCTGACCCGCCAACCACCGCTGTAACGCACACCCGCCACCCAACCCAAACAACCCGAAGGAATCGCATCCATGATGACCCCCGCCGAGATCCGTCTCAAACAAAACCCCATCCTCACCAGTTTGCTGCTGGGCCTCGGCCAAGGCACCATGATTGGTGAGCGCTTGTTCCCGCGTTTGCCGCAGGCGCTGAGCTCTGTGATGCTTGCCAAGCTGGGCAAAGAGCGCCTGAAACGCTACAACCTGCGCCGCGCTCCTGGTGCGCCCACCAAGCGCATCGACATCAAATTCGACGGCACCGTATACACGGTAGAGGAGTACTCAGTCGAAGTGCCGCTGCCGCGCAATCTGATCCGTGAGGCCGACGAGAGTCGCAAGCTCAATGTGAGCAACCACCTGGACGTGTCCAAGATCGCCATGGTTACGGCGAACGATGTCCTGGGCCTTGACTATGAGCTTGAGTGCGCCGGCCTGGCAACCACCTCTGGCACCTACGCTAGCGGCCATGTGCTGGCACTGTCGGGCGCTACCAAATGGAGCGCATCCACCGGCACGCCAGTGACTGACGTCAAGGCCGCAGCCAACGTGATCCGCAAAAAGATTGGCAAGCGGCCCAACCGCCTGACTTTCTCGCCGGACGCCAAGCTGGCGGTGGAGGGCAATCCAGAGGTGCGCGGCTACCTTCCGTCCACCCAAATGGGCAGTCCAACCATCGAGCAGCTTTGCAAGATCTTCGAAGTCGAGGAGATCTTGGTCGGCGATGGGATCTATGTCGATGCGGCCGATGTGGGTCAAGACATTTGGGGCAACAACGCGGTGCTGGCCTACGTGCCCAAGATCGGCGGCAATGGCAGCGAGATCAGCCTGGCTGAGCCCGGCTTCGGGTTCACGAACGTCATTGAAGGCCACCCCTTTGCCGAGACGCCGTACTACGAGAACGGCACCAAGAGTTGGATCTACGGCGCGACATTCGAACGCCGTGCCAACGTCGCCTACAACGACGCAGGCTTCCTTTTCCAGAACCCGAAATAACCCCCCTGAGAAGGCCGCAAGGCCACGCTGTGAAAGGCATTCCCGGCGGCCGCCGTGCCGCCGGGCCTGAACCACCCGAGGAAACACAACATGCCAAAACTTATCGCCCTGGTCACCGTCGTCGCATTCGTGGACGGTGTTCGCCAGGAATTCTTGCCCGGCGCGGAACTGCCTGAACTGCCTGAGCACGATGTGCAGGAACTCAAGCGCATGAACGCAATTGAAGACCTGGATGAAACCGCCCTTGCCGAGAAATCCGCCTCCAAGGCCGAGACCAAGGCAGCGGGCGACTTCCGAGACGCGAAGAAAGCCATTACTGCCGCACAGGCGTCCATTGCCCCGAAGAAGTAAGCAGCCATCGACCGCTTCAACCGACACCCCTTACCCACCACCGACCCATAGGAGCCCCACATGTCATCTCAAAACAACTCCGGCGCGCAGTACGACAAACAGCACGCCCTCACCATGGTGGCCGTGGCCGCCATTGCCGCCGCGCGCTTTGTCGGTTATGACGGCACCCACGCCACCAGCGCTGGCGGCGTGCATGACAACCAGGGCGTGAGTGAAACCGCCGCCGCCATTGGCGATGCGTTTAGCGCGATCACCGGCTATTCGGCCCTGGTGGAGGCCAGCGAGGCCATTGCCTTTGGCGACTACGTGAAGCCAGCGGCCGATGGCAGCGGCAAGGCCGCCGTGGGTGCGGTGGACGAACACTGCGGCCGCGCCCTGGGCGCTGCCACGGCGGCGGGCCAGCTGGTCGAGGTGCAGATCGTGAAGCACCAGCATGCTGACGTGGAAGTTTGAACCGGCCCGCCCTGAGCCCCGAACCTGACCCACCATGACTTACGCCACCCAGTCCGACTTGGTAGACCGCTTTGGCGAAGCCGAGCTGGCCCAGCGCACCAACCGTGTGGATGGTTTGACCATTGACACGGCGGTGCTGGGCCGGGCTCTGGCAGATGCGGATGCCGAGATTGACAGCTACCTGACCAAGCGCTACGCCTTGCCATTGGCCAGCACGCCCCTGGTGCTGACCCGACTGGCCTGCGACATCACACGCTACCGGCTTTTTGACGATGGCACGCCAGAGACAGTGCGCCTGCGTTATGAGGACGCCGTGAGCTTGCTCAGACGCTTTTCCAGCGGCGATGTGCAGTTGGCAGGTGTGGCCGCTGCCGCCGTGGCGGGCGTTGATACGGCGCACCACGCATTTGCACCGCGCCAGATGACGGACGACAGCCTGCGGGGCTTCGCGTAATGGACTTGGACCTGGTCATTGCGCGGCTCAAGGCCACCTTGACAGGCTTGAAGTCCATCGGGACGAGTGTGGACCTGGACGCGGCGATTGACGGCGTGGTGGCCGTGCCTGCCGCCTTTGTGCTGCCCCTGGCTGACAGCGCCACCCCCATAGACATGGCGGGCAGCACCGACGAGCGCGAAACAGGGGCTTTTGGCGTAGTGCATGTGGTGAGCAATCGCCGTGATGCGCAAGGCGCTGCGGCCCTCAATGACCTGAAAACGTTGCGCCTGAACCTGCGCGCCGCCCTGGTCGGCTGGGTGCCTGACGCGGCCACGGGTGAGCCCGTGCACCGCACCACAGGGCGCTTGCTGCGCATGGATGGCAATGGCCGTCTGTGGTGGATTGATGAATTTCAACTGATTACCTATTACCGGAGTACCTGACATGGCCAAAGCCAATTCTTCCAATACGGACACAGCGGCCGCTGGCGCCGCCCCTAGCGAACCCGCAAACGGGGTCGCTCAGCCAGTTGCCCAAGCTGATGCGGCCGTTGCGCCAGTGGTCGAAACACCGACTGCCGAAAACACGCCCCTGCCCGGTGGTGGACGTTGGAAGTGGGACATCACGAAGCCCGGCTGGGTCGAAGTGACCTGAAGCCCCAAGTGACCCACCACGCCGCCCCGCCTTTTCAACCGAAATCACTTAGGAGTCAACCCCAATGACCATCCGCTACATTCGTAAAACCGTCATCACCGCCAAGTTAGAGACTACCAGCGGAACCGACGCGGTTCCCACCGGTGCAGCCAATGCGCTGAAGGTGTTTGATATGTCCATCTCTCCGGTGGAGATGACACCAATCCAGCTGAACTACATCAGCGCGTACTTTGGTTCCGCCATGACCTTGCCCGGGTCGGTGGTTTCCAAATGCAGTTTCTCCGTATCGCTGTCGGGCGCGGGAGATGCCGCCACGGCACCAGCCTGGGGTGCTCTGTTGCTGGGCTGCGCCAATTCCGAAACCACGGGGCTGTCAGTACCGCCTCGGGTTGAGTACCTGCCAGCCACGGACTTGCTGAAGAACCTCACCATTTATTACTACGACGACGGCTTGCTGCACCCGATGCTGGGCTGCTTTGGCAACGTCAAATTGTCGGCAAAGGCGGGTGAAGCACCTAAGTTGGTGTTTGACTTTATCGGCGTCGCAGTGACACCCACGGCGGTAGGGAATGCAACACCCGTGCTGACGGCCTGGAAGCCACCAGTCGCCATCACGATGGCCAACGTGACCGATATCACGTTGGGATGTACTTATGCCGTGGGCGCATTGACAGGCGGAACCCCCTACAACTCGACCGGTCTGACGCTGGATTGGGGCAACAAGACCACCTTTACGCCCATGCTCTCCGTGGAAAAAGTGGCACTGAGTGACCGCAAGATTGTCGGCGCGCTGAGCCTGGAGCTGACCGCTGCCCAGGAAGCTTCCATGATCGCCACAGTGAAAGCGGGCACCACACAGGGCCTTGGTTTTGTGATCGGCAAGACCAGCGGCAACCAAGTCATGTTGCACGCCCCGGCCATGCGCCTGAAAACCCACAAAAAGGAAGAACTCAACGGCATGCGCCTGGTGGGCTTTGACTTTGAACTGGACCCGGTCAGTGGCAACGATGAGTTGCGCGTCGTTCTTCTGTAAGCACTCCCACACCCCATTTTCCCCAATTTTCTCTGAAAGCACCTTGCACCATGTCATTCAAACTCGCTGTTACCCCTGACTTTTCCGCCCTGATCAATGCCGAGATTCCGGCCGACAACGGACGCGCCCAAAAGGTCAGCTTCCATGTCCGCTTCAAACGTTTGTCCACGACCGAGTTTGAAGCGATGGTGAATGGCATCAACGCCAAAGATGAAAACGGCAACCGCACCATCCAAGACCAGGACATCGTGGACCAAGTGCTCACCGGTTTTGGCGACGATTTGCAAGACGACAACGGCAACCCGCTGGAATTCACGCCTGGCAACGTTGCGGCCTTGTGTGACGTGCATCCACTGCGCAGCCACATCGTGCAGGGCTTCTTTGACAACTACGTCAAGGCCAAAGCAAAAAACTAGTGGAGATTGCCCGCCACGCCACCCAGCTCCAGGCTGAGGCGGGCAATACCCCAGAAGACGCAGACCACGAGCAAAAGGCCGCACAGTGTTTCGGACTGGACCTATCGGAGGAGCCGGAAGGCCAACAAGCCGAAGACGTGGTTTGCGAAATATGGCCAGAGCACTGGGACGCATATCTGCTGTACATGGCCTGCCGCGACCAGGTTGAGGTGTCACTGGGCGGCATGGGTGGAGTCCATTACGCCCCGGTAAAGGCCTGCAATGTGAATCAGGAACTGACCTGGTTGGGGCTGCCACGCAAGGTGCGTGCGGCCACGGTGGGCCTGTTCCGGGTCATAGAAAGGGAATCTTTGCAGGTTATCAACGAGCGGGCGAATCGGCCGCGCTGATTTTTACGCACCGACGCAGGAAAGCAATCCATGGCCAATGAAATCAAGTTTGTACTGAGCGCTGATGGCTCAGGGCTGAAAGTGGTCGTTGACGGTGCGGCCAAGTCCTTGGATTCGCTGGCCCAGTCGGGAAGCAAATCCGCTGAAAAGCTGTCGGCGGGCTTTACTTCCTCCTTTGCGGACATAGGTAAAGCCAGCATTGTTTTCTCGGCGGTGAGCGCGGCGGCAAGTGCTGTGGTGAACGTCATGGCGCAGCTGCCCACCAGCGGCATCCAGTTCGCCGCCAGTCTGGAAACTACACGCATTGGTATGGCGGGTATTTTGGCCAGCATGACAGCGGTGGACGGTAAAGCCACCAGCTTTGCCCAGGGCTTGGCCATCGCCAGCGACATGACCGCCAAACTCCAGCGCGATGCCATGCTGACTGCCGCCAGCACCCAGGAGCTGGTCACCGCCTTTCAGGCCATGGTGGGGCCCGGCCTGGCTGCGGGAATGAGCCTGGACCAAATCCGCCAGTTGGCCACGACAGGGGTGAACGCCGTCAAGTCGCTGGGCATGGAAAGCAGCCAGGTGGTGCAGGAGCTGCGCGACCTGGTGCAAGGCGGTATCACACCTGCCAGCTCTACCCTGGCCACCGCACTGGGTTTGAAGGATGCCGACATTGCCAAGGCCAAGGCCAGTACAGAAGGGCTGTTCACCTTTCTGATGGAGCGCATGAAGGGCTTCACAGCCGGGGCCGAAGCTTATTCGACCACCTTCACCGGCACCATGCAGCAAATGGCGGAGCAGCTGCAAAAGTCGGCGGCCATGGCGTTTGCCCCGCTGGGCGAAGAACTCAAGGTGCAGGCCAAGGGCATCACGGAGGCGCTGAGCGATGACGCCAATGTGGCGCAGTTCCAAAAGCTCACGGGCGCGGCCCAAATGATTGCGCAGGCGCTGGGGCAAACGACGCAAGCGGCCATCCGGCACAGCGATGCCATTGTGACCGTGGTGCAGGTGTATGGCACGGTCAAGTTCGGCACGATGATTGCCGGATGGACGGCTTCGGCGCAGGCGTTGATGGCCGCGTCTCAGGCTTCACGCCTGTCTGCGGCCCAGTCCGCCGTGGAAGGTGTTGCCAATACCGAAGTTACCTTGACGGCCCGACAAAAGATCGCGGCCTATATGGCGGAGCTGGCCGCCAAAGAGGCCGCTGCTGCAGCCACTGTGGCGCAGACCACGGCCCAGCTGGCATCGTTGCAAGCCGGGATTGCAGGGCTTGAGCTGTCGCGCTCCGAGGTGGTGGCAAAAATGGCCTCTACCCGCAGCACTATCGCCCAGGCGCAAGCCCAACTGGCGGCCGCACAGGCCGCAGGGGCGCAAAGCTTCGCGCTGGCCATGGTGACCGAGGCCACCAACACATTGACAGGCGCACAGGTCAGGCAATCGGCGCTGATGACGGAACTGGCCTTGTTGGGCCGCCAGCAAGCGACCGTGAGTGCATCCATTGCTGTGGCCGCTGCGGCACAAGGCGCAGCCACCGAAGGTGCGGCACTGGCAACCAACCATCTGAACGTGGCCCAAAAGGCAGCTACCGTGGGCGGTGGCGCCATGGGTGCGGTCCTGGGCGCGCTGGGCGGCCCAGTGGGTATTGCCATTGCCGCCGTCACGCTGCTGACCATGAAGCTGTTTGAGATGAACAGCGAAGCCACCAAGGCTGCCGTGATCAGTGTGTCCAAAGACCGTGTAGACGCGGCCACCGCACAGGGCACCAAGGCGGGGGACGAAGAACTGTCCAACCTCACGGGCAAGATCAGCGAATTGAAGCGTACAAAGCTTGAACTGTTGGCTGAACAGAAAAGCCCAGGAGTGATGGCGTGGGTGTTTGGCGACGACTATAAATCTGGCCTGGACAGTCAACTCCAACATGTTGAAGCCCAAATCACCGGTTTGGAAGCCACCACCTCCGCAGCCAGCGCCATTGCCCAGAGCAACGGCACACAGGTGAAGCTGCAAGGCACCATGGCGCTGCAGCAAATTGACCAGCTGCTGGACAAGTACAAAACCGCTAGCCAGCTGAGCGACAACGCGAAGAAAGAAAAGGCGGCGCTGGACACGCAACTGGCCGCACTCAAAAGCAGCAACGCCAGCACGGCCGACATCACGGCCAAAGAAACAGAGGTGGCGCAGGCCAAGCGCTTCATTGAGGTCAAGCTGCAGGCCGACCTTAAGGCAGAGCGGGAAAAAGGCCTGGCGGATCTGCAAGCGGTGGCCAACGCCAGTTATGCCGTGGAAAAGGCACAGGCCCAGCAGAAAGTTGCGCTGCAGGCCCAGGCGATTGATACGCTGGAGATGCAAAACGAACTGTCTTTCAAGAGCCTACTCAAGACCGACGCAAATTATTTCCAGGCGGAATCTGCGTACTACGCCGAACGGCTGGCGCTGCAATTGAAGTCCCTTGATGCACAGACCGCCGCCGTGCAAAAGGAAATGGAGCTGCAGGCCAAGCGCCTGGATGTGAGGAACTTGCGCCCGACAGACCGCATTGCGGCGGAAGAAAAGCTCATTGAGCTGGGCACCAAGGCCATCGACTTGCAGACCAAACGCAATGCGCTGGAGGGTGGCGAGACCCTGCGAATAGCGGAAAAGATGGCTGGTTTTCGGCAAGCCCAGGTGGACTCCGACCAAAAGGCCTTCGAGGCGCTGCACGGCCAGGTGACTGCCCTGCGCGAAAGCAATGCGGTGATGGAGCTGCACAACCAGGAGATTGGCCTGAACCAGCGGGCGCTGGACGCCCTGACCCTGAGCCGCCTGGATGCGGGCATTGCGTTGCAGCAAAGCATCGTGGATGAGGATGCCTACAAAGTATCCCTTGGCCAGGGCACCGCAGAAATGCAGGAGCAAATCAACAAGCTGGCCGAACTGAACCGCCAGCGCGGCCTGGTGGCCATCGGTCAGACCAAAACTGCGGGCGCCGAGGCCGCCAAAGTGGTTTTTGAACAGTGGAAACACGGCTGGGAAGAAACCGACCGCCTGGCGCGTGATGTGTTCACGACCTGGGCCGAAGACGGCAGCAACGCCGCCAAAAAGATCGGTGACACGCTCGAAAAGGCGTTGTTGTCCGCCATTTACGAAGCCACGCTCAAGCCGATCGCGTTTCAAATTTATTCATCGGTCGCCGGTGCACCTTCGGGCAGTACGGCAAGTGGCAATCCACTGGGAAGCATTGCAGGATCTGCCAATGGTGGCCTGGGTGGATACCTCGGATCAGTCGAAATCGCGGGCTCCTCGCTGTCCGCCATCGGCAGCAGCATCACCACCGGCTTTTCTGCCGGTTGGGCAGGCATGGACACCGCAGCAGCCGTGGAGGCATATTCAGCCGCTGGGATGACCGGCACCGCCACTGGGCTGGGCGCGGGTTCCGCTGCAGGGTCTGCGTTGGCCGCTATCGGCCCGGTAGGGTGGGCCATATTGGCAGCGGCCGCCATCGGAAGCCAGCTCACCGGCGGCCACGAATACACCACCGGCACCGGCATCAGCGGCAAATTCAGCGGCTCCGGCTTTGCGGGTAGTAATTACCAAACTTGGCAAAACGACGGCGACAAGCTGTTTGGCATGTCCGTGGGCCACAGCTCCAGCGGCACCAACCACAGCGCCCTGGACGATGCCACATCCGCCCAATGGGCTAAGGGCTATGCAGCCCTGCAGGCATCGGCAATCACATCCGCCCAGGCCCTGGGCCTGAGCGCTGATGCCATCACCAGTTTCAGCAAGGATGTGTCAGTTGCGCTGGGTAGCGATGCAGCGGCCAATGCCAAAGCCATTGAGGCCATGTTTGTGGGCCTTGCCGACAGCATGGCCACCGCCGTAGCCCCAAAGATTACGGAGCTGGCAAAAGACGGCGAGGCCGCCAGCGTGACCCTGGCCCGCCTGTCTGCCAGCATCACTACGGCAAACGCCTGGTTGTCCATGCTGCGCAACCGGCTGTTTGATGTGTCCATGGCCGGGGCCGATGCAGCCAGCGCACTTGTGGACGCCTTTGGTGGCCTGGACAAGTTCACGGCCAGCAGCCGGGCTTTTTACGAGGCCTACTACAGCGACGGTGAAAAGGTGGCCAACAGCCAGGCACAGATGACGCAAGCACTGGCGCAGTTGGGCATTGCATTGCCTATCAACAAGGACGCCCTGAAAGCATTGGCCGCCACATTAGATATGAATACGGAATCCGGCCGGGCTGCGTATGCCACGCTGCTGCAAATCGCACCGGAATTCGCCAGCACGGCGGACCTGATAGCGCGGGCGGCCAAGGACGCGGCCGATGGCTTACTGAGTGCGT
>NZ_JAUYQD010000021.1 GCF_030697375.1 Rhodoferax sp. | reverse complement strand
TCTGGTGGGTAACGGTGATTCGACGGCAATCGATGTGGCTGCCAGATTGAACGACCAGGCAAAAATTACCACCGTGTGGAAGTGGAACAAGGTTGGAAATAAATGGGCTTTTTACGCCCCTTCAATGGCACCAGACGCTTTAGTGGCATATGCGCAAAGCAAGGGTTACGATGTATTGGCTAGCATTGCACCCAAGGAAGGCTTCTGGGTCAATGCATCAACCGCTGCGACATTGACTGACCCCTTGGCAACACCACCCACCCCCGGTGCTCCCGCGGTTACGTTGGCTGCGAGTGACTTGAATCAGGGGTGGAACTTAATGGGTAGTGCCGATAACAAGAGCCCTTCACAACTCAATACAGGGTTGAGCAGCAGTCTCAATGCAGCCGGTAAATCGATAGTCACTGTATGGGCTTGGGATGCGCCAACGTCGAAGTGGAAGTTTTTTGCTCCCGCACTAGAGGCGCAGGGTGGAACGGCCCTGGCAAGCTACATCACGGGCAAGGGATACCTTGCGTTTAGCACAGCCCCCTCAGCTACTGACGGTTTTTGGATGAATATTGGCCCCGGGGCTGGGTGGGAAACCACGTCCTCAAATAGCCCAACCATGACCAAAACCAAAATAATTACATTATGGTCATTTGAGAACGCAAATGGGGCAAGTTCCCCCGCGGCAGATGCTCCCGGCTTTGATGCGGTTCTGAACTTAGCAAGCATTGTTCCGGGAAAGTTTGGGAATGCTGTTAAATTTGACGCGTCGCTCCCAAATAGCTATGCCGTTGTCAATGTGATGATCCAAAGTGCTTCAGAAGGACGATCAATTGTCTTTCCGGATAACAAGATTAGTGTTGCAGCATGGATCAACCCCACTATGCTTAGCTCTGGCTCGACGTATCAAATTTTTGGCGGCGGTCACTGGGGTTTGCAGTCTTTCCACGTCAAACTTATCGACAGCAAAGTTACTTTGAATTTAATCGATCCCAATACTGGTACGAATGATCTCATTGTTTCGTCACAAACTCCTGTAATTCCGAATGCTTGGACTCACATTGCCGTAACGTACGACGGTAGCACTGCGAAGGTGTATATAAATGGCAGCATAGATGTGACGAAGAATATCGGTCACTCAATTTCGCCGGTGGTCAATAACCTTTATATTGGGGGTGTTGGAGAGACGTTTCCGGGCACCATAGACGAGTTACTTCTCACAGGAACAACGCTAACTGACGCGCAGGTTGCTCAACTCATCACTGGGTATCGTCCTTGAATTGGCATATTACTTCAGGAAGTTATCAACATTGCCTATGTGCCAAACGTTTTCAACAGGTCTTCAAGCGACATTCGCAATCGCCAGATGCCGACCATCAGAATTCAATGGTTGACTAGAGGCAACTCGTAAACCTTGTTGCGAGGGTGCAAGGTGTTCCGTGGCACGGTCAATCACGCCGTGTAAAAACAGCAACAGTAGGGAACACTTTTACATTTGATGGTATTTTTGTTGGCAGATTAGAAACAACAAAGTAAAAAACCAAGTATCCATGCGGGTTACAGCATGCTTTGTGATTCCTACTGGCCCAAGCAAAACCAGCGGCTTTCCTTTTTAGACCCAAAAAAGGGCCATTAAAAGGCGTGTTATCGGGCTTTAAGCCTTTCGTGCCCTCGTAACAATGTGGCCAGGGAAAAACTTTAGCGACCAGTAACGACACTTCAAATTGGAATGCTATTCCATTGGGTACTTGGATTGAATTCAGCTTCAAACAAAAATTAACCTCGCCCCCGGCGAAATATCGGTTTAGCTTGGATCTTCTGCTGAGGGTGCCAAGAACCTGCATCACCGTAGGTTGAAAAACCGCAAAAACACGCACACCGCTCCGGCATACCCTCTCCCAAAAGGGAATGCAATTGAAATTCAAGGCCCCCATGACGGCTATGGGATCGCTTGGATATGACCTCTTCCTGGAATGGACCTGCAATCCTCCGCAGGCAGGGCCAACATGAATTCCCCAGGGGGATCGAACCACTTTTCTGCGGCTCAAAAAGTTGTTGGAACACCCAAATACAGGTGGCGAAAAATGAAATGCATATTGCAGTTCCTGGCAATGGTTGCTTGGTTTTTTCCTTGCGTGGTGCACGCGCAGTACAAACCGCCGGTCTCGACCGTTCTGGCGGTGACCAGTTACTTTGTCAACAAAGATGGCTCCTACCACCAGGAGTTGGAAAGTCAAACCAGAATCGAAACGGCCCAGGGTGTCAACGCGTTCGCTGAAGAACGTCTGTCGTACATCAGCACCCTGGAAGATCTGGAAATCGTTGAAGCGTATACGCTACGGCCCGATGGCAGCAAAATTCCGGTGGCCCCAGAAAGCATCCGTACGCTGGAAAGTGCCGACGCCAGCGAGGCGCCCACCTTCAGCGATGCCAAGGTGAAAGTGATCGTATTTCCCAAAGTCGATGTCGGCAGCCAGCTGTATTACAAGGCCAAGTACTTTCAGCACACGCCACTGTTTCCCGGACATTTCTTTACCAGCACCTACTTCAGCCCCCATAAGCGCTATGGGAACGTCACCATCCATATTTCACACGATCCCGCCATAGCGATCCAGGTCGATTCCAAAGACATGCGCGGAGGCAGGGTTGCGGCACTGCCCTTGGACCCGGCTGGTTGGATTCGCTACCGATATGACTACAGCCAAGCTGAAGCCCACCCAGCGGAAAGTTCGCAGCTCAGTGTCGTCGACTTTGCGCCCTATTTTGCAGCCACCAGCGTGGCTAGCTATGCAGAACTGGCGCGCGCCTACCAAAGCCGCGCCAAGGCCAACACCCGGGTAACACCCGCCATTGCCAAACTTGCCGCAGAGATCACATCCGGAACCAACGAACCGTTGGAAAAAGTGAGGCGTCTTTACAGCTGGGTCAGCCAGAATATTCGCTACATCGCCATTTACGCCGGGGCGGGTGGTTTTGTGCCGCACGATACGCAAAGCATCCTGGACCACCGGTATGGTGACTGCAAGGACCACGTGGTCTTATTGGAGGCACTCCTTCAGTCGGTCGGCATTGAGAGCAGCCCAGCCCTTATCAATTATGGAAACTCCCATCGTTTACCCAATTTAGCCCTGGTTTCCCCCTTCAACCACGTCATCACTTACGTGCCATCTTTCAATCTTTTTCTGGACAGCACCACGCAATTCGCACCCTTGGGCTCCCTGCCCGACAAGGAAATGGATAAGCCCGTGCTCTTGACATCGAATGGAAAAATTTTAAGAACCCCATCGTTCAATACGCAGAAAGATTACTCCCAAACCTTTGTTCAGATGACTTTGATGCCCGACGGAAAAATGGTGGGCAAGAGCCATACGCAGATGCACGGTTTTCTGGAGCAACACTCCCGCGCCAGCCAGTTTGGTTACCAAAACCAGGAGCCGGAGCGTGTTGTGACCCATCTGCTATCCCGGTTTCAAGAAACCGGGACCGGGAAAATTCAGTCGAGCAACCCCAAAGATTTGGGTACCCCCTGGTCCGTGGATGCCGAATTTGAGCTGGACCCCTTGGTCAATGTGCCAGGCCCCAGTGCCATGGGCATGCCCACGGGCCTTGCACCCGGTATTCTCAAAGCCATGTCAGGCTACAAACCCGCGCGAATCCGTCGCTTTCCACACAGCTGCATTTCTGTTCGGCATGAAGAGACACTGGATGTACGGATCCCCCAAGAGGTCCACATTGAACGCGTGCCCAAGGGCATCGATTTTGTGCGGGGAGGTGTGCAGTACAAATCACGCTACACACTGCAAGGAAACACCCTCAATGTCCGCCGTGAATACATTGCCAATCGGCCAACCTCCATTTGCGGCGAGGAAGACGACCAACTCTGGCGTGAATTGGTGCCCGTTTTGCAGAGGGATCTGCGGTCGCAAATTTTCTTCAATTGAGGATTCTCTCTGCGATTGAATCGCCCTGCGCGAGCGTGCAAAACTTGAGAATTCTCAACGAAAACTGACCGCCAAAGTGCAAGCTTGTGTTTGCAGGCGGAGCAATTCAAGTTGAAGGCGTTCTGAGACCTGCGCTAAAACGTAGGAGAAAATCATGGAACTCAATCACCAAGTCAGGCAGTGGTCGGTGGTGGTCGGTCTTGCGTTAGGGGCCATCGTCGCCAATGCGCAGGACGGCTTTACGGTCAGCCCCTATCAGGAGTCTCTGGTTAAGCCCGGCATGAGCAAATCTGAAGTCCAACAAGTGATCGGTCGCCCGTCCAGAGATGCAAGCTACGGTGTGGCACCCGGCTCCACATGGGTCTATGGGATCACTGGGAGGGTCAATGATGGAATCGCGGAAAATAACGATACCGTTTTCGAAGTCGATTTTGGCAGCGACGGCAGGGTGATATCGGCAAAGGAACGCGTTTTACCCTCCTTGGACCACGGAAGTAGCACAGGCTTTTGACCCATGCAGCGCACGCCCGGCGCGCAAGGATTGCACAGCCATGTGCAAATCAACAGCCCAGACACGTCGGTCGCGTCCCAATGCATGTTGCGGAACACCAAAGTGCACCTCGGCCACCACATGGCGGGCACACAAAGTCCGCCAAACCGAACGCACGAGGGTGTCATCCCCCACATAACAGGGCGCTAAACTTTGGGCTCCCGTGGCGTCATCGGTGAACTGCAAGGCCACCGGTTGCGCCGGAGCGTCGGCAGAAATAGCCGCCTGCAACAGGTTGCCGTGGAATGGCAACACCCGCGTGCCATCCCCCGTCGTGCCTTCGGGAAACACGGCCAGCACGTCGCCTTGCACCAGACTCTGCTTCATCTGGTGCACCACCCGCATGGCATCCCGCGAAGACCCCCGTTCGATGTACAGGGTGTCGGCCCCGGTGGCCAAAGTCCCTACCACCGGCCAATGTCGCACATCGGCCTTGGAAATGAAACGGCAATGGCGTGCCGCATGCATCACAACAATGTCCAGCCAGGAAATATGGTTGGCTACCAAGAGCACCGGTCCGATGAGCGATGGTTGGCCCTTCACTACCAATTTGATAGCTAGCCGCGCAAGCAATTCAAGGGCCCAGGCCTGAATTCGCTCTTCTTTTTGGGCAGAGCTAAGGCGAGGAAATTCGCGCCGAACAGTCCATGCCCCTTGCAGTACATGGGCGAGCACTTGGCCTGCTCGCCAGCAGGCTATCAGCCAGTTCACAGCGCCTGCAGCCGCTTACAGCCGATAGGCAAGTTGTCCACCCACTACAGTGGCCTGCACACGCCCCGGTAGCTCGTAGCCGCCAAAAGGCGTATGTCGCCCCTGGCTGCGAAGGGCTGTGAGCTCTACGGTCCAGGCAGCCTCGGGGTTAAACACGCACACATCCGCCACCCCACCTACCATCAAGCGCCCACAACTGGCCGACAAAGGCCCCAGCGCCGAACCCAGCACACCCGCGGGCCGACTGGTCACAACTCCCAGAGTTTGGCTCAGCGTCAAACCACTGGCCTGCCCCCATTTCAGCATCAGACTCAGCAACAACTCCAGCCCGGTAGCACCTGGCTCGGCTTCGGCAAAGGGCAAGGTCTTCTCGTCCTCCCCCACCGGGGTGTGGTCCGATACCAAGGCGTCAATGGTTCCGTCCGCAAGACCGGCACGCAAGGCGTCACGGTCCCGCTGTTGGCGCAGCGGTGGGTTCAGACGCATACGGCTGTCAAAGTAGCCAATATCCACGTCGGTCAGGTGCAGCGAATTGATGCTCACGTCGCAAGTGACGGGTAAGCCCTCCACCTTGGCTTGGCGCACCAGGGCCACGCCCGCAGCACTGCTCAAACGGCACAGGTGCACGCGCGCGCCGGTGGCCCGCACCAGCTCAAAAATCGTATGCAATGCAATGGTCTCTGCCGCTACCGGTACGCCACTCAAACCCATGCGGGTCGCCAAAGGGCCGCTGGCGGCCACACCCTTGCCCAAATACAACTCTTGCGGGCGCAACCATACGGAATAACCAAAGGTGCTGGCGTATTGCAAAGCACGCTGCAAAACCTGTGTATTGCCCAGCGGCACTTCGGCTTGGCTGAATCCCACACAACCGGCCTCGGTGAGCTCCACCATTTCGGTCAACACTTCACCCTGCAAATTGCGCGTGAGCGCCCCCAGGGGAAATACACGAGCCTGGTGCAGCCGCTCGGCGCGAAAACGCAGCATTTCCACCAAACCGGGTTCGTCCAGCACGGGCTCGGTATCCGGTGGGCACACCACGCTGGTCACCCCACCGGCAACTGCAGCCGCCATCTCCGAGGCCAACATGCCTTCGTGTTCGTGGCCCGGCTCTCGCAGCCGCACAGACAAATCCACCAGCCCCGGAGCCACCACACAGCCATCGGCTGCTATGGTGGTCTCAGGAGCAAATTCCTTTGGGATGTTGCCAATGGCCAAAATTTTCCCGTTTGCGATGGCCATGTCCGCCACCGTGTCCATTTGCGTTGCCGGATCGATCACCCGGCCACCTTGAATCAAAATATTCATGCTTCATTCCCTGCCACGATGCTCATAACCGCCATACGCACTGCGATACCAAAGGTCACCTGCGGGAGGATCACACTCTGCTTGCCATCGACCACCGCCGAATCAATCTCTACCCCTCGGTTAATGGGGCCGGGGTGCATCACGATCGCATCGCTCTTGGCCAATTGCAACTTCTCTGGCGTGAGGCCATAGCTCTTGAAGAATTCGTGGGAGGACGGTAGCAGCGCTCCACTCATGCGCTCGTTTTGCAGACGCAGCATGATGATGACATCGCATCCGCGAATACCTTCTTCCAGGGTGTGGCACACCCGCACCCCCATCTGTGCCATGTCCGAGGGCACCAGTGTTTTAGGACCGACCACACGCACCTCGGCACAGCCCAAGGTGGTCAGCGCATGGATGTCCGAGCGCGCCACGCGGGAGTGCAGCACATCGCCGACGATGGCCACCGTGAGGTTGGCAAAGTCTTTCTTGAAGTGCCGGATGGTGAACATGTCCAGCAAACCCTGGGTCGGGTGGGCATGGCGGCCGTCCCCGGCGTTGATCACATGCACATGGGGCGCAACGTGCTGTGCAATCAGGTAAGGTGCACCCGATTCGCTGTGCCGCACCACAAACATGTCCGCCGCCATGGCGCTTAGATTGGCAATGGTGTCCAGCAGAGACTCGCCCTTGGAGGCGCTGGAACGTGCGATGTCCAGATTGATGACATCGGCCGAGAGGCGTGTAGCTGCAATCTCGAACGTGGTACGGGTTCGGGTGGAGTTCTCAAAGAACAGGTTGAACACACTTTTGCCGCGCAGCAAAGGCACCTTCTTCACTTCCCGATCATTCACAGAAACGAAATTGGTGGCCGTGTCCAAAATGTGCGTCAGGATGCTTTTGGGTAGCCCCTCCACCGACAAAAGATGGATCAACTCCCCGTTTTTGTTGAGTTGCGGATTGCGTTTGTACAGCATGGATCAGCCTCCTTTCACGTCAAAGCTGAACACACCCGCGTCACTGCGGGCCAAGGCCAGCGACTGGTTGTCACCCAACGCAACGCGTGCGGCGGCAAAGTCGGCCTGTACCGGCAATTCGCGCCCACCCCGGTCCACCAACACCGCCAATTTGACACTGGCCGGGCGCCCGTAATCAAACAACTCATTGATCACCGCCCGAATGGTGCGCCCGGTGTACAGCACATCGTCCAAAACCAAAATGTCGGCGCCATTGACGTCAAAGGGCAACAGGGTTTGGCCGCCGGAAGAAAGGCCCCTCTGGGCAAAATCATCACGGTGCATTGCAGAAGAAATGGTGCCCGCCTGCCCCGGCAACTTCAGGTCTCTCTGCAGACGCTCGGCCAGCCAAGCCCCCCCTGAGGTGATCCCCACCAGGCGGGTCTCCGCACGGCAAATCAATTGCACGCCGCGTAACATCTCGCGGTACAGCGCCTCCGCATCCAATGCCAATATGCTCACACCAAACTCCTCAAAAACTGTTCCAAAATAATGCACGCGGAAGCCGCATCGGCATCCTTGGCACCGCAAGCAATCGCCTCCGTGGTGCTGTAGCGTTCATCCACCTCAAATACCGGAAGCCCAAATCGTCCATGCAGCTGGCGTCCAAATTTTTGGGCCCGCACGGTGTTTTCATGGGCTGCGCCATCCGGGTGGTATGGCACCCCGATCACAATGCCATCGGGCTGCCACTCTTTAAGCCTTTGCGCGATGTGTGCGAAGCGTACATCCCCTTGCGCGTGGATCGAACCCTGTGCTTGTGCCGTTCCCATCACGCGATTTCCCACCGCCACACCGGTGCGTTTCAAGCCAAAGTCAAACGCTATAAACGTGGTGAGCGTCGCGGGAACCTTGCCTGAGGTCGACGTCGTATTGCTCATGCGTGGCCCGCTTGTGAAGAAATCATCCACGCCTCCAAGCCCAACAAAGCCAATGCCTTGTCATAACGTTGGTCTACCGGTGTGTCAAAAATGATGCCTCGGTCGGCATCCACCGTGAGCCAGCTGTTGGATCCCAATTCGGTTTCCAACTGCCCTTCGCCCCAGGACGAATAGCCCAAGGTCACCAATACCTTGCGCGGTCCGGTTCCATTCGACAGCGCCTCAAGTACATCCTTAGACGTTGTCATTTCCAATCCGCCAGAAATTGCCATGGTGGACGCGTACGCGGGTCCATCAGGTCTATCTTGGCTTGGTATTGTGGGTTCATGCAGCACAAAGCCACGTTCCACCTGCATCGGCCCACCCTGGAGCACCGGCCTGTCGACCAGATCGGATCGCATCAATGGAAGCTCTATCTTGCCAAACAGCCCGCCCATTTTGATATCCGCAGGCTTGTTGATCACCAGTCCCAACGCACCACGCGGACTGTGCTCACACACATAGACCACACTTTTTGAGAATATTGCATCGTCCAGCCCGGGCATTGCAATCAGAAAGTGATTCGTGAGGTTGAGGGGTGCAGAATCGCCAGTCATAGGCCAAGATTTTAACGGCAGCAATGCAAATTCAATTCAAGACCGGACTGGTGTGGTTTCGCCGCGACCTGCGCACCGAAGATAACGCCGCGCTCAACGCGGCATTGGCAAGCTGCAGCCAGGTTTACTGCGTATTTGTCTTCGATCGCACGATCCTGGACAAGCTGCCACGTACTGATCGCCGAGTGGAGTTCATCCGCGAGTCCTTGGTGGAGCTTGATGCCCGTCTGCGGACACTTGCGGGCAAACCCTTGGCTGGATTGATCGTTCTGCACGATTGGGCCGCTAACGCCATTCCCACCTTGGCCCGAGAACTGGGTGCCCAAGCGATCTTTGCAGCACATGACTATGAACCCCAGGCGCAAGCCCGTGATCTCGACGTACGCAATGCATTGGCGTCACAGCAAATCGCCATGGTCACCGTCAAAGACCACGTCATCTTTGAACGCCGTGAGATCCTGAACCAATTGGGCAAACCCTATAGCGTGTTTACGCCTTACAAGCGGGCGTGGCTGACCAAACTGGACAATGGATCAATGGCCATGCATGCCAGGCTGACAGCAGGTCAGGTTCTGGCTGAGCGACCTACGCGTCATGCCAACCCCGTACCAACACTGGAATCGCTTGGTTTTTACCAAACCAACTTGCAACAATTGGGCATTGGCACAGGGATGTCTGGAGGCTCCAGCGCATTGGACGATTTCTGGCTCCGTTTAGACGACTATGACCGCACACGCGACTTTCCCTCGGTTAAGGGACCTAGCTACCTCGGCATACATTTGCGGTTTGGCACCGTCTCCATTCGGCATCTGGTGGCATTGGCGCTACAGCGGCAACTTCACGGAAGTGTAGGCGCCTCGGTGTGGCTGAGTGAGCTGGCATGGCGCGATTTCTATTTTCAGATTCTTGCGAACTTCCCTTATGTAGCCGAGCGCGCATTCAAACCTGAATACGATCACATCCAGTGGGAGCAAGGCGACAAGGCGCAAGCCCTTTTTGAAGCCTGGTGCCAAGGCGTCACCGGCTACCCCCTGGTCGATGCTGCGATGGCGCAACTCAACCAAACCGGCTACATGCACAACCGCTTGCGCATGGTCGCAGGAAGTTTTCTGGTGAAGCACCTGGGAATTGACTGGCGTTGGGGTGAACGTTATTTTGCGTTGAAACTCAATGACTTTGACTTGTCCGCCAACAACGGTGGATGGCAATGGGTGAGTTCCAGCGGTTGTGACGCACAGCCCTACTTCCGAATTTTTAACCCAATCCATCAAAGCGCGCGGTTTGATGCACAGGGGAAATTCATCAAGCGGTACTTGCCGCAGCTGGCACGAATGGACCCTTCATCCATTCATGCGCCGTGGTCAGCCCAACCGAAGGCACTCGCTGCCGCAGGAGTTGTGTTGGGCGAGAACTACCCAAGGCCCATCGTAGACCACGCCCAAGCCCGGGCACTGACCCTACAGCGCTACAGTGCAGTGCGAAAAACGACTCAAACTTCAACTGCCGTAGCGCAATAGCCGCGCACCAACCCCAGCAACTCATCTTCGGAATAGGGTTTGCCGAGGTAGTGGTCCACGCCCAATTCCTTGGCGTGCTCGCGGTGTTTCTCGGCAATACGTGAGGTGATCATGATGATGGGGAGATCACGCAGTCTGGCGTCACCACGAATGTTGCGGGCAAGGTCAAAACCATCCATCCGCGGCATTTCGATATCGGACAACACAACCGTCGGTTTTTCTTCCAGCAGCTTTTCCAATGCTTCCAGCCCATCTGCTGCCAAGGCCACCCGATATCCCTCGCGCTTGAGCAAGCGTTGGGTCACCCGACGCACCGTAATGGAATCGTCCACAACCAGGATCAACGGCAGCTGGTCCGCAACGTTTTTCCAGGCCGGCTCGGCTTCGCCACCGGGCGCATGATTTCCCGCCTTGAGCATTGCTGTGTATGAGTTGCGGAGCTGACGGGCCTGCTCCCCGTATACCGCAGCAAGTGCCACCGGGTTGTAAATAAGCACCACCGCACCAGACGCGAGAACCGACATACCAGCCAGTCCAGGAAGGCGCGCCAATTGGGGTCCGAGATTTTTGACCACCACTTCGCGATTTCCCAACACCTCGTCCACATGCACGGCTACGCGCTGGCCTGCACTTCGGAGAACGGCCACAGGCATGGTTTTGGTTGGAACCTCATTGCTTCGGGAAGACACCTGCAGAAGAGCACCGGCCCAGAAGAAAGGAATGGCCTGTCCGCCCATGTCAAAATCATCGCGCAGGTAAGCGCTTTCCATCACCGCAGCGGGAACGCGCAAAACGGTTTCAATCAAATTAGAGGGCACGCCGATGGTGAAATCGCCCATGCGCAGCATCACCACCTGGGTGACGGCAGTCGTCAATGGCATGACCAATTTAAAGGTAGTACCCTGCCCCTGCACGGTGGAGGTCTCAATACGTCCACCCAGGGCCGTAACCTCAGACCGAACCACATCCATACCAATACCGCGGCCTGCCAACTCGGTGATCTGATCAGCCGTGGAAAAACCTGGCATGGATATCAAATTGGCAGCATCATTTGCAGACAAGGCGTCCATCGCCCCGATCACGCCATTGGCAATGGCTTTGGCCCGAATTTTGTCCAAATGCAATCCACCACCATCGTCACTGAAGGCGACCGAGACGTCATTGCTCTCCTGGTGCACATGGATACTGATACTGCCAACAGGTGGTTTCCCTGCTTCTGCGCGTTCGATGGACTCTTCTATGCCGTGTGCTACAGCGTTGCGGAGCATATGTTCAAACGCAGGGGCCATACGCTCCAGCATCCCACGGTCCATTTCAATGGATCCACCGGAAATATCCAGTTTGACTTGCTTTCCAGTGTCCTTGGCTGCCTGTCGTACTACACCATAGAGTCGTTCCGAAATGCTCTCGAATTCCACCATGCGGGTCTTCAACAAGTCCCGCTGAAGTTCACGCGCCTGCCGACCTTGCGCAATCAGATCATCTTCCGTTCCGTCCACCGAACGCTGCAAATTGCGCTGAACAGTTGCCACGTCGTGCACCGACTCTGCCATCATACGGGTCAGTTCCTGCACCCGTGTGAACCGGTCAAACTCCAGTGGATCAAAGGCTTGGGCGGAATCCTTGGTTTGCGCCAACCGTGACTGCATTTGGGACTCGGATTGAAGTTCCACATCCCGAAGTTGTTGGCGCAAGCGGTCCAGATTTCCACCCAACTCGTTCAATGATGCACGAACCTGCACCAGGCGGGCATCCATCCGCGAACGGGTAATTAATACTTCGCCCGCCTGATTCACCAACCGATCAAGCAATTTCGAACGCACCCGCACCAACTGGTTTCCAGATTGACGCAAAGGCACCAAAGCAGCTGATGGAGGAGCATGGGCGGCCGCCGCCACAGCCGGAACAAGGGCTGGAGCCTGCGAAACTTCAGCGCTCTCAACAGGCGCAGCCTCCACAGCGCCACTCTTACCCAGTGCATCAAATGCAGCCTGTATGTCATCCAAACGGGTCAGCAAAGGCTCCAACTGAACCGATTGCAGGTGTTCCGCCCCGATTTGCTCGATGCTAGATTCCATGCGGTGGGCCATTTCACCCAGACGCATGGCACCAGCCAACCGAGCACTGCCCTTTAAGGTATGCAGAATACGCAGCACTTCACTGCGCGCAGCCAAATGGTCAGGATTGGCGACCCACTGCCGCAGCGCGGCGCCCAGCTTCGGCAAGAGCTCTGCGGCTTCTTCATCAAATATGGGGAACAAATCCTCATCGAGGTTGTCAACTGCATCGATATCGTCATCATGGGCATCCGCAATAGTCAACGGCGCTGCAACCATGCTCACAGGACTCGGCACGACTTTCTCCACCGCAGGGAGCGCCTCGGAAGCCACTTCTAAAACAGCATCAAGCTCTGTGCCGGCCCTGATTCCCGCTTCATTCTCGGCCTCAAGATCTATCGCCAATTCGATACCCGAAGAGAACTCATCTTCGTCCAACGCTTCGGACAACACGTCCATCGTCGGCTCGGGGAACTGCGTTTCAATGATCCCCTGAAGGGCTGCCAAAATAGACGAATCTGGCTCCTTGAGAAATCCGGCTGCGAATTGGTGCAACAACCGGCGGATTTCTTCCGCCGCGTCGGTAAATACCCGTGCCTGCTCGGCTGAGCCTTGGCGGTGCAACTGCACATGCTGCAAGGCCTGTTCAAGTGCCCGCGCCATATCCGACAAGGCGGTGAAACCTACCGTGGCGGAACTGCCCAACAACGAGTGCGCAAGCACAACCACAGAATCTGGCAGAGGTTCATGCAATTCCAAAGCCCACTCGCCCAGCTCCGTCTGCAAACGCCGAGACCATTCATCGGCCTCATTGAGGTACACGTTGTACAGCGGAATACTCAAACGCAAGGAACCGATGACTTTGACGCGATCATCCTCCTCCAGCGTGTCCACCTCCACGTCTTGGCTTGCACTAACAGCCTCTGGCTCTGGCTCTGGCTCTGGCTCTGGCTCTGGCTCTGGCTCTGGCTCTGGCTCTGGCTCTGGCTCTGGCTCTGGCTCTGGCTCTGGCTCTGGCTCTGGCTCTGGCTCTGGCTCTGGCAAAGTGAGTATCAGGGCATCGTCCGACACCTCCGCTTGGATTGCGCAAGGTTCTTCGAGCTTTTCAGGCGCCAGTTCCTCGGTAGTAGGAATTGGCAGTTCAGGTGCACCCAAATCACCAAAGTCGAAATCACCTAAATCAATTTCTTCAACAACTGTTGCGCCACGTAAGTCATCGGCAGCTTGATTGGCGTTTCGCATATCCAACGCCTGCGTAGCTTCAAAACTAAACGTTTGTGTCGTTGCAAAATCCTGTTGCAAAGGCGCGGACTCAAATAGCGGCTCGCTAGACAACTGCGTAGCGGAAAAATCTGCCACAGGTTCAGACAGTTGCACGTCCAAACTATCCGCCAACGCTATCCCCGCAAAGTCCAGCGGACCCGAATCAGAAGAGACACCCTGAGGTTCTGCAACCGGCAGTTCTTGCATCTCCGGCAACGAAAGCAAACTTGCATCGACCACGTCGGCCAGTTCTGCTTGCTCCTGAACTGGCTCAAGGATAGGCGAGTGCTGTTCCACTGGATCAGGTTCACCCGGTGTGCGCAAGGGAACGAGTACATTGTCCAGACGCAGTCCATCAGACGACTTGCGAAAATCCAGAGCGTTCCATGGTGCGCCGGTTTGAGCAGCAATATCCTCAACCCAGCGGCCAAAAGCATGTATGCCGCTGCCAGCAATTGCAATCAACTCCTCGCTGGCTGTACGTTGCTCCGCAAGCCAGGTATTGAGTAACTGCTCGAATGACCAGGCTGCTTCACCGAATTCGGTAAGCCCCACCATGCGCGAGCTGCCTTTGAGCGTGTGAAATGCACGCCGCAATATGGTTTGCTCAGAAAGACTGGCAGGGTCTGCTGCCAGTGATTTAACGGCATGCAAGCCGTTTTGTACCACTTCACGCGCCTCATCCAAAAAGATATCAAGCAACTCTTGGTCGTCACCGTCGTCAGACGCGTCAACAACGCCAGCAGCAGGCGCCAAGCCGGGTGCACTTTCTATGGATGCCGGCGCCGGTGGTGGTGGTGCCACCTCTGGAAGAGTGTCCTGAATTTGCGGTGGCACTTCGACTACTGGCGCATCCACTACGTCAACCACAGGCTCTTGCAGCTGCGCACGCCCCATCAGCGGCTTCAGTTCACCCAGCTCTTCGTCATAGACAAACAATTTTTTGGCGAGTTCGCGCTGGTAACTCAGCATGTCAATGAGGAATCCCATTGCACCCAAGCTATTGCCCAATTTTTCAAAAATACCGGTGCGCGCAGTTGCTTCGTCAATATCATCGACGAGGAATTGCTCCACGCTGGCGCGCATGCGCAAAGCCGCAATGGAGGGCTGATCCAGCCCCAAGACAGAAAAAACACCCCGCATTTGTGCCAATTGACTGGGCAATTCGCGTAAAGGAGACTTGTCCTGTGGATTTCTGAAAAATTGGTCGAGTGACTTCTCGACCTCGTCCAGACTGGTTCGCAACTCAGCCACCACACTCCCCATGGTTTGCCGGTCACTCACCCGTCGGTACAATTCCTCCATCCAGCCTTCCATAGGCTCCGGGCGTCCACCCTTGATCACCTGCTCCAAGCGTTGGGTCAACCGTGCCCCACGCTCAACCATGGATGAATCCGTTGGATCAAGATCCTCGTATGCAGCCTCAAGGTACAGCACTGTCGTCGCCACTTCCATGGCTACCGGGGGAATGGGCGCTCCACCGGAACTGACAGTGGCGTCGAGCGCACGCACCAGTGCCTGCGCAAGCTCGTTACTTTCGGGATGTAACTTCACCATCGAATCGGCAACTGCGCCAAATTGTTCAGCGGCAACCTTCAATCGGTTGGTGTCTCCACCCGCCAAAGCAGACCACGTCTCAGCGGCTGCCGCAATTCGCTTGCGAGCCAACACCAGCAAGGCCGGGTCAAAACGCCCAAACTGCTCGGTTTCGTAGTCCACCGGGTTGGCACGTGCAAGCCCGTATGCAGTTCGGACCGCTGCTAGATTAGGGACTTGCAGCTCAGCCTTTGGGACCGCCAGTGAGCAAAAAAACACCAAATCCTGTGTGAGACGTTCCGAAATACCGGTGACACCCCGTGCCAGAGATGCATATTGCTGCAATATACGAGACGCAGCCCGCTTGCTGTACACGTCATACGGGCACAATCCCAATGCTACTGCCTCAAAGTAAGCGGCGCAAATACTCCAGAAAGTCCGTGGCTCCAAACTTTGCTGCCCTGCCGCCAACCCCTGTGACACTTCACTCAGCCGCTGAGCGGCTTTGGCATCGCCTGTTTTTACGAGGTTAAGAACTGCCCAATCCATCTTCCCCCGCGTGGCAGTGGAATATGGCAGTGCCACCGCCGTAGTGGACACAGGAATTTCCAACCAGCGCCACTCCGAAGGCCACAAGTCAGCAGGGTGCACACGGTCGGCATCCGCCAATTCAAGCACATCCCGGTACTGGGGAAATAAAGCGACAGGTGAAGCTGTCTTCCCTTTGAGAATGCCCTCCAAATATTCAGTCAAGGCGAAACTGGCGCGCTCAACCCGATTGGCAGCGACATCGCTGCACAACTCAGGGCGTTGCACGAATTTTTGTGCCACGGCTTCCATGGCGCGAACCACTTTTGCGGGTGAGCTCAAACCGACCATTTCCAATGCACCTACAGCTTGGTGCAATTGTTGGCGAGCGATGCGCAAGTGACTGGCGTCAAGGTCTGACAGATCTGATCCACGCGCCAATTCCGCATCACGGACAAAACGGCGCATGGCCTTGGTGGCTCCATCCAAAGATTTGCGAAGCTCATCCAACACCCAAGCCAAGGGGCCCAGATCGCTGACCGCTAGCTCATTGTCGCCGGAAGCGGCAGGATTCGACGTCATGGGTTCAGGCTCTCCTGGGGGTCACTTTTCTGGACGTAAGTAGGGAAAAATCGGAGTGGTCACGCGATTTTGAAACGCGACACCGATTGACGCAGTTCCTCAGCCATACGGGAGAGTTCCCGCACTTGATTGGCCGTGACACGCGTGCCTTCACCCGTTTGTTCTGTTACGGCAAAAATGTGCTGAATGTTGTCTGCCACGACATTGGCCAAGCCAGCTTCACGGGATGCAGAGCTGGAAATCTGCTCAATCAACTCAGCAACCCGGCGTGAAACCTTGTCGATTTCGGTCAAAGCGGTACCGGCATTGTCGGACAACTTTGCCCCCTCAACCACACCCTGGGTCGAACGCTCCATAGCGCCAATCGCGTCTTGCGTGTCCGTTTGAATGGCTTTCACCAGTGCAGAGATCTGCCGTGTCGCATCCGCTGAACGCTCCGCCAGGCGCTGAACCTCTTCAGCAACCACAGAGAATCCTCGTCCAGCTTCTCCCGCAGAGGCCGCCTGGATGGCTGCGTTGAGCGCCAGCACGTTGGTTTGCTCGGTAATGTCCGAGATCAGCTCGGTAATTTCACCAATTTCTTGTGAGGACTCGCCCAAGCGCTTGATCCGCTTGGAAGTTTCTTGAATTTGATCTCGGATGGAATTCATACCGCCGATGGCGTTTTGCACCGCAGTCAAGCCGGACTCTGCCGCCAACAGCGACTGACGCGCCACCGTTGCAGACTCTTGCGCCTGTACAGACACCTCATTAATGCGCCCCGCCATATCCACAACCGAACGCCCGGTTTCACGAATTTCATGGAGTTGCTCATTGGATGCAGCCAACAGCTCGGTCGAAGTAGCATCTACATCCGCCGTCGTCTGCGCAACCCGTGCCGCCGTGTTCTGCACGTTGGACACCAGAGAGCGCAACTCTTCCACCGTGTAGTTCACCGAGTCAGCAATCGCGCCGGTAATGTCTTCCGTCACCGTAGCTTCTTGGGTCAAATCACCTTCCGCAACGGTTTGCAATTCGTTCATCAGCCGCAAAATCGCAGCCTGGTTTGCGTCGTTCACCCGCTTAGCGTCCTGCTCTTGCCGCTCAGCCTCCAAGCGCTGGTCTTCGGCCACCACCTGCCGCTTGCGGCTGTCCTGCAACTGGACATAGGAGAGTCCTCCCGCACAAACCAACGCAAAAACTGCCGCGACGATCAGGACGACCAACACCAAGCCGCCAATGCCAGCCTGGGCAGACAATTCTCCCTGCAACTCTTCCAGATTGCGGCGCAGAGGTTCGCTGTCTTCAATAATGGCGCCCTGCGCTTCACGTGCAGACACCAAACCCTGCAAATTGCCCAAAATGGCGCCCGCCTGCACGCGGGTCTCGCCGTACATCGTGATCAAGGCCTGCAATTGCTCACGGGTTGCCGCGTCTTTGGATGCTGTCAAGCGCAATTCCGAACTCCCCGAAAGCAAACCTTCTGAGATTTCCTTGAAGGTATTCAAGTCTTTACCCAGCAAGAAAACGGCCTCTGGACTAACGCCCTCAGAAGTCAAAAACTCGTTGGAAGATTTACCAATCCGCTGGGTCAACATCACCAATTGACCCACCGCGGAGATTTCAACGGCAGGCGCATTTTGTTGCAACTTCAACGAAGAAATAGTTTCGGCGATTTCCAACAGGTCAGAGGACTGGCGATTGATCAAGCGCAAAGCCGATCCAATTTGGGTCAGAATTTTTTGCTGCCCCATCACAGCTTTTGCATTCTTTTCGGCGCGCTCCACCAAGGGCACCACCTTGCCCAACTGAGGGGAAAAACTTTCATTCAGTGCGGCCAAGCGCATTTCATCGTCGCCCCCCTGCAATCCCCGAACGGCTTTCACCAGAACACCAGAACTCTCGGACACGTCAGGAAAGGCCTGCGCACTTCCGACGACGGCCTGCGACACCGATTTGGCAAGACGCTGCGACTGCATCAATGCTTGACCGGTTGCTCCCAACTGCTGCGCAACTTTATCGGACTGATTCAAAGTGTAAAAGGTCACCACAGCAAGCAGCAGCAATGCGAAGCCCAGCATGATGGAAAGAATACGCTGGTGCTGAACCACGGTTCGAGCCCCTAGGCCCGGAAGCGAAATCAAGTCTTTTTCATCCACCAAAACATCAACTGGCTTCTCGACCACACGGACTGGCTCGTCTTTGATGGGCGCTTGGTCAACCTGTACGGTCTCGGTACCGCTCATGTCCACTGAACCGTCCGGCATGGCAAGACTGAGCCGGGAATCCAATTCGGAATCAGACTGCTTTTTGGAAAACAAATTTTTCAATTGATCGACAACGGACATGGTGAAGCCTTACAGTGAACTAAGCGCTGATGCTCAAAAATTGAGGAGATAAAGACAAAGTACGCAGATTAATTTCCTGCCAATGGCCACCCTCGGAATCTACAAAACGATTGCCGAAGTAAGCAGGGTCTGCAGGCGTAGGCGGTGTCGAGGATGTGAACGCATCAGCGCCCCGCAAACCCGCCAAACCATCGACTTGCAAGGCGCAATTCACCTCCAAAGCCGCATTCAGCGTAACCACACTCGGCTCCTGCGCAGCAGACTCTGTTCGGGCAAGCCCTCCGCTGTCGGCAATAAAGGTGGCCATATCGACCACCCCAAAAAGGCCACCACGGATATTCAAGACGCCACGAAACCAAGGGCGCGCATAGGGCACCGCTTGCAGGTTGGACAATGGATAAATCTCCCCAGACTGCCCCAGTGGAAAAAGGTAGTTCTGACCTCCCGCCCTGACGGCGAGCCAGGCCACAGACACACCCTCATCGCGGGCAGCCTGCAAGCGGCTAGCCAACCGGGCCTGGAGTTCTCGGATTGCTTCTCGGTTAGCCATGAGCGCCGCGAATCAGCCCAAAGCCTTGATTTTGGCCAACAATTCGGAAGGGTCTACCGGTTTGGTAATGTAGTCACGTGCACCTTGGCGCATACCCCACACACGGTCTGTCTCCAGATTTTTGCTGGTGCAGATGATGATGGGCACATCGGCGTACTCAGGGGTGCGGTTGATGGAGCGGGTCAGCTGGAATCCATTTTGCCCCGGCATGACCACATCCATCAAAATCAGATCGGGCTTTTCTTCGGTCAGACGCTTGAACGCCTCATCCGCATTTTCCGCAGAGCGCACGACAAAGCCATTTTTTTGCAGCAATTCCGTAAGGAACATGATCTCTGTTTTTGAATCGTCAACGATAAGTACTTTATTAATGGCCATCAAATAGCTCCTTGCAAAACTGCTCCAAACTGCTGCACAGCTTGTAACAATTGATCCTTGGTAAAAGGTTTGGTTAAATAGTCCTGCGCGCCCACCATGCGCCCACGCGCCTTGTCAAACACACCATCTTTGGAAGATAGCATCACCACAGGCACTCCAGAAAATTTCGCGTTGCGCTTGATAATGGCGCACGTTTGGTATCCATCCAATCGGGGCATCAGGATATCGCAAAAAATAAGGTGGGGCTGGTAATCACTGACCTTGGCCAATGCGTCA
Source organism: Rhodoferax sp. (assembly GCF_030697375.1). Classification (GTDB taxonomy): domain Bacteria; phylum Pseudomonadota; class Gammaproteobacteria; order Burkholderiales; family Burkholderiaceae_C; genus Allorhodoferax. The sequence goes on along the minus strand of NZ_JAUYQD010000021.1, from coordinate 110,634 downwards.
AAGCCATCTTCGGCCAGCATGACCTCATGACCGCCTTGCTTGAGAAAAATCTCCGCACTGCGCCGTATGGTGTTGCTGTCGTCAATGACCAGGACTTTGAAAGTCGATGCAGAAATACTCACAAAGCGTTGCTCCTGAACATTGCAAGGCGGCTACGGACCCTAAACGCCGTTGAAACCATATGCCTTTAAATTTGAACCATTTCGAAATCTTCTTTGCGTGCGCCGCATTCAGGGCAGGTCCAGTTCATGGGCACTGCCGACCACAATGTACCGGGGGCAATACCATGATCGGGTGCACCTACCATCTCGTCATAAATCCAGCCGCAAATCAGACACATCCAGGTTTTAGTATCGGTCACAGCTTATAGGGCCTTCGAATAGAATGCAATCATTGTATAGAGGCAGCGTAGGCAAAATGCCCTGTGGCCGCCGAAAATTGGCCATTCTGCCTGAGGATAAACCCGAACACAGGCCCATAGATGCAGGCATCCCCCCCCCCATCCGCCGACGAAGATGATCTTGATGAAGGCCCATCGGCTTGCGTCATGGTCTTCAATGCCAATGACGCCAGTGGCGCAGGCGGCATCACCGCCGACCTCACCGCCATCGCATCGGTGGGCGCACACGCGCTGCCGGTGATCACCGGCGCTTACGCTCGCGATACAGCCGAGGTCTACGACCACTTTCCCTTTGACGACGAAGCGGTCACAGAACAAGCACGCACCATCTTGGAGGACATTCCGGTACAGGTGTTCAAGGTGGGTTTTGTCGGCACACCCGAAAATATCAGTGCGGTGGCGGAGTTGGCTTCTGACTATGCGGATGTGCCCTTGGTCGCTTATATGCCAGACCTCTCCTGGTGGCAGGAAGACCAGACCGACCTCTACCTGGACGCCTACAACGAGCTGCTGCTCCCCCAAACCACGGTGTTGGTTGGAAACCACAGCACCTTGTCCCGCTGGCTGCTGCCGGACTGGAGTTCCGAGCACAACCCGTCGGCCCAGGACATTGCCAAAGCGGCCAACGAGTTTGGCGTGCCCTACACCCTGGTGACGGGAATTCCCTTGCCCGAGCAGTTCATCGACAACGTGTTGTGCACGCCAGATGCCATTCTGTGCAGCCACAAATTCGAACGGTTCGAAGCCGTTTTCTGCGGCGCGGGCGACACACTGTCGGCCGCCGTGGCCGCTTTGATTGCCAACGGCAGTGAGCTGGCCGAGGCCGTGACTGAGAGCTTGAGCTACCTGGATCGCTGCCTGGAGAGCGGTTTTCGCCCCGGCATGGGCAATGTATTGCCTGACCGTCTGTTCTGGGCCCACCCGGAAACTGACGACGAACACGAAGAATCCACCTTTGAAATCTCACCCAATGCCACACGCCACTAACATGCCAGCAGATCGCAACCAACAGCTTTTCGAACGCGCCGCCCGGGTTATTCCCGGGGGCGTCAACTCCCCTGTGCGCGCCTTTAAGGCCGTCGGCGGAACACCCCGTTTTGTCGCGCGCGCCCAGGGCGCGTACTTTTGGGACGCCAACGACAAAAAATACATCGACTACATTGGCTCCTGGGGTCCGATGATTCTGGGCCACGGCCACCCGGCGGTGGTGGACGCGGTGCAAAAAGCCATTCTGGAAGGATTTTCCTTCGGTGCCCCCACCGAACGCGAAGTGGAACTGGCCGAAGCCATTCTGGAACGTGTGCCCAGCATGGACATGGTGCGCCTGGTCAGCTCGGGCACCGAAGCCGGCATGAGCGCCATCCGCCTGGCCCGCGGCGCGACCGGCCGCAACAAGCTCATCAAGTTCGAAGGCTGCTACCACGGCCATGCCGATGCACTGCTGGTCAAGGCCGGCTCGGGCCTGGCCACTTTTGGCAACCCCACCAGCTCCGGCGTCCCTCCCGAAGTGGTGCAGCACACCCTGGTGCTGGAATACAACAACCTGCAACAACTGGACGAAGCCTTCGCGCTACACGGCAAGGACCTGGCCTGCCTGATCATTGAGCCGATCGCCGGCAATATGAACTTTGTGCGCGCCAGCGTGCCCTTTGTGCGCCGCTGCCGCGAACTCTGCGACCGGTACGGTGTGCTGTTCATTTTTGACGAAGTCATGACCGGTTTCCGCGTGGCCATGGGCAGCGCGCAAAGTGTGTACGCCCGCGACATCCCCGGCTTTGAGCCCGACATGACGGTCATGGGCAAGGTCATTGGCGGCGGCATGCCACTGGCGGCGTTCGGCGGCAAGCGTGCTGTCATGGAGCACCTGGCACCCATCGGCACGGTCTACCAGGCGGGCACCCTGTCGGGAAATCCGGTGGCCACGGCCTGCGGTTTGGCCACACTCAAGGAAATTGGCAAACCCGGTTTCTACGAAGCCTTGGGTCGAAAGACACAATCCCTGATCAGCGGCCTGCAAGGCGCGGCGGATAAGGCCGGGGTGCCGTTCTGCGGCGACTCGGAGGGCGGCATGTTCGGCTTCTTCCTGTTCGACAGCCTGCCGCAGAACTACGCCAAGGTGATGACCACCGACAACAAACGTTTCAACACCCTGTTCCACGGCCTGCTGGACCGGGGCGTGTACTTTGCCCCGGCGCTGTACGAAGCCGGATTCATGAGCGCGGCGCACACCGATACCGACATCGCCGAGACCGTGGCGGCGGCGGCCGAGGTGTTCAATCTGCTATAAAAAGAGAAGCTGCTCACGCAGGTTCTATGCGGGCTAGGTGCTGATTTGGCACTTAGCCTTTTTTTATGGTCGCTGTTGTGCACCGAGTTCATGGTTTGATGGGCGGTCTTCGGCGTCTACCTCGCGCAAGGCGGGCGGCACAGCTTGCGGACTCCGACCCACCTTCAGTGGCCGCGTGGTGAACCTGCGATGGGGGACCCAGTTGCAGCGTCCTCTTTTTTCGCAATCTCATACACCATCCCCGTCAAACCAAGCCACTTGGCAGGTGGATCGGGTGTCCATTCGGCGGCCCCATTCGCGGCAGCCACGGAGCAGGCATGCTAACAACCGTGTTCATGCAGCGATGCAGGCGAACATGAAAAGCCCGCCCGCGAGCGTGGGCCAGAGAAGGGATACCCGGTCCGCCTGCCCCGCCCACCCATCGGCATAAAACGTCTAGCACACAAATACTTTTGCTATAAAATTAATAGCTTCTCACGCATGTATCCAAAGGGCCAGAGGCCTATTTGGCATAAGAAAAAGGCCACCCAAAGGTGGCCTCTTCAATACATCAGGAATCCGCCGCTTAGTGGCGGAAATGGCGCACGCCGCTGAACACCATGGCCACACCGCGCTCGTTGGCGGCGGCGATCACTTCGTCGTCGCGCATGGAGCCACCGGGCTGGATGATGCTGGTCGCGCCTGCGTCCACCACCACATCCAGACCATCGCGGAACGGGAAGAAGGCGTCGCTGGCCACGGCCGTGCCCGCCAGGGACAGATTGGCGTGGCCTGCCTTGATGCTGGCGATACGGGCCGAGTCCAGGCGGCTCATCTGGCCGGCACCCACACCCATGGTCATGCCGCCCTTGCAGAACACGATGGCGTTGGACTTGACGAACTTGGCAACCTTCCAGGCGAACAGCAGGTCATTCAGTTCTTCGGCAGTGGGCTGCTTGGCGGTCACCACTTTCAGGTCGGCCAGGGCCAGTTCGTGGTTGTCGGCGGTTTGCAGCAGGATGCCGGAGCCGATACGCTTCATGTCCACGGCGTTGCGGCCCAGGTCCCAATCGCTCGCCCCACGGGAATGTGGAATGCCCAAGGGCGTGGGCAAGTCGATTTGCAAGATGCGCACATTCACCTTGGTTTTGAACACGGCCAGCGCTTCCGGGGTGAAGCTGGGCGCCATCAGCACCTCGACAAATTGCTTCGAAATTTGTAGCGCTCCACGCTCGTCCAGCGGGGTGTTGAGGGCAATAATGCCGCCAAATGCGGAGGTGGGGTCGGTCTGGAAAGCCTTGCTATAGGCCTCCAAAGCGTCCACACCCACCGCCACGCCGCAGGGGTTGGCGTGTTTGACGATCACACAGGCCGGGGTGTCAAAACTCTTGACGCATTCCCAGGCCGCATCGGCATCAGCAATGTTGTTGTAGCTCAACTCTTTGCCCCGCAGCTGCTTGGCGGTGACCAGCGAACCGGGCGCGGGGTAGAGGTCGCGGTACAGCGCGGCTTGCTGGTGGGAGTTTTCGCCGTAGCGCAGGTCTTGCACTTTGACAAAACGGCCGTTGCTCTGGCCGGGGAACAGGTCCAACGCGGGAGCTGCGTCGCCCGCAGGCACGTCCTCGCCCACTTGCACAGCGCTCAGGTAGTCGCTGATGGCGCCGTCGTACTGGCTAATGCGGTTGAAGGCGGCCACGCTCAGGGCGAACTTGGTCTTGTCGGACACCTTGCCCGCAGATTTCAACTCGGCGATCACCGTGGCGTACTGCGAAGCGTCAGTCAGAACCGCCACGTCTTTCCAGTTTTTGGCCGCGCTGCGCACCATGGCGGGGCCGCCAATATCGATGTTCTCAATGGCGTCTTCCAGCGTGCAGCCGGGCTTGGCCACGGTGGCTTCAAACGGGTAGAGATTGACCACCAGCACGTCGATGGTGTCGATCTGGTGCTCGGCCAAGGCGGCCATGTGCGCAGGCACATCGCGGCGGGCCAACAGGCCGCCGTGCACACGGGGGTGCAGGGTTTTGACGCGGCCATCCAGCATTTCAGGGAAACCGGTCATCTCGGCCACTTCTGTGACGGGCAGGCCCTTGTCGGCCAGGAGCTTGGCGGTGCCGCCGGTGGAGAGCAATTGGATGCCTTGGGCGTGCAGGGCTTGTGCCAGCTCCAGGATGCCAGTTTTGTCAGAGACGGAGAGAAGTGCGTTCATGGTGAGGGGACCGGAAAGTTAATAAATCGATACAAAGAAACGTTGCGCACATCACTGCGTGATCAGCGCATGCTCCAGCAGTTTTTTGCGCAAGGTGTTGCGGTTCAGACCCAGCCATTGGGCAGCCTTGGACTGGTTGTTGTCGGCCTGCGCCATCACCACTTCCAACAGGGGCTTTTCAACCGCCCGCACCAGCATGTCGTGCATGCCATGGGGCTCGGTGCCATCCAAATCGCGGAAATACACTTCCAGACTGGTGCGCACGCACTCGTCAATATTTTTTTTGCTCATGTTGTCAATTCCTTCATAACCTGACTATTTGTTGTAGCGGACACAGCCCATCCCGTGGCGGGAATGCGGTCCATTTTTTCGTTCAAACCATCCATAAAACACTCCACTGCCGCCACCTGGGCGGCACTGGACTCCAACGTATTCATCTGCGCCCGGAAAGCATCACCACCGGGCAGTTCACGCACATACCAACCAATGTGCTTGCGCGCCGATCGCACACCGCTGAACTCGCCGTACAGGCTGTAGTGGTCCTGCAAATGCTCCACCAGCAGGCGTTTGACTTCGCTGACCAGGGGTGGCGCGAGGTGCTTGCCGGTGTCCAAAAAGTGGGCAATTTCCCGAAAAATCCAGGGCCGTCCCTGCGCCGCCCGGCCCACCATCAGCGCATCGGCCCCAGTGGCCTGCAGCACGGCACGGGCCTTCTCGGGGGAGTCGATGTCACCGTTGGCCACCACGGGAATTTTCAATGCCGCTTTCACCGCAGCCACGGTGTCGTACTCGGCCTGGCCTTTGTAACCCTGCTCCCGGGTCCGGCCATGCACCGCCACCATCTGCACCCCGGCGTTTTCAAACGCCCGCGCCAAGGTCAAAGCGTTTTTGTGGCTCTGGCACCAGCCGGTGCGCATTTTCAGGGTGACCGGCACCTTGCGGGGGGTACAAACGGCGACCACCGCCTCCACAATGGACAGGGCCAGCGCTTCGTCCTGCATCAGGGCCGAGCCGGCCCATTTGTTGCACACCTTCTTGGCCGGACAGCCCATGTTGATGTCAATGATTTGCGCACCCCGGTCAATGTTGTACAGCGCCGCATCGGCCATCATCTGCGCTTCGGTGCCGGCAATTTGCACGGCAATCGGGCCAGGCTCCCCTGCGTGGTTGGCTCGGCGCGAAGTCTTCAGGGAGTCCCACAGATCCGGGCGAGAGGTCACCATCTCGCTGACCGCATACCCCGCCCCCAGCCGTTTGCACAATTGGCGAAACGGGCGATCAGTCACCCCCGCCATGGGAGCGACGAACAGGGAATTCGCCAAAGCGAACTGGCCAATGTGCATGGGCTGTAAAAAAGGGTAACGGGAATGGGTGGGGGATGTTGGCGTGTGCCAGCATGCATTCTAACTGCCCAAAATTTCAGCAATTGAAATCACCATTGCGCAGCACCCGCGCAAAAACCAATCCCTATACTCAGAACGTTATGGACACCTGGATCACCCCCTTGCTGGCATTGCTGGCGCTGCCCCAATACAGCTTGAGTGCGGTGTTTGTGGTGTCCTTTGTTTCTGCCACCTTGCTGCCCATGGGGTCCGAACCGGTGGTATTTGGCTTGGTCCAACTCAACCCCACCTTGTTTTGGCCGGTGGTGCTGGTGGCCACGGTGGGCAACACCTTGGGCGGTGGTGTGAGCTGGTGGATGGGGCTGGGTGCGCACCAGCTGGCTGACCGCTGGGGCCATTCCCGCTGGCACGGACACGCGCTGGACTGGCTGCAACGCCTAGGCCCTAAGGCCTGCCTGCTGGCTTGGCTGCCGCTGGTTGGCGACCCCCTGTGTGCCGTGGCGGGTTGGCTGCGCCTGCCGTTTTGGCCTTGTCTGGCCTATATGGCGGTGGGAAAATTGGTGCGTTATGTGCTGATGACCGCCGCCCTGACCGGACTGGTCCGGTTTTGGTAAGCGGTAGACAGCTTAAGCGCTGAACAAGAAATTCATCACGTCGCCATCTTTGACAACATATTCCTTGCCCTCGGCACGCATCTTGCCCGCATCCTTGGCGCCCTGCTCGCCCTTGAAGGCGATGAAGTCTTCATACGCAATGGTCTGGGCGCGGATGTAGCCCTTCTCAAAATCGGTATGGATCACGCCTGCCGCTTGCGGACCGGTGTCGCCCACATGGATGGTCCAGGCGCGCACCTCTTTCACCCCGGCTGTGAAGTAGGTTTGCAGGCCCAGCAGCTTGTAGGCAGCACGAATCAGACGGTTCAGGCCCGGCTCGCTCTGGCCCAGCTCTTCCAAAAACATCTGGCGGTCTTCGTCGCTCATCTCCGACATTTCGGCTTCCAGCTTGGCGCTGATGGCCACCACCGGTGCGTTTTGTGCGGTAGCGAAGGCTTTCAGGCGGTCCAAAAACGGGTTGTTCTCAAAGCCATCTTCAGCCACATTGGCCACAAACATGGCGGGCTTGGCGGTGATCAGGAAAAACTGCTGCAGCAAGGGCAGCTCTTCCTTGGTGAAGTCCAGGGTGCGCACCGGCTTGGCTTCGTTGAGTGCGGCCTGGCATTTTTCCAGGATGGCCACCAGCTTGATGGATTCCTTGTCGCCGGAGCGCGCGGTCTTGGTCACGCGGTGCAGGGCTTTTTCCACCGCAGTCAGGTCGGCCAGACACAATTCGGTCTGGATCACCTCGATGTCGGAGATCGGGTCCACCTTGCCGGCCACATGGATCACGTTGTCGTCTTCAAAGCAACGCACCACATTGATGGTGGCATCGGTTTCGCGGATATGGGCCAGAAATTTGTTGCCCAGGCCCTCGCCCGTGCTGGCACCGGCCACCAGGCCGGCAATGTCCACAAATTCGACAATGGCACGCTGCACCTTTTGTGGATTCACAATGGCGGAGAGCGCATCCAGGCGCGTGTCTGGCACTTCCACGATGCCCACATTGGGCTCAATGGTGCAAAAGGGATAGTTCTCGGCGGCGATGCCTGCCTTGGTCAAGGCATTAAACAGGGTGGATTTCCCCACATTGGGCAGGCCTACAATGCCACACTTCAAGCTCATAAAAAACCTCTAAAAACGGGGAGACAAGTGTATGCCATACCTGCTCGTGCGCTTCGCTCTCCTGTTTGCATGCCTTTGTGCAGGCCCGGTCTGGGCTGCGGGCCCGGTGCCAGCCAACACCATCGTAGTGGGCGATGGCAACCCGTCCTTCGAGGTCAGCACCGACATTCAAACCTGGCTGGACACAAACTCCAAGGCGGATATCGCCCTGGTGTCCGTGTTTCCTAAACTCTTCACCGCCGTCCCCGCATTGCACCGCCACGGCCTGAGCGACCGCGACACGCTGTGGATCAAATTGCGCCTGCTGCGGACCGTGGGCAACACCGCCAGCTGGACCCTGAACATTGCGCAGCCCACCTTGGATGCAGTGACCTTGTTCCAACGCAAGGGTCCCGATGGCTGGACAGAGCAAAACGCTGGCGACCAACTGGCCCAAGCCGAGTGGAGCAAAAAAGGCCTGTATCCCGAATTTGAGCTCAACCTGCCTGCTGGCGTACCGCAGGATGTCTACCTGCGTGTTCGCAATTACCAGCATGTGAGCCTGCCACTGCGCATCGCCGCCGCGCCAACGCGGGAATCGCAACGCCTGCTGGAAATGGTTCTTCTGGGTTTGATGCTGGGTACGCTGCTGGCCCTGGCCACGCTCTCCGCCGTGCGCTACGCCGAACACGGCAACTGGGCCGATATATTGGCTTCGACGTACGGGCTATTGGTGCTGATGGCTGTGGCACAGATCAACGGCGTCCTCAATGTGTTTGTCTGGGCCACACTGCCCCTGTGGGGAAATTACGCGTCCAGCGTGATTCCCATGGTGGCAGTAGGCGCCGGACTGCTGTTTGTCCGCAACCTCTACGCCCTGTCCACCCATTACCACCGCTACGATGTGTTTCTGGGCAGCACCGCCTGGCTGACCATGGCTTCCGTGCTGAGCCTGGCCGTGGTGGAGCGGGCCAGCGCCGACAAGTTTTGCACCCTTGCGATGACCTTCGCCATCACCGTAGGACTGGCTGCCACCGCATTGAGTTGGCGCGGCAACTCCTCCATCTGGCGCTGGCTGATATTGGCCTATGTTCCCCAATATGCGGGGCTGATGTGGTTGCTGGCCGATTCACTGGGGCTGGTGCCGTCGGTGTGGGAAATGCGCTACATCACCTCCGTGAGTGCATCGCTGTCCGTTCCCATCCTGCTTTACGCCTTGAGCCGTGTCACGCACGACCGCAAAGAGCTTGAAATGCGCGCCAACCACCTGCCCACGCAAGATGCACTCACCGGTTTGCTGACCCCCCAGGCCTTCCATCTGCAGTTAGAGGAAGCCTATGAACGCATCGTATCCAACCGCGAGCCCATGGCGCTGGTCCTGGTCCGGGTCATCAACCACGAACCCATCCGCCAATCCTTGGGCGACGCGCTGGCCGAGCAGTGCCTGCTACGCGCCGTGGTCAAACTGCACCGTATTTTGCGCGACGTGGACCCCGCCGGCCGCGTGGATACCGCCCACTTTGCCATTTTGCTGGAAGGTGTTCCCACCCGCCAGGCGCTCACCGAACGCATGGTCCAACTCATCGCGTCGGGCTTGATTCCACTGCCCGGGCTCACGCCCCCCGTCACCCTGCAGTTTCAGGCCGCATGCGTGCTGTTGCACGAAAACCCGGTGCCCCCCGAAGAGGCCCTGGGCCATTTGCATGCACTGCTGGCCACCATGTCGGCGCACACCCGCCGACCGATCCGTTTTTTGGACGCCGTGCCCACACAGGCCGCCACCTTGCGCGCAGAAATGTCCCCCACATGACCATGGCTCAGCACCTCGCCCAGAGAAAGTGGCATCTATTCGTGGCCTTGGTACGGACCCTCGTGGGGTGTTGCGCTGTGGCCATTTCTGCGCATGCCGCGCTCCCCGCACCGCAGATGCTCGACAGCGCCCGACCTTCGTTTGAAATCCACAACGACCTGCAGACCCTGCTGGAGGCCGGGCCCAGTGCCGGTATTGCCGCCATTGCAGCGGGCACACGCGGCCCTTTTGCGGCGCAAGCTGCCAATACCATTTTTCCACTGACAGAGAACCACACGCTGTGGATCCGTCTGCGCCTGGCCTCCTCCGATGCGTCACCGCCCGACTGGTCCCTGTGTATTCCTTTGCCCTATCTGGACCATGCCGTTTTGTACCAAGCCGATGGACACGGCAGTTGGACCACCCAACTCGCGGGCGACATCAACCCGGTCAGCCAGTGGACGCGCCCGGGGCTCTACCCCGAGTTCCGCTTGTCTTGGCCCAAGGGAGGGGTATCGGAGGTGTACCTGCAAATCCGCAACTTCAAACCCCTGGGGATTCCTTTGCGCCTGGCATCGGTCAGCGCACGCGAAACCCAACGTGAATTGGAGTACACCGCCATCGGGGTGGTCCTGGGCGCATTGTTGATGCTGATGGGGGTGTGCACCATCCAGTATCTGGTCACCGAAGATGCTGCCGACGGTTGGTACACCGTCTACATTGTGCTGATGATGGTGGTCATTTCCAGTGCCACCGGCGTGTCGGGACAATGGCTTTGGCCCCACTCACCCGTCTGGTCCAACTATTCCTTCATGGCACTTCCCCTGCTGGGCGTAGGCGCCACAGTGCTGTTTGCCCGGCACATGTGTGCGCTGGAGGTGGGGTTTCCCCGCTTTGCACGCTGCATGCATGGGCTGGGATGGATCAGCCTGCCACTCGCCCTCCTGAGCATCTTCATCGACCGCGCGAGCGCCAACAATATCCAGGCCGCCTACCTCGCATTAGCCCCGGTGCTGACCGTCGCCGGCACCGTCGCGACTTGGCGCCGCGGCAACCCGGTCGGCAAGTGGCTTTTCATGGCCTATTTGCCACAGGGCTTGGCGGTCATCTTTTTGACAGCGCAGATGTTCAACCTGGTTCCCACCTTCTGGGAAGTGCGGTATGCCATGGTACTGGCGCTTGTCATTTCCATCCCGCTGGTTCTCCATGCACTGCATCTGCGCACCCGCATGCGGCATGAGGCCGAAGAGCGGGCCAGCAGCCTGTCGCGACAAGACGCACTCACCGGCTTGCTGGTCAAACCCTTGTTCATGGAGCATGTCCAGGAAACCCTGGAGCGCGCCCTGCACGACAAGGTGTCTTCAGCGGTCGTTCTGGTCGAGGTCATGAACCACGCGCACCTGCGCGAAGCCTATGGCGAAGCCGTGGCCGAGCAGTGCCTGCTGCGGGCCGTGGTCAAACTGCACCGGGTGTTGCGCGACGTAGACCCCGCCGGGCGCGTGGACACCTCCCGGTTTGGACTGATTCTGGACGGCGTCAGCAGCCGCCAAGCCCTCAGCGAACGCATGGTGAGCCTGATCGCCTCGGGACTGGTGCCCCTGCCAGGACTCAAACCCGAAGTGACGCTGCAGTTCCACATTGCCTGTGTGTTGTTGAACGAAACCATCCCCGATCCCCGCACCATTTTGGACCAATTGGCCGACGTACTGGACCACATCTCACCGCGCTCACGCAGGCCGATCCGCTTTCTGGAGCCGCTCAATACCGTGCCCGCACCGCTCCAGGTCGACTCCGGGTTTACCGCAGACGACACCGGCAGCTTCATGGCGCCTGGCGCTTCCACCTGAGCAGCGGCCATCGGCTTCTACAATCTTCCCATGGCAAAACCTTTTGATGTATGTATTCGTGGCGCTGGCATTGTCGGGCGCACACTGGCGCTGCAACTGGCCAGCAAACGCTTGCGCGTGGCGCTCATCACACCCCGGGCATCCACGCCCCTCCCCCCGCCCCAGGCACAGGGCGACGTCCGCGCCTATGCCCTCAACCAGTCTTCACGCCATCTGCTGGAGTCGGTGCGCTGCTGGCCTACCGAGCAAGATGCCACCCCGGTCCTGGCCATGCATGTCCAAGGCGACGACGGCGGGCAAGTGGTGTTTACCGCGCAAGCCCAAGGCGTTGCGGCCCTGAACTGGATCGTGGACGTGCCCGCGCTGGAAGCCCAGCTCGGAGAAGCTGTGCGGTTTCAGCCCCTGATCGAAGTCTTTGACACCCCCCAGGAGGCGGCACTGACCGTGGTTTGCGAAGGCAAGGCCAGCACAACCCGGGAAGAGTTTGGCGCGGATTTTGATGTCACCCCTTACAACCAATGGGCCTTGGCCGCCCGTGTGCGCTGCACCCCGGCCCACGCGCAGACCGCCCGCCAATGGTTCAGCAAGGGCGACATCCTGGCTTTCTTGCCTTTGGCTGGCCCCCAGGGGAACTTATGCGCCGTGGTGTGGTCTGTCAGTCCAGTGCGTGCGCAAGAACTGAAAGGCGCAAGCGAAGAAGATTTCTGCCAAGCCTTGGAGGCCGCCAGCCATGGCACTTTGGGTTCCCTCACCTTGACCAGCGGTCGCCACGTTTGGCCCCTGCAGCAGGCACAGGCCCGCCATTGGAGCGGCACATCTGGCGTCGGTGCCTGGGTTTTGGCGGGGGATGCCGCACACAATGTGCATCCTTTGGCAGGCCAGGGCCTGAATTTGGGCTTGGCCGACGTGGCGGAACTGGTGCGGGTACTGGACGCCCGACCGTACTGGCGCAGTGTGGGCGATACCAAGCTCTTGCGCCAATACGAGCGTGCCCGCAAAGCCGATTTGGCGGTGATTGGGCAAGCGGGTGATGCCTTGCAGCAGCTGTTTGCCAATCCCCACCCCGGCTTGCAGGCCCTGCGCAACTGGGGAATGAACAACTTTGAGCGTAGCGGGCTGATCAAGCATTGGGTGGCCCGCCGCGCCATGGGCTCCTAAATTTTTTGCCGACTCAACCAACCAGCGAACCCGTCCATTGACCGCCATGAACCTCTTTCTCAAATCTCTGCTGACCACGGCGATCGCTGCCACCTGCCTGGGTGCATTCGCCCAGGAAGCCGCGATTCGCAAAAACATGGCCCAACGCATTCCGCAACTCAAAGCCATCGACGAGGTCAAGAAAACCGACATTCCCGGTGTGTTTGAAATCCGGGTCAATGGCACCGATATTTACTACACCGATGCCCAGGCCAATTACCTGATCCAGGGTGAAATGATCGATACGCGCACGCGGCGCAACCTGACCGAAGAGCGCATCACAAAACTTACCGCCGTCAAGTTTGAAGAATTGCCCTTCAAAGACGCCTTCACTGTGGTGCGTGGTAATGGCCAACGCAAACTGGCGGTGTTTGAAGACCCCAACTGCGGCTACTGCAAACGCTTCGAGCGCGACCTGCAAAAGGTGGACAACGTCACCATCTACATGTTTCTCTACCCGATCCTGGGACCTGATTCGAATGAAAAATCCAAGGCTGTCTGGTGCGCCAAAGACCGCAGCCTGGCCTGGCAAGACTGGATGGTGCGCGACCAGCCCGCCGCCACTGCGGCCGCCATGTGCGACACCTCGGCCCTCACCCGCAATGTCGAATTGGGGCGCACTTACAAGATCACCGGCACCCCGACCCTGATTTTTAGCAACGGCTCGCGCATACCCGGTGCCATCGACGCCAAACAGGTTGAAAAACTGCTGACCGAATCCAAAGGATAGTTGCTATCTAAAAGATAGCTGGTTACGCACAAGCCACAAGGGTTTCAGGCACTTTTCATGACAAAACACCCCCCGACGCAGCACGACATCCATTTCCGTGTGGAAGTGGCCAACCTGCACGCCCACCTCTTCAAAGTCACCCTCACCCTAGCCGAACCGGCGGCGCAGCAGGTGTTGCGCTTACCGGTGTGGATTCCCGGTAGCTACCTGGTCCGCGAGTTTTCCAAAAATCTGCAAAAACTCCAATGCCGCCAGGGCAAACGCGCGGTCCCTGTGCTGCAAAAAGACAAAGCCACATGGCAGGTGGATTGCAAGCCAGGACAGCCCCTGAGCGTGCAGTACGAGGTCTATGCCTTTGACAACTCGGTGCGCACGGCCTGGTTGGACGCCACACGCGGCTTTTTCAACGGAACCAGCCTGTGTTTACAGGCCGAGGGTTTCGAAGACACCCCCCACCACCTGGAGCTGGTTCCGTCCCCTGCCATGGAGAGCTGGAGTGTCGCCACGGGCCTGGAGCCGTTTTACACCGACCAGCAGGGCTTTGGCAGTTACCGTGCCGACAACTACGACGCCCTGGTGGACTGCCCGGTCGAGATGGGGCCTTTTTGGACGGGCAGCTTTGTCGCCTGCGGCATCCCCCACCGCTTTGTGGTGGCCGGTGCACCCCCTAGCTTTGACGGTGCGCAGTTGCTGGCCGACACCCGCAAGATCTGCGAAGCGGAGATTCGCTTCTGGCACGGTGAAGACACCAAAAATGATAGCAACCTACACAAGCAGCACGAGGGCCAGAGGCAGATTCCGTTCGCCAACTACTTCTTCATGCTCAATGCGGTCGGTGATGGCTATGGGGGGCTGGAGCACCGCAACTCCACCGCCTTGATTTGCACCCGCAATGACCTGCCGCGCCAAGCCCGCACCCATCTGGCCCCAAGCACCCACAAGCAGCCCGAAGGCTACACCACGCTGCTGGGCTTGATCAGCCACGAGTACTTTCACACCTGGAACGTCAAACGCCTGCGGCCCGCAGAGTTCACCCGCTACCACTACGACCAGGAAAACTATACCCAGCTGCTGTGGTTTTTTGAAGGTTTTACCAGCTATTACGACGACCTGCTGCTGCGCCGCGCCCAGCTCATCGACAACGCCGCCTACCTCAAGCTCCTCACCAAAACCATCAACCAAGTGCAGCAGACGCCGGGGCGGCAAGTGCAGACCGTGGCGCAGGCCAGTTTCGACGCCTGGGTCAAGTACTACCGGCAGGACGAAAACACGCCCAACGCCACGGTGAGTTACTACACCAAGGGTTCCTTGGTCGCTCTGTGCCTGGATTTGACCTTGCGTGCGGATGGAAAAACCTCACTGGACGCTGTCATGCGGGCGCTGTGGACGCGCTGCACGGGTGGCCCCATGACCGAACACGACCTGCAGGAGATGCTGGCAGCACTCAGTGGGCGCTCTTACGCCAAAGAACTGGCCCATTGGGTGCACAGCACCACCGAGCTCCCCTGGGCGGAACTGCTGGAAGCCCACGGCATCCAAGTCCACCGGGAACCCGACCAGATTGCCCAACAACTGGGCTTGCGTGTCAAAGAAAACCAGGGCCTGCACATCCACCAGGTACTGCGCGGTGGTGCTGCGGAAGCCGCAGGCTTTGCCAGCGGTGACGAGTGGATTGCGGTGGAGTCCACCACAGGGCCCGCACGCGGCCCCTGGCGCATGCAAACCCTGGATGACCTGACCGTGTACACCGGCAAAGCCAAGCAAGTTTTGGCCTTGGTGTGCCGCGACAAACGGCTTTTGACCCTGCCACTCACCATGCCCAAGGCCACACAGGCCGTGCGCCTGTCGGTGCGCGACACCAAAGCGGTTGGGCTTTGGCTGGGCCAACCGTAAGCAGGCTCGCTTCGCTATAGTGAGCTATTCGTTCCCATCTCCACCACTCATCTCATACCCCACTGCCATGACCTACGAATGCATCACCACCCGCATTGAGGGCGACCAGGTTGCCATCATCACCCTCAACCGCCCCAAACAACTCAACGCGCTCAACGACCAGCTGATGGACGAACTGGGCCAGGCCCTCAAAGGCTTTGATGCCGATGGGTCCATCGGCTGCATGGTCATCACCGGCAGTGAAAAAGCCTTTGCCGCCGGAGCCGACATCAGCGCCATGGCCAAGTTCAGCTTTGCCGACGCCTACAAAGGCGACTTCATCACCCGCAACTGGGAAACCCTGCGCAGCATCCGCAAACCGGTGATTGCCGCCGTCAGTGGCTTCGCACTGGGCGGCGGTTGTGAACTGGCCATGATGTGCGACTTCATCATTGCGTCGGAAACCGCCCGTTTCGGCCAACCCGAAATCAAGCTGGGCATCATCCCCGGTGCCGGCGGCACCCAGCGCCTGCCCCGTGCCGTGGGCAAATCAAAGGCCATGGACCTGGCACTCACCGGCCGCATGATGGACGCCACGGAGGCCGAGCGCGCCGGCCTGGTCAGCCGCGTGGTGCCGCAAGACAAGCTGATGGACGAGGTGCTGGGGGCTGCCCTGCTGATTTGCAGCTTCTCCCAAGTCGCCACCATGGCCGCCAAAGAAACCGTCAACCGCGCCTTTGAAGGCAGCCTATCCGATGGATTGATGTTCGAACGCCGACTGTTCCATGCCCTGTTTGCCACCGCAGACCAGAAAGAAGGCATGGACGCATTTGTGAATAAGCGCAAGGCAGAATTTACGCACCAGTAAATCAAAGAAAATTTCTGGCTATAATCGTGGCCTTCGGTGATATAGCTCAGTTGGTTAGAGCGCAGCATTCATAATGCTGATGTCGGTGGTTCAAATCCACCTATCACCACCAGAATTTCAAAAAGCCTTCCAAGTTCCTCACTTGGAAGGCTTTTTTGTTGTCCGTTGATTTCGCGTTCTGTTATATTTCAGGTTCGCGTGTCCATCCACCCATGCCCACAAAGGGAAAATTATGAAATTCAATAAAATCGCCGCTGTTGCCGTTGCCGTTGCCACTCTGGCACTTCCCGCTCAATCCGTGTGGGCCCAAGCCGCAGGTGGCGGTTCTACTGGTACTGGCGCCGGTGGTTCTGCTGGTACTGGCGCTGCTGGCGGTTCCGCTGGTACTGGTGCGGCTGGTGGTTCTGCTGGCGCTGCTGGTGGTTCTGCTGGCGCTGCCGGTGGTGCAGCTGCCGGTACGGGAGCTGCTGCAGGAACCGGTGCCGCAGCAGCGGGTACAGGCGCTGCAGCCGCTGGTGCAGCTGGTGCAACGGCAGCCGCTGCTGGCGCAGTCGCCACGACGACTTTGGTGGCTGGTGCTGTGGTGGCTACAGTTGCCGTTGCTGCAATTACCCAAACCACTACGACCGGCACCACGACCGGCTCCAAATAACTGAGTAGCCATTGATTCTTGACGAGCGCCTTCGGGCGCTTTTCTTTTGGGCTTTGAAAATTCCTGCTCACTTTTTTTGCCGCTGCTGGTTGTCAGTCGTGGTCACGGCTCAACTTTGCGGTTGCGCGCAGACCTCTGCACCATTGACTGAAATTCTGACTGCTGTTGCATCCGAGAAATTCGGAACCGCTTCCGCGGCACCTTTCGCCACGCATAAGCCCAACCCCGTCTACAACTACCTTCGGGTCGAACTGGAAGGGCATGCGCCAGCGTTGTTGGTGTTGGGTTATGTGGATCCTCACCCCCAAGGCGACATCGAAGTCTGGTACTCCGCGCAGCAGGAAGTTATCAAAACCCAGAATGGCCGTATTGTTGGCACGGCAGGGCTAGAAGTTGACTGGCGAACCGTCCAATTTCCGTCATCTCCGCCTGCGTGGGCGGCACGCGACTCTCAAGGCGCCACTTACCAGCGCCGGCGTGACGAAATGCCGGGCCACCACTACGGAATTACCGACCAAGTGATGCTACAACCCTGGCAAGGTATGCCACCCATTCACTTGCCAATCTCTCTCTCTGAAGGGCAAGCCCGGACTTATGTTTGGTTTCGCGAGTCCACGCTGAAGACAACTGCAGAATCCTTACCGCCGGCTTGGTTCGCCTGGGGTGTGCGCAATGGCGTATCCACCGTGGTGTATTCAGAACAATGTTTGTCTGCCAACTATTGCCTCAAGCTACAGCGCTGGCCCGTGCAAGAAGGCGCATTGTGAGGTTCCGCCCCACACGCGTCGCCCAAGCCTCGGTCCTGTGTCTAGCCTGTTGGACAGGCCTGCAGGCGACTGCATTCGCCCAAGCTGCGCCCAATGCAGCAACAGTGGTACCCGGAGAACGCCTAAGCGATTGGTTGCTGCGCAATGCTGGCCCCCTTGCGGACACCACATCCCTGCAATGGCAGGTACCTTCCGAGCGCGCGCCGCAGGCACAACTGCGCCAAGCGGCAGTACTTGGTGTACAAATGAGTACGGGTGACGATTTTTCTGCAGAAGCCCGAGTCCATTTGTCCGACTGGTTGATGGCGCTACAACTCACCGGGCGACTGACCGTGGCGATTGCGGATGCCCGCTGGCTTCAAGGGGCTCCTGCACATGACCCCATACTGCAAGATGGCCAGCGCATCGTCTTGTTGCCACGCCCATCCACGGTTACCGTGGTGAACGAGGCTGGTCTGCCCTGCACTGCATCCCATACGCCAGGCGCATTGATTCAGGATTATTTACGCGCCTGCTTGGGGGACTCCAGCAGCACGCAGGTAGACTGGGCCTGGATCGCCCAAGCCGATGGACGCACCGCACGCTACGGTGTAGCACCCTGGAGCCAGGAGGCCCAAGCTGAGCCCGGACCCGGCGCCTGGATCTGGGCACCCAGCCGGCAGATGGGCATTTCAGACAATACTTCCGACAATTTGGCCCGCTTTCTGGCCACCCAAGCGCCCGGTGAATTCATGCTGCCTGCCACGCAAATTCGCACCGTGGCGGTGCAGCGGGCAAGCATCGAACGACCTGAAGCACTCAAATTGACCGCCAGTGACTGGGGTGAAATCGGCTTACTGCAAACCCCCACCGCCCGCATGGCCGCTTCGGGCGATGTACGCCTGCATGTGAGCAAAGTTGCCCCCTATACCAGTGGAACCGTGATGTTCCAGCGCTTTGAATGGCTAGAGTCCGGATTTCGCTACACCAATGTGGCCAACCGGTTGTATGGACCCGATATTGCCGGGGACCAGTCCTACAAAGACAAATCCATCGACCTGAAGTTGCGCTTGCGTGAAGAATCCGCACTGGGCCCCCAAATCGCACTGGGCATGCGTGACCTGGGTGGCACGGGCCTTTTCTCTAGTGAATACCTTGTAGCCAACAAGCGTTGGGGCAACTGGGACGCCAGTCTGGGCCTGGGCTGGGGCTACCTAGCAGGGCGCGGCAATATGAAAAACCCCTTGTCAGTTTTGGGGAACGACTTCGACAAGCGCGCGGCCCCCACAGTCGGCCAGGGTGGTGTTGTCAATGGGCAATCCATGTTTCACGGACCCACAGCGCTCTTTGGCGGCGTGCAATGGCAGTCACCTTCCACGCCGTGGATTGCCAAGCTGGAACTGGATGGCAACGACTACCAACACGAGCCCCAAGGCAACAACCATACTGCCAAGAGCCCCTTCAATTTTGGAGCCGTGTACCGCTATTCACCGAATATCGACTTGAGCTTGGGCCTGGAACGCGGCAACACTTTTATGCTGGGATTTACCCTGCATGGTGGGCTTAACGCCTTGTATTCACCTAAGTTACTGGACCCCGCCTTGCCATCGGTGCGACCACTTGCACCGGGAAAATTGCCATCTGGTGGGTGGGATAGCACCGCCCAAGCCATTGAACGACACACCGGCTGGTCGGTGCGCGGCATTGCACACCAGCACACCAGCACCACCATGGTCGCCGAGACCGACACCGCCGTCCATCTGCAGGAACGCATAGACCGCGCCGTCACCATTTTGCACCGTGATACCCCCGCATCTTCCACCCGCTTTGTCTTGCAACTGCAAGAGCGCGGCCTGCCGATGTTGCAGGTGGACATAGACCGCGCCGAATGGGTCACCTTACAAACCCGGGCCGAACCGCCCTCTCTGCGCTTGCCAGCACAACGGGTTTCGCCAGGACAGGCAACAACCATCCTTACCGCCGGGCCAGACGAAGAAGCAGACCGTGCGTGGACCGGCAAGCCCGTAGGGTTCACCGGCGAATGGAGCCCCAGCTACAGCCAGATCCTGGGCGGACCCAACAACTTTTTACTTTACCAGCTTGGCCTGCAGGCTATGTTGGAACAACGCTTCTCTGACAACACCTGGCTAAGCAGTACCGTTAATTTGCGCCTTTTGGACAACTACGGTGGCTTTGTCTATGACGCCCCCAGCGAACTTCCCCGTGTGCGCACCCACCAGCGCGAGTACGTCACCACCTCCGCGCTGACCATGCCACTCATGCAGCTCACCCATGTGCAAGACCTGGGCAACGGCCACTATGTCAGCGGCTATGCAGGTATGCTGGAGACCATGTACGGTGGGGTTGGCGCCGAATGGCTGTACCGCCCCTGGCAAAGCCGTCTAGCCTGGGGAATTGATGTGAACCATGTGCGCCAGAGAAATTTCAGCCAAAACTTTGCTTTCCGGGACTATGAAGTCGATAGCGGCCACGCTACCATGTACTGGGACACGGGCTGGAAAAACCTGCAAGTCAACCTGAGCGCCGGGCGCTATCTGGCAGGCGATATGGGGGCCACGCTGGATGTGAAACGCACATTTTCCAACGGCGTGGCGGCCGGTGCCTGGGCTACCAAAACCGATATTTCCGCCGAAACCTTTGGCGAAGGTAGCTTCGACAAAGGGATATACGTCACCATTCCGTTTGACGTGATGCTACCCAAGTCCACCTCTACCAATGGCAGTATTGTGTGGACCCCACTGACACGTGATGGCGGCGCTCGTTTGGGTCGGCGCTTCGCCCTCAACGACCTCACCCGCCAGCGCGACTATCGCACCCTGGGGTGGCGCTCGGCCGGACCTAGCAGCGTGCGCTCCGCAGAAAACACCAGCTACGTATTGCCGGAATCCACACCCAACCCATTCATCAAGCTGGGGGACACCACAAGCACGCTAAGGCATCAAATTGCCGATGTTCCAGCCTCCACCTGGCTGTTGGCAGGCGGAGCTATTCTGGCATCCAGTCTGCTGGACAAACCCATTGACAACTGGGCACAAAACCACCAAGGCGGCAGCGCAGAACGTTTGGGGAATGCTACCAACACTCTGCCCATCGCCATGGCGCTGGGCGCTGGCTTGCTGTACACCGGTATCGGCGGTGAAAGTGCGTCCAGCACGGCGGAGACTGCACTCACCGCTGCAGCCACTACCTGGGGCGCCAATCTGGTGACCCGTTTTGTGGTGGGCCGTGCACGGCCCTTTGAAGAGGAAGGCTCGGGCAGTTTCAATGGTTTTGCAAACAACTCGGCCCAATCGGGTTTTGCGTCAAACCATGTCGCAGTGGCCTTTGCCTTAGCCACACCTTTTGCCCAACAACATGACATGCCCTGGCTTTATGCAGTGGCCGCCACCTCTGCCTTTGGGCGCGTGCAACAGCGGGAACACTGGGCATCCGACACCGTGGCAGGTGCCTTCATGGGTTATGCCATTGGATCCATGCTGACCGACCAGCAGTTGCACCGTAAGAGCGGAATACGACTGAACGTTACACCACAGGCGGTGGTTGCCAACTGGTCGTTCAAATAATCAAGCCACCAACAATTGTGCTGGGCTATATGCAGCTTTTAAAACAGGCAAATTCAAATTCTCTTGCTCTGCGGCCAAATACACCCAATCCACTACAGCACCATCCGGCTGGTAGCCTGGCACCAGTTCTTTGAGTAGGCCGCGGATAGCGGGTACATCATTCGCATTCAGGGCCGCTATCAAGACCTGCAGACGGGAACTCAACTCATACCATGGCACAAAATCCTCGTGTGCTTTCATGATGCGCGGATGCTGGGTGGGTAAAGGGTTGTCGCCAATCAACAATTCTTCATACAGCTTTTCACCAGGGCGCAGGCCTGTGATCTGGATTGCAATATCTCCATCGGGTTTGGCATCGTCACGCACTGTCAAGCCAGACAGTTCCACCATACGGCGCGCGAGATCAATGATGCGCACTGGCTCGCCCATGTCCAGCACAAACACATCCCCACCACTGGTCATGGCACCGGCTTGAATAACCAGCTGCGCCGCCTCAGGAATGGTCATGAAATAGCGGGTAATATCAGCGTGCGTCAAGGTAATAGGGCCGTTGTCCCTAATCTGTTTGCGAAACAAAGGCACCACTGAGCCCGAAGATCCCAACACATTGCCAAAACGTACCATACCAAAGCGGGTACGCCACCCCAACTCCTTTGAAGCCGCAGCAAATGCCTGTAGCACCATTTCGGCCAGACGCTTGCTGGTGCCCATCACATTGGTGGGCCGCACTGCTTTGTCGGTGCTGATGAGCACAAAGTCGCTCACACCATTCTCAGCAGCCACCTTTGCCGTGGTCCAGGTGCCCAGCACGTTGTTCTTGACCCCCTCGGCTGGGTTGTGCTCCACCATTGGCACATGTTTGTAGGCTGCAGCGTGGTACACCGTGTGTGGCTTCCAAGTCTGCATAATTTCGCGCATGCGAGCTTCATCGCGCACAGACGCCAGCAGTGGTAGCAGTTGCAAATTTGACGGCTCCATATCAACCAGCAACTTCATCAGATCCTGATGCACTGCATATAGTGCAAATTCACTCAGTTCCACCAACAGCAGCTTGGTCGGGCCAGCCTTAATGATTTGCCGGCACAATTCACTGCCAATAGAACCACCCGCACCGGTGACCAATACCACTTTGCCATGAATATTTTTTGCGAATAGCGACGCATTGGGTGGCACTGCATCACGCCCCAACAAGTCTTCAATATCGAGTTCGCGCAGGTCGCTGGCATGCACATGGCCTTGCGCCAAGTCCATCAATCCAGGTAGGGTGCGCACCGCCACATGGGCTTGGCGCGTGAGTTCCAAAATTTCGTTGCGCCGCTGGCGACTGGTAGAAGGAATGGCCAGCAGCACATCACTCACCTCCAGACTTTGCACCAAATCATGCAGTTGGCTAGGGTTGTAAATATTCAATCCGTTGAGTACATTACCGTGCAATCGGGTATCGTCATCCAAAAATCCAACAGCCCGCATCTCATTGCTGTTGGCCATGGCTGCTGCAAGTTGGTTCCCTGCGGAGCCAGCCCCATAAATCAACACCTTAGGTAAGGCATTGCGTTTGAGCCGGCTTAAATAGCCCCCGCTGAGCCAATAACGGGCCACGGCCCGTGATGCCCCAACTGCCAGCAGCAACAAAGGCGGCTGCAACAGACCCAAGGTACGCGGAACCCCCGGCAACACCAGCACTGCCAGCAAGGCGGCATACAGCAATCCGTAGAGAACAATTGCCTTCGTTACCGCCATCAAGGCGGCCATGCCTGCGTACCTAAAAATAGCCCGGTACAAGCCGGAGACCACAAACACCGGCAAGGCCAACACCAACGATAATCCCATTGCCAGCCACTGGTTGCCTTGCGGTATTACCCAGTTGTCCAGGCGTAGGCACAAGGCCAACCATACCGTCAGCAAACATAACAACGCGTCTACACCCAGAGCCAACAAACGCTTGGCTGGGCGCGGTAAGGCCAGCAAAGGGTCTGCAATTTGATTGATCATGTACTTTTAACTCGCTGACATAGCCATACCGGCTTGTAATACCACACCATCATCCACCTTGGCGCCGTAACCCAAGGCCGAACCCGCTTGCATCCACGCTCTGCGACCCAGAACAGAGCCGCCAGACATACAGGCGTTCACACCTAAATGGCCGTAGTCATGCACTTGTGCATCGTGGTCAACCACTGCCCCACAGTTGAGAATAACACCACTGCCCAGCCTTGCCCCGGCACCCACAATGGCCCCGGCCAAAATGGCACTACCCAGACCGACCGCCGCGCTGGGCGAGACGAAGGCCAGTGGATGTACCACTGTGGCCAATTCAAACCCCGCTGCCAGCAGCTTGTCGCATAAAGTCTCTCGCAAGGCGTTATTGCCCACGGCCACAATGGCGATGTCTGCACTGGTACGGTGGGCGCTAAGGTCATCCGTAGTTCCCAGCACAGGGTAGCCCCCCACCTGCACTATGCCAAGCGCAGTATCGTCCACAAAGCCAAGTACATCATAGATACCGGCAGCAAACACAGCTTCGGCCACAGAACGGCCATGGCCGCCAGCACCAACAATCAGTAGGCGGCGCCTTTGCACGTACGTCATTGCAAAATACTTAGACAAACGCCTCAGCCACATTCAGCCCAGACCCTGCTGCGTCCTTACGCGCTAGCAAAGGCTCAGCACCTTGAATAGGCCACTGAACACCGACAATG
Organism: Rhodoferax sp.; assembly: GCF_030697375.1. Taxonomy (GTDB): domain Bacteria; phylum Pseudomonadota; class Gammaproteobacteria; order Burkholderiales; family Burkholderiaceae_C; genus Allorhodoferax. The sequence goes on along the minus strand of NZ_JAUYQD010000021.1, from coordinate 86,738 downwards.
GGATCATTCCAACGCAGGCTGCGCTCATACTCAGGGTACCAATAATCGGTGGTCTTGTACAAAAACTCGGCAGCTTCGCTAGTCACAACAAAGCCGTGGGCAAAGCCTGGGGGAACCCACAACTGGCGGTGATTCTCGGCTGACAGCGTCACCCCCACCCATTTTCCGAAGTTAGGCGAGCTGCGGCGCAAATCTACAGCGACATCAAACACTTCGCCCTGTGTTACGCGAACCAGCTTGCCCTGAGGATGCTGAATCTGGTAGTGCAAGCCACGCAAAACTCCCTTGACGGAGCGGCTGTGGTTGTCTTGCACAAACGGCACATTCAGCCCAGTGGCCTGCGCAAAGTCCCTTTGATTGAAGCTTTCAAAAAAGAAGCCTCGGGCATCGCCGAACACCTTGGGTTCAAGAATCAATACTTCAGGCAGCACAGTGGGAGTTACGGTGTATGGCATATTTTCTCGATTACTTCAGCAGGCCAAGCAGATACTGCCCATAACCGTTTTTTGTCAGTGGGGTGGCCAGCTTCTGCAACTGGGCTGCATCAATCCATTTTTGACCAAATGCAATCTCTTCAGGGCAAGACACCTGTAAGCCCTGGCGCTTTTGCAATGTAGCAATAAAGTTGGCCGCTTCAAGCAGGCTGTCGTGTGTACCGGTGTCCAGCCAGGCGTAGCCTCGGCCCATGATTTCCACATTCAACTGGCTTTGTTCCAGATAAACCCGGTTTACATCGGTGATTTCCAACTCACCACGGGCAGACGGTGCGATGCTGGCAGTAATGTCGCACACCTGACCGTCATAAAAATACAGACCGGTTACAGCATAGTTGCTCTTGGGTTTCAGTGGCTTTTCTTCAATACTTACCGCACGTTGGTTGGCATCAAACTCAACCACGCCATAGCGTTCCGGGTCATGCACATGGTAAGCGAACACGCTGGCACCGCTCTGGCGAGCGCTCGCACATGCCAACTGTTTTACCAAATCGTGCCCATAAAAAATGTTGTCCCCCAGCACCAAGGCACTGGGTTGCCCCGCCACAAATTCGCGGCCAATGATGAATGCCTGCGCCAAACCATCCGGTGACGGTTGCACCGCATATTGAATGTTCATGCCCCACTGGCTACCATCGCCCAACAGCTCAGCAAAGCGCGGTGTGTCGTGCGGAGTTGAAATGACCAGCACATCACGGATACCCGATAGCATCAACGTACTGAGCGGATAGTAAATCATGGGCTTGTCATACACCGGCATGAGCTGCTTGGAGGCCGCTTGGGTCACTGGGTACAGACGAGTTCCGGAACCTCCGGCCAAGATGATACCTTTGCGTGTAGTCATGTCTTATCTTCCCCGCTGTTTAAAGTATTTCGGACAGCATGCGGTCCACGCCCTGCTCCCAAGGCGGCAGAGTCAGGCCAAAGGTGGTTTGCAGCTTGGTCGTGTTCAGGCGCGAATTGTGCGGGCGCATCGCTGGCGTGGGGAATGCGCTGGCCGGAACTGGTGTCACTTCAGTTGTTTTTATTTTGGTAGCGGGTTGCGCAATCTGCGCCAGGGCAAGGACGTGTTTGGCATATTCAAACCAGCTGGTTTCACCGCCCGCCACCAGGTGGTAAAGACCTGCATGCTCCGGGTGCTGCTGCACATGCCGGGTCGCATGCGCGGCAACGTCGGCTAATTGCTCAACGCCGGTGGGAGCCCCAAACTGGTCGTCAATCGCTGCCAGGCGGTCGCGCTCTTGCGCCAGGCGCAGCATGGTTTTGACAAAATTGCCACTGCGCCCCACGTAAATCCAGTTGGTGCGTAAAATTAGGTGCTTGGGGCAATGCCTAGCCACCAGCTGCCCGCCTTCCAGTTCGGTCTGGCCATAGACGTTGAGCGGTGCGGGGGGTATCGGTCTCGGTCCAGGGGCGGCTACCACTGCCATCAAAAACGTAATCGGTACTGTACTGAACCAGCCAAGCACCTATTTTGGCCGCATCCTGCGCTGGCACGCCAGCGGCCTGTGCATTGAAAGCGCGGGCAAACTCAGGCTCGCTCTCTGCTTTGTCCACCGCAGTGTGGGCTGCGGCATTGACGATGACGTCGGGGCGCAGTACACGCACGGTGTCAGTCAGTCCCTGCAAATTACTGAAGTAACCGCAATGCGTGGTGCGGTCAAAGTCAAGCGCTGTTAGATAACCCAAGTATGCAAGGCTGCGTTGTAACTCCCAACCCATCTGACCAGCTGCGCCAAATAGCGGTATGCTCATGCAGCATCCTGTTCTGCGTGCTGCGTCTGCACCCAATGCAGGTTGGTTCCGCTCTGCGCATTCGCTACCCACTCCGGGTTGGCCAAGTACCACTGCACAGTCTTACGGATGCCAGACACAAAGGTCTCCGCTGGTCTACAACCCAGTTCTAACTCGAGCTTACGTGCATCGATGGCATAGAATCGGTCATGGCCAGGGCGATCCTTTACAAAAGTAATCTGGGTTTGGTAGCTGGTACCATCGGCCTTGGGCCGCAGCTCGTCCAGCAGCGCGCAAACGATGTGCATGATTTCGATATTAAGCTTTTCGTTCCAACCGCCTAAGTTGTAAGTTAGGCTCAGTCGGCCTTTTTCGAGCACGCGGCGGATGGCGCTACAGTGGTCTTTGACATAAAGCCAGTCCCGCCCCTGCATGCCGGCCCCATAAACAGGTGAAAGCTTACCTGCCAGAGCATTGGCGATCATCAGCGGGATGAATTTTAAGTGATAGGGGCCGCAGTATTTACTCCAGTTGGTGGTGAGCACCGGATGGCCACTTGCCGCTTTGCTGGCGGAGTAGGGGCTGCTGGGCTCATAGCGATGCGTCTCTGTGCAGTCTCCCATCAAGAAATCCCAGCGGCACATCAGTGCGACACCCCATCGCGACGCAGCACCTTGAGCAAGGTAAGCCACAAGATTCGAATGTCAAACCACAGCGACTGACGGACCATGTACTCGGCATCCAATTTGACCTTATCTGGGATAGCTAACTCATCACGGCCATTAATCTGTGCCCAGCCAGTGAGCCCTGGCACCAACGTTTGCACGCACTGCCGGGTACGCAATGTAATCAAATCATGTTGGTTAAACAACGCAGGGCGTGGCCCAACAAAACTCATATTGCCCGCCAGAATGCTCCATAACTGTGGCAATTCATCTAGGCTACTCTTGCGTAAGAAGCTGCCGATGGGCGTGAGATAGCTATCTGGATTACTCAGCAAATGAGTCGCCACGGCCGGTGTACCCATCTGCATGCTGCGGAACTTGGGCATTTTGAAAATTTTATTGTTACACCCCACTCGGTCGGACCAATACAGCACTGGGCCTTTGGAAGTCAAGCGCACAGCCAGCGCAATTAACAAAAAAGGGACTAGTAAACAACAGCAAGCGAAGGCAGCCAACATTAGGTCGAAAAGCCGTTTCATTTTTTTTGCATACCTCTTGCAGCGCGCCGCAAGCCTTCATCTACCGTAACCGGTGGTACCCAACCCATTAACTGCGATGCCTTCGAAATATCGACCTGCAAATTTCCGCACAAGCGCAGCACCTCTTCGCTCTTGCCCAATAGCCTTGCCCCCACATGCAAGACCCACACTGGCATCGGCAGCAAACGCACGGGCACTCCAACAGCACGTGCAATACCATAAATCAGCGCGGTGGTTGACAGGTCTTGCCCGTCGCTCACCAAATAGGTCTGGTTGGCCGCTTGAGGGTGGGTGATGCAGGTGGTGATGAAATCGACCAAGTTATCCAGCGATACTAGGCTACGCTGGTTGTGCACGGCACCCAGCGGCAAGGGCCAGCCACGCCGCACAGCGTGCATGAGGGCGGCAAAGTTGGCCTTTACACCAGGGCCATACACCAGAGGCGGGCGAATGATGACCACCTCCATCCCCGTATTCTCAGCGATCTGGCGCAAACCCTTCTCGGCCTCGTGCTTGCTCAGGCCGTAGGCATCTTGCGGGTTTGGCACATCGGCTTCAGTAAACGCTCGCCCAGAATCAGTGCATTCACCATTAACTTTGACCGAACTGATAAACACAAATCGCTTTACCTCTGCGGCTGCAGCTTGTCGAGCCAGATTCAAAGTGCCTTCAACGTTGACGGCACGGAATGCAGTCAATGGATCTCCTTCGCTGTCGTGCATGACGTGCACTCGGGCGGCCAGATGAACTACAACATCAACACCATCCAGTGCGTCAAACCAATCCGTGCCGGATCCGATGACACCGAGTCCAATCACGTTGGAATGTTGCCCGCCAGAACTGATATGGCGGTCACGGACAACTCGGCGCACGTCATATTTGCGTGCGATCAACTCTGCGCACACCGCACGACCGACAAAACCACTGGAACCGGTAACAAGCAAACGCATTTGCCCATGCTCAATCAGAATATTTGTCATAATATTTTACCGCACTTCCGACAATCTGTCGTACAACGTAACCATCTCGCCGGTAATCCGTTCGCTGGAGAATAGTTTCAGTGCCCGCAAACGAGCTGCCTTCCCCATCCGCTGCCGCAAGTCAATGTCTTTAATCAATACTAACAAGGCAAGCGTCAAAGCTGCAACATTACCGGCAGGGAAAAGCAGACCAGTCTCACCGTCCACTACTGCATCAGTTATGCCGTAAATGCATGAACCTACTGTGGGCACGGCGCACGCAGCTGCCTCAATGATAGTCATGCCAAACCCTTCTCTGTAACTTGGCAAACAAAATATATCCGCCGCCGCCATGTAATTTTCTGGTGAAGAGGTAAATTTTATATAGTGTAACCGCTCAGCCCATCGCGAACAAAGTTGCCGAATACCACCAATCAGCACATCTTCTTCAGCCCCCGCAATAATCAATACCACATCAGCACACATCCTCGCAATTGAATCGAAAGCTACAGCCAAATCCAAAATTCCCTTGTCGAAGCTGAGCCGTCCGACGAATAATATTACGACGGCATCCTCAGAAATTTTCAAATCCTTACGCACTGACATCATGATATTTGAATCCGGGTGGAAGCGTGCCGCCTCAACGCCACAAATCGAACCATCAGCAATCACTTTTACCTTGCCGAATGGCAACGCGCCCTCGCTCACCAAAAAATCTCTCTGTGAAGGGCTATCTGCAAGTAGACATGTAGCAAACTTACCAATAAGTTTATCAACCCATTTAAGTACCGCTCGTTTGAGGCCACGCTTCGTCACCCAAACCTGCCCGGTAAAAGTGTGAATCCGGATCGGTACGCGAGCAAGCCATGCAGCCAACATTGCAATCATTCCTGTCTTAGGCATGATGGAATGCACAATAGCGAAATGTTCACGACGAAATAGCATATAAAGTCGGATTACTACTAGAGCGTCACACCAAAAAGATGGTTTGCGCTCGATAGGTAACAGGATCACGGGCACGTTGAGATCATGAAGTAAATGCGCATCTGTGGAATTGCATACCACAGTGACCTTATACTTTTTTGCCGCCTCCTCAATATGTTTACGTAAAAAAACATGAACCGCATAAGGTACCGTTGACACGTAGCAAATTTTCTTCATCGCAGTTCACCGTAATTATTTCGCCGAGAGACACACCTCGACCAATGCGAGCATCACACAAACATGAAACATCAATCTGGCACTCGCATTCGTCTAGCTGACGAGGGCAGTGGAAAAGCCCGGCCTCACTTTGGCACTAGCAATCCGTTGATTACCCCTATAAAGAGCCAAAAATAACCCCAAAAAAACACAACCAACGGGACTACCTAGCGCTGGATAATGAACCCACGACAATAGAAGCAAAATCAAAACAACAATATATTTTTTCTGAAAGCCGATGAGCAACAAAGGGGAAAAAACAGCTAAAACAACCGAAAAAACCCCCATTGAATTGTATAAACCCATAATACCAAAATCACTAGATGTTTCAACTACAGAATGCCGACTATCAGCCTGCCCCCCAAAAACAATTGAAACTAAAGATTTTTTTACCTCAAAATCCAAATATTGATCACCTTTAAAATTCAGAATATCAAAAAAATATGTTAACGTGAATTTATTGAGACCTATATCCTCAAAAATCCAAAGAAATATGGAAAACACAGTCAAAATAAACAGCCATACAAGCAATTTTCCAAACACCCCTCTAGCATTTATTAAATTAATTAACAATATATAGGCCGCAAAAATAAAGAAACCTGTCCCACTCATCAAGAGAACTATTGTGAAAAACACAATAACGTAATAAAAAATATGCTGTCTATTCGAAACTATTGAATACAATGCCAAAGACAATACTGCCACCGATCCTGATGATGACGAAATGGCCGCAAGACCTTGCGCTCTTTGCAACCCCATAATTAATGACCGATGCATATGCTCATCAGTAAAATACCATACAAATTTATTGAGCGACGTGTTCAAAAAAATGAATTCAACCAAACAAAATACAAACATCACAACCATTAAATACCGAAGAAAATATATTAATATTTGATTATTTTTATTTTTAAGAAAAACATACACAGGAAGAAAAGAAAAATAAAACAACGTATTACTTATTAGCGCAATATTCAAAGATAAAAATAGAGATATAAAAAACTGAAAGAGCACCGCCCCAATAAAAATCCACTCCCTCCTGCTAAGCCTAATACTTCGTCCATTTATTATTAAAAATGAAATAAATACGAGGCCAACAGTAGTTGTCCCAAGGAGCTTGGCGAATACTACCAAATTCAATCCGAATTTTTCAAGGCGATTTAACATCTTGTGGTTTTAATATTCTGCCAGAAGAATTTCCTGAAAAAAACTAAAAACTCCATTTTTACCACACTGAGATTAGGGAACAAATCTGTCTGTTTCATGAGTTGTTTTTTTCGCAGGGCCTTCCATTAAACACACAGCCAAGAGGATCTGTAGATTTCCTTAGTTTGTGCAGGACCGAGGGCCGCTTTGCCAGCGTATCAGCAACGCTGGCAAGGAGAGCACTCTCGAAAAAGTGATCAAACGAAAACAAAACTGAAAAAATGGAAAGGCATCGAGCAAAGGTATTTTTCTAATTACCTGCCGCCGAAGTTCTTCATCATTTATCAATTCACTTCTCATTAAGTGGCGCAACAACCAGACTGCAATGACGCTAGCATATTTAGGTGTACTGCACCACTCTGCACCCATCCGAACGGCATAACGTTCGATTACCTCTATTTCCCATTTTGAAATATTGCGGAAATTTTTTGAAAGTCCTGATGGATTATGATAGTAAATATATAGTGGCACACCTATATCCCTTACTCTAATGCCAGAAGATAGAAGTCGAAACCAAAGATCAAAGTCTTCACAGGATCGCAATGTTGGATCATATCCTCCATGCTGGAGCAACAAACTTTTCGATGCCATCAAACCAGCACCGTTTAGTGTATTTTTATACTGCAGTTCGGTCGCGCTTTCAATCAAACATGACGGCCTGCTTCTCACTTCCAAGCGCCCATTTGGATATTTATATACCAAACCACATGTCACCACGGTATTGGGTTCAAGAGCTTCAACCTGCAATGAAATTTTTTCGGCAATATATTCATCATCGGCATCCAGTAGTGCAACAATTTCACCCCGCGCCATTGCCAAACCGTTGTTTCGAGTCGCCGCTAGTCCAACGTTGATAGGGTTACGAAAATAACGAACCTGAGGATACTGAGATAGACAAGCCTCAATCTGTTCAGATTCAGGAGAGCAATCATTGACAACAATTATTTCTATATTTGGATAAGTTTGACTATTCACCGACTCAATGGCTCGACCAAGTGTGTGGGAATCCAAATAACATGGAATGATAACGCTCACAAGTTTCATGAGAATGGCCGAGATAGCAGATTGAGGGCTAAAAAGTACAAGGCTTTTGCGCGAAATAGAAGATTATTAGAGTTACGTAATGCTAAAAAAAAATTTTTGCTAGCCGTCTCACGCTCATCACATAACTGAGCAATTCTACCAATTCGATAAGCTAAAAAACCTTTCGAATGCCGAAGCTCCACGGAATTCAATTCTCCGAAATACTGTTCATATAATGCAGAAATTCGTGTTATCTGCATGAGTGAAGCTGCAGAAAGGTTCCCACCACCTAACCAGTAGTAGCCAAGACATTCAGGATGACGCACAAATCTTTCAGTTATCCGAGCGACGCGAACCCAAGTATCTAGATCTTCTACAGAAATTAGGTCTTGTTTTTCAGATTCCCCGCCAATTCGATCCAACAAATCTCTCCGTATCACCACGCTCGAATTTGGCACGGACATCCCAGAACATAAAAAAGCCGAAAACATTGGACGCCTCGGTTTAGTCGAAACGATGCGCTCGCTGAAAAATATCTGCTCACGGTTTCTTGCAATGAACAGATCGTGATAAACAAAATCAACACGAGAATCAATTACTGCAAAGCTTAACTCCAATTTCCGGGGCACCCACCAATCATCAGAATCCAAGAAAGCGATCCATTCTCCTTTGGCTGCACGAATTCCCATGTTTCGAGACGCCGCTATCACGCCATGATTGTGAATTTTCAAAAGAGTAATTCTTGGATCTGCAAATTTTGCTATAACTTCATCAGTATTATCTTGAGAGTGATTATCAATAATGATCGCCTCCCAACTAACTAAAGTCTGATCCAGCAACGATTGGAGAGAACGTCCAATAAAATGCCCGTGATTATAAGTTGGAATAATAACTGAAAAAATCGGAATCGGTGCGGAATTCATTTATTCACATCACATTTACTATCAAAGTTTACACTACAATAATATAACAAATCATCAACATGCGAAATGTTATTAACAATTACATTCAAGCCAATTTTTGTCAATCTATCTGTTTTGAATTGTAATATTTCAAGTCTTTCATCTACGGTGGCGGGCGGTCTTAACAACTCTGGTTCAAAACCAAATAATACTACACACCGCTGCTGAATCAGCTGCGCCATTTCAAGTACCATTTGAGACACTCCAGAACCTACATTGATAACATTATGGGCCAGTGAATAAGAATCAAAAGAAGAAAAGTACTCAATAACGCGACAAACCTCCGTCATTGCAATAAAATCACGTCGCTGGATTCCACTTGACTTTAATATCAATTTTCGTGTCTGAAGGGCTTGTTTGCATAAATCGTTCAGCAATAATGTCCAACATTTCACATTTTCATGTGCCGGGGTGCCAAAAACATTAGATAAGCGTAACACGATGCACTCGATTTCATCGTGCAGATTGGCATTCAATACCACATATTCGCCCGCGAGGTGAGAAGTGGCATATGGATGTAGATTGCGGGGGCAAGTGTCTTCCGTGATGGTGCCAATGAGCGGATTGGCGTACACATGAGCAGTGGATAAGTATATAAACCGCTTCACGCTGGCTTTGGTTGCGGCGGCAACCAAACGTGCAGTCGCCAACCCATTAAAGTCTAATGCAGCGACCGAATCGGCGGAACAGTCCTGCGCGTTCATCCCCGCGGCATGTATCACCACATCAATCCGGTTGCAGCTTTGCGCCAAGGCATGCGCATCGTGCCAATTGGTTGTCACAACTTCGGCTTCGGGCAACCAAGCGGGTGAACAACTTGCTTGGCGGGTGCCCAACACAATTTGATGCCCGGCTTGCTGCAGATGTTGCGCTACACGCCCGCCGACAAAGCCAAACCCACCAGTTATCAGTACACGCATCAGATCAAACTACTTTGCCCACGGTGCACCTTTAGTCCACATCGATTCCAGCAATTCATGGTCCCGTTTAGTGTCCATGCAATGCCAAAAACCATCATGGCGATAGGCCATTAACTCGTTAGCTTTGGTGGCCTGCTCCAAGGGCTCTCGCTCTAGCAATGTATCGTCGCCGGCAATCATGTCAAAAAATGCAGGCTCAACCACAAAATAGCCGCCATTGATCCAACCATCGTGCAACTGAGGCTTCTCTTGGAAGTTGGTAACTCGCCCACCATCCATTTCCAATTCCCCAAAACGGGCGGCGGGCCGAACAGCGGATACCGTGACCATCTTGCCATGGCTCCGGTGAAACGCCACCAACGCATCCAGATCGATATCGGCCACTCCATCGCCATAGGTGAGCATGCAAGTCTCATTGCCAATGAATGACTGCATCCGTTTCACGCGTCCACCGGTCATGGATGTATTGCCGGTGTTCACCAGTGTCACGCGCCAATCCACAGAATCAACTTGATGCGACTTCAAATCTCCCGAAAAAAGGTCCACTGTAAAGTCGGCATTGAGTGCGCGGTAATTTAGAAAATACTCCTTGATCACCTCTGCCTTATAACCAAGCGCAACATAAAAATCTTTATGTCCAAAGTATGCATAGGTCCGCATAATATGCCATAAGATTGGCTTGCCTCCGACCGGTACCATCGGTTTAGGAATGACGTCAGTGAATTCTGCCAAGCGCGTCCCGAAACCACCAGCGAGTAGAATAACTTTCACAATTTATTTCCAATCAAAATTAATATCCGACAATGCCATGCGTTCAACTTCGTTTGGATCATGGGGGATGTCAGCGAGATTCAAAACCAAACTGTTTGGAGCAGACAGACCCTGAAACCCGAACCAGATGCCGGGCGGCACTGTGATGCGTGCGTAGCAATCTACACCAATTTCCTCGACACGAAATGCCCCCGAGCCTTCCACACAAAACACAAACTTGACCATCCCCACGGGTACGACGACATTCATAGTCATCCGTGTGTGTCGTTTCCAGGCTTTAGCAGAACCAGCCGCTACCCATGAAAAGTACGCTTCCCCAAAAGCGTTATACCCAGCATCACTTTGCTTCATAGCGTGCAATACATCACCACCAGTTGTCGCTATGCGGGCTAACGGTGTAATCAAAATATCATCAAGACTCATGTTGCCCATGCTAATCCTTGTTGCTTGGCATACGCTGTGTATGCATCAATCTGTAATCGTGTTGTGGCAGCAACCTGTGACTGCTGTTGGTAATAAACACGATACCATTCAGCAGTCATGCGTACAGTATCTTCGAAATTCATCACGGCACGCCAGTGTAAATAATGCAATGCTTTATCACAATTAAGCTTGAGCAAACCTGACTCGTATGGACCCTGGGCTACCTCTGAGACGTCTTGCCAACGAACCTGATCCCAGTGCCGCGCCATCTGCTGCACTAAAGCCAACACACTATGGTTGTGCTGCGCTTGTGGCCCAAAATTGAATGCCTCACCATGCAATTCAGGTTGCTGAGTCAATGCAATGGCCAAGCTCAGGTAGCCGCTCAGCGGCTCAAGCACATGCTGCCAAGGCCGAGTGGAATGTGGATTGCGCAGCTCGACCTCCTTGTCACTTGACCAAGCTCTCACGCAATCGGGCACGATGCGATCTGCCGCCCAATCACCCCCTCCAATAACATTGCCAGCACGAGCCGAAGCAATCCGTACCTTGCTCGATATTTTTGGAAAATACGATTTAATATGGGAACGAATAGCGAGCTCAGCGGCACCTTTCGATGCGCTATAGGGATCAGGTCCGCCCATGGCATCGGTCTCCCGATAGCCCCAGACCCACTCCACATTATCGTAGCATTTGTCGCTGGTAATGATTACCGCGGCGCAGGGTTTGTTCAATTTTCGCAGACCTTCCAATACATGCAATGTACCCAGCACATTTGTCTGCCAAGTCTCAATAGGATCAACGTATGAACGTCGCACTAGCGCCTGCGCTGCGAGATGGAACACAAAATCTGGTTGAGCAGACAAGATTGCGTCTTCGATGTCAGCACGATCTCGAATGTCTATGCGCAGGTCCGTCATATCATGAGCCAATTGTGCACCCACAAAATGAGATGGCTTGGATGGTGGGTCAAGGGCAATGCCAACCACATTAGCGCCAAGCTTCTTAAGCCAACCTGTAAGCCATGCGCCTTTAAATCCAGTGTGACCTGTAATGAGAACATTTTTTCCATCAAAATGATCGAATATCATAATTAACCTAAATAAATATTTTAGAAAATAGTCGCGAAGGTAATTTCCGCAATAAAACCGCAACTCGCACCAAAATCGCTATCGGCAAGAAAGCCATCGCTACCGGATCAATCTGAATAACATTTTTAACGTGATAATTAAAATTTATACCGACGTTCAATGATGGAGAAAGTATATGAATTGCCCAAAGATACATGACTCTTGTTCTATATCGGGCCTTCTCGATCAGGGAAAGATTCAATACCTTTATTTTCCCAAGAAGTAATCGGATGTACTCCTCGTAAATAACACGGTCCTTTGTACTGGAACGAATCGTAGTGCAGTGCTGTCGAAATTTGTTCAAAGGTGCAGCAATATATGCAACGTCATAGCATGAAACAATTCTGAAAAATAAATCCCAATCAGAACACACTCTATAACTTGAAGTGAGACCACCAACATTGGAAAAGGCGGCCTTACGAAATAGTGCCGCACTCAAATTCGGAATGACACAGGAATGCAGTAAAAAACGCCCCATCTCTTTTTGCGTTAGCAAGGTATCGTTGACACATTTAAGGCGAAATGCCTTCTCTCTGATTGAGAAATCATTACCAAGAATTCTATTGTTTTCATCTATTAGTAAACTGCGGCAGTATGAAATACCGGCCGTAGGATATTTATGCATGCCACCAATTAATTTTTCAATTAACTGATGATCACATTCATCATCGCAATTGGCAAAAATTACGAACTCGCCAGATGACATTTCAAGACCTTGATTGCTGACAGCAACCCATCCACCATTCTCTTGACGTATAATCAACTTTATTTTTGGGTTGGTCTCATATTTACGCAATATCTGCAGACTATTATCCGGCGAACAATCATCTATAACGATTATCTCTATATTCTTATAAGTCTGGGAAATCAAACTCTCCATGCGACGATCAAGATACTCAGCATGGTTGTAACTGGCCACGATAATGCTCACCAAGCCTGGGGTCACGGTGTGCATCATTTAAAAAGGCCCCTCGCCTTAAGCTGGACAAGACTCTCTTCATACCGATCCGCTTGTATTTGTTGGCCGCGGACCCAATCAACAAACCGGCGCAATCCTTCCTCAAAAAATACTTCAGGTTCAAAGCCAAGAATTGTTCGAACACTGCATAGGTCAGCTACGTTGTGTCGGATGTCGCCCAAACGAAATTGACCTGAAATCTTGATTGGAACGGATAGCCCAACTAGTTGCTTCAAAGTATTCGCAATAGTCAATACATCTGTCGCAACACCTGAACCCACATTTAATGCCGTGATAAGCGGGGCATCTTCTTCAATGCCTTTGACCGTAGCGGCGATGACATCGTCAATGTAGACAAAATCCCTGCTTTCCTTTCCATCCTCAAAAATATTAATGCTATTCCCATTCAAAATTCTGGTCGAAAAGATGGACAGAATTCCGGTGTATGGGTTCGACAGAGACTGCCCCGGACCATACACATTCTGATAACGAAAAGCCAATGCAGAAATACCTATGGCCCGCCCAACAGTAAGCACCATCTGCTCTTGGTTCAATTTTGTGATACCGTATACGGACGCTGGACTCAACAACGAATCTTCACTGGTCGGTAGCGTAGTCACGACATTGTTACAAAACGGGCAATGCACCTCGAAGTTACCATTTCCCATGTCAATGGCTCGGCGCGCAACTGGATACACCGAACCATGAAGAGCACAGCGATACTTGCCCTCGCCATAGACCGCCCGCGAAGATGCCACAACAATTTTCTTCACCGGGAAAGGCTCATTGGCAATCAGATCAAGCAGTAAAGCTGTGCCCCCTATGTTGACGTCTGAATAATGGCGAATTGCATACATTGACTGACCTGTCCCGGTTTCTGCCGCCAGATGCACCACAGTATCTATGCCGAACAAGGCCTTAGCTAAATCATCCCTATTTGTTACACTTCCTCGAATAAACTCCACTTTACTATGTAATGATCGATATAACTGAGAGCCCTCAGGGTCCTCACCATGGATCTGAGTCGTCAAGTTATCCAGCACTCGGACAAAATAACCCTTGCCAATAAGCACATTTGCCAAATTTGAACCAATAAATCCAGCGCCACCCGTAATCAATATCTTATTTTTCATCAAAAAATCTCGTGTTAATCATTTCCTACTGTCACCCATATATTTAGAACTGCATCATATTTTTTAATCACTCTCGCGGGAATTCCTACCGCAATTGAATAGTCTGGTATATCAGATGTTACAACGGCATTCGCTCCTATTACAGAGTTTCTCCCAACAGATGCACCAATGATGCAGACATTTTCGCCAATCCACGCACCCGTACCTATCTGAACATGGCGTTTAAATTGGACAGGTTGTTTAATAATCGGCAACAATATATCTTCATAGCCATGTATATTATCTGATATGTAAACATTATTAGCAGTAAGGACGTGACTGCCAATCAGAACTTCACCAACAGAAGTGATATGATTGTTGTATCCAAAAACGGATCCTTTACCAATTGATAATGTTGCCTGTTGATTATTTACTCCGCAACAATAAAGCCAGGCACCTCTCTGAAATGATGTTCCTTCGCCTATATTAATATTGGCCGCCCCATCAATCCTGAATGGGCGAATGAAATAGGCTCCGCGACCTAGTGTTTTAAAAATATTTTTTTGCGTGATCCAAAATAATATTCTGAAAATTTTTTGATAGATACGACCAACTAGTTTTAGCATCTTGAATGCTCCAATTCATCAAGAAATCGAAGTGGATCAAGAAACAAGTGAGCAAGCTTTTCGAGTCGCTTGTCACTTAACTGCCACCAGTGTGAGTCAAGAAGACGATTGACAACTTCTTCTGAAAATCGATGCCGAATTATTTTACATGGGTTGCCCGCCGCTATAACATAGGGAGCGACATCCTTCGTCACAATTGACCCAGCACCAATCACGGCACCTACTCCAATTTTTATACCCGCCTTTATCATTACACCCTGGCCAATCCACACATCTGCACCGATTATTGTTCTTGGCACACTCTCTAAATATTTTCTTCCGCTAACAAAGAATTTAGGTAGGGGCTGACTATTATCATAAAAAACAGGACTACTACTCACAAAGTGAGTTGGATGAGATGCCAACCCTATGGAGACATCACCGGCAATTGAACAATATTTCCCTATTTCAGCATTACAAATTAGACTTCCAGATTGAACATAGCTATATGCACCCAAATCACTTTGGACTAAAGTAGCATCGCGAAACAACACAGAAAAATCACCGAGAACACTGGCTCTATCCGCAAACGCTCCGTTATTAATTACACTGCGAGGAAAGCGCCGTCTTAATAGCATGTTTTGCACAAACACCTTCAATATCTTTGTCATGGTGATACCCGTTCAAATCCTTGTTCTTTAAGAAGACCATAGATAAATGTGAGGTTTCTCTCAAGATTTTTACCATCCAAGGGGCCAACGTACTTTTCCATTACAGATTTTTTTTGGAATGCTTTAAACCGATCGTGGTCCGATACAAAATCAAAAAAGGCTTGTTTCAATTCAATTGCCGTGCCGATCGTTACGAGCTCGGAATTTTGATCAAAAGGAGGATCCAGAATTTCAGTATCTTTTTTATAGTAGATAACCGGAATTCCCAGGCAAGAAGCCTCAAACAGCGTTTGAGAATATATGGAAATGTAAAGGTCGGTTTTGCAGAGCACTTGACTGATAGAAACTTCTTTTAGTATTTCTATTTCAAGAGTTGGAAAATACTCATTTACAAACTCTCTATACTGAGCTGCAATGCCATTTGGTCGAACTTTGATGATGAGATTGAAAATGACACCTTCGCGATGCAGCTCAAGAAATGTAGACAGCACGTCGAACATGAAATCAAATTCGACCGCAACGTAGCTATTTAGATCAAGATTATTAAACCCAGAGGTACCGATACTGATGGTCGGTTTCGTCCGATTAATGGATTGAGGTTTGGACCGCATAGCGTATTGATCCATTCTTGGATCACCCAAGGTGACTACATTGTGATTGTCATGGAAGTAATGCTTTTTTATACTTTCAGAATAGCCATTGATAACAGTTGCATATTTAGCTTCATCACAAAATTGACCAGTCATCAATCCGTTAATAATGAGGTAGCTTGGCACCCCGTTTTCTTTTAATACGCAATCCACAACTGTCTGAAGCAAACCAATATTGGCGATCATTATTTCCAAATCGATTGGCACTTTTTTTATATATTTCAAAACACTACTGATGATTCGAAGTGCTTCAGGTACTCTCGGGCGTATTTGCTGCTCTATAATATCGTAGGCGCTCGCAGTGATATCAGTACCATCAGTCAGCCGAAGTAAAGCGTATCGTCGGTCCTTGAAATTGGACAACAAGGTGTTGGCCGGACTTTCATATGCTGACAACCGTCCATTTATTGGTATAAGTCGCTGAAGAAAAAAGCTTTTAATATTTAAGCTCGTCGTCAGAGAAGAGGTGACAACCCTAATATCAGCGTCATGCTTCAATTTTTCTAAAATATTTTTTGTAGGATGATAAATTTGGGCGTAAATTGTTTTCTTAAAGCATTTTACATAAAATACTTTGTCAAAAATAAAATTTATATTTGAAACAATCTTGACGATTGCATCCCTCACTTTACCCCGAATGTTTTTACCATGTAATGCCTCATACATATACCTATGAATGTCAAAAAAATAAGTGACTCTCATGGTCGATGACGGCATTGACGATACAAACTTCAAATCCATTTCGCGCAGAATGTTTTCTATAGTGCCATTCTCTTCACATAGTAGAATTTCACTATACTGAAGTAATCTGAGTTTTCCAAGACATGCTCTTAATCTCACGTAATATAGATACTCGCTCCATATTTCAATTCTAAAAGCAAAGCCGAAGGAAATACCCTTCTCAATAAAAATATCTTTTCCATTCTTATCATAGTGCCAATTTTTAAAAAAATCAGCGGCTAGAAAATTGTTTTCCTGCATCTCTGTCTGCGCACACAGATGATCTATATAGAAAACTGTTCCGCCTAAGCTTTCAATTTCTCGCTTAAGTCCGAAGTCAAAAGTCAGAACTACATCTTGATTAACATCATATTTATTTAAATATACATCCCAACAATTCCGCGATTGCAGTATCAATATATTTCTGTATATCTTATTTTTTTCAAACATAATCCAATGAAATATTAGTTAATCATCAATACTCGCAATTTAATATTACAGCATTAATATTTATTTTCTAATTATTCATCCCAATAACGCTTAGGCGTAATTTTTTTAAGATTAAACGCGTTTCAGCTTTGTCAAACCCTACCATTTTTGGCACCAAGAGAAAAAATGCGAGCACTCCAGCCAAATAGATTATTCCGCTGCACACGACCCCAAGTAGCAAGCCCTGTTTCGCCCCAGTCTCGATCATTTCTGAAGCATCGGGAATAAACCCCTGCACAGCATATTTGGAAAAAAAAGCCAGCGTGAAAAATATCGAAATACCTGAAAATTGATAATACCAATAGTATTTGGCATGATAATGACGAGCGATAAGCCATGACTGAATGTTTACGAACACAATATTTAATCCAACAATTTTTATTGCTAAACCCATTGCCCCCAACTCTAAACCACTTACTAATGCACCGTGCTCAGGAGCAATCAGGACGTAGGAAGCAGGCAAACTGACGAGCAAGCCTGCAATTGTCACCTTCATGTAGGTAGCATTCTGGCTACTGGCCATAAAAAGTATGCCATTGATCTGGCCCATGGCCTGATGAATTGGATAAAAAAGCATAACAAAAAGAATCGGCCAAGCTGCTTGATATGCAGTACCGAGAAGGATGGCAACCAACTCTTTTGCCCAAAGGGCAAAGAAGCAAGATATTATCGCGGCCAGTAAAACTAATGAACGCGTCGCTCTTTGATGCAAGGCAAAAACTCTCGTATTGTCTCCGCGCTTACATGCTTCGGCAATTTCTTTCCATAGAATATTAAGAATCGATCCTGTTGCCAATAAGCTGATTGTCGATAGCTGCGACGCTACCTGATAAAAGCCCTGCTGGCTGGCACCACCGAACCGTTGAAGCAACCAGCGGTCAGCCATTTCATAACAGAAAGTGAACACAGCGATGACAATCATGGGTCGACAGTAGCTAAAATATTCGAAAAAGGCCGTTCGAACGGTCGATTTCTGTGTTTTTTCCCCATCAGTATGCGGCACTAAAATGGAATGCCGCAGCGTTCTGGATAGCCACAAAGCGCCTGCCATATATTCCGCAACAATTGCCCATAGTATTGCTTGAATTTTCAACCATTCGCCAAGCAGCATAAGTGCAACCAACAGCAGGTGGACAAAAACGATCAGCAAGCCAGCCATTTGTATACGAATCGTCTTGCGTTCAGCCTCGTGTATTTGCACGACTGTCTGCCAGACTTGATTCTGGAGAAAAGTCGCCAGCAATGCGAGCAGAACCATCTGGCGTTCTTGCCCCAACCAGAAGCGATCAACGACCGCCTGTGGGAGGAGCCAAGCTACCAGCGCGACCGAAAAAAGAAACTGAAAAGTCAACCAAAAGATGTACAAAAAGTAATATATTTTGCTGCGTCTTTCCTGTGCAATGAATGTATAAAACGCGCTTGAAGCTCCCATGTCGAGTAGCGCGCGAATTGCCCAGAAGCTACCCAGCAAATAAGCTAAATTACCGTAATCGGACGGTCCCAATCCGCGAGCAATTAAAAGTCCAGTAATAAGGCTGGCCCCTGCTCGCGCAATATTGGCAACTACCGAGAAAAAGAACCGTCTTTTGACTGACACAGAAAACCTCGGTGGTCTATAAAGTCAAAGAGAGTAGCCATCATCCAGAATCAGATTTTGGCCTGTCATGAACATGGAGACATCAGACAACAAAAAAAGCAAACTCCCGCACACGTCCTTCGGGTCCAACATCCCCTTACTATTACAAAAGGACTGGTATTTCTGTAAAAATGTCGCCGGCTGTCGATCCAGAATTCCTCCTGGACTCAAACAATTCACACGAATTCCATCACCTTTGAAGTATTGAGCGAAATACCGGGTCAGCTGGATCACGGCAGATTTAATCGCAGCATACTCCACAGGCATCGTCATTTGGGTCCCATCATAGACTTCAAAACGGGGAGTCATGACGCCATAGATCGAACTCATATTGACGATGTTTCCGCCACCAAGCTCGCGAAAGTACAGGCCAAACTGTTGAGCAATCAGGAAATACCCCCCTAAGTGCAAACCAACATTTTCGCAGAAGTCCGCATATGTAACATCTTCCAACTTTCGCCCATAATTTTTGTTGCGAGGATAGGCATTATTAACAACCGCGTCGATTCGTCCATGCGACTCATGAAACTTGCCAATAAAAGCTTGGATAGAGTCTTTACTTGTGATATCTAGCAAAGCCGCCCTAGCTCGCCCCAGATGCCTATTTTCTATCTCTGTTGCCAGCTCTGTAGCCGCATCAATATCGACATCCGCCACGATAACGCTTCCGTTATGCTCTGCCACAGACATACAAAACTGGCGTCCAATAAACCCGGCACCACCAGTAACCACAACAATTTTATTAGTTAACAAAAACGGCTCTTTTCATATAAATAGCTTTATTCTATATCTGCGACACCGGGTGCTTTAATATTACTACGTTCATCATATGAACGCGATCCACCCTCAAGCGCGCCTCCTCTATCCGGCTGACTTTTTTGCTGCGCCGGATTGCGAAACACCTCATCGAGATACCTGTGCAGTTCCGCTTACAGCACCGTTCGTCTAATCTTCGGTATAAACAGGACACGGTATTCTCCGTCCCATTTCGTGTGATTTAGGCTTTCGACTTTCTCCATCTAGTTTCTCCTTTGCTTGGTGACTCGCGATTGCGTGTTTCGGAGGCGGAAATCCCTACCTACGTAAACATCAACCCCTGCCGTCACCCCGGAAGAGCCGGTGCTATACCTGGTGTAATTAAAGTGAAATGTCATATTTCAATTCTCACCTATCATTTCTACGACTTGATCCGAGCCCCCCCCCCTCCCCCCGCAAATGCGATTCACGGAGGAACTGATTTTGTTGCAACGTCTCCCGCACCCACAACAACACTTTCACCAACGTCATTACCAGGAATGAATAATCGTCTAGCACAAATCCAGGAACTTTACACCGTAAAATGACGGCGGTAGCTAATTTCGGATCAGGATATCCTTGCTCAAATATTAGTTTAGTTATATCAAAAAAGGCTTGATTGTTGGCATAAAAGTGAACGCCGGCGCCATCAATACTGCGTCTTCAATTAGAATCCGCCCCCCTCCCAGTTGGATCAGCGAATAAACTGGTTTCCGGACTCATCACGACATTTTTTCAATCTCGATTTTCGAGCATGCTTCATACATAGGAGCACGGACGAGCCTCAGATCTGGCACCGAATGGCTTGAGTTTTTTTGCACAATGCTCTGCCATCATGCTTTTAAAATACAGGAGCCAGTGAATACCGGAAACATCTGGGCCGATACGATCAGCGGTGCTCAAAAATCTCATTCGGCTCAACACTTCAAAAATTCTTTGCACGATCTTCCCTAATCTTTAATAAATATTCAGCCATCTGAAAATCCAAAAGAGTATCAATATCTATGGCTCTTTCGGTTGGCACCTTAACCGCCCTAACCAGCCCTTCAAAAACAGAATTATGGCTTAGTACAAAGCTTGCGCTCATAACATATGCTACAGTTGCCATATCGAATACCGCTGGAGCATCTTGGCGTCTAGCTATTGCTAATTGAGGCGGAATAACTAATCCAACTGTCCCATTTTCGTTCTCCTTCACCATATTAAAGTATGGACTGCGATGTGATTCAGAAACGGTAATGACAATGTCGGAATCACCTTTTTCAAATTCATCTAAACAGTTTTCAATGTCGATCGGTAATCTGAGCGGTGCCGTTGCTGGTACAGAAACCATCACGGACGGCATCACACCTTCATTTTCCTTCAAGTAGTTTAGAGCGTGGCGCCATGCTTGCCACTCCGGGCTTCCGTCATGGGCAAGCTCTGCCGGTCGAATAAACGGGACTTGTGCGCCGTATGCAAGTGCAATTTGTGCAATTTCCTCAGAATCTGTAGAAACAATCACGCGATCAATCCGTTTGACGGCTAACGCATGCTCAACTGACCACGCTATTAATGGCTTGCCACCCAACGGACGTATATTTTTGCCGGGTAAACCTTTGGAGCCGCCACGGGCGAAGATGAAGGCGGTGGCGCTCATGCATTAATCCTTGTTGTTCTGGTCTTGGTGTTTTTTACTTTGCCACCTGCGTCTGAAGAATGACGAGCAGCTTCAATAATTTGCAGTACTCTCAAACCATCTTGACCACTTATCATTGGAGTCTCCTTTGCATGCACACAATGTAAAAAGTGTTTCCATTCGGTCAAATAACTGTCATCCCGTTGATGTTGGTAGCGAAAAAGCTCATGCCATTCCTTCGCACCAAACTCAAAGTATTCGACCGCACCAGTCAACCCATTCCAGCGTAGGCTTCCTTTTTCGCCAATCGCCGTACAAAGACGCGTGGTATCGTGCCGAAGGAAATCCAGGTTGACGGACCCGATTAGCTGATGACCGCCGACAGCGGCAAATCCAAGAATTAGATGGGCAGTATCTTCGACATCAATCTTCAAGTCACCTTGCTGACATAGTGTTGCCTTGACCCAATCCACTTCACCAAAAATCCAGCGCAGATAGTCAATCTCATGGCTAAGTTCTAGCAGTGCTCCACCGCCCAGTTTTCGTTGAGCTGAAACGCTTTGCAGATAATCGGTGTCAGGTCGCCAAGCTGGCAAATACTGCCCAATCTCGCAACGCACGGATAACACACGGCCGACAATACCGTCATTCAGTAGGCTGCGGAAACGTTGTAGTGAAGGTAAAAACCGGAGATTGTAACCAGCTAGCATTATTGTTTTTTGTTCCCTACAACTTTCAAGCAACCGCTGCACACCATCAAGCGATGCTGACAGAGGTTTCTCGACGAGTAGATGAACACCAGCCTCAGTCAATGGCTGCGCGACACCTACGTGCAACGTGGCCGGATTGGCGATCACTGCAATCTGGGGCAAAAATTTGATCGATTCACCCAAGCTTGAGAAACAGCCGTCTGCAAATTCAGGCACCGCGACGCACGCCTGATGACGCAAGACCCGAATATCTGCATTAGGCAAAAGCTCTCTAGCCAAGCGCAGGTGGCGTTTACCAATGCTACCCAGGCCGACGATCAGGACACGGCAAATCAATTGGATATCCCCACTTTATTCCTCTTTAGATGTTGTTCCAGAAATTGAATGTTCCAGATAGGGAGGTCAACCCCGGAAGAAATAAGGGAATTTCGAGCGTGCTTCAACCCATCGCCAACAAAGTTAAATAGGTGTGCTGTAGCCACTGCATCAACGCGTGGGTCTGCCAGCCCCTCTGCAAGGTGAGCTGCATTTCCAACCCCGCCTGCCAAAATAACTGGCTTTGACATGTCTTTTGGTAGAAGGTCAAGTATCTGCACATCGTAACCCTGACCTGTCCCGTCTTGATCTATCGAGTTGAGATAGATTTCCCCCACCGCGTCCCGTGAAATTTTTTCTACCCAACGAGTCGCAGTGCCTTCGAGACGTTTGCTACCGCATTCAGATATTGCTTGATACGCGCCCTCAGTTGTGCGTTTGATATCCATGGACGCAACCACACATTGCTGGCCGAATTCACTTGCCAAATCACTCACAAAATCATTGTTTCCATAAAGCGCAGAATTGATAACCACTTTGTCTGCCCCTGAACGAAGCAAGGCGCGTGCATGCTCAATGGTACGAACACCGCCACCGGCCGCGATAGGGACAAAGCACCCTTCAGACAAGGCTTTCAAAGCATCGCAAAACGTATCTGTATTTCTGTCTTGGCGCGTGACATCCAATACGACAAGTTCATCAATTGAAAACGATATATGTGAAAAATTGTAATTGGTCCGTAGCCAATTAAGGTTGCCGACATTCTGCAAGCGAAAGTTCCGACTCAGCATGAACTGACCTTGGCAATAAAGCAATGTGAATATCAAACGCTTTTTAAGCATGAGGACTAATGAGACAAAAAATTCTCCAAGAGCATCAGACCATTGGTCTGACTCTTCTCGGGGTGGAATTGGGTTGCAAAAATATTATCTAACTCATAGGCTGCCAAAAACTCTGTTCCATAAAAGCAGGTAGCCGCTTTACCTTTCAACCCATGTGGCAACATCCGATAGGAGTGGACAAAGTAAAAATCAGCAGCATTGGGCAAGCCTTGGAAAAGAATAGAATCCGGTCTGCTGTTGACTAAATCGAAACCAATATGCGGTATTTTATTAGGGCCAATTTCATAGGGCGTGAACAAATCAATAGAGTTCGGAATTAAACCGAGCCCAGGTGTTTCACCATCCTCATGACCTTGGCTGCCCATTAATTGCATGCCCAAGCAAATGCCGAGTATCTTGCTGCCCTTAACGTGAACAGCCTCAAGTATTGCCTGATCAATTGATGACTCTCGCAAAGAGTACATTGCTTTTCTAAAAGACCCAACCCCCGGCAACAACAGCGATTCTGCTCGCACTATTTCATCCGGGTCATTGCTGACAACAGGGGTGCATCCAAGATAGCGCAACGCGCTTAGCACGGACCAAATATTGCCCATACCATAGTCGATCACGGTGATATTTTTACTCATTACGCAACAGTAAACTTGGGCTTCCAGCGGCCATCTACCTTGCTGAACAATTCCCGGTTGACGTATCTGTCAATCACCTCATCAAACTCTGTCTGAGTCATCTGGTAGTATTCCAAGTAAAGCGACATAAACTCTTCAGGGTAGTGCCCATCATAGAGACGCACCAAGTTGACCGCCTGCGATCTATCCATGGCGCCACGTCGCACCTCAATACAGGCATCTTGATTGGCTCGACCAAAACCGAACTTCACATACATCAAATAAGTATGTAAAGCATAAAGCGCTTGGTCATTTTGTGAGAAATTGGTAAAGGTACCTGCATTTGAGTCAGTCGCTTCCGTCAATCCACAGTGTTCTTTAGCCACTAGGTAATTTCGATATGGATCCCAATTCTCGAAGTAGGACCAATGTGTTAACTGTATTGGATACGACTTAAGTTCATCATCGCCTGGGAATCGAAATAAGTAAAGGTCTTGTTTGGGTACACCTGATGCCTCCAATACTCTTTCATATCCACCTTCAAGGTACACTTTCTTTTGATAATGAACGTCATAGATTGGATTTTTTGACGTTTCGGTAGAGCCGCCATACTCTACCTCGCCATCCTCTCCATAAAATATTAAGCCGACGCCAAAACCAATGGCAGCACGCGCAACTGCGGTGTGAATTGCGATGAGCCAACCATAATAGGGGAAACCCATTTCAACGAAACCGGTTTTGTTAAGGATTCGCATTGCCTCGTGAGCTGGGTTTATTGAGATATGGTTGTATCCACTCTCAACAAACGCGCGGAGGTTACGCTCGCCCAAATCCAGACGTAATGCCGGGGTGACTGTAACAGCCAGCGGATTCATCCCATACTTATGCTTTAGATTGTAGGCAACGTACGAACCGTCCTTACCCCCGCTAACCGGAACAATACAGTCGAATGTGCCATCATTCCGCCTGTGCTTATTGAGTAACGCTTCAAGTTCTTTCTGTCTTGAATCCCAATCAAGCGTTTTCTTTTTTTCCGTCCATATGCAAGCGTTACACCATCCTTTAGTATCGAAGGTAATTCTTGGGCGCGTCGACATAGTCAGACAATTTGAACACCAGTGAATATTTTCTACATTAGTTTTCATTTTTAAAACTCCAATTTAAATTTTTTTGTTTTTGGCAGCGACCAAGTCATCTGGCCTGCCAACATCGAGCCAAGGCTCATGCATCGGGTACGCTACTGTGCGTTTGGCTTGTGCTTGCAAGCGCTCAAACAAGGTAGGCATGTCGCAACGTGCCTCACAAGCCAAGGCATTCAACGTATCGGGGTCAAGCGCATAGACGCCCGCATTAATATGAGTACGTGCCACAGGTTTTTCCTCAAAACCGACAATTTCAACACCGTCAGTCTGCACCACTCCAAAGGGGTGCTGCCATTCATGCACGCGCACGGCCATGGTGGCAGCAGCGTTGTGGCGCAGGTGGAAATCAAGCAGTTCGCCATAGTGAATATCGGTAATCACATCGCCATTGGTCACCACAAATGCAGACTCTGGCCTTGGGTTGAGCAGCCCAAGCGCACCTGCGGTGCCCAAAGGAGATTGCTCACGCAGGTAGTCAATCCTGACCCCCATCCGCTCGCCATTGCCGAAGTGGTCCTCAATCATGTAACCCAAATAATGAATGGCCAGCACAAACTGGCTAAAGCCTTCTAATTTGGCACTCTCAATAATATGCTCCAGCATCGGCTTACCCGCTACTAGCAACAATGGTTTGGGGCAATTTTCGGTGTGCGGGCGCAACCGCGTGCCCATCCCGCCAGCCATGATCACCATTAGATTGGGGCGTATGGGTGGCGTGGCAATCTCATCCCAGAGATGCAAGCCAACTACACGGTGGTGCTCATCGACGGCAGGAATTTGCTGAATTTTGTTTGCAACCATTAATTGCTTAACCAGTTCACGTCCCATATCAGGCGGCACCACCAAGGCATTGCGATGGATAACGTTTGTTATGGGGCTATTTAAGTCTAGCCCTTTCAGCAAGCCACGTCTGATGTCACCGTCAGATATCGTGCCTTCTAACTCATCACGTCCATTTACAACCAATACAATCTTGATGGCCACTTGGTCCAGATTACTAATAGCTTGCTGAATGGTTGCGTGCGCGGGGATGATGGCGTTGCGCCAGATTTGTTCAGTCGAATTCACTTATTACACTCAAGGTCAATGTGCTGGTAGATCATAAAAAGACTTTTTGGCTATGCTGTCCAGCGGATAGTGCTTAATCGTATTAACCACTTTCTCACTTGCGCCACCCTCGCCATAAGGGTTTCGTGTCTGACTCAAACTCGCCTGAAAGGCTACTGTGTAAAGCCTTTTCAAAGCGGCCGCGATACCCTGATGCGTTGGTGCGCAATTGATCACGCTTTCAGCTTGTAACCGACCCCGTTGACGGTCGCCAATGTTAATGGTACCCTTCTTAAAGCTGGGTACTTCGACTAAGCCACTGGAAGAATTGCCCACAACGCCATCCACCTGTGCTACGCATGACAGATAGCGCAATTGGCCGAGGGATGTATAGGCGCGCGCATTGGGGTGCTGGACCACAAACTCCTGCACCATCTTGATCAAGGTACGGCCATCTGTATCGGCGTTGGGCATAGTGAAAATAAGTTGCGTGTCTTTCAGGTCAGCCAAGGCTACTAACAGTTCTGCCATCTGGTCTGTAGCGGTTGATCTCTCTAGCGTGACCGGGTGGAAGGTAATCAGCAGGTTTTTTGGGCCGAGTTGCAAGTCAAGCGATGCTTCTAACTCTGCACGGCTGAGAAGCTGCAAGCGTTTGATGTTGTCAATACCCATACCACCAACGAGAAACACCCGTTCAGGTGGCTCACCAAGCTGGACCACCCGCCTCTGATACGCTTCAGCTGCGACGAAATGCAAGTGCGACATCTTGGTGATGGAATGGCGCAGTGCCTCATCAAAAGCGCCTTCGGTCGTTTCCCCGCCGTGCAAGTGCGCTACTGGTATACGCGCCACCAAGGCGGCTGCCACCGCTACAAAAATCTCGAACCTATCACCAAGTACCACGATCAGATCGGGCTGCAATTCGTTCAATGCATCAGCAAAACCGATCAAACCCAGACCCATGGATTTGGCGATGCCAACGGACGTGTCTGAGCTGGTCAGCATTTCGACCTTGCGGTCGATCTGGAAATCGTCTTTCTCGATCTCGCGATAGGTGAGACCGAACTCAGGCGACAGGTGCATACCCGTCGCAATGATCTGTAGCGTTAGCTCGGGCTCATCCTTGATACCTTGCATGACCCAGCGCATCAAACCGTATTCGGCTCTGGTACCGGTGATGACACAGATTTTTCGGGTCATAGCACGATCAACTCGTCTGCCACAAAATCGCGTGACGCGGTGTGACCCATGACTTCGTCCCAACGCATGGGAGAGACGCCAGTACCGGGGCGCTTGGTGGTAATGTTTTGCGCACTAAAGGCCTCGCCCGCCTTTATAGCTTGCCTGGCCACCAGTGATTTACGCGCAACGGGTTTGTTCCTGGCTTCGCTTGGGGTGAGTCGTTTGATGCCATCGCCCAGCGCGAGTTCTATATTGCGAATGGCTGCCACCATGGCTTTGAGTTCTTCCGGCTCTAGGCTGGCTTTGTGGTCGGGGCCCGGCAGGTTGCGATCCAGTGTGAAATGTTTTTCGATCACGGTCGCGCCCATGGCCACGGCAGCAACCGCCACTTCAATACCGGGCGTGTGATCTGAATAACCCACCGCTACGCCAAAGGCAGCATGAATGCTTTGCATTGCGCGCAGGTTTACTTCATTCATGGGCGTGGGGTATTCGGTGGTGCAGTGCAGTACCGTTATTTGAGCGCGAGATGTGCCCGCTTGCTCCAGCACGCCGAGCGCAGCTTCTATATCGCCCAGCGTTGCCATGCCGGTGGAAAGGATGGCGGTTTTTCCGAATTGGCCGATATGGCGCAAGTAGGGCAGGTTGGTGATTTCTCCGGAAGGTATCTTGAAATGGTCCTGACCAAGACTCAGCAGCAGATCAATGCTTTCGATATCAAAGCCAGTGGAGAAAAAACCTATATTACGCAACGCACAGTGATCGATGAGTTCCCTGTGCATCTCCTCATTGAGTTCCAGACGGCGAAGCATTTCATATTGTGATTCTTTGCTGTCTGTGGTCTGGGTTTGGTAGTCAGCCTTTTGGGCAGTGCGCGTGACTAGGCGGTTGGCGTTAAAAGTTTGAAACTTGACGAGATCTACTCCAGCCTCAGCAGCCACATCGATTAACTGCTTGGCCAGTAAGAGGTCGCCATTATGGTTGACGCCGGCTTCGGCGATGATGAGCGTTCGGTTGGTCATGATTTATCGTTACCTACAAATCGGGCGTGATCTGCCTGGTTGCGCCGCACAGTGAGCCCCATTCCTGCAATGCAGCGCTTCCCTATGGCGACACCCTCTTTTACGACGCAGCCGCTACCAATAAAACTGCCAGCGTCAATATGCACGTTGCCATTGACGATGGCGCCGGTGGAAATATGGCAGTGGTCTTCGACTGTCGCGTTATGTTCAATCAGCGCACGCGTATTGATGATGCAGTTGCTACCTACCTTGGCGCCAGCATTGACTATTGCCCCGTGCATCACGATGGTGCCTGAGCCAATGGTGGCGTGGCGAGAGACATGGGCGCTAGGCGCGATGATGACTGGCAATTGAAAGCCGAGTTCGGTGGCCTGCTGATAGAGGCGAATGCGGTGGTCGGGTGTCTGAATCTGACCCACGGTGACACAGGCGTATTGATAGTCTTTTGTCAGTTGTGGCAAATCACTGTCCGTGGCGAAGACGGTATAGCCAAGGTGTTGGGCATGCATTTCTTCTGGCATGCCGACCAGTCCGGCAATCTGGTATTGACCATGCTGTTCGATCACATCAATACACGCATGGGCGTGACCACCTGCACCGATCAGGATCAGACTGGGTTTGCTCATGGGGCGACAGGAACCAACCCCGAACTGCTCGGAATGTTAATCAAGCGCCGTTCCAGCGATTCGGCCACTGGCAAGTGCGCCTTTGGCGCGCTGCTGTACATCGGCATGTGATGCATCAGCGCCCAGACAGGGCGTGTCATCAGTCCGGCGTCGTTGGTGGCGGTCAGCACAGCATCGCGCTGGTCGGCGAGCGGTTCGTCGAGCAACAGCGTCTGCAGCCAGTAGTTGCTGTGGCACCCCGCCGGTTCGGTGACGAGGCGAACGCCCTCGACTTCGGCGAAGCTCGACCGGTAGCAATCAAACAGGCGACGCTTTTCGCTCAAAAATCCGGGTAGTTGCTCAAGCTGGGCGCAGCCTAACGCGGCATTCAGGTTGGGCAGTCGGTAGTTGTAACCCACCTCGTCATGCAGAAAGTTCCAGCGATGCGGCACCTTGGCAGTGGTGGTCAGGTGCTTTGCACGTGCGCCCAATTCGATGTTGTTGGTGAGTATTGCCCCCCCGCCACCTGTGGTGATGGTCTTGTTGCCATTGAAGCTCAAGGTACCCATCAGACCAAAAGTACCGGTGTGGCGTCCGCCCACGGTACTGCCCAGGGATTCGGCTGCATCCTCGATTAGTTGCAGACGGAAGTCGTGTGCGACAGCAAGCAACGCGTCAATGTCAACGGGATGACCGAATGTGTGCATCGGCACCATGGCGCGGACTACACGGCCGGTGTTGCGGTTGATGCAGTGGCCGTCGCGCATCTCGGTCGTGGCCGACAGGTAGTCGCGCAGTGCGTGGGCGTCCATGCCGAGCGAGCGCTCCTCGCTGTCAACAAAATGAGGCGTTGCCTGGCAATAGGCCACGGCATTTGCGGTGGCGATAAAGGTCAACGTTGGCAACAGAACTTCGTCCCCAGCCTCCACGCCGGCCAGGCGCAAGGCCACGTGCAGCGCGGCTGTGCCGTTGACCACGGCCACCGCACGCTTGGCACCGGTGAAGGCTGCCAAGTCATCCTCGAAACGGTCAACAAACTTGCCCACCGAGGAAACGAACGTCGAATCGAGACATTCCTTCAAATAGATCCATTCGTTGCCGCGAAAACGCGGTTCATGCAAGGCAAGCGGGCCGTCACCCACTACAGAAGACTTGATAGCACGAACGATTTCCTCAGGAAGATTGCGTGGCGTATTCATAAACTCATAGGTTGTAGATGTCAGCTTTGTAGGCAGACAGGTTTGCGGGCTCGAGGAACCAAGCGATGGTCTCGGTCAGACCGCGCAAGAAGCCTTCGCGGCTGCCGTATTGGGGTTGCCAGCCGAGCAGTTCGCGCGCTTTGGTGTTGGATGCCCACAGTCGTTCCACTTCACTTTTTTCGGGGCGCAAACGCTGTTCGTCCGTAATAATTTCTATGGATACTCCCATGGCTTCGGCGATAGCGTGGGCAGTGTCACCAATGGAAATTTCGAAATTACTGCCAAGGTTTATGACCTCACCAATGCCACGGTCTGACCCCAGGGCGGCAATAAAGCCAGCGACTGTATCGGCCACGTAGTTGAAGTCGCGTGTGGGTGACACCGCGCCGAGTTTGATCTTCCGTTGACCATGGGCAATCTGGGTGATGATGGTCGGGATCACGGCGCGAGCGGACTGGCGCGGGCCGTAGGTGTTAAAGGGCCGCAATAGCGTAACTGGCGTACCAAACGACGAGTAAAACGACATAGCAATTTGATCTGCGCCAATCTTGCTGGCCGAATAAGGCGATTGGCCTTGCAGCGGATGACCTTCGGTTATTGGAACAAAGCGCGCCGTTCCATAAACCTCGCTCGTCGATGTTTGTACCACCCTGCTCACGCCAAGATCGCGCGCTGCCTGAACGATGTTCAGCGTGCCTTTGATGTTGGTATCAACGTAGGTATCGGGCGAGTGGTACGAATAAGGGATGGCGATCAGGGCTGCGAGGTGCAGCACCGCATCGCAGTCTTTCATGGCGGCACGCACTCCGTTGGGGTCTCGCACGTCGCCAGCGAACACCTCAAATTTACCATTCACATCTGATGCGCAACGGTCTAGCCACCCCCAGGAGTTGAACGAGTTATAGAGCACGAACGCACGAACATCGTAGCCCGCACGTACCAGGGCTTCAGTAAGGTGAGAGCCGATAAACCCGTCGGCACCGGTAACTAAAATTTTCTTGTTTGTGTGCATTATGTTGAAAGCTAGTCAATTAAATCGAAGTTTGAACTCTGCAAAGTCGATCGCTTGCTGAAACAGGCTGGTGGTATCAGACAAGACAAGAAACTGCTTGGGAAGACCAGCATGAGACAATGACCACAATCGAGTTCCAGAGCCACCGCAGAGAATATTTTTATCATACCTTGTAAGGCGGATTCAATTGCGGCCAAGGGCCCTGGAGCATGAGCGACGCAGGCGACTAATTTTCTCCGCCGACTGAGACGTTTGGGCTGCACTGCGCAGGGCTTGTCGGATAAAAATGAAGAGCAGCATCGCAAAGCCCACAGCCAGCGTGGTCAACATGGCAATCTGAGCCTTCTTGGGCTTGCTCTTGCGCTCGGGCGGCTGGGCGGGATCTACCACCTGAATGAGGGCACCTTCGCGGCTTTCATCCACGCGGGCCATTTCGTATTGTTTGGCGAACAAATCAAATAAGGTTTCGTGGTATTTAAAGTCGCGAAATCTGGCGATGTAGTCGCTGTCGCCGCTGTTTGCACCTGCGGTGGCGGGTTCTTCTTTTTCAGCGCGGGTCATTTGGCCGCGCATGGCCGCCAACTCAGTTTGCGCTTGTCTAAAGTCGGGGGCGGATTCAGCTAGGTAACCGCGCATGGATGCAAGCTTAATTTCTTGGGCAGCTATACCTGCCTTAAGTTTAGCCAGGGCTTCCACAGCCGCCCCGGGGTTGGCTTTGAGGGCGCTACTGTTAACACCGCTCGACTTGAGGGCTTGTTCGGCCTTAACCAGGTTGTCTTTGGCATTGGCAAGCTGCTTTTCAAAGAAGACGCGGCGTTGTTGAGCTTCGGTCAAAGCGAGACGATTGAGTAAGCGGCCCAGTTCTTCTACGTGAGCGTTAGCCAGCTGAGCGGCAAATAGGGGGTCTTTGTCGCTGGCATCAATCACGATGAGGCCATCTTTGCCGCTGGCGATTTGGACGCTGCCGCTTATTGCACTACGGGCATCTTCGTGGAATTTTGTCTCATAGCGCCCAGTCAGCTTGAAGCGGTCAATCAGCGCATCTTGCACAGAATTGCTTTTGAGCAAGGCCACGTATTGGTCGGCGGGATTTTTTAGACCACCAGCTACCCCAGCCAAACCACCCAAAGCGCCCAGACCTGCCAACATGGCTGCAGTCCCGCTTTGCTGTTGCTGGGGCGGCATGAATTTGGTGGTGGCGGTAAAGGTTGGGGCGAGGGTGAAGGTAATGCCCAACGCAACAAGTCCGGCAGCCAGGGGGCCAAGTACTAATAGGCGTAGGTTATCAGCCACAACCTGCAGCAGGTCCAGCAAGCTGATTTCATCGTCTTCAGGCAAAGTGGATTGTCGCGCTTCGTCTGCAATGACATCGTTCTCGTTCATGGCGTTACAGCTTGCTGATGGAATTAATTGCCGCAACTCCCAACCCAAAGTTGGACAAAATTTGCGTCCAGTCTTTGAATGCACGGGTTACGATGCTGTAGCGGCTTTCGCGGTCAATTTGTGCGGGAACCACTACGGTGTCGCCAGGCATGAGCTGGATGGAATCAAACCCCCCACCAAACAAGCCTCCACGGTCGCGTCGAGAGATTATGCTGCCGTCAGCACGCAGCACAAAAACCTGGTCCACCTCCGCGTCTTCGGCGAGGCCGGCAGACCTGAGAACATCAGCCACTGTCTTACCCGTCTTGTAAACATACACATTTTCATTGTTGACTGATCCAGCCGCGGATACAAAGCCAGGCGTTGCAGGCACTATGATGTGGTCGCCATCTTCCAGCGCCACTGCTGGCAGGCCTGCAAGAGTCTGTGCTTGTGGTTCAAGTTCAAGGGCCACGCGTCCGTTGCTTTTAAAGGTTTTAAGCCGCTCAATCTGGGCTCTTTGCTGGGCTTGCTGCAGTTGCAACACTTGCAACTGAGCGGAACCGTCCGCTGCCCGATTGGCCGCTACGGAACCGGACTGCGATTGAAACTGTGCCTCCAACCTTCGAATAAGGATGTCTAGGTTTTCCTGCTGGC
Source organism: Rhodoferax sp. (assembly GCF_030697375.1). Lineage (GTDB taxonomy): Bacteria > Pseudomonadota > Gammaproteobacteria > Burkholderiales > Burkholderiaceae_C > Allorhodoferax. Next base: position 53,755 of record NZ_JAUYQD010000021.1, on the reverse strand, counting down.
GTACACGCACAGATTCTCGCGAGAACTCTGTACCAAACAAATATGACTGCGGAGTCAGGCCGCCAATGCGTTTAAGCAATTGAGGTAAAGTTTCGCCGGGACTGGTTTGGTACACGCCGGGCACAGCCACCTCACCGGATACAGTCACCAACTTGGTGCGCTTTTCCAGGGGAACAGCCATTTGCGCTGTAGTAAACAAGGCAATCTGGTCGCCCGGCTCCAGCAAGATGTTATCTGCAGGGTTACCTTTCAGAACCGCACCACCAAGATTGAAGGTAATGGCCTTGCTTTCAAGCGTGGCAGGCACCCGGCGAACCACCTGGGCGTAATCCCAATTGATGTCGTTGCGCAGGTTGCGTCCAATGGGGCGCTGCCAGTAGCTGTAGTAGTCAACCAGCCATTGCGCCGAAGGGATGACGTCTTTGATGGTGAAACCCTCGCGCCACACGAACCGCTTGATGCCACCCACTACATCGCCGGTGATGGTGACACTGTTTTCGGTCTCAGGACCTGCTTCTCCTGGTCCGTAAACGGTGACGATATCGCCACTCATCAGCTCCAAATTTTCCACACCCTCTTGCGCGATGGCTTTGGCCAGATTAAAGGCAAATACCTTGGTGCGCAGTGCCACAGGGTCGAGGCGTTGAATGGTGGCGTAATCCAGATTGACTTCGGGACGCGAATAGTTGCCCGTGGTGGCGCCCTGGTTGATTTGCTGCCAATAGCTGCCGGGAATGAGCAAACGCTTGTCGTTCAACAAGTCGGCCACGCGCATTCCGGGTTTGTAGGTATAGCGCAGGGGTGCAGCCACGTTGCCTTGCAAGGTAACTACATTGGCTATTTGCGGGCTGATTTGGAAAACAGTCACAATGTCCCCCGCCTTGAGGACGAGGCCAAGCCCTTTGTGATCTAGCGCAAAGTCTTCAACATAACGGGCAATATCCCGACTGGCATCCATTCGCTCCAACTGGGCCTTTTGTGGAGCGGCCAGCGTAGGCAAGCCTCCCGACATACCAAGAATCTCGCTGATAGTCTCATTGGGACGGAGTTCGTAAATGGCCGGGGCATTGATAGTACCCAAGAGTGCGGCACGCGCACTGGCTGGCGGGATGAATATGATGTCTCCTGCCAGCAATTTCACATCAGCGCTGTTGTCGCCCCGCGCCAAAAAAGCATACATATCGACCGTGGCAATTTTTTTGCCTGCCCGCCGGAGTTCAATGGCCCGCAAACTGCCGTTGGAGCTTGGTCCGCCAGTTTCAAACAGGGCGTTGATCAGCGACGACAAGCTGCTGACCAAATGTTTACCGGGCTTGCGGGCTTGCCCCACCACAAACACTTCAATGCTACGCAGACGCCCCATCGTTACGCTGACAGTGAAGTTGCGAAAGACCTTGCCGATATGGTTACTAAAGACTTTTTCAGCATCACTCAAAGCGACACCAGCCAAGTTCAATGGCCCAACTTTTGGCACCATGACTCTGCCATCGCGGTCGATTACCAGCCGCTCATTGATTTCAACCAGGCCATTGACCTGAACCACCAGTTCGTCACCTGGCCCGAGTATGTAACCTGCAGGTACCGGTGCGGCCTGCACAGACGAAAAGCTATTGGAGTTGGCAAACAACTCGTACCCAAAGAGCTTTAAAGACTGCCCTGTTGCGCTGCGCACAAAACGCTGGAACTCGATATCGTCTGCTTTTGGGTCTTTAACTATTTCAGCGGCAGGGGGCTGTGAGCCCTCTGGGCTTGTTTTGGCGTCTGTGCTTGATCCTTTGGCTTCCGTATTTGCGTTTTTGGTGTCCAACTTTGCATCTGGAGTTGTGGCTTGCTGCTGTGTTGCCTGTTGGGTGAGCCCTGTGCGCCCGCCAACTGGCATTGCTGGGGCTGCCGAGGCTGCTGGAGCAGCGTCTGACGTAACAGACCCAGACGAAACTGTAGATCCCCCACCCAAAGAGGGGGCCAGTGTCTGGGCTTGCAACCCAGCACTGAACACCAAACCGAACCCAACAATTGCCGAGCGCAAACAGAAGGACTTCAAAAGCGATTTCAGCATGTGGGATACAAATATGAAAAAAGAATGAATTCAGGCATGGTTCTTGGTATTAGCAGGAGTTTCAGCACCAGAGCCCCCAAACCGGCGGTCGCGCGCACCATACCAGGCAATGGCTTGATCCAGCACATCGACGGTGAAGTTGGGCCACAACGTATCGGTAAAGAACAATTCGGTATAAGCAAGCTGCCATAACATGAAGTTGCTGATGCGCGACTCGCCGCCGGTGCGGATGAGCAAATCGGGGTCGGGCGCGTAGGCGGTGCCCAGGTGGGCGCTCAAAGCGGCTTCGTCCATGGTGTCCACCGGCTGGCCGGGATGGGCGGCTTGCCATGCCTTGACCGCATGAACCACGTCCCAGCGGCCGCCGTAGTTGGCTGCAACGGTGAGGGTGATAGCGTCATTGTGGGCGGTTTTGTCTTGGGCGTTGCGAATCAGCTCTTGGATCTTGGCATCAAAACCCGACGTGTTGCCTACTACTTTGAGGCGAACGCCTTTGGCGTTCATGTCGTTGACTTCTTTTTTCAGGTACAGCGCCAGCAAGGCCATGAGGCTGGACACTTCGTCTTGCGGGCGCTGCCAGTTTTCGGTGCTGAAGGCAAACAGGGTGAGGTAACGCACGCCCCGGTCGGCGCAGGCTTGCACAATGCTGCGCACCTGGCGCGCACCGCTGGCGTGGCCAACTGCAGCGGGCAGGCCCACCTTTTTGGCCCACCGGCGGTTGCCATCCATGATGATGGCAATGTGCTGCGGGACTGCTTGATTCACAAGGGACGGAGCGATGGACACCAACAAAAGCCTTCGAACTACTCAAATTTCCAGAGAATAAGAAAAAAGGCCTCCCCTGAGTGCCTTGCGATTAGAAAGTCCAGTGGTCTGAACATATTTGGGGGGATTGTACTTGAGGGGCAACCAGCGCATCCCGCATTCACCCCTTGAGCCGCTTTTCTAGGTGTACACGCCCACCGGGGCTGGCCATCAGCACCAAAGCGGTGCCCGCCTTAACCACATGGTCATCGGCGGGGTTGAACACCCATTTGCCCTGCTCGTGGGTGGCCATGAGAATGTATTCCCTGGACTTGGGCACCAGGTCGGACAGCGGCGTGGCGGGATGCCCCGCAGGCACCAGCACTTCTTCCACACGCAAACCGTCATCGCTGTGGAGCATCTGGTCCATGAAATTCACCACATGCGGGCGCAACATGGCCGAGGCAATACGCATACCGCCGGTGAAGTCGGGGGAAACAATTTCGTCCGCCCCGGCGCGGCGCGCTTTGTTGGCATTGCGAATGTCGTGCAGCCGGGCCACCACCCGGGCCTTGGGATTGAGCAGCTTGACGGAGAGTGACACCATCAGGTTATGGCTGTCGTCGGCGGTGACGGCAAACACGCCCGCTGCGGACAAAACGCCCGCCGTATGCAGAGCATCGTCGTCGGCTGCGTCGGCGTGCAGGTAGAGCGCATCGGGGTGGTGCTCCAGCCAGCGGTCCAATGCGGCCCGGTCGCTCTCGATCACCACCGGGGTGCGGTGGGTTTTGAGCAGCTCATGGGCCACGTTGGAGCCCACGCGGCCGATGCCGCACACGATGTAGTGCCCTGTGAGGGTAGCAATTTTCTTTTCCATGCGTTTTTTCCTCAGCGCAGCATTCAGATCCGATTCGAGCAGAAGTGCCACAAAGGTGGAGAACAGGTAGCTCATGGTGCCAATGCCCACCACGGCAATGAACACGGTGAACAAGCGCCCGATGGGATGGTGGCTTAGATCGACTGTTTCGCCATAACCAATGGTGGCCACGGTGATGAAGGTCATGTAAAAACTGTCAATCCAGGTCGCGGACGGGCGCCCGATGTACCTGTAGCCAAGGGTTCCCACCAGATGGACGAGCAGCAACAGTACTACGCCATACACGAACCCGGTGAAATGCGTGCCCCGCCAAATTTTTTTCAAACCAACTCCTGTCCACCCATTGCGGATGCGCCAAATTGTAGCCAGTACCCCTTGAATGCGGCTGCAAAACAGGGCCCGTGGTAGCATGCCTGCCTGCTTTTTTCAACCAGCCTCTGGACACATACCATGAACCGCTGCCTCCCCAAGCCTGCGCCGTACCTTGCGGCATGGCGCATCGCCCTGCTTACCGCCCTGCTCTGCTTTGGCGCATCGGCCATGGCGCAAGTCACCACCGCACGTCCGTTTCCGCCGACCGCCAAGCTCGGCGCCATGCTAATCACCCATCCGCCTGAAATGCTGATCAATGGCCAGGTGGAGCGCTTGTCGCCAGGCGCCCGCATTCGCGGCACCAACAACATGCTGGTGATGTCGGGTGCTTTGGTGGGGCAATCCCTGCTGGTGGCCTATGTGCGGGAGCCTCTGGGCTTGGTCCACGAAGTCTGGGTTCTGACCGAAGCGGAAGCGCAGCTCGCCAAGCCCTGATGCGGCAGCTGGCTTCAAGCCACCCGTTTCTTAAGCATTTTAGGGCTCTAGCCCGCGTAGAACCTGCGCAAGCAGCTACTAAATATATAGCAAAAGCAAGCCACCCCATGTCTAAAAAAGTCTTTATCAAAACCTTTGGCTGCCAGATGAACGAGTACGACTCGGCCAAAATGAACGATGTGCTGCGCGCAGCCGAAGGGTACGAACCCACGCAGAACGTGGACGAGGCCGACCTGATTCTCTTCAACACCTGCTCGGTGCGGGAGAAGGCGCAGGAAAAGGTGTTTTCCGACCTGGGGCGAGTCAAGCACCTCAAGGCCAAGGGCGTGCAGATTGGTGTGGGTGGTTGCGTGGCCAGCCAGGAAGGCGCTGCCATCATCGCCCGGGCGCCCTATGTGGACGTGGTGTTTGGCCCACAAACCCTGCACCGCTTGCCTGAACTGCTGAACCAGCGCCGCCTGCAGGACCGCGCCCAGGTGGACATCAGCTTCCCCGAGATTGAAAAGTTTGACCACCTGCCTCCCGCCAAGGTGGAAGGTGCCTCGGCTTTTGTCAGCATCATGGAAGGCTGCTCCAAATACTGCAGTTACTGCGTGGTGCCCTACACCCGGGGCGAAGAGGTGAGCCGCCCGTTTGAAGACGTGCTGGTGGAAGTGGCGGGCCTGGCCGACCAGGGCGTGAAAGAAGTCACGCTCCTGGGCCAAAACGTGAACGCCTACCGTACCAAGATGATTGGCAGCGAAAACTCGCTCACCGCCGAGATGGCCGACTTTGCCACCTTGCTGGAGTACGTGGCCGACATCCCCGGCATTGAACGTATTCGTTACACCACCAGCCACCCAAACGAGTTCACGCCTTCGCTGATTGCGGCGTACGACAAGATCCCCAAGCTGGTGAGCCACTTGCACCTGCCGGTGCAGCACGGCTCGGACCGCATCCTGATGGCCATGAAACGCGGCTACACCGCCATGGAATACAAGAGCACCATCCGCAAGCTGCGCGCCATCCGCCCCGATATGGCCATGAGCAGCGACTTCATCGTGGGCTTCCCGGGCGAGACGGAGGACGATTTCACCAAGATGATGAAGCTGATCGACGACGTGGGCTTTGACAACTCGTTCAGTTTCATTTTCAGCCCCCGCCCCGGCACGCCGGCCGCCAATTTGCACGACGATACGCCACACGAGGTGAAACTGCGCCGCCTGCACCACCTGCAAGAGGTGATCAATGCCAGCATCACCCGCATCAGCGAAAGCCGCCTGAACACGGTGCAGCGCATTCTGGTGGAAGGCGTCTCCAAACGTGATGCGTCCGAATTGATGGGCCGCACCGAATGCAACCGGGTGGTGAATTTCGCCGGCCCCGCGCGGCTGATCGGGCAACTGGTGGACGTGCGGATTACCGAAACACGCAGCTACTCGCTGCGGGGCGAAGTGGTGGCGCTATAAATTCAATAGTTACTCACGCACGCGCAGCAAGGGCGAGGACCGAATTTACTCACAAACAAATTGAAACTCCGGGCTACAAGCGCACGGCAAGGTGTTCAGGTAGAGAGGCGGGCCTCGTGCGCGCTCAGCCAAGCCCCTGCAGCGCCGCACACCGCGATCAGCGCCATGCCCACCAAAGACCAGCCATCGGGCACATGCGAGAACAGCAGCCAGCCGCCCAACAGGGCAAAGGCGATTTGCGTATAGGTGTAAGGCATGAGCGTGGCCACCGGCGCCCGCTGGAACGCCAGGATAAACAGGAAGTGCCCCACGGTGGCCATCACCCCCATCAAGAGCAAGCCCGTCCACAGCGCCGGATCGCGGATGTCCACCCACACCCAGGGCAAGGCGAATGCGGGCAACAGGGCGCCAATCCAGCTGGTGTAGAACTGCATGCTTGAAGAGCTTTCGGTGCGCGCCATGCGACTGGTCAGCAACTGAAATCCTGCATTGGCAGCCACCACGCCCAGAGGAAACAGCAAGGCCCAATTGAAATCTTGCCCGCCGGGACGCACAATGGTGAGCGTGCCCATAAAGCCACCGGCCACCAGCAGCTTGCGTACACCGGACACATGCTCATGCAGCATGCGGGCGGCCAGCAGGGTGACCACCAGTGGCGTAACCAGCACAATCGCCGTGAATTCCCCCACCGGCATGTGCCGCAGGCTCAAGAAGGCCAGGAAACTGGTGGTCAACAGCAGCAGGCCGCGCACGACATGCAACCCAAGATGCTGGCTGTGCAATACGGCCAGACCGTGCCGAGGCAGGACGGTCAGCGTGGTAACCACAGCCTGAAAAAGATAACGCAGCCCAATGGCCATCACCAGGGGAACGCTGAGCGACACCCATTTGGTGGTGGTGTCCAGCACCGCAAAACACGCCATGGCCAGCACGGCCAAGCCAATGCCCGCCAGCGTGCGCCGCGGGGACGGGTCGCTCAAAACGGCATCTTGGGCATGCCTTTCATGCCCCCTAGGCGTTTCATCATCTTCATCATGCCGCCGCCCTTCATCTTTTTCATCATGTCCTGCATCTGCTCAAACTCCTTGAGCATGCGGTTGACTTCCTGAACATGCACCCCGGCGCCAGCGGCAATGCGGCGCTTGCGGGTGGCTTTGATGAGGTCAGGCTTGCGGCGCTCCAGCGGCGTCATGCTGTGGATGATGCCTTCCTTGCGCTTGATGTCTTTCTCGGCGCGGTCCATGTCCACCTGACCGGCTTTGGCGGCCATGGCGGCGGGCAGCTTGTCCATCAGGCTGGACAGGCCACCCATTTGTTTCATCTGCTGGATCTGGGCCAAAAAATCGTTCAAATCGAAGCCAGCGCCGCTCTTGACCTTGGCGGCCAGCTTTTGTGCGGCTTCGATATTGACCCCGGCAGTGACCTGCTCCACCAGCGCCAGGATGTCGCCCATGCCCAGAATGCGTCCGGCGTGGCGCTCTGCGTCAAACACCTCCAAGCCATCCAGCTTTTCGCTGGTACCGGCAAACTTGATCGGAGCCCCGGTGATCTGGCGCACCGAGAGGGCCGCACCGCCGCGGGAGTCGCCATCGGTTTTGGTCAGGATGATGCCGGTCAGCGGCAGCGCTTCCTTGAAGGCTTTGGCCGTGTTGGCGGCATCTTGCCCTTGCATGGCGTCCACCACAAACAGGGTTTCCACCGGATTCAAAGCGGTGTGCAGGTCTTTGATCTCCTTCATCAAGGCTTCGTCAATCGCCAGACGGCCTGCGGTGTCGACCAGCAACACATCGAAGAAATGCTTGCGGGCGTAGTCCAGCGCCGCCAGTCCAATGTCCACCGGTTTTTGGTCGGGGGTGCTGGCAAACCATTCGGCACCCGCCTGGGCAGTGACGGTCTTGAGCTGTTCGATGGCGGCGGGCCGGTACACGTCGCCCGAGACGGTGAGTACCTTCTTCTTGCGCTTTTCGATCAGGTGTTTGGCCAGCTTGGCGGTGGTGGTGGTTTTGCCGGCACCCTGCAAGCCGGCCATCAAAATCACGGCGGGCGGCTGGGCGGCGAGGTTGATGTCGCTGACACCCTCGCCCATGGTGGCGGCCAGCTCCTTGCTGACGATGCTGACCAGCACCTGGCCGGGCTGCAGGGAACCCAGCACGTCTTCGCCCATGGCCTTGTCCTTGACGCGGGCAATGAAGTCGCGCACCACGGGCAAGGCCACATCGGCCTCCAGCAGTGCCATGCGCACTTCGCGCAGCATGTCGGAAACGTTGGATTCGGTGATGCGGGCCTGCCCTCGCAGTTCCTTGACGAGGCGGGAAAGTTTGTCGGATAGAGCGGAGGCCATAGTGGGTCCAATGAGGATGATTGCCGGCGCCCCAGGCCTATGGGGAAGGTTAATCGGGGCTGGCAGGGTGCAAAACGCTAAACTGTGAGGATGATTTTAGCCAGTGCGTACCCCATCAGCCTGATTCTTTCGGTTTTAACCGCCGCAGCCTATGCCTGGCCCGCCGTGCGCGGCCACCGGATGACACCCCCTGCCGCCCGCACCGGGGTGGTGGTGGCTTGGTTACTACACGGCCTGCTGCTCAGTTGGAGTCTGTTTGGTGAGCCCGCCCATTTTGGGTTTGCGCCGGCGCTGTCCATGACGGCATGGCTGGTAGCAGCTGTCTACGCGGTGGAAAGCCAAATATTTCCACAGCTCCAGACCCGCTGGGCGCTGTGTGCTTTGGGCGCCGGTGCGGTGGTATTGGCCTACCTGTTTCCCGGCAGCCCCCTGCCCGCCAAGGCGTCCATGTGGCTGCCCCTGCATTTGGCCTTTGGCGTGGCGTGTTACGGCCTGTTTGGCACGGCGGTGGTCCATGCCTGGTTCATGACCCGCACGGAAAACCGCATCCGCCTGGCCGAAGACCCCCACAGCGGCCTGCCTTTGCTGACACTGGAGCGCCTGACCTTCCGATTTGTAGGCGCGGGTTTTGTCCTGCTCAGCGCCACGCTCTTGATTGGCTTTCTGTTTGGTGAGGTAGTCTATGGCCCGGCACACGCATGGCACTGGAACCACAAGACCGTGTTCTCGGTGCTGTCCTGGATCACCTTCGCCGTGCTGCTCATAGGTCGCGCTGGATTCGGCTGGCGCGGCAAACGGGCCATTCGGGTGCTGTACATGGGATCGGCCTTGTTGCTGCTGGCCTATGTCGGCTCTCGCTTTGTCATGGAAGTCATTCTGGGGCACACGGTGTGAAGTACCTTTTGGGGTTTTTGGTGATGTTGCTGGTGGCATGGCGCTGGCGCACCGCGCGCAGCGCCAAACAACTGAACGCCCAACGCCAACACTCGGCTACGCGTACGCAGGTGGAGATGGTCCGTTGTGACCAATGCGGCGTCCATGTTCCCGCCAATGAGGCGGTCCCCGGAGCACAGGGGACCTATTGCAGCATCGTCCACCGCCAGAAAAAGGAATCCTGAATGGACACTGCCGCGCCTGCCCCTTCATGGTTTGGTCCTGCGGTGCTGGACAAGGAAATGCACCAGCTGGACGACCCGCAGGAGTTTGGCCGCCTGTGGCAAGGCTTTATGACGGCGCGGCTGACTCTGGGCCTGGTGCTCATGTTGCTGCAAAGCACTCTGTATTTCGCAGGAAACTCACACAGCAAGGTCATGGCCCTCGTCAGTGCGGCCTATTTCGCCAGCACACTGGTGTCCAAACTCTGGATCAAACCCCGGCCGCTGGGCAGGTCCTTCAATCCCGCCTGGGGAGGTCTGGTGGGCCTGGATCTGCTGGTGTTCTCCCTGCTGCAACTGGTACAGGACAACAGCGGCATCAATTACACGCCGCTGTTTGCCCTGCCGATTTTGTTGGCCTCGGTGCTGGGGTCCCTGCGCCTGGCGCTGGGCACCGCCGCAGGCGTCACCGTGCTGCTGTTGGGTGGCACCTTGTGGACCTATTTGCACAACACCGTCGATGCCACCACCACGCCCCATTTCGTGCAGGCGGCACTCAGCGGAGTGGGCTACTTTGCCATTGCCCTGCTGGCAAACCAACTTGCCAGCCGTTTGGCAAGCGAAGGGCAACGCGCCCGGCTCAGCCAGTTGGCGGCCACCGTACAACGCCAGGTCAATGAACTGGTGATTGAGTCTCTGCCAGACGGGGTGTTGATTGTGGATGACCGAGGGTGTGTGCGCGCCGCCAACCCTGCCGCACAGCAGTTACTGGTATCGCAACGCGCCCGGCAGCCGCTGGTGTTTGACCTGAGGAGTGAAACGGGATGGCGCCCCTTGCTCAACCTCACGCGGCTGAGTTTTGGAACGGGGCAGGCGCAGGAAGAAGACGTAACGATCCGTATAGAAGGCCAGGGCCCGCGCCGGGTACGCGCCCGTGCGCGGCTGGCAGCGCCCCTGGGGGCGGATGGAGAGAGCCTGTGCGTGTTGTTTTTGCAGGACCAGCGGGAACTGGAGGCGCGCATGCGCACGGAAAAATTGGCCAGCATGGGCCGCATGTCCACCGCCGTAGCCCATGAAATTCGCAACCCGCTGGCGGCCATCGCACAGGCAAACGCACTGCTGGAAGAAGACCTCGAAGACCCTCGACTGAAACAACTAACCGCCATGGTGCGCCAGAACACCAAGCGGCTTGAGAAAATTGTGGACGATATTCTGGATGTGTCCCGCGTCCCCCCCCACGACCGTGCGCTCGCTGCGCCGACTCTGGCCCTCAACGAATCGATTCACCAAATTTGCCTGGACTGGGCCATGCAAAGCGGCAGCCAGCAGCGCCTGGGCATGCGCCTGCCAGACCAAGCGCTGCAAGTACGCTTTGACACCGAGCATCTGCGCCGTGTGCTGGTCAATCTGCTTGACAACGCACGCCGTTACGCCAGTGACCAGGCCGAGGCCATCCAGGTCAGCAGTTGCCTGCAGGGGGAACATCACGCCACCGTGTCCGTATGGAGCGACGGTGCACCGATGGACCAATCGGTGGAGCGCCACCTGTTCGAACCTTTTTTTTCGTCAGAGAGCCGTTCCAGTGGCTTGGGGCTGTTCATTTGTCGAGAGTTGTGCGAAGGGCACGGCGCATCCATTCTCCACCAGCGCAATGTTCGCTCGGTCGGCGGACAGCCTTGTGAAGGCAATGAGTTTGTCATCACCTTCGCCCGCACTCCATCGGCAACGGGCGATTCGATGCGCGACACGACGGACACACCATGGCAAACCACACTGTATTGAGCAATGCCCAGATACTGGTCGTCGACGACGAGCCCGATCTGCGCACCCTGTACGAACTCACCCTTTTACGCGAAGGCTACCGTGTCGAAACCGCAGGTAGCCTGGAAGAAGCTTGGCAATTGCTCCATGCACGCTCCTTCGACGTTGTGATCACGGATATGCGTTTACCCGATGGCATGGGCATCGAGATACTGGCAGAACTGAAAGCGCAACGACGACACGAACGGTCCGTGGTCATCACCGCCCATGGATCGGCGGAAAACGCCGTGGGGTCGTTCAAGGCAGGGGCTTTTGACTATCTCACCAAGCCGGTGGACCTGAAACAATTCCGCACGGTGATTGCTTCGGCCGTGCAAGACGCCACGCCACACCCGCCCAGCTCTCCGGCGGTGACGCCTAACCGGCGCGCCGACGCCCTCCTTCGCCGCCCCAGTGGCCAGGCGGCGCTGACCCGGCTGGCAGGTGAATCGCCCGCCATGCGCAGCGTGAAGGAGCGCATTGTGAAAGTGGCGCGCAGCATGGCCCCCGTGTTGGTGCGCGGAGAGTCGGGCACTGGCAAAGAACTGGTCGCCTGTGCATTGCACGCCAACAGCCACCGCGCCAACGGCCCCTGGGTGGCGGTGAACTGCAGCGCGATCCCGGAAAACCTGCTGGAGACGGAGTTCTTCGGCGCTAAAAAAGGCGCCTACACCGGGGCCACACAGGACCGCGAGGGGTTTTTCCAGGCCGCCAAAGGCGGTACCTTGTTTCTGGATGAAATTGGTGATTTGCCACTGGCCATGCAATCCAAGCTGCTGCGTGCGATCCAGGAGCGCTGTGTGCGTCCGGTAGGCTCCAGCCAGGAAGAAGCCGTCGATGTGCGGATCATCAGCGCTACGCACAAAGATTTGCCAACGGAAGTATTGGCGGGAAAATTCCGCCAAGACCTGTTCTACCGAATCAACGTGATCGATATCGTTATCCCTCCCCTGCGCGAGCGGACCGAAGACCTGCCCGCCTTGTGTACCGCGCTTTTAACCCGCATTGCTGACGAAGCTGGCATGCCCGCGCCGTGTTTGTCCCCGCACACCATGGAGCAACTCACCCAACACCCCCTCAAAGGCAATGTGCGCGAACTGGAAAATCTGTTGCACCGCGCTGTCGCGCTGTGTGATGGGGATGAGTTGCAGCTGGATGACCTGCAGGGCCATGCCAGCGGCTTGATGCCGCTCATGGAGATGGCCAGGCCAGCGTCTGAATCCTTGCTGGCTTCTGGAAAAAACACCGCGGTCCCCACGGATTTACAAAGCCATCTGGACCAGCAGGAACGGGAAATTCTGGTCACCACCTTGAGGGAAACTGGTTTTAACCGCACGGTCGCTGCCAACCGGCTGGGGTTAACCTTGCGGCAAATCCGCTACCGCATTGCCCGCCTGAAAATTGATGCGCCGCAGTCTCACGACGAAAATTCCGATGCCTGAGTCACAACGCCAAGGCCACAGTCTATGGAAGCATGGGTGGTTCCGTTTCGCAAAGCCGATGCCGTCACCCAACTTTGGCCCGCGGCCGCCGCAGGCCCACATCGACCTCGTCGTTCTGCACTCCATCAGCCTGCCCCCCGGGGTTTATGGCGGCAAACAGGTGCAAGAACTGTTCACCAACCGATTGGATTGGGAATCGCACCCCTACTTCAAAAGCATTCAAGGGCTGCAGGTGTCCGCGCACTTTTATATTCAACGCGGCGGTGAAATCTGGCAATTTGTCAGTTGCGATGACCGGGCCTGGCATGCCGGCGCCTCCCATTACCGGGGGCGCGACAACTGCAATGACGACTCCATCGGCATTGAGTTGGAAGGCCTGGAGGGCGACACTTTCGCGTCAGCCCAGTACCAGGCTTTGCATGCGCTGATTCCGGCCTTGGCCCAGCGCTACCCCATTGCCCATGTGGCCGGACACGAGCACATCGCACCGGGACGCAAAGCAGATCCGGGGCCGGGACTGGATTGGGCGTATTTGCAACAAACCCTGGGGCTGGCGGCCCCGTGTTTTCCCGATGGTGTGCAAAAAAATATTTCTACCTGAATTATTTTTGCTCCCGCTCGGCAAAGGCAGCCCGCACTCTGCTTATAGCGCCCAGCCATACCTCGAACACACGGCGTGATGCGGCTTCCAACGCAAAAAGCGCCGGAAAGCCGCACCACGCCTCAGCCTGCAACACCAAACAGTGGCTGGACAAGGCCTCGGCTGGGGTGGGTAGGAAAAGGGGGAGAAATTCCCAGGTGATTAGCACACATTTGTCTTTTGTGCATCTTCGGAAATTTTGACCAATAACGCTACAGGTAGTGGATTGCCTGCACTTAACACACCATATATAGTGCACACCATCTCCACCGTCTTTCCTGGCATTGAAGCCAAGAAGACGGCAGCCGAGTCCTGCCAATTCCAAAAAAATACTGATTTAGACGAGAAAATCATGACCCATGTTTCTAGCGCTTCAGCCCCCACTTCCAGCGCCAACCTTTTGGCCCACAGTCCTACCGCCATGGAGGGTGTCTCCGCCAATCCGCTGGCGCACTACCAAATTATTCGCCGCAATGGCGCGGTCGTACCGTTCGAGCCCAACAAAATCGCTGTGGCCATGATGAAAGCCTTTTTGGCTGTGCACGGCACCCAAGGCGCGGCATCGGCCAGCGTGCGGGAAACAGTAGAAGTCCTCACCCAACAGGTCATTCGTGCCTTGGTACGCTCTCGCCCAGGCGGCGGAACTTTCCATATCGAGGACGTTCAGGACCATGTGGAGTTGGGACTCATGCGGGGCGGCCACCATGAAATTGCGCGCGCCTATGTGCTGTACCGTGAGCGCCACACCCAAGAGCGCGCCAAACAGGTGGAAAAAGAGACACCCGCTGCGGTGGTCTTGCACGTTCTGGACAATGGCGAGCGCATCGCACTGGACCTGAACCAGCTTAAAGCCCGCATCGCGACCGCCTGCGCGGGGCTGGGGGCCGATGTCAAGCCAGAACCCATCCTGGCGGAAACCATGCGCAATTTGTATGACGGTGTGCCTTTGGACGAGGTCTACAAGGCGTCCATTTTGGCGGCCCGCACCTTGATTGAAAAAGATCCGGACTACACCTATGCCACGGCACGCCTGCTGTTTCACACCATCTCCCGTGAAGTGCTGGGGCGCGATGTGGCCCAGGCTGATATGGGACAGGCCTATGCCGACTATTTCCCCGATTTCATCCAGAAGGGTGTGAATTTTGAGCTTTTGGACGAAAAACTGCTGCAGTTTGATCTGCCACGCCTGGGTGCCGCCCTCAAGGCGGACCGTGACCTGCAGTTTGACTACCTCGGGTTGCAAACCTTGTACGACCGCTATTTCCTGCACGAGGGAAAAACCCGTATTGAGCTGCCGCAGGCATTCTTCATGCGGGTGGCCATGGGCCTGTCCCTTAACGAGATCGACCGCGAGACCCGAGCCATTGAGTTCTACGAAGTGCTGTCGTCCTTCGATTTCATGTCCAGCACACCGACCCTGTTCAACAGTGGCACGCTGCGCTCACAGCTTTCGTCCTGCTACCTGACCACCGTTCCTGACGATCTGGACGGCATTTATGAGTCCATCAAGGAAAACGCCCTGCTCTCCAAATTTGCGGGTGGACTGGGCAACGACTGGACACGCGTACGTGCCATGGGCTCCCACATCAAGGGGACCAATGGCGAATCCCAGGGTGTGGTTCCCTTCCTCAAGGTGGTGAATGACACGGCCGTGGCGGTCAACCAGGGCGGTAAACGCAAGGGTGCGGTTTGCACTTACCTGGAAACCTGGCATCTGGATATCGAAGAGTTCCTGGAGTTGCGCAAAAACACAGGGGACGACCGCCGCCGCACGCACGACATGAACACGGCCAACTGGATCCCCGACCTGTTTATGCGCCGGGTCATGGAAAAAGGCCAGTGGACGCTGTTTTCGCCCAACAATGTGCCGGACCTGCACGACCTGTTTGGTGTGGATTTTGAAAAAGCCTATGTGGCCTACGAGGCCAAGGCGGCACGCGGCGAAATCAAGCCCAGCCGCACAATCGAAGCCAACGACCTGTGGCGCAAGATGCTGACCATGTTGTTTGAAACCGGCCACCCCTGGATCACCTTCAAGGATGCCTGCAATGTGCGCTCGCCGCAGCAACATGCCGGCGTGGTGCACTCCAGCAATCTGTGTACCGAAATCACGCTCAACACCTCGGACACCGAAACCGCCGTGTGCAACCTGGGCTCCGTCAATTTATTGCAGCACATGAAAAATGGCGCGCTGGACCACGACAAACTCAAGCGCACCATCTCCACCGCCATGCGCATGCTGGACAACGTGATTGACATCAATTACTACGCAGTCAAGAAGGCGCGCACTTCCAACTTGCAGCACCGTCCGGTAGGACTGGGAATGATGGCCTTTCAAGACAGCTTGTATGAGTTGCGCATTCCCTATGCCAGTGAAGCCGCTGTGGAGTTTGCAGACCAGTCGATGGAAGCCATCAGCTACTACGCGTACTGGGCTTCCACCGAACTGGCCAAAGAGCGCGGAAAATATTCCAGCTTCAAGGGATCACTCTGGGATCAAGGTATCTTGCCGCTGGACACCCTCGACATGCTGGCCACGGCACGCGGCGGCTACGTGGAAGTGGACCGTTCGTCCACCCTGGATTGGGAGGCCCTGCGCAAGAAGATTGCCCTGGACGGCATGCGCAATTCCAACTGCGTGGCCATTGCGCCGACCGCCACCATTTCCAACATCATCGGGGTGGATGCGTCCATCGAACCCTGCTTTGGCAACCTGTCGGTCAAGTCCAATTTGTCCGGTGAATTCACCATCATCAATAGCTACCTGGTCCGTGACCTGAAACGCCTTGGACTGTGGGACGATGTCATGGTGATGGACTTGAAGCATTTTGATGGTTCGTTGAAACCGATTGACCGCGTACCCCAGGACATCAAGGGCCTGTATGCCACCGCTTTTGAAGTGGAAACGCACTGGCTGGTGGAAGCGGCCGCACGGCGCCAAAAATGGATCGACCAAGGCCAATCGCTGAACATCTACATGGCAGGCGCCTCGGGTAAGAAACTCGATGAAACCTACAAATTGGCTTGGCTGCGTGGCTTAAAGACAACCTATTATTTGCGCACCATGTCAGCCACCCACGCGGAGAAATCTACAGTGACGGCGGGACGCATGAATGCGGTGTCGTCGGGCCATGATGCGCCGGGCTCACGAAAAACGTCGAGCGCACTCGAAGCGGCTGCAGCCGCGGCACAAATGCAGATGGAACTGGCAAGCAACGCCGCTACCGACATCAAATTTTGTGGCGTGGATGATCCAACCTGCGAGTCATGCCAATAGCGCAATGGACAGACCACACGATGCTATTGAACAACACAAATTTGCAGTGAAATACATGAATACTTTTCATTTCATTTCACTGCTCTCATAATCCGCTGATTGGAACCATTTATGCTGACCTGGGACGAAGAAGTCAAGCCCACACCGCCGTTGAATTTTGCACGTACTCCGTCTGAAAATATGTCGGTCGCGCGTGCGCAAGTTCCCCCTGTTCCACGTGCCCCTGTGGCAGAAGTCACAGCCGCGCCGCGCCGCGTTCAAGCGGCCGACAAAAGAATCATCAACGGCAAAACCGATGTAAATCAGTTGGTCCCGTTCAAGTACAAATGGGCGTGGGAAAAGTACTTGGCTTCTTGCGCCAACCACTGGATGCCTCAGGAAGTCAATATGACGCGGGACATTGCCTTGTGGAAAGACCCCAATGGCCTGACCGAAGATGAACGCCGCATTGTCAAACGCAACCTCGGCTTCTTTGTCACCGCCGACTCGCTGGCCGCCAACAATATTGTGCTGGGCACCTACCGGCACATCACTGCACCAGAATGCCGTCAGTTCCTCCTGCGCCAGGCCTTTGAAGAAGCTATCCACACCCACGCCTACCAGTACATCGTAGAGTCCTTGGGTCTGGATGAAAGTGAAATTTTCAACGCCTACAACGAGGTTCAATCCATCCGGGACAAAGATGAATTCCTGATCCCGTTTATCGAGGCCATCATGGACCCTCACTTCCACACAGGAACACACCAAGCCGACCAGACTTTGCTCAAGTCCTTGATCGTCTTTGCCTGCCTGATGGAAGGCCTTTTCTTCTATGTGGGGTTCACCCAAATTTTGGCCCTGGGCCGGCAAAACAAAATGACCGGCGCCGCAGAGCAATACCAGTACATTTTGCGTGACGAATCTATGCACTGCAACTTCGGCATCGACTTGATCAACCAATTGAAGCTTGAAAACCCGGGCCTGTGGACCAGCGAATTCAAAGCGGAGATCAAAGGTTTGTTTGAGAAAGCTGTTGAATTGGAATACCGTTACGCTGAAGACACCATGCCACGCGGTGTCCTGGGCATGAATGCATCCATGTTCAAGGGTTATTTGCGCTACATTGCCAATCGACGTGCAACCCAAATCGGAATGGACACCTTGTTCCCGAACGAAGAAAACCCATTCCCATGGATGAGTGAAATGATTGATTTGAAAAAAGAGCGTAATTTCTTTGAAACACGCGTGATCGAGTACCAATCAGGTGGAGCACTTTCTTGGGATTGACGGTCAAAATGATTCTAAAGATTTCACAGATTCAACTGGCCTTGCATCGCGGCTTGTTGGATCGGTGTCACCCCATTCATGCTGCTGGGACTCGCCCCAACAGCATGAATCGCTTCTTGCACTCCAATCCGCAAGAAGTGCTCTTTGTAAACTGATCAAGGAGAATTCAATGGCAACTGCAAAAAAACCAGCCGCAAAAAAGGCGGCTCCAACCAAGAAAGTAGCGGCAAAGAAAGCCGCATCCGCCCCCAAGGCAACTCCAGCTAAGAAAGTAGTTGCAAAGAAAGCCGCACCGGCCCCCAAGGCAGCTCCAGCCAAGAAAGTAGCTGCAAAGAAAGCCGCACCAGCGCCTAAGGCAGCTCCAGCCAAGAAAGTAGCTGCAAAGAAAGCTGCACCAGCGCCCAAGGCAGCTCCAGCCAAGAAAGTAGCTGCCAAGAAAGCCGCACCGGCCCCCAAGGCAGCTCCAGCCAAAAAAGTAGCGGCAAAGAAAGCTGCACCAGCGCCCAAGGCAGCTCCAACCAAAAAAGTAACTGCTAAAAAGGCGGCACCAGCGAAGAAAGCTGCGCCCGCGAAAAAAGCGGTGAAAGCACCGGCCACCAAGGCGACACCTGCGGCTCCTGCAGCCCACACCATGCTGAACCCACAAGCCGCGTGGCCATTTCCGACCTCCAGCAAACCCTAATCCATTTGCCGTGTGTCTTCAAAGCCCGGCACTGCAAGGTTCCGGGCTTTTTCATGCCTGTCTTGCTTCGCGGGCAATGGGTTGCCCTGCATCGCAACCCTTTTCAGGGATAAAACGCCAACAATCGGTAACCCGATATTCGCTCTGTGTCCCCTGACAATTTCACACTGATGGGCAGCGAAGCAATGAGCTCGGCCTGTGGCCCAATAAGCGCTTGTTGAGGAGCAAAATCTGAGACGGTGATGACACGCCGAATCGCGGATTGGTCCTTCATATCTGTCAAAGACAACTCCAGCGAGGGGGTCGCGATACCGATTTTTGCCGTGTTCTTCAGCGTAAAGTTCAGCCGATAAACATCTGCCCGCACCTTGACAAAGGACGAACTGTCTATGACCACCGAATCAATTTGGCGTAAGGGTGAAATTTCGCAGCCCCACACAGCACATACCGACACCAAGAATGCCTTTGCATCCGGCTCAGTGGCGGCAATACGGTCCCGCTCCTGAACGAGCACCTGCAACAACAGAAAAACACCTAAAAAAACACAGAATGTGGCGAGTCCTGCGCGCACCAGTGGTTTGTTCCACACGGACGGTACAAATGGCGCTTGCATGAAAGAAAGCTGAGGAAGATCAGGTTCCCAGTTGATCTCCCGCACATCCGCTTGCCGACTTACAGATTCTGCCAATGGTGCCAATAACTCGTCGTCGGCGAAAGTAGCTTCCGCATCGGGGCCCTCCTTTTGCCTTGGCTCAAGAGCACGAACACTCTCTGAATCGAACGCGACTTCACGGTCCACCAGGGCTGACTCAAACTCGGATTCAGCAGTATCTGGTGGCGGTGTGATGATCGGCTCTTCTTCGATGGCATCGTCGAAGACCTCTTCAGGGACTCCGGGGAGCCTGGCCTCACGGGGCTCTTCAGGTAACGAAACACCCCAAACAGCTTTGCGAATTGGCGCAGGGTCCTCTGAAATCTGAATACCGGACTGCATGTGAACGTTGGCATCAAATACCTCATCACATTGACCGCAGCGCACCCACCCATCCGACACACGGAGTTGATCCGGCACCACCTTGAACATCGTGGTGCAGGCTGGGCATCGGGTGATCAGGCTCATCGGCGTTCGAATAGAGAGCGGCTGATCAGCGGGTTTAGAACGACGCCGTCATCAAAATCCACCCATCCTCACGGTCCGCAACAGCCAAACGACAGTACGGTGCATATGCCTGAATCAGCTCATCTGCCTGGCGCTCCAAAATACCTGCTAGCACCAGATTCCCACCAACGGCCACGTGCGCACAGAGCAGGGGCGCAAGTACCTTGAGAGGAGTCGCCAAAATATTGGCCAGCACCACATCGAATACACCAATGGCACGGTCCGGCTGCCCGGCCACCAGAGTGACGCCGTTGGCGGCAGCATTCAACTCAGTCGACTGCACGGCCGCCTCATCAATATCAACGGCCACAACGGTCTGAGCCCCAAATTTCGCAGCCCCAATGGCCAAAATACCCGACCCACAGCCGTAGTCCAATACCCGCTCCTGGGCCGTGTGGGTTGCCACCCAGCGCAAACACATACGCGTTGTAGGGTGCGTGCCTGTACCAAAGGCCAGTCCAGGGTCCAAACGAATAATCTGCCGTGCTGCCGTTGGCGGTTCATGCCAAGTGGGAACAATCCAGAATTCAGGGGTAATTTCGACTGGAGTGAATTGCGATTGGGTCAATCGAACCCAATCCTGGTCAGGTACCGCAGCCATGGCCAACACCTGGCAACCTGGAAAGAAGTCTTGTGCTTGTAGCAACTCTGCGGCCTCTTGGGCAAGCGCCGCATCGGCAAACAAGGCGGTCACGCGTGAACGCTGCCAGCCCTCTTTGGGAGGCGGCATGCCCGGCTCACCAAACAAAGCCTGTTCGGCATCCGTCTGTGCATCGGCGTCTTCCACACTCACACTCAAAGCATCCAGTGCATCCAGTGCGTCGCTCAAACGCTCAACCCGGTCTTCGGGGCACATCAAACACAATTCAAACATGGTTTCCTGACTTAGCGTTTGTGCTGTTCCAGCCACTGCTCTAGGTAGTGGATATTGGTGCCACCATCCATGAATTTCGCATCCACCAACAACTCGCGGTGCAGTGGGATATTGGTGTTGATGCCTTCCACTACAGTCTCGGCCAACGCGGTGCGCATACGCGCCATGGCCTGCTCACGGGTATCCCCATGGACAATGATTTTGCCGACCATCGAGTCGTAATTGGGGGGCACAAAGTAATTGGTATACACATGGGAGTCCACCCGCACGCCGGGACCACCCGGCGCATGCCACATGGTGACGCGACCTGGCGAGGGAATGAACTTGTAGGGATCTTCCGCGTTGATGCGACATTCAATGGCATGCCCACGGACCTCAATCTGACGCTGGGTAAAAGGCAGCTTCTCCCCCGCTGCCACCATGATTTGGGTTTTGACAATGTCGATGCCCGTCACCATTTCGGTGACCGGGTGCTCGACCTGGACCCGGGTGTTCATCTCAATGAAGTAGAACTCACCGTCCTCGTACAAAAACTCAAAAGTTCCAGCCCCCCGATAGCCAATTTTTTTGCAGGCGGTCACACAACGCTCGCCCACGCGGTCGATTAGCTTGCGGTTGATACCTGGTGCGGGCGCTTCTTCCAGAATTTTTTGATGGCGGCGCTGCATGGAGCAGTCACGCTCACCCAAATACACCGCATTTTTATGCTTATCGGCCAGAATCTGAATTTCGATGTGCCGCGGATTTTGGAGAAATTTCTCCATGTATACCGCTGGATTGCCAAATGCAGCACCGGCTTCCGCCTTGGTCATGGCCACCGCATTGATCAGCGCGGCTTCTGTATGCACCACCCGCATACCACGACCACCACCACCGCCTGCCGCCTTGATGATGACGGGGTAGCCCACCGCCTTGGCCATGCGGCGAATCTGGACCGGGTCATCCGGTAGCTCCCCTTCAGAACCCGGCACACAAGGAACGCCGGCACGAATCATGGCCTGCTTGGCGGATACCTTGTCGCCCATGATGCGAATCGATTCGGGCGTGGGACCAATGAACTGGAAACCGCTTTTTTCAACCCGCTCGGCGAAATCCGCGTTTTCACTCAAAAACCCATAGCCAGGATGAATCGCCTCTGCATCCGTCACCTCTGCCGCAGAAATGATCGCGGGCATATTCAGGTAACTCAATGTGGACTGAGCGGGCCCAATGCAAACTGCCTCGTCGGCCAGTTTTACATACTTGGCATCACGGTCTGCCTCGGAGTAAACCATCACAGCCTTGATGCCAAGCTCTCGACAGGCGCGCTGAATTCGCAGCGCAATCTCGCCACGGTTGGCGATCAGAATTTTTTTGAACATGGGTTTCTGTGCGACGGCTTATTCAATGGTGAACAGTGGCTGGCCGTATTCGACTGCTTGTCCGTTTTCGCAAAGAATCTGGGTAATCGTGCCTGACTTGTCGGCTTCAATCTCGTTGAGAATCTTCATGGCCTCAATGATGCAGATGGTTTCACCAGCCTTGATGGCGTCACCCACTTCAACAAAGGGTTTGGCCCCTGGCGAGGATGAACGATAGAAAGTGCCAACCATCGGCGATTTAACTGCGTGTCCTGCAGCGACTTCGGGCACGACAGCGGCAACGCTGGGCACATCCATCGATACAACGGGTGCAGCCATCACAGGCTGTGCAGGCGCATAGCCCTGCAACATCACACCACCGCCTTTGACGATACGAACTTTGCCCTCCGCCTCAGTAATTTCCAGCTCCGTCACATTGGAATCTGACACCAAATCGATCAGAGTTTTAAGTTTTCGTAAATCCATGAGACCTCCAACAACCGTTATTCATAAAGCGGCGAATTTACAGCAAAAAACATTAAATTGCGATAAATTTTATTATTTGACGTCAATTTTCAAGACTTTTCAATCCAGAAAAATCTCAGCATCACGCCGCCGCCGACGAAAATCCGTCCACGAGCCCGCTATTTTAAGCGAGCCCACACATCCAGGTCCGCGCCCGTCAAACGCCCAAGCTTTCGTTGCTTTACCAATCCATCGGAGCCAATCACCAGTGAAAACGGTAAACCACCCGTGAGATTACCCAGCGACCGCCCAAGATCTGCACCAGACAGCCCAGCAAGCCCAACGGGAAAATCTAGCGGGGTGTGCTTCAAAAAAGCCCGCACCGGCTCCAATTTATCAACCGCCAACCCTAGTACTTGCCATTGATTGCCCTTGTTTTGACGGTAAAAGGCATTAATTAACGGCAATTCTTCCACACACGGTGGGCACCACGTCGCCCAGAAGTTCAGCAACAAGGGACGCCCCTTGAATGACTGCATCGACAGTGAACGCCCCTCTGGCGTATCCCACTGCAAAGACCAAAATCCTTCCACAAGTCCATTGCCTGCCACCGCACCCCCATCACGCGCAGTCCACCACCCCACTCCCACACCAGCAAGCGCAGCCGTAGCAGCAACCCCCAAGGCACGGCGCCTAGAAGCACTCGCAATGACAGGGGACAGGGATGGGTCGTTATCGGAAGTTGTCATGGAGAGGGATCATGCAACAATTTGCGCACGGCGGAGGCATCGCCACGCGGGCACCGCCGCCGCGTATCGGATTTGAGCGCCCCACGCAAATCATCATAGTCATACACCAGCAAATGCAAGCCGATGTACTCCCCCAGTTCGGTACTGAACGCATGCACGCTCAGCGCATCCACCATTTCTCCCTGAAAGCCCTTGACCGAACGCGGCTCAAAGCGCACCCCCATGTCAATCAACCTAATTTCCGCCGATTTGGGATCGTCGCAAAACAACTGCAAGTAGATATCCGAGCGCCGTGTGGCGCTTCCATGCCATACCGAGCCCCCCAGGTGCGGGCGAAAGGGCGCCAACCGATCCATCCACACCAAGGCCATTTCACGCAAGGCCCGTAACTCAGCGGGTTGGGTGTCGGCGCAAAAAACGGCAATATAGTCCTCGACGCAAGCCTCCAACTGGTCGTTGTCAGGCAAGGCACTGCGCGGCGAACGTCCCATCTGTTTAGCGGCACGCCGCTTGGCCGCGCCGTACTCCAACCCCTCTTCGACCACCATACGGGCAGCCACGGCGGCAATTTCTGCTTTGAGTGCATCCATGTTTGCATTTTGCACTGGCAAAATAGGCCCATGCATATCCATATTCTAGGTATTTGTGGCACGTTCATGGGCGGGCTGGCGGCCTTGGCCCGGGAATCGGGCCACCGTGTAACCGGTTGCGACGCAGGCGTTTACCCCCCTATGAGTGACCAACTGCGTGCGCTCGGCATCGACCTGATTGAAGGTTTTGGCGCGGACCAGATGGCACTCCAACCCGACGCATTTGTGATCGGCAACGTGGTGAGCCGGGCACGGCTGGCCGACGGAACCCCTAAATTCCCGTTGATGGAAGCCATTTTGGATGCTGGCGCCCTGTACACCAGTGGCCCCCAATGGCTGGCCGAGCATGTGCTTCAGGGCCGCCATGTGCTGGCAGTGGCCGGTACACACGGCAAAACCACCACCACAGCGATGCTTGCGTGGATTTTGGAGTGCGCCGGGCTGCAGCCCGGTTTTTTGGTGGGGGGCGTACCCATGAACTTTGAGGTGTCTGCGCGGTTGGGCGCTGGCAAGTGCTTTGTTATAGAAGCTGACGAGTACGACACGGCCTTCTTCGACAAACGCAGCAAATTTGTGCATTACCGCCCGCGCACGGCCATCCTGAACAACCTGGAATTCGACCATGCGGACATTTTCGACAACCTGGACGCCATCGAACGCCAATTCCACCATCTGATTCGCACGGTCCCTGCATCGGGTCGCGTGGTGGTCAACGGATTGGAGGAAAGCTTGGCACGGGTACTACACCAAGGATGCTGGAGCGAGGTGTGCAGCTTTGGCGCGACGGTGAGCGATTTCACAGCGGTAGGCGAGCCACATGCATTCACGGTGTACCGCCGCGGCGAACAGCTTTGCCAAGTCGAATGGGCCTTAACGGGTGTGCATAACCAGCACAATGCTTTGGCCGCCATGGCTGCGGCAGACCATCTGGGGGTACCGCCAATCGTGGCGGCACAAGCGCTCGGTCGGTTTGAGAACGTCAAACGCCGCATGGAAGTTCGGGCGCGGGTCCAGCTCAAAAACCATTTTGACCACGGCACAGACCCCGAACCCGTCACGGTGTACGACGATTTCGCCCACCACCCCACAGCCATTCGCACTACGGTTGACGGTTTGCGCCGAAAAGTAGGCCTTGCGCGCATACTGGCCGTATTTGAACCCCGCAGCAACACCATGAAACTCGGTGCCATGAAAGCACAACTGCCCTGGAGCCTGGAAGAGGCCGATCTGGCTTTTTGCCACAGCGGCGGACTGGGCTGGGACGCGCAGGACGCTCTGGCACCCATGGGCGCAAGGGCGTCAGTGGCCGACAGTATTGACGGGTTGCTGAACCAAGTGCTGGCCCAGGTTCGCCCTGGCGACCACATCCTGTGCATGAGCAATGGCGGTTTTGGCGGATTCCATGGAAAACTGATTGATAAGCTGCAACAGCGCTGACTGTCAAAGCCCTCCAAGTTAAACCGGCCATGATGAATAAAAACAACTTGCACAGCAGTACCAGACAGGTACCCACTGGCCAGTTCAAAGCGCACGGGCAAGTTGATATTCAGATGGAGGGGGACTTGCTGCATTACATCGCCACAGGCCCCTTTAATAAGGAGCTAGTGGACTGCTTGGCGGTTGCTCAGTTGAATTTCTTGCAGACTGCCCAGCCCACTGGGGCTTGGGTCAGCATATGCACGATGCGGGAAAGTGCAGTCACGAGCCCAGAGGGATTGGGGCGTTACAACGAAATCATGCGGACTCCCAAGCCCGCGGGTCTCACCCCCATTGCGACCGCATTCGTGATTGGACCCGAAGTAGAAGGAGGCAAATTGATGGCCCCCCACTATGCCAAGATTTACGCAGATATCGGGCGTCCATTCCAGACCTTCGCCACCATGGCCGAGGCCCAACTATGGGCCCAGGCCATGATTAGAAAATCCGTCGGCCAAGAGCCTGACTAACGCGCCCGCCGGGCCTTAACGGCGGCCGACAAAACCTCCAGCGACTGCAAGGAATCATCCCAGCCCAGGCAGGCATCCGTGATGCTCTTGCCGTATTCCAACTGGGAGGCATCGTCTTTGCCAGGGGTAAATTTCTGCGCCCCGGCGTTCAAATGGCTTTCCACCATCACACCAAACACGCTGCGCGAACCTCCTGAGATTTGCTGCGCAATATCCCGCGCCACCTCCAACTGTTTTTCATGCTGTTTGCTGCTATTTGCGTGGCTGCAATCCACCATCAAGGTGGCTGGCAACTTGGCTTTTTCCAGGTCTTTGCAGGCCGACGCCACACTGGCGGCATCGTAGTTGGGAGCCTTGCCTCCGCGCAAAATCACGTGGCAATCCGGGTTGCCATTGGTCTGCACAATCGCCACCTGGCCGTTTTTGTGAACCGACAAGAAGTGGTGCCCACCAGCGGCCGCCTGAATCGCATCGGTGGCAATTTTGATGTTGCCGTCCGTGCCGTTCTTAAAACCAATGGGCGCTGACAGACCGGATGCCAGCTCGCGGTGCACCTGGCTTTCGGTGGTGCGGGCGCCAATGGCACCCCAGGAGATCAAATCGCCGAGGTACTGGGGAGATATGACGTCCAAAAACTCGCTGCCGGCAGGCAAGCCCAGGCGGTTGATCTCGATCAGCAGCTGGCGTGCAATCCGCAGGCCCTCGTCGATGCGGAAGGTTTCGTCCAGGTAGGGGTCGTTGATCAGCCCCTTCCAGCCCACCGTGGTGCGGGGTTTCTCGAAATACACCCGCATCACGATCTCCAAGGTGTCGGCGTATTTTTCACGCTGGGCCAAGAGCTGACGGGCGTAATCCAGTGCTGCGGCAGGATCATGGATGGAGCATGGGCCAATGACCACCAACAGGCGGTCATCTTTGCCCCCCATGATTTGGTGGATATTGCGACGGGTCGTGCTGATGAGCGACTCCATGGCGGTCCCCCGGATGGGGAAAAAGCGAATCAAATGCTCGGGGGGTGGCAACACGGTGATGTCCTTGATGCGTTCGTCGTCGGTTTTGCTGGTGCGGTCGGTGGGGTGGGTTGCGGGGTTCGCAGCCCAGGCAGCTGAACCGGCGACAGTGGCTTTGGCATTCATGGTGAGGCTCCTAAGTCGATTACGTAAAGTCAAAAAAGCATAAAAAAACCGCCGGGGGTGCCGGCGGTTTTTGGAGGATCAGGACGTTTTTTTCAGGTACGTTCAGAACTCTCTACCGCCGCAGGCGCTTGAGAACCAAAAGTAGCCAAAGTAAAAACGGGCCGAATTCATGGGATTAAATGTAGCACACCTCAAAAACAGGCTCTCTACGCAGTTCCGCCGACGGTTAGGCCATCAATACGCAAGGTGGGCTGCCCCACCCCGACTGGAACGCTCTGGCCTTCCTTGCCACAGGTACCCACGCCGCTGTCGAGTTTCATGTCGTTACCGATCATGGAAACCCGCTTGAGGCATTCGGGCCCGCTGCCCACGATGGTGGCGCCTTTGACCGGGTACAAAATTTTGCCATTCTCCACCCAATAGGCTTCGCTGGCCGAGAACACAAACTTGCCCGAAGTAATGTCCACCTGCCCACCACCGAAATTGGTGGCGTACAGGCCTTTTTTGATGCTTTTGACGATCTCTTGCGGGTCCTTGTCGCCGCCCAGCATGTAGGTGTTGGTCATGCGCGGCATCGGAATGTGGGCATAACTTTCACGCCGACCATTGCCGGTGGGGGCCACGCCCATCAGGCGGGCGTTCATGGCATCCTGGATGTAGCCTTTGAGAATGCCGTCCTCGATCAGCACATTGCGCTGGCTGACGTTGCCCTCGTCGTCCACATTGAGCGAGCCCCGGCGGTCGGCAATGGTGCCGTCGTCCAATACCGTCACGCCCTTGGCGGCCACCCGTTGCCCGATCCGCCCGCTGAAGGCGCTGGAGCCCTTGCGGTTGAAGTCGCCCTCCAAACCATGGCCAATGGCCTCGTGCAGCAGAATTCCGGGCCAACCGGGGCCCAGTACCACGGTCATTTCACCGGCCGGGGCAGGGCGGGCGTCCAGGTTGGTGAGCGCCGCATGCACCGCTTCATTCACGTATTTTTCAATGCGTTCATCGTCAAAATAGGCCAGACCAAAGCGTCCGCCGCCACCGGCAGAGCCAATTTCACGGCGGCCTTTTTGCTCGGCAATCACCGTCACCGACAGGCGCACCAGCGGACGCACATCCGCGGCCAAGGTGCCATCGGCCCGTGCCACCATCACCACATCGTATTCACTGGCCAGACCGGCCATGACCTGGGCCACGCGCGGGTCCTTGGCGCGGGCCAGCCGCTCGACCTTGCCCAGCAATTCCACCTTGGTAAGGCTGTCGAGCGTGGCGATGGGGTCCAGGCCGGGGTACAAAGCCCGCCCTCCCGCTATCTTTTTAGTAGCTGCTCGCGCACGTCCTGCCTGGGCTGCACTCGATATTGTTCTTACAGTACGGGCTGCATCCAGCAGTGAAGCCTCGGAAATATCGTCCGAGTAGGCAAACGCCGTTTTCTCGCCGCTGACGGCACGCACCCCCACGCCCTGGTCAATGCTGAAGGAGCCGGTTTTGACAATGCCCTCCTCCAGGCTCCAGCCTTCGGATCGGGTGTATTGGAAATACAGGTCGGCTTCGTCCACCTTGTGGGCCTTGATTTCATTCAGGGCACGGGCCAGATGGGACTCATCCAGTCCAAAGGGCGTGAGCAACAGGGATTTGGCCGTGGCCAAGCGTTCAATGGTGGGTTCGCGAGAGATCATGCGGCCATTTTAGGCCTGTCCCCCGCCCTTTGTGCAGGCGCAGGGTTTAGGACTGCACCAAGCGTTTGGAATTGGCAATCGCCATCAAAATACCCACCGCCAAACCCAGGGTCACCATGGCAGTGCCGCCGTAGCTGATGAACGGCAAAGGCACACCCACCACCGGCAAAATGCCACTGACCATGCCCATGTTGACGAAGGCGTAGGTAAAGAAAATCATGGTGACGCTGCCCGCCAGCAAGCGTGAAAACAGCGTGGGCGCCTCCAGTGCAATGGCCAACCCGCGCAGCACCAGAAAAACAAAGGCCAAGATCAAAAATAGAGTACCCAGCAAACCAAATTCTTCCGAATAGGCGGCAAAGATGAAATCGGTGGTCCGCTCAGGAATGAATTCCAGGTGCGTCTGGGTTCCCTTCATGAACCCTGCGCCAAACACGCCGCCCGAACCAATGGCGATCATGCCTTGGATGATGTGAAAACCTTTGCCCAGCGGGTCGCGGGTGGGGTCCAGCAAGGTGCAGATGCGCTGCTGCTGGTAGTCGTGTAACACCGGCCAGCGCACGCCGTCGGCGCACAGGGCAGGCTCAAACACCACGATCAAGACGATGCCCACCAGCCCCAACACCACCGGCGGGATCACCAGCTTCCAGCTCATGCCGGCAAAGAAGATGACGGACATGCCGGCGGCCAGCACCAGAAGCGAGGTTCCCAAGTCGGGTTGTTTCATAATCAAGGCAACCGGCACCAGCAGCAACAAGGCGGCCACCACAAAATCCAGGGGGCGTAACTGCCCCTCGCGCTTTTGAAACCACCAGGCCAGCATCAGCGGCATCGCAATCTTGAGAACCTCACTGGGCTGAATCGTGACACCCACGTTCAGCCAGCGCCGCGCCCCCTTTTTGGTCACCCCAAACACCGCCACCGCCACCAACAAAGCCACCCCAGCGATGTACAGCGGCACCGCAAAGCTCATCAGCCGCTGGGGGGGGATCTGCGCCACCACAAACATGATGGCGGCAGCAATCAGCATATTGCGCCCATGGTCCTGAAAGCGGCTGCCGTTGTCATACCCCGATGAATACATGGTGAGCAGGCCGGCGCAGCACAGCATGAACACGGCAAACGCCAGGGGGCCGTCGAACCCCTTGAACCAGGGGGCAATCGTGTGCCAAAGAGAGGTTTTTCCAAATTTTTGCGCCATGGGGGGGATTATCCCGCGCCGTGTACTGCCGAGGCGTGCACAGGCCTGCTAAACCGTCGGGGGAATCAGGATTTCCGCCAAGGTATTGCAGGGCTGGCTGTAGCGTTGCTCCCAAAGGGATTTAAAGTAAAGGGTGGGCACCCCCCTCCTTCCTCATGCATCGCGATGACACCCACCCACCTCCTCTACCTCCACGGCTTTCGCTCCTCGCCGCAGTCATTCAAGGCCCGCACCATGGCCCAGCACATCGCCACGCACTGCCCAAACGTGCAGTGGTGGTGCCCGCAGTTGCCCCCCTCTCCGCGCGAAGCCATGCAGCAGGTGATGCAGGGCATTCAGGACTGGCCCCGGGACTCCATGGCGGTGGTTGGGTCCTCATTGGGCGGGCTTTATGCCACTTCTGTGGCCGAACAGAGGGGCTGCAAAGCGGTGCTGCTGAACCCTGCCGTCAACCCGGCGCGCGATCTGGCGAAATACATTGGCGAGCAAGCCAGTTGGCACAACCCCGAGGAGCGTTTTTTCTTTCAGCCCGGCTTTGTGCAAGAGCTGCGTGATTTGGTCTGTGGTGATTTGGCGCACCCCGGCAACTACCTGGCAGTGATCGCCAAAGGTGACGAGGTGCTGGACTGGCGCGAGATGCAGGCGCGTTACGCACAGGCGCAGGTGCGCCTGCTCGACGGCGGCGACCATGCGCTCAGTGACTTTGAGGTGCACCTGCCTGCCGTGCTGGCGTTTTTGGGCCTGCACTGAACCCGCAAACCGCGCTGCGGCTTTCTGGGGCCTTTTTGCTGGGACAATCGCCCCATGTTTTTATTGTTTGAAGAAGCCGGAAAATTCATGGCCGGTCGGGTGCTGTCGGAGGCGGAGTCCTCTGCACAGGTGGAGTTGGACAGCGGCAAACGGGTCAAGGTCAAGGCGGCGAATATTTTGCTGCGCTTCGAAAAGCCCTCGCCTGCCCAGATGCTGGCCTCGGCGCAGGCCGTCAGCCAAACCATTGAGCTGGAGCTGGCCTGGGAGTTTTCGCCGGAGGAAGAGTTCGGCTTTGCCGATCTGGCGCGTGACTATTTTTCAGCCCACGCCACGCTGGACCAGCAAGCGGGCATGCTGGTGCGCCTGTTTGAAGCGCCGCATTACTTCCGCCGTGCCGGCAAGGGGCGCTTTCGCAAAGCCCCGGCCGACATCATCGCGCAGGCCCTGGCGGCCATCGAGAAGAAGAAGCAGATCGTGCAGCAGATTGCCCAGTGGGCAGGTGAGCTAGGTGCGGGCCAGTGCCCAGATCCCATTCGCGAGCAGCTCTACAAGATTCTGTTCAAGCCCGACAAAAACGCGCCCGAGTACAAGGCCGTGGTCGAGGCTTCCCGCGCCACCCACACCGCGCCCCTGGAATTGCTGCAAAAGGCCGGGGCCATCGCCTCGCCCTACCAGTTCCACTGGAAACGCTTTTTGCTGGAAAATTTCCCCAAGGGCACGGGTTTCCCCGCACTGGCCGCCCCGACCATCGCGGATGCGCTGCCCCTGGCGCCGGTGCAGGCCTTCTCGATTGACGACTCGGCCACCACCGAAATTGACGATGCGCTGTCGGTGCAAGGCCTGGGCAGCGGCACGGTCACGGTGGGCATCCACATTGCCGCGCCAGCCCTGGCGGTGTTGCCCGGCAGTCCCATCGACCAGTTGGGCCGTGCCCGCCTGTCCACCGTGTACATGCCGGGTTACAAAGTCACCATGCTGCCCGACGCCGTGGTGCAGACCTACACCCTGATGGAAGGGCGCGATTGCCCTTCCGTGTCGCTGTACGTTACTTTTGACGAAGCCACACTGGAGATCCAGGGCAGCGAAACCAAGCTGGAGCGGGTGCCGATTGCCCACAACCTGCGCCACGACCAGTTGGACGCCATCGTCACCGTGCCGTGGCTGGAAGACGCCAGTTTTAACCATGAAAACGAGCCCCAGCCCTTGCCCGCATTGCGGGAGCAGCTATCATTTTTATACCAACTGGCGAAAAATCTGAAGGCCAAACGCGAGATCGTGCGTGGCAAACCCGAAACCTTCAACCGCCCCGACTACAACTTCCGGCTGGTGCGCGCGTCGGCCGAGGCGCAGGGCACCGAGCCGCAAGGCCATGAGGAAGTGCAGATCAGCACCCGCCAGCGGGGCGCTCCGCTGGACCTGATCGTGGCCGAGGCCATGATTCTGGCCAACAGCACCTGGGGCAACTGGATGGCCGAGCTGGGCGTGCCCGGCATTTACCGCAGCCAGGCCAGTCTGGCGCCGGGCGTGAAGGTGCGCATGGGCACCAAGGCCGCGCCGCACGCGGGCATTGGCGTCAAGAGCTACGCCTGGAGCACCTCGCCGTTGCGCCGCTACACCGATCTGGTGAACCAGTGGCAAATCATCGCCTGCGCCCGCCACGGCAAGACGGCCGCGCTGGCCGCACCGTTCAAGCCCAAGGACGCCGAGCTGTTCTCCATCATCTCCAGCTTTGACGCCGCCTACAGCGCCTACAACGGCTACCAGGGCGCCATGGAGCGTTTCTGGACGCTGCAGTATGTGCAGCAAAATGGCATCACCGAACTAGTGGCCAGCGTGTTCAAGGACAACATGGTGCGCGCCGATGACATTCCGCTGGTGCTGCCGGTGCTGGGCGCGCAAGGCTTGCCACGCGGCGCCCGGGTGCGGGTGAAGCTGGGTGAGATGGACCTGATCACCCTGGACGTGCATGGCACGGTGGTGGAGCGGCTGGATACGCCACAGGCCGATACGGGTGCGCAAGCCCAGGAGGCCGACGCAGGCGGCGACGATGACGAAGAAGTGGCCGGCCCCATCGCGATTGCGGTGGACGTGAACGAAAACCCGGAACCCTCCAGCGATAATCCTGCCCCGTGAACCTGCGCGCTGTCAGCACCCTTCATCTCGCCCTGGGCGTGTCCATCGCGGTACACGCGGTGCTGCTGACCGTGCGGTTTGTCGATCCCGAGTCCTTCAACCGGGTGTTTGAAGACACGCCGCTGGAGGTGGTTCTGGTCAACAGCCGCACCCAGGAGAAGGCCGACAAAGCCATGGCCATCGCCCAGGCCTCGCTCGCGGGTGGCGGCGATATGGACAAAGGCCGCGCCACCAGCCCGCTCCCGCCATCGGCACTGACCGATGTGGGTGACACGCTGGAAGAAGAAACCGCCCGCAAGCTGCAAACCTTGCAGGAGCAGCAGACTCTATTGCTCTCGCAAATCAAAACCCAGTTGGCCGCCCTGCCCCCGCGCGACCCCCGCAAAGCGGCCAACAAGGCCGAAGATGCCGAGCGGGAGGAAAAACGCCGCCAGTTGATCATGCTCTTGGCCGAAATCGAGCGGCGCATTAACAAAGAAAACGCGCGCCCCAAGAAGCGCTACATCAGTCCCGCGACACGCGAAGAGGTCTATGCCGTGTACTACGACGGCCTGCGCCATGCCATTGAGGACCGGGGCACCGACAACTTTCCCCAATCAGGCGGCAAAAAACTGTATGGCGAACTCACCATGATCGTGACCGT
This sequence comes from Rhodoferax sp., assembly GCF_030697375.1. Taxonomy (GTDB): domain Bacteria; phylum Pseudomonadota; class Gammaproteobacteria; order Burkholderiales; family Burkholderiaceae_C; genus Allorhodoferax. The sequence continues at coordinate 20,628 of NZ_JAUYQD010000021.1, read as the reverse complement.
GAACTTTGATGGCCGGGTGGTCAACACGGAAGTGGTGGTGAGTTCGGGCAACCCCACATTGGACCGGCAGGCGGCCTCCATTGCCCGCACGGCCGGACCCTTTGGCCATTTCAGCAAAGCCATGCGCCGCCAGGCGGACCAGATTGTGGTGGTGTCGCGTTTCAAGTTCACCCGTGACGAAACGCTGGAAGCCAAAGTGTCGTCCCAGCAATGAAGGGCCTGCTGCGTTGGCTCACTTGGTGTGCGGTGGCCCTGCTGGCGCTGCAGCTCTTTTTTGTGGCCCGCATAGCCAGCATGGCGGTGCTGGCACCGCAGTCCACCACCTTTCAGCGCTCCGAAGCGTGGCGCATCACTGCCGAGAAAGGTGATTTGCGCTGGAGCCAGCAATGGGTGAGCTACCCGCAAATTTCGGACCACCTCAAACGCGCGGTCATCGCCTCCGAGGACGATGGGTTCAGCCACCACGATGGGGTGGACTGGGATGCACTGGAAAAGGCCTGGGAGAAAAATACCAAGGCGGAACAACGCGCCGCCGCCCGCAAACCACCCACCAGCACCCGCCTGAGCGCCAAACAGCCACGTCCGCCCAAGGTGGTGGGGGGCTCCACCATCACCCAGCAATTGGCAAAAAACCTGTTGCTTTCCGGTGAACGCACGCTGCTGCGCAAAGGCCAGGAGTTTGTACTGACCCTGGTGCTGGAGGCGTGTTTGAGCAAACAGCGCATTTTGGAGATCTACCTCAATAACGTGGAATGGGGCGAAGGCGTGTTTGGCGCGGAGGCGGCGGCCCAGCACTACTTTCACAAACCCGCCGCCCGGCTCAGCGCCTTGGAGGCCGCGCGGCTGGCCGTGATGCTGCCCCGGCCCCGCCATTTCGAAAAACTCCCCTATTCCGCCTACCTGTCAGGCCGCGCTGGCGTCATCACGGGTCGCATGCCGGATGCACAGCTCCCCTGACCGGCCAACACCCCGCCGACGCTTTGGCGTGGGCTGCGGGTCTGTATCATCACCGGCATGTTAGCCAAATTCATGGGGTGGTTCTTGCTGGGCTTGGTCCGGGTGCTCACCGGCTCCCAGGCCCGCTGGCACGGTTGCCCACCCAAAGCCGAGCAGCGCATCTATTTCGCCAACCACCAAAGCCACGCCGACCTGGTGATGATCTGGGCGGCGCTGCCCCAGGAGTTGCGCAGCGTGACCCGCGCCATTGCCGCACGCGACTACTGGACCAAGACCCCATTCAAGCAGTGGCTCACCACCGAAGTGTTCAACGTCATCTATGTCTCGCGGGACCGCACCGCGGACGAAGACCCCTTGGAGCCCCTGTTGGCGGCACTGGCCAATGGCGACTCCATCATCCTGTTTCCCGAGGGCACGCGGGGCCACGCCGAGGAACCGCAGGCCTTCAAGGCGGGGCTGTACAACCTGGCAACCAAGTTTCCCAGCGCGGTACTGGTGCCCGCGTGGATCAACAATGTGCAGCATGTACTGCCCAAGGGCGAGGTGGTACCGGTGCCGGTGCTGTGTTCGGTGACCTTTGGCGCCCCCATTCAGCTGGAAGAGGGCGAAGACCGCGCGACGTTTCTAAAGCGTGCGCGCGAAGCCGTGATGGCCCTGCGTGATGTGTAGAAAGATGCCATGTACTACACCCTGAAAAACCTGAGCCCCACCCAGCAAATTGGGGCGCTGTTCGTCATCGTGTTCGGCTTTTTGTTGCTGGCCAGCGCGACCGTATTTGCCCTGTCCGTCCGCGACCACGCGGACGAGGCCTACGGCGAACGCTTGCGAAAAAACCTCAAAAGCGTGGACGGCGTTCTTCGCACCAGCTGGGTAATGATGCTGATTTTTTGGGTGGGCTGGGTCACCGGGGATTGGGTGGCCCTGACCCTGTTTGGCCTGGTGTCGTTTTTTGCCCTGCGGGAATTTCTCACCCTCTCCCCCACCCGCCGGGGTGACCACCGCAGCCTGGTACTGGCGTTTTTTGTGGTCTTGCCGCTGCAGTACTGGCTGATTGGCAGCGGACATTTCGACATGTTTGCGGTGTTTATTCCGGTTTATGCCTTTTTGGCGCTGCCACTGGCCAGCGCCTTGGCCAATGACCCCCTGCGTTTTCTGGAACGCAACGCCAAATTGCAGTGGGGCATCATGGTGTGTATCTACGGCATGAGCCATGTGCCGGCCTTGCTGCTGCTGAAGTTCCCAGGCTATGACAACCAGAACGCCTTCATGGTGTTCTTTCTGGTGCTGGTGGTGCAAACCTGCATGGTCACCCAGCATCTGGCCTCACGCAAGCTCCAGCGCCCACCCGTGGCGCCCGCCATCAGCCAAAGCTTCAACTGGCCCAGCTGGTGGCTGGGCATTGCCGCGGGCAGCCTGCTGGGCGCGCTGTTGGCCGGCATTACGCCCTGGGTGCCGGGTACGGCCTTCGCGTTTTCGTTTATCGCCTGTGTGGCGGGGTCCATGGGGCATTTGGTCATGAAGGCACTCAAGCGCGACCGCGGCATCCCCAGCTGGGGTGCACACGTCAAGTCGGTCACCGGCGCTGGCGGGCTGCTGGACCGGATCGACGCCCTGTGTTTTGCCGCACCGGTGTTTTTCCACTCGGTTAAGTGGCATTTTGACCTCTAGCCCCCGTATTCATTGCGCAAGCAGCTCCTAAATTGATAGCATGAGAATATTGGGCATTGATCCTGGGCTGCGCACCACCGGCTTTGGTGTGGTGGATGTGTACGGGGCCGACCTGACTTATGTGGCCAGCGGCACCATCAGCACCCAGCACCTGGACACCAAAGCCCTGCCGGCGCGCCTGAAAGTGCTGTTTGACGGCATCGGCGAGGTGGTGCAACGCTACCAGCCGGATTGCGCGTCCATAGAAATCGTCTTTGTCAACGTCAACCCCCAGTCCACCCTGCTGCTGGGCCAGGCCCGTGGGGCACTCATCACCGCGCTGGTGTCCAGCCATCTGCCGGTGGCCGAATACACCGCCCTGCAGATGAAGCAGGCCGTGGTGGGGTATGGCCGCGCCGACAAGACCCAAATCCAGGAAATGGTGCGCCGCCTGCTGACCTTGTCCGGCTTGCCGGGCAGCGACGCCGCCGACGCGCTGGGCCTGGCCATCACCCACGCCCACGCGGGCAAGGCCATGGCCCGGTTGGCGCAGGCCGATGGCGTGGGTGGTGCGGGCAGCGGGAAATACAAGGCCGGTCGCAGCCGCTGATGCTGGGCGCAGTGCCGCGTGGCGTACGGCCGTTCAATGCGTTCCGTAGGTGGCCAGCCCACGCACATTCAGAATGCGGATTTCACGCTTGGTGATTTCGATCAGCTGGTCGGCTTCGAGTTGGTGCAGCACGCGTGAGAAGTACTCCGGTGTCAGCGACAGCCGTGATGCAATGGTGGCCTTGCTGGCTGGCAAAGACACGGTCACGACGCCAAAATCATCGGTCTGGCCCAGTTCAACATCCCGGAGCAAGTAGCCAATCAATCGCTGCATGGCGCTGTGCAGGGAATAACTTTCCACATCCAGCAACAGACGGTGCATTCCACGCGAGATGCCAGACAGCATGTGCATGGAAAACCGTGGGTCCCGCTCAATTTCGCTCACTATGGACTGTTTGCTCACGGTCATGAGCAGGGAGTCCCCCAAGGTTTGGGCGTTCATCATGTAGGGCTTGGACAGAAACATCATGGCTTCCGCAAAGCTTTGACCCGGGCCGATCAGTTCAATCACTTTTTCCACACCCGTGGACGAAGTGACGTAGAGCTTGACTTGGCCCAAAACCAGAAAATGGAAGGCTTCACAGGGCTCACCGGCCCGAAAAACCATCTCACCCCGGCCGTAGCGTTCCAGCTTGCAACCTTGCGCGACGTTTTCACGTTCAGGCTGGGAGAATTCGCGAAACATGGGAAGGATGGACAGATGCCGCTGCATGTCCAGGTGATCGACGCGCATAGTGGGAGATCTCTTGTCTAAAGTTGACTTAAATCAACTTTAGACGGTCCCTCTCCATGCCGCCATCCTCCAAAGGGCGGATTCGCCATCAACTTAGAACTACCCCGATGCAGGCCGGCATAGTTCTGAAGCACTACCGCAGGGGCGATTGTGTGTTTTCTTGTGCTAAATCAAGATCAAACACCAAGCACCTCATAAAAAACCGAGGCGTTTTTTACTTAAAACCCACCCGATCCAGCATTTGTTGCACCTTGACCTGGTTCGAACCGATCACGCTGATGGGAATGGTTTCGCTCTTGAAGCTTCCACCGCTCATCTGCTGCAAAGCCGGGTTGGCCACCTTCACGGATGCGACAGTGGGCCATTCGTTATTGCCGTTGGCGAAATAGTCTTGCGCCAGGGGGCTTGCCAGGTATTCCAGAAACTTGGTGGCATTGGTCTGGTTCTTGGAATACTTAGCCATGCCGCCACCGGCGATGTTCAGGTGGGTTCCCCAGGAATCCTGGTTCGGAAACACCACGCCCACTTTGTCTGCAATGGCTTGGTCATCCGGCTTGGAGGACCGCAAAATGCGCGCCATGTAGTAGGTATTGGTGACGGCAATGCCGCACTCCCCGGAGGCGACGCCCTTGATCTGGTCCGTGTCACCGCCTTTGGGGGCGCGTGCCATGTTGGCAACCAAGCCCTTGAGCCATTCTTCAGTTTTCTCTGGCCCCATATGTTCCGCAACCGCACCGAAAAGGCTCAGGTTGTAAGGATGTGAGCCCGAGCGAATGCAAAGTTTGCCCATGTTTTTGGGATCTCCCAATTCTTCGTAGCTGTCCACATCGGCACGCTTGACCTTGGCTTTGTCATACACGATAACGCGCGCACGGGTGGAGTAGCCAAACCAGGCGGAGCCATCAGGTCCCCCTTTGGCGCGGTACTGTGCGGGTATCGCATCTTCCAGCGTCTTTGATTTAACAGGATGGAACAACCCTTCGACTTCTGCTTTGTGCAGGCGGGACGCGTCCACCAGCAGGATCACATCCGCAGGGGAAGCGCTACCTTCAGCCTTTAGGCGCGCCAGAATGCCCGCGTCATCTGCGTCAACGCGATTGATCTTGATACCGGTAATTTTCGTGAAGTTGCTGTAGAGCGCTTCATCCGTTGAGTAGTGGCGGGCCGAATAGAGGTTGAGCACCTGCTCCTGGGCAAAGGCGCCGCTGCTGGCAAGCACTACGGGCAAAGCGGCAACGGTAATCCACTTATTAAGCATGGTCATGGTCGTGAAAGTTGAAAGATAAGGAAACTATACCACGCAAATACGAATTACTCTCAATTGCATTACACAACACCATACCCTCTCACTTGGGTGCAAATGTCACCAAATGGTCCACCTCGGCCCGGATGCCAATCCATTCCCCGATTCGGTGGTCATGGTGGCTGGGAACATGGGCCAACAGGATCTGGCCATCCCGCAGGCGCAAGGTGTAGAGAAACTCCGAACCGCGAAACGCTTTTCGCATCACCTCAGCCTTCACGGGGGCCGTGTCATCGTGAACGATGTCATCGGCGCGTAAAAGAATGTCACAAACACCGTTCGGATAGGCACTGGGCAGTGGGCACTCCTGCACATTGACCAGGTCCCCCAACGCAGTCTGCACGACCACCGACCCGCCATGTTGGCTGATGGTGGCCGGTGCAAACACACCATGGCCAATAAATTCGGCGACAAAACGCGTGGATGGCCGGTGGTACAGGCTGTAGGCATCGTCCCACTGCTGCAGGCTGCCCTCGTGCATCACACCAATCACATCCCCCATGGCAAAGGCTTCAAACTGGTCGTGCGTGACAAACAAAGCTGTGGCTTGCGCGGCTTTCAAAATGGCACGCAACTCATGCGAAAGCCGCTCCCGCAACTCCACATCCAGACTGGAAAACGGTTCATCCAGCAGTAACAACCGCGGGCGCGGTGCCAAAGCGCGCGCCAGCGCAACACGCTGTTGCTGTCCGCCGGACAATTCATGGGGATAACGGTGGCGGCTTTCCAGCAAACCCACCAGATTCAACACTTCAGAAACGCGGGCTTCACGCTCCTGTACAGGGAGACGGTGGATACCAAAACCGACATTGCGTCCCACATCCAGGTGCGGAAAAAGCGCGTAATCCTGAAACACCATTCCAATGCGCCGATTTTCTGGCATCAGGTGCACAGCGGCGCTGCTCACCAACTCGCCCCCCAGATGAATGGTCCCCCCTGCCGCACGCTCAAGGCCCGCCACCGCGCGCAACAAGGTGGTTTTCCCACAGCCAGACGGGCCAATCAACACGCCCAAATCGCCGGCGCGCAAACCCAACGATACATTTGTCACAGCCGGGTTTGCCCGTCCCGGATACTGAATGCAAAGGCGCGAGATATTGAGAAGCATGAAGGGAATTGTAAATACCTACAATTCTCATTCATCCCGAAATTCCCCACCCACTACCCCGTCCTACTTTTGCGCTTATTTTTCAGATTTCTCCTGCTGCTATTGGCCTTGGTGTTGTCACTTCCCGTGCTGAGCGTTCTTGCTTCCTGGATTCGATGGGACGCGGCGAGCCAGCAAATCATGGTGGCCATGGCGCAAACCGTGCTGCCCGACTACGCACTGAGCTCTTTGCTCCTGTGCCTGATGGTCGGGCTCGGTGTGGCGCTGGTCGGAGGAGGGGCTGCAGCGGCGGTAAGTCTGTTTGACTTCCCCGGACGGAAAACATTCGAGTGGGCGCTGCTGCTGCCGCTGGCCGTGCCCGCTTACGTGGTGGCCTATGCCTACACCGACTTCCTGCAATACAGTGGGCCCTTGCAAATGAGTGTGCGCGCATTCACCGGCGTGGAGGGCCGAGTGTTTCCAGAAGTACGCAATCTGGGCGGTGCCGCTTGGGTGTTCGTGTTTGCGCTCTATCCCTATGTCTATGTACTGGCCCGTGCCGCGCTGGCCGAACGTGCCACACAGCTGATGGAAGCCGCACGTCTGTTGGGGGCACCCTTACCCCGGCGTCTTTATACGATTGCCCTGCCCCTGGCACGGCCTGCCATCACGGCCGGCGTTTCACTCGCTTTGATGGAAACCCTGGCCGATTTCGGCGTGAGCAGCTACTTCGGCATTCAGACCTTTACCGCTGGCATCTACAAGGCCTGGCTGGCCATGGACAACAGCTTGGCGGCAGCCCAATTGGCCACCTTGCTCCTTTTGGTGGTCTTGCTGCTATTGAAAACTGAGCAATGGGCACAGCGGCGTTTGCGCTTCTCCAGCAGCAAAAGCGGCTCTGGACACAACAGCGGCGAATCTCAACCCGTGGTGCTCAAAAGTGGCGCAGCGGTCGCGGCTTGGGCACTTTGCAGCCTGCCCGTGTTGGCAGGATTTGTATTGCCCATGGCATTTATGCTGCGCCCCTTGGTGGCGGACTGGTCGGTGTTGCCTTGGGACTCCTTTTTGCGGTGGTCCATCCACAGTTTGACACTGGCCCTGGGGACCGCGGCGCTGGCATGCAGCGTCGCCGTCCTGCTCGCCTTTGCTGTGCGTACGCATGCAGACCGGCTCACCCGCGGTGTGGTACAGATTGCCGCGCTGGGTTATGCCATCCCCGGTGCGGTAATCGTCGTTGGGCTGTTATTGCCCGTGGGCTGGCTGCAGGCTGCCTTTCCACAAACCAGTGTCGGCTACTGGATTACCGCAACAGCGCTGGGCCTGGTGTGGGCCTATTTGGTGCGGTTTTGTGCCGTGGCCCTGCAAACCATCCAAAGCGGCTATGCCCGGGTTCCCACCAGTATGGATGACTCTGCCCGCATGCTGGGTGTCACCGGTGCAGGCCTGCTGGTGCGGGTGCATTGGCCTTTGCTGCATCGGAGTTTGGCGGCTGCCGGTTTGCTGGTGTTGGTTGACGTCATGAAAGAACTCCCCGCTACGCTGGTGCTGCGCCCCTTCAATAGCGACACCTTGGCGGTCGTGGCCTACCAACTCGCACGCGACGAACGGCTGGGCGAGGCCGCCTTGCCATCACTGGCTTTGGTGCTGGTCGGTTTGGCCCCCGTCATTTTGCTCAGCCGCACCCTTCGGTCCAATCCAGAGACAAAAACGCGTTAAGCGATTCATGCGTATTTGGCGGGGATCACTTCAGATCCTCCAACCAGACTAGAAGTGGGCGTCACCAGCGCACTTGTCATTTGCATGACGGCCAACAAAGCCACCTCTGCCCGAGGCGCCAGCGTATTGCAGGCCCAACCATCGTTGGACCGGCCCGCCGTCTCCAGCGACTGGCACAGGGACCCTAGCGCCATGGCCCCGACGCTGCGGGCCGCCGACTTCAGGGTGTGCGCCAGGCCGGCCAGGGTGGGGAGATCGCCTGCTAGGGCTGCAGCCTGGATCTCACGTACTTGTGTCTGCGCATTCAGCAGAAATTTCTGTACCAGGCGCCGGTGCAAGGCCGGATTGTTGCCAACCAATTCTGTCAAGGCGTTGGCATCCCACACAGCGACTTCTGCAGAGCCTTCGGCCCGGCTCTCTTCCGGGGGAAGAGGGGCAGCTTGCGTACTTCCATCAGGTTGCGTCAACAGCGGAAGCCACTTGGCCAGCATCGGTGCCAGTTCGTTCAAACGCAGGGGCTTGGACAGGTAGTCGTCCATGCCACGCTGGCAGCAGCGTTCGGCCTCGCCCTGCATGGCATTGGCGGTCACGGCAATGATCGGCAGGCGTGTACCTTCGGGCTCTGCCCTGCGAATAGCGGCTGTCAACTCAAAACCATCCAGATTGGGCATATGGCAGTCGGTCAGCAGCAAGGCATACCGGCCCGTAGAGCCTGCGCTTTCCGCCCTCAGTCCATCGCGCCACATTTGCAAGGCCGCGGCACCATCGGCGGCAACCTCCACCGCATACCCCAGCAGACGCAGCTGCTCCTGCACCACCTCGCGGTTGGTCTCGTTGTCCTCGGCCAACAAAATCAATTGCTGCGCGGCCTCGGCCTGCTGCGCGCTGGGGGGGGTGACCCGTTGGGAACGGCGGTGCTCACCGCGCCCGGGCTGGCCCAGCCCATCAGGCGCGTTCAATCGACCACTCACCAAAGCCAGCGCCCGTACCAGGTCGGCGTAACACATGGGGCGCGCGGGGACAGTGACCTCGTTGCCAAAAGCCGTGTGATCGCTGCGCCTGGCAAAGCGGATCACACCGATCCCCGAGGGCAGGCCAAGGCCGCTGGCGGGCTCGGTAACGGCCAGCCCCAAGGCGAGAACTGTGGTTCCCCCCGACTGCAGCGATTTTTGAAGCGCCGCACGGGCGGACACCAGATCGGTGACCACTGTGGCGCGGGCACCTGCCGCCACGCAATAGGCACGAAAAAAACCCCCGCCCTCTGCATCGTGGGTCACCCCCACCACATGCACCCCGTCCAAACGGGGTTCAACCGGCATGGGTCGGCCAGCGGGCGCCACCTGCAAGGGCAGCACTACGGTGAACACCGAGCCCTCGCCGGGGGTGCTTTGCACCCGGATCTGCCCCTGCAACAACTCAACCAGACGCCAGGTGATGCTCAGGCCCAGTCCGGCGCCACCAAATTTGCGCGCCGTACTTTCGTCTGCCTGGCTGAAGGGCTGAAACAGTTTGCCCATCTCCTGTGCACTGATCCCGATGCCATTGTCGATCACCTGCAACTCAATGCCAGGCCGACCATCGGCTTGGGAGCAGGGCTGCACCAGCAGGGTCACCCGACCGACGCGGTCAGACCCGTCTCCGGTAAATTTGATCGCATTGCCCACCAGGTTAAGCAACACCTGGCGCAGCCGAGTCGGATCGCTGTAGACCCACATCGGCAGTTCAGGCGACACAAACACCGAGAGTTCGACCGCCTTGGCCGCCGAACTGGTGCTCATCAGCTGCGCGGCACTCTCCACCGCATCCCGCAGGTGGGTTGGCAAACTCTCCATGGCCAGTTTTCCTGCTTCCATCTTGGAGTAGTCCAGAATGTCATTGAGAATGTGCAGCAAGGCCAGCGACGAGTCATGGATCGTGTCGAGCATGCGGTGCTGATCGGGTGCAAGCTGCGTCTCTTGCAGAATATCCACCATCCCGACCACACCGTTCATGGGGGTGCGGATCTCATGGCTCATATTGGCCAGGAAGTCGCTTTTGGCCCGGGACGCAGCCTCGGCCTGTCTGCGTGCCAGCTTCAGCGCGCCGTTTTGTTCCAGGATTTTCTCCATGACCAAATTGCGATTGTGGTCAAACGTCAGGGCGATGAAGAACAGGATCATCACCAAGCCGGTGGTGCAAATGGTGCTGAAAAAATTGGCAAATTCCAAGCGGTAGAGTTCCGGAAACTGAAAACCCAGCATACCGGCCAGCCCGTATACCAGAGTGACCGTGCAGCACAGTAAAAACCAACGCCATGCGTCCGCACCAAAGCCCAGCAACAACACCGTGGCCACGGGAACCAGCGTGAACCAGGGCAAGACCGGGGAATACAGGCCCCCGGTAAAGAAGCTGCAGCCGAGGATGGCGACAAAGAAACAGTTGGCCAAGTACAAATTGGCACTCCAGCGAAAGCACCCCCGGGCCCGAAAGTGAAACAGGATGGGCCAAAACAGGGCAAAGCAAACCAGCATCAGCACCGCGCCGATATCGAACCCGATGGCCAGCGAGGTGGCCACGTACAGCAGTGAAAATGCCGCGGTAATCAGGCAAATGTAGACCAGCAAACGGTTGGCAGAATGCTGCCGCTCATTGGCTTTGGCGCTGCGCGGTGTAAACCAGACGACCCACTGGTCCAGACGGTTTTTCAGGGTATTGCCTATGGCGGGGACTCCATGGGGGCTCACACGAAGTCGAAACCCGGTTTGCGCTTGCCGCCTTGGGGCGTATCGTCACCCAGGTGAAGCAGGTGGCGCACCTCGTCAATCACGGATTGGCTGACGAAATAGGCGGCCTCTTCCACCAGCAAGGCGTAATCCGACAAGGGCAAGACACAGAACAACTCCTTCAGATGAAACTCCTTGAGCATGGCTTGCAGGACAGTACGCGTCTCAGCAGCGGTGATCTCCAGGGTATAGACCTTTTCACAATAGATCGGGTCGATATGTCCTGGATGGTTTTCGTTAAACAGGTTGATGTAGCGATCCAACAGCGGCGCTGGCGCATTCGACAGAAAGTGCGTCATCAGCGCATTGAGGACAATTTCGCCACGTTCACGCCAGCGGACATGCCGAATCGACGCCAGCTCGGCACGGCCCAGGCGGTCGGTTTGCAGCGCCTGTTCCAACTTCGCGGCAAAACTGCGGTAGTTGCTGAGAATGAAAGACATCCCCCAGCCACAGGGTGTGGTCCAGCAGCCGGCATCCCCCGCAAAGATAACGCGCTCGCGGGCCAACTCCTGCGCGATGCTGGCCGATGGGTACCAGCCGTACTTGAGTTCCTTCACATGCATGCCATGGAACGCCGCCGTGGACGCTTCTTTGCGAATGATGTGGTTGTAGACAGGCTCCATGGCGTCGCGGGCCATGACCTCCTTGCGCAAATAAAGAATTAATGAGAACGAGGTGCGTTCGTCAAGGATTTCGTATTCAAACACCGGGCGCCCCTGCTGCAGCGAGGCATCGGCGTGCGCTGTAGTGTCTGCAAAGGTCTGCCACAACATGTAATCCCCCACCTGCATGCCGCCCAGCCCGTCGGGATGGTCGCCGATGGCGCCAAAAACCGACCACCAGTAGTAACCCGCGCGGCGGATACCGTACTGCTTGGCGATCGTGGAATCGTAGCCGCTGCAGTCAATCATCAGCCGGGCCCGGAATTGGCCACGCGCAGTGTCGACGCTGACGCCGTGGGCATCGACCGTATGTGAACGGTACGCACACTGGTCCAGTACCTCGGAACCGTTGGCACGCACTGTGGCGACCCAATGGGGCAGCAACTGCTTTTCGTTGATATAGGGATAACGTGGGAACAAACGGGCGTTCCACTGCGTTTTGGCGCCCGAACAGGTATTGGCCAGAAAACGCGTGACACCGCCGTAGGTGTAGGGCTGGATCAACTCGTCCACCGCATCGAGCGGCACAAACCAACTGCGGTTGGTGTTACCCGCAACCCCTTTTTCGACCACCAGCACGCGCCGGGTGCGCGAAAGTTCAGAAGCCAGAGCGAGCCCCGAAGGACCACCGCCAATGATGATTGCGTCGTATTGCACCGAAAAGCCTCCCTGGTGACGGAGGAAGTTGTGCACTCCCCGCCGTTTTTTACTCTTTTTTATGAGCCCGAGTGTCTCCGATGTGCTCGGGTTTGTCGACCTGTTGGTCTATATCAAAGTCCGGTGGAGGGATACTCGCGCTCGCCTCAGCTCAGGCAATCCGCTCCAAAATCAGCACCACAAAAAACCCCAGCGCCGAGAGCACCGTCCACTTGAGCGTGAGCAGCCCAAACCGCTTGAAGCGCGGCTCCCCGGTTCCGGCATAAAACGCAAAGGACACGGCTGCGCCCAAGAGAAGCAAGAGAATGAGCCAGCGGAACAACAGCATGGGTGCACCAGGTCGGTCGATGGACTACCAGGCCCGCGCCAACTGGGCGAAACCCGCCGGGGCCAGTTTCTCGTCTTCGAAAGTCACCACCTCCCAGGCATCCTGTTGCAGCAACAACTCGCGCAGGAGCTTGTTGTTCATGGCGTGACCAGAGCGGAACGCACTGTAGCTGGCCAGCAGCGGTTTGCCGACGACGTAGAGGTCCCCCATGGCGTCAAGGATTTTGTGTTTGACAAACTCGTCGTCGTAGCGCAGACCGTCGGAATTCAAGACCTTGTAGTCGTCCATCACGATGGCATTGTCCAGCCCGCCGCCCAGCGCCAGGCCATTGGCACGCATCATTTCCACATCTTTGGTAAAACCGAAGGTGCGCGCACGGGCGATGTCGCGCGAATAGGACCCCGTGCTCAAATCAAACTCCACGCGCTGGCCGGTGGAATCCACCGCAGGGTGGTTGAAATCGATCTCAAACTTAAGTTTGTAGCCGTGGTAGGGCTCCAGGCGGGCCCATTTCTCGGAGGCTCCAGCGCCCTCTCGCACTTCCACCGGGCGGGTCAGGCGGATGAACCGCCGGGGCGCGTCTTGCAGCACAATGCCGGCGCTTTGCAGCAAATACACAAAGGACGCCGCCGAGCCATCCAGAATAGGCACCTCTTCGGCCGTGATATCCACATACAGGTTGTCCACGCCGAGCCCGGCACAGGCCGACATCAGGTGCTCTACCGTGTGCACCTTGGCATTGCCACTGGACAGGGTGGACGCCAGGCGGGTATCCGTCACCGCATGGGCGGACACCGGGATGTCGATGGCCTCGGGCAAATCCACCCGGCGAAACACGATGCCCGTATCCGGCGCCGCCGGGCGCAGCGTGATCTCTACACGTTGACCGCTGTGCAGCCCCACGCCGACGGCGCGGGTGAGGGATTTGAGGGTTCGTTGTTTCAGCACGGGTCTATTGTAAAAGTAACGCACAAAACCTCCGAAGCACGTGCCTCCTGCCAGGAACACCGTGGAACCGGCTACGCCGGGCCACAGGTGTTGCCCCCTGCAAGGGGGAGAGCGTAGCGACACACAGTGCGCGAAGCCGGGGGGTGTGCCCCATTCAGTCAGCTTGCTTGCGCAGGAAAGCCGGGATTTCGTAGTCGTCCATGCCACCGCTGGAGAGCGCATCGACGCGGGCGGCCGCGGACGTACGACCACGCCACACGGCCGGGGTTCCCATGCTGCCGTAATCGGGCTGGGCCACACCGACTCCCATCACACTGGCCGCTCCCACGGGGCTGGCCACCGTATTGAGGGTGGGCACGGTAAACGGCACGTTGTCCGTTCCGGTGCGCAGCACCTGCAGCGGAGGCGCGACACGGCGTGCACCCTGGCGGCTCAGGCCGGTGGCCACCACGGTCACGCGAATCTCATCGAGCAAGCTGTCGTCGTACGCGGTTCCGTAGATGACATGGGCATCGGGGGACGCATAGGCACGAATGGTGTTCATCGCCAGCTTGGACTCACTCAACTTGAGCGAGCCCTTGGCTGCGGTGATCAGCACCAGCACGCCCTTGGCGCCCGACAGGTCAATCCCTTCCAGCAGCGGGCAGGCCACCGCTTGCTCGGCGGCGATGCGGGCGCGGTCCGGGCCATTGGCCACGGCGGTGCCCATCATGGCCTTGCCGGGTTCACCCATGACGGTGCGCACGTCTTCAAAGTCGACGTTCACATGGCCAGGCACATTGATGATTTCAGCGATGCCGCCCACGGCGTTTTTCAACACGTCATTGGCCTGCGCAAACGCCTGGTCCTGGGTGACGTCATCACCCAAGACTTCAAGCAATTTCTCATTGAGCACCACGATCAGCGAATCCACATTGGATTCGAGTTCCGCCAGACCACCGTCGGCGTTGACCATGCGGCGACCGCCTTCAAACTCAAAGGGCTTGGTCACCACGCCCACGGTCAGAATGCCCATTTCCTTGGCAATCCGCGCAATCACGGGGGCCGCACCAGTGCCAGTGCCACCACCCATGCCGGCGGTGATGAAGAGCATGTGCGCGCCGTCGATGGCGGCACGGATATCGGCTTCGGCCAGACACGCGGCTTCGCGGCCCTTGTCGGGTTTGCTGCCCGCGCCCAGGCCCGTGCCCCCCAACTGAATGGTCTTGTGGGCCGTGCTGCGGCTCAGCGCCTGTGCATCGGTATTGGCGCAGATGAATTCCACGCCACCCACCGCCGTGTTGATCATGTGCTCCACGGCATTGCCGCCGCCGCCGCCCACCCCAATCACCTTGATTTGGGTGCCTTGGTTAAAGGTTTCTTCTTCAAATAATTCGATAGCCATGTATTACTCCTGAGGTTTCAATTTAAATTTGGATGCACTGTCGTATTCAATTTTTTCGGCCTCCCTCTATGCAGGCGGGCCCACGCATCGCATTCGCCATTGGTGGCTGCCCCGCGCAAACCAGAGCGACGTTGTCCCTACGCGGGCTCCTTCAGGTGCGGTGCGTGTCATCAAAAATTCCCCACAAACCAGTCTTTGACCTGGCTGAACGCTGTTTTCACAGACCCGTTTTTCTGCGCCACTTTGTAGCCGCGCATGCGGGCCATACGGGCCTCTTCCAGCAAGCCCATCACGGTGGCGGCACGCGGCTGGGCCACCATGTCGGCCAGCGCGCTGGAGTATTTGGGAATGCCGCGGCGCACCGGTTTGAGGAAGATGTCCTCCCCCAGTTCAACCATGCCCGGCATGATGCAGCTGCCGCCGGTCAGCACAATGCCGGAGGACAGCACCTCTTCATAACCCGACTCCCGCATCACCTGGTTCACCAGGGAGTAAATTTCCTCGATGCGCGGCTCAATCACGCCCGCCAGGGCCTGGCGGCTCAGCATACGCGGGCCCCGGTCGCCCAGTCCGGGCACTTCCACCTGAATTTCGGGGTCCACCAGCATTTGTTTGGCATGGCCGCTTTCGACCTTGATCTCTTCCGCATCTTTGGTCGGCGTGCGCAAGGCCATCGCAATGTCGCTGGTGATCAGGTCTCCGGCAATCGGAATGACGGCGGTGTGGCGGATGGCGCCGTTGGTAAAAATCGCCACGTCGGTGGTGCCGGCGCCAATGTCCACCAGGGCCACGCCCAGTTCACGCTCATCCTGGGTCAACACCGACAGGCTGGACGCCAGGGGGTTGAGCATCAACTGGTCCACCTCCAGGCCGCAACGGCGCACACATTTGATGATGTTCTCCGCCGCGCTTTGTGCCCCGGTAACGATGTGCACCTTGGCTTCCAGGCGAATGCCACTCATGCCGATCGGCTCTTTGACGTCCTGTCCGTCGATGATGAATTCCTGCGGCTCCACCAGCAAGAGGCGCTGGTCGGTCGAGATATTGATGGCCTTGGCGGTTTCCACCACCCGGGCCACGTCGGCCGCCGTGACTTCCCGGTCCTTGATCGCCACCATGCCGCTGGAGTTGATACCACGGATGTGGCTGCCGGTGATGCCGGTGTAGACCCGGGTGATCTTGCAGTCGGCCATCAGCTCGGCCTCTTTCAGCGCCTGTTGGATGCTTTGCACCGTGGCGTCGATGTTGACCACCACACCGCGCTTGATGCCGTTGCTGGGCGCCACGCCCAGGCCGGCCAGCTTGAGTTCACCCCCGGGCATGACTTCGGCCACCACCACCATGACTTTGGCGGTACCGATGTCCAGCCCGACCACCAAATCTTTGTATTCTTTTGCCATATGCGTACCTGCTGTATTTTTCTGCGCTACTTCTTTGGACCATCTGCCGCCAGCGTGCTGACGCCCCGCAGCCGGATGGCATACCCGTTCTCATGCCGCAAATCGGCCGATTCCACTGAATTGGCATGGCGCCCGTAGCGGGCCGCCACCTGGGTCAATGTCTTGAGGAATCTCTGGACCCGGGCGGTGATTTCGTCCTGCGTGCCACGTCCCAGTTCAATGGCGGCTCCGGTGTCCAGACGCGCACGCCAGCTGCCCCGCCCCGAGATCTCGAACTGGTCCAGCGTCAGTTCCATTTGCCCGAACAAAGGCGCCAGTGCGCGGTACATGGCCAGCACCTCAGCGCCCTGTCCGTCGGGGCCGTTCAAGCGCGGCAATGGGTCTTGCTCCACCTCGCCCACATTGGCTTCAAACACTTCGCCATAGCTGTTGATCAGCCGCGACTCGCTGTCCCCCCCCCAATAGGCCACCGCCTGGTGTTCCTGCAACACCACTTGCAGCCGGTTGGGAAACTGCCGCCGCACCACGGCACGGCGCACCCAAGGTGCGGCCTCGAAGGCGGCACGCACACGGGCCAGGTCCACCGTAAAGAAGGTCCCGGACATGCGTGACGCCACATTGGCGCGCAGGGTGAGCGCATTGTTGTGCGTGACCTGCCCGTCCACCGAAATGGCCTGGATGTCAAAAGCAGGCAGACGCGAAGTCCAGCGCACGGCGGCGACCAGGCCCAGGACGGCAAACGTCAGCAACAAGACCATGGCAGTCATGTTCATCAGTTTCACGTCCAAAGGGGTGGCCACCGCAGGGTTCACGCAGCGCCTCCGGCGTCCGTGGCGGCACTTTGCAATAGGCGCACACACAGGTCTTCGTAGCTGATGCCTGCCGCCCGGGCCGACATCGGCACCAGCGAGTGCCCGGTCATGCCGGGCGAGGTGTTGATCTCCAGCAGATACGGTTGGCGGGTGCGCGCATCGATCATCACGTCGGCCCGCGCCCAGCCCCGGCATCCGAGCACCTGGTAGGCCTTGCGCACCATGGCGGCTATGGCCTCTTCCTCACCGTGCGGCAGCCCGGCGGGCACCAGGTATTGCGTGGTGTCGGTGAAGTATTTGTTTTGGTAGTCGTAGTTGCCGTCGGGTGCCACGATGCGGATCAAAGGCAATGCATGGGGGTCGTTGGCGGCCCCCAGCACCGGGCAGGTGACCTCGTCACCGGCGATGAACTGTTCACACAGCACCTGGGCATCGTGCTGGGCGGCCAGGGCATAGGCGGCGTCGCATTGGTCCAGCGCCGTCACCTTGGTCAGTCCGATCGTGGAGCCCTCTCTGGCGGGCTTGACGATCATGGGCGCGCCCAACTCGGCAAAAGCGGCGCGGGTTTGTGCGGCGCTGCTGACCTGGCTCCAGGCCGGGGTGGACAGGCCCTCAAAACGCCAGATGCGTTTGGTCATGACCTTGTCCATAGAAATGGCGGAGGCCATGACCCCGGAGCCGGTGTAGGGAATGCCCATCAGTTCCAGCGCGCCCTGCACTGTGCCGTCTTCACCAAAGCGGCCATGCAAAGCGATGAAACAGCGGGCAAACCCTTCTTTCTTCAGGTCGCCCAGGTCACGCTGCGAGGGGTCAAAAGCATGGGCGTCCACGCCCTTGGAGAGCAAGGCCTTCAAGACGCCGGCACCGGACATCAAGGACACTTCACGTTCGGCCGAAGCCCCGCCCATCAGCACGGCCACCTTCCCGAAGGTTGCGCCTTGGGCCACGGCGACAGGGTCCATTGTTTCATTGCCTAATTGGCTCATAGCCCCCGTCCTTCCTGCGTAAGCAGCTCTGTTTTTTGTAGCAAATCGACTATTTTCGCCGGCACGGCACCGATCGACCCCGCGCCCATGCACAACAAGACATCGCCGTCTTTGGCGTTGTCCACGGCGGCCTGGGGCATGGCGGCGATGTCGTCCACAAAAATCGGCTCGACCTTGCCCGCAATGCGCAGGGCACGGGCCAAGGCACGGCCGTCCGCCGCCACGATGGGAGGTTCGCCAGCGGCATAGACCTCGCCCAGCAACACCGAGTCGGCATGGCCAATGACTTTGACGAAATCTTCAAAACAGTCCCGCGTGCGGGTGAAGCGGTGGGGTTGAAACGCCAGCACCAGCCGGCGCCCCGGAAAGGCGCCGCGTGCGGCGGCCAGGGTCGCCGCCATCTCCACGGGGTGGTGGCCGTAGTCGTCGATCACCGTGACCGTTCCGCCCGTGGGCAAAGGCAGGTCGCCATAACGCTGGAAGCGCCGGCCCACGCCTTTGAACTCCGCCAGCGCCTTGCACACGGCCGCGTCGGCAATATTGAGCTCCACCGCCACGGCGATGGCCGACAAGGCGTTGAGCACGTTGTGCAGACCGGGCAGGTTCAAGACCACCTCCAGGTCCGGCAACACCACCCCATTGCGGCGCTGCACGGTGAAGTGCATTTGGCCGTCCACGGCACGCACATTGACGGCGCGCACCTGGGCTTCGGCATTGAAGCCGTAGCTGGTGATCGGGCAGGTCACCTGCTCCACGATGTCGCGCACGGCGGCGTCATCGGTGCACAAAATCGCCGTTCCATAAAAGGGCATGCGGTGCAGAAAATCGACAAAGGCCGTCTTGAGGCGACCGAAATCGTGGCCATAGGTTTCCATGTGGTCGGCGTCGATATTGGTCACCACGGCCATGACCGGCAGCAGGTTCAAAAACGACGCATCCGACTCGTCGGCTTCCACCACGATGTAGTCGCCGCTGCCCAGGCGGGCATTGGCCCCGGCGCTGTTGAGGCGCCCACCAATCACAAACGTGGGGTCCAGGCCGGCTTCGGCCAGCACACTGGCGACCAGGCTGGTGGTGGTGGTTTTGCCGTGGGTGCCAGCGATGGCGATGCCCTGCTTCAGGCGCATCAACTCGGCCAGCATCAGGGCGCGCGGCACGATGGGAATATGCATTTCGCGTGCCCGCACCACCTCGGGGTTGTCGGCGTGCACCGCAGTGGAGGTGACCACCGCATCGGCGCCAGCCACATGGGCGGGGGCATGACCCACATAGGTCTGAATACCCAAGGACGCCAGGCGCTTGAGGGTGGCGCTGTCGGACAGGTCGGAGCCCGAGATGGTGTAGCCCAGGTTGTTCAGCACCTCGGCAATACCGGACATGCCGGAGCCACCGATGCCGACAAAATGGATATGTTTGATTGCGTGTTTCACACCAGGTCCTTCATTGGGCAAGTTCCTCGCAGGCCGCCACCACCGCGTCGGTGGCGTGGATTTGTTGCATCTTTTTGGCCTCTACGGCACGTAGCACAAGCGCAGAGCGCTCTGTTTTTTGTAGCAAATCTGCCAGCGCTGCAGGCGTCATGTCGGTTTGTGGCAACAACCAACCGGCCCCCTGGTCCACCAGGAAACGGGCGTTGTGGGTCTGGTGGTCATCCACCGCCGCAGGAAAGGGCACCAACACGGCGGCGGCGCCCACGGCGGCCAACTCGGTCACGGTACTGGCGCCGGCGCGGCAGATCACCAAGTCGGCATCGGCAAAGGCCTGGGCCGTGTCCTGGATAAAGGGCGTCAATTCCGCCTGCACCCCGGCACTGGCGTAGTTGGCGCGCAGTTCGTCGATTTGTTTTTCGCCACTTTGGTGGGTAACCACCGGACGCTGGGCCGCGGGAATCAAGGCCAGCGCTTGTGGCACCACGGTATTGAGCGCCCGTGCCCCCAAACTTCCGCCCACCACCAGCACCCGCAAGGGCCCGCTGCGTCCCGCAAACCGGGTCTGTGGGGCCGCCTGGGTCAAAAATTCGCCGCGCAAAGGGTTACCCACCCATTGGCCCTTGGCCATGACCTTGGGGAAAGCGGTAAACACGCGGGCCGCCACCCGGGCCAGCACTTTGTTGGCCATCCCAGCCACCGAGTTTTGCTCGTGCAGCACCAGGGGCTTGCCCATCAACACCCCCATGAGTCCGCCGGGAAAGGTGATGTAACCGCCCAAACCCACCACCACGTCGGGCTGAACGCGGCGCAGCACTTGGACACTTTGGACAAAAGCACGCGCCAGGCGCACTGGTAAAAGGACCAAGGTTTTCAAACCCTTGCCGCGCACCCCGGAAAAGTCCACCGTTTCCAGCACAAAGCCGCGCTGCGGCACCAAGCGGCTTTCCATGCTGTTGGGCGCGCCCAGCCAGTGCACGCGCCAGCCCTTGTCGCGCAGGGCCTGGGCCACGGCCAATCCCGGGAAAATATGCCCGCCCGTGCCGCCCGCCATGATCAAAGCACAGCGACTGGCCCCCACGCTTGTCACTGCGTGTACTGCGCTGCCCCCCGAGGGGGCTCTCACGCCTTGGGACGGCCCGGCGGCGTTCATGGCCCCCACGCTTGTCACTGCGTGTACTGCGCTGCCCCCCGAGGGGGCTCTCAC
>NZ_JAUYQD010000020.1 GCF_030697375.1 Rhodoferax sp. | reverse complement strand
TCTGGTGGGTAACGGTGATTCGACGGCAATCGATGTGGCTGCCAGATTGAACGACCAGGCAAAAATTACCACCGTGTGGAAGTGGAACAAGGTTGGAAATAAATGGGCTTTTTACGCCCCTTCAATGGCACCAGACGCTTTGGTGGCATATGCGCAAAGCAAGGGTTATGATGTATTGACTAGCATTGCACCCAAGGAAGGCTTCTGGGTCAATGCAGTAACCGCTGCGACATTGACTGACCCTATGGCAGCACCTCCAGTACCCGGCGCTCCAGCCGTAACGCTGGTTGCGAGTGACTTGAATCAGGGGTGGAACTTAATGGGTAGTGCCGACAACAAGAACCCTTCACAACTCAATACAGGGTTGAGCAGCAGTCTCAATGCAGCCGGCAAATCGATAGTCACTGTATGGGCTTGGGATGCGCCAACGTCGAAGTGGAAGTTCTTTGCTCCCGCACTAGAGGCACAGGGTGGAACGGCCCTGGCAAGCTACATCACGGGCAAGGGATACCTTGCGTTTAGCACAGCCCCCTCAGCTACTGACGGTTTTTGGATGAATATTGGCCCCGCCAGTGTGGTCGTGCCTCCGGCCCCAGCCCTGGATCTGGCCAAAACCTTCATGAGCACACTGCGCAGCAACGTCACTGCATTGGGCGCCAGCGACCTGTCGTTACAGACGGAGCTGCAAGCAGTGGCAAATGACATGAAGAACCGCACTGCACCTATGGCTGGTAGCAATGCTGAAGCATTGAAGATAGCCTATCAAGCGGTACGGTTTTGGAACGACATCATCAAAAATGATAGCGCGCCCTATATCCAAAATCGAAGTTTTTTCACAGATTCTTACAATCCTATGCCTAGCAGTGGATGTGGCTTTTATTCCGATTTAGATTACTTGATTCCGGCCAACAGTAAAGCTGAAGCTAAATTTGTGGCATGCGGTGTAAGCAATGGCTACAAAGACAAAATTTATGCCACCGACGCAAACGGAGAAACCAAGCAATGCACCACTATTGGCGAATGGTGTCAAACAGTGTGGAGCGTTCGAGTGCGCTTGCACCCTGATGCTTCGGATACGAATAAGTTCACGGTGTACACCCATACGCGGGAATCCCGACAGACTGCTAAGACTTTTGGTTACTCATATTGGGATACTGCACAGAATACTTATATAAATGGTGCTGCAAGTTGTCCCTCCGGGATGGGGTGCATGGTGAACCCCATTAGTTTTGATGAAACGCGCACGCACTATGGTGCGGCTTTCCCTGGCAATGCTGCTACTTTGGTGACGCAACGTGACAGTGGCGGCGCAATCAGTGGTGTCACGCTGGTCGGCGAACTGTCACCGGCTTACAGCGTGCAAAGCAACTACAGCGGTTACTATGATGCCAGCTTGCAGCGATGGATTTCCAAACCCAATGCCGTGGCAACCGTGTTTGGTGACAAACACAACGTGGCTTTGTCGGGGGCGCTAACGCACCCCATTGCAGGAATAGACCGGTTTGGTATTTCCGGCTCCATGGATTTGATTAAGAGTGGATCTTTGGAGACTCGGCTTGAGTTGGCTGACGGCTCTTATCTGCAGGCTTCATCAGCATCTGTGTCTGCTGCCCAAGCCAATACACCAATAGTGCAGGATGGTAGCCACGAAGTGCTGCTAAAGATCAAAGGTGGCACGGCGGCCAGCACTATTTCTGGTGAGATGAAGGTCAGCGCATTCAAACGTGATGCATCCAATACCAATTACATGCCGACCCTGGTGTCTTTTGCTGGAGGTGTTCAACGCAATGGAGTCAGCTTTTTTGACGGCACTATGACGGTCGAAAATCTCAACTACCCCAGCTTCAATGACCTTCAACCAATGAGCAGCACCAATTTTCAGACTTCGCGTGTCGGTTTCGTTGGCAATATCAACATCCCGAATCGAACAGTGCTTCAGGTAAATTTGTTGACGAATCAAAAAAGCACAGGCAACCATCTTACAAACACCTCTGACGCAAGTGGCCAGTATGTACAAGGCGCGCTCACGGTCAACTTGAGCGCTTCAAGCAATGCTGCTGCTGATGTTGTGACTCTGGAGAGCACCAATGGGGTTAAGCTGGTGATAGACAAATCCATAGCCACTTTCCCAATTACAGTAGGTGGGCAAACAATGGGCGTTTACTCGACCGCCAACAGATTGTTGACCTATACAGACAATAGTTACGAGCAGTTTTAAACTCGGTAGAGTGTTTTTTCTTGCACTTGACGCCCGCAGCCTGCGGGCGTTTTAACTTCTTGAGCATGCGTAATAGATTAGCTGCTATCACTTTGATCAGTGCAGTTTCAAGTTTGCCCTCAGGTGCCCGCGCTGCACCTCCCGGAGAGTCTGGGGACTGGAAGATCCGCGCGACCGTGGCAGAGGAATCTGTTGGGCAGGGCCTGCCCGTGTTGGCCTTGGACCACCCGGATTGGCCCAACTATCTTGTCGGTCAATCGGAAAACTCGCGCGCTTTTCGCAGTATCAAAGCCGAATTGAGCGCCACCCACCCGACAGGCTGGAGTGTGGCGGTGGTGGAGCGTGCGGAGGTTTGGCTGCATGCCAATGCCGATGCAGTAACGTTGGCCGCCTATGATGCGCGTGGAACTGACCCCGAAGTTGCCCGTGGCTATGCTCCTTACGCAAAGACCCAAAGTTGGCAAGGAGAGGCTATCCAAGTGGGCACACCTTGGTGGAGCCTGGATTCTGCAGAGCTGTGGCAATGGCGGGCAGAAATCACCTTGCTACAGTTAAAACAGCTTCGCACCGCTGAACTGTCGGGCGATCTGCAGTACCGTGGTGGCGGAGCATATGACTTTGATTTGCGCAGCCAGCGCGCCAATACGGACATTACGAGCCTGTTTCTTGCTCCGTCCGGCACCTCTGGAACGGGGGAATCCCTATCCTTTGCCCTGCAAGGCCAGCCAGTGCCGGGATGGCGTATCCAGCTGCGCGGCGATGATCTGGCATCACAGCTTCGCTGGTCAGATATGGCCACCGATACGAATGCGTTGAACTCCCAAATCACGAGCCGCGCACCGGATGGGTCATTGGATTACGCCCCATTGCTCAGGGGCAAGAAAGCGCTCATGCCGGTTACGAGCCAGATTGGTGTTTATTGGCAAGCATGTGTTGCGTGGTCAGCCTTCGAAAGCAGTGCGGTGACTTTGCGGGCTACGCGCAAAGCGGAGATCAGTCAAATTTGGTTGGGTTGGAATCGCGGTGATGGTGCAGGTAAAGCGCCGCGCTGGAGCCTAGAGTTCGAGCCCAACTGGCAAGCCACCAAATTGGAACTGACGTGGGGTGGTAGTTGGCAACTTTTATTGGCTACGGATGGGTTGGGGCAGTCCACACAATACAGACAATTGAAATTGGGCTGGCAAGCCAAATTTTGATCGCAGTGCTCCTTGGGCGAAAAAAATGTGGCTCCTATCAACCGCCAAATGAGGCGTATCACCCGTTTGGGGGATATACCAACGAATAAACCGTGGTTATAGTCCGACTTGCTTTAAAAGGCCACTAGGTCGTGGCTACTGCGGTTCATCAAAATTCTTAAGGGGGAGCTTCGTGCGCTCACACATCATTCGTTCTCTCATCTTGCCGGGTTTGCTTTTCCCGGTGCTCGCCTCTGCCGCCACAACCATCAACTTAAGCACAGGGTGGAATTTGGTGGGCAATGGCGATTCAACAGTGATCGACGTAGCGACCCGCTTAGGCGATTCTTCCAAAATCACCACGGTGTGGAAATGGAATAAAACCACAAGCAAATGGGCGTTTTATGCCCCCTCCATGACAACTTCTGCTTTGGCTTCCTATGCCGAAAGCAAGGGTTATGAAGTATTGACCAGCATCGCGTCCAAGGAAGGTTTTTGGGTCAATGCAGCGTCGGCCGTTGTGTTAACCGACTCTATGGCTACGCCACCCATCGTAGGTGCTCCCGCCGTAACGCTGCTGGAAAGTGACTTGGCGCAAGGCTGGAACTTGGTGGGGAGTGCCGACGGCAAAACACCGTCCCAACTTAATGCAGGGTTGACCAGCAGTTTGAATGCAGCAGGCAAGGCGGTAAGTACGGCTTGGGCTTGGGACGCCTCAAGTTCCAAGTGGCGCTTTTATGCGCCAACTCTTGCCGCGCAAGGTGGCACGGCGCTGTCAGACTACATCCTGAGCAAAGGTTACTTGGCATTTACTTCTGCACTTACAGTCACAGATGGTTTCTGGATGAATATTGGGGCCGTAACCCCGGGCGGTGGGTCTGGCTCGACTACAACACCGGTTGCCAGTGCCAGCCTCAGTAGCTTAACTTTCACCAGCGCGTCGGACTGGCAGTTGCGCATCATGTCTGGCACCGCAGCGCAAAACACGCCAGATGCTGACAATACCTATCGATACCGGGAGACACGCACCGCCCGATCAGTGGGCGGCGCTCCTTACAGTTGGGGGCCTGGCAGCAGCCCACGGCGTGGGTCTGATTTGCATTGGAATGGATCAAGTTGGGCCAGTTGCTCTGTTAATTTTGAAAATACGTCCACTGTGCGTGATGCCAATGGCAATAACACCTATAACTACTGCGATAAATTGGAGACAGGCACTAGTAGCATCTTGGCGACGTCTGATGTGTCTGGTCGCCCCATGATTGATGTCTACAACGAAGTCATTGCGGCAAGCTATTCCAACTGGATTGTTGCATCTGCCCCGACAGTACTAGGTGCAACCACATTTCCTGCCAGCTCAAAGCTGACATACCAAACAGGCACCAGTTTAACCAGAGCCATTGCTTATTACCCCGGCACAGATAACTATGTGTACCAGCCCGATGCCGCTGTCGCGGCGGGAAATACAACGGCTTGCAACGCCAACCCCTTCCCCAGTGACAGCCCAACAGCAACTTTGGCGGGGCTCATAGCCACTATCAAGGGAACTCCCTGTGTCTATATGGCCAAGACTGTGACCGGCGCCAATGGCATAGTCCTGTCGAGTGGCACACGCAATGAAGCTTGGGGCAGTACCACTTTGAGCCTCGGAACGATTGGCACGGCTCCAACTAATCTTGTGGCGTCAAGTGCTACCACCTATTACACAGGTAATACGCGCTTGCGCGTTGCGTTTGGCAGCGGCAATGTGGCCAACTACTATTCTTGCCAAGAAACCTTTGGTGGATCAACGCGCAATTGCGACTCAATTGGATCAGGTACATACACAATTGAAACTAAGGGAGATGCAAAAACATTGAGCTTTGCCGGCTTGCCAGCATTGGCTTCCTCGCTTGACTTCACCCGTGTATTCGTGGAACGAGGTGGTCATGTGTACTACGGCTACCAGAGCACTCTTCAAACAAGCACAAGCGCCCGTCTAAACCTTGTCGGATTAAATGCCTTGTTTAGCCAGCTCGGCCTGCCAGCATTTGACCCCAATACCCCCATTGCGCTGACCGTGGCATCCTACGCTGGCAGCTACAACGGGACATTCACAGGTACGGATTCTGGAACATTCTCCACTTCCATCGGCACCTCAGGGGTCACAACATGCTCTGGCACTTCAGTGTTAGGTGGTGCATTTACATGTAATTTCACCGTGACCCCCTCGGCGTCGGATACCACAACCGCTGCCATTACCCTGGGTGTGACCGGGAACGGAGCCGTGTTCACGGGCACCATCAATTTCTACACCGGCGTTGTGAGCGGCAACTGGGTAAATAGTGCGTACAGTGGAACTTTTGCTGGAAGCCGGTTTTAATTCTGCACATCCAGGCCCATCGATGTTGAAAGACCGCCATGCTTGACACCGCAGCAGTTCGCCAAGCATGGCTGCGTGCACGCAAAGACACCAGCACGCTAGACGCAGTACTCTCCGATCATGCCGGTATTTCATTCACCAAGGTGCTGGTTGAACTCGGGCGAATCTTCCATTACCCTGTCTGCCGACTGGAGGAGGGGGGCGGCGACATCGCTCCTGCTCTAGACGTTCTCGGTTTGCCCGATTGCAGACGCCTGTTCGCGCTGGTCGTTACTCGCGATGGAGCGCCAGTCCTTTTGTTCGTTAACCCCACCGACGAACCCCTGCAGCGCTGGGCCGACGCCAAGGGAATTTCTGTCAGTGCACGTGAACTTGTCCTTGAATCGGAACTCAACTCTCTTCTGTCGCGTTTGGAAGGTTCGGCCTCGGCCTTGCCGGGCATGCTGGACCACTCATTCTCTGAAGCGGCGCGCAAGTCCGGCGTAGAAGAAATCTCCCTGGCTCTGCTTGACGAAACCGCCAGCCCGGTCATTCGTCTGATCAACTCCACGCTGTTTGACGCCATGGGCGCTGGCGCCTCGGACATTCACCTGGAGGCCGCATCCAGTGGACTGGTGGTCAAGTACCGCATTGACGGCGTCATCACCGAGGCAGGGCGCTTTCCCGGCGCTGAACTGAACGAAAAAGCCATCTCTCGCGTCAAGGTGATGGCCGAGTTGGACATTACCGAACGGCGTACCCCACAAGACGGCAGATTTCGGGCGCGCATACGGGACCGAGATATTGATTTTCGGGTGTCCATCATGCCCAGCGTGTATGGCGAAGACGCCGTCATCCGTATTCTGGACAAAGAGCATTTGAGCGACCAGCTCGCCGGGCTCACGCTAGACCACCTGGGCTTTGACGCCGCCCCCATGGCCATCATCCGCAGCCTGGCCCGCGAACCGCATGGCATGCTGCTCATTACCGGCCCCACTGGCAGCGGTAAAACGACCTCCTTGTATGCCGCCATCTCCGAGATTAATGACGGTGCCAGCAAAATCATCACCATCGAAGACCCGGTGGAATACCAAGTGCCCGGCGTGCTGCAAATACCGGTGAATGAACGCAAAGGGCTGACCTTTGCACGGGGCTTGCGCTCCATCTTGCGCCACGACCCCGACAAAATCATGGTCGGTGAAATCCGCGATGCCGAAACCGCACAAATCGCCGTTCAGGCTGCACTCACCGGACATTTGGTGTTCTCCACGGTGCACGCCAACAACGTGTTTGATGTGTTAGGGCGCTTTGAGCACATGGACGTAGACCCCTACACCTTTGTCTCTGCCCTGAATGGCATTGTGGCCCAGCGCCTGGTGCGTGTTTTTTGCACCCACTGCGCGGGCAAAGGCTGCGCGGATTGCCGGGGAACCGGCTTCAAAGGCCGACGCGCGATTGGTGAATGCCTGGTGTTAGACGACGAATTGCGTGAAATGATCGCCACCCGCGCCCCGATCCGCAGCATCAAGGAGGCAGCCCGCGCACGCGGCACACGTCTGCTGCGTGAATCGGCTGAAGACATGGTGCGCCTGGGGCAGACCAGCCAAGTGGAAATTGACCGGATTACGTTTGCACGGTAGTGCGGGTGGGGTTTGACATCAAGGCGCGAAGACGGCTTTGATGCGGGTGATAGTCCTTTTTAATCACCAAAAGTAGCGGGGTTCGCGTGGGTTAAGTAAGCGGCGAGGTAACGGTGCATAGAAATTTTTTCCAATTGCTATGAAATTCGTAGTAACTCACGCACGTTTTTGAAGAAATGGAGGTCGATTTAGCTACTGATCTTTGAGTGAAAACGGTTAGGTTTGAATTATTAAGGTATTAAAAATGAATAAAAAATCGCAAATTTTTCTCGCACAGGGACTGCTTCTAATTTCGGCGCACGCTATGGCGCAAACTCACGCACTGCCGACTGGTTGGAGCTTGGTTGGCAACGATGCCGGAAACAATGTTGACGCTGTATCTGTTTTTGGCAATGCAACGTCACCAACTGCATCGTCTTCATTGATAACGACAGTATGGTCATGGGACAACACGAATGGACGCTGGAATTTTTATGCGCCAAGCATGACGGCTGCAGGACTCTCCACATACGCTGGCTCAAAAGGGTATGGCGTACTTTCCACGATTTCGAAGGGGGACGGATTTTGGGTAAATGCGTCGGGCAATCTAACATTGAATCTGGTGCCATCAAACGCTTCCTCCGGGTTTCCGATTATGTTTAATGGCATTAGCATTAATTCCGTGGCTTTCAGCACGGATACGCTCGGCTGCAAAGCTACGGTGACGTACAAGAATGTCAGCACCGCAGCACTGACGCCTTTCCTCTATTTTGATATTGTTGTAGACGGAATTACCGTTAGGCAAACCATATTCACTACCTCCAAATTAGCCCCTGGTGCCACTGCGCAGGAATCGAAATCAATTGCAGACAGCAGTAAGTTTCTTGCCTGTAATGCGTTCACACTTCAGTTCAATACCTCGGCGAGTACTGCGAATTGAATGGTTTTTTGGGAAAAATTGGGAAAAGGGCCAGGTTCACGGCAGGCGCGGGCGACGGCAACGACGGCACGACGGAGGGCACCACCAGCGTGCCATCACAATTTGCCCAAGGCCGGAATCTGCTGGGTACCGCCTGAACCAAACCCTGTCCGTCGCCACCACCATTGAGCGGCACGTCCCCTGCCGCAGGCTCGGTGCCGCTCAACCTGCCAGCCCTGTGGGCGTGGGACAGCGCATCGTCGCAATGGTATTTCTACCGCCCCGGCCTGGAAGCCGGCGAAGGGCTAGTCAACTTACATCACCACCAAAGGTTAAAGGGACTAAAGGGACTTCACGGCCGCAGGCAAAACCCTGGGCAATGGGATCGGGTTCTGGGTGAACAAGCCGTGATGAGGTATTTTCTGCTCCAGCCCTTATAAACAGTGTGTAAGAAGCTACTAAAAACATAGCAAATAGAATAGGGCATGAATCAGATTTCCGCAAGCGCACGCTTGCCAGTGCTCAACCGTGTCTTGTCCGCCTTGCGGCCAGCCTGCCACGCACTCATTACGCCGCAGGCCGTGGTGCTGGACGCAGGGGGGGGCAGGGTGCGTCCGCTGGTGCGGCAATGCAGCAACCCGTCTGGCGGGCTTGAGGCACAGTTCGAGGCCGCGGTGGCGGATTTGCTGCAGCTGATGGACGACTCGGGCTCCCATGGCAGGCGGTTGCATGTGGTGGTGTCCGATTTCTGGGCGCGTCCCTTGGTGCTGCCCATGCAGGGCCAAATGCCCAGTGACGAAGATGTGGATGTTGTGTTGCAAAGCCAATACCGCCGTATTTATGGCGACTTGATGGGCGGTTGGCACTGGTGCTGGGACCGGCAGGGCGCCCGGCTGCTTGCGGTTGCGTGGCCCGAAGGCGGGCTTGCGGCTTTGCGCAGGGGGATTGCCCAGCGCAATGGTGTGTTGGCCTCAGCCAGACCGCTGGCCATGGATATCGCCGCCAAAGCGGTCGATGAAAAAACGCCCTCCTGGCTGGCCATCATCGAAGGGAAGTCGGTCTCTCTGCTTCGCCAGCAGGGCGGCGTTTGGGAGGATTGGTGCGTGCTTCCCGGGGATTCCAGCCAGGCAGAAAGCATGCCCTTGCAATTGGCCCGCGAAACCGCCCGTCGGCACGACGACTGCCGCGCGGTCACCCTGGTTGATCTCCATGGCGCGGCAAATACCACCCACCTCCGCAAGACGCTGGCTGGCGCGGGCTGGGTCACCAAGACTTGGTCACCCACGCAAGCCGACGCAAGCACGGGATACCGCCTATGGCAAGCCATCTCGGCAGGGCTTTTGACATGAAACACGCACCAAACCTCGACTTTACCCGCAACCGTGCGGCAGCCCAGCGCTGGAAAAAGGCTTTTTTAGCCGTGCTCGGTTTGGTGGCGGGCGTGCAGATTGGCGTGGCGGCATGGCGATTGCAAACGATGGAAACCCAGCGCTCCGCGCTTGATGCCCAGTACCGCCAACTGGCTGGAAAAAACCTCCGCAATGGCAGCACGGTGCTTACCGCCGACCAGATGAAAGCCGCCGGGGGCGCGCGAGCCATGCTCGATAGTCTGGCCGTGCCCTGGGAGGGCCTGCTCAGTGCCATTGAGGCGGCCCGCACCCAACGCATTTTGATAGACACCATTCAGCCCCATTCGGACGATGGCAGCCTGAGCATCAACGTCAGCTGTGCGGATTTTGCTGGGGTGGCCGAGTTCATTGCGCGGCTGGGCCAGCAAGAGCTGCTGCAAGACGTCATGCTGGTGTCTGAAGCGTTGCCAGACAACGGCGGTGCCCTGCGCGCGGTCATTAGTGCTAACTGGCGCAAAGCAAAATGAAATCCTCCAACTTGGCTCTGCCGCCATTCCCCATTCTTGTTGCGTTGTCCCTTGTGGCGATGCTTGGCCTGCAAGGCTTTGTGGAGTACGGCCTGCTGGCGCCGCTGGCAGCGGATACGGCCAAACTTGGCGACGACATTCAAGGCCTGCGCATCAAATCTGCTTTCGAGCCCCCATCGGTACCCAAAACGCAGGCCCAGTTGGACGACATCTTGTCTCGCCTGCATGCACCAGACGCCACCACCGCCCGCATCGAGCGCCTGCACCAAATTGCCAATGCATACGGTGTGGTGCTGCGCAAGGCCAGCTACCAAAGCCAGACCGTGCCCGGTGCCATCGTGCGGCATGAAATGACGGCCGACCTGGGTGGTTCTTATCCCGCCATCCGGCAGTTTCTGCGCGCATTGCTGGCCGAAGACCAGGCTGTTGCCGTGGAAGCGCTTGAATTTAGCCGACCTGGCGGCAGCGTTGGCAATGCTGGCAGCGCTGGGAGCAGCGCCGTTCGCGCCCAAGTGCGCATGGCCCTCTACTCCCGCAGCACTGCACCATGACCACCACCGCAACCTTCACCATCAGCCCCGCCCTGCGCCGCCGTGTGTTGATTCTGGCGGGCTTGGTGTTTACCCTGTGGGCTACCTGGAAGGTCAGCACCGAAGACGCGACCGACACCACCGTTTCGGAACGCACCGCCCCTGCGCAGCGCCGCACCGGCAGCAAGTCACCCGCCAACACGCCAGCCACCGGGTCTGCCTTGGCACTCGAATGGCCCATGCGCACGGAGCAGCGCCAACCCGTCGCCGATCTATTTAGCCTGGCCCCGCCGCCTGCTATTGCGGCCCCTCCGGTGGCCGCGCTTGCGCCCCCGGCAGCTCCGGCGTTCAAGCTGAAGTACGTGGGGCGTCTGGACGGCAGCGATAATAAACACGTCTTTTTGGCGGACGACAAGGACAGGGTCATACAGGCCAAGGTGGGGCAAGACCTTGCCGATGGCTGGCAACTGGCCTCCATGAATTCAAAACTGCTGGTGTTTCGGCACATTGCCACTGGCCAAGAACAAACCATGCCCATCGGAACGCTTCCATGATTCACCGCTTAAGCCTCATCGGCATCACACTGCTGGCCCTCTCGGCTTGCGTAGGGCAAGACGCCTTTCGCCGGGGGGAAGAGCAGCTGGCCGCCCGCCAGTGGGAGCCCGCCATCAACAGCTTTAGCCAAGCCAGCAGCCAAAATCCCTCCAATCTGGAATACCGCGCAGCCATTACCCGCGCCAGTGAGCGTGCGGTCAATGTGCTGCTGTCCGAAGCTGCAGCCCTGCGCGACAAACAACCCGCGCAAGCCAGTGAAATGTACCAACGCATACTCGCCATTGCCCCCGCCAACGAGCGCGCAGCTACGGGCCTGCAGTCCATAGAAGCTGCCAAACGGCACCAGCGCCTGTTTGATGATGCCGCCCGCGCCGCCAGCACCGGGCGCGAACAAGAAGCCCGCGCCAAATACAAAAAGCTGCTCGACGAAGTGCCATCGCACAGAGCCGCACGCCAGGCGCTGCTGGCCATGGACGAGAAGGTAGGCCGCACCAGTGCACGCCCCGCACTCGACCCCGCGCTGCGCAAACCCGTGTCGCTGGAGTTTCGCGATGCCACCCTCAAAATGGTATTTGACGCACTGGCCACCAGCACCGGCATCAACTTTGTATTTGACCGCGACTTGAAGCAAGACGCCCGCATCACCGTCTTCCTGCGCAATGTGGCTTTTGACGAGGCGCTGGAGCAAATCACCAGCTCCAACGGCCTGGCCCGCCGGGTGGTCAACGCCAATACCCTGCTTATCTACCCTGGCACACCCAACAAGGCCCGTGAATACCAAGACCTGCTGGTGCGCAACTTCTTTGTGGCCAATGCCGACGTCAAGCAACTCTCCAACCTGCTCAAAACCGTGCTCAAGGTCAAAGACCTGTTCACCGACGAAAAGCGCAACCTCATCGTCATTCGCGACACCCCTGAAATCGTGGCCATGGCCGAAAAGCTGGTGGCCGCGCACGACCAGCCCGAACCCGAGGTCATGCTGGAGGTGGAAATTTTGGAGTTCAACCACACCAAAGACGACGCCCTGGGCATCAAGTTCCCAGACCAGGTCAGCTTCGGCGTTGCCAGCCCCATCACCCTGGAGGCATTGCGCGCTGTGAACGACGGTGCTATCAACGTCACCGGGCTCAACCCCACCATTGCCATCAACCTCAAGCGGCAGATAGGCGACATCAACCTCCTGGCCAACCCGCGCATACGTGTGCGCAACCGCGAAAAAGCCAAATTCCACATTGGCGACAAGGTGCCGGTCATCACCTCCACCACCTACCCTGGCAGCACCACGGGCGCTACCACTTCCTCGGTGAGCTACCTGGATGTGGGTATCAAACTGGAGTTTGAACCCTCCATTCAGCTGGACGACGATGTGGTTATCAAGACTACGCTGGAGGTCAGCTCCATCACCAACAAGGTCGAAAACGCCGGCACCACCGCCTACCAGGTAGGCACCCGCAACGCCGCCACCACACTCACCCTGCGTGACGGCGAAACCCAGGTGCTGGCCGGGCTTTTAAGCACCGACGAGACCGACACCACCAACCGCCTGCCGGGTTTGGGCGACATACCCGTGCTGGGCAACCTGTTTAGCAGCCGCGCCACCAAAGGCGGGCGCAAGGAGATATTGCTGTCCATCACCCCGCGCATCGTGCGCAACCTGCACCGCCCCACGGATGACCTGATAGAAATGAACTTTGGCCCCGAGGCTGGCACGCAAGGTGGCAGCGGGCAGGGCGCAGTGGTGTCATCGCAAACTGTAGTGCAGCCGGTGCCTCCAGTCAGGCAACAGCCCCCGGTTGCGCCACCGTCCTCGGGTCTGGTGCCCATGGTGCCTTATGGCTCGGCGGCGACCCAAGCCCCGGCAGCGCAGCAGCAACCCGTCTTAGTGCCAACCACCACGACCACTACCACAACGACCACAACCGGCGCCCCCTCGACTGATTTTGAGACACCGCCTGGGGTGGGCAGTGGCAGCCGGTGATGAGCGCATTGGTTGACCTTGCGCAGATGAAGAATAAAGCCGCGCAGCCGAAGTTGCGAAAGACCTAAAAGGCAAGGCGCTGGGCAGGGGCGCGGGGTTCTGGGGGGTAAATCGTGATGAAATAGGTGCCAAATAGGCCGCCAGACCGCGTAGCCATTGCGTGGGCAGCTATGAAATGGATAGTGAATTGTTTGTGAGTGGCGCGTTTAAAAAAGGGAGTTTGAGATGGTTTGTTCAAAAATGCACGGCACCCAGTGGCTGGCGACCGGCTTAAGTGCTTTTACTCTGGCTTTTGCCGCCATGGCCCCAAGCCAAGCCGCCACGGTGGCTGCGGTGCCGGGTTGGAATCTGCTGGGGTACAGCGATGCGGCAGCGGTCAAAGTGTCAGATGCCTTTGGTGATGCCACCAAGCTGACCACGGTGTGGAAGTGGGATGCCGCCAGCTCCAAATGGGCCTTTTACTCCCCCAGCTTTGCCACGCCCACCGATTTGGCCAACTACGCAGCCTCCAAGGGCTACTTGGTGCTGACCACCATCAACAGTGGTGAAGGCTTTTGGGTGAACGCCAAGACGTCGTTCAGTGCCACCTTGCCAGCAGCATCT
Source organism: Rhodoferax sp. (assembly GCF_030697375.1). Lineage (GTDB taxonomy): Bacteria > Pseudomonadota > Gammaproteobacteria > Burkholderiales > Burkholderiaceae_C > Allorhodoferax. The sequence goes on along the minus strand of NZ_JAUYQD010000020.1, from coordinate 47,832 downwards.
GTGCAGGTGGCTAACACCGAGGCGTTGGCAGGTATTCAGGCGACTTTGACCGCGTTAACGAATTTGTATGCTACAGCCATCCCTTCAGCGGGTGATTTGGGTGGGCTGTTTGATGCCACGTTCCTTTATGAAGGCAAGAACAAGGCCGACACCGTTCAAAGGTGGATCAGCGAAAACAACGGACCAAGTGTCGGCTTGGCTTTAGGGAGCGTTGCGCTTGTCAATCCGGTCGATGTGGGGCAGGTCAATGATGCCAGCCACCAATGGGTGACATTTAGTGATGCCAATGGCGAAGGGCCTGGCAGTCCATGGCTGACCATTAAGCAGTCGGACGGCAAATGGTTGTTGGCTGGCGATCAGCGAATGTTCGGCCTTGATGTTGGAACACAAGCGGTGAAGCATATTGAAAGCGCTCAAAATGGCGGTCAGGTCACCTATCAAAATAAACTCTACCTAGGGGTGGATAGCGGCATGCCAGCGGGTGTTGTAGACCAGGTGGTGGTGTCCGGTCCGGGCGTGCTGCCTTCTTCAGGCGTGCTGGTGTATTCCGCAGCCCAGGGGAATAACTGGATACCTTCTTGTGGCGACAACCAATCCGTGACGAATTGTGTAGATGTGTCCCAGGTAACGGCTGGCGCGCAATATACGTTCAAGGCCTATACCGCAGCGGGCGGTACCACCGTGCCGACGTACACCTATGTCACCACACTGAGCAAAGCACCCCTGTCAGCGGTTGGCTTGGCCGCAGCTTCTTTCCCGACGATCACGAACGTGTCGGGCTCTTGGGCTCCTGGTACCCAAGTCTCGGTGAGCTGGACTCTCCCTGCGGGCTCACAATCCAGTTATATTGATGTCGGTGCCTGGCCGAGCCAGGGTGGGTCGCTGTTCAGCGGTGTGGGCATCCGTCTGTCGACAAGCGGCACTTCGGCAACCATTACGCTGCCTTCGTACAGCGGCACTATTTACGGCAGACATGTTTGGCTTACAACGTACGATGCCAATGGCAACCAGTTGTCAGTCGATTACAAGATGTCGGCTCCCTAAAGTTCAAAAAGGCCCTTCGGGGCCTTTTTGATGGGTAGGGTATAGGGCACGTATTGACGCAGGCGCACCAGTTATTTTTGCCCACTCTCACCCGTTTGGGGGATGGCAAGGAACACAAAATACTCTACATTCGCTTCCAAGCACTTTGGACCCTTTTGCCAAAGTCACATCGCTCTTAGGGCTCCCAGCCCTGTCGAATACTCCATTTTCATGCCATCCACTACCAACATCATCTTCATCGACTCCCGTGTTACTGAGTATCTGAGCTTGCTGGACGGTTTGCCACAACCGACCGAGGTGTTCATTTTGGATAGCGAATCGAACGGGTTGACGCAGATATTGGACAAACTCAAAGGGCGCAGCGGTGTTGATGCCCTGCACCTCGTATCGCATGGTAGTCAGGGGGCGCTGTATCTGGGCAGCACAGTGCTCGATAGCGCCAATCTTGCTTCCTTCGGATCGCAGCTTGCAGGTATTGGCGATGCCATGACATCGACGGGGGACATACTGTTGTACGGCTGCAATGTGGCCCAGGGGGATCTGGGGCAGACCTTTATTGAGCAGTTGGCAGTGGCTACCCGCGCGGACGTGGCGGCTTCAACCAACCAGACTGGGGCCGCTGCCCTTGGCGGCGACTGGTTGCTGGAGCGAGCGACAGGGCACATTGATGCATTGACGATAGCGCCGACAGGTTACCAGTTCATATTGCCTTCTGAAAGCGAGTCCAACGACACGCAAAGCACGGCAAACAGTCTGGCGCTTGACAGTGCCATGGCGGGGAACCTGTCTTCGGCCAACGATGTGGACTACTACAACATCGCAGTCGCTTCTGCCAGTCTTTTGAGTCTGAGTTTTGATCCATTGGGTAACGACATGAATAATGGTCGCTTCACAATCACCTTAGAAGATAGCCTTGGAAACACCTTGGCTTGCTCGCGCCTGAAACACGTCACGGCCAGCGTATCTCAGGCTGGAACTTACTACGCCAGAGTTGGCAGTTTTGACAGCAATGCGCCCTATGTTGGTCAATATGCTCTGACAGCCAGCTACACGACTGGAGACATATCTGGATACGAGTCCATAGGGAACGACACACCCGCAACAGCCGACGTGATGGCGCTAGGTAAACCCATCATCGGGCAGATGTCTTCTGCGTTGGATGTGGACTACTTTGCGATCACGTTGGGCGCCGCAGGCACTTTGAGCCTGAACTTTGGTGGGCAGGGCTATCCGTATTCCAGCGTCTTCAAGATTGCCCTGGAGAACTCTAGTGGACTGACGATGGCTTCGTTTTCTTCTCGTAGTGAATCGATGTCGATGACTGTAGGTTTGAGCCAACCGGGAACCTACTATGCTCGGGTCAGCACAGGCGGCTACGATTCCTATGACATGCCTTACAGCTTAACGGCTACGCATGAGGCGGGTGGATCGGGTCTGGATGAGATCCATGGAAGTGCGAGCGATGACGGAGTCCATGGCGGAGTGGGCATCGACAAGATTTTCGGTGGGGCCGGGCTCGACGCACTATATGGTGACGCCGGCAGCGATACGCTGGATGGTGGTGCGGGTTTTGATTATTTGTTTGGAGAAACTGGCGACGATACTTATTTGGTAGGTTTCGATCAGAAGTGGGCAAGGCCTGATGAGGCGATTGAGCGGCCCTTGGAGGGCACAGACACCGTGCTCACATCGGTTGACCAATACAGTCTGCCAGAGAATGTCGAAATCCTGGTTTACACCGGCGCTACGACGTTCTATGCCGTAGGCAATGAACTGGCCAATATCATTACCGGTGGTTCTGGTAGCGATACCCTGAATGGGGGGGCTGGATCGGACACGCTGATCGGCGGCACGGGCGACGATACCTACCATGTTGACGTGCAAAGTGACGTGGTGCTGGAGAGTGTGGGAGGGGGTGTGGATACGGTGGTAGCTAGTGCCAACGTGACCCTCTATGACCATGTTGAAAATCTGAACTTGTCAGATGCATGGAACACCATTTCAGGTGCAGGTAATGCCTTGAACAACAAAATAGTCGGCAATGGATCCAATAATTTGCTGCAGGGTCTTGACGGTGATGACAATATTGATGGCGGAACCGTTGGTGACGACACCCTATATGGTGGCAACGGTAACGACACTTTGACTGGAGGGGCTGGCGACGACTTGCTCTACGGCGATGCCGGTAACGATTTTCTGTTTGGTGGAGCCGGTAACGACACCTTAGACGGTGGTGCAGGCCAAAACCTGCTGGAGGGAGGCGAAGGCAATGACACGTACATGATCGACAGCCTTGACTTTGACATCCATGACAGCGGCGGTATCGATACGGCGATCATCAGCACCAGCTTTGTCAAGCTGTCCACCTCCATCGGCATTGAGAAGGTGATTTACACCAATGGCGCATTGGCACTTCCTTACTGGATTGATGCCTTGTTGCCCGATCAAGCCAGCGGCCGCTTTCTTACGCTGCTGGGACCAAGCCGAACCATTGGCTATACCTACCCCACTGCTTTGCCCGGCTACGACACGAGTGCGGAAGATGCCTACCAATTTTCAGGCTTCAATACCGCGCAAAAGACATTCTCTAAACTGGCGCTGACCTACATTAGCTCCGTTTTGAACCTCGCCTTTGTCGAGGTCAGCGACCCTGCCGCTGTATCTACCATCTCATTTGGCAACAACGCCCAAAACAGCAGTGCTGGTTATGCCTTTTACCCGTCATCGTCTTTTATGGGCAATGATGTTTTTCTGGACAAAAACACCCCGGGCAATCTTGCGCCGGTTGACGGACAGTACGCTGCCCTTACCCTGATTCATGAATTAGGCCATTCCCTTGGGCTGGAGCACCCATTCCCCGGCAGTAGCGATGCCCCTTATTTGACGGGCGCAGAAGACAGCTCCCAGTGGACGGTGATGAGCTACAACGACAATTCCGCTCAGTACCATTTGGCGTACAGCCCGCTGGACATTGCCGCTTTACAGTATCTCTATGGCGTCAGCTCCACCGCTAAAGCTGGCAACGATACCTACACCCTGAATGCTTCGTCAGCCAACTTCATTTGGGATGGTGCAGGGGTGGACAGTATGGACGCAAGCGCTTTGGCGCAAGCCGTCACCCTCTACCTTGAACCCGGCTACTGGGGTCACATCGGTAGCAAGGCGGCCACCATTACCGCTGCGGGGCAAGTAACGGTTAACTTTGGTACGGTGATCGAGAACCTGATAGGCGGGGCAGGTGACGATTTTCTGTATGGCAGCGCGGGGGCCAACTCCATTAGCGGTGGTTTTGGCGCTGACACCCTGAACCCCGGCAGCGGTGCGGATGTGGTGAACGCTGGTGCAGGCAACGACACCATCAATCTCAGTGCCGATGGCGTCTGGACGAGCGGCTTTGCCGCTGCCAACGAAAGCTTGCCTGGTGGCGCGGGCACGGCCCAGCAAGTCCTGCTGGAAGGCAAAAATCGCTTTGCCGACGTCCTTGATGGGGGTGAGGGCGCTGACACCCTGCAACTCACCGAAGGCAGCGACGCCTTCTTTCTACACGACGCCTACTCCCTGTTCAACACCAGCGCCACACTGAGCAGCGATGCGCGTGGCATGCACTCAAATGCACGCACGACAGGCATTGAAACCCTATTGGCTGGCGCAGGCGATGACATCATCGACCTCACCAGCCTCAACTACACCCTTGGTGGGATACGCGTCGAAGGTGGTGCAGGCAATGACATCCTGTGGGGCAATGTCGGTGCAGACCAACTGCTGGGCGGCGAGGGCAACGATATTCTGTTTGGAGGTGCGGGGGCCAACACCCTCACAGGTGGAGCTGGAGCAGACATCTTCCAATATGCCAAAGGCGGCAGCGCCCACGACAGCATTGGCGACTTTCAGATGGGCTCCGACAAGATAGAACTCTACGGCGCCATCAGCACTGATGAAGTAGCCGTTGCATTGAATGGTGACCACGTCACCCTGACCTGGGGCGCGCAAACGATGGACCTCGTTGGCATCACCTCCACGGCAGGCTCCAACGACTGGTTTCACCTGGCCTAACACCTCCCAAGAAGCAAAAAAACATGAACAAATACTTCAACCACGCACGGCGCTTGATGGCCGTGCACGCAGTGCTGGCCGGCTTGGCACTCCTCCCCGTGCTGTCCCAGGCCGGGGTGGTCGTGGTGACGCCACCCACATCCGTCGGCGCGTTGGACTTTGTGCAAGGTTGGAACCTGGTGGGCAACAGCGTGGAGGCCCCCATGGCGGTGGCGGCCAACTTCAACGACGCCAGCAAAGTCACCACCATCTGGAAATGGGTCACCTCGGGCAGCACACCAGGCGTTGCTTATCCGGCCTGGGCGTTTTACTCCCCCGTGCAGGCCGATGGCGGACAAGCCTATGCAGCTTCCAAGGGATATGACTTTCTGACCACCATCCAAGCCGGAGAAGGGTTCTGGGTCAACGCCAAGACCCCATTTACCGCGGCCTTGCCAACGGGAGCGGCAGTGCAGCCCTCAAGCTTCATGCCCGCGTTGGCAAGCCCTCCGACGGTAGGCGGCACACACGCGCTGGTGCGTGGATGGAACCTGATTGCGACGGGCGCCAACCCAACGCCAACCCAGCTGAATGCGGCAATCGCCACGTCCGCATCAACGCCACCCGCTGCGGGACAGATCTCCACCAACCTCACCACCCTGTGGGCATGGAACGCCAGCGCCCCGGGCTGGTACTTCTGGGCGCCGGGTCTGGTCAACAACGGCACACTGGGCAGTTACCTCAGCACCAAAGGCTATCTTGACTTTGCAACGCTGCCGGGCACCACTGCGGGAACGCTCTCGCCCACGACCGGGGCTTGGGTCAATTTACCGTGAGCTTATACGAAATAGGCCGCTAGCCCTCGTAGAATAAGCGTAAGCCGCTATAAAAATAGTAGCGTCCACATAATTGCCCATGGATTTTCCTTTCAAGCCCTCTCAAGACGAAATGCAGGCGAGCCTGCGCCCCCTGCGCAATGCCCTCATCACGGTCGCCGTCTTCAGCGGGTTTTTGAACGTACTGATGTTGGCCCCTTCGTTGTACATGCTGCAGGTTTACGACCGCGTGCTGGGCAGTCGCAATGAGACCACTCTGTGGGTGCTAACCCTGCTGTTGTTGGGTGCTTATCTGTTCATGGGCGCCCTGGAGACCATTCGTACCTGGGTGTTGGTGCGTGTTGGGGCACGATTTGACGCAACGCTGAATGCCCGCGTCTTCAACGCCACCTTCGAGCGCAGTCTGATGCAGCCCGGCAGCAATTCTGCGCAGCCTATGCACGACTTGAATACGCTGCGCCAGACGCTTACGGGCACCGGACTGCTCGCCCTTTTTGATGCACCTTGGATGCCTGTCTACCTGTTGGTGATTTCGCTAATGTCCATTGAGCTGGGCTTGTTCGCACTGCTAGGTGCTTTGGTATTGGGGGCGCTGGCGGTTCTGAACGAAAGAATTTCCAAACCAAAACTGGACGAAGCGCAAAAGTACAACGCGCAGTCCCAATTGGCGCTGACAAACCATCTGCGCAACGCTGAAGTGATCGAAGCCATGGGCATGTTACCCAGCATTCGCAAGCACTGGCACGGGCTGCACCTAAAGCAGATACGGCTTCAGGCCGCCGCCAGCGACCAGGCGGCGGTTATGGGTGGGGTTACCAAGTTTGTGCGCATCACGATGCAGTCTTTGTCACTGGGTTTTGGTGCGCTGTTGGTACTGGAGGGGCGTATGTCTCCCGGCAGCATGATTGCTGCATCTGTGCTGGTGAGCCGGGCGCTTGCTCCCGTTGAAATGTTGGTGGGCAACTGGAAGCAGATCATCGCAGGCCGTGCGGCTTATGCCCGCCTCAAAGCGCTGCTGGGTGCACATCCGGCGCGGCAATATGGCATGTCTCTGCCTGCGCCAACCGGAGCTGTGCTGTTGGACGGCGTCTCCACGGCAGCACCGGGCAGCAAGCAGGTCATTTTGAAAAATGTGAGTTTTTCGATAGCTGCGGGTGAATGCATTGCGGTCATTGGGCCAAGCGGTTCGGGTAAATCCACGCTGGCCCGCCTGCTTGTGGGAGTGTGGCCCGCTTTGGCCGGCACGGTGCGGCTGGATGGCGCTGACCTGTACCGCTGGAGCAAAGATGAATTGGGCCCGCACCTGGGCTATCTGCCGCAGGACATTGAACTGTTTGACGGTACAGTGGCCGAAAATATTGCAAGGTTTGGCGAAGTTAACGCAGACAAAGTGATTGCTGCTGCCCAGCGGGCTGGCATGCACGAGCTGATACTGCGATTGCCCAAGGGCTATGACACACCGCTGGGGCTGGGTGGCTGCGCACTGTCTGGCGGGCAAAAGCAGCGCGTGGGATTGGCCAGAGCGCTGTACGGCGACCCTGCGCTGGTGGTGCTGGACGAGCCCAACTCCAACTTGGATGACCAAGGCGAGCGTGCCTTGACAGAGACCATTCGTGACCTCAATGCGCGAGGCAAGACAACCGTGTTGATCACCCACCGAATGGCGTCGCTGAGTGTGGTGCAAAAGATCATGGTTTTGACGGAGGGCACCCTGAAAGCCTATGGCCCGCGCGACGAGGTTTTGGCGGCCTTGCAAGGCAATGCAAAACCGAGCGCAGCCCCTAGCAATCCAGCCCGTCAACTTTTCAATTGAAGACTGGACCATGACCGAAGTTATGCGCGTGAAGATATCCGAAGAGGTGGACATGAATGATGCCCGCCCTCGCCGCTGGGGCTGGTGGCTGCTTCTCATAGGGTTTGGTGGATTTTTTGCCTGGGCCATGTTGGCACCGCTTGACGCCGGGGTGTCGGCTGCGGGTACGGTCGTCGTCACCGGGTACCGCAAAGCGGTGCAGCCCATGGTCGCAGGAAAGATTGTTGCCATACTGGCCAAAGACGGTGACGAAGTGACTGCGGGCCAGGTGCTGGTGCGGTTGGACGATACGCAAAGCCGCTCTCAATTGGACATCTCCAAGGGACAATGGTTAACTGGTTTGGCAACCGAAGCACGCTTGATTGCTGAGCAAACCGGCCACAATGCACCCGACTTCCCCACCGCCTTGCGCAATGAAAAAGGCGATCCACGCGCTGTAGCAGCCATGGCCCTGCAAGGCCAATTATTGGCTACCCGACGCCGGGCTCTCAACAGCGAACTGGCTGCCATGCGCGAGAACATACAGGGCATGGAACTACAGACCAGCGGAACGCAGGCTTCACGGAAAGCCAAAGAGGAGCAACTGCGGCTTTTGCAAGAGCAACTTAAAAATCAGCGCGAACTGGCAAACGAGGGTTTTTATCCACGCAATCGCGTATTGGAACAAGAGCGCACCGTTGCGAGCATGGTGGGCGCCATCGCGGAGGATACGGGCAGCATCGGGCGCAGTCGCCAGGCTGTGGCCGAAATGAAAGCGCGCATGACGACGCGTGAGCAAGAGGTTCGCCGAGACGTGGAGGCGCAACTTACCGACACCCAGCGCGAGGTGTCATCGTTACACAGCCGCTTAGAGGCGCTTCAATTTGACGTGCTCAACACCGAAATCAAGTCGCCAGCCAACGGCTTGGTGATGGGTTTGACCGTGCACACGGTGGGCGGTGTGGTGGCTGCGGGCAGTCCGATGATGGAAGTGGTTCCCAAGAATGAAGCGCTAAAAATAGAGGGGCAAATACCACCGCACCTGATTGACAAGGTCAGGCCTGGTTTGGCGGTCGATATTTTGTTCACTGCGCTAAATCAGGTTCACACGCCGCGTATTGCCGGCACCGTGGTTTGGGTGTCGGCTGATGTCTTGTTTGAGCCCAAACAAAATCTGCCCTATTTCAAAGCATTCATTGAAGTTACCCCTGCGGGTTTGGTTGAGCTCAAAGCCAGTGAGATTCGGGCTGGAATGCCGGCTGAGATTTTTATCAGAACCGGCGAGCGCTCTGCAATGAGCTATTTTCTCAAACCCCTGCTGGATCGCTTCAGCCGTGCGTTGACCGAACCATGAAGTCAGGCGTATTTTTTTTGATGGTTTTGCTAGGTCACGGCGGGGTTGGGGCGGGTGACTTTCAGCAGGCTTATGAAGCCGCGCTTCTCAACGATGCCACATACCGGGCCGCCCGCGCTGAATTTGCCTCCGCACAGCAGGATGCGCCCATGGCTTTTTCTGGTCTTCTGCCCAACGTATCACTGAGCCTGTCTGACTCCCAGGTCAATGGCTCTCGTACACAGGATAACTCGCTTGGGCAGCCCGTCACTAGCCCCCTGGACTACCGGGCACCGGTGCAGAGCTTGAACATACGTGCTCCTCTTTTCAACCGGGAGGGCACGCAAAAGTACCAATTGGCCCAAGCCCAGGTGGAATACGCCAAAGCCATCTTTGTCACACGCACGGCTGATTTATTGGACCGCCTGGCCACTGCCTACTTGCAGCGTTGGTTGGCCGAAAATGCGGTGCTGACGGCCGGTGTGCAAGTACAGGCCAGTCAGGCACAAAGCGATTGGGCGCACAGGCGTTTTCAACTCGGTGAGGGCACCCGCCCCGAGGTTGCGGAAGCCGATGCTGCGTTAGGCATGGCGCATGTACTGCTGCTCGAAGCGCAGGATCAGCGCAGCCTTGCAACCTTGGCCCTGGGACACATCAGCGGATCTGCTCATGCGCTTAGGAAAACAATGGCCGAAGACGCTGCTTCAGTGATCCTTTTGACTGACTTGCCAAAGGTAAATGCCCCACTTGCCGAACTGATAATCCAGGCCGATGCCAGCAACCCCAACATTGCAGCGCGCAGACATGCAGTCCAGCTGGCGCAACTGGCCGTGGCGCGCAATGAGTCCGGGCACTACCCGCGTCTGGATCTGGTGGCAAGCGCAAGCTCCTCTCGCAACGAGTCACTTAGCAGCTTGAATCAATCGGCCGAGCAACGCTCAGTTGGCTTGCAATTGAATTTGCCGCTGTACAGTGGCGGCTATGTAAGAGCGTCTGTTGCGCAGGCATTGGCCGATCAAGACAAGGCAGAGGCAGAGCTGGTGGCCGAGCAGCAAATGGTTGCACGAGAACTGACCAAGCTTTATTTCAGTGTTACTCATGGCCCGAACAAGCTCCAGAGCATGCAAAAAGCGGTGGAGTCAGCCAAGTTGACGCTTGACGGCGCACGCAAAGGCTCCCTGACAGGCTTCAACACCCAAACCGATGTGGTTCTTGGTCAACGCAAATTGGCGCAAGCCCAGCATGACTTGGCGCAATCCATTCAGGAGTACCTCCTGGCTCACATGCGACTTTTGGCACAAATAGGCGCCGAGCCAGCGCAAGCGTTGGCGCATATGGATGCATTAGTGAACTAATTTCTGAGTTGCACCTTTAGCACAACCGCTCATCGCATTCCGGTTTTGTTCTTTTTGGCCACGAACTCAAGTATAGTAATCACACCATTTTTTAAAAGGGGGATTCATGCAACCTATGTTCAAGTCGAAGCCAATAGCGGCCGCTGTAGCAATTCTTGCGGCAACCAGTATTCTTGTTGCCTGCGGAGGGGGGTCTAGTAGTGTTGTGCCGACGGCGTCTAGCGGTACCGATGTTGGAGGGGAAATTAGCAACAGCCCAATAGATGGCGCAACTATCAAGGCGGTTTGTGCCGATGGTTCTGCGGGTGGAGCGGGGGTTACCACCAAAGGCTCTTACAGCATCAAGGTGACCTGTGCGGCCACTAATTTCCCTATCGTTATTTCTGTAACTGGCGATGGCACGATGGCTGGGCCTGATATGCAGTTTGGAACCTCGGATGATGAGTCTTATAAATTGTCGGAGCGCGCCCCGTTGAAGGTGGCCATTGAGAATAACACCACGCCTTCGGCAAACATGAGCGCTGTCAGCACCCTGGCTGCGCAATCGATTGAAGATCTTTCCACTGCCGTGAAAGACGGAAAGGTGGGGGCGATAAAGCCCACTGCAATCGATGTGCAAGCGGCTGAAAGTAAGATTCAGACTGCTTTGGGAATTACGACACCTATCAAGAGTGCTAGCCCAGTCACAGATGCCCAAGTTGCACGCCTTTCTGCGCAAATTTTGGAATCAGTTGCTGTTACCAAGGCGTTGGGGCTCACTGCGGTGACGCCTGAGGCTGTGATGAAAGCCTTTGCTCAAGCAGCAAATACAGGCGCAACCGGCACAGCTTTGGTAAAGACAGAAACCGACAGCAGCAAGTCGTTTGACTTTGCTGCGGTGCAAACGGCGCTTACGGCCGCAGCAGCCGCCAATCCTACGGTTGGGGCAACCAAGTCTCAAATGGACAGCATCAATACGGTTCTTAATGACGCGAAGGCATTGGAATCTGCAATCAAGGCTAAAGCTACTGCGATGGAGCAGGTGGCAAAAGTGATTGCTGCAATGCCGAGCGCTCAAACGCGGGATCCCTCCAAAGCCAATCTTGCTTCGATTGCAGGTGAAATTAAAGCAGAGCTTGCCAAGACGGAAAATTCTAAGGCCAATACTGCATCCATTAACGCCGAAGTCGCGTCACAGGCGATGAAACAGGCCGTTGCCAAAGCCAACGAAATTGCCGCCACAGCGAATTCAACGTCGACAGATTTGGCGTTGCAAGAAATTGCAAATCGCAAGAAAGCTGTTTTTGAAGCTGCCGAGTCAATTCGGGTTGCAATGGACAGGGATGTCACTTCGAAACCGGCCAGCGCTGTATGGACGTCGGAAGAGGTAGCGCGAACTATTGCTCAAGTGTCCATGGCTGTGAACGTTACCGCCGATAGGATCAAGACGGCAGCCATTGGTGATATTGTTGATCCATCAACTAATAAGCCCAGAGCCAGCGTGGCTGGTATGGCAGAAAAGGTGCGTGGCGATATCGGCACACAAATTAAGACTAAGTCGGTTACAGAATTGGGCGATTTAAAGGCCATCGTGCCCGCAACTGTATTGGGTGCCACTAACTTGGCAAGTGTGAACACTGGGGCAGATAGTGCCGTCGCAGCTTTAAAGGATTTCGTACCGCCACTAGCACCCAACGGCGAAACCTCTTTGGCGCAATCTACCCGTGAAGCGGCTTTGCGTGTTGCTATCAGTACCGTGGTTGGCAGCATTGCGTCCACTACCGATCTCAGTACCGCAAAGAATAATATTCAGACCACCATCACAACACTGGCCAATAGTTTGAATGCGGCGGGTGCACAAACTGTGACGGTAGGAGCCTCAACTAATGTTGCGCTCAATACGTTATCTGCGGATGACCAGGCAAAAATGCTTGCACAAGCGGCGCAGGTTTTGATTGGTAGCACTAAATTGGATTTTTCGACTCCACCGACTATCGGAACGGCCACTACTGCTATTGGCGACGCAGCCACTAACGTTGGCAGCGCGGTTGTTGCTTCTTTGGATAACCCTACGTTGTCTCCACAGACGCTTACTGAGGATACGTCGGCGTTAAATGGGGAGTCGTGTTCTAGTGCCGTTACGGTTACAGGAGTGAATGTGATTGTGCCTGTTAAGGTTACCGTAATGGTTAACGGCGTTGCGCAGCCCATCTCTGCTGGAGATGCCTTTAGTGCGCCGCCAACAGTAGGCGGTGCGACGACAAGTGCATCTGGCTTAAAAGTATGGCTCAAAATGAACGATGGTGCTATGCCCCCCGTGTTCCCCAATGCGAACGGTGTATTGGTTGGTGCGGTGAATGCGGGTCAGAAATTTGCTCTGTGTGTCAAACCAACTGATTCAGATCGCACCTATGCCGTGAAAGCGGAGGTGGGTAGCCGGTATAAGTTTGATACTATGGAATTTGTCGATACGACTAAAGTGAAGACGATTATCTTTAATCGTATTACACCTAAGACAACTACGACGACAACAACGACCACGACAACGGCGGCTCCAACCACCACCACGACTTCAACAACGGCGGCTCCAACCACCACTACGACTTCGACAACGGCGGCTCCAACCACCACTACGACTTCGACCACGGCGGCCCCAACCACCACCACGACTTCAACAACTGTTACTACAACCACCACTACGACACAAGCTCCAGTACCTGTTTATCCAACACTTAGTCTTGCAGCGACTGCCACAAACAGCAATGATCTTGTGCGAATTGGTACGAATGATGCGGTCAACTTTGGTGTAGCTTATGCCGGGGTGCCAGTTCAATTTGGTCCATATGTGGTCAGCGGTTTGGCTACACCAACAAATGTGACCATGTTTGGAACGCTTAGTTCCTCGATGACAATGAAAGTCAATAGTGGTGCTGCGCTCACATCAGGCATTGTGAATAACGGTGATACCGTCACACTTTTGGTTGATATGGCTGGATATATGGCAAATACGGTAGGAGGACCGTTGTCTTATAACACTATGTATTCACCAAAAATAAAAGCTGGCGCTGCTACTATCACATTCGGAAATGCACAAGGTGGAGGCATCTTGACTTGTGGTGATCCTTTGGTCCCACCCCCAGCCGGCAATTCGATCTGTAAATAGTTTGGCGATATTCGGTTATTTAATTTTGCAGTAAACGGGGGGCCTTTTGGCCCCCATTTTTTATGGGTCGATTTAGAAAACGATGCCTGTATTTGATCAGCCTAAATTCAATTGTTTTCAGGGATTGTGCCTCTTTGATTGGGTACGACGTTTTGTTGCATTAATTTGGTTACTTGTTGCTTCATCAGTATCTCAGGCTGGCTCCATCGGGTTTGCCGTGGAGTTTGCGGGCGACGAAGTGTCCATTGTCAACAAGGGGTCTGATGCTGGTTATCAGCTTGCACTGTGGACTTTGGACGCATCTGCCAAATGGCGGAAGATGCAAGTGCTTTCTGGAAATTCAAACTACTTGCCCCCGGAAGGCTCGCTGAAAGCTCTTCGGGGCGTAACAAGGGGGGTAAAGGGGCTTGGCCGCGTGGATCCACTTTTGATCATCTTATATGACCAAGCCGGTAGTCATATCGTTCAAGTTGCGTGGCACCAATCCCCATTACTGTTTCCAAGTCCGCTGGTTAGTCAGCGTGATGGGCGGCGTCTGGATATTCTGGCTGGTCATTCAAATGGTGCAAGAATTGTCACGACGTATGCCATTGTGGATCCATACAAAGGCATTGCGCAGTTGGCGCACGCATTCTCGCCTGAGTTGGTTCCGCCCGATCCGGTGCACCACGTGTGGGCAGATAGGTCAATTCTGTCACTTGATACTGGCGAAGGACAAATGGGGGGGTGGCTGGTGCATGAGTTTGCGGATGGTACACAGCAATTGCAAGTGGTGACGGATGGCATGGTGCCAGGTGCAGAGCAGGTACCTGTTTGGTTGCGTTGGTTGCGGGCCAATAGTGGAACGCTGGCCTGGGTTGTTGCCGGGTTAGGTGGTGTGCTGGTATTTGTGGGTTGCCTTGGACTCGGTCGGGTGCGTTCAGTTTGCCTCGATTTAAAGTAATTTTTTTATGCCATTTTCGCGTGGATTAATTTTTCTTCGTAGTGGGTTAGCGGGCCGGCTGGGGCTGCTCATCTTGGATGTGGTAGTTGTCGGTCTGTGTGCTGCACTGGTTGCATCATTGCTTGGATTTCAGTTTTTAGTTTCTGGCAATTTGCCAACGGGTGGTGATACAGCCTCGCACCTGCTTTACGCCTGGGTATACGCCCACGAACTTTTGCCCAAAGGCCACATTACGGCATGGATGCCTGAAGTGTTTGCAGGTTTGCCGTTCTTGTCATATTACTTTCCGCTACCCTTTATATCCATTGCTGCCCTGGCTGGCATTTTGCCCTTTGCCCCGGCCATGAAACTTGGCATGTTTGCAGCTGCAATGTTGCTCTCTGGTGCGGTGTGGTTGGGCAGCGTGTATTGGCTGAAACTACCGCGTGTTGTGGCGATTTGGGGCGTTTTGGCTAGTCTGGCATTTTTGTTGCAGGAACAAAATTCGATTTGGGGAGGGAATTTGTTGTCCACCCTGGCGGGGGAGTTTGCCTATAGCTATGGCGTAATTTTTGCGGTAGTGGCATTGTTTGCCTGGCAACGGGCGATTGCCACAGGACGCTACTGGTGGCTACCAGCCTTACTTGAAGCTGCTACAGGGTTTTCACACGGGTTTGCCCTACTCATCACCGGTTTCGCCACCACGGCTTTTTTGTTAGATGGGCGCAATTTTTTGCGCAACCTACGATTGCTAACTCTTGGGCATAGTTTTGCTTTTTTCCTGCTAGCTGGCTGGCTGTGGCCAATGCTGGAAATGCATGGCATCACCATTCCCAATGATGCGCTGTTTGAAGTTCAAAATTGGCAGGATTTGCTGCCAAGGTCCGTACTGCCAATTTTTGCAACCGGTTTGGTGGCGGCCCTATTCATGGGGTTGATGCAGGTGATCCCAGCCTTGCGGCGCCTGGTTCCTGCCACTCTCGAAGTTGACCGCAGTGTGCGACATGCTGGGTTCATGGCCTGTAGCGCACTATTGGCTGCCATTGGTTTTTTGGCGGGTGGCAAAATTGGTCTCGCCAACATACGGTTTTTCCCCTTCGTGTGGCTGTTGGGTGGCATTGCGTGCGCTTGGTTGTGGGGCAGTTTACTGCTGCGGGTGTCGGGTGCTTTCCTTCCTGTTTCGCGCTGGGGACTGGCGCTGCTGGGAGCTGCTTGTGCTGTTAGCTTTGCAGGATGGATGAGTTTGCACGTCGTTGCGGCGCCAGACTGGGGTCTGTGGAATCACAGCGGCCTTGAATCCAAACCACAGTGGAATCTGTTGTCGCGTCTGTTTCCCGCCTTGTCAGGAAATCTTGCTAGTCCGCGCTTGCTGTTTGAGCACGATCCCGCCAACAGCGACATTGGTTCCACGCGTGCACTCGAAGCATTGCCCATGTTTCTTGGAAGCCGCCCGGTGCTGGAGGGACTCTATATGGAGTCTGCTCTCTTGAGTCCTGCTACTTATCAATTGCAAAGTGAAGTGTCGGCGCATCCGTCATCACCACTGGCGCGCTTTCCAAGTGGGAGTATGGACCTCGCCACGGCGGGGGTACACATGAATTTTCTCTATTCCAATGAGGTGTTAGTGCGCAACGAAGACACACGACGCCTGTTTGCAGCCTCGGGAGCGTTCGATGAAGTTGCTAAAGCGCCACCTTTTCACGTTTTCCGATTAAAGGGATTCAATACTCAAATGGTCGATCTGGTGGACCGTCCGCTTCGGTGGTTGCCAACGAAAGGGTGGATGGAAGAGAGTTTTCGCTGGTTTCGCTCAAGTCAGCGCTTTTTGAACGAGTTGCCAGTATTTTCCGACGGCGCGGAGCATGCCATGGTGTCGCCGTCCGTCTCGGGCCGCATTCATGATCTGAAAGTGGAGCGCCACAGCATACGTTGGCGAACCGACGCTGTTGGCGCGGCACATTTGGTGCGCATGGCTTGGCATCCGCGCTGGCATTTGGTAAGCAAGGGGAGTCTGCATCTTGCCGGCCCAGGCTTTATGCTTGTGATACCGGAAGAAGCCGATGTTGAGCTGGAGTATGGTCATACATCCATCGGGGCGGTGGGGATGGTTGCAACGCTGTTGAGCTTACTGGCCCTCGGTGCACTGGTGTGGAGGGATTTTCGCTCCGTGACGGTGGCGGCCGAACCCGGTAATCCCTGGCCGCGAGACGGGTGGGCCTTACTTTGGCCCATATTTCTCATTGCCCTTGGAATCTGGCTTCATTTGCACAACCCGGAGCGCCTATATACGCAGGCATGGGAGTTGATGCGAGCGGGTAACCATGCAAAGGCCGCCGACGAGTTCGATCAGGCCTTTGCAGCCAGAAAAGGTGACGCCAAAAAAGAAGAAGCGTTGTTTTGGTCTGCCAAAGCCAATGAACAGGCGGGTCGCACCGAGGCAGCGTTGACGCGATATCGTGAACTCACTGCCCATTTTTACGGGTTCTGGCTACCTGAGTCGCTTTTTGCCCAGGCGCAACTCGCTCAAGCTGCAGGTGCGACTGCGGAATCAAAATTGGTACGAGAAAGGTTGCTCCAGGAGTTTCCCAATGACCGATGGGCGAAGCGTGTGGCGCAAGGGGGAAATCCGTGAAACCTTCTGTGCTCTTGCAGTTCTTGCACTATGGGGCCGTTGGCGGGCTTGCTCTGGCCGTTGATGTGGGGAGTTTTCATGCACTGCGCGCAATGGATATGAGTTTGGTTCTGGCTAACGTTTTTGCACGCTTGGGTGGCGCTGTGGCGGCCTATGCAGGTAATTATTTTTGGACTTTTTCGCGTTCGGAGCGATTGGGCGGATGGCTGCGCTCGGCTTGGCGCTATGTATTGTTGTGGACTAGTGCAACACTTTTTTCCACACTTTTACTGGCTGTAATAACTGCCGCTGGTGCCGGCGAAATAGCAGCCAAGCTCGGAGTTGAAATGTTTGTTGTGGTTTTTAATTTTTTTATCGCCCGTCATTGGGTTTTCCGGTAGATCGTATGTCAAACCGTCCCAAGCTTTCCATCATTGTTCCGCTGCACAACGAGGTCGAATCTTTGCCTTTGTTGCTGCCTGCTTTGCACAACGCATTGGCGAAATGGGGTTGTGAATGGGAGGTCATTTGTGTTGATGACGGAAGTCGCGACGATACATGGGCGCAGGTAGTTGCTCTTGCAACGACAGACTCGCGGATTTGTGGGCTCCGGTTTACCCGCAATTTTGGAAAGGAGGCCGCTATCTTGGCGGGCTTGGAGGCTGCTCGCGGTGATTGGATCGTTGTGATGGACGGTGATGGTCAGCATCCACCTGCGTTGCTTCCGAAGATGCTTGCCTGCGCCGAAGATGAAAGTGTCGCCATAGTTGCGGCCAAAAAACGGACCCGGGATGCAGATACTTGGTTTGCGCGCGTGCTGTCAAGGGGATTTAATCGCATCATGCTGGCTGCAACTGGCTTGGATTTGCAAAATGCTTGTGACTATCGATTGTTGAAGCGCCCCGTGGTTGACGCTTTGCTGCGCATGCCTGAACGAATCCGTTTCTTTCGAGCTATGACCGTTTGGACCGGATTTAAGCAAGTTGACATCGAATTTGATGTGCTACCTCGATTGGCAGGTCAAACCGCTTGGAGTACGCGGGGGTTGTTATCATTAGCTATCAACGGTATCACTGGCTTTTCTGCACAACCGCTGACGCTGGTGTTTCGGCTTGGTTTTTTTGGTCTTGCTGTATCTGTTGCACTGACCGCGCAAGCCATCTGGTCTTGGGAAACCGGCAATGCCATCTCTGGATGGACATCACTCACCATTGTGATGGTGTTTTTTGGCTCAGCCAATTTGCTCGCCCTTGGGGTGCTCGGCGCATACATTGCGCAATTGTTCAATGAAATAAAGGCTCGACCGCCTTACTTAGTAGGTTCCAGAGTGAGAGTGTAATTTTCAGATAAGTAGAAGTCTCGATACGCTAGTTCTTCTCATGGAAACAGTATGAAAAAGTGGATCAGTCTGGTAGCTGGTATGGCGCTGGGCACCGTAGCGCTGCTGGCCCGTGCCGATGCATTGCAGGTGCGCAGCATGGCGGCATCTTGTGCCGCTTGCCATGGTACCAACGGCGTTTCCCAGCCCGGCATTGAGCCGCTGGCGGGGCAGTCTCAAGACGATTTACGCAAGAAACTGCTGGACTTCAAAATGGGGAAAACACCCGCAACCCTCATGCACCAACTCGCCAAGGGGTATTCGGATGCGCAGTTGGAGCAACTGGCCAGCTATTTTGCAGCGCAAAAAAGATAAGGGGGGCCGCATGCAACGTCGCCAATTCGTTCAGACTGTGGGTGCGGGCGTTCTGTCCAGCACTTTGGGGGGGCGCAATGCCCAGGCGTCCACAGCGACCCGCGCGCAACCCCGGGTGGTGGTGGTGGGCGGTGGTTATGGGGGCGCCGTAGCAGCCAAGTATGTGCGCATGTGGTCGGACTACGGTATCCATGTCACCCTGGTGGAGCCGAATGCGGCATTTGTGTCTTGCCCTATCTCCAATCTGGTGGTGGGGGGCAGCAAGACCATGGCCGATATTTCCATGCCCTATGACAACTTGCTCACACACCACGGGGTTGAATGGGTACGTGACTTGGTGACGGCCATGGATGCGGACAAGCGACAGGTCCGGCTGGCTGGTGGTGGGGTGTTGGGCTATGACCGTCTGATTGTGTCGCCCGGCGTGGATTTCATGTGGGAAACGCTGCCAGGCATGGCCCAAGCCAGCGCGCGAGACAAAGTGCTGCATGCGTGGAAAGCAGGCGCCCAAACGCTGGCCTTGCGCAAGCAACTGGAGTCCATGCCGGATGGTGGGGTGTATGCCTTGTCCATTCCAGCGGCGCCTTATCGCTGTCCACCTGGCCCCTACGAACGAGCTTGTTTGGTCGCGAACTATTTCAGCAAGGCCAAGCCCCGATCCAAAGTGCTGATTCTGGATGCCAATGATGATGTCACGGCCAAAGGGGCCTTGTTCAAAAAAGCGTGGGCGGAGCGTTACAAAGACATCATTGAATACCGCCCCAAACACAGCGTGGTGGATGTGGATGTTCTTAACCAGACCTTGAAATTTGAGTTTCAGGAAGACTTGAAGGCGGATGTGTTGAATGTGATTCCCGGTATGCGTGCGGGTGAAATTGCGTGGAAGTCCGGGCTGGCGACGGCGAGCAAACGCTGGTGTGAGGTGGATTTTGTAAGCTTTGAATCCAAGGCCACCAAAAATATCCATGTCGTAGGTGACTCCATTCTTGCCGCCCCCGGCATGCCCAAGTCCGGCCACATGGCCAACCAGCAGGGAAAAACCTGTGCAGCCGCCGTAGTGGCCTTGCTCACTGGTCAAGTGCCCAATGGCATGCCGATTTACAGCAACACCTGCTACAGCTTTGTGAGCGATGAAGATGCGGTCCATGTGGCCAGCGTTCATCGCTACGACACAGAGCGAAAGACCATGTTGCCGGTGCTAGGTGCCGGTGGCTTGTCTGCTGCAGCAAGCCCATTGGAGGCTAACTACGCGATGGCCTGGGCGCGTAACATTTGGGCAGATACGCTGGCTTGAGTTGATGCTGTGGGCAGTGTGCCCCGAGTCCTATTTTCGCACCCAGGCACGCTAGGCAGGGGCCGGATTTGCCAATACACTGGTGTTCGCGCTGTGATAAAGCAAGCGTGCGCGCAGTAGTGCAGGCCACTCTGGGAGGACTCAATGAGCGGTGAACTTGTTGTTTCGGACGATGCTGTTTTTGAACAGATGGCGAAAGTCCGTCAGAATTTGGTGGAACGCATGTGGTATGCGTTTTTCCTTCTATCCTTGCTGGTGTTTCCTGTACTGGTTTGGCGCTTGGCCGACATTTTTGTCCGCGGTCAGTCGGGAACCTTGACCATCAACATCGTGTTCGTGGCGATGGTTTTGGTGGTCCTTACGGCATTTCCCTTTCGACGCAAAATTCCCTTTGCAGTGAGGGCCGCCATGCCGGTCCTCATTTTGTCGATTGTTGGTTTTTCCGGCTTGCTTGTGTTTGGTGCCGCATCTACTGCGTATGGCTGGGTAGTCCAAGGCAATTTTTTGCTTAGCACCTTGTATTCACTTCGGGCCGGCATTGTTGCCACTGCATTGACTGCATTGACCGCATTGGTTGTCGGCATCCTGTATTTGACCGGCGTGATGGTTAGTACCATCGATTTGAACGCATTCTTTTTATTGCCAACTACGTGGATATTGTTCATGTTAGGAACCACCGTGGTTCCCACGGTCATTCTTTATTCAATTGGGGGCTACCAAAAAACGATTGGTGAATTGTTGACGTCGGTGCAGTCCAAGCGTGACAGGCTGGACAAAATGTCCCAGCAATTGAGTGAGGCGCTGCACGCACAGGAGCGCGCCAACGAAGCAAAAAGTGAATTTTTAGCCCACATGACCCATGAGCTGAGAACCCCGCTTAGCGGCGTCATCGGCATGCTGGAAATTGCTGAAAAACGCAATCAGGATCCGGCGTTGGGCCATTTATTGGCGGTTTCGCTCCAAAACGCCGAATCCCTGCTGGGAATCATCAATGACGTACTGGATTTTTCAAAAATTGAAGCGGGAAAGATCACTTTAGATCCAGAGTACTTTGATCTGAACAGTTTTCTTGCTGGTTCGATGGAGGTTTTTCGGTTGCGTGCCGATGAAAAGAACATTCGCTTTCGTTACCACGTAGACCCCCAGCTCAATACCATTCGGTATGCAGACCCTATGCGTTTACGCCAGGTTTTGTTCAATCTCATCAGCAATGCGCTGAAATTCACGAACGCTGGGCAGGTCGATTTGGAGGTCAAGCGGGTAGTTTCAGACTTGCCAGACGATACCAGGGTGCAGTTTGTCGTCCGGGACACGGGGGTGGGAATTCCTGCACACGCCATTGCCAAATTGTTTCGGGAGTTCGAGCAGGCCGACTCATCCGTGCAAAAACGGTATGGTGGAACCGGCCTGGGGCTGGCCATCAGCAAGATGCTGGTGGATGCCATGGGGGGCACCGTGTCGGTTCAAAGTTGTGTGGGGGAGGGTACCCGTTTCGAAGTAGTGCTACCGCTTGCAACCCATTCCGGTGAGCACGTTGCCGCTATTCCACTGGCTCCATCACCCTCGCATTTAAAAGCGCACGAATACCAATTGAACATCCTGTTGGCGGAGGATACGCCAACCAACCAGATGGTTGCGCGTACCTTTCTGGAAGACATGGGGCACCGTGTGCAGATTGTGGAAACCGGGATTCAAGTGGTTGAAGCCGCCTCAAGAGAGAACTTTGATTTGATATTGATGGATTTGCGTATGCCTGAACTGGGTGGCTGCGAAGCTGCAGTGCAAATTCGTCAAGGCGGCACTGGCAATGCACCTGTTATGGACCGTGACGTCTTTATCTGTGCAATGACGGCCAACGCCTCGCCGCAGGAGCGGGAAAAAACGGAACGGGTTGGCATGAATGACTTTCTCACCAAGCCCGTGCGTGTGCAAGAACTGCATGCTTTGGTACAGCGGGCCGTCGATTTTCAAATAGCCAGGGGCGTGGCGCTGGTGCCTGCCTTGCAGGTACAGGACGTGGATCTCACCCAATTGGACCATCTGTTGGGGGCGGGTGAGATGGACCATAGACCGGGTCAAGGGCCTGTGGCAACCCGTACCGGCGCGGGACCTGATTTCGCGCTAGAGTGGCAGGCCGATTTGAGGGCGGTTTTCAGGCAGGACGTTGGTATGCACCTGCGGCGACTCAAAGGTTCTGTGGCAGAGTCCGATTGGGATGGTGTGAGGGAGGTTGCGCATGCCGTATGTGGTGCGGCGGCGGCGTTGAGGTTGCAAGAGTTGAAGGATGTTGCCGCCCAACTGGAAAGTGCTTGTCTGGGGCCGATTTCGCAACAACGCGTTTTGCTTGAAAAGCAGTTGCGTGGGTTGATGGCCGATTTTCTGAAGGAAAACGAATGAACCTGATGATTGTGGATGACGACAACGTGTCAAGGTTGGCCATCGCCCAGATTTTGTCAACTTTGACCACGCAAGAACCTCTGCAAGTTGCCAGTGGCAAGGCTGCCATGCAAGCGCTTAAACAGGGTTATCAGCCGGATCTGATCATTACGGATGTGCGCATGCCCGAGATTGATGGCATGGAGATGCTCGACATCATTCGGCAAGACAGCCTCTTCGGACCGGTGCCCGTGATGATGGTCACTTCTTCCCCAGAGCAAGCGGTCGTCCGCCAGGCCATGCAAATTGGTGTGCAGGGTTTTATTTTGAAGCCTCTGACGGAAGATGCGGTCAAGCGGGTGCGTGCCGTGGTAGACCGATTCCATGCATCCCTGTTGGAGGGGCCGCAATCCGCCATGCGCCGGCTGTCGATTTCCGAATCCAAATACTGGGGGTATGTGCAGGCGCTACAGGCACAAGGCCGTAAGTTGGTGGCGTCTGTACGTCTGATTCGGGGAGAGTCAGACCATGCATCGCATGATGACGAAGCCGCGATTCAAAAGATGCTGGATGCCTGCCTAGGGATCTGTAAAACGTTGGCGATTGCGCATTTGAACAAGGCGCTTTTGAACATGGAGGTCTTGTTCAAGACACGTGTTTCTGCACGGAATATTCGAGTTGATGCGGTGATTCAGGCGATAGAACTCTATTTGCACTGGCTGGATGTCTATGTTGAGCACCAGGGCCCGCGTGTTGCTTTGGCGGGTGATCGAAACGAGGAGGCCAATGCCTAAGGGAGGGTGTTTGAGTTTTCCCTACAGGACTCCATTGCGCGAGGATTGTGTTGCATAGTGCAATACCAGCTTGTCGTGCTGCGTGAGGTTTTTGAATGCCACTCCTACGTAAAACGCGTTCTCCGTGCTCGCCTTGTTGTTGTGGCAGATGCGGCTCTCCAGGGTGAGTTCTACCGGTGCATCGTCAAAATTGATGGTAATGCAAACGGTGATGGTTTCGCCCACGGCCGCTAAGGCCGTTGGCGCTTTGACCATGGCTCCAGACATGCTGATGTCCACCAGGGTGACGTCCGAGATCAATGGAATGGGTGGGCTGGCCTTTTCATCCAGGAGCACCGTCGTAGGCCAAGATGTCTTGGTGCGCATGGACTGGCGAACCAATCGGGCGTCGACCTGCGGCGGATAGGCCAACAAAGCATAGACAAAGGGGCGTTCAAAGGTTTGCAGAACCTTGCTTAGAAAAGAAAACTCGTGCTGCCCCGTGAACCCCCGTACCACGCAGACTTCGCCTTCTGCCAGTCCAGTTTGCACACCATCCGAGCCTAAAGGCCCCACCATGACGCCTTTACCGTCAATGGCTCCAAAAAACTGCGACTCAATCTTGTTTGCACCCTCTACCAAGCGTCGCGTCTGAAGTGCCATGCCCGTACGCAGGCCTAAGGCCCGCAAAGGTAGGCGTGTGACATCGGCATCGGCATCGGAGGCGGTTGGTTGGCTCATGGGGGCTTTCGGGACGGTTTCCAGAAAAGTAAATCTACCAGAACTCACCAATCCGCTCATGAGAGCAAGCTCCCTAGAACGGATAGAAATTGACGTTTTTTCAAATAAAAAACGATGTTATATTTATAAAACGTTGTTATTTTTTTTATGGCCTGAGGATGATTGAACCGTGATTTACACCCCAGTTTTGCGTTGGGCACCCATGATGTCCCTTGTTGTCGCCCTGGTGTTGTCGCTGGGAGGCTGCCAGAAAACGCCTGAAGTGCCGGGGCCTGACGCCTTGCGGTGGGCCGAAAGCGCCAAGCCCCGAAGTGCACTGTTGGCGCAGAAATACGAGCGCTCCTGCCAAGCTTGCCATTCCAGCCGTGCCAGTACAGCGCCCTTGGTTGCCTTCGAACCGGACTGGCAGGCGCGCATGCCACAAGGAATGCCGACCCTGGTCAACCATGCGCGGGACGGCTTCAAAGGCATGCCTGCGCGCGGGTATTGCAATGACTGTTCCGACCAGGAACTGGAAGCGTTGATTGTCTTTATGTCCACTCCATTCACCCAGGAATAAAAATGCGCCAACTGTCTCGCCGGAAGGCCATGCAAACCGTGGGAATAGCTGCGCTTGCCCCCATGTGCGGCGTTGTTGCGGCCCCACAGGCGATGGCTGCCACCCCTGTCCCTGGGGCCTTGGCCAGCGGTGTGGCATGGCACAACTGGTCCGGGTGCAGCGGGGGGCAAGCCGCATCGTTGCAAACCCCGGGCGATGTGGCTGCCGTGCAGCAACTCATGCGCACCTCCAGTGGTCCGGTACGTTGCGTCGGCGCAGGGCACTCTTTTTCGGCCTTGGTGCCCACCGAGGGCAGCATCGTGTCGTTGGACCGTCTGGCCGGTTTGATTGGCCATGACAAAGCAGCTGCAACGGCGACCTTCCATGCCGGCACCCGGTTGGCCCAGCTTTCCCGCCAGTTGGACCAGCTGGGGCTTGGCTTGCGTAACCTGCCCGATATTGACGCCCAGTCTTTTGCGGGGGCTATCAGCACCGCCACCCATGGCACGGGCGCCCACTTGCCCGCATTGCATGACGACGTGCAGTCCTTGCAGATGGTCCGCCCCAATGGCGAATTGCTGGAATGCAGCAAGACCCAGCAAGCCGATATGTTTGCAGCGCTCAAGGTGAGCTTGGGCAGTTTGGGCATCCTCACCCAAGTCACCAGCACCGTCTTGCCTGCCTACAACCTCAAGCGCAAAGTGTGGCTCAAGCCGGTGGAGGAGTTGCTGCAGATGGTGCCCGAACTGGCCCGGCAACACCGCCATTTTGAGTTCTATTACCTGCCTTTCACCGGCTATGCCGCCGCGATTACCCATGACCTTCACGCCGGCAGCGATGTACTCCGTCCTGACTCGGCCGACGAAGAAATGCTGCGCGACCTGCGGCATTTGCGCGACTGGCTGGGGCGTTTTCCCGACCTGCGGCGCTGGGTGGCCCAAAAATTGATTGATCCGGCCCAGACCGAACTCGCGCAGGACCGTTCCTGGAAGCTGCTGTCCACCCAGCGCCCGACCAAGTTCAACGAATCCGAATGCCATGTGCCCCGTGAACTGGGTGTGGCCTGCGTGCGCGAGGTGATTCGCACCTTGGAGCTGCGCAACGAGGTGTTCTTCCCCATGGAGTTTCGCTTCACCAAGGGCGACGATGCCTGGCTGAGCCCGTTCTACCAGCGCGACAGTTGTTCCATCGCCGTGCATGCGGCTGCGGGCGAGGCCTACGACTATTTGGTCAGCGATATTGCCCCCGTGTTTCGCAAATTCAACGGTCGGCCCCACTGGGGCAAGCTGCACGGCCACACCGCGGCCGACCTGCCCGCCTTGTACCCGCGGTGGAAGGACTTTTTGCAAGTGCGCGCCCAGCTAGACCCCGCGGGACGCATGCTCAACCCGCACTTGCGCAGCCTGTTTGGCATCCCTGCACGTGCTTGAACTGACCGAAGGACGAACCATGTCGCTGCTTCAACGTAGAACAGTTTTAGGAGCCCTCGGTGCGGGGCTGGCGGGTGCATGGCTTGCCAGACCTGGGCGCGTGGGGGCGCCGCATGCGGCCTATTTCACCGACTTGACCCGTGCACTGCGGGACGCCGGTATTGCCACGCCCACGCTGGTGATTGACCGCCAGCGCTTGCATGCCAATGTGCAGCAGATTGTGAAAAACATCGGCGGGCGCATGCACTTGCGGGTGGTGGCCAAATCACTGCCCAGTGTGGCGCTGATTGACGAGGTGTTGGGCTTGGCCCACACGGACCGCTTGATGCTGTTCAGCCTGCCCCAGCTCATGCAGCTCTCCACCGGCACGCGCAACATTTTGTTGGGCAAACCCATGCCCGCAGCCGCAGCGGCCCGGTTTTACCGGGACAGCCAGATTCGCCCCCCCGCAGAAAATCTGCAGTGGTTGATCGACACCCCGCAACGCCTGGCCCAGTACCGGGACCTGGCGCAACAGCAGCAACTGGCCATGGCGGTGAACTTTGAAATTGACGTGGGCTTGCACCGCGGCGGCATTGCCAGCACACAAACACTGCAGGAGATGCTGGCCATCCTCCAGTCCGAGCCGCGTTTGCACTGGTCGGGCCTGATGGGGTATGACGCCCATGTCAGCAAAATTCCGGACATTGCCGGGTCCCGCCAGGGGGCGGTTGACCATGCGCGCAGCACCTACGCTGCCTATGCCCGGCAGGTGCAGGCCACCTTGGGGGCCGCAGCCACCCAAAGCGCCACCTTTAACGCGGGTGGCTCGCCCACTTACCGCCTGTACGACGGTTCGGGCATCGAAAACGAAGTGTCGGTGGGGTCCGCCATGGTCAAGGGCGTGGACTTTGACACACCTCTGCTGGCCGACCTGCTTCCCGCCACCTTCATCGCCACGCCGGTGCTCAAGGCCCAGAGCCGGTTTCAGATGCCGTATGGGGTCGAGGTAGTGGGCGATGCCGCGCGCTGGTGGGACCCCAACCAGGACAAGGCCTATTTCATTTACGGCGGCAACTGGTTGGCCGACTCGGTTTCGCCTGCGGGCCTGAGTGCCAGCGGTTTGTACGGTACCTCGTCCAACCAGCAGGTGCTGGTGGGCTCCGGTTTACAAGACCTGAAGGTGGACGACATGGTGTTCTTTCGTCCCCGCCAAAGCGAAGCTGTGCTGCAACAATTTGGCGACATCGCGGTGTACGAAGATGGGAAAATAGCGCAGTTTTGGCAGCCCATGGCCGCCACCGCTTAATGCAGCGACGCATGGCTGCACTTCTTATCATTTCGCAGGTATGACCCAGCCCCCCAGCCAGATTCAGCAACGCAAAACACGCGAGGCGCAAGCGCGACGCGACCATATCTTTGCCGTGGTCAAGGCGCTCATCAAAAAGGGCGGGGCGCGTGAGGTGACCATTCGCAAAGTAGCGCAGGAAGCGGGTTTTTCCACCACCGTGGTGTACTCCCTGTTCAAAGACAAGGCCACCTTGATCACCCGCGCCATGGACGATGACTTGCTGGCGCTGGTGGGGGTGATGAAGAATGCGGCGGCGGTGAGTGCCGACCCCCTGCAACGCCTGCGTTTGGCGGGCCACGCCTATGTGCGCTTTGGTTTGGCGCATCCCGACGAATACGCCCTGGTGTTTATGGAGCCCCGCCCGCATGCCCCAGTGGAGGCTGCCGAAGTGCAGCATGGCAACGTGGACCAGGACCCTTATGCCTTTGCCCATGGTCTGTTGCAGGCGCTGGCGGTGCAGTGTTTGGGTTTTGTTTTTCAGGACGGGGCTTTGTCAAGCGACGACACCGGCAAGGTGCATCTGATGACGCAGATCTTTTGGCAAGGCCTACATGGGCTGGTGTCGCTGCACATCGTCATGGGTGAAGACGACCCCTGGGCACCCTATATCGCGCCCCAGATCGGCGTGGATGCCATGCTGGATGTGTTGATTGCCGGTCTTTTTCAGCGCTTCAGGGTGGCGGTGGGTTAATCCCCTCAGCCGTTCGTTTTGGGCAATGACCTAGCCCAATTCACAATGGATTGCACCATCGGGGCCACGGCCTGTGGCGACTTGATGTCTCCCGCCAGCACATGCTGGCCCTTGCTGGTGCTGTAGGTCACCGTTTCAAGGGTTTTGAGGGGGGCGCCAAAGCGCGTGAAAGCAGCCTGGGTTTCCACCGGGTCCACGGTTTGGTCCTGTTCGCTGTACAGCACCAGTACGGGGGTCTGGAAGGTCGATAAATCGCTGTCGCGCACGCTTTTGACCATGGCCATCATGGGGAACACCGCCCGCGTGGGGTAACGCGTGGTCCAGGCATTGGTTTCACGCACATCTTGGGGCGTCCAGCCCCGGTTCTCGCCTTCCAGAGCCAGTGCAAGACGCCGACCCCAGGGGCCATTGATCATTTCCGCACGTTTGTCCTTGGGGCCAAAGTTGGGCGAGATGAACACATGGGCGGCGACCCGGTTGCTTTCCGGCGACGTGGCCAGCCAGGTGGCCAGGGTGGCACCGGTGGAGCAGCTGATAAGCAACACGCGCTCACCCAGGGTCTGCCCAATGCGCACCGCCTCGATGGTGTCCGCCAGCCAGTCTTGTGCGCTGGCCTCGGCCATGGCGGCGCCGGGGCGCCCATGGCCGGTCAGGCGGGTATGGAAGGCATTGGCGCCCAGGTCTTGGGCGACCCGGTCCGCCACCGGTGCCGTTTCCAGCCGACTGGCAGAAAACCCATGGAGATAGACCACCGCCCAAGGTGTGCGTTGTTTGGCGTTGGAGTGCCAGACAATGCCCTTGGCGTTGCCGGGTTTGATGTCGGGGTAGGCGGCTTCACTGGCTCTGATCCAGTCATCCAGTTCAGCAAGATTGGAGGTAGGCAGGGGCCGTGGGCTGGGCATATTGGCTCCAAGTTCGTTGCGGGGACCGGCCAAAAAGGCGGCCACGGCCAGTACCAGTGCGGCGGCCATGCCAAGGACAAGGCGCAACCACGGTTTGCGTGGGGCAGGGGCGTCAACGGGCGCAAAAGCGTGGGACGGCACGGGGTTCTCTCCCAAGGTTATTTGGCTAAGATGGTACACCTGCGGCATCACGGCAATTGAAAAGGGTTGACTATGAAATTGGCATCGGCTTGGGCACTTGCCTTGGGTATGGGCTTGGGCGTGTCGGGATGCGCCCGATTGAGCGAAACCGGTGTGTTGCTCCTGGGAACCACCCTTCCAGCGCTGTCCATAGTCAATGGACAGGTGCTGCAAGGCGAAGTGCAGTTGCTGCCAGACCGCACCGGTTCCGTGGCACTGCGCACCAGTGCGAACCCGCCCAACAGTCCCGAGACTGCGCCCATTTCCAATTGCATGGGCCGCCTGCATTTTTCCGGGACCACGGCCGGGGAGATTGATTTGCGTTGCAACGATGGTTCAGTGGCCACGCTGGTGTTCAGCCTGGTCAGCGATGCCACCGGTTATGCCTATGGGCAAACCGCCACCGCTCCGGTGAGCCTGACGTTTGGCATGCGTCCCGCCGTTGCCCGTGCCTACCTGACGGCGCCACCCGCTAAAAAACTGGTGGAGCGGGCGGACGGGTCTTCCCTGGAGCTTCAATGAGTGCAGGCCATGCAGAGCGTGTGGACTGTGTGGTCTTGGGAGCCGGGGTGGTCGGGCTGGCGGTGGCCCGGGCCCTGGCATTGGCGGGACATGAGGTGTTGGTGCTGGAAGCGTGGAGTCGCCCACTGGCGATGCGGCAAGCTCCTGGTGGCCACCAGCGACGCGCAAGTGGCGCAGTTGCAATCCATCCGCCAGAAGGCCCTGGCCAACGGGGTGGATGACCTGGTCCTGCTGGACGGTGCGCAGGCGTGCCAGATGGAGCCGGCTTTGCAATGCCTGGCCGCACTGCACTCGCCTTCGACTGGCATTGTGGACAGCCATGGGTTGATGCTGGCCTTGTTGGCCGATGTGGAGCACGCCGGCGGTGTTTTGGCATTGAATTCGCCTCTGGCCCGCGCAGAATGTGCGCAAGCAGCTATTTATTTGATAGCAAAAGACGGCACCCGTCTGCGCGCCACCACGGTGGTGAACGCCGCAGGCGTCAACGCCCCGGCATTGGCCTCCTGTTTTGCGGGGCTGGACCCGTGCCATATCCCCACGCCGCACTACGCCAAGGGCAACTACTTCACCCTGGCAGGGCGGGCGCCGTTTGCACGCCTGATCTACCCGGTGCCTGAAGCCGCGGGCCTGGGGGTGCATCTGACGCTGGACCTGGGTGGCCAAGCCAAGTTTGGCCCGGATGTGCAGTGGGTGAACAGCCCGGACGATCTGCAGGTGCAGCCCGAGCGGGGGGATGCCTTTTATGCCGAGGTGCGCAAATACTGGCCCAATCTACCCGACGGCGCCTTGGTGCCAGCCTATGCCGGCATCCGACCCAAGATCCATGGCCCGCACGAGGCTGCGTGCGATTTTTGCATCCAGGGCCCTGCCGAGCACGGCATCCCCGGTTTGGTGAACCTGTTTGGTATCGAGTCGCCAGGGCTTACCAGTTCCCTGGCCATTGGCGAGCGGGTGGCCGCCATGCTGGCGCGCTAGCCGGGTTTGCCCACGCCTGGAGTGCTTTTGCAATTGCTATTGCTATTGTTTTTGTAGCTGCTTGCGCAGTATCCACGAGGTCTACAGCCTATTTCTTCATATTTTTGATGGCCAGAGCCGCATCTTTGACCAACTGCGGGCCCTGGTAGATCAGGCCGGTGTAGATCTGCACCACGTCGGCGCCCGCGCGGATTTTGCTGACCGCATCGTCGGCGCTCAGGATTCCGCCCACGCCGATGATGGGAAATTTGGGCCCCAGGGCGGCGCGCAACTGCGCAATCACCCGGTTGCTCATCTCCAACACCGGTGCGCCTGACAGGCCACCGGTCTCTTGTGCGTGGGGCTGGCCTTGCACGGCGTCGCGGCTGAGCGTGGTGTTGGTGGCGACCACGCCGTCCATGCCGTGGCGCAAGAGCGTGGCGGAGATCACCGCCACCTGGGCCGCGTCCAGATCCGGCGCAATTTTCAGAAAAATGGGCACATGCCGGGGCCGGGTGCCGCCTTTGCCGTCGGACTGGCCGTGTTGCACGGCCAGCAGCTCGCGCCGTTGGGCCAGCGCGCCCAACAGGCCGTCCAGTGCTTCGTCGCTTTGCAAGGCGCGCAGGTTTTTGGTGTTGGGGCTGGAGATGTTGACGGTGACGTAGTCGGCATGGGGGTAGACACCGTCCAGGCAGGCCAGGTAGTCGTCCGTGGCGTTTTCGATGGGGGTGGCGGCGTTCTTGCCAATGTTCAGACCCAACAGCAGGGCAGGGTTTTTCTGGCGGCGCAGGGCCGAGCGCTGTACGTTGGCGACAAAGGCGTCCAGTCCTTCGTTGTTAAACCCCAGGCGGTTGATCAGGGCGTGGGCCTTGGGCAGACGGAACATGCGGGGCTTGGGGTTGCCCGGTTGTGCCTTGGGCGTGACGGTACCCACTTCGACAAAACCAAAACCCATGGCGCCCAGGCCGTCAATGCAGCGGGCGTTTTTGTCCAGCCCGGCGGCCATGCCGACCCGATTGGGGAAACGCAGGCCCGCCAATTCGATCGGATCGTCCACCCGGTCACTGCAATAGGCCATGCGCAAAGGGGTACCCTGGGTGGCGGCCAAACCGGCCATGGTGATTTCGTGGGCGGCTTCGGCGTCCAGGCTGAACAAAAATCTGCGCGCCAGACCGTAGGGAACAAGAGACATTGGATAATTCCTGCAATACTTTTTAACAACTTCCCCGATTTTCCCCGATGACAAGCACCAATTCCCCCAGCCCTGCAACAACTTCTTCGCAGCCCGGCACTGCACTCACCCAAGACGAACTGAAAACCCTGGTCGGGCAGGCGGCTTTGCAGTACGTTGTGCCCGGCGAGATCGTGGGCGTGGGCACCGGCTCCACGGTCAACAAGTTCATCGACGCACTGGCCACCATCAAGGACCAGATCAAGGGCGCGGTGTCCAGTTCCGTGGCCAGCACCGAGCGGCTGCTGGCGCTGGGGATTCCGGTGTTTGACTCCAATGAGGTGGCATCCTTGTCGGTCTACATCGATGGTGCGGACGAGATCGATGGCCAGGGCAATATGGTCAAGGGTGGCGGTGCGGCGCTCACGCGCGAGAAGATTGTGGCGGCGCAGTCGGCCAAATTTGTGTGTATTGCCGACGAATCCAAGCTGGTGCAGACCCTGGGTAAGTTTCCTTTGCCGGTGGAAGTCATCCCCATGGCCACCCAGCGTGTGATCGCCCAGTTCGCGGCCCAAGGGGGCAGCGCCAAAATCCGCCTCAAGGACGGCCAGCCGCTGGTGACCGACAACGGCCAGTACATCGTGGACGTGACCGGTTTGCAGATTACCGATCCCCGCGCCTTCGAGGCCGAAGTGAGCCAGTGGCCTGGTGTGGTGACGGTGGGCGTTTTTGCGTTTCAGCGTGCCCAGGTGTGCCTGCTGGGCACCGCCAGCGGCGTCAAAACGCTCACTTTTTAGGGATTGGGTGGGTGTTTGACAAGGGTGGCAGCGCTGGTATCCAGAACAGCCATCGATGAATAAAAATGGCCTTCAAAGGGGGGGCAGGGTATGTGGAAATTTTTGAGATTTGGCCTGTCCAAACGTCGTGCACCAGAGAGTCCTGTCACAGTGCCGCCTGTGGTGCATGGCTTTAGTGCGCCACAGCACACCGCCAAGCGCCGGGAGTTGGTTCGGGTCGTGCTGCGGGACACACTGCGAAAACATGGCATTCCTACCGATTGGATAGGCTTTGAGATCACGCCGCTCGGCAACTCCGTGGAGGGCGATGCGCATTTGGTTCATCTCGTTGTCTTGAAGTGGCACGAACACCTGATGGACTTTGCGCCGGTACTGCAGGAACAGTTGTGGCTGGGGTTGGGGCGGTTTTCTCCCGACGTGGACCGTACCCAATTCATATTTGGCTGGAAATTTTCACCCGACTGCGCTTGCCCGGTGGATGCGATGCCGGAGCCTGCGTTCTGGTCTGAGAGAAAGAGTGCACGCGTTGCAGTGCCATCGCCCGCATCCAGAAAATTTGATTTGCCGACCTCTGAATATGACCACAGAAGTTCGGGTTTTGCTCCTACACAACCCGGGGAAATGGGCTGACAGACATGATCGGCCCGTGGGGGGCCATGGAAATGGACGCCAGCGGACTATGCAGGCATGAGCATGGCAATGCGTTCGCTGATGGAGTCAGCCCGCTCATGCCCTGCCACGTTTTCAATCTCTTCAATCATCTCCCGTGCCGCACAAAGCATGGATTCAGGGTCGCGCGCATTGCGCAAGGCCTCGCGGAAAAATTCCGCCTGGCTGGGGGAGCGTCTGGCAAACATGCGCTCACAAATGTCAAATAGAAACATGCGTGTGGTTGCCAGTGACCGCTTGCCTTCGAACTGGTCAACACAGACGCGTACAGGCGCTTGCACCGATGGTGTGGGTGGCGTAGCCGCCACTTGCGGGCTTGGCGGGGTATCCATGGCCGCACGCAGGGCGGGACTGGTGTGGGTAAGGTAGCCGTCGCTGATCAGTTGCAGCAGCAATTTTTCGCCTTCCCCATTGAAGAGCGCACTGAAATCTTTGCTCGCCTTGTGGCCATCGGCCAAGAGAAGTAGAGTTCTTTCGCGCTGCCCTAAGGTCCTCACGCCTGGTTGAAGCTCCATCCGAGCTTTGTCGGTTTTTTGTAAACGCATTTGTTTTTCCAACGAAAAACAACATTACACCGTGCGTTTGTGACCGAAATATGAACGGCTCCGCTAGAACTGGATACCCGCCGGGTTGGCAGGATTGGCGGCGGGCTGGCGGGCCGTGTTCGGTGCAGCAGTCTTTTCTTCTGCTTTGGGTGGAGGTGCGGGTTTTTGCAGACTAACCAGGGGTGCCGGTGCAGTGTTCTTGTACGAGGCGGGCAGTTGCGATGTTTTGGGGTAGCCCGCTGCATCCAGGTACTGCGTCCACTCGGAGTCGGACATGCCCTTGATGCGCTGGCCACCAATGGTCAAAAATGGCAAGGAGTTTTCGCCGCTGATGCGTTGCAGGGATTCGGTGTCTTCGGCGGTGGTGACCGTGCGTTCGTTAAACGGTACGCCCCGGCTGATGAGCAAGGCGCGCCCCACATCGCAGGGCGCACATTTGGCCGAGGTGTATAGGGTGACCGGGTACTTGGCCACCACCTGGCGCAATTCAAAGGGCAGGGCGGTGCTGCTGCTGGCTGCGGCGTTGGCCCCTACACCCGTGCCAGCGACCTTGCCCTGGTCCGACGACACCGGGGGTTTGTCGGAGAAAGTAACTTTGCCGTCGGCCCCCACAATGCGGTAAATGGTTTGGGCTTGCACACCGGCTGCGGCACACCAAAGTGCAGCACTGCCCAGCATCAGCGCCAAGGCAGAGTGGTGGAGACGGTGTTTCATGCGTTTGTTCCTTGTGTCATGCCCTGGTGGCGCAACAGCGCGTCCAGCGTGGGTTCCCGGCCTCGAAAGGCCTTGAACGACTCCATGGCAGGGCGGCTGCCACCCGCCTCCAAAATGGCTTGGCGGTATTTTCTACCGGTTTCCACATTGGCGGAACCATCGGCATGGGCGGTTTCTTCAAACGCGGCGTAGGCATCGGCACTGAGCACCTCGGCCCACTTGTAGCTGTAATAACCCGCTGCATAGCCACCGGCAAAAATGTGGCTGAAGGTGTGCGGTGTGCGGCTCCACTCGGGTGGCTGCAATACCGCAATTTCCTTGCGAACGGTGTTGAGCAAAGGCATGAAATCTTGCGCGGGATCGTGCTCGGTGTGCAGCAGCATGTCGAACAGCGAGAACTCAATTTGCCGCAAGGTCTGCATGCCGCTTTGAAAATTGCGGGCCGCCAGCATCTTGTCAAACAGGGCGCGCGGCAGAGGGGCACCGGTGTCCACATGGGCGGTCATGTGCTCCAGAACGCTCCATTCCCAGCAGAAATTCTCCATGAACTGGCTGGGCAACTCCACCGCATCCCACTCCACGCCGCTGATGCCAGAGACATCGTGCTCGTTCACCTGGGTCAGCATGTGGTGCAGGCCGTGGCCGAATTCGTGGAACAAGGTGGTGACGTCGTCGTGCGAGAGCAGTGCGGGTTTTTTGACGCCATCCACTTCCACACCCTCGGCAAAGTTGCACACCAGGTGCGCTACCGGGGTTTGCAGAGCGCCGGTGTCCGGGCGCAACCAGCGTGTGCGAACATCGTCCATCCAGGCGCCACCGCGCTTGCCGGTGCGGGCGGCGGGGTCCAGGTAAAACTGCCCCACCAGTTGCACACCTTCTGGGGTATGTCGTTCAATGCGGTAGAACTCCACGCCTGGGTTCCAGACCGGGGCGCTGTCGCGGGTGATGGCCACGTCAAACAGGGTTTCCGCAATTTTGAACAGGCCAGCCAGCACCTTGGGTGCCGTGAAGTACTGTTTGACTTCCTGTTCGCTGAAGGCGTAGCGGGCTTCCTTGAGTTTTTCGCTGATGAAGGGCCAGTCCCAGGCCTGGGGATCAGTCAGGTTCAGATGCTCACGGGCGAAGGTGCGCAGGTCTTCCAAATCCTGTTCCGCGAAAGGGCGGGCTTTGTGGCCCAGGTCGTGCAGGAAGGTGATGACCGTTTCGGGGGAATCCGCCATTTTGGGCACCACCGACAGGGCGCCGAAATTGGCATACCCCAGCAGGGTGGCCTCTTCCTTGCGCAGGGCCAGAATGTCCTTGATCACCTGGGAGTTGTCCCGCTTCTGCGCGGCGGCATCCGAGGCGTCCGCCTGGTCGGAGGCCCGCGTCACATAGGCGCGGTACAGGATGGCGCGCAGCGCGCTGCGGGTGGCAAATTGCATCACGGGTAGGTAACACGGCATTTTGAGGGTCAGTTTGAAGCCCTCTTTGCCTTCGGCCAGTGCTGCTGCTTGCGCGGTTTGCTGCACGTCTTCAGGCACGCCCTCCACCTCGGCCGCCGTGGCGTAGTAGCTGAAGGCGTCGGTGGCATCCAGCGTGTTTTCACTGAATTTTTGGCCCAGCTCGGCCTGCTTTTCCTGGATCTCGGCAAAGCGTTCGCGCGCGGTCCCGGTGAGTTCGGCGCCACCCAGCACAAAGTTGCGCATGGCGTTTTTGTGGGCCTGCAATTGTTCGCCGTTCAGCGTGGCGGTGTCGATGGCCTTGTATTTGGCGTACAGGCGTTCGTCGGCTCCCAGGCGGGTGAAGAACTCGGTAATTTTGGGCAGCGCGGCGTTGTAGGCGGCCCGCAGTTCCGGCGTGTCGGCCACGCTGTTGAGATGGCTGACAGCCCCCCACGCGATGCCCAGTCTTTCGGTGGAGACATCCAGTTCGCGGGCGATGGCATCCCACTGGGCTGGAAAGTCGGCGTCCGTCACTTTCTCCAGGGCCAAGCTGGCCTGTTCCAACAGCGTGTCGATGGCTGGAGCTACATGTTCGGGGCGGATCTGGTCGAACAGGGGGAGCGTGTCAAAGCGGAGCAATGGATTCATGGTTCAAGGCAGTGGGGTGGGCAAAAAATTGCAGGGGCGATGGACTCAAATGGGGATCACATCCCGACTATGCAAGCCCCCGCTGTGCCGCATCGCGTTCGGCCGCTTCCAGGGTGTTGACCAGCAGCATGGTGATGGTCATGGGGCCCACACCGCCGGGTACCGGGGTAATGAAACCGGCCACGCGGCTGACGCCATCAAAGTCCACATCGCCGCACAGCTTGCCTTCGTCGTTGCGGTTCATGCCCACGTCAATCACCACCGCACCGGGCTTGACCATGTCGGCGGTCAGCACATTGCGTTTGCCCACGGCCGCCACGATGACGTCGGCCAGCAGTGTCATGGCCTTGAGGTTGGCGGTGGCGCTGTGGCACACGGTGACGGTGGCGTTTTGCTGCAGCAGCATCAGCGCCATGGGTTTGCCCACGATGTTGGAGCGCCCGATGACCACCGCGTGTTTGCCGCGCAGGTCATAACCAATGGATTCAATCATCTTCATGCAGCCGTACGGCGTGCAGGGCCAAAACCCGGGTTGCCCCACCATCAGCGCGCCAGCGCTGGCCACGTGGAAACCGTCCACATCCTTGGCGGGCGAGATGGCTTCGATGACCTTGTGCGCGTCGATGTGCGCAGGCAGCGGTAGTTGCACCAAGATGCCGTGGATGCTGGCGTCATGGTTGAGGGCGTCAATGCGGGCCAGCAACTCCGACTCAAGCATGGTGGCAGGGTAGCGGTCCAGTACCGAATGCAAGCCGCCGTCGGTGCAGGCCTTCACCTTGTTGCGCACATACACCTGCGACGCCGGGTTGTCACCCACCAGCACCACGGCCAGGCCGGGGGTGATGCCGCGCGCCTGCAGTGCGGCGGTGCGGCGGGATACGTCCGCGCGGAGTTTGGCTCCCAGTGCATTGCCGTCGATGATTTGGGCGGTGGGGGGGGGGGTGATGGTCATGGTCGTTTACTCCAAGTAAAAACGCCCGCTATACAAGGATGGGCGGGCGTAACAAGCTACTAAATAGATAGCGTCATGGTTGACACGCTAGTTTTTGGGTGCGTTTTGTCCCAGTGCAATTTTCAGCAGATCGGCAACCGTGTTGGCGCCCAGCTTTTCCATGATGTTGGCGCGGTGCGCCTCTACGGTTTTGATGCTGATGGCCAGGTCGTCGGCAATCTGCTTGTTCAGGCGACCGGCCACAATGCGTTCCAGCACCTGCGACTCGCGCAGGGTGAGTTTGGACAACAGGGCGTCGCGGCTGGCGGACAGCTGGTAGACCGCAAACGAGTCCTTGGCCTGCTCCAGCATGCGTTCCACCAGGCCCGCCAGTTGCTCTTCCTTGAAAGGTTTCTGGATGAAGTCCATGGCGCCTTTTTTCATGGTGTCCACCGCCATGGGCACATCGCCGTGGCCGGTGATGAAGACGACGGGCAGCGGGGAACGGATTTCAATCAGGCGACTTTGCAACTCCAGCCCGGTCATGCCGCCCATGCGGATGTCCACGATCAGGCAGGCCACCTCGCGCGCGTCGTACCGGCTCAGGAAGGACTCGGCCGAGTCAAAACAGCGTACCCGGTAGTCTTTGCCCTCCAGCAACCATTGCAAGGAGTCGCGTACTGCTTCGTCGTCATCAACAACGTAAACCGTGCCTTTTTTGGGAATCAAGCTCATTCAAGGGTCCAGTGTTCTATTTGCCTAGGCTGGGAGATCGGGGGGATTCCAAGCTGGCTTCTGACAGGGGAATCCAGAAGGAAAACCGGCACCCCGTCACATCGGTGCCATTGTAGATGTTCTCAGCCGTCATTCTTCCCATGTGCGATTCCACAATGGAGCGGCACAGGGACAGGCCAATGCCCATGCCGTCGGCTTTGGTGGAGTAGAAGGCTTCGTACAGCCGGGCCATCACCTCGGGGGCCAGTCCTTTGCCGGTGTCTTGCACCGAAAACTCCACCACCGGTTTGTCGTCGATGCGCCGGGGCACCACCCGCAATTCCACAATGCGCTGGGAGGTTTGCCGCAAGGCCATGTCAATGGATTCGGCGGCATTGCGCAGCAGGTTGACCAGCACCTGCTCGATCAGAATCGGATCCACCATCAGCACCGGCAGGCGGGCGGCTACATAGTGGTTCAGCCGCACATTGAAGCGGCGCAGCTCGATTTCGGCCAGTTCCACCGCCTCGGCCACCATGAGGCTGACTTCGGAGTTGGTGCGGTTGGGCTCGCTGCGTTTCACAAATGAGCGAATACGCTGGATGATTTGCCCTGCGCGGTGGGCCTGCTTGGCCGTTTTTTCCAGAGCGCCCAGCAGGTCTTCTTCCGAGATTTGCTTGGCCTTGATGCGTGACACCATGCCGTTGCAGTAGTTGTTGATGGCGGTCAGCGGCTGGTTGAGTTCGTGGGCGACGCTGGACGCCATTTCGCCCATGGTGATCAGCCGGCTGGCCGTCTGCGCCCGTTCGGACTGCGTGGCTGCCTGCTCTTCGGCCAGACGGCGAGAGGTGATGTCGGTGGCGATCACCATTTGTGCCAGGCGCCCATCCACCCAGCTCAGGTAGCGGGTGCGCACTTCCAACCACTGCCCCAGTGCGGTGATAAAAATTTCAGCGCTTTCAGATTCGGTGTCGGGCAGGGCGGTGAGGGGCAGGCCGGCAAACGAGTCCACGCTGTCTTGCGATTCGTCGTTGGTGGGGCTGGGCGGCACACCGGCCTCGGCCACCAATTGCAGATGCCCATCGGCTTGCGTGCCAAACCACTGGCGGTACAGCTTATTGGCAAACAGCAGCTCATCACTGCCCAGGGGTGCCACGGAAATGGAGGCGTCCAGCGCCTCCAGCACGGTGGTGAACCGTTGGTGCGACTGGGTGAGCTGCTCGCGCACCCGATTCGGCTCGGTGATGTCGGTCATGGAGGTCATCCATCCCGTTTGGGTGCCCATGGCGTCAATCAGGGGCGACACGTACAAGCGCGCATCAAACAAGCTGTTGTCGCGGCGCTGCACGCGCACCTGAATACCCCCTGGCGAGGTTTTTCCATTGATTTCCTCCTCCAGCCGGGAGGCCAGATGCTCCCGGTCGGCTTCCGGCCAGTAGGGGAACGGGGCGGTGCGCCCGACCAGGTCGGACTCGTTCCATCCGGTCATCTGGCAAAACGCGGCGTTCACATAGGTGATGCGTCCTTGTAAGTCCATGGCCCGCATGCCGGTGAGCATGGAGTTTTCCATGGCCCGGCGAAAATTGGTTTCCGACATCAAGGCTTGCTGGGCCTGCACGCGCTTGCGCGTGTGGCGCCAATTGGCAATCAGCATCCAGGCCGTCATCACACTCAGGGCCGTGACAAGCCAAAACAAGCCGCTGCCGATGACCCCCAAAGACGCACGGTAAGCCTGCGCGCGAATGACCAAACCACTGCCGACCGGTGATACCGGCATGGCATAGGCATTGGGCGGTGTGGTCCAGGGTAAGAATGGGCTGACGATTTTTTTGATCGGGATGGCGGTCCCGGCCAAGAGCACGCCGTTGGAGTCCAGCAAGGACACGGCGTAGCGTGCCGTGACCTCGGAGGGCACACCGTAGCGGTACAAGCCGTCTACCGAATATTCGGCCAGCAGCACCCCGGCAAACCGGCCACGGTCGCTCAAGGGGATGTGCATCTGCAGCAGCGGCGAGTAGTCGGTAGACCAAGCACGCTGAATGTAGACGGTTTGGCTGGATTCCCGTGCCAAGAAAAACCCACTTTCGGTGTCGCCGCGTCGGTTGGGTTCGGTGCTTGCGTGCAAGTTGCTGACCGCTTGAATGGCGGTGCCCAGGCTGGCCTTGACGCGTCGCTTGTCATCAATCCACGCTACGCCTTGCAATTCGGGGTACTGGTTGATCATGGATTCGGCGCGCGCCCTGAAATCGGCCAGGTCCAGTTCCCGGTTGGAGACCTCGCGGGCCACGCGCATGAATTGCTCCTGGCGTTCCAACAGGCGCAGGCGAAGGCGCTGTTGGGTGTATTCCACGTCGCGCTGCACGGCTTCTTGCTCGCGTTCCATTTCTTCGACGCGCAAATAACCCAGTGCGGCCACGATGGCGGCAAAAAACAGCAGCACGGCGGCCAGCGGGGTCAACATGGCCACCCGGTCCTGGCGGTGGGGCGTGAGGTGCTGCCACCAGCGGCGCGCACTGCTCGGGGTGGGCAGGCCGAGTTGGCTTGGCAGGGTGATCAGGTTGGGCAGGGGCATGGCCCCGAGTTTAGAGGAGGTGGGTGTGCTGCTTTATGGGTGCGGATGCCTGTTGGTTAAATGTTGATTGATAATTCGCATTATGAAATTGAAAAGCATAACTTGAAATGTTAAATAAACTGTGAGAAACTAGAGCTGCCGTACTAAATTACGCAAAAGTTCAACACAAGTAACCAGGAGCACCCATGTCAGCAGTTCCCCAGAACCCGGCCAGCGCCGCCGCCTTGGATTTAGACAGCCAGGAAACCCGCGAGTGGATGGACGCACTGTCCGCCGTGATTGAAAGTGAAGGCCCCGAGCGCGCCCACTTCTTGCTGGAACAGCTGCTGGAACATGCGCGCCAAAAGAGCATCGACATGCCTTTTTCGGCCAACACCGGTTACGTCAACACCATCGAAGCCGACCAGGAAGAGCGCTGCCCCGGCAACCTGGAGCTGGAAGGCCGCCTGCGCGCCTACATGCGCTGGAACGCCATGGCCATGGTGGTCAAGGCCAACCGCCACCACCCCATCGATGGTGGTGACCTGGGCGGCCACATCGGCTCGTTTGCTTCGCTGGCCCATATGTTTGGCGCCGGCTTCAACCATTTCTGGCACGCCGAGACGGCCGACCACGGTGGCGATTGCCTCTACATCCAGGGCCATGTGTCCCCCGGTATTTACGCTCGCGCCTTCCTGGAAGGCCGTTTGACGGAAGAGCAGTTGCTCAACTTCCGCCAAGAGGTGGATGGCAAGGGCCTGTCCAGCTACCCCCACCCCAAGCTGATGCCCGAGTTCTGGCAGTTCCCCACCGTGTCCATGGGCCTGGGCCCCTTGATGGCGATTTACCAGGCGCGTTTCCTGAAATACCTGCACGCCCGTGGCATTGCCAACACCGAAAACCGCAAGGTCTGGGTGTTCTGCGGCGACGGCGAGATGGACGAAGTTGAATCGCTGGGCGCCATCGGCCTGGCGGCCCGCGAAAACCTGGACAACCTGGTGTTTGTGGTCAATTGCAACCTGCAGCGCCTGGACGGCCCGGTGCGGGGCAACGGCAAGATCGTGCAAGAGCTGGAAGGCGAGTTCCGTGGCTCCGGCTGGAACGTCATCAAGCTGCTGTGGGGCAGCCAGTGGGACCCCCTCCTGGCGCGTGACAAGGACGGCGCGCTGCGCAAGGTCATGATGGACACGCTGGACGGCGACTACCAGGCCATGAAGGCCAACGACGGCGCCTATGTGCGCAAGCATTTCTTCGGCAAAGACCCGCGCACCGCCGAGATGGTGGCCAAGATGAGCGACGACGACATCTGGGCTTTGCGCCGGGGCGGCCACGATGCCCAAAAGGTGTACGCCGCGTTTGCCGCAGCCGTGAAACACGAAGGCCAGCCCACTGTGCTGCTGATCAAAACCGTCAAAGGCTTTGGCATGGGCAAGAGTGGCGAGGGCAAAAACAATGTGCACCAGACCAAGAAGCTCACCGACGAGGACATCAAGGCCTTCCGCGACCGCTTCAACATCCCCGTGCCCGACAGCGTGATTGCGGACATTCCCTTCTACAAGCCCGCCGAAGACACGCCCGAGATGAAGTACCTGCACGAGCGCCGCAAGGCCTTGGGCGGCTATTTGCCCCACCGCCGCACCAAGGCCGACGAGCAGTTCACCGTACCCTCGTTGGACACCTTCAAGTCGGTCATGGAAGCCACGCCAGAAGGGCGTGAAATCTCCACCACCCAGGCCTATGTGCGCTTTTTGACCACGCTCTTGCGTGACCAGGCGCTGGGCCCCCGTGTGGTGCCGATTTTGGTGGACGAAGCCCGTACCTTTGGTATGGAAGGCCTGTTCCGCCAGATCGGTATCTACAACCCCGCAGGCCAGCAGTACACCCCGGTCGACAAAGACCAGGTCATGTACTACAAGGAAGACAAGGCGGGTCAGATTCTGCAAGAAGGCATCAACGAAGCCGGCGGCATGGCCAGCTGGATTGCCGCAGCCACCAGCTACAGCACCAACAACCGCATCATGGTGCCGTTTTATGTGTACTACTCCATGTTCGGCTTCCAGCGCATTGGCGATTTGGCCTGGGCGGCGGGCGACATGCAGGCACGCGGCTTCTTGCTGGGCGGCACCTCGGGGCGCACCACGCTGAACGGCGAAGGCCTACAGCACGAAGACGGCCACAGCCATATCCTGGCAGGCACCATTCCCAACTGCATCTCTTATGACCCGACCTTCGCGCACGAAGTGGGCGTCATCCTGCACCACGGCCTCAAACGCATGGTGGAGAAGCAGGACAACGTGTACTACTACATCACGCTGCTGAACGAAAACTACGCCATGCCGGGCCTGACCGCCGGCACCGAAGAGCAGATCATCAAGGGTATGTACCTGTGCAAAGAGGGCGCCAAGCTGACCCCCCGCGTGCAGTTGCTGGGCTCGGGCACCATCCTGCGTGAATCGATTGCCGCGCAAGAGCTGCTGGAAAAAGACTGGGGCGTGGCCGCCAATGTCTGGAGCTGCCCAAGCTTCAACGAGCTGACCCGTGACGGCCAGGACTGCGAACGCTTCAACCTGCTGCACCCCGCCGACGCTCCCAAGGTCTCTTTCGTGGGCCAACAGCTGGAGAAACACACCGGCCCCGTGGTGGCCTCCACCGACTACATGAAGGCCTACGCCGAGCAGATTCGCCCCTTCATCCCCAAGGGCCGC
This sequence comes from Rhodoferax sp., assembly GCF_030697375.1. GTDB lineage: Bacteria > Pseudomonadota > Gammaproteobacteria > Burkholderiales > Burkholderiaceae_C > Allorhodoferax. The sequence continues at coordinate 4,472 of NZ_JAUYQD010000020.1, read as the reverse complement.
ACCTACAAGGTGCTGGGCACCGACGGATTTGGCCGCAGCGACTTCCGCTCCAAACTGCGCGAACACTTCGAAGTGAACCGCCATTTCATCGTGGTGGCTGCATTGAAGGCGCTGAGCGAAGAAGGCACCGTGCCCGTCAGCAAGGTGGTCGAAGCCATTGCCAAATACGGCATCAAGACCGACAAAGTCAACCCGTTAAACGCATAAATAAGCTGGAGACAATAAAAATGGCATCGATAGATATATTCGTTCCCGATATTGGTGATTTTGATGAAGTCACCGTCATTGAGTTGATGGTCAAAGTGGGCGACACCGTCAAGGCGGACCAGTCCCTGATCACCGTGGAGTCCGACAAGGCCTCCATGGAAATCCCCTCCAGCCACGCCGGCGTGGTCAAAGAGATCAAGGTTAAGCTCGGTGACAAGGTCAAGCAAGGCTCGCTGGTGGTGTTGCTGGAAGGCGAGGGCGCCGGCGCCGCGCCCGCTCCGGCTGCTGCCCCCGTACCGGCCGCTGCTGCGCCTGCCCAGATTTCAGTGCCAAATGTGCCTGCAGCCCCCGTGGCTGTTGCGCAAGCAGCTCCTGTTTCTGTAGCGGTTGCAGCGCTTCCAGCGGCTCCGGCCGCTGCCGTTCCGGCACACAACCCCACCACTGCGCCGGTTGGACTGCCCCACGCATCGCCCTCGGTGCGCAAATACGCCCGTGAACTCGGCGTGCCTTTGAACGAAGTCAAGGGCAGCGGCCTCAAAGGTCGAATTACCGACTCCGACGTGCAAGCCTTCACCCGCTCGGTGATGAGCGGCGCGGTGCAAACCCTCGCGGGTGCTGCGCAAAACAAAGCCACGGGTGGTGGTGACGGTGCGGGCCTGGGATTGATCCCTTGGCCCAAGGTGGATTTCGCCAAGTTTGGCCCCATCGAGCGCAAAGAGCTGTCGCGTATCAAGAAGATCAGCGGCGCCAACCTGCTGCGCAACGCCATCATGATTCCGGCCGTCACCAACCACGACGACGCCGACATCAGCGACCTGGAAGCCTTCCGCGTCTCCACCAACAAGGAAAACGAGAAGTCCGGCGTCAAGGTCACCATGCTGGCTTTCCTGATCAAGGCCTGCGTGGCCGCGCTCAAGAAGTTCCCCGAGTTCAACAGCTCGCTGGACGGCGATGCGCTGATCTACAAACAGTTCTACCACATCGGTTTTGCGGCGGACACGCCCAATGGCCTGATGGTGCCGGTGATCAAGGATGCCGACAAAAAAGGCATCATGCAAATCTCGGTCGAGATGGGCGAACTGGCCAAAAAGGCGCGTGACGGCAAGCTGAGCCCGGCCGAGATGACCGGTGCTTCCTTCACCATCTCTAGCTTGGGCGGCATTGGCGGGCGTTACTTCACACCCATCATCAACGCGCCAGAAGTGGCCATTTTGGGTGTCTGCAAGTCCAGCATGCAGCCAGTGTGGGACGGCAAGGCCTTCCAGCCGCGCCTCATGCTGCCCCTGTCCCTGACCTGGGACCACCGCGTCATCGACGGCGCCGCTGCCGCACGCTTCAACGTGTACCTCGGCCAGATCCTGGGCGATTTCCGCCGCGTGTTGCTTTAAGAACGACTTTGCGGGACAGATCGAAGCGCAGCGTAGCTCTGTCCTCAACTGAATAGGAAAAACAATGGCAATCGTAGACATCAAGGTTCCCGACATTGGCGACTTCGACGAAGTCACCGTCATCGAATTGATGGTCAAGGTGGGTGACACCATCAAGGCGGATCAATCCCTGATCACCGTGGAGAGCGACAAAGCCTCCATGGAAATCCCGTCCAGCCAGGCCGGCGTGGTCAAAGAGATCAAAGTCAAGCTCGGTGACAAGGTCAAGCAAGGCTCCGTGGTTCTGAGTGTGGAAGGTGCTGCTGGCGCTGACAATTCAGCATCCAATACGGCTCCAGCCCCCGTAGAATCTGCGCAAGCAGCTCCTAAAACTGTAGCGCCTGCACCTGCTGTCGCCGCAGCTCCCGCGCCCGCGGGTGCCAGCTACGCCGGCACGGTGGACCTGGACTGCGACGTGCTGGTGATCGGCGGCGGCCCTGGCGGCTATTCGGCGGCTTTCCGCGCGGCAGACCTGGGGCTCAAAGTCATCTTGGTCGAGCGCTACGCCACCCTGGGCGGCGTCTGCCTGAACGTGGGTTGCATCCCCAGCAAAGCCTTGTTGCACGTGGCCGCCGTCATGGACGAAGTCAGCCACATGGCCGATTTGGGTGTGGACTTTGGCGCGCCGGTGGTCAACATCGACAAATTGCGTGGCCACAAGGAAAAAGTCATCAGCAAGCTCACCGGCGGCCTGAGTGCCATGGCCAAGATGCGCAAGGTGGGAGTGATGCGTGGCTACGGGGCTTTTGTCAGCCCCAACCATGTGCAGGTGGAGGAAACCTCCGGCACAGAGGGCCAGGCCAAGACCGGTAAAACCTATACCGTGCAGTTCAAAAAGGCCATCATTGCCGCAGGCAGCCAAGCCGTGCGTCTGCCCTTTATGCCCGAAGATCCGCGCGTGGTGGACTCCACCGGCGCCTTGGCGCTGAAAGACGTGCCCAAACGCATGCTGATTTTGGGCGGCGGCATCATCGGCCTGGAAATGGGCACCGTCTACAGCACCCTGGGCGCACGCCTGGACGTGGTGGAAATGATGGACGGCCTGATGCAGGGCGCTGATCGCGACCTGGTCAAGATCTGGCAGAAGATGAACGCCAAGCGCTTCGACAACATCATGCTCAAGACCAAGACGGTGGGCGCCCGCGCGCTGCCCGAAGGCATTGAGGTGACCTTTGCACCAGCGGAAGAGGGCGGCACCGCCCCCGCACCGCAGGTGTACGACCTGGTGCTGCAGGCCGTGGGCCGCACGCCCAACGGCAAGAAGATCGCCGCCGACAAGGCCGGCGTCTCGGTGACGGACCGCGGCTTCATCCCCGTGGACATCCAGATGCGCACCAACGTGCCGCACATCTTCGCCATTGGCGACATCGTGGGCCAGCCCATGCTGGCGCACAAGGCCGTGCACGAAGCGCATGTGGCCGCCGAAGTGATTGCCGGTGAAATACAAGGCAACAAGGAACTGGCAGCCGCCGCCTTCAACGCCCGCGTGATTCCGAGCGTGGCCTACACCGACCCCGAAGTGGCCTGGGTCGGCCTCACCGAAGACCAGGCCAAGGCCCAAGGCATCAAGGTCAAGAAGGGCCTGTTCCCCTGGAATGCATCAGGCCGCGCCATTGCGAACGGCCGCGACGAAGGCGTGACCAAGCTGCTGTTCGACGATTCTCCCGAGGCCCACGGCCACGGCAAGATCCTGGGCGGCGGCATGGTCGGCACGCATGCGGGTGACATGATCGGCGAGATTGCCTTGGCGATTGAGATGGGCGCGGATGCAGTGGACATCGGCAAGACCATCCACCCACACCCAACCCTTGGGGAATCCATCGGCATGGCGGCGGAGATTGCGCACGGGTCTTGTACGGATGTGCCGCCGGCGCGGAAGTAGTTCACTCCTACTCCACCAACGCAAAGCCCGAGCCCTTACCGGTTCGGGTTTTTTGCTGTCTGGCTGCTCGATTCGTATTTTCGGCCATCCAGCGAAGTTGATTTGGTCCGGCCGGTAATGGCGTGTTTAGTCGCCGTGTATGGTACGGAGTTTGGACGCGGCGCGTGGGCTGAGATAGATCCGTTGTTGATAATGCGTCCCCCTATTGGATTCTGACTCGCCAACACTCTTTATTCCCTATCCATGCCCATCACCACCCTTGCCGACTTGCGCACGCTATTCGCCGCACCCCGTGAACGCTCTGTCAAAAAAGAACTCCCGCAGTTGGACGCGCATTGCACCCGCTTCATCGAACTCTCGCCGTTGGCTGTGGTTTCCAGTGCTGGGCTTGGTGGCGCGCTGGACGCATCGCCATGCGGCGGGCAACCGGGCTTTGTCAAGGTGCTGGACCAGCACACGCTGCTGATACCCGATTCACCGGGCAACAACCGCCTGGACACGCTGGAGAACATCGTCCAAACAGGCCAGATCGGCCTGCTGTTTCTCGTGCCCGGCGTGGACGAAACCCTGCGAGTGAATGGCACGGCCTTGCTGTCCACCGATGCTGCCGACATCGCCGCGTGCCTGGATGCCAAACGCACACCCAAAGTCGTGATCCGCGTCACGGTGCAGGCTGCCTACCTGCACTGCGCCAAGGCACTGATGCGCTCGGCCCTGTGGGATGCCAGCCGACATATCGACCGTGCTGGCGCCATGCCATCCATGGGTGAAATGCTGAAGGATCAGATTGGTGGTGACATTCCTGTCGAAACTCAGTAAACATCCGGTGCCGACCATCTTGCGCCGACCCAGCGAATTGTTTATAGGCGCGGGACCCCATCGGGGCGCCAGTGCGTAGGCAGCAACTCCTCAATGCGGCTATAGGGATGGGTAGGTAGACGGGTCAATACATCGGT
>NZ_JAUYQD010000017.1 GCF_030697375.1 Rhodoferax sp. | reverse complement strand
CTGGTGCTTGAACGTGGCTGCAGGCGCCATGGCAGGCACCGGCACCACCGTGCACCAGCCTTCATCCGACTTGTGGGCTGCTGGTACAACCACTGGTACAGGCCGCGCCGGGCGTACCACTGGCGCGGCATCACTGCGCGCGTGCTGCACGCCCGCCACATCCTCCAAACCTTCCTCACGCGCCACCTGCAACGCAGCCTTGCCCATGCTCAGATCATGGATGGCCGCATACAGACTGGTCAGATCGTTGCCACCCTCACCCGTGGCAAAGTCGCCCCACTTGCCGTTGCTCAGGTTCACCGAACAACTGGTGCCCTCGCCGCCCGACAGCGAGCCGCAAACGTATTCATGCCCCTTGACCACGCCACCCGGCAACCACATGGGCACCAGCACGCCAGCGCGAGGCAACAGCGCCTCCGCCAGCGCCGTGAAATTAATAGGAGGCAACGCCGGACGATCAGCCACGCAACACCCCTGCAACCGCGACACGACTCCCAACCGGCAGCAACACCACCGGCGTACGTTGATTTTTCATGGGATGCTTACCGAGCCCAGCCAGCGATAAAGTACGCCAGTGCGTCGGCGCCATCGGGCAGGGACGGCACCATGGGCGCGTACTCAGCCACCGGGCGATTCCGGTAATCCACCTTACGCCAGCCCACAATGTCCAACTGGCCCCGGTTGCGCATGCGCCCCACCGCCAGGCGTGCCGCCTTGAAGCCCACGCAGCCGCGTTCGGCCAGCTCCCGCAGCGTCGCGCCCTGCCCCGATTCGGCTCGCTCTAGCCGGATGGAATGCGACACCTGCAGCAGCTTGAGGTACACCTCGCCAGCAGGCCGGCCCGGCTTGACCGGCGGTACCTGCACCGCCTCGGCCGCGCCCATCACGCCACCTGCCCGCGTGCTGCCTTGCCGGCCAGGTTGCGCACCGCCAGCGACTCGCGCAACTTATGCACCGACGCAATCAGCAGGCCGCATTCGGTGTCAATCCGCTCCAGCTCGTTATCGCTGATCGACCCGTCAGACAGATCAGCCGCCACCTCGCGGCACAGCTCGCCAAATTCCTTGGCTGCGTCGGCCAGGCGCAACATGCAATCGTCCTCCGGCAGCACGCCGGAGTGCGGCAAGGGCACCAGCATCTGCCCGCAGTTGGTCGCAAACGCCACCAGGATGCGCAGATCGCCCGTGCGCTGCGTGATTTTTTGAGCTGTCACCAGGGCCAGCTTGGCCGTACCTGTGCCCGAGACTTCGTGGCACAGGGTTGTGGCGTTCTTGTCGATACGCGGCGCCAGGGAATCGGCCCCACCCGGATAGTCATGCACCACGTTGTAAGCCGCATCAAGCACGTTCATCACAAATCTCCGAAAACGTTGTTACATACATACGCAATGGGTGCAGGCAAACTGCCCCCATGCGAATAAAGACCACCCACCGCCCCGGTGCCCAAAGCGCCGCGCACCTTCCCGCGCGCGACACAGATGACAGGGAGACGATCACCAGGAGCGGCACACCGGGTTTGAGTACGGTGAGTGGCAAAAGGGCGAGCGCCCCCAGCGGTGGACAATGGCGCTCTCACACAACCAAAACCATCAAAGGGAACTCTCATGAAAAACGACATAGCCGATCTCAAGGCTTACGCAGAAAAATTGCGCACAGACCTGATCGCAACCAACTTAGTGCTGACATCCATCGTCGGGACACTGCCGCCAGAGCAGCACCTTGGGGTCTTGCGGGCAATTGCCCAACTGTCGGTGATGCAAGAGCAATCCGTCGGCGAACTACAAACGCCAGCGGCAGCAATGAAACAGCTCCAACAATCGATACAGCGGCATCACGACCAACTGCAGGGCTTGTACAAGATGCGCAAGGACGTACCGTAAAGAAGCACATTTCTGTCAACTCGTACTTCCAAAGAATCTGCATTTGCTCCATTGGTGTCATCTCAAGCACCCTGCCCTGCAGCTTGAGATTCCGCAACGCGGCCAAATGCGGCTGGGTCATGATCAACCGGATGAACTTGCAACCCCGGAGCCGCTACCGTTTCAGTGAGGGCTTTGTAGGGGTGATTTCGAAGAACCGCCCAGTTCACATCCGGCCGCAAATCCTCGCACTGAATACCTGTCAACCCTTCGATGTCTGGGCAGTACTCTGCTGGAACTTGCTTCTTTTTCCACTGATAGATCGTTGCGTGACCCGTCAACCCAAGGCTGCGGGCCAACTTTGTCATGCCACCAGCGATGTCGACCGCTCGCTCAAGCGGGGTTTTTAGCGTGATTTCCATGGGCACATTATGCGCTAGAAAATCTAACGGCGCAATTTTATCTAGCTGTACTGTGCTAAATATGTCCGTCCATCAACGAATTAAAGAGGCCCGCGAACAGCGGGGATTGAATTACCAGCAATTCGGCGATGCCGTGGGCGTGTCTAGGGGCGCGGTACAACAGTGGGAAAAAGGCGTAACCGCACCAACTCGGAAAAACCAACCCGCTGTAGCTAAATTCTTGGGCATCACTGTTGCTGAATTAATGACAGATGATGCCGTTATTTCTTCATCAAATCAGCCTCTAGCCCCCGTAAACATTGGGCAAACAGCTACGGAAAATGGAGCAATACCCATCGAACAATTGATGGCGGGATTGGCGCGGTACTTGATGGAGATGGACGACGACGCCCGTCACAGCGCAGCCGACGTGCTGCGCAACCTGACCCACAAACCCGAGAACCACGCCAGGGCAGCGGCCATGTTTACCACCGCATTTCAACTGGGTGCAAGAAAAGTGGCGTAGTTCAGACGGGCAAAATCTATCACCTTATGCCCCGTTTGTCTCTCCCCCATTCGGGTGAGTTTGAGCAGAGTTTGACGCGGAGCAATCACACACACACACACACACACACACACACACACACACACACACAGCAAGGGCTGTGCCACGCTGAGGCTGCTGTAAGGCGTGTTTGCCATAATCGGGCTAAAAACAAGCTGCCAAGCCCCACCCTGGGGTTAGAGCCACTCGATTATGGGAGAACGTGAATGTCTTTTTTTTGGATTGCCATCGTGTTGTTTACCGTATGGTTTGCCAACCGCTATTTGCGCATCAAGGTAACCAAAAGTTCAGAGATTAAGAACACGCACTCGCCAGCAACAAGTGCAACGCCTGCACCACCAAATGAATCACAGAATGAATGTGACGAAGTTGAAATCAAAGGTGAATCAAATTACCAACCGGCACTGATTGCCAACTTTGGGCCATATACAGAAGAGGGACACTCGGAATACTGTGGCGCCCAATTGGTTTGCGAACCCTCCAACCAGTATGACAAGAATGCCGTGCGCTGCGAAATAGGGGGGCTGCTTGTGGGCTATGTCAATAAGTCGGAAGCCAAAACAATTGCAGCCTACCTTCGAAAGAAAAAGCAAACGACTTTGCAAGTCAACGCCAGTGTTCGAGGTGGATGGCAAAGAAGTCGGAGCGACCAAGGCAACTATGGCGTCAGCGTAGAAATTGCACCTGGAATCTTAGACGCATAGCCCCTGGCCAAGCATAAGCAAAACTCAATCCGCCAGCGCCTCCATAGGCACGGAAAACCGCTTTGCCAGCGCTTGGGTTTGCCGCAGGTTGAGCTGGCGTTTGCCCGCTAGCACTTCGGACACCACGCTTTGCACCCCAATCTCTGGCAGATCGCTTTGGCGCAGGCCGTGCTGCTCCATTAAAAACGCCAACCGGGTGGCGGGGGTGCTGTTGTCGGGCCAGGGGTGGACACGGCCTTCATATTCACGGATGCGCTCGGCCACCACGCCCACCAATGCAAAAACGGGATGTTGCTCGTCGTCGCCAAAGCGCTCAAAACAGTCTTGCACAAAAGCCAGCAACTCGCTGTAGTGGGCCTCGTCGCGAATGGGCGTTGACAGGCCCAACGCCGCATTAACGGCCGCCCAGGGGGCAAGCACTTCGGTCATGTTCATTTCCAGTCTCCTTTGTCGTACTCGCGGTGGGTTAGCACCGCCTTGACCCACACCAATCCCGCCTGAAACGCAATGGCCGCAATCAGCCGGTACTTGTTGCCGCCTATGTTGAATACATAGCGGCTACCCACCTTGTCCACACTGGCAAAGGTGGCCTTGAGCTGGGCAAAGGTGGTGTATGTGCCCGACTCCACCAAGCGCCTGAAATCCTGCAAAGGCGTGTCTGCGTCAGGGTGCAGTTCTGCAAATTCACGCAACGCCTTGTTGGAGATCAATTTCATTGGCATGCGGCAACTATATCGCATATTGCGATAATTTTCCAAAAACAAACCCATAGGAAATAAAAAACACATCAGGATAGAAATTTCTTTACCTTAAGTGCTAGTTTTTCTTGCTTTGATAGTTTTTCTAGCACACAATGCACCCAATCCCGCATTCCAGCGGGCAAGGAGTGAAAAGTGCAGTCAGGTCACGATCTTGTAAGAGGCCAATCGCCCCAGGCGCTCGGCGTAGGCAGTCCAGGCGCTGGGCGAGTCGGTGGGAATGCACCCATCGTCGTACAGGTATATACGCTCGGGCGAGGCGTCACCATTGAAGCTGAGAGCAGCAATCTGTTCGGCCGTAAGGGTGCGTTTGAACTTGAAGCCTTCGGCAAATTCTTCACCTTTGACATGGCTGGCGCTGTTCAGGCCCAAGGGCTGATAGCGCCGATTCAGGGCGACGTAGCTGCCGTCACCCTGCCTGTGAAGGCTATGAATCAAAAAGATGTGGCGGAACTCGAACGACATGGCGCTCCCTCTGTAAAGACCGTCATTGTCTCCCTTCCACCGGCCACTGGAAAGACAACGCTTGCCAAGCAACTGATGACCAAATTTGGCTGCACATCCATCGTGGAGGAATGGTGCAACCGCAAAGCACTCACCCCCGGCGCATTGCATCTGACCAACCAGCCGCTGTTTGCGAAGGAGTGGCAAGTGCAGACATCTACCCAGCGGCCAGTAACCAAACGCCGCCGCACCACGGCAGCCCCCGCACTGCCCTACCTAGACAGCCATAACCAACCAGAGCGACTGTTCTGGCTCTGCCAGTATTTTCGCGACCTTGCAGAACAGGACGCGCTGGCGTTGCTCTCGAATGAACTGAGCCGCTGTAACCGCTCCCACATACTGCAGATGGCTGTGATCGGAGCGCAAGGCAACAAGCGCAATGACATCAAGACGTCACTTGGCTATGTGGTCAGCGATGGCCTGCTGCCATTTGCGCATGCACGGACAACTGTATTTGAGGCTGGGGAGGCATGAACTACCACCATGGTTTTGACCGCCTAGGCAATCAAGTGAAGCCCCCCAAGCCCGACTGGCAGCACCGCCTTATCCGCTGGGCCAGCATCGTTACAGGTTCGGTGTGCCTCTTCATTTTCATCTGGGTGCGCTGATGCATACGTCTGCACAACCACCGCTGCCACCCCACTGGCCCGATGCCCAGTACACCGGCACCCTGCTCCACTCGGCCGAGGCTCGCACTTCCATGTTGGACGCCGAAGGCCACACCGTGCCCGTGCTGTGCATGGACATCGCGCTAGACAACGCCATGCGCACATCGCTGCATGTTGAGAAGCCCTTCCCTATGGGCCACTTTGCGCAGTGCCAGGCAGCGGCCCACCGCTTCAAGGAAGGCATGCGCGTCACAGTGCTGGCCCCGCTGGTGGGCATGCGCCTGGTGGCGCGCAATGCCACCCACGTCCACATCATTCCCGCAACCGATCTTTTCCTGGAGAAAACAGCGTAATGGCTTCCATCACCATCACCTTGACCGATACGCCCACGGGCGTGGTCGCCATTCACACCGATTTTCGGCCTGCCATTGGCGCCCCCTGCAGCCCGGCACAAGCGGCTGCGCTGGAGTTCATCAACCGCATCAACCGCGATTGGGGCATACCCAACACAACGCCGAAAATGCCGCCAAGTGGCACTACAACGGACACGACCATCACGCGCGGAGAAGCCCTTGTGCTGGTTGGTCCACAAGGAAGCGGAAAGTCGACCTTGGCAAGAATGCTGGCCTCCCAGCTGGGGGCCTACTCCGAATTGGAGGCATGTCTTTTAGACGAACCAGTTCAGCTTTTTGACATTCTCAGAGCCAAGCCGACAACGCTCGTCATTGATGGGGTTCCGAGCAATGCGGCTTTATCACAGATCAAGCTCTGGCTCACCAACGACAGGATTCGAGTTAGGAATGTTCACCGCCAGGCAACCATATGGGTGACATGCCCAAATGTCATCCTGTGCTGCATGGACGCCACTTGGCTTGCTGACAAGCCAAGACGATTCCGTGTCGTGAATGTTCATTCCAGCACGCAGGCATCCAATGAAAAGTAGTGCCCGCACCACATCCACGCAAACCGTCAGTGGCACATCCGTGGCTGGCCCGATCCGCATCGGCAACGCTACGACCTGCACCCCTTACGACACTGCCAAACACAACAAGTCGGCGCCCACACGCCCAGGCGCGCAAGACGCATTCATGGTGCCAAGCCGCTCTTTTGACCGTCTGCACCACCGCGACGGCAAGGTCACAACTTACCCAGGAGTCACATCATGACTGAATATTCCCTTGATTCGGGTCACGCCCTGGCCGGGGCTGACCCCGTGCAAACCATCGAAGTCACCCAAGTGCTCGATGCCGATGAATTCGCCAATCTGCTGCTGACCAGCATTGCCACCAGCCTGACCAATCCGCGCACCATCTTTGATCAAAGCAAGCTGGGTGAGCTGGCCTCCAGCATCAAGGCCAGCGGCGTGCATCAGCCGGTGCTGGTGCGGCCGCTGCCCGCCTCCCGCCTGGCCGACACCTTTGACCTGCACCGTGCCCGCTTTGGCGGCCGAAACATAGAGCGCCCGACCCATGAGCTGGTGTGCGGCGAGCGCCGCTACCGGGCCTGCCTGATCGCCGGCGTCAAACGCATTCCGGCCCTGATCCGGGAGCTGACCGATCACCAGGTGCTGGAGATCCAGATTGTCGAAAATCTCCAGCGCGACGACCTCAGCGAGCTGGAAGAAGCTGTGGGATTCGACCAGTTGATGACGCTCAGCGGCATCAACGCTGATGAAGTGGGCATCAAGATTGACAAGAGCCGCTCCTACGTCTACTCCCGCCTCAAGCTGTTGGACCTGACCAGCGAGGTCAAAACCAGCCTTCGCACCGGCGTGATTGACGCCAGCCGCGCCCTGTTGCTGGCGCGCATTCCCGACACCGCGTTGCAAATCAAGGCGCTGGGCGAAATAACGCACAAGGGTTACGACGGTGATATGTCCATGGGCTACCGCGCGGCAGCGGCGCATGTGCAGCGCAACTACATGCTCAAGCTGGATTCGGCCCGCTTCAAAATCACCGACGCCACGCTGGTACCGGACGCCGGATCGTGCAAAACCTGCACGAAGCGCACCGGCCACGAACCCGACCTTTTCGAGGACGTCAAGGGTGCAGATGTCTGCACCGACCCGCCCTGTTTCCGCCGCAAGGAAGAAGCGCACACCGCCCAGTTGCTCAAGGCCGCGCACGAACACGGCCAGCTCGTGATTGACGGGCGCGAGGCCAAGGCCTTGATGCCCAACAGCTGGAGCGGCATTGAGGGCTATTTGCGCCTGGATGACGCACAAGACAGCCCGACCGACAAGTCACTGCGCAAACTGCTGGGCAAACAACTCGACCAGGACGAGGTGCAAACCACGCTGATCGCCAACCCGCACAAGGCCGGCGAGCTGATCGCGGTGCTGCCTACCGCCAAAGTGGCCGAACTGCTCAAGGCCAAGGGTCACCAGGACGCCGCTGAGCGCATTGACATGCGTCTGGAGTCGAGCCAGAAGGCGGAGGCGGCAGCAGCAAAGCAGGAAGCCAAGGCAACTTATGAGCAAAGTTGGCGCAATTCGGTAATGACGCGCACCTGGGCGGCCATCAACAACGAGGGAACTTTTGACGTCTCCAGCGATGTATATCGCCACCTGGCGATGCACTACGCCTGCGCCTGCAATACCGACCGCGCCAAACAGGTGGGCAAGGTGCTGGAGCTGGGCAAGGTCGCCCCTAAGGACGGCCTGCTGGACTATGTGAAGAACTGCGAATACCCGGCGCGCGTGCTGCAACTGCTGGTGATGCACGCCGACGTGGAATATCGCCACTGGTTGTCTGACGACGACTCAAATAAAGGCCTGCTGCTGATCGCAGCCGATTACGGCGTCGATATCGGCGCGATTAAGGCCGATACCAAGGGCCAGATGCGTGCCAAAAAACCGGTTGCACCCATCGCCCCTGCTGCGCTGGCTAACGCTAACGCGGGGGGGCCGGGGGCCGGGGAGTCACAGGGGCCAGGGGGCAAAGGCCCGAGCGCGAAAACCTGAAGCGCGCCGCGATAAAAGTCGGTTGCTAAGCGCGATAAATGGATAGTCGATTGTATTTATCGGAGAGAAACAAAATTACTGTGCAGGAAAAAGGACTATGGCCGTTGTGATGCAACTCAAGTATCACTTACCCCCGCAATAGCGCTTCTGCTTTCTCAGGCGTCACAGTCAAGCGGTAATTAGCGGCAATAAATCCAGCAAACAGCTCTGTCCGGTCATCGGGATAGTGGCGCAGTTGCTCGCGGTAGGCCTGCACCTCGGCCCAAAGCCGGTAGGCGGGCACCAATGCATACAGCAGGCTATGCAGCGCAAAGCCGAATACAGCGTAGACTCCGGTTGGGATGCCAAGTGCCAAGTGCCAAGAAAATGAAGAGCGCGTTGATCACGTCTTCGCGGAATTCTGCTGGGGTGCGTTTGTATGTTTTCATGCCACCTCCAACGCTGTAACACGCTCTGCCAAAGCTTCGATCAGCTCTTGTTGCTCTTGCATGGCTTTGATGAGCATCGGGACAAAAACGGAATATTTCACCGACTTTGTGACCTCACCCGTAGCTAGGCGCTCGATCTTGGCGGGCACCTCTACGGTTTCCTCCACGTCTTCCATAACAGGAACGCGGTGGGTGCTCTGGCGCCACAAAGCAAACCTAAATGGTGTGACTACCTCACCGTCTTCGCCAAGTACCTCCGCCTGCTCTGGCTCGACCAGCTCCATGAGGGCATCCCCAGCCTCATCAAACAGCGGGTGGTCCTCAAAAAGGGGCACTGCCTCCATCGTGGCGATGGGCAGCTTGCGCCACTGGCCGTCCACCAGAGTAGTCTCATAGCGCACCGATTCGCGCAGTTCTGTCTTTTGCCGCTGGGTAACCCGCACTTCTGTGCGTGCGGGCTCAACCTCAACGTCGATGCAGTCTGGTGTTTCTTCAATCAGCCCCGGCGAGATTTCCTCCAGCTCTTGCGCGATTACGCCGATCTGCTTATGCGTCGGGTCCGTCTTGATGTTGTAATTGACGATGCGGACCTTCAGCAACTTGGCGAGCTTTGGTGTCGCGTCAGTGATGTTTTCTTTGAGTTTTATGTCTGAAATAGCGCCGTATGAATTGTTGATGTTGACAACGTTGCCGTTGCCCTGCACAACAAATCTAGCCGTGTCATCCGTGCAGGTAAGGAAGTTAGCACCCGCCCCGCCAGATACGTTGTTGTACCGGATGATTTGCCCATATGGCGATGATGCCGAATCATTGCGCACCTCGAACGCATAGTTGTTGGCACTGTCCTTCACCACCTTATGATAGTTAGCACTTGCCACCCCCACCAGCAAGTTGCCCGCATAGTCAACACGCAACAGTGGCGTGTATCCAGTAGTCAGGTCGCCATTAGGCGCCATACCTTCCACAGCCATGATATCCAGCGTAGGGGATGCTCCCTGCGTCTGCACGATGGCCATTGAGTTATTGCCCCCGCTACCTGAGTTGCCAAAGGTGATACCCATTTTGCCGCCGTATCCGCCAGTGAACCCGATAGATTGCGCACCTGCACTGCTTGCTGTTATTGCAACCTGCTTCCCTGAGCCAGCGGAGACCAGCGTTCCGGTAACTGTGAGGCCAGTATTGGTTAGTCGCATAGCTTCTGCAAATGTGACTAAACCACCTGCGGTGCCTGTGGGGGCTGTATACCAGGCATGCGTGTCGACATATTGTGTATATAGCGTAGCGGCATTGCTGACTTTGTAGACGTAGTTTGTGCCGTTGTGATAGTAGTTCGTACCAATTTCCATGTTGGTACCCTGAGCTACGATATGGGGAAGCGTGCCAAGATCGAGTCCGGTTCGGTTTGATCCCCAAGCACTAGGCGTAACACCTAGACCGAGGTTGCCATTGGCGTCTAGTGCCATATGTGACACGCTGTTCGCCGTGTTATTCCAAGCAAACCCACCTGATCCGCCGCTAAACTGCACGACGCCCCCTATCTGAAAGATACTTGGGACAGAGACGCTGTATGAGCCGCCGTTTGGGATCTCGTAGTGACCCGATGCACTCAGTGCCCCGGTGACGGCTAGCCCGGCGTCTGAAACACCAAGTATTTGCCCACCGCCTGAACTTGTCAGAGCGAACAGTCCGGTGGATACATGTCGCCAGCTAAACCATGTGGTTGTACCAGGGTTGTACCAATAGGAACCCGTCCCGTTGTTGTGTGCAACGTTTGCACCAAACTGCGCTACCTCACTTACACTCAGCGTCGTAGCAGCTACCGCATTCGGTGTTGTGCCGCCGATAGGTCCTGGTGCAGTCAGATTGATCACTGCTGCGCTGGCCGCTGCTGCAGCCGCACTGGCCGCCGCTGCGGCGGCGTGGGCTGGCGCGTTGGCAAGGCCAGCATTCAGCGCAGCTTGGGCGATTGCACCAGCTGCGGTGGCCAGGGCTTCTTTTTGATTGACATTGGCTTCCAGAGCATTCAACTCCTGGCTAAACACGACCTCGGCATTGAGCCGGGCCTCGATAGCGTCTTCAAACCCCGGATCGTTGGGCGATGGCAGTGGGTCCAGTGGCGTGATGGGCATCAGGTTCTTCCTTCAATGTCGAAATTAATGGTTGACGTGGCGTAGTTTTCTAAGGTCAATGGGGCGTTTCGAAACGATCCAAAAATGGTCAGCGGCGTGTACCCGTTCTTGTCGGTTCCTATCCACACGCACGGGATGCCAGACAAGGCTTCCAGGTCACGCGAAACGCGTGTGAAAAGTGCGTTATTGACAACCACAATCCCGCTCAGTCGCTTGCTAAACAAGCCCTTTTTGAAAGTGGTCACGCCGTTTTTGTCGGTGGTGTTGAGGCTGTAATCCGTGAGGTCAAGCGTCATGCCATACAGGGCCGTCCCAATGACCACCAGCGACCCCACTGACAACATGCCAATACTCACGGCGGAACCCGTCACGGTCAGCGTGATATGCAAATCCTTGCGCGTCGGCAGGCCGGTTAACACCACTTCGCGGAGCTGGGCAGGTCGCTCGTACAGGTACTCATAAAGCCGTGTCACGATGCGGGTGTACAGCTTTTGGGTCTTGCTATAGAGGATCTCGCCTGCTACGCCGTTGCGCGCAGTCACGGTCAGTACGTCCCCCACCAGCCCAAACAGCGCCAAACTGTTGACGTAACCGGGCTTGAGCACAAAGGTGAGTGAACCACTACCCGTGGTCGGAGTGCTGATCTTGTCGTCAAACAAGGCACTGGCGTTGGCCGGTCCTTGTTTGCTCCAGTACAGTGGATTTGTATCGGGCTGTTTGCCGGTGGCTGGGCCCTGAATGCACTCCCAAATGACGCCGACATAGGTGCATTTGTCGTTCAATGCGTAGCCTGTGGCCGGGTTGTAGTCCGCATCGGCATTGACCGCCGTGCTGCTGACAATCATGGCCGGGGTGATGACAATGGGTTTGATGACCTTCATGCCGCTGCCACCGTTTCCAGTGGAGCGCCCGAAGCATTGCGCACCGGCATACCAATGACTTCCAGGCGGTCCGCTTGCTTGACCATTTTTGAAGTGTTCCCGCTGGTTTCAGCCGCCTCGCGGCGTAGTGCGATCAGCTCGCGGGTGATGGCTTCAAGCTGCTGCGCCTGGCGCTCTACCAGTGCCTCCAGTCGGGCCGTGTTGCCGCCCTGCCCGCCACCGGCAAACATGCCGCGCGTTTGGGACGCGTTATAGATTTGCCCCGGCTGATTGAAGTTGATGAGTTCGGGGCCTCGCTCGCCCACCAGGGCCAGGCCACCGAGGTAATGGCCGCCAGCCTCAAACGCCGGTATAGACTGCCCAGTCAGCGCGGCCACCACAGCGTGCAAGCCTAAGGCGGTCTTGTCGGATCCCGCGTTGATGGCCGCCGTGATGATCCTCTCGGCGCTTTGGCTGGAGGCGTCCAGCGCGGCCAGTGTCTGGTCGATGCTGCCCAGCATGGCCAGGCTGTCTTGCTGGTAATTAACAGGGGTGGTGTCCTCCAGCAGCTTGGCAATGCTCTCGGCCTGCGCCAGGTAGCTGTCCACTAAATTTGATTTGCCCGTTTCGCCAAGTTTGTCAATCAACGGCCCGAGTAGGCTGTTGATCTTGTCACCGTAGCCGGACAACGTGGCACCGTCGCCCTGGGCTGCAAGCGCCAGGCTGTACGCGCTGGAAAACTTGCCCTGCAGCTCCGCCACTTGCTGCTCTGGCGTCTTTTGGGCGTAGCGGTAGTCTGCCACTGTAGTGCGCAGTCCCGCCGCGCTGGTGCTCATCAGGTCGGCAAGCTGCTTTTGCGCCTCGTAGTACTTGACCGTCTCCTCGCGCAAGCTGGTGAGCTTGGTCACCGACTTGCTCGCGTCGATGGCGAAGTTTTGCAGGGCTGCTGCGTAGTCGAGCGCGGCTTTTTTGGCAGCGCCTGCCGCTGCGGTCTGCTCGGCGGTGGCGGGTGTGATGGCGGCTTGCGCCGCTGCTGACACCGCCTGTGCTTTTGCAATATTGCTCGCGGCGGTGGCAAGGGCCGCACTGCCACCCGACAAAATGGCATTCAATTGGGCGTAGCGTGGGTCAGCCTTCATGCCCGCAAGGTCTGGGCTGTAGGTGGTGGAGACATCTCCCCACGGCTGGTGCAGCGTGTTGGTGTAGTTGCTGTACCCGAGCGAGTTGAAGGCGTTGAGGCTGTTGGTTGCTGCGTTGTAGTTGTACGCGTCGTTGTTGTCCCCGGTGGCATTGAAGCGGATGGATGTGCCAGCGGGGCTGTAAGCCGCTCCCAGCGCCCGCAGTTGCGCGTTCTGCCCGGCGTAGTAGGTCACCGCGTCCGCTTTTGCGGTTTGCGCCACACTGGCCGCAGCGGACGCGCTGAGTGCACTCGCCTGGACCGTCGCCAAATTGCTGTTGGCAAGGACCAATGCAGTGTTGGCTGCGTCAAGCGCCACATGCCCCGGCAAAGTGGTATTCACCCCGGCAACGCCACTTTGGATGCTGGCCTTACTCATCACCCCCGGGTTGATGATCTGCAATGCAGCTTGGCGCACGGCAATGCGCTCAGAACTGATACCGGCAATCGTCCCTTTGATGCGGGTGGCCAGGTTGTCGAACACAAGCCCAATCGCGGAAACAAAGGTTTCCGTATTGACGCTGGCCAGCGCGGTACCCATCCCGGCAATGTTGATGCGGGACTTGTCGGCCACTTCATTGAGCAAAGCCATTTGGTCGTTCAACCGGCCAGCGGCCAACTGCGATTGGGTCAGCCCCGTTGACAAAGCGCCTGAGCTTGTAGCCAGGTACAAAAAGCCGGAGCTGGAGTCACCCATTACGGCATTGATTTGGTATACG
>NZ_JAUYQD010000002.1 GCF_030697375.1 Rhodoferax sp. | reverse complement strand
TTGCTTGGCTTTGCCGAACTGCACCACTTGCACCCAGTCATCGGCACCTCCAATGGTGGCGCACAGCGCGATGGCCAATATGTCCAACAGTTCGTGGCGTCGCGTGCGCTTGACGCGGGGGTCCTGCACGCGCTTGAGGTGCTCCAAGAGGCTGCTTCCCTTGCTTTGGGTCATTCAATGTCCATGATTCAATAACGATACGGGTATTGTTCCCTCAATTCCCGCTTGGACGCTCACTTGTTTGCTATCAATTTAGGTGCGATTGCCCTGAGATACTGCGCAAGAAGCTATCAAATAGATAGCAATTTATGGAGTGCGGCATGGAGTGTTGCATCCTGTTTAGCAAAGCAAAACCGCACCACATGCTGGTCGAAGCGGTTGCCATAAAAAGCGGACAGGGGAATGGCTGCTACACCTACCTCGGCGGTCAACCATTGGCAAAACTCTGCTTCACCGAGGTCACTCACCTCCGAAATGTCCACGCATTGAAAGTAGCTGCCTTCGCTGGGCAACAGTTTGAACCTGGTTTGCTTGAGCCCTTCGCGGAACAGGTCGCGCTTGCGCTGGTAAAACGCTGGCAAATCCAGGTAGGGCCTGGGGTCGGCCATGTAATTCGCCAAACCGTATTGCACCGGGGTGTTGACGCTGAACACATTGAACTGGTGGACCTTGCGAAATTCAGCGGTCATCGCAGCCGGTGCCGCCACGTAGCCCACCTTCCAGCCGGTTACATGGTAGGTTTTTCCAAAACTGGAGACGATGAAGGCCCGCGCGGCCAGGCCAGGAAAACGGGCCGCGCTTTCGTGCTGGGCGCCATCAAATACCATGTGTTCATACACTTCGTCACTGATGAGCAGGATGTCGGTTGGGGCCAGCAGGTCTTGCAGTGCCAGCATGTCCGCGCGCGACCACACGGTGGCGCTGGGGTTGTGTGGCGAGTTGATCAGGATGGCGCGGGTTCTGGGGGTGATGGCCGCGGCGATTTTGCCAAAGTCCGGGCGGAAGGTGCCGGGTGTAAGGGGCACGCGCACCACTACGCCGCCCGCCAGCTCGATATTGGGCACATAGCTGTCGTAGCAGGGCTCCAGCACGATCACTTCATCCCCGGGATGCACCACCGCCAAAATAGCCGTGATGATGGCCTGGGTTGCCCCGGCTGTGATGGTGATTTCGTCGGTAGCCCTGTAGTGGCGGGCGTGAAGCGCTTCTATTTTTGTAGCGATAGCTTCGCGCAGCGCAGGAATACCGGGCATGGGCGGGTACTGGTTGTGCCCGGCCTGCATGGCCTGCGTCACATGGTTGACCAGGGCGGGGTCGCAGGCAAAGTCCGGAAAGCCCTGGCCCAGATTGACGGCCTGGTGTTGTGTGGCCAAGGCCGACATGACGGAAAAGACCGTGGTGCCGACAGCGGGTAGGCGGCTTGTCAGAGGGGGAGTGGGGTTCATGGCTTAATCAGTTGGCGACAGAGCTTGTCTGCTGCGCAGTCTGCGGTCTGTCCCGCAAGGTTTCACAACTCATAGTCATTGACATGGCCCTCCATGGCCCGGGTAATGAGGTTACGGGTCAGGCGGTCGCTGAGCAATTCGGCAAAGGTGTAAACAAAATTGCGCAGGTAGGCACTGCGTTTAAAGGCGACACGGGCCACGTTGTGGCCAAACAATTGGCCGCCAGGGCGCACCACCAAACCGCCTTTGCCGCCGTTCTTCTCGCAGTCTTCCTGCACGTCGCGCACGGCCATTTCTGCGGCAATGCCTACGCCCAGGCCCAAGCGCACATAGGTCTTGATCACGTCTGAATCAATGGCTTCCAATGCAATGCGGGGTTCGAGCTTGCGGGTGGCGAAGGCGGCGTCAATCTTGGTGCGGCCGGTAAATGATGGGTGGTAGGTAATCAAGGGTTCCAGTGCCACGTCTTCCAGCGTGATACGTTCCTTGTGCGCCAGGGGATGGTCGGCTGGTAACACCAGCATGTGCTGCCATTCGTAACAGGGGAGGGTGACCAGTTCGGAGTAAGCGGCCAGCGACTCGGTAGCAATGCCAATTTCGGCCACTTCGTCGATCAGCATGCGCGCCACCTGGTCTGGCGCACCCTGGTGCAGGCTGATGTTGACCTTGGGGTAGGCCGTGCGCAAGGCGGCAACTTTTTCAGGCAGCACGTAACGGGCTTGGGTGTGGGTCGTGGCGATGGACAAGGTGCCGCTGTCTTGTGCACTGTATTGCTCGCCAATGCGTTTGAGGTTGCCGACCTCGCGCATGATGATTTCAATGCTTTTCAGGACCTGCTGCCCTGGTTCGGTAATGCGTTTGAGGCGTTTGCCATGGCGGGCAAAAATATCCACCCCCAACTCTTCTTCCAGTTCAATGATGGCTTTGGACACCCCGGGCTGGGAGGTGTGCAGGGCCTTGGCCGCCTCGGTGAGGTTGAGGTTGCGTCGGGCGGCCTCCTGGACAAAGCGAAACTGGTGTAGGTTCATATCAAATTTAAGCTAAAGATGATATTTATTATCTCGCAACAATCTATAGCTACGACCCGTCCAGGGCTATTTGGGCCAACAATTGAACAAGGCGGGGATCTTCACCCACTGCGGGTTGGAGTGTGAACTCGACGTTAGGATGCTGTGCGCGCAATGCGTCGACCAGCGTTGGGAGGTCTTCGCGGGCATGTCTTCCCACTCCGAGAAATAGGGGCACGATGGTGATGGCCCGCACACCGTGCCCAAGCAAGATTTGGGTCGCAGCGGCCAAATCTGGCGCGCATAGCTCCAGATAAGCACATACCACGGGGACCTCACAGGAGAGGGCCGCCATCTGAGCGGCAACGGCTTCCACTGGTTTGTTCCAAAGCGGATCGCGCGATCCATGGGCGAACAGAACAACGCCTTTTGTTTGGGACGAATGGGTCATCGTCGTAGGACCAGCCAGGCAAAGGCGGTGAGCGATACAAAAGAATAAATCAAGCCGGGTAGGGCAGCCGTGAGCCAAGGCTGCCAACCCTGCAGATTGCCCAGGTCACCCAGCACATTATTGAGCAGCACAAAGCTGATGCCCGCCATGACGCCGCCAAACACATAGGTGGCGATGCTGCCAGACCGGAAGTGGAAGTAGGCGAAGGGCAGTGCCAGCACCACCATCACCAGGCAGCTCATAGGGTAGAACACTTTTTTCCAAAATTGGATTTCGTATTTTTGTGCGGCTTGGCCGTTCGCCTGCAAATGGCGCGTGTACTGGAACAGGTCGATCGTGCCCATGCGCTCGGGCCGCAACACCGCCGCCGCCACCATTTCGGCACTGATCTGGGTTGGCCAGCGAACGCTGTCGATTTGCGCGCGATCAACACGGGAGGCTGGGGCATCGGCGCCAGAGAATTCGGTGCGGTCCACCTTATTGAGACGCCAGGAATCGTCGGTGCTGAATTCCGCAGCCTGTGCACGGGTCATGGACACCATATACCCCTGGTTGTCAAACTCAAAAATACGCACATCTTTCATGCCGTCGCCAGGAGTTAGCGCGCCTACATTCACCGCGTAGTGGCCATACGCTTGTTTCTCTTTGAGCCATGCACCGGTTTTTCCTACCGTGATATTTCCCCGGAACCGCGCTTTCAGCATTTGGCCTGTTTTGTCTGCCAAGGGCGCCACATAGTCCCCCACGGCAAAGGTAAAAATGGCAAAAACCATGCCCAGCGCGGAAAGTGTTTGCAAGGCCCGCCAAGGTCCGAGTCCGCTGGTGCGCAGGATCGTGAACTCGGAGCTTTGCGCCAAACGCGCCATCACAAAGATGGTGCCAATCAATACCGTGATGGGAAGCAGCTCGTACAGGTGGCTGGGGACCATCAGGGCCACATAGACCAGTGCCTGTGGAATTTGGTAACCCACCGCGCTGTGCCTCCCCACCGATTGCAACTCTTCTACAAAATCAAAAAAATAAAACAAGGCGATAAACCCCAGGGTGACCAGCGTCACCGACAGCAGCACTTCTCCATAAAAAAGGCGTCGTACAGTTTTCATGGGCGTGGGCCTCGAAGCGTCCAGTTGTAATGGCGTTTGACCAACCAGAGCAGGCCTAAGGCCAAAGCACCCCCGTGTAGGGATAGCAAAAATATGCCCCAATTCACCTGCCCGGCTTCAATCCAGCTTTTGCCCAGTACCAGCAAATTGAAGTAAACAATGAAGGCCAAGAACGCAACCCCCAGATTGCCGGTGCGCCCTACGCGGGGATTGACGCCCGCAGCGGCCAGCCCAATGACCACAAAATTAAATGCAGCCAAAATGAGTCCGGCACGCCAGGAGAGTTCTGCCAAATGCCGAGGAATGGGTGTTTTCAATAAGGCCAAGGTGCTCATGGAGGCCGAAGGCTCGTAGCTGCGTTGGGACTGGTCATCGGCCCCCACCCTGGCGCCGTAGCGTTCAAATACGCTGACCGTCAGGTCGGATTTTTCTGTTGTTTTTTCCAGCCGCTGTCCGTTTTCCAGCACCAAAAACTTGTCTGCACCAATGACCTCAATTTTGCCGCTGCGCGCTGAGGTGACGGTTTCTTTGCCTTGTTCGTTGGTGGCGATGAATACATTTTTTCCAACCATCTTGCCGCCCGCATCTTTTTCTATGAAAAAAACGCGATCACCATTGGCGGACTCCTGAAATTGGCCGGGTTCAATACGCGCGATATCGCCTCTTTTTTCGTATTTGTCGCGCAAATCTTCAATTCGTCCAAATGCCCACGGAAGAATAAAGAAAGCCAGCGCCAGAACGACCAAGAGGATGGGCCAGGCAAACCGAAACAGCGGTTTGAGCAAAGAAGCCAGCCCATGGCCGCTGCCAAACCAAATCACCATTTCGCTGTCGCGGAACATGCGCGTCAATACACTGAGCACCGCAATGAACAAACTCATGGACAAAATAGTGGGAAGGTCGGAGAGCACGGTGTAGCCCATGATCAGCAGCACATCGGACGGGTCAAACGTCCCGCGTGATGCCTCACCCAGTGTGCGGATCAGGGTCATTGTCATCACCACAGTCACCAGCACCACCAGTGTGGCACCAAAACTGCGTGCGAGTTCCTTGCGGATGGAGGAATGGAATAACATTGGATGGATATTTCCAGGGCAACTCGTCGCCTACGCCGAGGTGAGCAAACACTGCCTTGAACTAATTAGAGAACCCGAATTATGAACTTTGAACTCAAACCGATGGGCCTTGTGGGGGCCGCCAACGAAAAATGCGATGCATTGCTGGTGTTGGTGTCCCAAACTTTCAAGGCTGGCAAAGACGATTTGTCCATTTTGGTCGCGCAGGCCCTCAAGTCTGCGGATTTTGAAGCCAAGCCCGGCAAATTGCTGTTTTTGTACCGCCCCTTGCAAGCCAATGCCACGCGGGTGGTGCTGGTGGGGATAGGGGAGGGCACAGCCAAGCAAGTGCGTATTGCGGTGTCGGCTGCGGTTGGGGGGGCCAAATCCAGCCATCTCAAGAAGTTGCTGCTGTGTTTTGCTAGCCCTGCGCATGAAGCCGCGGTCCGGGCGGCCGTGCTGGCGGTGGCGGATGCAACCTACACCTACACATCGACCAAATCCAAGCCCGAGGGGCGATCCGTGCAAAAAGTGGTGATCGCCACCACCAATGCGTCTGAGGTGCAAACCTCTTTTGACCGTGCCGCAGCGATTGTGTTGGGCATGGAGTTGGCAAAAGAGTGGGCCAATCGGCCAGCCAACCATGCAACCCCCACCTTGCTGGCCCAGGCCGCCGAAAAATTGGCGGAATTTCCCAAGATAAGTTGTGAAGTTCTGGGTCCCAAAGAGGTCGCCAAGCTGGGGATGGGGGCATTTATGGCGGTGGCACAAGGTTCGGACCAGCCTCTGCAGTTTGTGGTGCTGCGCTACAACGGTGCCTTGAAGGCCAAGCCGCCAACGGTGTTGGTCGGTAAGGGCATTACCTTTGACAGTGGCGGCGTTTCGATCAAACCGGCTGCTGAAATGGACGAAATGAAGTTTGATATGTCCGGCGCCGCCAGTGTTTTGGGCGTTTTTCGCAGTTTGGCAGAACTCAAACCCGCCATCAATGTGGTGGGCCTGATTCCCGCCTGCGAAAACCTGATCAATGGCCGGGCGGTCAAACCTGGTGATGTGGTGACCAGCATGGGGGGGCAAACCATCGAAATCCTCAATACCGACGCCGAAGGCCGCCTGGTACTGTGTGACGCATTGACCTATGCGGAACGGTTCAAACCCGCAGCCGTGGTGGATATTGCAACGCTTACTGGGGCCTGTGTAGTGGCTTTGGGCGGTGTACGCAGCGGTTTGTTTGCGTCGCAAGATGCGTTGGGCGATGCATTGATGGCAGCAGGCAATACGTCGCAAGACCTGTGCTGGCGCATGCCATTGGACGATGAGTACGCCGAAGGACTCAAGACGGGTTTTGCCGATGTGGCCAATGTCGCAGGCCGGGCGGGGGGGGCCATTTCTGCCGCCAAATTCTTGCAGCGGTTTACCGAGAAATTTTCTTGGGCCCATCTGGACATTGCGGGAACCGCCTGGAAGAGTGGCGCGGCCAAGGGGGCAACCGGCCGCCCTGTGGGGCTGCTGGTAGAGTACCTGTTGGCGCAGGCTAGCACCAAGTGACGGACGTTGCATTCCACTTTGGCGCACCCAATAAACTGAACTACGCCTGCCGGTTACTGCGCAAGGCGGTGGGCAGCGGCGCCAAGGTCTTGGTGGTGGCTGACGCTGCAGTGCTGCACCGACTGGACTCCGATTTGTGGGCCACATCCCCCACGGATTTTGTGGCGCATTGTTGGAATACAGCGGACATATTGATGCAACAACGAAGCCCTGTGGTGCTGGCCAACCAAGTCGTCCAAGTGCCTGTACAACCCAATGTGTTGGTGAACTTGGCAGATGAGATGCCCGACGGATTTGAAAAATTTGAACGTGTGATCGAAGTGGTAGGAACCGACGGTGCAGACCGTGATTTGGCGCGTGTTCGCTGGCGTCAGTACGCCGAACGGGGATACAAGATACTTCGGCACGATTTGACGTTGAGGGGAGCTGGCTAATGTCCATGCCCAAGAAAACCAAACGCTCCGTTCCTACCTTGACCGAAGTGGTTCATCCGAGTGCACCCCAGCTCGCATTGGCAATAGACCGCGAACTGCTGATCGAAAATTTGCTGCAACGGGTCGCACCAACGGTGGAGCACCAGCTTCGCGAAGTATTGCAACGACAGCTCCAGGAGCAAATGCGTTTGTTGCTCCCGCAACTGCAATTGGAAATGGAATCGTTTGTGCGGCAAACGGTTGCACAGGCCCTGGCAGAAAAGAACCCATTCGACACCTGATCCGTGTTCTCCTGTGGGGGTAAATAAATCGAATGCCTTGGTAGCTTCCCTATGTGGGCGTGCGCCAAACTGCGGTATCGTGAGAGCTGTGGAGTAAATTAATTCACGCTCATTTTCTGTTTGTTTAAATTTTGGAGTTTCTATGCAATTTACGGTGAAAAGTACTTTGACAGTATTGGCCGCAGCAACTTTGCTGGTGGCGTGCGGAAAAAAAGAAGAAGCCGCTCCCGCAGCTGCACCTGCAGCCGCTCCTGCCGCAACGGCAGCAGTTGTGAAAATCGGCCATGTGGGCCCAACCAGTGGAGCGATCGCCCATTTGGGCAAAGACAATGAAAACGGCGCGCGTTTGGCCATTGAAGAACTCAATGCAGCTGGCGTCATGATCGACGGCAAGAAGGTGACATTGGAGTTGATGGCCGAAGATGATGCGGCCGATCCAAAACAAGGCACTGCAGTGGCACAAAAGCTGGTGGATGCCAAAGTCGCCGGTGTGATTGGTCACCTGAATTCAGGCACGACCATCCCCGCTTCCAAGTTATACAGCGATGCCGGTATTCCCCAGGTTTCTCCTTCCGCCACCAACCCCAAATACACACGTCAGGGCTTTAAAACAGCCTTCCGTTTGGTGGCCGATGACACCCAACTGGGCGGCACCTTGGGCAAGTACGCTGTGGGCACCTTGAAGGGTAAATCCATTGCGGTGATCGATGACCGTACAGCCTACGGCCAAGGTGTTGCAGAAGAGTTTGCCAAGGCGGTGGAAGCCGCTGGCGGCAAAGTGGTGGCCAAAGAGTTCACCACCGACAAAGCGACCGACTTCAATTCCATTCTGACCACGATCAAGGGCAAGAAGCCTGATGTTGTGTTCTTCGGTGGTATGGATGCCGTGGCCGGTCCTATGCTCAAGCAAATGAAATCCTTGGGCATCAAGGCCAAGTTCATGGGCGGTGACGGCATTTGCTCCACGGAGCTGGTCAAGCTTGGCGGCGACGCCATTGCCGATGACCAGGTTTTCTGTGCAGAAGCAGGTGGCGTGGAAGGTGAAGCCAAAGCCGGTATGGAAGAGTTCAAGACCAAATTCAAAGCCAAGTTCAACGCGGATGTGCAAGTGTATGCACCGTATGTGTACGACGGCGTGAAGGTCATGGTGGCTGCCATGGTGAAGGCCAACTCGTCTGATCCAGCCAAGTACCTGCCTGTGCTGGCTGCCACCACCGATTACAAGGGTGTGACAGGCCCCATTTCGTTTGACGAAAAGGGTGACATCAAGAATGGTGCGTTGACACTGAAGACCGTTCGTGCTGGCAAGCTCGAAACATTGGCTGTGATTCGCTAATTGAAGCGCATTGCCCGCCATTCATTGAATGGCGGCATCAAAAGCACCCGCTAGGGTGTTTTTTTTTGTCATGTGTGGTGGTAAGAGTAAAAAAATGAACCAATCGCAGGGTAGAATCGTAGGCTCTGGAGCGGTGGATGAGCGGTTTAAGTCACACGCCTGGAAAGCGTGCGTGGGGTAAAACCCACCGCGGGTTCGAATCCCGCCTGCTCCGCCAGAAAGTAAAAACCCCGCAATGCCACAAGCATTGCGGGGTTTTTTATTGCTGAGATTTATTTCGTGGTCTGCGCCATTTTCATGGCCGAGGCGATGAACGCAGAAACCTCGCCCATATTGCTTGGAATGATCAGAGTCGTGGTGGCGTCCGCAGCCAGCCGGCCATAGGCTTCCACCGCTTTCTCTGCCACTTTGAGTTGCACGGCCTGTTCACCGCCGGGCTGCCGAATCGCCGCAGCGACGAGTTCAATGGCGTGTGCATTGGCCTGCGCCACGGCGGTAATGGAGGCAGCTTCACCCTGCGCCCTGTTGATGGCAGCCTGCTTTTCGCCTTCCGAGCGGGCGATAAATGCCTCGCGTTCACCGGTGGCGATATTGATTTGCTCTTGACGGCGGCCTTCCGACGCGGCAATCAAGGCCCGTTTTTCACGTTCAGCGGTAATCTGGGCCTGCATGGCATGCAAGATTTCCTTCGGCGGAGTCAGATCCTTGATTTCGTAGCGCAAGACTTTCACGCCCCAGTTCAGCGCTGCTTCATCAATGGCGGCAACGACTTGGGCGTTAATGATGTCCCGCTCTTCAAAGGTTTTATCCAGTTCGAGTTTGCCAATAACGGAGCGCAACGAGGTTTGGGCCAACTGGGAGATTGCGACGATGTAGTTGGACGAACCGTAACTCGCACGCATGGCGTCGGTCACCTGAAAGTACAGAATACCATCCACCTGCAGCTGTGTGTTGTCCCGGGTGATGCACACCTGGCTGGCGATGTCCAAGGGGATTTCCTTGAGCACATGTTTGTAGGCCACCTTGTCGACAAAAGGCACCAGGATGTTCAAGCCCGGAGTCAGCGTGCCATGGTATTTGCCCAGCCTTTCAATCACCCAGGCGTGTTGCTGTGGGACGACTTTGATGGATCGGGTCACAAATATGACGGCAATGACCAGAAGAATAAATGCTATTTCCATAGGTTTTCCTTTTAAGCTTTATCGACTAAAAGACGGGTTCCCACCATTTCTGCTACTCGGTGGGTCCCTGCGGTGGGAGAAATTCCGGGACGGTGAATCGCGGTCCAATGGGCCCCGCGGTATTGCACGCTGGCGGTTCCATCCGGGTTCCATGCACTAATTTGCACGGATTCGCCAATGTCCATGTTGACATTTGGGTTGGATTGGGCTGGTGGTTCGGGGCGACTGGCTTGGCGTTTCAGATGCCAGGCCACCACTGCACCACCACCGACAGCGGCGGCGACCACCAATTGGACGATTTGACTGGCACCCATATGCGCCGCTACTGCCGCCGCCGCCATGCCAATGGCCAGCATCAGCAGGTAGAAAGTACCGGTCAAAAGCTCTACCGCAACGGTGCCACCCGCCAGCAGCCACCAGATGGTTGGTTCGGCCATAGATCCCTCAGTGTGTTGACAACGCCACATTGTGGGTCAAAAGCTGTGCAGCACCACATGTTGGACACAATTAGTCCTTACACTTCGCGCCTGTTTTCCCGTTTTTTTGCCTCTTGCTGGAGTTACTCGATGAAGTTTCGTTTTCCCATCATCATCATTGACGAAGATTTTCGTTCTGAAAATACCTCAGGATTGGGGATTCGTGCGCTGGCGCAGGCCATTGAGTCAGAGGGGTTTGAGGTTCTGGGTGTGACCAGCTACGGCGATTTGAGCCAGTTTGCACAGCAGCAAAGCCGGGCCAGCGCCTTCATTTTGTCGATTGACGACGAAGAATTCACCCCCGGGCCCGATTTGGACCCCGCTGTGCTGAACCTGCGCCATTTCATTGAAGAGGTGCGGCGCAAGAACCTGGATGTGCCCATCTATGTGTATGGCGAAACCAAAACCTCGCGCCATATCCCCAACGACATCTTGCGCGAGTTGCATGGATTTATCCATATGTTCGAGGACACGCCGGAGTTTGTGGCGCGCCACATCATCCGCGAGGCCAAGAGCTACCTGGAAGGCGTGCAACCACCCTTCTTCAAGGCCTTGCTGGACTACGCGGAAGATGGTTCCTATTCCTGGCATTGCCCGGGTCACTCGGGTGGCGTGGCGTTTTTGAAGAGCCCGGTGGGGCAAATGTTCCACCAGTTTTTTGGTGAAAACATGCTGCGCGCCGACGTGTGCAACGCGGTGGAAGAGTTGGGCCAGCTGTTGGACCACACGGGTCCGGTGGCAGCCAGCGAGCGCAATGCGGCGCGTATTTTCAATGCCGACCATTGCTTCTTTGTGACCAACGGCACCAGCACCAGCAACAAAATGGTGTGGCACCACACTGTGGCGCCCAACGACGTGGTCGTGGTGGATCGCAATTGCCATGTGTCCAATTTGCACGCCATCATCATGACCGGGGCTATCCCTGTGTTCTTGAAGCCCACGCGCAACCACTTTGGCATCATCGGCCCTATCCCTAAGAGCGAGTTTGAGCAGGCCTCGATCAAGGCCAAAATCCAGGCCAATCCCCTGATTCAGCAGCACCTGAAAGGGGTGGATGTCAATAGCATCAAGCCCCGCGTATTGACACTGACGCAGTCCACCTACGACGGTGTGTTGTACAACACCGAAACCGTCAAAGGCATGCTGGACGGCTATGTGGAGAACATCCACTTTGACGAAGCCTGGTTGCCCCATGCGGCATTTCACCCGTTTTATGGCACCTACCATGCCATGGGCAAAAACCGGGCGCGTCCCAAACACGCCATGGTGTACGCCACGCAGTCCATCCACAAGCTGTTGGCGGGTATCAGCCAGGCCAGCCACGTGCTGGTACAGGATTCGCAAACCGTCAAGCTGGACAAACACCTGTTCAATGAAGCGTATTTGATGCACACCAGTACCTCCCCGCAGTACAGCATCATTGCCAGTTGCGACGTGGCGGCTGCCATGATGGAGCCCCCCGGTGGTACCGCTTTGGTCGAAGAAAGCATTGCCGAAGCGCTGGACTTCCGCCGCGCCATGCGCAAGGTCGATGAGGAATACGGCGCCGACTGGTGGTTCAAGGTCTGGGGCCCTGACAAACTGGTGGACGAGGGCATTGGCCGCGCCGATGACTGGATCATCAAGGGCGAATCGGCCAAAGCCAAGGCTGGTGTCAACTGGCACGGCTTTGGCAAGATGGCGACCGGTTTCAACATGCTGGACCCGATCAAATCAACCATCGTGACACCGGGCATGGACCTGAACGGCAAGTTCGCCAAGACCGGTATTCCCGCCAGCATCGTCACCAAATTCCTGGCCGAACACGGGGTGGTGGTGGAGAAAACCGGCTTGTACAGCTTCTTCATCATGTTCACCATCGGCATCACCAAGGGCCGCTGGAATAGCATGCTGACGGCCTTGCAGCAGTTCAAGGACGACTACGCCAAGAACCAGCCCATGTGGCGCATCCTGCCCGAGTTCTGCCAAAAGCATCCCAAGTACGAAAAAATGGGATTGGCGGATCTGTGCCAGCACGTGCACCAGCTCTACGCCAAGTACGACATTGCCCGGCTGACCACCGATATGTACCTGAGCGACCTGGTGCCGGCCATGAAGCCCAGCGATGCATATGCCCATATTGCGCTGCGCAAAACCGAACGGGTCGAGATTGACCACCTGGAAGGCCGCGTGACGGTGGGCTTGGTCACGCCCTACCCGCCTGGCATTCCCTTGCTGATTCCGGGTGAGGTCTTCAACCGCAAGATTGTGGATTACCTCAAGTTCTCACGCGAATTCAATACCCAGTGCCCGGGTTTTGAGACGGACATTCACGGCTTGGTGGAAGAAGTGGGGCCGGACGGCCAGATGCACTACTACGCAGATTGCGTCAAGACCTGAGCAATTGCTATTGATTTAATAGCTGCTTGCGCCCGTTCTACGGGGGCTAGCAGCTATTTTTACTTACAACTTCAGGCGTTGGGCGCTTCGACGACGGCCACGGCTGTCTGGCTGACGCCACAGTCCACATAAGAAATCTGCCCGGTCATGCCCGAGGCCAGATCGCTCAACAAGAAGGCCGCGACATTGCCCACCTCGTCAATGGTCACATTGCGCCGCAGGGGCGATGCGTTGGCAGAAATGGCTAGCAAGCGGCCAAAATCCTTGATGCCACTGGCGGCCAGAGTCTTGATCGCACCTGCGCTCAGTCCGTTGACACGCATGCCGCGCGGGCCGATGGCGTCCGCCAGGTAGCGCACGGAGGACTCCAGCGAGGCCTTGGCCAAACCCATGGTGTTGTAGCTGGGCACCACACGCACGCCGCCCAGGTAGGTCAGGGTGAGCAAAGATGAATTTTCATTCAGATAGGGCAGGGCGGCCTTGGCCATGGCCGGAAAGCTGTAGGCGCTGATGTCGTGGGCGATGCGGAAGTTTTCGCGGGTCAGACCGTCCAGAAAATTACCTGCAATGGCTTCGCGGGGTGCGTAGCCGATGCTGTGCACAAAGCCGTCAAACTTGGGCCAGTGCACCGCCAAATCAACGAACAGCTTCTCAATTTGGGCATCGTCACCCACATCACAGTCAAAAATCAGCTTCGAATCAAAATCGGCAGCGAATTCGGTGATACGGTCCTTGAAGCGTTCCCCCACGTAGCTGAATGCCAGCTCGGCGCCCTGCGCATGGCAGGATTTGGCAATGCCATAGGCAATGGAACGGTTTGACAACACACCCGTGATCAACAACTTCTTGCCAGTTAAAAAGCCCATATCGTCCTCTCAAAAAATGCTTCGACTAAGGCAGAATTGTCGCATGCGTTACCTCTTTGTCTTCTTGCTGTCCTTGTTCGCTGGAACGGGTTGGGCTGCGCACGGCTATGCGCTGTGGGGTGAGATGAAGTATTCCCCGGGTTTTACGCAGTTCAGCTACGTGAATGCCAACGCGCCCAAGGGGGGCGAGTTGCGGCTGGTGAGCAATCTCCGGCTGTCCACCTTTGATAAATACAATCCCTTCACCATCAAAGGTTCGGCTCCGGCGTACCTGAGCAATTTGATGTTCGATACCCTGCTGGTGGGGGCTTTGGATGAGACCGCCACAGGTTACGGGCTGCTGGCCGAAGACGTGGTGGTGTCCCCTGATGGCCTGAGTGCGACCTTCCGATTGCGCGCCCAGGCCCGTTTCCACAATGGTGATCCGGTGTTGGCCCGGGACGTGAAGCACAGCTTTGACACCTTGACGGGGCCGCTTGCCTCGCCGGGCTACCGCAGCGCTTTTGAAGAGGTGAGCGCTGCGGAGGTGGTCGATGCCTTGACGGTACGCTTCCGTTTCAAGCGCCCGAACCGTGAATTGCCCTTGACCGTAGGAGGCCTGCCGGTGTTCAGCCACCGTTGGGGCGTGGACAAGGGGGTGGCCAAGCCGTTTGACCAGATCGTGATGGACATTCCCATTGGCAGCGGGCCGTACAAAATTGGCCCGGTCAATTTTGGCAAGGACATCACCTATGTGCGCGATGCTGCCTACTGGGCCCAAAACCTCAATGTGCGGCGCGGGACTGCCAACTTTGACCGCATCACCGTCAAGATCTACAAAGACAACACGGCCCGGCTCGAAGCGCTCAAGGCGGGGGAGTTTGATTTGATGCGTTTTTTCTCCGCCGGTGACTGGGCCAGACGGGTCAATGGGCGCAAATTTGATTCCGGCGAACTGCTCAAGGCCGAATTCCAGCACCGCTTGCCCACCGGTTTTCAGAGTTATGTGTTCAATACCCGGCGCCCCAAGCTCAAGGATGTGCGGGTACGCCAGGCGCTGGGCTTGGCGCTGGATTTTGAATGGATGAGTCGGCAAATGTTCTACGGCGCCTACCAGCGGGTGCAGGGCCTGTTTGGCAATACCGATTGCCAAGCCAGTGGCCTACCCAGTGCGCAGGAGCTGGCCTTGCTGGAGCCTTGGTCAAAACAAGTTCCTGCGGCTGTGTTTGGCCCGGTGGCGGTGTCACCGCGCACCGATGGCGACAGCAGTTTGCGCGAGAACCTGCGCCAGGCGCAGGCATTGTTGAAAGAAGCGGGTTGGACCTACCGTGAGGGCGCTTTGCGCAATGCCGCGAATGAGGTGCTGGAGCTGGAGTATTTGGACAGCAACGAAGCCGGCGCCCGGGTCGTCACGCCCTGGGCGCGCAACCTGGAGAAAATCGGGGTCAAGCTGGTTTTCAGGCCGGTGGACTTTGCGCTGTACCAACAGCGCCTGCAAAAATTTGAATTTGACATCACCTCCCTGGCCTACCAGGGCACCCACAACCCGGGGCAGGAGTTTGCAGACCTGTTTGGCAGCAAGGCGGCCGACCAGGAAGACTCCGGCAACCACAGTGGTATCAAAAGCCCGGCCGTGGACGCCTTGATTCAGCACATCACCGGGGCCAAAACACAGGCGGAGCTGTTGCCCGCCTGCCGTGCCTTGGACCGGGTGATTGGGCACAGCCATTTGCTGGTGCCGCAATGGTCTGCCGGAACACACCGCATGGCCTTCAATGCCTGGCGGCTGAACCGCCCCGATCCGATGCCGCCCTATGCCCAAGGTGAAACCTGGGCCATTGAAACCTGGTGGGCAAAGCCATGAGGCCCCCACGCTCCTGCGCTATGCGGGCTGCTGTACAGGCCGATGCCAGAGGCAAGGTCTCTTCGTTCTGTCCCATCCTGCGCAGGCAGGCTGGGAGCCGCAGAACTCAGCTCCGAGGGGGCTGGCCTTGCTTGGGGCGGCCCGGCGCATAAGGCCTTAACATGTTCCTCTACGCCCTGAAACGCCTCATCTTGATGGTGCCCACGCTGTTGGGTGTTTTGTTATTGACCTTTGTGGTGATCCAGTTTGTGCCCGGCGGGCCGGTGGAGCAGTACCTGGCGGAGGCCAAGGCGGGCGCGGGTGGCGGAGCCGAAGGCGGTGGTTTGAGCTACCGGGGCTCCCAGGGGGTGGACCCCAAACGCATTGAACAGGCCAAAGCCCTGTATGGCTTTGACAAACCCGCGCCCGAGCGTTTTTGGCAGATGCTGGTGCAGTTTGCGCGCTTTGATTTGGGTAAAAGCTTTTTCCAGAACCGCGAAGTCTCCCAACTCATTTGGGAAAAGCTGCCGGTCTCCATGAGTTTGGGGCTGTGGACCTTTTTTATCAGCTACCTGATCGCCGTACCCCTGGGCGTGGCCAAGGCCGTGCGTGCGGGGTCGCGGTTTGACATGGTGACCACCTTGCTGATCCTGGTGGGGTATGCGATTCCCGGCTTTGTGCTGGGCGTGGCCCTGCTGGTGGTGTTTGGCGGGCAATTGCAGTGGTTTCCGCTGCGGGGCCTTACCTCCAGTGGCTGGGAGCAAATGGGCTGGGGCGCGCGCATTGCCGACTACCTCTGGCACATTGCCTTGCCGGTCACCGCCATGGTGCTGGGCAGTTTTGCGGTGACCGCCATGCTGACCAAAAATGCGTTTTTGGAAGAAATACGCAAGCAGTACGTGGTGACGGCCCGGGCCAAGGGCCTCTCCGAACGACAGGTGCTGTGGAAACATGTGCTGCGCAACGCCATGATCCCCATCATCACCGGCTTTCCAGCGGCGTTTATCGGCGCCTTCTTTACCGGTTCGCTGTTGATCGAAACCCTGTTTTCCCTCGATGGCCTGGGCTTGCTGAGTTACGAGAGTGTGATTCGGCGCGACTACCCGGTGGTCATGGGCACGCTCTACCTCTTTACCTTGATCGGACTGGTGACCAAATTGATTTCGGACCTGTGTTATGTCTGGGCGGACCCCCGTGTCAAATTTGACTGAGCGTTTACCAACCCCCGCCGGGGCCTCGCCCTCGCGTCGCGCTTGGCTACGCTTCCGGCGCAACCGCCTGGGCTACGCCAGTTTGCTGATTTTTTGCGTATTGCTGGTGCTGAGCCTGTTGGCTGAACTGGTGTCCAACGACCGCCCACTGCTGCTGGTTTACCAGGGACAGGTGTATACCCCCCTGCTGCACGACTACCCCGAAACCACTTTTGGCGGTGATTTCGCGACGCCAACCGATTACCTCGACCCCTTTATCCAGCAGCGCTTGGCCGAGCCGGGCAACTGGGCGCTGTTTGCGCCCAACCCCTATGGCGCCAAAACCCTCAACTACTTTGCCAAAGCGCCCAACCCCGCGCCGCCCAGCCGGGCCAATTGGCTGGGTACCGATGACCGGGGGCGCGACCTGTTGGCGCAGCTGATCTACGGCTTTCGCGTCAGTGTGTTATTCGCCTTGGCCTTGACTGTGACGGGGGTGGCGTTGGGCGTCGTGACCGGGGCCGTGCAGGGTTTTTTTGGTGGCAAGACAGATCTGGTGTTCCAGCGCTTTATCGAGGTCTGGAGCTCGATGCCCGAGTTGTACCTGTTGATTATTTTTAGTGCGGTGTTCGCCCCCAGCATCGCCTTGCTGCTGGTGTTGCTCAGCCTGTTTGGCTGGATGGGGTTGAGCGACTATGTGCGGGCCGAATTTTTGCGCAACCGGCAACTGGACTATGTGCGCGCGGCCAAGGCGCTGGGCGTGTCGGACTGGAAGATCATCGTGCGCCATGTGCTGCCCAACAGCCTGACGCCGGTGGTGACCTTCCTGCCGTTTCGCATGAGCGGTGCCATTTTGGCGCTCACGTCGCTGGATTTTCTGGGCCTGGGGGTGCCACCGGGCACGCCCTCGCTGGGGGAACTGCTGTCGCAAGGCAAGAACAATATCGACGCCTGGTGGATTTCGTTGTCCACGTTTGCAGTGCTGGTGGTCACCCTGCTGCTGCTGACGCTGATGGGTGACGCCTTGCGCGACGCGTTGGACCCCCGAAAGGCGGACCAATGAGTTTGTTACGGGTTCAGGGGCTGGAGTTGTCCTTCGGTGGGCGTACGGTGGTCCATGGGGTTGACTTTGAGATCAAAGCGGGTGAAAAGCTGGCACTGGTGGGGGAGTCGGGTTCCGGGAAGACGGTAACGGCCTTGAGTCTGCTGGGGTTGGTCCAAGGCGCGCAGGTGCAGGGCCATGCGTGGTTCGCACCGGGGGAGCGCAAAGTCGATTTGCTGCATCTGCCTTCGCGCCAGCTGCAAGCCATTCGGGGGCAAGACATCGCCATGATTTTCCAGGAGCCCATGACGGCACTGAACCCGGTGTTCACCATCGGAGAGCAGATTGCCGAAGTTCTACAGCTAAAAATGGGCCTGGCCCCCGCAGAATGTGCGCAAGCAGCTATTAAATTAATAGCGGATACGGGAATTGAAGATCCGGCACGCCGGGCCAAAGCCTACCCCCACCAGCTGTCCGGCGGCCAGCGCCAGCGGGCCATGATCGCCATGGCCCTGGCATGTCGCCCCCAACTGTTGTTGGCCGACGAACCAACTACCGCCTTGGATGTGACGGTGCGCAAGCAGATTTTGGACTTGCTCACCGATTTGCAAAAAAAATACGGCATGGCCGTGTTGCTGATCACCCATGACCTGAACCTGGTGCGCCAGTTTGCCGACCGTGTGGCCGTGATGGAAAGCGGGCGCATCGTTGAGCAAGGTGCGGTGGCGGACCTGTTTGCTGCGCCGCAACACGCTTACACCCGCCGGTTGATGGGCAGCAAGCCTGTGCGCAATGTGCTCGAAAGCCCCGCAACAGCCGAACCGGCCTTGGTCGCGCGCGGCATACGGGTGGCTTATCCGGTGCCCCTGCCGGGTTTGCGCGGCTGGTTTTCCCATGGTGAATTTGTGGCGGTGTCGCAGCTGGACCTGGAGTTGCCGTCTGGTCAGACCCTGGGGGTAGTGGGGGAGTCGGGCTCGGGCAAATCCACCTTGGCTTTGGCGGCTCTGGGTCTGCTGAAGTTCAAGGGTGCCATGTCTTTGTTCGGGCAAAGTTGGGGGGCGGGTGTCCATGCGGACCGCGCCTTGCGCAAAGACGTGCAAGTGGTGTTTCAGGACCCCTTTTCGTCGCTGTCGCCACGCATGACGGTGGAAGAAATTGTGGGCGAGGGACTGCTGGTGCACGAACCGGAGCTGTCTGCCGCCCAGCGCTGCCAGCGGGTGAGAAATACCTTGGGCGAAGTGGGTTTGGACGAGGGGCAGTTTCCCGGCTTGCTGGAGCGTTATCCACACCAGTT
Organism: Rhodoferax sp.; assembly: GCF_030697375.1. Classification (GTDB taxonomy): domain Bacteria; phylum Pseudomonadota; class Gammaproteobacteria; order Burkholderiales; family Burkholderiaceae_C; genus Allorhodoferax. Next base: position 66,613 of record NZ_JAUYQD010000002.1, on the reverse strand, counting down.
TTCCGGCGGCCAGCGCCAACGCATTGCTATTGCCCGGGCACTCATCGTGCAGCCGCGGCTGCTGGTGCTGGATGAGCCCACCAGTGCGCTGGATGTCACGATGGCGCAGCAGATCTTGCAACTGCTGCAGGGCTTGCAGCGTGAACGGGGTTTGGCTTATCTTCTGATCACCCACGATGTGGCGGTCGTTCGTGCCATGGCCCATCAGGTTCTGGTGATGCAGGGCGGGAAAATCATGGAGCGCGGTTCTGTGGCGCAAGTCTTTGGCCAGCCACAGCACGAATACACCCAGATCCTGCTCGCGGCGGCGGAATAATTCCTTAAAAATCAAGGGTTTTTCGCACTTTTGCAGTACAATCCAAAGCTCACGACCAAGCGGGCGGGTAATTACCGCCCGTTTTTTTTGGTCGATTGTTTTTGAATAGGCTGATTTTTACGTGGCATTACGGGAAATTGTTGAGCAAACCGTCATTGGTTTGGGGTATGACCTGGTGGAGATCGAACGCTCTGCCGGTGGTTTGCTGCGTATTACCATCGATTTGCCCTGGGTTCCGCCTGTAGAGGGTGTGCCTGCCGTGGAGCAGTTCATCAATGTAGAGGATTGCGAGAAGGTCAATCGTCAGCTGCAGTTTGCGCTGGAGGTGGATGGGGTGGAATACAAGCGTCTAGAGATTTCGTCTCCTGGCATCGACCGTCCATTGCGCCACGAACAGGATTACGAGCGTTTCGCAGGCCAAATGGTGGACATCACGCTCAAGGCCCCCATGGGGGCTGCGGCAGCTGGGCAAGTGAGTCCCAGTCGCAAGAAATTTCGGGGTGTTTTGGAAAGAGTGGTGGCTGCGGATGGTGGTGTAGGGTGGCAGATCGTTTGGAGTGATGCGCCTGTAGTCAAGCCGGGTCAAAAAGTAAGTAAAAAACGGGTCCCGCCGCCTCTGCAGGCTTTGGGTTTTACGCTGGATGAATTGCGTGAGGCCAGGCTGGCGCCGATTGTGAGCTTCAAGGGGCGCAAGGGTGCGGGTGGGGCGGACGGCGAGGCCGAGTAATCGATTTTGGTTTGGTATTTTTGTATTGGTTGAAAAGAGTGTTCAGGAGAGTCATGGCATGAATCGCGAACTGTTGATGCTGGTTGAGGCTATCTCACGTGAGAAAAACGTGGAGCTGGATGTGGTCATGGGTGCTGTGGAAGCGGCCCTGGCGCAGGCGACCAAAAAGTTGTACTCCGGTGAGGTGGATATCCGTGTCGCCTTGGATCGCGACAGTGGTAACTATGAAACTTTCCGCCGTTGGCACGTCGTTCCCGATGAGGCTGGTTTGCAATTGCCTGATCAGGAAATCCTGCTGTTTGAAGCCAAAGAGCAGATCCCCGACATCGAAGTGGATGAGTACATCGAGGAATCGGTGGAGTCGGTGCCGATTGGGCGTATTGGGGCCATGGCGGCCAAGCAAGTGATTTTGCAAAAAATCCGTGATGCCGAGCGCGAGATGCTGCTGAATGACTTTATGTCGCGCGGCGAAAAAATATTTGTCGGTACGGTCAAGCGCATGGACAAGGGCGACATCATTGTCGAGAGCGGTCGTGTAGAGGGTCGTTTGCGCCGCAGCGAGATGATCCCCAAGGAAAATCTGCGCACCGGCGACCGTGTTCGCGCCATGATCATGGAAGTGGATCTGACCCTGCGTGGTGCGCCTATTGTGCTGTCGCGTTCCGCACCGGAATTCATGGTGGAGTTGTTCCGCCAAGAAGTGCCTGAGATCGAACAGGGGCTGCTGGAGATCAAGTCCTGCGCCCGCGATCCTGGCTCTCGCGCCAAGATTGCAGTGTTGTCACACGACAAACGCGTAGACCCCATTGGTACCTGTGTCGGTGTGCGTGGCACGCGGGTCAATGGTGTGACCAATGAACTTGCTGGTGAGCGTGTGGACATTGTGTTGTGGAGCGAAGATCCAGCGCAATTTGTGATTGGTGCCTTGGCGCCCGCCAATGTGTCCAGCATTGTGGTCGACGAAGAACGCCACGCCATGGATGTCGTGGTGGATGAAGAAAATTTGGCCATTGCCATTGGCCGCGGCGGTCAAAATGTGCGCCTGGCGTCTGATCTGACGGGTTGGAAAATCAACATTCTGGATGCGGCGGAGTCGGAGCAGAAGCAGGCAGGCGAAGACGACGCCGGTCGCAAGCTGTTCATGGAAAAGCTGGATGTGGACGAGGAAATGGCTGACTTGCTGATTTCCGAAGGTTTTACCAGCTTGGAGCAAATTGCTTACGTACCCTTGGAAGAGATGCTCGAAATCGAGAGTTTCGACGAAGACACCGTCAACGAATTGCGCAGCCGTGCGAAGAACGCGCTGTTGACCATGGAAATTGCCCATGAGGAGAGTGTTGAAGAGGTTTCGCTGGATTTGCGTGACCTTGCAGGCATCACTGCTGAACTGATTGGGAAGCTCGCGGACAGTGGTGTTCACACCCGCGACGACTTGGCCGATTTGGCTGTGGATGAACTCACAGAAATCACTGGCCAGTCTGCGGACGAAGCCAAGGCCATGATCATGAAGGCGCGGGAACATTGGTTTGCCAATGACGCAGCTTCTTAAGACTAGAGTCAAGGTCATGAAAACGAAATTTCAGTGATGGCTAACAATTGCCCGCAGGGCTTGTTATGCCGAACTAAAGGTTACACAACAAATGTCCAGTACGACCGTCGCCGAGTTTGCAATCGAACTCAAAAAATCCAACGATACATTGCTTGAGCAGTTGAAGTCCGCCGGGGTAGCCAAGTCGGCTGCCTCCGACGTTCTGACCGATGCCGACAAACATAGCTTGTTGAACTACTTGCAAAATAGCCATGGCACCGCCAGTCTGGAACGCAAGAAGATTACTTTGGTAAAGCGGCAAACCACCGAGATCAAGCAGGCGGATTCCACGGGGAAAGCGCGCACGATCCAGGTCGAAGTGCGTAAAAAGCGCACCTTTGTGCGGCGTGAAGATGGCGTGGATCAGCCTGTTGACGTGGCCGAGCAAGAAATGCCTGTTCAAGTACCAGCCCAGTCTGTCATTGACAACGCTGAACTTGTCCGCCGCGAGGAAGAGGCGCAACGTCAAGCGGAACTGATCCGTCGTCAGGAAGAAGAGTTGGCACAACGTCGACGCGAGCGTGAAGAGCAAGAAGCAAAAGCCCGCCAAGCGGCTGAAGCTGCTGCGGCCAAGGCGGCTGAAATAGCGGCAGCGCGAGCCGCAGCAGAAAAAGCTAAACCAGTCGCCCCTCCTGTGACAAAAACGCAAAACGTGGCGGAGGCTGCAGCGGTTAAGGCATTGGAAGTGGCTGAAAAAGCCCAGGTGGCGGCAAAGGCTCAGCAACAGGCTAGTGAAAAAGCGGCCGCTGATTCCAAAGTTCGTGCAGCCGAAGAGCTTGCCCGGGCCGCTGATTTGGGTGAGCGCAGGCGCAAGGCAGAAGCTGAGGCGGCTGCCATTCGATTGATGATGTCGGCTCCCGCCAGAAAGCCACCACCTCCTGTCAAGAAACCTGAAGAAATTAGGGCTGAGGCGGCAAAAGCGGGTATCAAGGGTACTTTGCACAAGCCGGCTGCAGGAACTGTGGCGGCTAAACCCGCCAAGCCTGGTGCTCCTGGAGCCTCTGCTGCTACACCAGCCAATGGCGCGGGCGCTGGTAAGGAAGTGAAATCCGCCAAACTCTCCAGCAGTTGGGCGGGGGATCCAGCTAAGAAGAAAGCTATTCCAACCCGTGGCGACACCGGTGCCGGCGCAGGCCGTGGCACCAATTGGCGCGCTGGCCCCCGCGGCCGTCGCGGCAGCAATGACCGGGACCGCGACGACCAACGGGTGCAAGCGGCTCCAGTCGAGGCGCGCGTCATCGAAGTGCATGTGCCTGAAACCATTACCGTGGCCGAGTTGGCCCACAAGATGGCGGTCAAAGCGTCGGAGGTGATCAAACACCTGATGAAGCTGGGCCAGATGGTCACGATCAACCAGCCTTTGGACCAAGACACCGCCATGATTGTGGTGGAGGAAATGGGACACACTGCGGTGGTTGCTGCCTTGGATGATCCTGAAGCATTTACGGACGAAGAAGTGTCTGAACAGCATGCGGAATCCTTGCCGCGCGCTCCCGTGGTGACGGTGATGGGCCACGTGGACCATGGTAAGACCTCGCTGCTGGACTACATTCGCCGCGCCAAAGTGGCTTCGGGTGAAGCCGGTGGTATTACCCAGCACATTGGTGCCTACCACGTGGAAACGCCACGTGGCATGGTGTCTTTTCTGGATACCCCTGGTCACGAGGCATTTACGGCCATGCGTGCCCGTGGCGCCAAGGCTACCGACATCGTGATTTTGGTGGTGGCCGCCGACGATGGCGTGATGCCGCAGACCAAAGAAGCCATTAAACATGCCAAAGCGGCAGGCGTGCCTATCGTGGTGGCTATCAACAAGATTGACAAGCCGGATGCCAATCCTGAGCGCGTCAAGAACGAGTTGGTGGTGGAAGAGGTGGTGCCAGAAGAATTCGGCGGTGAATCGCCGTTCGTTCCTGTGTCAGCCAAAACCGGCCAAGGTATTGATGAATTGCTTGAACAGGTATTGCTCCAAGCGGAAGTGCTTGAGCTGCGTGCGCCTGTAGACGCCATGGCCAAGGGTCTGGTGATCGAGGCGCGTCTGGACAAAGGACGCGGCCCTGTTGCAACCATTTTGGTGCAATCCGGTACCTTGAAAACAGGCGATATCGTGTTGGCCGGTTCGACCTATGGCCGTGTACGTGCCATGTTGGACGAAAATGGAAAAACCATCAAAACCGCGGGTCCTTCGATTCCAGTGGAAATCCAGGGCTTGACGGAAGTGCCGCAAGCCGGTGACGAGTTCATGGTGATGGCGGACGAACGCCGTGCCCGCGAAATCTCCACCTACCGTGCGGGCAAGTTCCGCAATACCAAGTTGGCCAAGCAGCAAGCGGCCAAGCTGGAGAATATGTTCTCGGACATCTCTGCGGGCGAAGTCAAGATGGTTCCCATCATCGTCAAGGCCGACGTGCAGGGTTCGCAAGAAGCGCTGGCGCAGTCCTTGCTCAAACTGTCCACGGACGAGGTCAAGGTGCAACTGGTGTACGCCGCCGTTGGCGCCATCAGCGAGTCGGATGTGAATCTGGCGATTGCCTCCAAGGCGGTCATCATTGGCTTCAACACCCGTGCCGATGCAGGCGCACGCAAGCTGGCTGAAAACAACGGTGTGGACATTCGCTACTACGACATCATTTATGACGCGGTTGATGATTTGAAACTGGCCATGTCGGGCATGTTGACACCGGACAAGAAGGAAGAAGTTATCGGTACTGCCGAAATTCGTCAGGTGTTCAAGGTGTCCAAGATCGGTTCGATTGCCGGTTGTATGGTCACTGCCGGCATTGTGCGGCGTACCGCGCGTCTGCGTCTGTTGCGTAACAACATGGTCATCTACTCCGGTGAATTGGACTCGCTCAAGCGTTTCAAGGACGATGCCAAAGAAGTGCGCGAGAACTTTGAATGCGGCTTGAATATCAAGAATTACAACGATATCCAAGAGGGTGACGTGTTGGAGTTCTTTGAGATCCGTGAAGTTGCTCGTACGCTGTAATGGACGTGGTTTAAATCGTGCGTAAAAAGTCCAGTACCCCTAACCGTAGCTTCAAAGTGGCCGATCAGATCCAGCGGGATCTGACCGAGCTGATTGCGCGCGAGTTGAAAGACCCGCGCGTGGGGATGGTGACAATCCAGGCGGTGGAGGTCACCCCTGACTATGCCCACGCCAAGGTATTCTTCAGTCTGCTCGTGGGTGACCCCGTAGCGTGTACCGAAGGCCTGAACCAGGCGGCGGGTTTTTTACGTGCGGGTTTGTTCAAACGGCTGCATATCCATACGGTGCCTACCTTGCACTTCCTGTTTGATCGCACCACTGAGAAGGCCGCTGACATGAACGCCTTGATTGCGCGTGCGGTTTCTTCTCGGGCCAAGGAAGACTGACCCCATGAATGCGCCACGTGCACGGGTTGCAAGGCGCCCCGTGCATGGGGTGCTGTTGCTGGACAAGCCATTGGGCTGGTCCAGCAACGATGCATTGCAAAAAGTAAAATGGCTGCTGCGCGCTGAAAAAGCGGGGCACACCGGTACCTTGGATCCACTGGCAACCGGCGTGTTGCCACTGTGTTTTGGGGCGGCCACGAAGTTCAGCCAATTGCAGTTGGATGCCGACAAAACGTATGAAGCGGTGGCGTGTTTGGGTGTCAAGACCAGCACGGCAGATGCCGAAGGTGAGGTGATTGAAGAGCGCCCCGTTCAGGTCACTGACGTTGACTTGCAAGGTGTCCTGTCGCGTTTTACGGGAGTCATCCATCAGGTGCCCCCCATGCACAGCGCGTTGAAGAAGGATGGAAAGGCCCTGTACGAATATGCCCGTGCCGGGATTGAAGTGGAACGGGTGGCCCGTGAGGTCACAATTCATGCATTAAAAGCGACTCTGGCCCCTATGGACAGTGCGCAAGCAGCTATCAAAATGGTAGTGAAATGCAGCAAGGGAACTTACATTCGAACCCTTGGGGAAGATATAGGTGAGGCCTTGGGGTGTGGCGCGCATTTGACCGCATTGCGGCGGATTGAAACCGGGGGCTTTTCGGTTTCTCAATGCGTCACGCTGGAGGCGCTGGAAGCTATGACCGAGGAACAACGGTTGGCTTGCCTGATGCCGGTGGAGTCGCTGTTGCGCGACCACACGGTTGTTGCGCTGGAGGGGGAGAGTGCAGGGCGCTTCTTGAGCGGTGTACGCCGCCGGGGGGCATGGCCTGACGAGTCGCGAGTCGCCGTGTACGGTGAAAACCCACACGCCTTGCTGGGTACGGCCCAGGTGAAAGCGGGTGAATTGATACCAGGGCGGCTATTGAGCCCGCTGGAGATAGAGCAAATACTGAAAAAATCTGAGCAGATTTAAGAGAAAGTGAACCATGAGCATTAAACAAATCCGCAACATCGCCATCATCGCCCACGTCGATCATGGCAAGACCACCATGGTCGACCAATTGCTGCGCCAGTCCGGTACCTTTGCCGACCATGAAAAAGTGGTTGACACCGTGATGGACAACAATGCCATCGAAAAAGAGCGTGGCATTACGATTTTGGCCAAAAATTGCGCGGTGACCTGGGAAGGTACCCACATCAACATCGTGGATACCCCCGGACACGCGGACTTCGGCGGCGAAGTGGAACGTGCCTTGAGCATGGTCGATGGTGTGGTGCTGTTGATTGACGCCCAAGAAGGCCCCATGCCCCAGACCCGCTTTGTGACCAAGAAGGCTTTGGCCCTGGGCTTGAAGCCGATTCTGGTGGTGAACAAGGTGGACAAGCCTGGTGCACGTCCAGATTTCGTGGTCAATGCCGCATTTGATTTGTTTGACAAGCTCGGCGCCACCGATGAGCAACTGGATTTCCCCGTAGTCTACGCCTCGGGTATCAACGGTTGGTCGTCGATGGAAGAGGGCGCGCCAGGTGAGCAGTGGGGCCCTGATATGTCGGCCTTGTTCAACACCGTGCTCCAACACGTGCCTGCCCAAAAGGGTGACCCTGCGGCACCGCTGCAGCTGCAAATTTCCGCGCTTGACTTTTCGACCTTCGTGGGTCGCATTGGTGTCGGCCGTATCAGCCAGGGCACGATCAAGCCCATGATGGACGTGGTGGTGATGGAAGGCGTGGATGGCAAGCCTATCAAAGGCCGTATCAACCAGGTATTGACCTTCCAGGGCTTGGAGCGCGTGCAGGCTACCGAAGCCGGCCCCGGCGAAATCGTGTTGATTAACGGCATTGCGGATATCGGCATTGGCGTCACGATCACCGACCCGGCCAACCCCGCTCCACTGCCCATGCTCAAGGTCGATGAGCCGACCTTGACCATGAACTTCTGCGTCAACACCAGCCCCTTGGCGGGCCGTGAAGGCAAATATGTGACCAGCCGCCAGATCTGGGACCGTCTGCAAAAAGAACTGCAACACAATGTGGCGCTGCGCGTCAAGGAAACCGACGAAGAAGGCATCTTCGAAGTCATGGGCCGCGGCGAACTGCACCTGACCATTTTGTTGGAAAACATGCGCCGTGAAGGCTACGAACTGGCGGTCTCCAAGCCACGCGTCGTGATGAAAGACGTGAATGGCGAGAAGCACGAGCCTATCGAGTTGGTCACGGCCGACATCGAAGAGCAACACCAGGGCGGCGTGATGCAAGCTTTGGGCGAGCGCAAGGGCGACTTGGTCAACATGGAGCCGGACGGCCGCGGCCGTGTACGCCTGGAGTACCGCATTCCTGCGCGGGGTCTGATCGGATTCACCAATGAATTCCTGAACTTGACCCGTGGCTCTGGCCTGATCTCGAACATTTTCGACAGCTACGAGGCGCACAAGGGTGATATCGGTGGCCGTAAAAACGGCGTGCTGATTTCCATGGATGCCGGTGAAATTTTCACTTACGCGCTGGGCAAGCTGGACGACCGTGGCCGCATGTTTGTTCGCCCCAACGACCCCGTGTACGAAGGCATGATTGTGGGTATCCACAGCCGTGACAACGACCTGGTGGTCAACGCTACACGTACCAAGCAGCTGACCAACTTCCGCGTCAGCGGCAAGGAAGATGCGACCAAGATCACGCCTCCGATCGAGTGCACGCTGGAATATGGCGTTGAGTTCATCGAGGACGACGAGTTGGTCGAAATCACACCCAAGTCGATTCGTCTGCGCAAGCGCCATCTGACGGAAAGCGAACGCAAGCGCGCTGGCCGCTCCTGAGCCTCGCCTTGCGGTTGACCCACAATCGGGCGGTGTTCCTGATGGTGGCGGTGGCCCTGATGTGGTCCACCGCCGGTGTGGTCACACGCCATCTGGAATTTGCCCGGAGTTTTGAGGTCACGTTTTGGCGGGCCTTGTTCACGGCGTTGAGCCTGTTGTTGATCTTGCCGCTGTTCCAGGGGCGAGAGATCTTTGGCAAGATACGCCGCGCCAGTGGCCTGTTTTGGGTGTCGGGTCTGTGCTGGAGTGTGATGTTCACCGCCTTCATGGTGGCCCTCACCCTCACCACGGTGGGCAATGTGCTGGTCACCATGTCCATCGGGCCTTTGCTCACCGCCCTGATCGCACGGGTTTTTATTGGCCACCGTGTACCCCTGCGAACCTGGGTGGCGATTGTGGCCGCGGGCGTGGGTATTGTGTACATGTACGCAGCCCAACTGTCCCAAGGCTCGCTGTGGGGCACCTTGGTGGCCCTGTGTGTACCCATCGCCGGTGCCACCAACTGGACTGCCACCCAACATTCCCACGCCCAGGGCCAAAACGTTGATTTGGTCCCCGCTGTGCTGGTGGGCGCGGTGATCTCAACGGTGTTGACCTTTCCGTTGGCCTATCCTTTTCAGGCCAGTGTCCATGATGTGACATTGCTGGGCCTGTTGGGCGTAGGACAATTGGCCTTGCCCTGCGTGCTGTCGGTGTGGTGTGCCCGTGTTTTGAAGGCACCTGAAATATCGCTGCTGCAGTTGCTGGAGGTCATCTTCGGTATCTTGTTGGCCTGGGTCGGTGCGGGGGAAGAGCCGTCCCGTGCAGTTTTAACCGGCGGCACCTTGGTGATTGGTGCATTGGTGGTGAATGAAGTGATTGGGTGGAGACAACGGTTATGAGCGATTTGGTTTTGACGGAAGTGCGCGGGCGCTTGGGCTGTATCACCCTGAACCGCGCCAAAGCCCTGAATTCCCTGAATCTGGAGATGGTGCGCAGCCTGACCACCGTGCTGCTGCAATGGCAGCAGGAAAGCGCCGTCAAGGCGGTGGCGATACGGGGTATGGGCAAGACCGGGCCGTTTGGCAGCTTCTGCGCCGGCGGTGACATCCGCTTCTTCCACCAGGCTGCCTTGGCTGGAAATCCCCAGCTGGAGGATTTTTTCACCGAGGAATATGCACTTAACTGCCTGATTCACAACTTTTCCAAACCCTACATCGCCTTCATGGATGGCGTGGTCATGGGCGGGGGCATGGGGATCAGCCAGGGGGGCTCGCACCGTTTGGTGACGGGACGAACCAAGATGGCCATGCCAGAGACGCATATCGGCCTGTTTCCGGACGTAGGCGGAGGGTACTTTTTGAGCCGTTGTCCGGGGCGCACGGGCGAGTGGCAGGCGCTGACGGGTGAGGTGATGGACGCCGCCACCGCGATGGAGATGGGTTTGGCGGACGCCTGTCTGGACGAAATGCGCCTTGAAGAGGCCTGGGACGCATTGGCCAACACCAATCTGGATCTGCCAGATGCAATCGGCCAATGGCTTGCTATCTATTCAGTAGCTGCTCACGCACATTCCACGGGGGCTAGAGCCCTTATTGACCCATTTTTTTCGATGCAATCGATGCCGGAGATCGTGCATGCCTTGGAGGCGGACGACAGTGCATGGGCACAACACACCGCCGCCACCTTGCGCAAACGTTCGCCCTTGATGCTGCATGTGGTGCTGGAACAGGTGCGCCGTGCGCGTGGCATGACTCTGGCCGAGGATCTGCGTATGGAGCGCGATATCGTTCGCCACTGTTTCAATACCCAGCACCTGGGGCGCAGCGGGGCCAGCTCGGAAACGGTGGAAGGCATCCGTGCCCTGGCGGTGGACAAGGACCACAGTCCGCAGTGGAGTCCTGCACGGATTGAAGACGTTACGCCCGAACAGGTGGCACCTTTCTTTGAATCCCCCTGGCCGGCCTGGGCGCATCCCTTGCGGGATTTGGGCTGAATCAGTCGCCTCAGAGTTGCCGGTAGATGGCCTCGGCCAATGCCAACAAGCCTTCCCGCGTCATGGGCCCGGTGAGTGCGTACCCAAATCCCTGGTCGACCCAGTAGAAACTGGGCACAGGTCCATCGCTGGAAAAGCGGAACGCCGTCTCATCTCGGGCCGCGTTGGATGAATTGAGCGAGTTGGTATCCATCACTCCCAAATACAGGGTCACCCGTTGACCGCCCGCATTCTGGAACATGAATTGGGCCCGCGCACCCTCATTGCCCGGCAATAAGCGCCCACCGACCAAATCGTATCCCTGGTCTGACAGTTGGGGCACTTTGAGCGGTTTGCCCACGCGTTTGGACAGCCATTGGACCAGATGCTCCTGTTGGGTGGCCGTCACCTCCACCGGATGGCGGACTTCGGGTGCATAGACCGCATGGGCCAAGGCGGCCTGGTGGATGAATTCACGGCCATGCGCCGCTTTGGACATGGGCGTGCCGGAGGACAAGTGCGTCATCTCCCATTGCCCATGGGACAGCCAACCCGCCCCAAAGACCAGCAGGGTGCTGGCGGCCATGCCGCCCCAGTGTGACCACTGTTGGAGGGTTTGTCGGGAACCTGTGGCTGTCTGTCCCGCCGACAGCAGACTGGCCGGGACAGGTTCCTGCTCTACCTGTTGGAGCAAACCTCGCAGGGCATCACGCTGGCGCTGCCATTTCAGCACCGTCGCCTGTGCGTCGGCATCCAGTGTCAAGCGCGCCTGCAAGGCAGCCCGCTGCGCAGGCGCGGCCTGACCATCCACCAGGGCATGGATTTCGTCGTTGGTCAAGGGGCGAGATGAGGGGGGGGATGGAGAAGGATTCATCGTGTGATCCTGCAGCTTATTTCAAGCGCCGTAAGGCGGGCGCACTTTTACCGTCGGCGGATGCCGAGTCGGTGGTGTGTGCATGGACATGGGCTGGGGCATCCATCAATTCCTGAAGCCGGCTGCGGGCGCGTGAGAGGCGCGACATGACCGTGCCGATGGGGACACCGGTGATGCGTGCCACGTCGGCGTAGCCCATGTCCTCCATGGTGACCAAGAGCAGCACCACCCGCTGCTCCTGCGGCAAGCGCAAGAGGCAGCGCTGTAAATCCAGCAGGGGCCCCAGGTTGGCATCGGGCGCGGGCAGTTCGTGGGCGACTTCGTCAATGTCAACAGAGCGGCCCGAGGCTTGTCGGGCGGATTGGCGAACTTGGTTGACGAGCAGGTTGTGCATGACAGTGAAGAGCCAGGCGCGCAGGTCGGACCCGACTAACCACAAGCGCCATTTGCTGCAGGCCCGCTCCAGGGTGTCTTGCACCAAGTCATCGGCAGCCCATGCATCCCCGGTCAGCGCGCGTGCGTAGCGGCGCAGCGCGGGAATGTGGTTGACAATGGGCTGAGGATTCATCTCTACGCCAAATCAGGGCTTGGCGGTATGCCAGACTTTGTTGACGCCGTCACCGGTCTGGTCGCCGGGCTTGCTGTCCTTGACCCAGAAATACAGGGGTTTGCCCTTCACCGCCCACTGTGGCTTGCCGTCGTCCCGCGTGATGATGCTGTAGTCGCCCGAGGCCTTGTCCGACCCGGCCGCCATCAAGGGTGGCCAGTTGGCGGCGCAAGGGCCATTGCACAGCGACTTACCGCTGCCCGCTACATCTTTGTCAAAGGTGTACAGCGTCATGCCGTTGGTGCCTACCAGCACGCCATCAGCGGTCTTGGTGGGGGTGGGTGCCAGGGCGGCACAAGCACCCAAAAGGGCAAGCGCCAGGGTGGCGGCGATGGCAGAGCGTGGGGTCAATGGCATGGGAAACTCCTGAGTTGGTCGGTGCAAACAAGCATTTGCACTCCCATAAACACCGCTGGCGCCCGGTTTATTCCCGCATGCAGAAAATAATTAGCGGCTGTAGCTCTTCATGGCCCGTGCCACTTCCCGTTTGCCTTCGCGGTCCTTGATGGTGTTGCGCTTGTCGTGTTCGGCCTTGCCCTTGGCCAAGGCAATGTCGCACTTGATCTTTCCCGCTTTCCAATGCAAGTTAAGTGGCACCAGGGTGTAGCCTTTTTGGTCGATCTTGCCAATCAAACGCTTGATTTCTTCCTTGTGCAGCAAGAGTTTCTTGGTGCGCACCTTGTCGGGGCTGATGTGGGTGGATGCCGTGCCCAAGGGGGTGATTTGCAGGCCGATGATGAACAATTCGCCGTTGCGCACCACGACGTAGCCGTCGGTAAGCTGCACTTTGCCTTCGCGCAAGGATTTGACCTCCCAGCCCTCCAGCACCAGCCCGGTCTCAAAGCGTTCTTCGAAAAAATAGTTGTAGGCGGCCTTCTTGTTGTCGGCGATGCGGGTAGCGGTATCAGGTTTTTTGGCCATGGGACTCAAATGGGGGTGACAGACGGGAAAGAAAGAGGTGCTTGTGGGCTTGTCTACAATCCCGCGCAGACCTCCATTCTATGAAAACCGTAACAAAGTCCGTTTTGATCTGGTACAGCCCGGCAGAGATGTATGTGCTAGTGACCGATGTAGCGCAGTATCCGCAGTTCTTGCCCTGGTGCGACCATGCCAAAGTGCTGGACCAGGACAAGGGTGGAATGACCGCAGAGGTGGGTATTTCCTTTGGCGGTGTCCGCCAGACCTTCACGACCCGCAATACCCACACCCCGCCCCATCGGGTGGGTTTGCAATTGGTGAAGGGGCCTTTTTCGCGGCTGGACGGAGAATGGAACTTTCATCCGCTAGGCGATGGCTCGCAACGGGCCTGCAAAGTGGAACTGTCGCTGAATTACGGTTTTGACAATGCCACGCTGGGCAAACTCGTGGGGCCGGTGTTTGACAAGATTGCCGCCAACCTGGTCGATGCGTTTGTCAAACGTGCGCAGCAGGTGTATGGGGATTGAATGCTGATTTCCGTCACGCTGGTTTATTCTCCCCAAGCCCGTGAAGTCCGTGAAGTGGCCTTGACGGTGGAGCAGGGCTGTACGGCTGCGCAGGCCGTGCACATCAGCGGGTTACTCCAGGAGATGTCACCAGCCCAGGTGAATGCCGTGGAATTGGGCGTATGGGGCCGAAAAATACCCCCGCAGCATGTGTTGCGGGAGCATGACCGGGTCGAACTCAGCAGGCCCCTCACCGTAGACCCCAAGGTGGCGCGGCGGGAGCGTTTTGTGCGCCAGGGCGCCAAATCGGCGGGTTTGTTTGCCAAACGAAGGGTGGGCGCCAAAGCCGGGTATTGAGCCCCGGCCTATCGGCCCTATTGGCAATCTGCGCTGATTACGCCTTGGATGCGCTTGACCTCGGCGGCGCGGGCTGCATCGTCCATAATTTCCCGTTCACCTGCGGCATTGGCGCGTGCAATGCGTATGCCGGAGTCATACGTTGCCTTGGCTTGCTTGGCCCGGGCACAATTTTCGATTTTGGCTTTGGTGATTCGTTCTTCTTCTGCCTTGCGCTTGGCGGCTTCCGCGTCCGCGGCTTGCTTCTTTTTGGCTTCCAGCTCTTTATCGACACCGGCTCCCTTGGGCACAGCTGGCGCTGCCGGTGCCAAGGCGGGGGCGGCTGCACCTGGCGTTGATTCTGCGTCTGCGCTCGCCGTTTCGGCTGGCTTTGTATTGCCCCCCCGCCCTGGAGGTCGCTTCAGAATATTTTTATCCAAAACATCCGTGGGGGGTGCGCGGTCACTGAAAACTTTGCGTCCGTCCTTGTCAACCCATTGCCACTGGGCAGACGCTACGACGCAAGTCAGGGTCAAAGTAGCGGTCAAAAATGCGTGAAACGGTTTCATGGGCGAAGTGTAGCCGCCACAGGCAGATAGGGTATAAAAAAGCGAATCGCGCCGCACGGGTACAATCCGTCATTTGGAGCTAAGAACATGCGCCTTATCGGCAAAGCGCTCACCTTCGACGACGTCTTGTTGGTGCCAGCGTTCTCCCAAGTCCTTCCCAAGGACACATCCCTCGCCACCCGTTTCTCCCGCAACATCGCTTTGAACCTGCCCCTGGTGTCTGCCGCCATGGACACGGTCACCGAAGCCCGCTTGGCTATTGCCATTGCGCAGGAGGGCGGTATCGGCATCGTGCACAAGAACATGTCTGCGCAAGAGCAGGCCGCACAGGTGTCCAAGGTCAAGCGCTACGAGTCCGGCGTGTTGCGTGATCCGGTCGTGATCACCCCCATGCACACCGTGCGCCAAGTCATGGAATTGTCGGACCAGCTCGGCGTGTCTGGCTTCCCTGTGTGTGACGGTGGCAAGGTGGTTGGCATTGTGACCGGCCGTGATCTGCGCTTTGAGACCCGGTATGACCTGCCGGTGAGCCACATCATGACCCAGCGCGACAAGCTGGTCACCGTGCCCGATGGCACCACCTTGGCGCAGGCCAAAGTGCTGCTGAACCAGTACAAAATTGAACGTTTGCTGGTGGTCAACGATGCCTTTGAACTCAAGGGCCTGATCACCGTCAAGGACATCACCAAACAAACCAGTTTCCCCAATGCTGCACGCGATGCCCATGGCAAGCTGCGTGTGGGTGCGGCGGTGGGGGTGGGCGAGGGCACCGAAGAGCGCGTTGAGGCGCTGGCCCGTGCCGGTGTAGACGCCATCGTGGTGGACACTGCGCATGGCCACAGCAAAGGGGTGATTGAGCGCGTGCGCTGGGTTAAGCAAAACTACCCGCACATCGACGTGATTGGCGGCAACATCGCCACCGGCGCAGCGGCCTTGGCCCTGGTGGAAGCGGGTGCCGACGCGGTCAAAGTGGGCATCGGCCCCGGCTCCATCTGCACCACCCGCATCGTGGCAGGTGTCGGCGTGCCCCAGATCATGGCCATCGACAGCGTCGCTACCGCACTGAAAGGGACCGGTGTTCCCTTGATCGCGGACGGTGGCATTCGTTACAGCGGTGATATTTCCAAAGCCATTGCCGCCGGTGCCAGCACCGTGATGATGGGTGGTATGTTTGCCGGTACCGAAGAGGCGCCCGGCGAAGTCATTTTGTTCCAGGGCCGCAGCTACAAGAGCTACCGCGGCATGGGCAGCATTGGCGCCATGCAACAAGGCAGTGCCGACCGCTACTTCCAGGAATCCACCACCGGCAACCCCAACGCCGACAAGCTGGTGCCCGAAGGCATTGAAGGCCGCGTGCCTTACAAGGGTTCCATGGTGTCCATCGTGTTCCAGATGGCGGGTGGCGTACGGGCCAGCATGGGTTATTGCGGCGCCGCGACGATTGAAGACATGCAGAACAATGCGGAGTTTGTGGAGATCACCACCGCCGGCATCCGCGAAAGCCATGTGCACGACGTGCAAATCACCAAAGAAGCCCCTAACTACCGCGCTGACTAGGCACACCCCCAGGCTGCGCGCACTTCGTGTCGTTGCGCCATCCCCCTTGCCGGGGGCAACACCGGCAGACTGGCAAAGCCAGATCTGCGGTGTTTCTGGGATAAGGCACGCAAACTGAAACCATCTTTTCTGCCATGCACCAAAAAATCCTCATCCTCGACTTCGGTTCTCAGGTTACCCAGCTCATTGCCCGGCGCATCCGCGAAGCACATGTTTTTTGCGAAGTGCATCCCTGCGATGTGAGCAATGAATGGGTCCGCGAATACGCGCGGGACGGCAATCTCAAGGGCATCATCTTGTCCGGCAGCCATGCCAGCACCTATGAAGAGCACGACCTGCGGGCACCTTCCGTGGTGTACGAGCTGGGCATTCCGGTGCTGGGCATCTGCTACGGCATGTTCACCATGGCTGTGCAATTGGGGGGCCAGGTGGCCGCCAGCAGCCACCGCGAGTTCGGCCACGCCGATGTGCGTGCGCACGGCCACACCGAATTGCTCCAAGGCATCCAGGACTACGCCACGGCCGAAGGCCACGGCATGCTGCAGGTTTGGATGAGCCATGGCGACAAGGTCACCGAGTTGCCATCTGGCTTCAAACTCATGGCCAGCACCGACAGCTGCCCGATTGCCGGTATGGCCGACGAAGCGCGCCGCTTTTATGCCGTGCAATTTCACCCCGAAGTGACCCACACCAAGCGCGGTGCAGCCATTTTGGAGCGTTTTGTGCTGGAGATCTGCGGCACCCGCGCCGACTGGATCATGGGTGACTACATCGCCGAAGCGGTGGAGCATATCCGCGCCCAGGTCGGTAGTGAAGAGGTGATTCTGGGCCTGTCCGGTGGTGTGGATTCTTCCGTGGCTGCCGCGCTGATCCACCGTGCCATTGGGGACCAGTTGACCTGTGTGTTTGTAGACCACGGCTTGTTGCGCCTGAACGAAGGCGACATGGTGATGGAGATGTTCGTCGGCAAGCTGCACGCCAAGGTGGTGCGTGTCGATGCGGCGGACCAGTTCCTGGGCCATTTGGCTGGCGTGAGCGACCCGGAAGCCAAACGCAAGATCATTGGCCGTGAGTTCGTGGAGGTGTTCAAGGCCGAGGCCGGCAAGCTCAAAAACGACCAGTCGCGCCACGTCGCCTGGCTGGCGCAGGGCACGATTTACCCCGACGTGATCGAGTCCGGCGGAGCCAAGACCAAGAAGGCCGTGGTCATCAAGAGCCACCACAACGTGGGTGGCTTGCCCGAGCAATTGGGTCTGAAACTGCTGGAGCCGTTGCGCGAACTGTTCAAGGACGAAGTGCGCGAACTGGGTGTGGCACTGGGCTTGCCCTACCACATGGTGTACCGCCATCCCTTCCCCGGCCCCGGCCTGGGTGTGCGGATTTTGGGCGAAGTCAAAAAGGAATACGCCGATTTGCTGCGCCGGGCCGATGCGATTTTTATCGAAGAGTTGCGCAATTTTGTGGATGCGGAGACCGGCAAGAGCTGGTACGACCTAACCAGCCAGGCTTTCACCGTGTTTTTGCCGGTGAAGAGCGTGGGTGTGATGGGCGATGGCCGTACCTACGACTATGTGGTGGCCCTGCGCGCGGTGCAAACCAGCGACTTCATGACGGCGGATTGGGCCGAGTTGCCCTATGCGCTGCTCAAAAAAGTGTCCAGCCGCATCATCAACGAAGTGCGCGGCATCAACCGCGTTACCTACGATGTGAGTTCCAAGCCGCCCGCCACCATTGAGTGGGAATAATCTTTTAAGCAAAAACCGCTAAACCGGATTGCGCAGCGGCATGTAAATGTCGGTGCGCAAATCCGCTGGGGCGGTGTCCTGCGGGCTGTTCAAGTAGTCTTCAAAAACCGGGTTGTCCGCCACCTCCCAGCCGGACTGGGGCAACCAGTACCCAAACAACCAGCGGTAGGCCGCATGCATGGACGCATAGGGCCCACAGTAATGCAGTACCGCGTAATGCCCACCCGCAATCGTGCAGCGCTCCAAGGGGGGCGTGATGTTGACCTGTTGCAGCGTGTCGGCTTCCGGCGCTACGCAAGCGTGTGAACGCAGGGCCGACTCCTCCACGGCAAACGGATCGTCGTGGTAAATGCCCAGGCAGCGCAGGCCCTCTGCGTTGACTTGGTGCGCGCCCAGCCAGCCATACAGGGTGCCAAAGGCTTTGCTGATGCCCATGAATGAGCCCTGGTGCGGCACACTGATCACCGCAATGGAGGTGATCTCGACATGGCGCACGTCAAATACACCGTCCTGGTACTGCGGTTGGGTGTAATGGAACACCGCGTGCTGGCCCCCCTGGCGGTACTGTGCGGGCGGCAGCCCATAAGCGTTGGAAAAAGTGCGGGTGAAGGACTGCACATTGGGGTAGCCCGATTGCAGCGCCACCTGCTGAATCGGCAGGGTGGACTGCGCCAAAAATGCCGCGGCGCGCTGCAAACGCAGGCGCTTGACGGTGGCGGCCATGGTTTCACCAAAAAAAGCGGCGTAAATCCGGTGCCAATGCTCGGGGGACAGACAGGCCAGTTCGGCCAACTGCACCATGTTGAGCGGCTGGTCCAGGTGGTCGTGGATGAAATCACTCACCCGTTGCAGACGGGTGTGGTAGTCGCTGAAGGGGCGGGGGCTGCGGGACACGGTGCGGTGGTTTCCTTCCTTACTGCATGGGCTGGCGCAGAATGGTTTTCCAGTTTTTGGGATCGGCCTTGCGGATATCGCTCAGGTAGATTTCATGGTGTTTGCCGGTTCGCTTGGCCCGTGCGTCGATAAATTGGTGCAAGCGCGCAATGGTGGGGCCTTCTTCGGAAAATGGCCCCACATGCAGTACCTGGGCGCAGCGCCCTTCGGCAAAGGGGGCAAAACGCAAGCGCTCCAGGCCAACCAGCCCTTTCTTGGTTTGTACCGTGTTGATGGCGGCGTCGATGGTGGCACGGCTCACCAGGGGCGGCTGCTGGATCATCATGGTCCATTGCCATTGGGACTTGTCGGCGGTCGAGAACCGTGCCATGTCATCCATCCACCACAGGCCTTCCAGGGGCATGACGGCATAGTCCACGGACGGCACCGCTTTTTTGAGCATGAACTTGGCGGTATAGGCCACCGAAAACAATGCCTCCACGGCCTGGGCATAGGCGGGCGCCGTATTGGGGTCGCCGACGCCGTCCACCATCAGGTAGTTGAAGGGCGGCACCTCCACCTCGACCACCTGGGCTGCGGAGGCTTGGTAAAAGGATTTCAGCTCTTTTTTAAAGTCGATTTTTGTCATGCGGCCACGCTCACCAAAATGCTGATCTTGCCATCGCTTGCGTAGTGTTCATAGTCCGGTGCGAATACCCGTTGCAGATCCTGCATCTGCCAAATTTTCTGCCACTGCGCGCCCACCTGCTCGGGCTGGGCGGGTTCGACGGCAAACACCGCGCGCCGGGTTGCCGGGATCAGCGTGCTGGTCAGCGTCTGGGGCAGGTGCGCGGTGCTGGACACCGCCGCCCCGATCACCAAGGTGTAGCCCAGGCGGTAGATGTCGTCCGCGGTCTGGGGGATGCGGTCAAAGCCGGTGTAGACCGCGTACACCTCGTCGCTGATTTTGTCGGGGATGTGCGCCAGCACCTGCTGCGCAAAAAACGCGCCCCAGTGCCGCGGGATGTCCTCGAACGCCGTGGCGTTGGAGGTGCGAAGGGCCAGACCCGCGATGGTCAGGGGCGCGTTGTGGGTGAAAGTGGGCATGGTCAGGCTGCAAATAATGAGGCCTGAAAGGTAGCACGCAGGGGCTTTACAAATCCTGCGGAAATGCAGACGCAAAGGGGGCAGGGGTTCATTTTTCAGGCATCCACCTCGCGCAAGGCGGGCGGCGTAACTTGCGGACTCCGTCTCACCTCGCGGGCGAACGCTTTTGGCGTGGCTGCGCCAGTTCGTGAACACCGTAGCTGGCGCGCCTCTTCTGTGGCAACCGCGAATGGAGCCTGCGCTCGCAAGCCGCACCCACCACGCCCTTGGGCAGGTGGATTGGGTGTCCCTTCATTTGTTCGTGGCGTCCAGCAGACTACGGCAAGCCCATCACGACGCGCGTATCCGCCGTACCAACGGTTGGAGCAACTGCGGTGACGGATAAATAGGAAATTGGGAGAGCGCGAAATACAGCCACGTCAAATCGGGCAAAGCCCCGTTGGTTGCGACAAGTACCAGGCCCATATTGCGCTGTGAGGCCATAAACCCGAGCAATACCGCTTCTGTGAGATAGGGCTTAAGAAAGGTACCAGCTGGTGGCACGGCAATACCCACGATGACCAACGTTGCAATGGCACGAGTTCCCTGCCTTCCCAGCCATGACAACGCGGCTGCCGGAACATCCAACACCGACGATTTGAGAGTTTTCATTGAGAGTGCGGGTAGGCAACATCGCGGACAAGCGCTCGGCACAGTCAGTGATTACAGCGGCCAAGTACCTGCTAAGGATGTGGCAAGAAATAAGTTTCCCATTTTGTCCTGTCGGATTCGGGCGCGCTGCTTCGTTGCAATCCGCTTGTGTGGCTCGCCACACCGCACGTCTTGCGCCTCACATCGCATCCCGACTCCTCGGGCCAATCCGGGAAATTATTCCTCGCCACATCCTAAACGCCACGTCTGACATCGGCACAAGAGTTGATAAGGTTGCGGCCCAGCTATTCCGAGTACTTTTTGGCCAATCGGTCGTAGGCACCGGTGTGTTTCAGATTGACCAATGCCTGGTCAAAGGCATCGCGCAGCGCGGTGTGGTTGTGCAGCCTGGAGAACCCCACATACGCAGGTACCTCTTGCACCGGTAGCTTCAACTCCTTCACCTGGTCCAGCTTGCCAAGGCGCTTGAGTTCATGGATGGCACCAAAACGGTTGCTGACCCAAATGTCAGTTCGCCCGGCCAGCAGCTTGTTGATGCAGCTCTCGATGCTGTGTGCGACGTCGGTGTGCAGCAATTCGTACTTGACCGCCGTATCAAACCGTTCCCCGTAACTCACGGTGTTGACTACGCCAAAGGAGTAGGGTTGGAGTTTGCTCAGGTCTCCGCTGAACTCGATTTTGGAGTCCTTCAATACCCACAGCGAAATGGTCTGCGTCACCACGGGCTCCTTGCCAAATAGTGCAAACTCCTCCCGCTGTGGGTTCTTGAAGTAGGTGAAGATGCCGTCTGCTTGGCCCTGTTCGAACATCTTTTGGGACCGCGCCCAGGGATAGGACTCGATCAGCACCCCATGGCCCATCAGCTTGAAGGCTGCGCGAACAACCTCCACCGCCAGGCCCTTGTGTTCCCCGTTTTCGGTGTACTCGTAGGGCGGGTACTCCAGCGTTACCAACTTGAAGGTGTCCGCTGAGGCGGCACCTGACAGCAGCATGGCTACTGCCAGCGCCATCCACACTTTGAAATGCCGCATGCCGCTCCCCTCAGTGTTAACGCAGATGTCTACGCACCGTATCCACCACCCCCTGGCGTCGAAATTTCGAAGATGTCGCCGGGGTGCATTTCCGCCTGCCCGATGTGACCTAGTTGCTCCACCTCGCCATTGGCACGCAACACACGGTTTACGCCGACCTGGCCCGGTTGGCCACCGGCCATGCCGAAGGCACCATGGGTGCGGCCGTTGGACAAAATGCTGGCCGTCATGTTCTCCAGGAAACGCACCCGGCGCACGCCGCCGTTGCCACCGTGCCATTGGCCGGCGCCGCCCGAGCCCTCGCGGATTTCGTAACTTTCCAGGCGCACCGGGAAGCGGAATTCGAAAATCTCGGGGTCGGTCAGGCGCGAGTTGGTCATGTGGGTTTGCACGACGCTGGTGCCGTGGAAGCCGCCCACCGTCTCGCCCGCCGCATTCGTCACCACTCCCGCGCCGGAGCCGCCCGAAATGGTCTCGTAGTACTGGTAGCGCGCATTGCCGAAGGTGAAGTTGTTCATGGTGCACTGGCTGCCCGCCATCACGCCCAGGGCGCCGTACAGGGCGTTGGTGATGCAGGTGGAGGTTTCCACATTGCCCGCCACCACCGAGGCCGGTGGATTGGGGTTGAGCATGGAGCCCTGCGGAATGATGACCTGCAGCGGTTTGAGGCAGCCCGCGTTGAGCGGAATGTCGTCGTCCACCAGGGTGCGAAACACATACAGCACCGCCGCCATACACACCGCCATGGGGGCGTTGAAGTTGTTGACCTGCTGCTCTGAGGTGCCGGTGAAGTCGATCACCGCGCTGCGCTCAAGTGCGTTGACACGGATCGCCACCTGGATCTGCGCGCCGTTGTCCAGCGGTAGGGTGAAGGCACCATCTTTGAGGCGGGTGATCACGCGGCGCACCGACTCTTCGGCGTTGGCTTGCACATGGCCCATATAGGCCTGCACCACGTCCAGGCCGAAGTGTTCCACCATCTTGCGCAGCTCTTGCACGCCTTTTTCGTTGGCGGCAATCTGGGCGTTGAGGTCGGCCATGTTTTGCTGCGTGTTGCGCGACGGGTATTCGCCACTGCTGAGCAGTGCCACCATCTCCGCCTCGCGCAGCACGCCGCGGTCCACCAGCTTGAAGTTGTTGATCTGCACGCCTTCTTCCTCGATGCGCGTGGAGAAGGGCGGCATGGAGCCCGGCGTGGTGCCGCCCACGTCCGCATGGTGGCCGCGCGACCCAACATAAAACGTCGGTTTCCCGTCCAGATACACCGGCGTGATGACCGTGATATCCGGCAGGTGCGTTCCGCCATGGTAGGGGTCGTTGAGCACATACACGTCACCCGGCTGCATGGTGGCCGCGTTCTCGCGCACCACGGTCTTGATGCTCTCGCCCATGCTGCCCAAATGCACCGGCATGTGGGGCGCATTGGCGATCAGGTTGCCGGCCGCATCAAACAGCGCGCAGCTGAAGTCCAGACGCTCCTTGATGTTCACCGAGTAGGCGGTGTTTTGCAGTTGCAGGCCCATTTGCTCGGCGATGTTCATGAAGAGGTTGTTGAACACCTCCAGCAGCACCGGGTCCACCGTGGTGCCCACTGCAAATTTGACAGCACGCTTTTCAGTGCGGACGAGGGCCAGGTGGTCAAACTCTGTCAAAGTGGCAGCCCAGCCGGGCTCCACCACGGTGGTCGCATTCTTCTCGGCAATGATGGCCGGGCCGGGAATGGTGTCGCCGGGACGCAGGTCCTCGCGCACCACCAGGGCCGCTTGCACCCACTGGCCGCCCGAGTACATGCGCACCCGTTCACGCACGGCGCCGCAGGCCTGCAGGTCGCGCGGCGCGTGCAGGGCGTGGCGGGGTTCTTCCGGGGCGTCGCCGGCAATCACGGCCTCCACCGACACGGCCTCCACAATCAGCCCCTTGCCTTGCATGAGGAAGGCAAAGCGCTGGCGGTAGGCGGCCTCAAAACCGGCCACGATCAGCGCCGTGGTGGCGGTGGGGGTGGCGGTGCCCGTGGGGTAGGCCACCACCAGGGCCGCGTCGCTGCCTTCGTAGCGCACATGCACACGGCGGTGGGTGCTGAGGGTGCCCTGGTTGACCTGCTGGCGTGTCAGTTCGCCCTCGGCCTGCGCGGCCAGGGCGTCCAGCCGGGCCACCACGTCGGTCAGGGCTTCGGGGCTGAGCTTCACTTCCACCGCCTGCTCGCGGATCACGGTCTGGTCGGCCAGGCCCATGCCGTAGGCGCTGAGCACGCCGGCCAGGGGGTGCACAAACACACGCGTCATGCCCAGGGCGTCGGCCACCAGGCAGGCGTGCTGCCCACCGGCGCCGCCGAAGCATTGCAGGGTGTAGCCGGTGACGTCGTAGCCGCGGGCGACTGAAATTTTCTTGATGGCGTTGGCCATCTGCTGCACGGCGATGTTGATGAAGCCCTCGGCCACCTCTTCGGGCGGGCGCTGGGTTTGTGCGGCCAGCTCGTCAAACTTCGCCTGCACGGCTTCCAGGCTCAGCGCCTCGTCGGCATGGGGGCCAAACACCTTGGGGAAGTAGCGCGGCTGGATCTTGCCCATCATCACATTGGCATCGGTCACCGCCAGTGCGCCGCCCCGGCGGTAACTGGCCGGGCCGGGGTTGGCGCCCGCGCTTTGCGGCCCCACGCGAAACCGCGCACCGTCAAAGGCCAGCAGCGAGCCGCCGCCAGCCGCCACGGTGTGGATGCTCATCATGGGCGCGCGCATGCGCACCCCGGCCACCTGGGTCTCGAACTCGCGCTCGAACTCGCCTGCGTAGTGCGACACGTCGGTGGATGTGCCGCCCATGTCAAAGCCAATGATCTTCTCGATGCCCGCGATGGCGGCGGTGCGGGCCATGCCCACGATGCCGCCGGCCGGGCCGCTCAAAATCGCGTCCTTGCCCTGGAACACATGGGCATCCGTCAGCCCGCCCGAGGACTGCATGAAAAACAGCTTCACGCCGGGCATCTCGCCCGCCACCTGCTCCACGTAGCGGCGCAAAATGGGCGAGAGGTAGGCGTCCACCACCGTGGTGTCGCCCCGGCTGACGAACTTCATCATGGGGCTGGTTTCGTGCGAGGTGCTGATCTGCGTGAAGCCCACTTCCTGCGCAATGCGTTTGGCCGCCAGTTCATGCGCGGTGTAGCGGTAGCCGTGCATAAATACAATGGAAACACTGCGCAGCCCCCGTGTATATTGCGTAAGCAGCTCCTCTTTTAATAGCAACTCGTTCAGCGGCTCGATCAGGTCGCCGTGGGCGCCGACGCGTTCACGGGCCTCCACCACGGCGCTGTACAGCAGCTCGGGCAACTGGATGTTGCGGTCGAAAATGCGGGGGCGGTTTTGGTAGGCAATGCGCAGCGCATCGCGAAAGCCGCGTGTGGTCACCAGCAGGGTGGGCTCGCCCTTGCGTTCCAGCAGCGCGTTGGTGGCCACGGTGGTGCCCATCTTGACGCAGGCCACCCGGTCGGGGGTGACGGGCTCGCCCTTTTTGAGCCCCAGCAAGTGGCGGATGCCAGCCACAGCGGCGTCCTTGTACTGCTCGGGGTTTTCGCTCAGCAGCTTGTGGGTGACCAAGCTGCCGTCAGGGCGCTTGCCCACCACGTCGGTGAAAGTGCCGCCGCGGTCAATCCAGAATTGCCAGAGCTTGGAGTCCAGTGGGGTGGTGGTGTTTGGCATGGTGTTCTCTTAAAAAAAGTGACGCACAGGTCTAGTTGAAGTAATAGGAGACGAAGATACTGCTTGCGGACTTGCCTACCGAGCGCACCCATTCACGTGAAAAACGGTCGCCCATGCGTTTGATGTCGATATCAAGCTCGCTGGACAGCCGCTCCACCTTGATGCCGTTGGCCTGGAGCTCTTTGGTCGCACCCACGGCGGCCGATTGGCTGGCCGCCCAGCCCCGGGCTTCGGCCGCCGCTGCGGCCTGGAGGACCACAGCACGCGCAGCGGGAGCCAGGGCATCAAAATTTTTGGCGTTGACAAAAACGATGTTTTTGGGGAACCAGGCGTTGAGCTCGTAGTAGTACTTGATGGGGCCCCAGACCTTGTTTTCCACCCCCGTCACGGCCGAGGTGATCATGGCGTCCAGGCGGCCTTCGTTGACGGCCTTGCCCACATCGACCATGGCCACGTCCACCGGCACGGCCCCCAGCATTTCGGCGATACGCACCGTGGTCTGGTTGTAGGTGCGCATCTTCATGTGCTTGAAGTCGGCGGTGGTCTTGACCGGGCGGGTGGAATACAGGCCCTGGGGCGGCCAGGGCACGGAGAACAAAATCTTCAACCCACGCTGGGCAAAGGCCTGCTCCATGCCAGGGCGTTGCAACTGCCACAGGCGCAGCGCCTGTTGGTAGCTGCCCACCACAAAGGGCACGGCGTCCGCCCCCGCAATCGGGATGTCTTTGGCCAGGCTGGTCATGATGGTTTCGCCGGCCTGCACCTTGCCGTCCTGCACCGCCTGGAGAATGTCGCCCAGCTTGAACAGGCTGCCGTTGGGGGCCAGTTCCAGCTTGAGTTCACCTTGGGTGGCCGCCTGTACATCGCGCCCAAACTGGGCGATGTTCTCGGTGTGGAAGGACTCGGCACGGTAGCCGGTCGCCACGGTCCAGGTGGTTTGGGCGTGCAGGGCAGAGACGTGACTTACCCCGGCCGCGCACAGCGCGGCAATCAGAACCAGTTTCATGGCAATCTCCGAGGAGGTTAAGGTGCAAAAAGTGGCCCCTGGCGGGGCCGAACCAGAAGGCGAACGGTCAGCTCATGTTGCGGGGCATCCACAGCACGATGTCGGGGGCGAAGTAGGTCAGGAAGACCATGAACAGCATGACCAGGAAGAAGGGCAGGGTCACCCTGGACAGGTAGGTGAGCTGCCGTTTGGTCAGGCCTTGCAGCACGAAGAGGTTGAAGCCCACCGGCGGTGTGATTTGCGCCATCTCGACCACCAGCACGATGAAGATGCCGAACCAGATCAGGTCAAACCCGGCTTTTTCGACCGTGGGCAAGAGCACCGACATGGTCAGCACCACCATGGAGATGCCGTCCAAGAAGCAGCCCAGCACAATGAAGAAGCCCACCAGCAGCACAATCAGCATGAGCGGCGACAGATGCAAGCCACCGATGAACTCCGCCAAGTGGCGCGGCAAGCCGATGAAGCCCATGGCCAGGGTCAGGAAGGCTGCGCCGGCCAAGATCAGGCCGATCATGCAGTACACCCGGCAGGCCGCCATCAGCCCGGCCTTGAAGCTGGACCAGTTCAGCGTGCGCTCCAGCAGCGACAGGATGAGGGAGCCCGCCACCCCCAGTGCCGCCGCTTCGGTGGCCGTGGCCACGCCGGAGTAAATCGAACCCAGCACCAGGGCAATCAGGGACACCACGGGAATCAGGTGGCGCGAGGCATAGACCTTTTGTGCAAAGGTCATGGACTGGTCGGCCGGGGGCACCTTGTCCTTGTTGAGCAGGGCCCACACGATGATGTAGCCGCTGAACAGCGCCGCCAGCACCAGGCCCGGAATCACCCCGGCGATGAAGAGCTTGGCGATGGACACATTGGCCGCCACGCCGTACACAATCATGATGATGGACGGGGGAATCAAGAGGCCCAGGGTGCTGGCGCCGGCCAGGGTGCCAATCGAAATATCGTCCGGGTAACCGCGCTTTTTGAGCTCGGGCAGGGAAATCTTGCCGATGGTGGCGCAGGTGGCCGCCGAGGAGCCCGAGACAGCCGCAAAGATGGTGCTGCCAATCACGTTGACGTGCAGCAGGCGGCCTGGCAGGCGGTCCAGCCAGGGCGCCAGGCCTTTGAACAGGCCTTCCGAGAGCTTGCTGCGAAACAGGATCTCACCCATCCACAAAAACAGGGGCAGCGCGGTGAGGGTCCAGCTGGAGGTGGAGCCCCAGATGGTCAGCAGCATGGCGTCGCCCACGGGGCGCTGGGTGAACATTTCCATGGCAATCACGGCCACGCCCAGCAGCGACAGGCCGATCCACAGGCCCGAGCCCAGAACCAGGAAGAGCATCAGTACCAATGCTCCAGCGATCAAGATATCCATGGCAGTCTTTCAGAGTGGAGTGGATGGGTTTTATTCGGCGCGGGCGGATTCACCGTCGGCTTCTTCAAAGAAAGCACGGCCCTGGATGCGGCTCAGGAGTGCGTCGGCAAAGGCCACGGCAAAACCAATGCTGCCCAGCGCCATGGCGATTTGCGGTATCCACAGGGGGGTGGCATCGGCGGCGGCCGACACGTCATGGAAGGTGTAAGAGATCCAGACCATGTGGCAGGCATACCAGGCGAAATAGGCGCTCAGCAGCGTGGCAGCGCCCAGGCACCAGTATTCAAAAATGGCCCCCATGCGCGGGGGGAGCTTTTGCAGCACCATGGTGACCCGGATGTGGTCCCCGTGGCGCAGCGTCTCGGGCAGGGCCAGAAACAGGGTGGCGGCAATGGCATAGCCGGCGTAGGCGTCCAGGCCGGGGATGTCCCACTCGAACTCCCGTGCGGCCACCCCCAGCATGATCACCAAGAAGGCAGACACCATGGAAATGCATGCCATGAGCAGCAGGAATTTGTAGAAATTTTTGACGAACGTATTCATGGCATGCACCTAGAGAGACAAACAGGGGGCGGGCGTTGGGGGCCTTGGAGGGTGCGCTTACAGCTTGCGGTAGGCGTCGATGATGGCCTTGCCTTCGGGGCCGGCGCTTTTGAGCCATTCCTCGGTCATGGTCACACCGATCTTGTTCAGGCCGTCGTAGATGTCATCGGGCGGCAGGCTGGTGGTCATGCCGTTTTTGGCCAGTTCCTTGACGTAGGCCGAGTCCTTGGCCCGGCTCGCAGCCCAGCCGCGCTCTTCGGCGACCGTGGCCGCGGCCAGCACTGCGTCTTGCGTGGCTTTGTCCAGGGCCTCAAAGGCCTTCTTGTTCACCACCGTGGCATTGCGCGGCAACCAGGCGTTCACGATGTAGAAATACTTGGTTTGCTCAAACAGCTTGCTGTCAATGCCGCTGGCGCTGGAGGTCAAAAAGTTGTCCACCGAACCGGTCGCCAGGGCCTGCCCCAGTTCGGCCAACTGGATGGTGACCGGCTGCGCCTTGACCAACTGCGCAATACGCGTGGTGGCCGGGTTGTAGGCGCGCATCTTGGTGCTTTTGAAATCGTCCATCACCTTCATGGGCTTGATCGAGTACAGGGACTGCCCGGGCCATGGCACGGAGAACAGCAGCTTCAGGCCCTGCTCCGACAGCAGCTTCTCGGTGGCGGGTTTGGAGGCAATGTAGAGCTTTTTGGCGGCGCCGTAGCTGCTGGCCAGGAAGGGAATCGAGTCCACGCCGAACAGCGGGTTTTCGTTGGCGGCGCTGGAGAGGATGAACTCGCCTATCTGCGTTTGGCCGGTTTGCACGGCCCGCTTGATCTCGGGCATCTTGTACAGCGATGCGCCCGCATGCACCGTGATCTTGAGCTTACCCGCCGTGGCCTTGGCCACCTCGTCGGCAAACTGCTGCACGTTTTCGGTCTGGAAGGTGTTGGTGGCGTAGCCGGTGGGCAAATCCCACTTGGTCTGGCCGAAGGCCAGGGGGGCCGCCAGGGTGGAGGTGCAGGCCATTACAAAAGCAAGTTTTTTCATTTCAGTTCCTTGGTGGGTCGGGTCAAAAAAGAGGCAGGTTAAAAAGAGGCAAGTTGTTGGTTGAGAAGGTCAGTGATCAGCATCGCCCCTGGCGCATGGGTGATGCAGAACGCGGGGCGGGCCTGGACCAGCGCTGCCTGGGGCGTGACGCCGCAGGCCCAGAACACCGGAATTTCGTCGTCCATCACTTCCACCGCGTCCCCGTAGTCGGGGGCGCCGAGGTCGGCAATGCCGATGAGCGCGGGGTTGCCCAGGTGCACTGGTGCGCCATGCACATTGGGAAACCGGGAGGTGACCTGCACCGCCCGGATGGCCGCAGCCGCCTTCATAGGGCGCATGGACACCACCATGGGGCCGTGGAACAGGCCGGCTGGCTGGGTAGGGATGTTGGTGCGGTACATGGCCACGTTTTTGCCCTGTGCAATGTGGCGCAGGGGAAGGCCCGCTTCCAGCAGGGCTTGCTCAAAAGAGAAGGAGCAGCCCAGCACAAAGGTCACCAGATCGTTGCGCCACAGGGCCGTGATGTCGGTGGGCTCGTCGATCACTTCGCCATGGCGCCATACCCGGTAGCGAGGCAGGTCGGAGCAGATGTCGATGTCATCGCCCAGGCTGGGCAACATGGCCTGGCCGGGCTCCGACACGGCCAGCACCGGGCAGGGCTTGGGGTTGCGCTGGCAGTAGCGCAAAAAGTCTCCGGCCAAGGCCTCGGGGAGGATGACCACATTGCCTTGCACATGGTCGCTGGCCAAACCGCTGGTGTGGGAAGCCCAGGCACCTTGGCGAACCATTTTGCGCACATGCTGCGCATCTTTGATGCCCTGGGGGCCAAAAACCGATACCGCGGATTCAGAGAGAGATTGCACCTGGTTTCCTCCATTCGCATGCCAGAACTCTGGCGATGGGCGAATTGTGGAAGCTCAGGTGTCCTTGCGCAAACGCAAAAAATGTTGCTTATGTCATCGATTTTTTCGATGATAAGGGTTTACCCTTGATTGATTTTTTTGGTGCATGCGATGCACCTTCGACGAACGCGATGGCCGAGGTGACCACCGTTTCCACGGTGTTGGAGGTGGGGTCGGCGCGGTAGCTGGCGTGGATGGGCAGGGACTGAATTTTGGCGTCGCAGTCCAGTACCTTGAGGCTGTAGAACCCCGTCAAACGGGCCACCGCCACACGCGGCAGCAGGGCCACACCAAAGCCGCCTTGCACCAGTTGCACCATGGCGGAAATGGACGAAATGGCGTGCACCTTTTTGGGCTGCAGGCGGTGCTGGCGAAACAAATCGAGCAGGGTGACATTGGGCTGCGAGCCTTTCTGGAAGGTCAGCAGCTCCATTTCGGCCAGCTCATCGAGCCGGTATTTGGCTTTTTTGTGCAGTTCCGGGTGCCCCACAAAAGCCATGTCCATGGGCGGCAGCGCGTGGTTGCGCACGCCGTCGGCCGAGGCGGGCAAGACTGCAAAGGCCAAATCCAAGGTGCCGCGCTGGATTTGCTCCTTGAGAATGGGTGTGGTCTCCACGGTCAGCTCCAGCTCCAGCCCGGGCTGCTCACTGCGCAGCTGCTCCAGCCAGGGGATCAGCCAGGAGTGCAGCACCGACTCGATGGCGCCTATGCGCATGGACACCGCCACCGCCACGCCCGAACCCATCTCGGCCTTGACCTCGCGCTGCAGCTCCAGCAGCTTGTTGGCATGCACCAAAAATCGGACACCGGCGCCGGTGAGCTTGAAACGTTTGTCGCTGCGGTCCAGCAGCAGCACGCCCAGCTCTTCTTCCAGCGTGGCAATGCGGCTGGACATGGCCGACTGGGTCAAAAACAGTTTCTCCGCCGCCCGCGAGATGCTTTTGAGGGACGCCACCCAGTAAAAGGCTTCGACAAAACGCAGGTTCATGGCGCAGGGCGGGGCGGCTTAGCTGATCTTCTTGACCAGCACTTGGCTCTTCCTATCCCAGTTGTATTTGCGTTTGCGCGCCTCGGGCAGCCACTCGGGCTCCACCTGCACAAAACCGCGTTTGATGAACCAGTGCATGGTGCGGGTGGTCAGCACAAAAATGCTGTCCAGGCCAGCGGCCTTGGCGCGTTGTTCCACGCGTTTCAAGACCCGTTCACCATCGCCCTGGCCCTGTACCTCGGGGGACACGGTGAGTGCCGCCATTTCGGCGGTACGGCTTTCAGGGTAGGGGTAGAGGGCTGCGCAGGCAAAGATCACGCCGTCGTGCTCGATGATGGTGTAGTTGCCCACGTCGC
The DNA here is from genome assembly GCF_030697375.1 of Rhodoferax sp. Classification (GTDB taxonomy): domain Bacteria; phylum Pseudomonadota; class Gammaproteobacteria; order Burkholderiales; family Burkholderiaceae_C; genus Allorhodoferax. The sequence continues at coordinate 35,202 of NZ_JAUYQD010000002.1, read as the reverse complement.
GCTCGATCTCGGTGCGGCTGCGTTTGACCAGGGTGCCGTCTTTCTCAAAGGGCTCAATCAGTTGCAGGATGCCGGCCACATCTTCTTCGGTGGCTTCGCGCAGGCTCTCCAGCTTTTCGTCCACCACCATGGTGCCGATGCCGTCGTGCACATAGACCTCCAGCAAAATAGAGCCGTCCACCGCAAACGGGATGATGTGGCTGCGCTCCACCCCGGCCTTGCAGGCCTTGACGCAGTGCTGCAGATAAAAACCGATGTCGGTGGGCAGGTTGGCGGTGGGCAAGGTGGCCAGCAGCTTTTCGGCGGCGGCCAAAGGCAGCTCGGTGTCGATCGGGTTCTCTTCGCTGGCGGGCTGCGTGGGGTCGATGCGGATGCCGGGAATTTCAGTCACGAAGATCAGCTTGTCCGCTTGCAATGCGGTGGCGACCGAGGTGGCCACTTCTTCCATGTTCAGGTTAAACGCCTCGCCGGTGGGTGAAAAACCAAAGGGCGACAGCAGCACCATGGCGCCCATGTCCAGCGTGCGGGTGATGCCCGCAATGTCCACCTTGCGCACCAGCCCCGAGTGCTGGAAATCGATGCCATCCACAATGCCCACGGGCCGCGCCGTGAGGAAGTTGCCCGAGATGACCCGCACCGTGGAGTCGGCCATGGGGGTGTTGGGCAGGCCCTGGCTGAACGCCGCCTCAATCTCGTAACGCAGTTGGCCCGCCGCCTCCTGGGCGCAGTCCAGCGCCACCTCGTCGGTGATGCGGATGCCGTGCGAGTACTTGGGCGTGTGGCCCTTGGCCTTGAGCTGCTCGTTCACCTGCGGCCTGAAACCATGCACCAGCACAATCTTCACCCCCATGCTCTGGATCATGGCCAGGTCTTGCGCCAGATGGTGCAGCTTGCCCGCCGCAATGGCCTCGCCCGCGATGCCCACCACAAAGGTCTGGTTGCGGAATTTGTGAATGTAGGGCGCGACGGAACGGAACCAGGGCACAAAGGTGAAATTGAAAACTGAGGTCATGTCACAGAAATATTAGGGTTTGAAAACAACGACCTGTAGACCGTTGACCACTTTGAAGAGTTTGCCATTGCAGGTTAGTAAAGGTAAAGAATGTTCTAGCGCCGTAGCGGCTATAAGAGCGTCCGCCATCTGCAGACTATTGGGCAGTGTGTAAAGCTCAAGCAACGCCACGGCTTGGTCGTTGATGGCGGCGGTGACTCCAAGAATCGTATTCTGCGTTGATTTGAATGCCTTTTGCACTGCCTTTCGCTCCGCCTTATTCCGGCAGCCTTGGAGCATTTCCATATAGCTGACGGAGGAAATGGACCAATCGCCAAGTGACTCGATAACGTGGCTGGCATTGGCATTGCCGCGTGCCAACCAAATGAGTACGTCGGTGCCTATCAGCACTTCTTTGGGTGAACTCATGATTTGGTTGTCATGTAGCGCGGTTGCCGCAGCTGCAGAACGACGCTGGCCGGGTCTTTCATGTCGTCGCGCTGCGCCCACAGCCCAAAGATGCTTTGCAAATGTTGCGTCTTGTCTGTGACGCAGGTTTTCGGTTGCTGGGCGAGAAATTGGTCTATCGCTTGGCGAATCAGTGCACTCTTAGTGGCCGCAGACCCACAGCTAACCTGTGCCAGCTGCAATTGCTGCTGCTGTGTCAGGTAGATCTGGGTGCGTGAGAGCTCCGAAGAATTTTTCATGATGTATGAACTATACATCGTCAACGCAGGGTTGCCACCGATGGAAAATCGGTGTACTGACGATTCCAACCATCGATTTCCATCAGTCTCCGTCTGCTCGCTGGTAAGCGTGAAGAGACCATGACGGCGATAGTCAAGCACCAGGTCATCACAGTCTGCGGCGAGATCGGTTCTGACTAGGCCAGAAGCGCAGGTCTCCTTTGACTTGCTGTCAATGGGCTCTGCAAAGACGCTACGGCGTCAATTCGATTAATAGTCGTCCAACCTGGCAATGAAAGAACGCGTGAAAAGAATAAACTTGTAGTTGCGCTGATCAACTAGTGCTTGTTGAGCTAAACCGCTCTCGCCACCGCTGACTTGCTCAAGCACGACAATTCATAACGCTCGGTCGAACAATATTTGTACGGCACCATAGATTCAGGCTAGTATTTCCGCGATTGCACCAGCGATTGCCCGACCCAAAAGTGGCGGAACTGCATTGCCAATTTGTTTGACGATTTGAGTTCTGTTACCTGCAAACTCAAATGTATCGTCGAATGACTGAAGTCTCGCGCCTTCCCGGGGTGTTAAAGCACGATGCTGAATTGGGTGAATGCATCTGTTCGACGAAGGATGAACAAAGTTGACAGTAATCGTAACGGCGGGATCATCTGCATCTAAACGAGAATAGCTTGAACTGAATCCGCTCGTTATGAGGTGTTTGGGGATTGAGTAGATATTTTTCCCAGAGTGCCTAACAATTTCTATCATCTTTTTGCTGTGATTTGTCGCGCTATGTAGCGATAAAGTTTTGGCGTTGCGTCTCCGTTCCTGTTGATACTCGTTGCTGGGTGGTTTGTCGTATTTGGCCACCTCATCCCCCGGTGCAACCTCCGGCAGATCACCAATAGCATCCATCACGCTTACGGCCGCCGGAATCCTTATTTCTTGAGTCCATAAGTCGGGCTGAGAGGGCGTGTGGACCTTGTTTCTGTCCTTGTAGCCAATTGTCGGACTAAGGCTTTGATGGGTTGGCTGAGGGAAATTAATTTTTCCTCCTCGCTCAACACCAATCATGATCAGTCTTTCCCGTTTTTGTGGAACACCATAGTGCGCAGAGTTCAGTATTCGCCATTCACAGTCATATCCAAGCTCATGAAAACATGCTTCCATGGCTTGAATGGTGTCACCATCTTTGTGAGTGGCTAAACCCACGACATTTTCTATAACGAAAGCACGGGGTCGGAAAAAGTTAACGAAGGACGCATATTCCTCGAACAGGCTATTTCTCGGATCATCGTCATTGGTGGATCGAAAAGGCCTTATAGAAGAAAAGCCTTGGCAAGGCGGGCCTCCGATGATTACATCTACATCTCCCTTTTTCAGGTTAAGTCGCTCTGCGATTTCTGAACGACGCGCCTTTCTAATGTCTCCGGCTAAGCCATATGCATTTTGATGGTTGCGTTTGAACGTCTCCACTGCCATCGGCAGGACGTCTATTCCGAATCGGGTTGAAAAACCATGGCCTCCGTTATCAAACCCTGACGAAAACCCGCCGGTTCCACAAAAAAGATCAAACAGAACTCGTTTAGTCATAAAAACACTTTGCGTCATTCATGGTAGTCATTATAGGGACGGTGGAGACTATTGTCGCGTAGCTTTCTCGCTGTTGAGCGCCTACGATCCGCGCCTCAAACAGTTTGGCGCAATGAATGAACGAACAACACCACCCCATTGTGGGCATCCTTTTAAATCTTCTAAAAGCACTTAGGCTAAATCAACGCCTGACACATGAAGAGTTAGCAGACAAAGCTAACGTTCACAGAACCACGATTGGTCTTTTAGAAAAGGGCGAGCGAACTCCATCTGTCGCGATTGCCGCGCAGATCTCAAATGCCCTTGGGGTGCCCCTATCTGATTTGTTGCAAAAGGCTGAACAGGTCGTTGCTGGTCATCTGACAGAAGCGGATGCTTTCATTGAAGAAAAAGCGCGTGTTATCCCCCAAGAATGTCTGCGGAATAAGAGCGAACTGCAAAACTTCACTGGACTATCGGCGAGTGCACTCAGTGATGCTATCCATGCTTGTTATCACACGCTTGACATGATTGATGGGCAATTGGTATCGAGAGGGTCTCCCCCGATTGGAAAACTGGTCGAATTGGCAAATCTCTCATCCATGGTTGGCAATTTGGTTGGCGGTGCAATTGCTGAGTGCTCAGGGGGGCTGTATAAGCGCAACAAGCCGCACCACTACCCTGATTTACTTCCATTGAAATCCGCTGCGAAAAATTTGGAATTGAAGATGGCATTAGAGACGAACAGGCCAAAAGGACATCTTCCAAAGCCCGGACATTACATAACGTTTCGGTATGTGCTCGGCGATAAATTTGGAAATTACACGAAAGGCAAAGAGACACGCGGCGACACAGTGTGGATTTGGGAAGTTAAAGTTGGAACGGTTACAGAGGCAGACTTTGACATTAGCAATACCGATGGCGACTCGGGTAAGACTGCGGTCATCAAATCTGCGGTTTTCAATGCTATGAAGTTGGTCTACTTTGATAAACGCTATTGCCCACACGCGATGAGAAATGATACCTATCCCGGGTTGAACTGACTGATAGAGTTGCTCTACCACTCGGAATACTCCCGCCGCAATGCCGCGCCGGTTCCACAGTGCAACCCGTAGCGGCTGCCACGCCCGCCAGCGATGCAAGTGGGGCAGTTGAAGTGGTGGGCCAGATAGGCTGACGATGTCCCGCTCGTAGTTTGAGGTTGAGGTTGGTGGGTGAAGCCATCAGGTCCTCGGGAACAGTAGCTGCGACATTCAGGAAAGATCCAGCCTACTTGGATAATGCGCATCATGCAACGATTGACAATTGATTTCCCCGAGTCCCTGCCAGTTTCCGCCAAACGCGAAGAGATCATGGCCGCCATCAGCGCGCACCAAGTGGTCATCGTGTGTGGTGAGACAGGTTCCGGCAAAACCACGCAGTTGCCCAAGATCGCCCTGGCCATGGGGCGCGGGCTGTGCAACTACCCCAAGACTTTGCCCGATGGCCGGCCCGCGCCGCGCGGCAAGCTCATTGGCCACACCCAGCCGCGCCGGATTGCGGCGTCTTCCGTGGCCAAACGCATTGCCGAGGAACTGAAAACGCCGCTGGGCGATGTGGTGGGCTTCAAGGTGCGTTTTCAGGACCGGCTGAGCCGTGACGCCTCGGTCAAGCTCATGACCGACGGTATTTTGCTGGCCGAGACGCAGACCGACCCGCTACTCAAAGCCTACGACACCATCATCATCGACGAGGCGCACGAGCGTTCGCTGAACATCGATTTTTTGCTGGGTTACCTGCGCCAGATTTTGCCGCGCCGCCCGGACCTGAAAATCATCGTCACCTCGGCCACGATTGACGCGCAGCGTTTTGCCGACCACTTTGCGTCCGCCAAGGGGCCAGCCCCCGTCATCATGGTCTCCGGGCGCATGTTTCCGGTGGAGCAGCGCTACCGGCCATTTGAAGAGTCGCGCGAATACGACCTGAACTCGGCCATCGCCGATGGGGTGGACGAGCTCTGGCGCGACCCGCACAACGGCGGCGACATCCTGATTTTTTTGCCCGGCGAGCGCGAAATCCGCGAGGCGGCCGACCATTTGCGCAAGCACCTGAGCCACCAGCCCCTGTTTCGCAATGCCGAAGTGCTGCCCCTGTTTGCCCGCCTGAGCCCGGCCGAGCAGGACCGCATTTTTGACGGCCACACCGGGCGGCGCGTGGTGCTGGCCACCAACGTGGCGGAAACCTCGCTCACGGTGCCGGGCACCCGCTACGTCATTGACGCAGGCACGGCGCGCGTGAAGCGCTACAGTTTCCGTAGCAAGGTGGAGCAGTTGCTGGTGGAGCCCATCAGCCAAAGCTCGGCCAACCAGCGCGCCGGGCGCTGCGGGCGCGTGGCCAACGGCATTTGCATCCGCCTGTACGACAAGGCCGACTTTGACGGCCGCCCGCGTTTTACCGACCCCGAAATTCTGCGCTCGTCCCTGGCCGGCGTGATTTTGCGGATGAAGTCGTTGCACCTTGGCATCGTGGAAGATTTTCCGTTCATCGAGCGCCCCTCGGGACGCGCCATTGCCGATGGTTACCAGTTGCTCAATGAGCTGGGCGCGGTGGACGATGCCAACGAACTGACGCCCATGGGCCAGGAGCTGGCCAAGCTGCCGCTGGACCCGCGTGTGGGCCGCATGATTCTGGAAGCCCGCAGTCGCCAGGCGCTGGACGAGGTGCTGGTGATCGCCTCGGCGCTCAGCGTGCAGGATGTGCGGGACCGGCCCATGGACATGCAGCAGCAGGCCGACCAGGCGCATGCCAAGTTTGACGATGAGAAGAGTGAGTTCAGCGGCTACCTGAAGTTGTGGAAGTGGATTCACGATGCGCGGGGTGGTGAGCCTTACTCGACTCAGGGAGTTGGGGTGACTGGGCGTTCTGCGCAGGTAAAAGGAGGAGGCCGAAGGCCGGGGGACACGGAGCAGAGCGCCCAGCCGCCTCAACTCCCGGCGCAAACTACAACGCACAAGTTATCCAACCGCCAGTACGAACAGCTGCTGCGCCAAAACTTCGTCAACATGCGCCGCGTGCGCGAGTGGAAGGACATCCATTCGCAGCTGCATACGGTGGTGGCCGAGCACAAATGGTTGCTGAACGCGGCTCCGGCCTCGTATGAACAGCTGCACCTGTCCATGCTGGCGGGCTTGCTGGGCAACATCGGCTGCAAGCTGGAAGAGGGGCAAAACGGCGAATACCTGGGGGCGCGCAGCATCAAGTTCTTCGCCCACCCCGGCGCGCACCTGGTTAAAAAACCGGGAAAGTGGATTGTGGCGGCCGAGCTGGTGGAGACCACGCGCCTGTTTGGCCGCGGCATTGCCGCCATCGAGCCGCAGTGGCTGGAGCAGGTGGGCGGCCATTTGCTGAAGAAACAACTGCTGGACCCGCATTGGGAAAAGAAGGCGGCCGAGGTGGTGGCGCTGGAGCGGGCCACGCTGTACGGCATCGTGGTTTACAGCGGGCGCCGGGTCAACTACGGCCGCGTGGACATGGTGGGTGCGCGCGAAATCTTCATCCGCGAAGCATTGGTGGGCAAGGAGTGGGAAACCGCGCTGCCCTTCCTGGCCGCCAACCAGAAACTCATCAAACAGGTGGAAGACCTGGAGCACAAGGCGCGCCGGCAAGACGTGCTGGTGGACGACGAGCTCATCTACGCCTTTTACGACCAGCAGTTGCCCGCCGACGTGTGCAGCGGCTACAGCTTCGAGCGCTGGTATCGCGAGGAATCCAAAAAGCCGCAGTACAACCCGGGAGGCGGGGCGGCAGAGCGTTCTGCTCCGTGTCCCCCGCCCGCTTTGCGGGCTCCTCCTTTACCTACGCAGAACGCTCTGCCACCCCACCTCCCTGAGCATGTCACTCCGGGCGGGCACCGCGAAAGCACGCTTTTGCGCCTGACCCGCGAAGAACTGATGCGCCACGAGGCGGCCGGCATCACCACCGCGTCCTTCCCCAAAACGATTCGATTGGGCGGAGTGGACTGCGCCGCCACCTATTTGCACGAGCCCGGCGACGCGCGCGACGGCCTGACCGTGACCGTGCCGCTGTTTGTGCTGAACCAGGTGAACGAGGAGCGCTGCGAGTGGCTGGTGCCGGGCATGCTCAAAGAGAAGGTCCAGGCCTTGCTCAAGACTTTGCACCAGCGCCCGCGCAGCCGCCTGGTGCCGCTGCCCGACACGGCCACCAAGTTTGCCGAAGCGCTGAACGCGCCCGAGAAGTTTGGCAGCGGCGGCTTGGTCGATGCCGTGTTGAAGATGGTGCGCGACGCCACCGCACTGGACATTGCCCGGGCCGACATCAAGGTCGACATGCTCACGCCGCACTTTTTCATGAACTTCCGCGTGGTGGACGAACATGGCCGCCAACTGGGGCAGGGGCGAAGCTTAAGTGCGCTCAAAGCCGAGTGGGGCAAACAGGCGCGCGGTGCCTTCCAGGCGTTGGCTAACCTGAAACTGGGGCAGGTCAACCAAAATAAGGAGTCCAATAGTGCTCTAGCCACCGTGGACAGTGCGCAAGCAGCTATCAAAAACGGAGCAAGTGCGGGTCCAGCAGGCCGTGCGGATGGAAATTCTGCACAAAATAGGGCTCCAGCCCGCGTGGAATCTGCGCAGGCAGCTATGAAATCAGGAGCGTCAGGCGCCAACGCGGCGCCTGCGGGCAAGGCCAAGCCGGCACTGCAGGACCAGCGCCACACCGCCTGGACCTTTGGCGAGCTGCCCGAGCTGCTGGAAATCCGCAAGGGCGGCCAAACCCTCATCGGTTTCCCCGCCCTCATCGACGCGAGCGATGCGGTCACCGTGGAGGTGTTTGACGAACCTGAAATGGCGGCGGCCAAACACCGCGCCGGCCTGCGCCGCCTGTTTGCGCTGCAGCTCAAGGACGCGCTCAAGTACCTGGAAAAAAATATTCCCGACCTGCAGAAGATGGCCGTCACCTTCATGCAGGTGGGCCGGTCGGACAGCGGCACGGGCGGCGGCACCCTCGAAGAGCTGCGCGAGCAGATCATCGCCGTGGCGCTGGACCGGGCCTTTTTGCTGGACCCGCTGCCCACCGACGAATTCGCCTTCAAACGCCGGGTGGAGGAAGGCCGGGGCCGCCTGACCCTGATCGCCACGGAGGTGGCGCGCCTGGCCGCCACCATCCTGTTGGAGTACGCCATCGCCGCCCGAAAGATCAAGGACACCAAAAACGCGCCCGAGGCCACGGCGGACGCCGCCCAGCAACTGGCGCGCCTGATGCCCAAGCGCTTTCTGCTGCAAACCCCCTGGACCGCCCTGCAGCACTACGCCCGCTACCAAAAAGCCATCACCGCCCGGCTGGAGAAATACCGCGCCGACCCGGCCCGCGACACCACCCGCCTGGCGGAATTGCGTCCCCTGGAGCAACGCTACTGGCGGCTGGTGGCCGAACGCAAGGGCGTGAGCGACGACCGCATGGTGGAGTTTCGCTGGCTGCTGGAAGAGCTGCGCGTGAGCTTTTTCGCGCAGGAACTGCGCACGCCGCAGCCGGTGAGTGTGAAACGGCTGGAGAAGGCTTGGGGGCAGTTAGGGTGAGTACGTTGCCAACTGTTGCAATTCGCTTATTGCAATTCGCGTAGCCTCTGGCGGGTTCGCTCCAAACTGGGCGAACGTTCTGCAGCGCGCTCCGGGCTCCAATCGGATTGCACCCAATGCGACAGGAGCGTGTTGTAGCCAATGCCTTGGCATGCAATGGCCCCCGCCTCTTTGACCAAGTCCTGACGCACTGGCCGGGGTGCAAGTTTTGCGAGCTTGAGCAAATGCTGCTTGGGGTCTGGAAGATCGTCGGGTTGCGGGGGCAGTGCACCTTTATTTCCGATCAGCTTGCGTATCGCGATATGGTCGGCCAACACCCAGGACTCGACTTCCCGGACCGCGACGCGCAGCAGCAAGTTGGCAGGTTGATGCGTTTTGCCAAGCCAATCGGCGCGCAGTGCCAAGGGGCAAGGGATTCGGTCGAGGTCCGTCAATATGAACACGATTTGGCGTTGCGACATTTCCCGCCAGTTGTCCATACGCGATTTCAGATAGCCGGATCCACCCTTGTGCAGGATGAGATTGGGCGTAACAGGGGTCGGTAGCTCGGCGAGCAAACGCAGACCAATGGCTTTGCTCAGCTCATCCTCTATCGCCAGGGCCACCTTTATCATTGCCAAAGGCCCAACTGGTTTACCGAGGTTGGTCGAGTTTTGGGGAGTACCACCTCGGCTACCGTCAGCCCAGCGTCAAGCGCGGAGACCTCATCTTCTGCGAGCATTCTGCCTGTGGAGCCCTGTGGCCCGGTTTCCAGCACAACCACCCCGCGCCCATCAATTCCAGGGTTGCTGAGCAAGGCTTCGCTGTGCGTACTCAGAATAATTTGACGTTTGATTTTTCTGTTTCGTTGCAACCGGTGCAGGACTAAGGGAATTTCTTTCACGATGGCGTCGTTGAGGGAGATTTCCGGTTCTTCCAGTAACAAGAGGGAGTTTCCGTCCAGCAGTGTCCACAACAGACCAAGCAGGCGCAAGGTTCCATCGGAAAAATGCTCCTCGGATTGCCATCCCGCGTTGGGACGGTGGTGGGCGTACAAGGCCTCCAAGTGGGGGTGGCCCAGTTCGTCCTTGACAAATCGGAGTTCTTTGAATTGGGGTACGGCGAGCGTCAGTGCCTCGGTGATTTTGTTGAGGCGGGCGGTGCGTGTTTTTTCTGGTGTCTTCGCAATACGGTCCAGAAACCCCTGTCCAAACGGGTCATCCTCCAAGTGGCGGCCCCCGATTTTTCCGGAAAATTTCAGTAGCTGAGGTACCAAGTGCAGGTAAGTGGTGTCGCTGAAAAATTCGACCAAATCACGGAAGCGTGCATTGGTCTGAATCTGCTCCAGATGGGTTTGCGTGAGCAACATCACATCTGCTTTATCGCTCTCATTGGGGCGCATCACGATCTGTACACCGTCGTGCCACACCTCTTCCCGCGAAACAACAATTCGTTGCGCACCCTTGCCCTCCGTTTTGAAGCCCAGGACATAACGCCACACCGGCGGGCTGTCGGCGGTTTCAGCCAGCTCGACGTCCATCAGAACTTCTGTGTCTTTGCGTGCATGCAGACACCGTACTTTGGTGATGCCATCTCGGTCAGACACCGCTTGCTGAAGCCCCCCGCCCTTGGGTTTGCTGATATCGCGCAGAAACCGAAATACGTCAAGCAGGTTGGATTTGCCCGATGCATTCGGCCCCAAGAGGTAACTCACCTCGCGCATCGGCACATCCAGAGTTCTGAAGTTACGCCAGTTTTTTAGTTTGATATGTGTGATCAGCATGCTGAATCTCCGTGCAGGGGAGGCCCGTCGCCCCTACTTTGATGTAACCGAATCTCGGCCAAGAGTGCCTTGGATGAGGCTTTGTTACTGGTATTGTCGCGGAACGCGGCTAGGCTCCAATAATTTGGATACCTCAGTGCTGCCGTCATCGGGAAGATGGGCACCATGTAGTTATGGTCGCCGAACGCAAGGGCGTGAGCGATGACCGCATGGTGGAGTTCCGCTGGCTGTTGGAAGAGCTGCGCGTGAGCTTTTTCGCGCAGGAACTGCGCACGCCGCAGCCGGTGAGCGTCAAGCGGCTGGAGAAGGCTTGGGGGCAGTTGGGCTAGCCGAAATATACCCGTGCGGGTATGTGAAAAGGTTTTACAATCCATGTAATTACGCAATTACATAGAGACATGTCTCGCCCCATTCCACCCCCACGGCAAACGACGGATGTCAGGCAGGCCAGCCTGATAAACGCGGCGCTGTTGCTGGCGGCGCAGCGCAACCCGGCGGACATCACCACGGGTGATCTGGCGGAGGCTGTGGGTATCACCCAAGGCGCCGTTTTTCGGCACTTCTCCAGCAAAGAGGCCATTTGGCTTGCGGTGCTGGGTTGGGTTTCCGACAATTTGATGCAGCAGTTAAATTCGGCGGCAACTGCTCCAAACGGGGATTCCGGGGGCGTGAACCCGCTGACGGCTCTGCAACAAGTATTCATCGCGCATGTGGACTTTGTGGTTGCCAATCCGGGGGTGCCCCGTATCGTTTTTCAGGAACTGCAGCACGCCCAGGAGACCGCACTCAAATTGGCGGTGCGCGCATTGATGCAGAAGCACCGCGCCTTGGTCACGGGCCTGCTGCAAAGCGCCATCGCCCAGAAGCTGCTGCCACCCGATACCGACCTGCCGTCTGCGGCGGTGCTGTTTTTGGGGGCCGTTCAAGGTTTGGTTATGCAATCACTTCTCAGTGGCCAAGTGCAGGCCCTTGCTGCGCAGGCGCCAGGGGTGTTTGCGATCTACCTCCGTGGAATCACATTGAAGGAAACACCGTGAACCGATCTATCGTGCTGAAACGTTTGGGCCTGCCCGTGCTGGCGCTGTTGGTGCTGGGCGTGCTCGGCTACATGGCACTCCATGCGGGGCCGTTGGCTCCGCTGCAAGTCACGGTCACCGCGGTACAGGAGGGGCGATTGCGGCCAGCCATTTTCGGCATCGGTACGGTGGAGGCGCGGCGCAGCTGGATGGTGGGCCCCACGGTTGCCGGCCGGGTACTGGGCGTGCGGGTTGATGTGGGCGAGGTGGTGAAGGCGGGGCAACTACTGGCCGAAATGGATGCGGTGGACCTGGACCAGCGCCTGAAGGCCCTGGATGCGACGGTCGCGCGGGCGGGGAGTGCGCAGTCCGCAGCCGGGGCGCAGGTTGCCGACGCCAGGGCCAAGCGTGAGCTGGCCCATACCAATGCCAAGCGCAACCAGGATCTGGCGGCCCAAAACTTCATCAGCTCCGGCGCACTGGAGTCCCGCTTGCTAGAAAAAACCTCTGCAGACGCCGCGCTTCAAACGGCGCAGGCCAATCTGACTGGTGCGGGCCAGGACCTCGCCCGCCTCCAGGCCGAGCGCGCCGCACTGGCACAACAGCGGGGCAACCTGCGGCTGCTGGCCCCGGCCGACGGCGTGGTGACCAGCCGCGATGCCGAGGCCGGCAGTACGGTGGTGGCCGGGCAGCCGGTGCTGCGCCTGGTGGACCTTTCCAGCGTGTGGGTGAAGTTGCGGGTCGATCAGGGCCGCTCCGCAGGGCTTGCGATGGGGCTGCCGGCCCGCATCGTGCTGCGTTCACAACCGCATTCGCCGCTTGCCGGCCAGGTCGCGCGGGTCGATCTGCTGGCCGACAGCGTGACGGAGGAGCGGATTGCGCAGGTGGCTTTCGACGTGCCCGCCGCAGGCAAGGCCATCGCCGCCTCCTTGGGCGAGCTTGCGGAAGTGACCCTTCAACTGCCGGAAACCGCGCCCTCGCTGCTGCTGCCCAACGCCAGTGTGCAGCGCGTGCAAGGGCAGGTCGGTGTGTGGCGTATCAAGGATGGCAAGCCGGAATTTGCACCGGTGCAACTCGGGGCCAGCAGCCTGGAGGGACAGGTGCAGGTGCTGCAAGGCCTGCAAGCCGGTGATTCCGTGGTGGTCTACAGCCAAAAGGCGCTCACCGCCGGGGCGCGGGTGAAGGTGGTGGACGCACTGGTGAAGACCGCGGCCCAAGGGCGCGCGCCATGATCAGCCTTGCGGGGCGTGACATTGCCCACAGCTGGGGCAAGTTTGTGCTGACCGGCCTGGGCCTGGGTCTGCTGATTGGCGTGACGCTGACGATGGCGGGGGTGTACCGTGGCATGGTGGACGATGCCCATGCGCTGCTCAACAACAGCCGCGCCGATTTGTGGGTGGTGCAAAAAGACACCCAAGGGCCCTATGCCGAGTCCTCCAGCCTGAAAGACGATGTGGTGCGCAGCGTGCGCGGTATGCCCGGCATCGCGCAAGCGGCCAACGTCACCTACTTCACCATGCAGGTGCGCGCTGCCAGCGGCACCGACACCCGCGTGATGGTTGTCGGCATAGAGAGCGGCTTGCCCGGTGAACCCAGTTACCTGCTGGCCGGACGGCAGCTCACGCGCAGCCACTACGAGGCGGTGGCGGATGTCAAGACCGGCTTCTCGCTGGGGGAGCACATCCGCATCCGCCGCCACGACTACACCGTCGTCGGGCTGACCCAGCGCATGGTCTCTTCGGGCGGCGACCCCATGGTGTTTGTTCCGCTCAAGGATGCGCAAGAGGCCCAGTTTTTGAAGGACAACGACGCCATCGTGAACGACCGCGTGCGTACGGCGGCCAACCCGGCGTTCAACCGCCCCGGCGTGCCGGGCCTGTTGGATGCGGTGCAAGCGTCGCAAACCAGCAGCCACAACGTCAACGCCATCCTGGTGCAGCTGGCACCTGGATGGGACCCCGAAGCAGTGGCGGAGCCCCTGCGCCGCTGGAAACACCTGCAGGTGTTCACGCGCGCAGGCATGGAAGAAATTCTGGTGGCCAAGCTGATCGCCACGGCGGCCAAACAAATCTTCATGTTTCTGGTGATTCTGGCCGTGGTGAGTGCGGCCATTGTGGCCTTCATCATCTACACCATGACGCTGGGCAAGATCCGCGAAATCGCCGTGCTCAAGCTGATTGGCACCCGCAACCGCACCATTGCCAGCATGATCCTGCAGCAGGCGCTGGGCTTGGGGCTGATCGGGTTTGTGGTGGGCAAAGTAGCGGCCACCCTCTGGGCGCCGGTGTTCCCCAAGTTTGTGCTGCTGCTGACACAGGACGCCCTAACCGGGTTGTTGGCCACTATCCTCATTTGCGCCTTGGCCAGTACCCTGGCCATCCGCGTGGCCCTCAAGGTGGACCCAGCAGAGGCCATAGGATGAGCGCGAACCTTTCCACTGCGCTGCCGCTGGGTGGCATCCTGATCGAAGGGCTGCGCAAGGTCTACGGCCACGGCGACACCGCCGTCGAAGCCTTGAAAAACGTCAACATGCAGGTCAGCCCCGGTGAGGTGGTGGGGCTGGTGGGGCCATCGGGCTCGGGCAAAAGCACCTTGCTCAAATGCCTGGGGGCCATCATCGAGCCCACGTCGGGCCGCATGCAACTGGGCCGCGACCTGATTTACGACGATGCCTGGAAGGTGCGCGACCTGCGCGCGCTGCGGCGGGACCGCATCGGTTTTGTGTTTCAGGCCCCCTACCTGATTCCCTTTTTGAATGTGATCGACAACGTGGCCCTGCTGCCCATGCTGGCGGGCCAGCCCAATGCCCAGGCCAGGGAGCGCGCGCTGGAGCTGCTGACCGCGCTGGATGTGGCACACCGCGCACACGCGCAGCCATCGCAGCTCTCGGGTGGGGAACAGCAGCGCGTCTCCATTGCCCGCGCGCTGGCCAATCGGCCGCCCGTGATCCTGGCCGACGAGCCCACCGCACCGCTGGACAGCGAGCGTGCCCTGGCTGTCGTGCGTATCCTGAACCGCATGGCGCACCAGGCCCAGACGGCCATCATCGTGGTGACCCATGACGAGAAAATCATCCCCACGTTCAAGCGCATCTACCACATCCGGGATGGGCAAACCCATGAAGAGGCGGGGCAGGGCGTCAGCGTGGAGTAGGTTGTTTGCCTGTCGCCGCGATGGGCATTCGGCTGGCCCGCAACGAACAACGTCGGACTGCTAGGGAATAGCGCAGCCAGAAAGCAGTTGGCGGGGGGGACAGCCGCTTCAGGCCCATTGCAGTCATTCCCAAGAAGGCACGCGGGACGCAGGGCGGCGTGGCGCTCAACTCCGTTCGTGTCCCCCGCCCTGCGGGCTCCTCCTTTACCTCACTGCGCTGAGCGCCACGCCGCCCTGCGTCGGCCAACATTGCTGGCTGCCGTTGCCAGTGGGGTGGATGGTGCAGCGAAGTAAAGGAGGAGAACCGGGCGCAGCCCGGTTCGGGGGACATGAGCGGAACCATTCACCCCACTGGCAACGGCCTCCACAAACCTGTGCCAGCAAGGTCTGGCGGCCACATTTCGCCTGAAACGGTACCCACAGTTGCTATATTTTTAGTAGCTGCTTGCGCACATTACACGGGGTCTGTAGCCATATTTCTCTTGAAAAAAAGCGGGGAACCTCCAGCGTGTGTTTGCAGGTTTATAGTGATCAGGAGATTTCCTGCTGGCGCACAGGTTCTTGGTCGCACGATTTGGTGGTCATGCTGTACCCCACCCCACGCACCACGCGCAATGGCAGGCTGAGTCCGGTTATCCGTTCCACTTTGCTGCGCAACCGGCTGACAATAACCTCGGCCCGGTGTTTGCTGAATTCTTCCGGGTGCAATTCCAGCGCGGTTGCCAGTTCGGCATGATTGCAGGCCGAGCCGGATTTGTTCATCAAGGCACGCAATATTTGCCCCTCGCTCACAGATATCCGAACATTCATCCCATTGGGGGCCGTGATGAAGCCCGTGCCCGGCTCGATGGACCAGTCGCCCGTGGCGAAGTCATCCTGCCGTCGTACCGGATGAGGGTGAAGATCAAAGCGAAGCGCCAGGCGTTTGAGTATCAGTGCCAATTCCTCCATATCCACCGGCTTGACCAGGTAGGCGTCGGCGCCCGCGGCCAATCCGGCCAGGCGGTCTTCGCGCAGCCCCCGTGCCGTCAAAAATACAATGCCGATCTGGGTGTCGTGCGCACGCAAATAGTGGCAAATCGACAAACCGTCTTCCCCTGGCAGGCCAATGTCCAGCACGGCAATGGTGCGGGGGCGTACTGCCAGATAACGATAAAAGGCGGGCGCTGAATCAAATGTTTTTACCGAAAACCCCATGTGGTCTAGCTGGAATGCTATTTCCTGGCGCAACACCGGTTCGTCTTCCACGATGGATACGGTGAAATCCGGGCTATGGGCTTCTGAGGGTGACCAGGATGCAGGTTTCATGATGCGCAGAGTCAAGAAGAATGGCGTGAGGGTTAGTTGGGCTGCAAGGGGTTTGTCTCAAGCAGTCTGATGACAAACGCGGAGCCGCGAGGGGTATTGTCAATAACAGTGGCGGTCCCGTTGTGGGCACGGGCTACGAAGTGGACGATTGACAGGCCCAGGCCGTCGTTCGCCCCCCCCTTGGAGCTGTAAAAGCGCTGGAAGATCTTTTCTTTTTCGTCATCCGCAATGCCCGGCCCCTGGTCCGCCACCTGGAGTTCGACCCACTGGCCGGTCGCATCGCTGCATTTTTTCAGAGATATGCAGATCGGTGTGTCAGGCGTGGCATGGTAGCGCAGGGCATTGTCGATGAGGTTGTGCAGCGCAATGTCCAGCAGGGTTGCGTCGGCATTGAACAGCACGGGATATTCCGGTAACTGGACCCGCAGTGCGTCCTGAGTCGGATATTGGCTCACGACCTCGTGCACCAATTGCTTGAGTTCAATGCTCTTTTTTGTGTGTGTGAGAACAAGCTCCTGCAAACGGTCGTTGGAAATCAGGTTGTTGGCCAGTTTGGTCAGGCGCAGGCTGGCCAGGCCAATGTTTTCCAGGCGCTGGGCTACTTCGGGGGGGATACGGTCTTTCAAAATGGACAGGGAATCCAACGAGGCTTTGATCATGGCGGCCGGCGTGCGAAATTCATGGGAGGCCATCGAGAGCAATTGCCGTTCTTCGGACTCTGCGCGTTCCAGGTGTTGCAGTGTCTGGGCGAGGGCGGCTTCGTTCCTGCGCCGTTCAGAGATGTCGCGCGTGACACCATGAATTTCAACCTTGCCGCTGTGTCGGTCGATGCAGTAGTGTGTGACCACCTCGGTCCATACGCTGCCCCCATCTTTTCGCGGCTGCTCCAACTCGTTGACAAAAACATTGTCGGATTCCAGCGTTCCGGCCCGCAGGTCGGAAGCGCGTTTGGCGATCAGCGCACAAACTTTCTGCCGCTGCTGGGGAGCGAGGGCCGCCTCGATGCCCACGGCCATGACCTCGGCTGGCGTGTAGCCCCGCAGTTTCTGCACAGAAGGGCTGACATAGGAAAAGCGCAAGGTGTCGGTGTCCAGTGTCCAGACTACTTCAACCATGGTTTGGGTCAGTGTCCGGTACTGCGTTGAACTTTGCCGCAGGCGGCGATTGAGATGGTGGATGTAAATGCCCATGGCACCGACAAGGACCAGGAAGGCGGCGAGCAGGTACAAAAACCACAGCTCAAACGTCAGGTAGGCAGGGGCAGTCTTGGGTTGCTGGGTGACGGATTCCGCAGCACAGGCAATGCCCGCCGAGATCAGCAGCACGCAAGTCAGCATGGTGCGAAATCGCCAGCGGCATCGTGGTTCAGTCATGCGGTGTTGTCTGGAAATGGGTAGGTATGGTCCATTGTCAATTAACCCAGCGAAAACAGCGGCTTAAACGGCTGGGGTTTACCCCAGTTTTGGTGGGGTTTGAGCCCATCCTCCCCAACACTGGTGGCCTGTTTTCAAACAACTCTCAAAAGTTGAGAGTTTTTGAGAGTCAAAATTTCGCTGAAACCGCTAGATTCTGATTCATATCAATTAGATTCATTTAAACCGTCAACGGGGAGGGTTGAGCAACATGAAAAATCCGTCCGCTTTGGCGCTCAGCCTGCCCTCTTCAAAGCAAATGGACCATCCCGTGAACAAGTCCAACACGTTGCACAAACCGCATGCCGCGGTGTGTGCCATTGCCGTAGCGCTGGTGGGTGGCGGCATCGCGAGCGCACAGACCACGCCTGATGCAGGGGCATTGCTCAAGCAGATTGAACAACAGCGCCCAGTGCCGCTGCCACCCCAGTCGGCGCCGCAGTTCATGCCGCCCCCGCCCCTGCAATCATTGGGGGGCGCCACCGTCACGGTCACCGCGTTCCGCTTTGCTGGCAACACACTTCTGAGCGCTGAGCAACTGGTGCCCTCGGTGAGTGATTTTCTGAACCGCCCTTTGAACTTTTCCGAGCTGCAAAACGCCGCTATTGCGGTGGCTGCGGCATACCGCAAGGCCGGTTGGGTGGTGCGTGTCTATTTGCCACAGCAGGACATTCAGGATGGGATTGTGACGATCCAGGTTGTGGAAGCCGTGTTGGGCGCCGTGCAACTACAGGGTGAGAGCAAGCGGATTTCCGCAGCGACATTGAAAAGCATGGTCGAAGCCGCGCAGCCGCTGGGTACGCCGGTGAATGGCGATTTACTGGACCGCGCCTTGCTGCTGATAGATGACCTGCCCGGCCTGAACGCAAGCGGCCGACTCAGCGAAGGTCAAAACCAGGCCGAGACCGACCTGGTGCTGGATGTGGCCGATAGCAGCCTGATCACGGGTGAGATCACTGCCGATAACACCGGCTCCCGATCCACCGGATCAGATCGAATTTCTGGCAACGCGAATCTGAACAGCCCTCTGGGCTTGGGTGATCTGGCCAGTGCCAGTCTGATTTACACCCAAGGCAGTGACTACCTGCGCGCTGCGTATTCGCTGCCGGTGGGCAACCAGGGCTGGCGCTTGGGTGTGAATGCCTCGCACCTGTCATACAAGGTGGTGACGCCAGATGCCTCGGCGCTGGATGCACAAGGTACATCCACCACGAGCGGTGTGGATGCGAACTATCCACTGGTGCGCTCACGGCAAAACAATCTCTATTTCGCATTCACGTTTGATCAAAAGAGCTTCGATAACCGGTCGGCCGGTGCAAGCACCACGCGCTACAAAACCCAAATCGCGAGCGTGGGCCTGAACGGCAACGTATTCGACAACTTAGGTGGTGGCGGAGCCAATACCGCCAACATTGCGTTCGTACAAGGCCGTGTGGACCTTTCCGGCTCGCCCAATGAAGCTGCCGACGCAGCAAGCACCCAGACCGCCGACGGTTTTAATAAGCTGCGCTTCGGGGCATCCCGGCAGCAGGTATTGACCGACACCGTTTCCTTGTTCGCCGGCTTGTCAGGGCAGGTAGCCAGCAAAAATCTGGATTCTTCAGAGAAGTTCTACCTGGGCGGGTCGAGTGGTGTACGCGCCTACCCGGCCAGCGAAGGCGCAGGCTCGGAAGGGCGTTTGCTGAATCTGGAAGTCCGCACGCGGTTGCCTGACAACTTTACCTTGACTGGGTTTTATGACTGGGGTTCTGTGCTGGTCAACAAAAACAACAGCATCGCCGGCGCTGCCGCGCTCAACAGTTACGACCTCAAGGGGGTGGGCCTGTCCCTTAGCTGGGCATCGACCGTTGGCCTCAGCGTAAAAGCCAGCCTGGCGCATCGCATTGGCGATAACCCCAACCCCACACCCAACGGCAATGACCAGGACGGCTCGCTGAACGTCAACCGTTTCTGGCTGCAAGCCAGTATGCCGTTTTGAAACCTTCATCCAAGAAGAGATCACCCATGTCCTCTTTGCTGTTCTACCAACAAGTTGTCACACTCGACCGCGAGTTGCATGCCAAGCTCAAGCTGCGTCCCCTGGGTAATATGGCCTTTGCCGCGGGCTCGCCCGCGGTCCCGTTGCTGTGTGCCGAGTTCGCTCAAGCGGCTCGGGAATATCCCATTGCGTTCCTGCGCAACGCTGCTCAGAGGCTGGTTCCCGTTGTGCTGACGGGGGCGCCTGGCGGTGGTAACCTCTATATTGATACTGCGGGTCAGTGGAATGCCCAGTATGTGCCGGCCTATGCAAGGCGCTACCCGTTTGTGTTTGCCGAAACGGCACCCGGACAACTCACCGTATGCTTTGATCAAACCTGTCCGGCATTGAATGACACCGAGGGTATGGCCTTGTTCGAAGACAACGGCGAACCCAGCGCGACGCTGCAGCAGGTGGTACAGCTCTTGAGTGACTACCAGCGCCAGGCACTGCTCACACAGCTGTTTATTGATCGCCTCGAAGCCGCCGACCTGTTGATAGACGCCCATGCCCAGGCTGATTTGAGTGATGGACGCAGCTTGGCACTACAGGGGTTTTTGATGGTTGACGAAGCGCGCTTCAAGGCGCTGCCGGAAGCCACATTGAAAGACTGGTTTGCCAGCGGCGAGTTGGGTTGGATCTACGCCCACCTGTTGTCGCTGGGCAATCTGCTGGGGCTGTTGCGGCGCCAACCGCAGGCCTCACCGGCGCAAGCTGCGCCGACTCCCAAGCCACCCCGCAAAAAGCGAACCAAGACGTAGACCGTCCCATACGCCGACATTGAATGAACCATTCACCGAAAGCATCCTATGAGCGCACACGCAAGCATGAACCGCATTTTTCGCCTGGTTTGGAACGAAGTGCTAGGCATCTGGGTCGCTGTTTCGGAGATTTCACGCGGCCGTGGCAAACGCAGCGTGCGAGCCGGTGTCTTGCTCGCGCCTTTGCTGGCTGCTTTGGGTCTGAGCCTGCCTGCACATGCCGGGCCCCCTGGGGCGGTCCCCGCCGACACCCAGTTGCCGACCGGCGGCGTGGTGACGGCCGGCGCTGCCGTGATCAACCCCGGCACTGTGCCCGGCAGCGCGGTGCTCAATATCGACCAGAGCTCGCAGCGTGCGGCCATCGACTGGAATACGTTCAATCTGGGCAGCGCAGCGCAAGTTAACTTTAACCAGCCCAACAGCAGTTCAGCCACGCTCAACCGGGTGCTCGACACCAATCCGAGTCAGATCTTTGGCAAGATCACTGCGCCTGGTCAGGTGTTTTTAAGCAATCCCAACGGGGTGCACTTTGGCAAAAGCGCCTCGGTGGACGTGGGCAGCCTGACGGCCACCACGCATGGCATCAGCAATGCCGACTTCATGGCGGGCAAGGCCACCTTTGCCCGCAACGGTGCCACCGGCAGCGTGGTCAATGAAGGTGAGCTGCGCGCAGCACTCGGCGGTTATATCGCTCTGCTGGCACCGGAGGTGCGTAACGAAGGCGTCATCATCGCGCAACTGGGCACGGTGGCAATGGCCTCGGGCGAGTCGATCACCCTGAACTTTGACGGTAACAATACGTTGGCATCGCTTACCGTCCAGCCCTCGGCCATCAGGGCTTTGGTGGAAAACAAGGGCGCGGTGTTGGCTCCTGGCGGCCTGATCGTCTTGTCCGCCCGTGCCCTGGATCGCCTGCAGGGTGGCGTGGTGAAAAACACGGGCCGACTGGAGGCAACCGGCTTGTCCCTCAAGGGCGGACGCATTGTGCTGGAGGCGAGTGATCGCATCGAGAACACCGGCACCATCAGCGCCAATGCCGGAGCCGACGGCAGCCCGGCCGGCAGCATCACGATGAGCGCCCCCGAGATCGTCAACAGTGGCATCGTGAGTGCCGTATCTGTGCAGACCGTGGCGGAACCGCCGTCGTCTGGTGGCAGTATTGCGCTGACTGCCACTAACATCGTCCAGACGGACCGTGGCGCGCTTGACGTATCGGGTCCGAATGGCGGCAGCATCACATTGCAAGCGGGGCAAAACATCACCCTGGGTGGCAACATTGCGGCTGAATCTGTGTCCGAGGGGCAGGGCGGCAGCGTTGCCATTGTGGCGGCAGACAATGTGACCGTGCAAGATGCTGCCATTAGCACCTCTGGAACTGCGGCCGGTGGAACCATTCGTATAGATGGTGGCACCCAGGCGCCGGTAAACACACCACTGGCACCAGAGGCACCAGACCATCATCCCACGGTCGCCTTGCTTGGCTCCACCCAATTGCGCAGTTCCAGCCGGCGTGGCCAAGGCGGTAGCGTCACCCTGACTGCCGATCATGTGGGATTGTTTGACGGTACCGCTATTGATGTTTCGGGTGCCACCGGTGGCGGTTTTGTGCTGGTGGGGGGGGACTACCAGGGCAAGAACCCTGATATCGCCAATGCCAGTGCGACCTATGTGGGTTCAAATACCACCATTCATGCGGATGCCACAGAAAACGGTGAGGGTGGCAAGGTGATTGTGTGGGCTGATGGTGCTACCCGATTCTTAGGGCATATCAGTGCCCAAGGTGGGGCTAGGGGCGGGGATGGTGGCTTTGCCGAAGTTTCGGGCAAAGGGGTACTGGACTTCCTGGGGACGGTGGATTTAAAGGCCCCGATGGGCGAAGCGGGGATGCTCTTGCTGGACCCGTACAACCTCACGATCAGCACAGGGAGCGATACCAATGTCAGTGGTGCAACCCCGTTCGATGCCACTGGGACCGGCTCTATTTTGAGCGTCACCACCCTGCAAAATGCGCTGGCCAGCGGCAACGTCACGGTGACGACCGGCAGTTCTGGCGCGGAGAGTGGCGATATCACCGTCGCCAACGATATCGGCTGGTTCTCCACTTACACACTGACGCTTGCAGCTTACCGAAACATCGATATCAATGCCAGCGTCTACGCCTTCAATGGCAACTTGACACTGACCGCGGGTACCGGTGGTGCCAGCGGCGCCATCACCCTGGCCAACAGCAAGCAGATCAACTTGCTGGGCGGCAATCTCGTCGCTTCTGCGTATGGCGACATCATTGAAGCTGCAGGCGTGACGCAGGGTTATATCCAGGTTGCCAGTACGTCATCTTTTAGTTCCAGCCACGGCAGCGTCACCCTGGGCGCGGTGGACAACAAGTTGAGCGGCGCGGTTTCCATCACCTCGGGTGATGCAGGAAGCATCTCGTTTTACAACAATCAAGCCACATTGCTGGGCACCGTCACGGGTACGGGCACTGGTGGCGTCAACATCACCTCCAATGGACATCTCACCGGTTCGAGCGCTTTGCATTCGGCGGGCACCGCCAGCCTGACCACCAAGGCCGGTTCGGCGGGCAATATCACGCTGACGGGGGGGATTTCGTCGGTCGGCGCGGTTTCTATTTCCGCCGATGGTGTGGGCGGGGCTTCGCTTGCCGATCTCAATGGCAATCTGACCTTCGCAGCGGTGAGCGCCGGCGGCGCCATTACCTTGGGCAACGACGGCACAGGGGCCATCACCTTTGATTCGACCAGCGGCAATGTCATCAGTGGCAACGCGGGTGCAGGCGGTCAGGCCAGCGGTATCGTCACTGTCAAGGGCACATCGATCACCATCAACGATGCGATCCGCACCAAGGGCGGCAATATCAGCCTGACCGCTACAACAGGGGCGGTCACGGCGAATACCGGCGCCAATATCACGACAACCGCGGACACCGATACCGGTACGGCTTCGGGCACGGTCACGGTGACGGCTGCCAATACCATCACCCTGCAGGACACCACCACCACGGGCGCCAGCAACTCCCTGGGTGTTGGCAGCAACGCGGCTGCGGTCACGCTGTCTGCCAGCGCGGGCGATATCAATGTCGGCGCTATTACCACCACGGGCGGCGCTGCCACCGCTGGTGCGACCACCAACCGCAACGGGGGCAATGCAGGTAGCATTCTCATTGGTGCGACCAGTGGCACCAACATCAATCTGAACGGCGACCTGAATGCCATTGGCGGTGGTTACGTCGGTGCAGCCACCCAAGGGTTGGGTGGCTATATTGAGTTAACGACGCCGGTGGTGCTGACCGCCAACCGGGTGGTTTCTTCCGGCGCCACATCGGGCAATATTTCTTTCCTGTCAACCATCAATTCCGACGGAACATCCCGCAGCCTGACCGTCACGGCGGGTACCGGCGATGTGTTGTTCGACGGGACGGTTGGCGGCCTGGCGGTGTTGTCTTCCTTGGCCGTATCGTCATCCGCCCGTGCCGACATCGAAGAAAATGTGACCACGAATGCAGCTTCGGGTGTCAGCGTCGTCGCCAGCAGCCAGATTCGCCTGGGCGACGACGATGTCGCCAATGGTTCCGGCGCCATGACCATCCATACGCTGGCCGGTAACGGGACGGTCAATCTGACTACCCCCAGCGTCTACCTCGACGATGCCATCACGTTGACCCGCGGCACGGGGGCCATCAGTATTTCGCAATCGCTGTACAGCAAGAATACGGAACGCAACAACCTTACTTTCAATGGTGCCGGTGGTGGTGCCATTGCGGTGAGCCAGGATGTGGGGGGTACCGGTGCCAGCGATGCAACCAAGCTGGGTGACATCCTGGTCAGCACCGGCACCGATCTGACAGTCGGCCGTTACATCACAGCCAAGAGCCTGACTGCGTTAAATAACACGGGACAGCTATCCGTTGGCAGCAGCACCTATTCTCAATATTACGATGGTGCCATCGGGTTGCAACTTGCAACCACCGGCTTGGCCAACAACTACAGCAATGACCAAAACATTACCCTGAATTCAAATGTTGTCCTGGCCCAGGCAAGCGCCCCCATTTATGTCAGTGCACCCAACGGCGCCATTGGCTTCTACTCCGATGCAAATCTGACAACCGCTGGCGGTGAAATTTTGCTGAATGCAGGTGCTGGCGCGCTCACCTTGGGCGCCACCACCGACATGACCAGCAATGGCGGCTTGATGACGTTGACAGGCGTTGGTGTGACGCAGTCACTCACGGACAGCGTTCTCAACGCTGGCAGTGGCAAGATTCGAGTCGATGGCGGGGGCAGCGCGGTGCAGCTGTATGGTCGTTTGCTCACCACCAATGCGGATACCCTGAATACGCCTGCCGTGCTAATCACCCATGCAGGCGGTGGCGGCAATGCCGTCAGTCTGCGTTCACTAGAGGCGCAAACCGGCACCTGGCAGGTGGGGCTGGTGGCGGGAACCGGTGCCATCGGTTTTGCGCAAACATTGAGTGGTGCTGGCGCGGTGCAGCTGGTGTCTGCGAACCTGCGCTTGCGCACAGCCCACACCGTTACCTTGACTAGCGCCGGTAACGACAGCACTGTGGGCTTCACCGTGACAGGCACCGATGCGGCTGGTAACCCCCTGGTGGAAAATATTGCAGGAGCCAATGTCGGTACGGTCACGACTACCGGCGTTTTCAAGACCATCACCAGCATCACAGCCAATAGCGCTACAGCCAGCACGGTATCCGCCGGCTTGGCAACCGACGATGCAGTCAATGGCGCGTTGTACCAATATGTTCCGAATTGGAGCTTGGACGAGATCGACATCAAAACCCTGTCGGCCGCGACGACGGCGGCCATCACGGTCACCAGTACCAACAACATCATTGACCAGTTGGGCAGCTTTTCTGTGGGTAGCAGTCTGGATGTGCGCGCCAAAGGGCGCACCGCTGGCATGGCGCTCACTGGCAATGTCAGCGCCACCACGGTCACATTGATGACCGGTAACGGTGCGTTGGTGCTGGGCAGCAGGAACATTACCTCGACTGCGGGCGATGTGTTACTTCAAGGGAAAGGGGTAACTCAGGGGGCTGGCTCCGCTGTTACTGCAACGGGATTTGTCACCATTTGGGGGAGTGACTACGCCAATTTAGGCCTCCGTGGTGATGTGACGATGGCTGGATCGATTGTTTCTGCGAGCACAAACGCCAGTGCCGTGACTTTGGCCGACTTGAATGCACTGACGCTGCCCAACATCACCATTGGCAGCAGCGGTGCACGTGGTGGTCTGCGCCTGGGTAACCATGAGCACAACGGTGCAGCTTACCGCAGGGCTTACGGTGTTATTGGACAAACCGCCGGCACGCAATTGAAAATCGGCGCGCTCGACATCCGCCAGAACAGCGGTTCCGGCGTCGTCGATCTCTCGCTTGTCAATAACGAAATCCTATCGGTAGGGTATGTCGAACGCGGCGGTGCCATCACGATCTATGACAAGGACAGTGAAGTCAATGGGCTGAGCTTGACAAGCATTTACGATGGCAGTTACGACACCCTTTTAAAGGCCACGACGGAAGGCGCGATGACGCTTTCCGGCACCAACCGCGGCAAAGGCATGGAGCTGACCGCAGGTGCGGCGGGCTTTACAGGTTCCGGCTCCATTGAGGGCCACTACGGTGGCGCCGGCATCGTGAAGATCACGGCCACTGGCGCGCTGGCGTTGACCAGCGGAACCATGTATGCCAAGGGTGTGCAACTGACCTCGGGCGCGGGGGGCATCACCAGCGCGGTTGACATCCAATCTCACCACAGCGGTGGCGGCGACATCATTCTCGATGGCGGTGGCGGCAATATCACCCTCACCAACCGCCTCTATAACGATGGCGTTGGCAATGACATCTTCGTCCAGAGCGCCAACAACGTTCAACTGCAGCGGGTGGAGGTTTACAGCACCGGCAGGCTGATTCTTGGTGGCTCCCTCACCACGCCCGGTACCGCGCTGACGGGCAACGTGACCCAGACCAGCTACATCACCGCAAACAGTGATGGCGTCAACCTGATCGGCTCGGTGGCGGGGTCTGTGACGCTGAACAACACAAATCAGATTTACCGTATTGGTGCTTTCACCTCTGGCGGAAACTTCAGTATCTACAACCAGGACCGTACCTTGGTTGTGGAAGGTGCACTCCTTTCAACGGGGGGCGATATCAGTGTCGAAAGTCGCCGTGCATTGACCGTCAGCAGCACCGGCACGGTGACAGCCTCCAATGTCAGCAAGGGTGTCACACTCAAGGCGAGTAGCGGCGAGTGGGGCTATACCGCCACCATCCAGGGCGCTGTCTCGGCCGGAACGGGGGGCATCAGTCTCACCTCGCCGTACGGCTACGTGAGCACCAGCGGCGCGGGTACGCTGACCACCACTGGCGCGCTCACGATCAGCTCCGCGCCCAATTACAGTTCTGGCGGGACCGACTACAGCACCACGGTGAATGCGGCGGTATCTGCGGGCGCATCGGGCATCACGATCAATTCCGCGGGCACCTTCAGCAACAACGCGACCGGCACGCTGACTTCATCCGGCCTTGTCGCCATCAAGACTTACTGGGATGGCACCAACAACCGCAACCTGACCCTGGGCGGCGCAGTCGCGGCCGGTGCCAACGGCATCAAGCTCACATCCAGCGGCACCATCAACCAGACCGGAGGCATCCTGACCACCACGGGCACCTTGTCTGGCCCCAATCAAAGTGGCGCTACCTCGCTGACCAATGACACACCCAGCGCGCGCGGGGCCATTACCTTGAACCAGGACAATGAAATCGGCAGCCTGGGCCCGTTTTATCTCTACAACGCCAGCGCCGCTGCTTTCAGCCTGAGGGATATATCGGGCGGATTGACCCTGGCCGGAACCATCGAGAACTCGCACGGTGCAATAACCATTTCCACGGTGGGTGCAGCCTTGGATCTGGCCACCAACAATGTCTATGCTGGTGGCCAGGCCAGTGGCGGCGCCAATATTGCGTTGACCGGCCGCGGCATTTTGCAGTCGCCGGGCACGATCAACGCCACTGGCGGTGCATTGAACCTTCCCCGATCCGGCACCAGCGGCGGCACCATCACGCTAACCGGGCACGATGGCACACAAGCGGGCCTGATGACCCTGTTGGGCACCATCCAGACCGCCAGCAACAGCACTTCGGCTGTGATGATTCGCGGCACCAGCAATCTGGCGCTCCCCAGCATCACCGCATCCAACGGCAGCCTGCTGCTGGGAGACGACACGGCGACCATCGGCCAGATCGCAGGGAACATCACTCAAAGCAACGGTACGGCGCTGGATATCAAGACGCTCAACCTGGGCACTGCGACCAATGCCATCAGCGGTTCTGCTGTGTTGGCCAATGCCGGCAACAAGATCGTTCAGTTGGCCACCGTAAAGGTCGGCGATGTCGTGGGAACCCAGTACGACCTGGATATTTACGATTCCACCTCTGGACTGAACCTCACCCAGAACCTGACCAGCGCGGGCGGCATCCGGTTGCGCACCACAACCGGCGATGGCGCCACCGGCACGCTGGCGCTGGGCGCTAACAGCGTGTTAGCCGCCGGTGATATTTTTCTCGGCGGGCAAGGCGTCAGCCAGTTGAGCGCTTCCGTGGTGAATGCCGACAATGCAGGTGCGGGCGGTACGGGTGGCAGCATCCGCATCGATGGCGGCGGTGGCGCGTACAACATCGCCGTCAGCGGCACGCTGACGACCGACAACGCCGGTGCCAGCGCCATTGAAATCGTCAATGCCACTAACGCTACGCTGAATGTGATTTCGGCCACTGCTGGCACCGTATCCCTGGGGATGGATGGCCTGGAACTGACCGGAACGGTCAGCCAGACGCCGACCACCGGCGTCATTTCAGCCACTACGCTCAAGGGCGATGCCGGCGTGGTGACGCTCAATCTGAGCAATATCAACAACCTGGGCACCTTCACCACCAGCGGTGCCATGACCCTGAAGGACCAGGGCGGCACGGGAACTGCCGGCCTGAAGTTCACTGGCACGGTGATCGTGGGCAGCACCACCGAAATCCAATCGACCGATGGGGTGCTGGATCTGGACGTGCAGACCCTGAATGCCACCGGCCAGGCGATCACCTTGCGCGGATTGGGGGTGGAACAGGAAAGTTCGTCGAGCATCCTGTCATCGACCGCCGCCATTTATGGCGGCGCTGCGAATATCGATCTGTTCAGCGCGTTGAATAATTTCACCGGCCAGGTCACGGTCAACACGACCGGCAGCCAGGTGCGCATCCAGGATGCCAACCAACTCAGCATGAACGCGCTGACCAACGAGTTGGCGGCAAGCACCTCCATCACCGCCTGGGCGGGTACCACACTGGTGCTGGCGACGGAAAACATCACCACCAGCAGCGGCAACATTGAGTTCCGTTCGCTCGACGGCAACCTCAGCACGCCGGGCAACCTGACCACCACCACCGGCAATATCGCGCTGCACGCCAACACGACGACGAATACCGGCGATGTGCAGGTGAACAACACCATCATCACCGGTTCCGGCAATGTGCAGGTGAATGCAGAGGAGGAAGTCATCCTCTCGAAGAGCATCGTTTCCACCTCGGGAAATATCGGCGTGGTGGGCGCCACCGTGACCCATTCCACCGGTTCATCTGGTTCTCCGTTGCAATTGCAAACCGGTAGTGCGGGCACGATCTCCATGACTGCCAGTGGCGGCAACGGTCTGGTGATGGGGCAGTATTTCAGTTACCAGTCAGATGCCGGCGCCATCACGATCGTCTCCGGCGGTACGGCTGACCTGTCCAACATCAGCACCAATGGAACCCTCTCGGTGAATGCAGTCGGCGCGGTCGAACAGGTGGGCAGCGGCTCGGTGTTGGCGGCGGATTCGATGGCCGTCACCACCGCCGGTAATGGCAGCATTACCCTGACCAATGCCAGCAACGACGTCAACAAGCTGAAACTGATCAGCCGCAATGTGGCGAATGATGGCGTGGGTTCGGGCACGATTACCTATGGCGATGCAGATGATGTGGCAGTGAGCCAGATCGAAACATCCGGCGCCGCCAACCTGACCGCAAAAGCTGCCATCTCCACCGACATCACCTTTGGTACCGGTGCGGTTGTCGCAGATACGCTAACGGTCAAGTCGCTGAATAACAGCGGCGCTGCCATCGTACTAACGGCAGCGGGCAATGATGTCAACACGCTGGTGCTCAAGGTGCGCAATGCCGCGGACACGGCCAAGGTCGGTGCTGCCACCATCAGTCGCTTTACCGATAGCGATACATTGGTGATCAGCAGTATTGAAACTGCCGGAAGCATGGTGTTGGCAGCCGGCAATGCGGTGACCCAATCGGGGGCAATCATTGCTGACAAGCTCGGCCTGTCCGGCGTTGGGACGTTTACCCTCAATGCGACAAGCTCCGGCATTCCGCTCAACGAAGTCAGCACTTTCGCATCCGACGCCACCGGCGCGGTGAACTTCTCCAGTAAGCTGGGCTTGAGTATTGGCGCAGTGAATCCGACCGGGATCACGACCGGAGGTGCCAGCATCACGCTGACGGCGCCGAGTATCGACTCCAGCGGCCAGACCATCGATACCCGCAGTACCAGTAACGGCACTGCGGGCGGTGCGGTCATTCTGAGCACCACCGGTACTGCGGCGGACGGCAACCTGAGCGTAGGCGGCATCGTCACATCCGGGACCGATGCAACGGCCTCGTCCGGCACCAATGGCGGCGCGGCGGGCAACATTACCCTGACCACGGCAGGCAACACGCTTACCGTGGCCGGTACGGTGGCCGCGCGTGGTGGGGCGGGTGACGGTGTCGGTGTCCGTGGCGCCGATGGCACGGTCAAGCTCCTGGCTGCCGCCGGCGCGGTGGTGCAGGCCAATGGCACGAACGAAATCACCGCAGGGAAACTGCTCATCAGCGCGCTCAACACGTCGAGCTTGCTGGATACCGGCAACGCGGTGGATCTGGTGGCAGCAAAAATCACCGGGGAGGATAAAAACTTCACCTACCGTAGCGGTGCCAATTTCGGCGTGGGTGGCGGGGAGAGTGGCATCATTGGCATCACCACGCAGGGCGGCGATATCGACATAGGCGCCAGCGACGTGAATGTGTCGGTGGATGAGGCGATTTCAACCCGGGGCGGTGCTTTCTCGGCCACTGCGGTACGCAGCTTCAACTCGGCCGGTGTGACCATTTCCACTCTAGGCGACGTGACCTTTGGTGCAGGTGCGTACAAGAACGGTGGGGCCATCAGCATCAACACCACCGCCAACAGCGGCGCGGTCAACACCGGCACGCTGGTCAGCAGTGGTGACGCCACTGCCGCCGAAGCCGTGGCGGGTTCGATCACCCTGCTTGCCCATGGCATCTTGAGCATCGCTAGCACCACCGCCCAGGGAGTGGGAATCGGCGCGGGCGGCGCAGTGAGCGTGACTGGCAGCGAAATCCGCATCGGCGGCGCGGTGGATACCAGTTCGACTGGCGCCGCCGGCGGCACGATTTCAGTCAATGGCCCCGCTGTTTTGCTCGGAGGCGACCGCGTGATGAGCACTGGCGCGGGCTTGGGTGACATTACCTTTTCCGGCACGCTAAACAGCGATGGCGTGGGTACACCGCGCGGGCTGACGTTGACTTCCGGTACCGGGGATATCACTTTCAGCGGCTCGGTTGGCGCCAACGCGGCGTTGGGGGCGCTCAACATTGTTTCGGCAGACGCGGTGACGGCAGGTGTGATGACTGCGGCCAGTCTCACCCAGCAGGTGGGTGCAATCACCACACTGGGCGGTGTTGTGAGTTTGAGCGGCAACCTCGACTTCAACGGTAACGTCTTGAATGTGAATGCCGCCATCAATGCCGGCGGCACGGTAGAAATCAGCAATGCTGGCGTGTTCGCCACGGCTGCTGCGGGCGATATCACCGCAGTCGGCGGTTTTACACAGAACGGTGTCGGCGCCAACGAGCTGGCCGGCGACATTGCGACAACCAACAGCCAAATCGCTTTCGCTACGTCGGTTACCCTCAAGGGTGACGTGGCCATGGGTACGGATACCGGTATCGGCAACATCGTGTTCGCCGCTGGTGTCGATAGCGACACCACCGCGCGCGACCTGAGCTTGACATCAGGCACAGGGAACGTCACGTTCACCGGTCTTGTCGGCGCAAGCCGTGCGCTGGATGTGTTGACCGTCAATAGCAGCGGTTTGAGCAAGTTCAGTGCAGCGGTGACAGCGGCCAGTGTCACCACCGATGCTCCCGGGACGGTGCAGATCAACGGCGGCAGCGTGACGACCAGCGGTGCGCAGACTTACAACGACGCCCTCACGCTGGGCGACAACACGACGCTGACAGCCAGCACCATGACCAGCAACGGCACGCTGGCTGGCGCGAGCCACAGTCTGTCTATCGTCGGTAACGCCGTATTCGGCAATGACGCAACCGATGCCGTCTCCAATCTGACCACCTTGTCGGTCAGTGGCACAACCGTGATCAACACCAGCGCCATCACCAGCACCGGCACGCAGAGCTACACCGGGGCAGTTAATGTCGGCAATGACAGCACACTGACGACCACCGACAGTGCGCTGGTGTTTGCCAGTACGGTGAATTCGGAGGCCACGGAGGCCAACGACCTGAGCGTGGCGGCGGGCACGGGCAGCATCACCTTCACCGGTGTGGTGGGCGGTGCGCTCAATGGTGCGCTGGGCGCATTGGCGCTCAACAGCAGCGGCACCACCTTGCTCAACGCAGCGGTGACGGCGGCCAGTGTCGCCACCGATGCTCCCGGGACGGTGCAGATCAACGGCGGCAGCGTGACGACCACCGGTGCGCAGACTTACAACGACGCCATCACGCTGGGTGACAACACGACGCTGACAGCCAGCACCATGACGAGCAACGGCACGCTGGCTGGCGCGAGCCACAGCCTGTCTATCGTTGGTAACGCCGTATTCGGCAATGACGCAAATGATGCCGTCTCCAATCTGACCACGTTGTCGGTCAGTGGCACGACCGCAATCAACACCAGCGCCATCTCCAGCGCCGGCACCCAGAGCTACACCGGAGCAGTGACGCTGGGCGCCGACGCGAGCTTGACCAGTGGCAACGCAATCAGCTTTGCCAGCACGGTCGATAGCGATGCCGACATCACCCCGCGCAGCCTGCGCCTGACCTCGGCGACCGCCTCCGGGCAGAACTTTGTCGCAGCGATCGGCGGTACGCATAGTCTCGACATCCTTCGCATCGAATCGGCTGGAGTCGTGACCCAGAGCGGTTCCGCTCCGATCAAAGCGGCCAAGTTGGCGATCAAATCGGCGGGCGCCGTTACGCTGACGCATGCCGGCAATGATGTCGATATCCTGGCCGCGTTGATGTCTGGCAATGCCTCGCTGACTTTTGTCGATGGCGATGGCCTGACCATAGGATCCGTTGACAGCGCAGCCCTGCAGATTGTCGGCATATCCGACGGCGCAGGAATTTCCAGCGTCACCCTGACCGTCGGCGGTTTGCTGAACCAGTCCGTGAATGCATCGATCACGCTTGATGGCAATCTGACCATCGACACGACCGCGTTCAATGCAGACGATGTCGCGTTGAAAAATACCGCGGCGGCGGGGACCGTGCTGGACAACAGTCTGGTCTCCGGTGATTTCACGCTCTATAGCACGGGCAATGTTACTCAGCGGCCAGACGCAAATGGTTCAGGAGCCGACGCCTACCTACAGATAGGAGGCAACTTCGATCTGACCGGCGCGGGCCAATTCATCCAGGGAAACTCCTCGAATAACCTGATAGGTGGAGGCTCTGCGGGCACGGCAAACAACGAAATTCGGCTTTATGGCGTTATTACCCTGAGCATGAATGGCAATGGTGACCTCGTTGCTTCAGCGAACAACGGAACGACAACCTCCAGTGCGTCAATTTTGAGTGCAAACTTGAGTTCAGGCGTTGTTGTAACCAGCGACGCGGGTGGCAAGAGCATCAGTGCCGTGGCGAATGGAACTGCAATTAGCCTAAACGATGCAAACAACATCGGTGGACTTGTCAAGATTACGACCAAAGGCACGTATTCCAATTCAGGCACAGCCGTTGCTACCGGTATTTTGCAATCTACCGATCTCAATCTTGCCGCTGCGTCGTTCTTTGTGCAGCAAAGCACGTCCAATACTGGATCAGTGATTGCAGGCGCCGGAAAATTGAACCTAAGCAATGCAGGCAATACCTTCACAGGTGCCGTTTCAGCTACGGCTATCGGCATGGATGCGCACCTGCGCGAAGACACAAACCTCCAACTTGGCACAGTGAATGCGGGGAATGTCATCGTTGAACTGGATACGGACACCAGCGCGCTGAATATCACACAGGTGAGTGGCACTACGCTGAGCACAAATACCCTGCTTCTGCGCAACTCCAATGGCGTTACGCTCGCCAATGCCAACCGTGTTGGCACCTTGGCGGCAAAGCTGAACGGCGCTCTGGCCTTCACTAACAACCAGGCTTTGACAGTGGGTACAGCCAGCCTGGTGGATGGTATTACCACTAACAATGGCAACGTGGTGTTGAAAACCACCACTGGCAACTTGGTGCTGCAGAAGGCCATCACGGTGCCCGGTGCTGCAAACATCACCTTGGCAAGCGCAGGTAATTTTATCAATAACGTCGGTGCGAATGCGCTGGAAATTGGTACCGGCATTCTGGCTGACTCAGGGATATGGCAGGTTTGGTCAACATCCCCCTTGTTGGATACAGCCGGAGGTTTGTCGCCGGATTACAAGCAATACAACGCGACTTACGGTACGACAACGGTGCTTGGCACTGGTAACGGCCTGCATTACACCCTTGCGCCAGAACTAACGGTGGCACTGACGGGGGCCTTGGAAAGGACCTACAACGGCACGGACACGGCATCTCTGACGCAAAGCAACTACAACGTGACCAGTGGCCTGTTGTCTGGCGATGCGGTGGTGTTCAGTACGGCAGGAACGTTTGATAACAAGAATGTTGGTAATGCGAAGACGGTCAGGGTGAATCCGCTGAGCATTGTTTCTGCCAGCGCCAATTCAGGTGCCGTCCCCATCTATGGTTACCAACTGGACGCAGGTTCCGGGAATATCACCGGTGCCATTGGCAAGATCACGAAGGCTGACTTGGCTGTTTCCACATCTAACGTCACCAAGACCTACAGTGGCACAACGTCGGCGCTGGGCACGGCAGTTGTGGCTGCGGGTAGCGGGACGCAGTTGTTCGGGTCGGACAGCATCAGTGGCGGCACCTTTGCGTTCCTCAATCGCAATGCGGGAACGGGTGACAAAGTCGTATCAACGGTCGATGTGGCGGTGGCTGACGGCAATTCGGGCGGCAACTACAACGTTAGCTATGTCAACAACACCACGAGCACCATTAACAAAGCCACGCTGACGGTGAAGACCAGCGACGTGAGTAAGACCTACAACGGCAGCTTGGCGGTGGCGGGAACGGCCGTGGCAGTTAGCGGGCTGGGCGTGGGCGACAGCCTCAGTGGCGGCACGTTTGCCTTTACCAATGCCAATGCGGGCAGCAATAAGACGGTCACCGCAGCGGGCGTGACAGTGAATGACGGCAACACGGGTGGCAATTACAACGCTCTGGTTTACGTCGATAACACCACCAGCACCATCGACAAGGCTAACCTGACGGTCAGCACAATTGATGTCACCAAGTCCTATGAGGGCACGCTGTCGGCATCAGGCACGGCCACAGTGACTTCTGGAACGCTGTACACCAACGCCAACAACAGCACGTTGGACAGCCTGTCGGGCGGCAGCTTTGCGTTCACGAATGCGAACGTGGGCAGCGGAAACAAAACGGTGACTACGGCGGCGGTGACGGTAAATGACGGCAACAGCGGGGGCAACTACAACGTCAGCTACGCCAATAACACGAC
>NZ_JAUYQD010000095.1 GCF_030697375.1 Rhodoferax sp. | reverse complement strand
AACGTGCGCGCGAGCCCGAGACGCGCAATGCGATAGGCCGGCATGCCCTCGATGGCCTGCCCGGCGAAGCGAATGCTGCCGGAGTCCGGACGCAGCACGCCCGAAATCAGGTTGAGCGCCGTCGTCTTGCCGGAACCATTGGGACCGAGCAGGCCGACAATCTGACCTGAATGCACCGCAAGGTCGAGGGCATTGACCGCGACAAGCCCGCCGAAGGCGCGAGTCAAGGCCGATACTTCCAGCACGGGCGCAGAGGACATGGCGGCCGTCATGCCTGCACCTGTGGCGCGGCCGGCGGAGCTTGCTGCCGCCGACGGCTGACGCGCTCCCACAATCCGACCACGCCTTGGGGCAGCGCGTAGACGATCAGCAGGAACACGACGCCGATGATCAGGGTCGAGGTAGAGGGAAAGCGCGCCGACAGAAACTCGAACAGCAAGGTCAACGGGATCGCGCCGACCGCTGGCCCCCATAGCCGGTGCGCGCCGCCGAGCAGCGCCATGATCACGACCTGAAACGAAATCGTCGGGTTGAACGCGATCGAGGGCTCGATATAGGTCCAGCGCGGCGCCATGATCGCGCCAACCAGGGTGATGAACACGGCGCTGATCGCAAACAGCGTCACCTTGGCCAGCGTGACATTGATCCCGCAGTGCTTTGCCACCGTCTCGTCTTCGCCGATGATGCGAAGCGCGAAGCCAAGGCGCGAGCGGGCGATCAGCCAGCCGATCGCGAATACCGCAACCGCGAGAGCGAGCAGCTGCCAGTAGATATCGCTCTGGGTGATATCGACGAACACATAGCGGCCGAGCACCCGCGTCTTGTTGACCTCGTACCAGATCACCAATTGGCGGACGAGTTCGGCGAGTCCGAAGGTGAAGATGACAAAATGCAGGCCGCTCAGCCGCAGCGTGGAAATGCCCACGATCATCGCCATCAGCGCGCCGATCGCGGTCGCGATCAGCAGCACCAGCGGCCACGCCAGCACCTCGCCGAGCACCGCCACCGTATATGCGCCGACGCCGAAGAACGCCGTGGTCGCCAGCGACACGTAACGTGTCGGTCCGGAGAACAAGCCCCATGCGGTGGCAAGCACGGTGAACTGCAGCAGGCTGATCGCGAGCGAGAGATAATAGGCATCGGCGTAGAACGGCAGCAGCGCCAGCACCACAAGGCCCGCGCCACCTGCCGTCAGCGCGGCGATTTTCGTCGGGCTCATCGCTGCGCCCTTCCGAACAAGCCTGCCGGCTTGACCAGCAGGACGCCGAGAAACAGCGCGAAGTTCACTGCCAGCGTCAGGCCGGGATCGACGAAGGTCGCCACCAGGGATTCACTGAGGCCAAGCGCCAGACCTGCGACGAGGCAGCCGAGCAGATTGCCGACGCCGCCCATCACCACCACCATCAGCGCCTTCATGGTGAAGATGACGCCCGACGACGCGCTGAAGGTGAGGAACATGCTTACCAGCACGCCGGCCGCGGCCACCATGGCGCCGCCCAGCGCAAACGCGAAAGCCGAAATCGAGGTGACGTCGATCGCCACCAGCCGCGCCGCGGAGGGATCGACCGCCACGGCGCGAATCGCGGTGCCGAACCGGGTGCGGGTCATAGCAAGATAC
>NZ_JAUYQD010000081.1 GCF_030697375.1 Rhodoferax sp. | reverse complement strand
GTTGCCTTCCGATTGGAGCGGCGATGGCCGTGCCAGTGACGCGAACTTCGGTGAGCGTGGAGACTGATCCCCGGATTACGCCATCGGGCGGCGCTTCGCGCCGACCGTAGGCTCCATCCGGGCTACGGGTCTTGTCTACCCCCCGTTCTTCTCCGTTGCGTCGTAGATCAGCCGCGCCACCTGGGTCAGGCGGTCGCGGTCGCTGCTGCCGCTGACCACGAAGGCCACGCCGCGATCGGCCCAGAACAGCGCGCCGTCCTTGTCCTGCGCCGCATATCGCATCTGCGTCGTCTCGGAGGTCGCCTTGGCGCTGTAGACCGTAAACCGTTCGCCCGATGCGCTCTCATACATCAGGAATGAGGCGGGCCCGGTCGGGCCGGGCAACAGCCTGCCGCCGACCAGTTTTAATCCGGTGGCATCGAGCTCCGGCGCGAACACCACCCAGCCGCAGCGCTTGGTCAGCCATGTCTGCAGATGCGCGCGTTCGTTGCCGGGCACCTCGACCGGATGACGCACCTCGACCACGTAAAGCCGGTGCGCGACCAGCGCCTCGCCGGTCAAGCTATGGAACGCCGACGGCGAAGCCGCCACGCCATGCGCCAGCCAGCCGGTGCCGCCGCCGGCAATGAACGCCACCAGGGCTGCGGCGATCGCGCCATAGATCCATCGGCGCGGCTCGCGCACCAGCCGTTCGATTTCCAGCCGCTTCGGCACCGGCTCGTCGGCGACGGAATCGTAGCGCGCATGCAGCGCTTCCGCCATCGTGCGCCAGGATTGCACCCGCTCGGCATCGTCGGGATGCGCCGCGAGCCATGCCTCGACATCGCCGCGCCGCTCCGGCGGCAGTTCATTGTCGATATAGGCGTGCAGTTCGTCTTCGGTGACGGGAATTTTTGGCTCGGTCATTGTCGTTGTCTCTTCTCGGTCGAAATGTTCTCGGCTTCTGTCGGATTGTCTCTCGGCATTTCACGCATAAGGCTTGCCATCACTTCACCCGCCGCAGTGACGGCCGTTCGCCCTCGAGGGCTGCTTTGACATGGGCGCGGGCGCGGGCGAGGCGCGACA
>NZ_JAUYQD010000079.1 GCF_030697375.1 Rhodoferax sp. | reverse complement strand
ATGTCAATGATGCGGTATACCGGCTCAATCACAGGCCTCGTAAATGTCTGGGCTGGCGCACACCCCACGAGGTCTTTTATGGCCTCAGAATGACTCCGATTAAACTTCCCACTGATGCACTTTGTAGTTGAATCTGCGAGTTAAAAAACCTCACGAACTCATGCTCCCGTAATGTGCCTGGAGCAGCGCGACATAGGACTTGGCAAAGGTATGTACATCGCCCGGCCAGCGTGCGGAAATATAGTTGCCGTCCTGCACCACCCAGGCCGGACGGGCGTCGTCCAGACGGTCCCGCGCGGCGCCGCTGGCCTTGCGAAAATGGTGCTCCGCGTCCGGTGGCACATCGCAAAAGTCGCTGTCCTGCGCCAAGGCGCGTTTGATTTCCATTTCCACACTCCAGTAGCCAACGGGCTCACCCTGGTCTTCGCTGTAGGTGCGGTAGTAGGTGGAATCCCAAAACCGCGCCCAAAACTTGCTCAGGTGCCAGGCGGAGCGTTCCAGCTTCCAGGTCAAGGCCGTGGTCTTGCGCCCGTACAAGACGGACTTGCCGGTGTGGGTGGAGACAGAGCGCGCGGCCAGCAAAACACCGTGGCACACGGCGGCCACGGGTTTGTGCTGGCCCGCGGCATTGAGGGATTCAAAAAAGTCGGCTACGAAGGTTTGCAAGCAGCGGCTCTCCAGGTAGGGCCGCATGCCACGGGCATGGCCGCCGGGCAGCACCAGGCCGTCGTAGTCCTGGGTGCGCAGTGCCTCATAAGGCTTGGGGGCCAAGAAATTAGGGTCCTGCTCCAGCGCGCGGTAGGCATCACGGGCGCCAGATTCGGCGCGCAACACCAGCCCGAGCAGGCGGATCTTCTTCAAGACAGGCACCCAGCCCCAGGGGTCCAGCCCCTCGCCATGGATCATGCGCGGGTCGGTATGCGCGCGTTGCCCGTCGGGCGTGGCGAACACCACCGTGTGGCCTGCGGCCCGCAGAATGCGCCAGGTGACGGCCACTTCGGTGGGGTCAAAGTCCTGGCTGGGCAAGGGCATGATGAGCTTGCGTTGTGGCATGGGTACCGGCTTTCAGCGACGAGGAATGTGTGGCAATATTATGAGCAATTGCTCGTCTTTCCTACTCGCATTCGTCCATGCCCACCCCACCCCCCCTGAAACCCCGCAAGGCCCCGCGCCAGGCCCGCTCCAAAGCCACGGTCGATGTGATTCTGGAGGCCACTGCTCGCGTTTTGGTGCGCGACGGCTACGCGCTCGCCAGCACCAACCGCATCGCGGAAGCGGCTGGGGTCAGCATTGGTTCGCTGTACCAGTATTTCCCCAGCAAACAGGCGCTGGTCACGGCCTTGCGCCGCCGCCATGCCGAGCAGATGCTGGCGATGTTGCTGGAGGTGGGCCGGGGGGCCGCAGAGGCCAGCGCTGTGGACGCGGTCAAGATCCTGGTGCATGCGGTGGTTGCGGCGCACAGGGTCGATCCGCAGTTGCACCGGGTCTTGGGGGAAGAAGTGCCGCGCCCCTATGCGACGGAGGGGCGCACCGACATCGAAGCCGATATGCGCGCCCAGACCCAAAGCCTGTTGCAGGTCCACCGCGCACATATCTTGCCGACCGATCTGGACCTGGCCAGCCTGGTCCTTTTCCACCTGGTGGAGTCGCTGGTGCACGCGGCCGTCATCGACGGCAAATCCGCCTTCACTACCGCTATTTTGGAGCAGGAAATCTGCACCGTGGTTTGGCGCTACCTGGGGCTCCAGCCGCCCCAAAGCTAGGGCAAGATTTTTTCCAACTCTTCAAACTGCAGGTTCTCCACCAGCATGGTTTCTTTGCCATTGTCGGAAGGGAAAGGTTGGAAACGGCCCGTGCGTTGGTAGCCGCGGCGTTCGTAGAAGGCAATCAGCTCCTGGCGCACGGTGATCACCGTCATCCAGATTTTTTTAACCCCCCACAGCTGCTGCGCCCGTTGCTCGGCGCTGTGCATGAATTGCTTGCCAATGCCGCCACCTTGCAGACCGGGGCGCACCACAAACATGCCGAGGTAGGCGGCGTCCCGTTTCTTTTGCAGGTGCACGCAGCCAATGATGTCCTGCCCTGGGGTTTGCACGCACAAAAAAACCACCGAGTCGGGCGCCAGAATCAGCCCACGCACTTCGTCGGCATGGGTGCGCGCGCCCTGCAGCAAATCGGCCTCGGTGGTCCACCCCTGGCGGCTGCTGTCGCCCCGGTAGGCGCTGTTGACCAAGTCGGCCACCAGGGCCGCGTCGTCGGGGGTGGCCTCACGAAAGGCCATGGCGAACGGTGTCGGCACAGCAGGGTTGTGGGCAAGGGGTGCGGAGGGCGGGGTGGGCGTCATAGGCCCGGAAGTATCGCACCCCCGTCGGTCAGCGTTTGACAAAAGCCTCACGCCTTGCCGCGAAATGGCGGAACCTCCGGGCTTGTCTTTTCTATGGACTGCCGCTCCATGCCCTCGCCCGAAGCCCTTGCGAAATTCAGTGCAGTTGTCCGCCAGGAGACGGTGGCGGAGGCGCCGTTGGGGCTTTCCATCACGGTGCTCACGGTCAACATCCACAAGGGATTCACCCTGTTCAACCGCAAGTTCATGCTGCCCGCGCTGCGCGAAGCGATCCGTGCCGTGGGTGCCGAAGTGGTGTTCCTGCAGGAGGTGACCGGCACGCACACCTGGAATGCGCGCTGGGTGAGCGGCTACCCGGCGGTGCCCCATTACGAGTTTCTGGCCGACAGCCTGTGGCCGCAGTTCGCCTATGGCCGCAACGCGGTCTACTCCAACGGCCACCATGGCAACGCCTTGCTGTCCAAGTTTCCGATTGTCCGTTTTAACAACCGCGACGTGTCCATCCACGGAACCGAAGGGCGCGGCCTGTTGCACTGTGTGCTGCAGCTGCCCGACCGCGACCGCCATGTCCACGCCATTTGTGTGCACCTCGGGCTGACCGAGTCCCACCGCCGCCGGCAATTGCACCTGCTGTGCGAGACCGTGCGCCAGGACATACCGGCCGGCGCGCCGGTGGTGGTGGCGGGCGACTTCAATGACTGGCGCCACCGCGCCCACCAGGTGCTGGCGCAGGGCGCCGATCTGCACGAGGTTTTTGTGCAGGCCCAGGGCCAAGCCGCCCGCACCTTCCCGGCGCGTTGGCCCCTGCTGTCGCTGGACCGCATTTATGTGCGCAACGCCATCGGCCATGCGCCGGTGGTGCTGCCGGTCAAACCCTGGTCCCACCTGTCGGACCACGCGCCGCTGGCGGCGCAGATCGCCTTATGAACCGGCGCTGGGTGGGCGGCAACCACATCACGCTGCTGGAAAACGGCGATGCCTATTTCCCGCGGGTGTTTGCCTGCATTGCGGCGGCCCAGCGCGAAGTTTTGCTGGAAACCTTCATTCTGTTTGAGGACAAGGTGGGCCGTGCCCTGCAGGCCGCGCTGTTGACGGCGGCGCGGCGCGGCGTGCAAATTGACGTCACCGTGGACGGCTACGGCTCCCCCGATCTGTCGCCGGCCTTCATCTCGGCGCTGACGCAGGCCGGTGTGCGGGTCCATGTGTTTGACCCCAGCCCCCGGCTGTGCGGCTACCGCACCAATCTGTTTCGGCGCATGCACCGCAAGATCGTGGTGATCGACGGCACCCGCGCCTTTGTTGGCGGCATCAACTATGCGGAGGACCACCTGGCGGACTTTGGACCCGGTGCCAAACAGGACTATGCGGTCGAAATCGAGGGGCCGCTGGTGGCACACATCCGCCATTTTGTGCGCACCCAACTGATGATCGGACAGCGCAACCCACCCAGCCAGCGCCGCCGCCTGTTCGAACGCGGACCCGACACGCGGGCCGAGTCCATGCCACCGGTGGCCGGGGACAGCGAAGCGCTGCTGGTCACCCGTGACAACCGCGAACACAAGAACGACATTGAGCGCCACTACCGCATTGCCATCCGCAGCGCGCGCAGCCGCGTCTTCATCGCCAGCGCCTACTTTTTTCCCGGCTACCGATTGCTCACGCAGCTGCGCCGGGCCGCGCGCCGCGGCGCGGACGTGCGCCTGATCCTGCAAGGCGCGCCCGACATGCCGATTGCCAAAACCGCAGCCGGTCTGCTCTACCACCACCTGCTGGCGGCGGGGGTCAAGGTTTACGAGTACTGCGAGCGCCCGCTGCACGGCAAGGTCGCGCTGACCGACGACGAATGGTCCACCGTGGGCTCCAGCAACCTGGACCCGCTGAGCCTGTCGTTCAACCTGGAGGCCAATATCATCATCAAGGACCGCGCCTTCAACCAGCATCTGCGCCAGCACCTGGAGCAATTGATGCAGAACAGTTGCAAACAGGTCCAGGCCAGCGACCTCGCGGGGGGCGGCCTTTGGCTGCAGGTGCGCAGCTTCTTTGTGTTCCATTTGCTGCGGCACTACCCGGCATGGTTTGGCTGGCTGCCCGCCCATACGCCGCGCCTGACACCCGCCGAAAAATTGCCCGCCCCGGCGGGCAGTGACCACGTCGATGAAGGCCGCGTGTCATGAAAAAGGCCGCCACCGTGGCGTTCTTCGTGCTGCTGGGCGGGCTGTTGCTCACCCAGGCGCGCGCCGTGGAATGGGAGCAGGTGGCAGCCTCCCTGGCCCACTTCCCGCTGTCGTCTTTGCTGGGCGCTTGTGCGCTGGCCCTGCTCAGTCTGGCGCTGTACAGCAGTTTTGACCTGCTGGGGCGCCACTACACCGGCCACCCCTTGCCTGCGCCGACCGTGATGCGGGTCACCTTCATCAGCTATGTGTTCAATCTGAACCTGGGCTCGCTGGTCGGCGCGGTCGCCCTGCGCTACCGGCTGTATTCACGGCTGGGGCTGGACACCGGCACGATCACCCGCGTCCTGTCCCTGAGTCTGCTGACCAACTGGATGGGGTACCTGTTGCTGGCCGGTGCCATCTTTGCTTTTCAGACACCGGCGCTGCCACCGGACTGGCGCGTGGGCCGCACGGGCCTGCAAATGGCGGGTTGCGTGCTGTTGGCGGTGGCACTGCTCTACCTGCTGCTGTGCGCTCTGTCCCGCCAGCGCCGCCTCTCCCTCCGAGGGCGCCGCTTTGACATCCCCTCCTTGCCGCTGGCAGCGTTGCAACTGGCCATGGGCGCCGCCAACTGGTTGCTCATGGGGGGCGTGATGTTCATGGCGCTGCAGCAAAAAATAGACTTCACCGCGGTGGTCGGTGTGCTGCTGCTTGCCGCCGTAGCCAGCTTCATCAGCCATGTGCCCGCCGGACTCGGGGTGCTGGAGGCGGTCTTTGTGGTCCTGCTGTCGCCCCTGCTGCCGCGCAACGAATTGCTCGCCTCTGTATTGGTCTACCGCGCCATTTACTACCTGGCCCCGCTGGCACTGGCGACCGTGCTGTACCTGGTGGCGGAAGCCCGGGCCAAACGAACCCGGGCCTGCACTGCGGCGGTGGGGCATGGTGGCGGCTGAGGCGGTGCTTCGTCCACCGGGATTCGGACTGTTAGCTTGACGTAAGTCAATTATGTGACAGTGCCAACCGGTGTACGGCAACGCCCCCGAGGCGTCTCGCGGCCACGCGCGGTGGTGCAGGTGTTTTCGCGACTTCCATGTTCCATGGCAATGGGTTACCCTGGCCATCCTGACGGATTTTTCTCATTTTTTGGTTTTTCAAGGGGCGTTGTATGGTCACTGCCACGTTAC
Organism: Rhodoferax sp.; assembly: GCF_030697375.1. GTDB lineage: Bacteria > Pseudomonadota > Gammaproteobacteria > Burkholderiales > Burkholderiaceae_C > Allorhodoferax. The sequence continues at coordinate 19,489 of NZ_JAUYQD010000079.1, read as the reverse complement.
TGGGCCCGGGGGTGCGGCTGATGCGCAGCCTGCCCTTTGCCGCGAAATTTTCCTTGATTGCGCTGGTGTCCGCGCTTCCGGCCTGCGTTGTGCTCTGGCAGTGGGCCTGGAGTGGGGACAGCGGGGCCGCATGGGGGCGTGTGGCCACGCTGTGCGGCATCAGCCTTGCGGTGCTCTTGTATGGTCTGGCCGCCCTGTACCGCAGCGTGCGCGAGGATCTGGGCCAGGCCCTGCGCGCCGCCGACCAAATGATCGCTGGCGATTTGCGCCTGGACCTGCGCAGCGATGGCCGCGATGAGCTGGCGCGGCTGGTGACCACCCTGGCGCAGCTGGGCCGCACGGTGTCGGCCATGGTGGCCAATGTGCGCAGCAACGCCGCGTTTGTGGCGTATGCCGGCAAGAGCCTGGCGCGCGGCAACCGCGACCTGGCCGACCGGACCGAGCAGCAGGCGGCCAACCTGGAGCAAACGGCCGCCAGCGTCGAGGAGCTGTCGTCCACCGTGGGGGACAATGCCGGCACCGCCAGCCTGGCCAATGGGCAAGCCGGCAAGGTGCGCGATGTGGCGGACCGCGGCGCCGCCATCATGGCGCAGGCGGTGGAATCGGTCGATGCGATCCAGGCCGGGGCCCGGCGCATGGATGAAATCGTGGGGGTGATTGACGGGCTGGCCTTCCAGACCAACATCCTGGCGCTCAATGCGGCGGTGGAAGCCGCCCGCGCCGGGGAGTCGGGGCGGGGCTTTGCCGTGGTGGCCAGCGAAGTGCGTTCCCTGGCGCAGCGTTCGGCCGAATCGGCCAAGGAAATCAGGCTGCTGATCGGGACGTCGTCCAGCCAGGTGGCCACCAGTGTGGAGACCATCCGCGCGGCGGGCGCCAGCATCACCCAAATTGTTGCGGGCATCCGCGATGTGGCCGTCAGCATGTCCCAGATCTCGGCCTCCAGTGCGGAGCAAAGCGCGGGCCTGCGCGAGATCACGACGGCGGTGCGCCAACTGGACGAAATCACCCAACGCAATGCCCAGATGGTGGAGCATGGCGTGACGCAGGCCGTGAACCTGGAGGGGCGCGCCGACACCCTGGTGGAGTCGGTGGCCCTGTTCAAGCTGCAGCAGGGTTCGGCGGAAGAGGCCATGGCACTGGTCGAACACGCCGTGGAGCACCGCCAGCGGTGCTCCAGCCGGGAGGCGTTCTTGCGGGAAGTTACCGACCCCTCCAAGGGCTTCCATGACCGTGACATGTATGTCTTTGCGCTGGACGACCACGGCACCTACCTCGCCTTTGGCGGCAATGCGCGCAAGGTGGGTACCCGGGTCCAGGATATTGCGGGCATTGACGGCCATGGCCTGGTGCAGTCCATCATCCACCAGGCCAACCACGAGCCCGGCTGGGTGGAGTACGACATCACCAACCCCAGCACCGGCGGGGTGCAAACCAAGATGTCGTTCGTGCAAAAGGTCGATGGACTGTATGTGGGCTGCGGTGTGTACAAGAATCTCGTGGCCGCGTGATGTCAGACTGGAAACCCACTGAACACCTCATGCCACCGGACAAACAAACCGCCATCTTGCATGCCGCCATCCTGAACCACTCGGGCTACGGCATCATTGCCACGGACGATGCAGGTGTCATCACGGTGTTCAACCGGGCGGCCCAGGCGATGCTGGGCTACCGTGAGGAAGACCTGGTCGGAAAGGCCACGCCGGCGGTGTTTCACCTGGCGTCCGAAGTCGCGCAACGCGCCGTACAGTTTTCCGAAGAATTGCAGCGGCCCCTGGCGCCCGGCTTTGAGGTGTTCGTGGCCAAAACCCGCAGGGGCCTTCCCAACGAACACGAATGGACCTATGTGCGCCGAGATGGCTCGCGCTTCCCCGTCTTGCTGTCGGTAACCGCTTTGCAGGACGACCGGGGACAGCCGGCGGGCTTTTTGGGCATGGCCGTGGACATCACCGAGCGCAAGCGCAGCGAGGAGCTGCTGGCCGAACGCGAAGCCCAGTACCGTGTCCTGTTTCACGACAACCCCAACCCCCTGCTGCTGTACGACACCGAATCGGTGCGGATTCTGGCGATCAATGCCGCCGCCCTGCAGCTGTATGGGTACGCGGAGGCCCAACTGGTCGGCGAACCCTTGAGCACCCTGCTGGCGGCCCATGAACATGCGCGTCTGCGGGAGGTGCTGGCAACGGGTGGCGCCAGCGTGCGCAAGTCCCGCTGGCAGCACCAGCGCAAGGATGGCGAGCTGCTGGTGGTGGACACGGTGTCCAAACCCGCCCAAATTGGCAACCGCCGCGCACGCATCGTGCTGATTGCGGAATTGACCGACATGGTCAAGATTGAAACCCAGGTGGCCAACCAGGCCCGGTTCCTGGAAAGCCTGCTCAGCGCCCTGCCTTTGCCGGTGTTTTATATAGACCGGCAGGGGCGCTACCTGGGGGCCAACCCGGCGTACCTGGAGCTGACAGGCCTGGCCCTGTCCGATTGCCTGGGCAAGACAGCGGCGGAATTCCTGCCCCGCACGCAGGCCGAGCGTTATGAGGTCGCCGACCAGGCCCTGTTTGCGGCCCCTGAGCAAACGCAAAACTACTCCGCCCACATCAAAACGCGCAGCCAAGGCGTGCGCGAAGTGGACTTCTGGAAAGCCACCTTCCGCGACCACGAAGGCCAGGTGGCCGGTTTGATCGGCATGGGCTTCGATGTCACCACCCAACGCCAGACCATGGCCGCGCTGCAGGAGAGTGAAAGCCGCATGGTGCAGGTGCTGCATGGCAACCCGGTCCCCACCTTTGTCATCGACGCGCAGCACCGCGTCGTGATCTGGAACCCCGCCTGCGAACGCATTTTGGGGGTGCGTGCGCAGGACATGCTGGGACAAAAGGACGTGTGGCGTGTGTTTTACCCGCAGCCCCGCCCGGTCATGGCCAACCTGATCGTGGACGGCGGCGACCAAAATGAACTGCTGGGCTACTACGGCCAGGCCTGTACCCGCTCCTACGTGAACCCGGACGCATTTGAAAGTGTGGACTTCTTCCAGCACATGGCCGATGGTGCCGGGCGCTGGCTGCACTTTTGCGCCTCGCCCTTGCGTGATGGACAGGGCAAGGTGGTCGGCGCCATCGAAACCCTGATGGACATCACGGAACAAAAACGGGCCGAGGAGCGGGCCAACCGCCTGAACGAAGACCTGGAACACCGCGTACTGGCGCGCACCACCGAGCTGGCGCACGCCAACGAGGAACTGCGCACCGCCATGGACCAGCTGGTGCAGGCGGAAAAATTGGCCTCCCTGGGCCGCCTGGTGGCGGGCGTGGCCCACGAACTCAACACGCCCGTCGGCAACATGCTGACGGTGGCCAGTACCTTGCAGGAGGTGTCCGACACCATGGCACAGGTCGTGGCCAGTGGTGCCATCACCCGCCGGGCGCTGGCGGAGTTTGTGGAGCAGGCCCAGGAAGGCACCCAGTTGCTGCTCAGCAGCGCCAAACGCTCGGCCGAGCTGATCCAGACCTTCAAGCAGGTGGCGGTGGACCAGACCACCGACCAGTTGCGGGACTTCGACCTGGGGCAGCAGATCGGGGAGCTGCTGTCCATGATGGCCCATGTGCTGGCCAAAACCCCGGTGACCCTGGTACGGCAGCTGGAGCCCGGCATTGCCATGCACAGCTACCCGGGGCCGCTGGGGCAGGTGCTCAGCAATCTGGTCATGAACGCCCTGTGCCACGGCTTCAACCCGGACCGCTACGGGACCATCACGGTGGCCTGCACACAGGAAGGCCCCCAGGCCACCATCACGGTCCATGACGACGGCCTGGGCATTCCCGCCGAAAACCTGGGCAAAATTTTTGACCCCTTTTTCACCACCAAACTCGGCCAGGGCGGAGGTGGCCTGGGCCTGCATATTTCGCACAACATGGTGTATGGCCCCCTGGGCGGGCGCATGTCCGTGCGCAGCTCGCCCGGACAGGGCAGCACCTTCACCCTGGTGCTGCCCTGTTCAGCCAAAGGCTGAGGGGCAGGCCCCTTACCGCTGGAGAGGCGGTAACGTCGGCACCGGCGCGTCCAGCGGACGGACGACGACGCGGTTGCGCCCCTGGCGTTTGGCCTCGAACAGGGCGGCGTCGGCCCATGCAATCAACTGCGCGGGGGTCTGGTCCGGCTTGGCGGTCATGCTGGCCACGCCGATGCTCACCGTCACCCGGCCCGTGGTGGAAGCCCGGTTGACCAGCGCCAATTGCTCAACCGCCACCCGGATGCGTTCGGCCACCACACCCGCGCCCTGCAAGTTCACATCCGGCAGGATCACGGCGAATTCTTCACCGCCATACCGCGCCACCTGGTCGCTGACACGCACCGGAATATGGGCCATCGCTGCCGCCACCCGCCGCAGACAGTCATCGCCCGCCTGGTGGCCGTAGGTGTCGTTGTAGCCCTTGAAGTGGTCCACATCCAGCATCAGCAAGGTCAGGCTCTTGGACTTGCGCAAGGCCCGCCGCCACTCGGTGTCCAGCGTGCGATCAAAGCTGCGCCGGTTGGCGATGCCGGTCAGCCCATCCCGGTGGGCCAACTGCTCCAGGGCCGCTTGCGCCTCTTTTTGTATCGTCATGTCGCGCAAGGTCTCGACCGCGGCGATCAATCGGCCTTCGTTGTCGTAGATGGGGCCGGAGTCCAGGGCGAGGTACAGGCGGTTGCCCAGGCGCGGCATCACACACCAATTTTCGGCGTACAGGCCGTAGTGCACCTCGCCCGTGTCTTCGTGCTGGGCATAGAGGGTGCCGACTTCCGTCACCCGCCCCTGCACGACCAGGTCGGCCAGGCAGGGGCGGGGGGCGTCGTAAAACCCGCGCCAGTGGTCGGAAGTGCCCAGCACTTCCGATGCCAGAACTCCCGTCAATTTTTCGCACGCGATGTTCCACACGATCACCTTGCACGCGGTGTCCAGCACAAACGTCGGGACGACCAGGTGGCGCATCAGATTGATCGCAAAGGCGCGCTCGCTGTCGCTCTGCCCCTGCGCGCCGCTCTCCTGGCATGGGTCTTGGTGCTTTTCCATACAGCCCTCCAAGGGATAGGAAGTTCCATCGCTATTGACCAAGTATCACACTGTGGGCGATTTTGGATACCCCTATTTACACTGGGTTTGCACCCGGTTTCTACAAGAGGCTCACACGCGCCGACGCCGTGGAACCACACCCAGTTTCAGGGTCAATGGTGCAGATGCGGCGCCCACGTTGTAGGGCTGCGGTGGCATGTCGATCAACTGGTCGGGGTGCCAGACCTTGATTTGCACCACGCCGTCCGGGACTTGCTCCAGGGTGGCGATGCCATCGGCGCCGGTCAGCACGGCCCAGGGCGACTCGCTCACATACACCTGGCCCCGCATGGAGCCGTGGATGTGGCAGCCCAGCAGCACGGCCCCAGTCTGGTTGAACGTGGCTTCAGCGGCGCGGGCGGGCTTGCCGTCGGACTTGCCCTCCAGCCGCAGTTCAAATCCGCCGCCGCTTGCCGCATTGAACTGCGCCACGCCGGCCGCCGAGGCGCGCACATGGTGTTCCCAGGGGTCCTTATTGACAAACTGGGCTTTGGCGCCCAGCGCCACCAGACTGATGGCGGGCACAAAGCGCATTTTTTCCTGGTAGATCGTCACTTGGCTGGGCAGCGGGATTTTGGCCGTGCCGCCCTTGCCGGATACCAGCACCACGACCACGGCGTCGGGGGCCGGGTTGCCGTCCTTGTCCTGCACCAATACAGAGACATTTCCGGCCTTAGCCCCCGTAGATATTGCGTAAACAGCTATCAAAACAATAGCAATAGACACGGACTTCCAAGACGGGGAAGTGCAGCAGCGCATGTGATGTCCCGCCGATTCAATGGGTGGCCGCCACGGCCTGCGCCAGGTCGCGGGTTTCCGCGCAGTCCGCGCAGAGGGCCTGCAATTTGGCCAGTTGCGCCTGGGCCAGGGCCTTTTGACCGGTCTTGAGGTAGGCCTTCCCCGAGTACTCCAGCGCCCCCTTGTGCTTGGGGTCCAGCGCCAGGGCCTTGCCATAGGCCGCAAAGGCCGCGTCGTATTGGCCCATCCAGCGGTTGGAATAACCCAGGTAGTTGTAGGCGTCTGCATTTTTAGGGTTTTGGGCGACCACCTTGCCAAAGCTGGCGGCGGCCTGTGCCCAGTTTTTGGCGTCCAGCGCCTGTTTGCCAGCGGCAAAGTCGTCGATCCTGGCATTTTCTACCGGCGTCATCTGTATGTCGGCGGCCAGCACCGTACAGGCCAAAGTCAAGCTCAGAAAAGGCAATGCGATGCCATCGCGCAGGGTCAATACGTTCATGGAGGCTCCTTGAATAGGGGGCAAAGGGGTAAGAAAGGCCATGTGCCGCACACCGGCACCCTCTACCAACGACGGAGCCCGCAAAACGGATGCAGGACCCAGCGTTTTTTCACCACAACTTGGCGCAATTGCCGCTGAACACCACGGTGCCGCTGGGGTGGGCGGGGGTCCCATCGGTTTCCAGCGTGACCTGAAGCTTGCTGACCTGGGACAGCAGTTTCTCCGAGGTGTCGGGCAACACCGAAACCGCCGTGCCACTGCTAGGTACGGCGCCCAGCGCCAGCGCGGCGCCACTGGCCGGCAGCGCCCACAGCACCAGCCGACCACCGGCGGGTGGCGTGATGGGGCCGATGACCTTCACGGTCAGGGTCTTGCCATGGCGCAGCGAACTGACCAGCAGCTTGCCCTGGCCCTGGGCGTCGGTGAGCAAACCCACATAACTTTGCGGCAACTTTTCGCCCGAACGCATGGCGAGCTGGTCGCTGGAGATGAAGAGGGCGGGCGCGCTGACGAACAGCACACCCAGTGCCAGCACGCCCAGCGCAAAACTGCCAAAACCGAGACCCGCCGGCTTGAGCCATCGCAGCCCGGGGGCCGCAGCCCCGGTCACGGCCGGTGCCGGGCCGGGCCGGGTGCGCGCCTCGATGGCACTCCACAGGCGAGGCGAGGGACTGCGCTCAGGGATGGACACGGCCAATTGGCCCAACCGTGCTTCCCACAGCGCCACCTGCATGCGCACATCGCTGCGGTCGTGCAGCAAACGTTCAAAGCGCCGGCGTGCTCCCCCGCCCAGCGTGCCCAGCACATAGGCCGAGGCGAGGTGGTCGAGCAAGGCCGGATGGGTGTATTTCATGGCAGTCCCCCCTGTGCGGCCAGGCAGCTTTTCAGCTTGTCCAGGCCCCGCCGTATCCAGGCTTTGACCGAGCCCAGTGGTGCGCCCATGTGGGTGGCGACTTCGGTGTGCGACAGGCCCTGGTAGTAGGCCAGCGCCAAGCTCTGGCGGTGGCTGCCATCCAGCGCATTCATGCAGCCTGCAATGTGCAAGGCCTGGGTGGCCCCTTCCAGCAGTTGCAATGCGCTGGGGCTCGGGGCAGCGCTGCCAGGCAGTTCGGGTATGCCGTCGTCGCTGAGTGCGTCCGGCTCGGGCAGGGCGCTTTCCTTGCGCCGCGCTCGCAGGCGCAAGGCGTCCAGCGCCTTGTTGCGCACGATGGCGATCAACCACGTCATCGCCTGGATGGTCTGCCCGTCCACCGCGCTGCGGTAGCCGCTGGCATTTTTCCAGATGCTCACATACGCTTCTTGCAACACGTCTTCGGCCTCCTGTCCTTGTCCCAATATACGCATGGCAAGGCCAAACAGATGCGTGTGGGTGCGCTGGTAGACCAGGGCAAAGCTGGCGTGGTCACCCTGCGCCGCCGCAGCGATCAGCATTTCCAGGGTGCGGGTGTCGGGTGGCATGCGGCTGAGTATAAAAAGAAAGGGGTTGGCGCACAGTATTTGCACGCCATGTGCATCCAATCTGCCCGTGGCCGCGTTTGTCCCCGGTGGACACTGTCGTCCATTTTTTCAGGAATTGCCCATGACATCAATCACCCTTTGCCCCCTGTTGTCCTCCCGCCTGGCCCTGTCCATGCTGTGCGCCGGTCTGCTGGGCGCCTGCGCCACCCGCGCGCCCGAGTCCGCAGACGCGGCCAAGCCGGTGCCGGCCGCACTCAAGCCGGTGGACAGCGAACGCGTCGCGTTCACCTGGCATGCCATCGGCTCGCAAATCTATGAATGCCGGGCCAAGGACCAAGGCGGCTGGGCCTGGGTGTTTGTGGCACCGGAGGCCGACCTATACAACCCCAAAGACGAAAAAGTCGGCACCCACGGGGCGGGGCCCCACTGGGCCGCGCTGGACGGCAGCAAGACCCTGGGCACCGTCCGGGCCCGCGCCGACGGCGCGCGTGCCAGTGATATTCCGCTCCTGCTGCTCAGCGCCAAGTCCAGTGGCGTACCCGGCAAAATGGCCAGCGTCACCAGCGTGCAGCGCCTCAACACGGAAGGCGGCAATGCCCCCGCCACAGGCTGCCAGGGCGCAGCGGATGCCGGCAAGCGTGCCAAGGAAGGCTACACCGCCGACTACGTATTTTTTGCGGCCAAATAGCGCGGGGTCACGGACTGCGCCCACCGTCCCCACCCAGTGGCGCAGCGGGCTTACCCTGGCTGCTGGGTTGGTGGGCCACCGTGGCGCCAAACTGGACATCCCCATTGAGTTGCCCGCCCTCCTCGACCACCAACTTGGTGTAGCGCACCGAGCCGGTCACTTTGCCTGTGGCATGCACCGTCAGCTTCTGGCGCACGGTCAGATTGCCATCGAACTGGCCGTGGATCTCGGCGATATCGACCTCGGCCGAGCCTTTGAACGCACCGCCTGCCAAGATCTGCATCAAGCGCGAATCCATGATGGCCTCGACCATGCCTTCGACCGCCAGCGTGTCGCAATCGGTAATTTCCACCCCTTTGAGCTTGATATTGGGTCCGACAGTCAGCTTGCTGCCGCCTGGCATGCCCGCCGGACCGGCAACGACAGGGCTCACCGCAGGAGGCGCGGCGGCGGGCGGGGTAACGGTCGTGCCCGGCGCTGCGGAAGTTCTGGCGCCTGGCACAGGCACGATGGGGCGCTCCGGTGGCGGTTCAGCTTTGCGCTTATTGAAAAGATGGTTAGAGAGGGCCATTTGCCGTCCTCAAATAGCTGCATGGTAAGCAGCACACCTCCAAAAGTCTTTACCGAAATTTCTGTATTTGCGTCAGAGACTGTCGGCATCGCGAAGAACCACCGTCCATCCTTGCCGCTTGCGCATTCTCAAACGCCGACGGCTATCACCGTTCACGCTATGCACCTTCATTCAATCCGTTGGAAAGGGTAGGTAGCATGAAAATCGTTCGGACTGCGCGTCTTCTTGTCCTGGGCCTGTGCGCAATGGCCGCCACCATCTGGGCGCCTACGGCGCTAGCACTGGCGGAGGATCTTCCCGCAAGCCATCCCTATGCTGCTTCCCAACCCATTCCCGGACGCTACATCGTGGTGTTCAAGAACAGCGTCAGTGATCCCGCCATGGAGGCGGACCAGGTGGTGCGCGGGCTTGGCGGGCAGTTGCACCATGTCTACACCCACGCCCTCAAAGGGTTTGCGGCCACCCTTCCAGAGGCCGCCTTGCCCGGGTTGCGCAACCACCCCCTGGTGGACTACCTGGAGGTGGACCAGACCGTTGCGCTCCAACAAACCTCACCAGAAAACAATGCCACCTGGGGGCTGGACCGCATTGACCAGGCAGACCGCCCTTTGAGCGGCCAGTACTACTTCAACTACACCGGCGCAGGCGTGAACGCCTTCATCATCGACACCGGCCTGCGCCAGGACCATGCTGAGTTCACCGGCCGGATCAAACCCGGTTACAGCGGGGTGCAAGACGGCAACGGCACGAACGACTGCCACGGCCACGGCACCCATGTGGCGGGAACCGTCGGCGGGTTCACCTGGGGGGTGGCCAAGGGGGTTGCGCTGATTCCCGTGCGTGTGCTCGATTGCGCCGGGTCCGGCTCCTGGAGTGGTGTCATCGCGGGTGTGGACTGGGTGGCGGGCAGCACCTTGCGGCCCGCCGTGGCCAATATGTCGCTGAGTGGTGGCGTATCGGTGGCCGTTAACTCCGCCGTGGCAGGTGCGGTCAGCAAGGGCGTCACCATGGTGGTCGCCGCCGGCAACAGCAGCGCCGACGCCTGCAAGTACTCCCCGGCCAAAGAACCCAGCGCCATCACGGTGGGGGCGACCGACAGCGGCGATGCCCGGGCTTGGTATTCCAATTACGGCAGCTGTGTCGATATGTTTGCACCGGGCTCCGCCATCACCTCTGCCTGGAACACCAGCTCCACTGCCACCAATATCCTCAGTGGGACTTCCATGGCAAGCCCCCATGTCACCGGCGTCGCGGCACTGGCGTTGGCCGCCAATCCAGCGGCGTCGCCTGCCGCAGTCAGCTCTTTTCTAACCAGCCATGCCACCGCCGACCGGCTGAGCGCAATCGGCACGGGATCGAAAAATTTGCTGGCCTACTCCTTGGCCGCTGGCGCACCCACATCGCCTCCAACACAAACCGTGGCGGTCCAGTCCTTGTCTGGCAGTGCCAACAAATTGGGGAAAAATTGGCGCGCCCATGTCGTGGTGACCCTTCGCAACATCAACACGGGCGCCGTGGTGGCGAATGCCAGCGTCAATGGCAGCTTCTCGCCGGGGGGAAACAGCAGCTGTGTCACCGGAACCACCGGCAGTTGCACAGTGAGCAGTGCCAACATCAGCCTCACCACGGGCTTCACGGTGATGACCGTGAACTCTGTTTCCGGCGCCAACCTGACCTACGATGCCAGCCAGAACGCGGCATCCCAGATCTCGGTCGCCAAGCCCTGACACCGCGACCGCCGGGCCGCCAGCGGCCGCTCTCTGCGAGTTGACTATTGCCCCGTGATGTCCATAATCAAGACGCCAGTCATTTTTTGGGAAACAAGCGAAGCGAGTCACCATGATAGACCCCCCCTTGCACAACAATGTCCCCACCACCATTGTCAGCATCTCCACCGGTCGGCCGGTGAGTGACGCTTTGAAGCTGATGAATGCAAGCAAATCGTCGTATGTGTTGGTGATGGATGGACTCACCACCATCGGCATCATCACCGAGCGCGACATGACGGTGCTGCTGGAAGACAGCTTCTCAGGCGCCAACTGGCGCGATATCACGGTCGAAAATGTGATGACCTCACCGCTGGTCACGGTCCCCTGGGATTCGACCTTGCTGGAATCCATCGACGTGATGCGCAACCGGAAAATCCGGCACACGCCGGTGCAGGATGACGCGGGTTTGACCATCGGCGTGATCACGCCGCAAGTGGTGATTGACTTGCTGTACCGCAACTGGAACGACGATTGAAAACCCCGCCCCGGTGCGCGGGCGTTAGACTGCGCGCCTCAGCGGATGGCCGCTGCAGGGCCGCAGGCGAAGGGAAGAATCCGTGTTACTGAAGGTGGGAGAACTGGCCGCGCGCACCGGCCTGACGGTGCGCACACTGCACCACTACGACGCCATTGGCCTGCTGCGCCCCTCGGCCCGCTCCGAGGCGGGCTACCGCCTGTACAGCCGCGCCGACGTGGCGCGCCTGCACGGCATCCAGGCGCTGCGCCAGCTGGGCCTGCCGCTCACCGACATCGGCAACACGCTGGACGGCGACGGCGCCGCGCTGCCCAACATCATTGCGCGGCAGATCCAGGCGCTGGACCAGGAGGTGGCCAAAGCCGCGGAACTGCGCGCCAGCCTGGGCCTGCTGCAAGAGCGCCTGGCCGGCGGCGGCCAGCCGGAGATCGGCGACTGGCTGGGCACCTTGGCCCTGATGACCACCTACGGCAAGTATTTCAGCCCGGCCGAGCAAAAAACCATCTTCGACAACTGGGACCAGATTGCCGACCTGTGGCCGCCGCTGCTGGCGCAGGTGCGCAGCGCCATGGACCGTGGTGTGCCGCCCGACAGCCTGGAGCTGCAACCCTTGGCCCACCGCTGGATGAACCTGATGCTGCACTGGATGGACGGTGACTTCGACCTGCTGGAGCGCTGGGACCATATGTACCAGCGCGAGCCGGTGGCCCAGCAGAGTGAAGGCCCCGGCCAGGACATGGTGGAGTACATCAGCCAGCCCATCAAGCAGCGCCTGGCCACACTGCAAAAGTACTTGCAACCCGACGAAATGAAACGTCTGGGTCGGGTGGCCAGTGAAGAATGGCGCGCCCTTTCCGAGGCCGCACGGCGCCTGATGCAGCAAGGCGCGCCCGTGCACGGTCCCGAGGTGCAGGCACTGGTCCGCCAGTGGAGTGCACTCATCGACCGCTTGGCCGACCATGACAGCGCCATACGCGCCAAACTGGTATTGGCCCATAGCACCGAGCCGCTGCTGCAAGCCGCCGCCGTGCTGGACACCGATGTGCGCGATTTTTTGCGCAAAGGCCTTGACCCTCACGCCACGTGAGGCTTCACAGTCTGCCGCTTCACACCCCAAGGAGCCCGTATGCAGACATCCCCCCCGCCCTCGTCGTCCTCTTCCCCCCGGCCGCCCGGCCCCGCCCCCACCGGGCGCGCCCTGCTGTTTGGTGACCGCAACTTCCTGTGGATGCTGGGCGGCGCCGTCATTTCCATGCTGGGCGACCAGTTCACCCTGATCGCCTTGCCCTGGCTGGTGCTGACCATGACCGGCGACACCCTGGTGCTGGGCACGGTGCTGGCCCTCATCAGCGTGCCACGCGCGCTGTTCATGCTGGTCGGCGGCGCCCTGGTGGACCGCCATTCGCCCAAGCAGGTGCTGATGCTCACCAAGTACGTGAACACCGTGCTGCTGGGCGTGCTGGCGGCGCTGGTGCTGTGGGGGGGCCTGGCCCTGTGGATGGTCTACCTGCTGGCGCTGGCGATCGGCCTGTCCACCGCCTTCAGCATCCCTTCGGGCACCGCCATGTTGCCCTCGGTGGTGGCGCCCGCGCAACTGCAGGCCGCCAACAGCGTGATGCTGGGCCTGCGCCAGGCCTCGATGTTCCTGGGCCCGCTGCTGGCCGGCCTGCTGATTGCGCTGTTCGGCGACGGACCCCAAGGGTCGGCAGCCGCCTCGCGCGGCACCGGGGTGGCCTTTGCGCTGGACGCGTTCAGCTTCGCCCTCTCGGCCTGGACGCTATCCCGGGTCGTGCCCCTGCCCGGCAAGGGCGCACCCGCCGCGCAGGCGGTGTTGGCTGCAGTGGCTGAGGGCCTGCGTTTTTTCTGGCGCGACAGCGCGCTGCGCAGCTGCTTTCTCTACTGGGGCGCGATTGCGCTGCTGATCCAAGGGCCGGTGCAGATCGCCCTGCCGGTGCTGGCCGCCACCCAGCTGGACCTGGGCGCGGCCGCCTTCGGCACCATGCTGGGCGCGCACGGCGCGGGCACCTTGGCGGGCATGGTGCTCTCGGGCATCAAGCCCCAGCTGCGCGTGGGCAGCCTGGGCCTGACCCTGCTGCTGGTGGACGGCGTGATTGGTCTGCTGTTCATGCCCATGGGGCAGATATCCGCCACCTGGCAGGGAGCGGCGCTGATGGGGACCATCGGGCTGCTGGGCGGCTTCATGCAGGTGGCGGTCTTCACCTGGCTGCAGCGCCAGGTGCCGCCGTCCATGTTGGGGCGCGCCATGAGCCTGTTCATGTTCATCTTCATGGGCCTGGCGCCGATGTCGGCCGCCGTGGCGGGCTGGCTGCTGCGCAGTGTCACCCTGGGCCAGATGTTCGCCGGCTGCGGCGCGCTGCTGGTCGGCCTGGTGCTGCTGGCCCTGACGACCTCGCAGATCCGCCAGCTCTCGGATGAGCGGCCGGTGAGTGCCCCCAGGGCCTGATCATTTGCGCCGGCCGGCCACGCCCAAGGCCTCTTGCGCCCACAGGCGCAATTGGTCGGGGTCGTCCAGGAGGTCGGGCGGGAGTTCAAAGTACTTGCGCACTTGAACCCGCCCGTTTTTGGTCGAATACGAAAACGCCTGCATGCCCGCCTGTTCGTATTTCCTGCGCGTGCTGTCATCCACCGCAAAGTACAGGCTGTTGCCCATGACCATGGCGAACTGGACCGCGTCGCGGGAAATCCCGACGCCACCAAAGAAGCGGCCGGTCCGCAAGGGGCCGAGCGGCTCCAAAAGCTCGGCCACGTACTGCACGAATTGCGCGCTGGCGGTCATGCTGTGCCGCCAGCGCCAGGGCAGGCGCTCCGAGTCGCGGGGTGGGGGATGCGGGGCATGGCTTTCTCCGATTCTTCTCAAAAAATTAGACAAATATGGCCGTAGCCCGCATAGAACATGCGTGAGCAGCTCTTATATTGATAGCAGGTGTTGCTTGGCATATTCTGCAACAAACCGGTATCCGCCTGACACGGTGCGGCGGATCGGGATGGCGTCGTCTTAAAACCCGATCTCCCGCACCAGCACCGCCAAGCCTTGGCGCAGGTAAGGCCAAACCGGCGCTTCCCAGCGCGCATGGATCGTGAGCTTGCCCCGCCAGGATTGCGCCGCCCAATCCGCCAACGCCGGTGCGCCGGGCTCCAGCGCCAGTACCACACGGTAGATCGCATGCTCAGGCACCAACTGCCCACTCTTTTCACGCGTCAGGATATGGCCGCCCAGGTGCGCCGCCAGTTCAGCGCGCGGCAGCACCCGTGAGGCGTCGCGGTCCACCGACACCACCTGTACTTGCACCGCCGAACTTTGGCCTCCTTCGGTGATGAACAAGGCCGTATCGCCTGGCGCCACGCGCTGCACCGCGTCTTCATCCAGCCAGGTTTCCACCTGCCAGCGACCATCGTCGCGCACCAATAGCGCAATTTTTTCTTTGCGCGATAGCCACTGTCCGACTTGCAGGTCAGGGTCCACATCACGCAACTGACCCGAAAACGGCGCGCGTGGGGCGTAATTCAGGAGCTCCGTGTCCAGGCTTGCCAGTTCCGCCTGGGCGGTGGCGAACGCTTTTTCATTCACCTGCAAGCGGCTGCGCGACTCGGCGCTGAATCCGGACGACGCGGCTTCCCAGCGCAAGCCCTCCACCTTGGTCAAAACGGCTTGCCGCCGCATTTGCAGATCGGGCACATACAGTTGAACCAACACGCTGCCTTGCGCTACCTGCGCGCCTTCCCGGTAGGGCAAGGCCTCGATGCGGGCACCGGAGGGCGCGTAAACCGGCCAGACCTCGGCCGGCCGCAGAATGCCACTGGCCGTGACACGGCCCGGCCAGGGCACCATCCCCAAAAGAACCACGCCCAGCAGTATTGCCGTGCTGACGCGGCTACGTTGGCTGGCGCGAATCTGCGGCCAGCGCTGGCGCCATGCCTGAAATTCGCGCTTGAACGGCAGCAGCACGAACCACAGTATTTCGACCACAAACAGCCCAATGCCTACCAGCTTGATAAAGAAGTGATACACCAGCACCGCAATCCCCAAAAACAGCACCAGGCGGTAGACCCAGGTCATCCAGGCGAAAGCAATCAGGCCTGCCTGCCGTTGCCACGACACATGCTCCGGCGGGTCTTCTCCCAGGGCAAACAACCATTCGCGCAGTTTCCAGCGCGCCAGCGCAAAGCTGCGTTCATGCAGATTGGGCCAGTCCAGCCAGTCCGACAAAATGAAGTACCCGTCAAATCGCATGAAGGGGCTCGCGTTGATGGTGAGCGTCGCCACCCAGCTGACCGTGGCCAGCACGAAGGCCGACGAGCGCAGCGCGCCATCCGGCAGCAGCGCCCAGGCCAGCGTGGCCCAGGCGGCCACCATCAGTTCCGTGACAATCCCGGCAGCCGCCACCTGCAGACGCTGTTGGTTATCGGTCAGGCGCCAGGTTTCATTGGTGTCGGTATACGCCACCGGCCACATCACCAAAAAGGCGATCCCCATGGTGGGCACCCGACACCCCATCCGCTTGGCGGTAAAGGCATGCCCCAATTCATGCAGCAGCTTGACTGCAAACAAGGCCAGACCATAGGCCGCCAGGCCCTCCCAGTTGAACGTGTCCACGAGCGAGACGCTGAAGCTGTCCCAGTGCCGCACCACCTGGCTTAAACCCAGCAGCAAGGCGAACCCGGTCAACCAGGCAAAGCCGCGGGTGTAGAACACATTCGCCACCCCTTGCCAACGCGTGAGCCAACGGTCGGGACGCAGCAGCGGTACCCGGAAAAAGAGATAGTGGTGCAGCAACCACTTCACGGGGCCCCCCTGAATCCGGGCCAACTGCTCGGCCATTTGGCGCGCGCTGCCGCTCCCCTCGGGCTGGCTCAGTTGGTTCGCCACCAGAAACTGGACCACCCCCAGCACGTCCTCGGCCTCCAGGTGCAAGGGCGTGGCGGCCGAGATATCGCGCGCCATGGCCACCGGGTCGTTTAGCGCCCAACGCTGCAATATTTCAAACGTGGGCCAGTCGATCCGAAAGAATAGATTTCTCATCGGGTCGTGCAGCGTCCAGCTGGGTTGCCCGTCCGGCAATACCGGGCCCGCCAGCAAGGCCAGTTCTTCACGCAGGCCCGGCAGTGCCATGCGCTAGATGCCCACCACAGAACGCAGAGCGGCCAGTGGACGGCGCAGCACCCAGTAAATCAGCGGCACCCAGGCACCCTGCAACTTCGCCGTGCCCTTCAAGCCCACGCGGTGGTCCGTGGGCGCATCCAGAACAGCGCGTACCCGGTAGGCAAAACTGCCATCGGGCCGTTGCACGGCGTCGTGTGCCATGTAGCGCAGGCGGGCGCTCACGGCGAACAGCGGGCTGGCATGGAGGTACAGGTTCACAGGGGCACCGGGCAGCAACGCAATGGCATCCGCCAGTGGCAGCCAGGCCTCGACTTCGACGTCCTTGGGCGCCGCGATGCGCATGATGCGCTCGCCCACGGTCACCGGGCGCCCAATCCACTCGGTGGGGTCATCAAACAAAGCCACACCGTCTTGCGGTGCCAACACCCGCGCACGGCTCAGTTGCGCTGCCAAAAAATCAACTTCGGTCCGCTTCTCCTCGATCTTGCCCGTGAGCAAGGCCAATTGGGACTTGGATTTAGTCTCTGTCAAGGCCTGCTGCGAGGTTTGCCGGTACTCCGTCTCGGCGGTAGCGAGGGCTTGGTTGGCCAACTCAAGACGGCTCTGAATCAGCGCCTCGTCAAAGCCAAACAGGGGCTGGTCCTTGGTGACCGACTGATTGGGCTGCACATGGAACACATCCACCACACCGTCCAGCGGCGCCCGGATTACCACAGGATGGGCCGGCACCAATTCACCAGGTGCAAGTACGGTCAGATGCACCGGGCACGCCATGCCTGCCAAAACCAATCCCGTCCAGCCCACCGCGGGTTGTTGCCACCAGCGCCGCCCGGGCTTGCTCGAAAAATAGGTCCGTATCCGTGCATTGACCGCACGCCACGATGGCACGCGGGGCCGGTACCACACGTGAAAGGCATGCCACCAGGTGTCCACCCATTCGCGCAGCAAGAGCTGGGTTTCAGGTGGCCACGGCAGGTCATTCAGCAGCAGGAGTCCGGCGCCCGCTTCGTCACCCGGCAACACGAGCCACAGGGCATGGGCGGGCCACCATTCAAGCCAGTTTTCTGCCAACGCCGGCGGAAGATCTGCCATGGTCAGTGCGCGTGTGGGATCAGCGCCCTGCGCCGCCAGGTAACGGCACACTTGCTCCACCCACAAGGCATAAGGCGCGTTGGCCTCGACTTGCACCAGACCCGAGAGCGTATAGACCCCCTCACCCGCCAGCCACAAGGCTGCCTGCCGGTAGGGCGCCAGTACATGCGTGTCATTCACCAATAAAAACCCCAACTCGCGGGCGCTACTGGCCAAACGGGCGCGACGCGACAGGTCCAGCAGCGTCGCGAGTGCCGGCAAAGCGCCTGGGGTTTGAGGATGCATTTCTGCCATTAACCGCGCGCAGGCACGCGGGTGGCACGGAGCTTGTCAACCTGCAATTTGTCGGCCCCTGCCTTGCTGTCTTGCAAATGGACCAGGTCCAACCAGGGCGTGGAACGCTTGGCGGCAAGGCGAATTTGCTCGCTCAGGCTATTGCGGCTGGTCGGTTTGCCTTTGCCTTCTCCCACGGAAAACTTGAACATGGAACTCGCCTCACGGCCTTCGCGGTCACGCGCAACGACTTTGATCTGCAGCTCTTCGTTGAAGCCCGGTGGCGGGTTTAACTGAAAGGTGCCAGAGCGGGCATCAAACTGAATCCAGCTGGGCAAGTCGTCGCCATTGGCCAACTTGGCACTGATCGTGACGACAATATCCGCCTTGGTATGCACAAAGGCATCTGCGGGCAAGGAGAAAACTGCGGGTTTATCGCCTTCGATAAATTGGTCCGTGATGCCGCGGAACACCGAAAGATTGGGCGTTGGCGCCTCCACCACCGACACCTGAAAGCCGGAAGAGCTTGTCAGTATCTCGGCAATCACGGGCGCAACCCGTGCCGGCATTTCCAGGGTCGCAGCCGTGGTGAGCACGATGGCGGAGTTGATTGCAGCCGCCGGGCTGGCCGGAGGGTCCACAGCCACGACAACCGGCACCACATCAGCGGCAGGCGCCACGACAACCACGGGAATATCGGGCACCACGGGTTTGGGCTGGTCATCGTTTGCCTCGCCTGTGCTCGGCGCCCCGGTGTTGTTGCCTTCCGTGAAAACCAGTGCACTGCTGCCATCGTCTTTGATGACCGCCGTGCCCACAAAAGCAGCACCTCCGGTGTTGCTGGCTTTTAACCGAAGCGTTTCACTGCCTTCAAAAGCAGCGTCGTTGTTCACGCTCGTTCGCACCAGCAAGGTGGTGCCATCACCAGGAATGGCGACCAGACTGCCAGGGCTGTAGGTTTGCCAGACTGCGCCATCGAAGTATTGCAAGCTGCCGCCGGTATCCACCCCCACGGTGGCCGAATCGGACTCCAGCACCAAACTCATTTTTTGGCCCGGTTGACCGATGACCGAGAACACAAGGTACGGCGAGGCTTCACTGACGGTGGGGCTGCTGACGGTCAGCGCGCGGTCATCGGTCTTGACGGCAATGGTATTTTCGGTCCCGTCCGCTCTGTAGACCATGCCGGTGCCGTCGTCCATGATGGTCGCCGTGCCGACAGTCGCCAAGCCGTCGGCATTGGTCGCGGTCAATGTCATGGTTTCATTGTTGTCGTTGAAACCATCGTCGATGACTGGGGTACGCGCAAGGATTGATCCATTGGAAGGCAAAGTGATGGCCGACGCATAGGGAGTCCAGTTGAGGCCTCCATCCAAGGAGACCTCAAGATTGTTGGCTGAATTAGCAGAACCGAAGTCGATGCCATCGCCGATGCCATTACCGCCGGTGAGCTGCAGGCTCACCGACAGACCCGCTTGGCCCGTGACAGTGAAAAACGCATAGGGAGACGCTTCATTGACCACGGGGCTTGAAACCACAGGAGCCGGTTCGTTGAGCCCGGTGATGGAGATCACCACGTACTTGGTGCTGCCATCAAGTGCCTTGACGGTGAAGGTCTCGGTCTTGGTCTGGCCCGCAGCCAGGTACTGCACGCTGGAATTGGGCACGCTGTAGCTCCACACGCCCGCGCTGGTGATGCTCAAGGAGCCCAGGGCGCCCGCGCT
>NZ_JAUYQD010000072.1 GCF_030697375.1 Rhodoferax sp. | reverse complement strand
GGCGGTGGGCATGGCCGATGTGATGCGCCAGTTTGATGCCAACGGCAACATGCTGGGCACATCGGCCACAGCGGCGGTGTCCAGCAAGTCGTTGAACCTGCCGGGAATTCAGGACCCTGCGGGCAATGGCTTCTTGGCAAGTGGCGGGAAATAAGCGGGGCAGTCAAGGTTGAAATTGAGGGGCGAATGGGTGCCTAATGTGCCAATTGCCCCTTGGGTGGCCATGTTGAAATTGCTACTCCCTGTATGGGAATTTCAACAATGGCAGAACGCTTTCCTCATTCGACGATTCAGTGCTTAGCAGCACTTGCCCAGCACCATCGACTGCCGGTTAATCCTGAGCGCCTGATTGAAGATTACGCCTTGGTGGCGGAAGAGCCTGCCACCGCCACGGTATTGCGCATTGCGGCCGACATTGGCCTGAAAGCGAAGGCGGACAAGTTCACCTGGGAAGGCTTGCAGGCGCAAGGCGGCGTATTTCCGCTTATTGCCAGAATGAGTGACAGCAATTGCGTCATTGTGATGGCGGCAACGTCCAAAGATGACGGCCAAGTGGCTATTCTGAATCCGATGGCCGATGACCCCACTGAGGTGTTGCTGCTGGACCGCGAGAAATTCTGCAGTCGCTGGAAAGGCGATGTGTTTTTGATGAAGCGCTTGTACGCGCTGCCAGAACAGAATCAGCCTTTTGGCTTTCGCTGGTTTATTCCAGAAATTCTCAAGCAAAAAGCCGCATTGCGCGATATCGCCGTGGCCGCAATTGCCATGCACTTTTTGGCGCTGGCGTCCCCCATGTTTTTCCAACTGGTGATCGACAAGGTTTTGGTGCACCAAAGCCTGTCCACACTCTGGGTGCTGGGTGTCGGCATTGTGATTGCGCTGGTGTTTGACTCATTGTTTGGATTTTTGCGCCAGATCCTGACGCTTTCCGCCTCCAACAAAATTGACATGCGGCTCACGCGCCGAACGTTTGCACACCTCTTGTCTTTGCCGATCGACTATTTCGAGACCACCACGGCGGGGGTGATCACCCGGCATATGCAACAGGTGGAGAAAATCCGCTCGTTTTTGACCGGGCGCATGTTCTTTACCGCGTTGGACGCCACATCTTTGCTGATTTTCCTGCCCATCCTGTTCACTTACTCGGTCAAACTGGCGCTCATCACCTTGGTCTTCACCCTGTTGATTGCTGGCGTGGTCATGGGCATGGTGCCCACCTTTCAGCGCCGGCTCAACGATTTGTACCGGGCCGAGGGGGAGCGCCAATCCATGATGGTGGAAACCATTCACGGCATGCGCACCGTCAAGGCGCTGGCCATTGAGCCCGCGCAACGGCGCCTGTGGGACCAGCGCTCCGCCCAGTCGATCAATATGCATTTTCGGGTGGGGAAAATATCGATCACGGGCAATGCAATCACTGACTTTTTAGGCAAGCTCTTGCCGGTGGTCATCATCGTGGTGGGGGCGCAAGAGGTGTTCGACCAGACCCTGAGTGTGGGCGCCCTGATTGGTTTTCAAATGATCACCGGGCGGGTGGTGGCACCCCTGATTGCCATCGTGGCGCTGGTTAACGAATACCAAGAGACGGCGCTGTCGGTCAAATACCTCGGTGAAGTGATGAACCACCCCTCTGAAGGGCGTGCCAATGCCGGTGGTTTGCGGCCTGAACTGGTGGGCGAAGTTTCCTTTGATGGGGTCACTTTCCGCTATCCGGGCTCCAAAGTGGCGGCGCTGGACCGGGCGAGCCTGACCATCCCCGCAGGTTCGGTGGTCGGCATTGTCGGCCGCAGCGGTTCGGGCAAGACCACTTTGACCAAACTCATTCAAGGCCTGTACAGCGTGCAAGAGGGGATCGTGCGCTTTGACCGGACGGACGCGCGTGAGATTGAACTGTCCCACCTGCGTCGTCAAATCGGCGTGGTGCTGCAGGAAAATTTTCTGTTCCGCGGAACAGTCCGGGAGAATATTTCTGCTGCCAAACCCGAATCCACCTTTGAGGAAATCGTGGCAGCCGCAGAGGCATCGGGGGCCGCCGAGTTTATTGAACGGCTCCCCCAGGGCTACAACACGCTGCTGGAAGAAAACGCCTCCAATCTGTCGGGTGGCCAAAAGCAAAGGCTGTCCATTGCCCGCACCTTGCTGACCAAGCCGCGCATCCTGATTTTGGATGAAGCAGCCAGTGCATTGGACCCGGAAAGCGAGGCCATTTTCATCAGCAATTTGTCGCGCATCGCCGTCGGACGCACCGTCATCATGATTTCACACCGCTTGTCCACCCTGGTCAATGCGAATGCCATTCTGGTGATGCAGCACGGAAAACTCATGGACAGTGGCCGGCATGCGGAGCTGCTGACCCGATGCGAAACCTACCAACAGCTATGGAACCAGCAAACAAGCCATTTATGAGGCGCTTGCTTTCCATCGTGGGAAGCAAAAAGCCCAAAGGTAAAACGGTTATCGAGTACCTGCCCGATGCCGACGAGATCGAGCGCAGCCCGGTGCCGCGTTTTGCACAGGTCACCATGCATGTATTGCTGCTGGCATTTGCGTCATTTGCGCTGTGGGCGAGTCTTTCCGAGGTGGACCTGGTGGTCATCGCCCAAGGGCGCCTGGTGAATCCCCTGCCCAATGTGGTGGTGCAACCTCTGGAAACCTCCATTATTCAAAGTGTGGACGTTCGGGCCGGGCAAGTCGTCAAAAAGGGCGACACCTTGGCCGTGCTGGATGCCACCTTTATCCAGGCGGATGAAACCCAGTTGCGCCTGCGTTTGAGCAGCCTGGAGACCCAGACGCAGGGCCTGGAGCAAGAGCTTTCCGGTGTTGCAGGGCAAGGCAAACCCGTGGTCAGCGCGGACGATCAATTGCAGGCCAGTTTGCTTTCAGAAAGAAAAGCCAACTATTCTGCGCAGCAGGCCAAGATGGCCGAAACGGCGGCCAAGCTGCGTGCCGCCCTGGCCACCAACCGCCATGACCAGCAACGGGTGGCATCCCGACTGCGCTCGCTCAAGGAAATTGAGACGATGCAGGAAAAAATGGTGGCACAAAAATACGGTGCGCCGCTGCAGTTGCTGGAAGCGCAACAAAGAAGCAAAGAGGTGGAGCGCGATCTGGAGCTGGTGGCCAGCCGCGAACAGGAAATCAAGCGCGAACTCAGTGCTTTTGAGGCGGAAAAGCAGGCCTTTGAGCGTGGCTGGCGACAAAAAACCATGGAGGACTTGTTGTCCTTGTCTCGCGAGCGCGATGCTTTGAACGAACAACTGCAAAAAGCAGACAAGCGCCACAAACTGGTCACGATGGTGGCCCCGGTGGATGCCGTGGTTCTGGATATCGCCAAATTGTCACCGGGATCGATTGTGAAAGAGGCCGAAACCTTTTTCACCCTGGTGCCCCTGAACGTGGCGCTGGAGGCGGAAGTCAATATTGACTCGGTCGATGTGGGCTACATCAAATTGAACCACCCGGTGCACCTGAAGCTGGACGCCTTTCCCTACCAAAAACACGGAACCATTGAGGCAAAAGTTCGCACCATCAGCGAAGACGCGTTTCGGCGCGACCCTACGGCCAAATCGGGTGCCGACGCCTACTATGCATCCCGCCTCACACTGTCGGACGTGAAGTTGAAAAATATGGGCGACAGTGCACGCCTGCTGCCCGGAATGACCTTGAGCGCGGAAATTGTGGTGGGCAAGCGTTCCGTCATTTCTTACTTGGCCTGGCCACTTACCAAGGGCCTGGGCGAGGCGATTCGAGAGCCTTGAAGTCGCTTTGCTGCGTCCCTGGGCTGAGTCACAATCTCCCCATGACCGCAGCACTCTCCGCCAAGCCCAAACCTGTGCCCTTGTCGGCTACCGACAAAGCGCTGGACAAGCTCGGTCTGGTGCGCGATATCGATCTGGCCTTGCATTTGCCCCTGCGTTACGAGGATGAGACCCGCATCACCAAGCTGGACGAAGCCAGTGAGGGCGACGCCATCCAGATCGAAGGCACGGTGATCGACTGCGAGCTGAGCTACCGGCCGCGCCGTCAGCTCATCGTGACCGTGAACGACGGCACCGACACCTGCAAGCTGCGTTTCTTCAGCTTCTACCCCTCGCAGCAAAAGGCGCTGGAGGTGGGCAACCGCATCCGCGCACGCGGCGAGATCAAAGGCGGCTTCCTGGGCTGGACCATGCTGCACCCGGCATTTCGTGCCGCCGGCGGTCCCTTGCCCACCGCGCTGACGCCGGTCTACCCAACGGTGGCGGGCTTGCCCCAGCCTGTGTTGCGCAAAGCGGTGTTGGGCGGCTTGGCGCGGGCCGATCTGTCGGACACTTTTGAGCCCGGTGATTTGGCCCAATTCAACCCGCATGTGCTGTGGACCCTGCGGGCGGCGCTGCAGTTTTTGCACCACCCCACACCCGATGTGTCGCTGGACACTTTGCAAGACCACAGCCACCCGGCCTGGCAGCGCCTCAAAGCCGAAGAGTTGCTGGCGCAGCAGCTTTCGCAACTGCAGTCGCGCCGGGCGCGGGCCGCGCTACGCGCGCCGGTGCTGGCCGAAGTGCATGGCGGCACCCTGCACGACCGGCTGTTGGCGGCTTTGCCCTTTGCCTTGACCCACGCGCAGCGCCGGGTCAGTGCCGAAATCGTCCACGACATGGCCCGCCATGTGCCCATGCACCGCCTGCTGCAAGGCGATGTGGGCGCGGGCAAGACCGTGGTGGCCGCCTTGGCTGCCACCGTTTGCATGGATGCGGGTTGGCAGTGTGCGCTGATGGCACCCACGGAAATTTTGGCCGAGCAGCACTTTCGCAAACTGCTGGGCTGGCTGGAGCCCCTGGGCATCACCACCGCCTGGCTCACCGGCAACCAGAAGGCCAAGGAGCGCCGGCGCATGCTGGAGATGATCGAGAGCGGCGAGGCCAAGCTGGTGGTGGGCACCCACGCGGTCATCCAGGAGAAAGTGCACTTCAAAAACCTGGCGCTGGCCGTCATCGACGAGCAGCACCGCTTTGGCGTGGCCCAGCGCTTGGCGCTGCGCCGCAAGCTGCGCCACGAAGGCATGGAGCCGCACCTTCTGATGATGACCGCCACCCCCATTCCGCGCACCCTGGCCATGAGTTATTACGCCGATCTGGACGTCTCCACGCTGGACGAGTTGCCGCCGGGGCGCACCCCCATCATCACCAAGGTGGTGAACGAGGCCCGCCGCCACGAGGTGATCGAGCGCATCCGCGCGCAAATCGCCCAGGGCCGCCAGGTCTATTGGGTGTGCCCGCTGATCGAGGAAAGCGAAGCGCTGGACCTGAACAACGCCACCGAAACCCACGCCGAACTCAGTGCGGCCTTGCACGGCATTCCCACCCCCTCGGGCGCGCCCGCGCAGGTGGGGCTTTTGCATTCGCGCATGCCTGCGGACGACAAGAAGGCGGTGATGGCGGCCTTCACCCAGGGGCAGATGGCCGTGCTGGTCAGCACCACGGTGATTGAAGTGGGGGTGGACGTGCCCAACGCCTCGCTGATGGTGATCGACCATGCCGAGCGTTTTGGCCTCAGCCAGTTGCACCAGTTGCGCGGCCGGGTCGGGCGCGGCGCTGCGGCCTCCGCCTGCGTGCTGCTGTACTCCACCGGCGACGCCCCACGCTTGAGCGAAGCCGCCCGCGAACGCCTCAAGGCCATGGCCGAGACCAACGACGGCTTCGAGATCGCCCGGCGTGACCTGGAAATCCGCGGTCCCGGCGAGTTTTTGGGCGCACGCCAGTCGGGCGAAGCCATGCTGCGTTTTGCCAATCTGGCCTTGGATGGTGCACTGCTGGAGTGGGCCCGCGCCGAGGCCCCCAAGCTGCTGGACCAGCACCCGGCCTTGGCCGACAAACATGTGCAGCGCTGGCTGGGGGGGAAGGCGGAGTATTTGAAGGCGTAGAGCGTGGTGTATGGGCTGTGTTTAAGAGTGAAATAAGGCTGTAGACCCCGTATTCATTGCGGAAGAAGCTATGAAATTCATAGCGAATGTATATTGGTGGCGTGCCGCGTCAAATCCACCGTCGTCGATAGAATGCGGCAAGAAACTGTCATTCGGTGCGGTAGCGCATGGGATGGCATCTCCGGCCACCCGGTCTGCACTAAGCCAAGCCAAGCCCATGATCCCCCAACACATTCGTTCTGACATCCAACATCGACTCCGCGAAGCCGAGGAGGAACACCAGGTGAAAGTGGTGCTGGCCGTCGAGTCGGGCAGCCGGGCGTGGGGCTTTGCATCGCCCAACAGCGATTACGACGCCCGGTTCATTTATGTCAACCGACCGGACTGGTATTTGTCGGTCGCTCTGGAGGAGCAGCGCGATGTCATCGAGTACCCCATCGTTGACGAGATCGATATCAATGGCTGGGATTTGCGCAAGGCTTTGCGTTTGTTTTGGAAGTCCAATCCGGCCTTTGTGGAGTGGATTCAGTCGCCCATTCTGTACCGCCAGTCCGGCCTGTTTGCGCAGGCGGCCAAGGCGCTTTTGCCCCAGGTGTATTCGTGCGAGCGCGGCATCCACCACTACCGGAGCATGGCCAAGACCAACTACCGGGGCTATTTGAAAGCCGAGCTGGTTCCGCTCAAGAAGTACTTCTACGTGCTCAGGCCCTTGCTGGCGGTCCGTTGGCTGGAGCGTTATGGCACCGCAGCCCCCATAGAGTTCTCCACGCTGCTGGAGGGCATAGCGGGTGAACCGGCCCTCTTGAAAGCCATCGATGCCTTGCTGGAACTGAAGCGCAACTCGCCGGAGTTGGGCCTTTCGCCGCAAATTCCCGAGATCCACGCGTTTGTTGAGCGTGAGTTGGAGCGCCTGGAATCGGTGGTCCCAGCGCGGGCCGACCGGATGGAAGTTGTGCCCCAGTTGTCGGATCTATTCCGTCAGGTGTTGTGCGAAGCCTGGCCCAACGCCGGGCCCGACCAGTCTTCAAGCGACGAAGCGTTTTAAGCTGTTCCGCACCAACGCAGGGTTCGGTATGGAGCGTGGAAGAAATTGCCGCTGTGCGGTTGCAGAACAGGGGCAATACCTCGGTTGGAGGCGGTCGAGCTCCAAAACACACTGCGCATGCACATCGGACAACAGGACCGCGAAGCGGAGTTGGTGGCCGACTATGAAAGTGCATGACCGCTGGATGGCGCCTTCTGCCACGGCCCCCGCACTCCCTTGAATGGCCTTTGACTTGCGTGAAGCCGGCTTGGTAGGACAATAGCGCCATGACCCTCACCGAACTCAAATACATCGTTGCCGTGGCCCGGGAAAAGCACTTTGGCAAGGCGGCGGACGCGTGTTATGTGTCGCAGCCCACGCTGTCGGTGGCCATCAAGAAGCTGGAGCAGGAGTTGGATGTCAAGCTGTTTGAGCGCAGCGCCAACGAGGTCACCGTCACGCCGCTGGGGGAAGAGATCGTGCGCCAGGCGCAAAGCGTGCTGGAGCAGGCCGCCAATATCAAAGACATCGCCAAGCGTGGCAAAGACCCGCTGGCCGGCTCTTTGCGGCTGGGGGTGATCTACACCATCGCCCCCTACCTGCTGCCGGATCTGGTGCGCCAGGTCATCAAACGCACGCCCCAAATGCCGCTCATGCTGCAGGAAAATTTCACCGTCAAGCTGATGGAAATGTTGCGCACCGGCGAGCTGGACTGCGCCATTTTGGCCGAACCTTTTCCCGATGCCGGGCTGGCGGTGGCGCCCTTGTACGACGAGCCCTTTTTTGCGGCGGTGCCCATGACCCATGCGCTGGCCGCGCAGGGCAGCGTGACCACGGAGCAGCTCAAGCGTGAAAACATGCTGCTCCTGGGCAGCGGCCATTGCTTTCGCGACCATGTGCTGGAGGTGTGCCCGGAGTTTGCGCGCTTCTCCAGCGATGCCGAGGGCATCCGCAAGAGTTTTGAAGGCTCGTCCCTGGAGACCATCAAGCACATGGTGGCGGCCGGCATGGGCATTACGCTGGTGCCGCGCCTGAGCGTGCCGCGGGAAGCGCTGGAATCCAAAAGGCGCCGCGCGGAGGATGCCTATATCAAGTACCTGCCGCTGCAAGATGGCAATGGGGTGCCGCCGCCCACGCGGCGCGTGGTCCTGGCCTGGCGGCGCAGTTTTACCCGTTACGAAGCCATTGCCGCGCTGCGCAACGCGATTTACGCGTGCGAGTTGCCCGGTGTCCACCGTCTTTTTTGAAAATACATGCAAAACCACGCACAACCCGGTCTTCTGGAACCCGTACCTGCCCATGGGCGCTACCTGTTTTTTGCCATGCGCGCACATGCCACGCCTGCAGCCTTGGTGGAAAGCCTGCGCTGCCTGAGCGCGCTGGCAGACGGCCAGACCACGGTGGTGGGCTTGGGCGCATCGTTGGTGCAGGTGCTGGGTGGGCGGGTGCCCGGTCTGCGGGAGATGCCGGACTTCTCGACGCCCGGTGCGCCGGTTCCCCGCACACCCCTGGCCCTGTGGTGCTGGCTGCGCGGCGCCGACCGGGGCGACCTGCTGCTGCAGTCCCTGGCGCTGGAGCACGCGGTGGCGCCCGGCCTGCAGCTGGCCGGTGTGCTGGATGCGTTTCGCCACGGCGACCCCCACGCCGAGCATGGCCGCGACCTGACCGGGTTTGAGGACGGCACCGAAAACCCGCAGGGGGATGCCGCCACGGCCGCCGCCCTGGTGCCGGATGGGGCACCGGGCCTGGCCGGTTCGAGCTTCGCCGCCGTGCAGCAATGGGTGCACGACATGGACGCCTTTGGCGCGATGGATACGCAGACGCAAGACCACACCATGGGCAGGCGCCGCTGCGACAACGAAGAATTGGACGACGCCCCCGCATCCGCCCACGTCAAACGCACCGCGCAGGAAAGCTTTAGCCCCGAAGCCTTTGTACTGCGCCGCTCCATGCCCTGGGTGCAAGCCCAGCAGTGCGGCCTGTTTTTTGTGGCGTTTGGCGCCACGCTGGATGCCTTTGAGGCGCAGATGCGCCGCATGGCCGGGCAGGACGACGGGGTGGTCGATGCCTTGTTTGGCTTCTCGCGGCCGGTGTCGGGCGCGTACCTGTGGTGCCCGCCGCTGCACCAGGGGCGGCTGGACCTGCGCCAGCTGGGGCTGTAATGGGAATTACTTTTGCTATAAAAATAGTAGCTGCTTGCGCACTATCTACAAGGGCTTGAGCCCTGTTTGACCATGAATTTTGTCGCCCAACGCCTGCCCCTGTACCTGGATCTGATTCGCTGGAACCGCCCTGCGGGCTGGTTGCTGTTGCTGTGGCCGTCTCTGAGCGCGCTGTGGCTGGCCGCCGGGGGCTTTCCGGGCTGGCATTTGCTGCTGGTGTTCACGCTGGGCACCATCCTCATGCGCAGCGCCGGGTGCTGCATCAACGACGTGGCCGACCGCGAGTTTGACCGCCACGTCAAGCGCACGGCGCAGCGGCCCGTCACCCGGGGCGCCCTGTCCCCCCGTGAGGCGCTGGCGGTGGGGGCGGTGCTGGCGCTGCTGGCGTTTGTGCTGGTGCTGACCACCAACACGGTGACGGTGGTCTGGTCCATTGCCGCGTTGGCTGTCACCCTGGTCTACCCGTTCGCCAAACGCTATGTGTCCATGCCCCAGGCCGTGCTGGGCGTGGCCTTTAGCTTTGGGATCCCCATGGCTTTTGCCGCCGTGCAGCAAGAAGTGCCCTGGCAGGCCTGGACGCTGCTGCTGGGCAACCTGTTTTGGGTGCTGGCCTACGACACCGAGTACGCGATGGTGGACCGCGATGACGATGTGCGCATCGGTATGAAAACTTCTGCCATCACCCTGGGCCGCTGGGACGTGCCCGCCGTGCTGGCGTTTTATGGGGTGTACCTGGCGATCTGGTCCTGGGTGGCTGTGCCCTGGGTGCATTCCGTGGGCTGGTGGCTGGGGTTGGCGGGGGCTGCCGCACAAGTGGTCTGGCACGCCACGCTGATTCACACCCGTTCGCGCGAGGGCTGTTTCAAGGCCTTTCGCGTCAACCACTGGGTGGGGTTTGCGCTGTTTGCGGGCCTGGTGGTCAGCCTGTAAGCCGCCCACAAAAAAGCCCGATCTGTAGTGCAGTCGGGCTTGGGTGGGGGATGCCGCAAGGCAGCATCCGGGCGCGGCAAAGCAGCTTATTTGGCGCTCAGGCACTCCTTCATG
The DNA here is from genome assembly GCF_030697375.1 of Rhodoferax sp. Taxonomy (GTDB): domain Bacteria; phylum Pseudomonadota; class Gammaproteobacteria; order Burkholderiales; family Burkholderiaceae_C; genus Allorhodoferax. The sequence goes on along the minus strand of NZ_JAUYQD010000072.1, from coordinate 26,787 downwards.
TGTTTCTTGCGCTCGTCGCCCTTCATATCTTTGGCGGTGTCGTTGCACATTTTCATTTTGGACTGCTGGGCCGTTTTGCCGTCGGCGACCGCTTCAACTTTGGCGCTCAGGCATTCTTTCATGAAGGCTTTGCGCTCGTCACCCTTCAGCTCCTTGGTTTTGGCATCGGCATTGCAGGTGCCCATTTTCATTTGCTGCGGGGTTTTGGCCTTTTCATCGGCCGCATGGGCAGCGCCCAACGAGAGAGACAGGCCCAGAGCCAAAAAGGAGAGCAGTTTTTTCATCAGGTGTCCTAAAGGTTGAGTGGCGGCACCGCCGCCGTTGCGAACAAATCCACCGCTGGATTCCAGCATACAACGCGCCAAATGGCAATGTGGATGACCCGTACCCCCTGCCCGTAAAATACCCGGCATGTTGTCCGTAAAAATTGAACTGCTCGAAGCCTTGGCGCAAGCCCTGGAAACCTTATCACCCGGCGCGGGGGGCAAAGCGGCTTTTGAGTCGCCCAAAGTGGCCGCCCACGGCGACCTGGCCACCACCGCTGCCATGCAACTGGCCAAGCCGCTCAAACTCAACCCGCGCCAATTGGCGGAAAACTTGCGCACCGCGCTGCTGGCGGCAGCGCCTTACCAGCGCTGGGTCGAGGCCATTGACATTGCCGGCCCCGGCTTCATCAACATCAAGCTCAAGCCCGAGGCCAAGCAGCAAATCGTGTGCGAGGTTCTGTCCCAGGCGGCCCAGTTTGGTACCCAGGCGGTTACCGGTAAACGCATGCTGGTCGAATTCGTGTCGGCCAATCCCACCGGCCCCTTGCATGTGGGCCATGGCCGCCAAGCCGCCTTGGGCGACGCCATCTGCAATCTGTTCCAGACGCAGGGCTGGGATGTGTACCGCGAGTTTTATTACAACGACGCCGGGGTGCAGATCGGAACCTTGGGCGCCAGCACCCACCTGCGTGTCCAGGGCTTCAAACCCGGCGATCCGCAGTGGCCGAGCGGCGAAAACGCCCCCGCCTACAACGGCGACTACATTGCCGACATCGCGGCCGATTTTCTGGCGGGCAAGACCGTCAAATCCGACGACCGGGAGTTCACGGCCTCTGGCAAGCCGGACGATCTGGATGGCATGCGGGAATTTGCCGTGGCCTACCTGCGCCACGAGCAGGACCTGGACTTGCAGGCCTTCGCGGTCAAGTTTGACAACTACTACCTGGAGTCCAGCCTGTACACCAGCGGGCGGGTGGACGACACGGTGGGCCGCCTGCAGGCGGCTGGCAAGACCTATGAGCAAGACGGCGCGCTGTGGCTCAAATCCACCGATTACGGCGACGACAAAGACCGCGTCATGCGCAAGAAAGATGGCACTTTCACCTACTTTGTGCCCGATGTGGCCTACCACATCAGCAAGTGGGAGCGTGGCTTTGAGAAGGTCATCAACATCCAGGGCACCGACCACCACGGCACCATCGCCCGCGTGCGCGCCGGCCTGCAGGCGGCCGGTGTGGGTATTCCCCAGGGTTACCCTGACTATGTGCTGCACACCATGGTGCGAGTGGTGCGGGGCGGTGAAGAGGTCAAGATCTCCAAACGTGCGGGCAGTTACGTCACCCTGCGCGATTTGATCGAGTGGACCAGCAAAGATGCCGTGCGCTTCTTCCTGCTCTCCCGCAAGCCCGACACCGAATACACCTTCGACGTGGATTTGGCGATCACCAAAAACAACGACAACCCGGTGTACTACGTGCAGTACGCCCACGCCCGCATCTGCTCGGTGCTGGCCGCCTGGCAAGAGAAAGACGGCGGCGACGTGGCGAGTTTGGGGCAGGCGGACCTGGCGCCGCTGCAAAGCCCGCAGGCCATGGCATTGATGTTGTTGTTGGCCAAGTACCCCGAGATGCTCACCGCGGCAGCCCAAGGCTTTGCCCCGCATGACGTGACCTTCTACCTGCGCGAACTGGCAGCGTGTTACCACAGCTACTACGATGCGGAGCGCATTCTGGTGGATGACGAGACGGTCAAACGGGCGCGTTTGGCGCTGGTCGCAGCCACGGCGCAGGTGTTGCACAATGGCTTGGCCGTGCTCGGGGTGAGCGCGCCGCAAAAAATGTAAGCAAAGAGCATGGGAACTGAAAGCATGAAACAGCAACGTGGCGGCACCATTTTGGGCTTCATCATTGGCGTGGTGGTGGGCCTGGCAGGTGCATTGGCGGTGGCGGTCTATGTCACCAAGGTGCCGGTTCCCTTCATCAACAAGGGTCAGAGCCGCAGCGCCGAGCAAGACGCCGCAGAAGCCGTGAAAAACAAGGATTGGGACCCCAACGCCGCGTTGTATGGCAAAAACCCCGCCAAGGTAACACCGCCCGCCGCACCGGCCAACGAGGAACCCGCTGCCAAACCGGCGCCGGATACCAAGCCAGACGTGAAAGCCGATGCCAAGCCGGATGCCAAAGCCGTACCGAAGGCCGATGCCAAAACGGATGTCAAGCCCGATGCCAAGGGCGAGGTCAAACCTGCGGTCTCCGCAGATCCGCTGGGCGATTTGGCCAAGGCCAAAGCCAAGGCCGCCCCGGCAGAGGCCGACGCCTTCTCCTATTTTGTGCAAGTGGGGGCTTTCAACAACCAAGAGGACGCTGAAAGCCACCGCGCGAAGCTGTCGCTCAGCGGCATAGAGACCAAAATATCGGAGCGTGAGCAGTCGGGAAAAACGGTGTACCGCGTGCGCGTGGGCCCGTTCGACAAAAAAGAAGACGCCGAGCGGGCCAAGGAGAAACTGGACAAGGCGGGTATGGAGACCGCCTTGGTGCGGGTGCAGCGCTGAGGCATTTCCCTTCTGCCGGAACTTTTGCCGCTCTGCGCGGTCGCAGATACCTTATTTGGAGTATTGATTTATGAAACGTCGTGAGTTTTCCCAGGCTGCGCTAGGGGCCGGATTGTTGTCGTCTGCATGGGTGTCGCCTTTGGCCCATGCGCAGCTGAAAAAGCCTGTGGCCGGTACGGATTACCAGGTGCTGGACCCGCGTGCCTCGGTGGAGGCTCCCGCTGGCAAGATTGAGGTGGTGGAGTTTTTTTGGTACAGCTGCCCGCACTGCAACGCCTTCGAGCCCACTCTGGACGCTTGGGTCAAAAAACTCCCCAAAGACATCGCGTTTCGCCGGGTGCCCGTGGCCTTTCGCGATGACTTTGTGCCCCAGCAGCGCCTGTTTTATGCCTTGGACGCCATGGGCTTGGTCGAAAAGCTGCACGCCAAGGTGTTTGCCGCCATCCATGCGGAAAAAATCAATTTGTCCAAAGGCGAAGCGATCACGGAGTGGGTCGGCAAGCAGGGAGTGGACAAGGCCAAGTTTGTGGAGCAGTACAACTCCTTCTCGGTGGTGGCCAAGTCAGGACGTGCTTCCAAGTTGCAAAACGAATACAAGGTGGAAGGGGTTCCTGCCTTGGGAGTGGCAGGGCGTTTCTATACCGATGGCACCATGGCCGGCAGCATGGAGCGTGCATTGCAGGTGGTGGAGTCGCTGGTGGCCGAGGTGCGCGCCAAGCGATAAATCCTTGGTGCATGGCCGCGCCGTATCGGTGTTGCAAGAACGGGTGACAAAAATCAACACAGACCGGTAGGGCGAGAACTTATGGGCCGGGCGGCCGGAACTCCTTGCACGCCTCGGTACAATGGCCGAAACGCTTATTCAGCAAGTTTCGTGCCTTTATGAAAATTCCTTTGCTTTCCTTGCTCCTGTGGGGGGGCCTCGCGGCTGCCTTTGGCCCGGCCCTGGCCGAAAAGGCCGACCACAACAAGCCTATGAACATCGAGGCCGACGCCTTGCGTTATGACGACCTCAAACAGGTCAGCGTCTTCACGGGCAATGTGGTGGTGATCAAAGGTACCATCCAAATCCGGGGGGCGCAAATTGAAGTGCGACAAGACCCGGCGGGCAACCAATTTGGCATAGTCGTGGGTGCCCGCGACAAACTGGCCTTTTTCCGGCAAAAGCGCGAAGGATTGGACGAATTCATCGAGGGCGAGGCCGAAACCATCGAGTACGACGGCAAGGCCGATACCGTGAAATTCATCAAAAAAGCCCAGTTGCGCCGCTACCGTGGTGTCACCTTGGCCGATGAAATCACCGGTGGACTCATCGTGTACGAAAACACCACGGAGTTGTTCAGCGTGGATGGCGGCAGCGCCCTCAAAGGCATGCCCGGAGCACCCGTGGGGCGGGTGCGGGCCATGCTGACGCCCAAGCCCGAGGGCGCGGCTTCGGCCCCCTCGGCGGGGCAGCCCAGCCCGGCCTTGCGCGCGACCACCACCCTGGGCGGGGCGCCGCAGTGAACGCCGTGGCTGAACACCCTGTCGCGGCAAACACCCCTGTCGGACCAGGCGGGGCAGTGGGTTGTCTGGAAGCCCGCCATTTGCAGAAGTCCTACGGCAAGCGCCAAGTCGTCAAAGACGTGTCGTTGGCGGTGCGCACCGGTGAAGTGGTGGGGCTGCTGGGGCCCAACGGGGCCGGCAAAACCACTTCGTTTTACATGATCGTGGGCTTGCTGCGCGCCAGCGCGGGGGACATCACAATCGACGGCCAATCCATCGAGCACATGCCCATCCACCGCCGCGCGCGGCTGGGCTTGGGCTATTTGCCGCAAGAGGCCTCCATATTCCGCAAACTCAATGTGGAAGACAACGTGCGGGCCGTGCTGGAATTGCAGCACGACGAGCGGGGGCGGCCGCTCCAGCGCGCAGAAATTGAAAAACGCCTGACGGCGCTGCTGCAAGACCTGCGGGTGGAGCATCTGCGCGAGTCGGCGTCCTTGGCGCTGTCGGGCGGGGAGCGTCGCCGCGTTGAGATTGCGCGCGCCCTGGCCACCCGGCCCCGTTTTATTCTGCTGGACGAGCCGTTTGCCGGCATCGACCCTATTGCGGTGATTGAGATCCAGCGGATCATCAACTTCCTCAAGGCCCGTGGCATCGGGGTGTTGATCACCGACCACAATGTGCGTGAAACCCTGGGCATTTGTGACCACGCTTACATCATCAGCGATGGCCGCGTGCTGGCGCAAGGCACCCCGTCCGAGATTGTCAACAACGCCGATGTACGCCGCGTGTACCTCGGCGAGCACTTCAAAATGTGAGCATGATGACCCCCACGTTTGTCGCTTTGCGTACTGCACTGCCCCCCGGGGGGGCGAAGTCTCCTTGGGGCGGCCCGGCGGAGACTTGATGAAACAAGGGCTTTCACTTCGCGTCTCGCAGCACCTGGCGCTGACACCCCAACTGCAGCAATCGATCCGCTTGCTGCAGTTGTCCACGCTGGAACTCGGCCAGGAAGTCGAGCAGATGCTCGACGAAAACCCCTTTCTGGAACTGACCCAGGACGAAGCGGTGCGCGAGGATTTTGGCCTGGCGCAGGCCGACACGCCAGTCAGCGGGGCCGAGCGCGAGGCGGAGTTTGCTCCTAATACCATAGCTGACTACGCAAGCTCGACGGGGGCTGAAGGCAAAAATGACGATGAAGCCACGCCTTTGTCCGCCGATGACGGCGTGAGCTGGGACGGCGACGGCACCACCGAAATGGCGCCGGACGATGGTGAATGGGGCGGCGAGGCCAAGGCCAGCACCAACAACCTGGGCGACGACGAGGACAAAGACGCCACGGAATTGGCGCGCTCCCAGGAGTCCTTGCAGTCCTACCTGCACCGCCAGGCCCTGGGGCTGCGTCTGGGGGCCGCCGACTGCGCGGCCCTGCGGTTTTTGATCGAATCCCTCAACGACGATGGCTACCTGGAAGACCCGCTGGAGGACCTGGCCCGCGGTCTGGGCGCCCAGGAAGAGGAACAATTAGAGGAAATGCTGCACCACTTCACGGTGGCGCTGGGGCTGCTGCACAGCCTGGAGCCCGTGGGGGTGGGGGCGCGGGACTTGGGCGAGTGCCTGCGCTTGCAACTCCAGGCGCTTTTGGGCGAGGCCCATTCCGCCACCGTGCGCGTCTCGCCCGAGACCTGTGCGGTGCTGGCGGTCGCGTTGCGCATTTGTACCCAGCCGATGGACTTGCTGGCCCGCCGGGACATCAAGCGCCTGGTGCAGCTGTGCGAAGGCACCGACGCCCAGGTGCGCGAAGCCATTGCCCTGATTGCGCGCCTGGAGCCCAAGCCGGGCCGCCGCTTTGTGGATGTGGAGCGCAACATTGTGGTGCCCGACGTGATCGTGCTGCAGATCAGCAAGCCCGGCAGCGCGAACCCGAAGTTTCGGGTGCAGCTCAACCCCGACGTCATGCCCCGGCTGCGCGTGCACGACATCTATGCCAATGTGCTGCGCAACCACCGGGGCGGCAAAGACAGCGCCAGCCACGCCGCCTTGCAGCAGCGCCTGCAGGAGGCGCGTTGGTTCATCAAAAACATCCAGCAGCGGTTTGACACCATCCTGCGCGTCAGCACGGCCATCGTGGAGCGGCAAAAAGGCTTTTTCAGCCACGGCGAAATGGCCATGCGCCCGCTGGTGCTGCGCGAGATTGCCGACGAGCTGGGCCTGCACGAGTCCACCATCAGCCGTGTCACCACCGCCAAATACATGGCCACGCCCTTTGGCACCTTTGAGCTGAAGTACTTCTTTGGCTCTGGGCTGGGCACCGAGTCGGGCGGCAATGCGTCGAGCACGGCGGTGCGCGCGCTCATCAAGCAATTCATTGCGGCGGAAAGCACCAAAAAACCCTTGAGCGACAACCAGATTTCAGACATGCTCAAGGAGCAAGGCATCGAGTGCGCCCGGCGCACCGTAGCCAAATACCGCGAGGGGCTGAAAATTGCCCCGGCGTCATTGCGAAAAGCGCTGTGAAACGGTCTCGCACAGAGACGGTCAAACCATCCGGGGGGCTCTTGGCATGACGTCATTTACCTCTTTGGCAGATCTGGCTTTGCTGCGCGAGTCTGTCTCTCTCGAATGCAAGCTGGCTGCGGGCAAGGGCATCCAATGACGATCACCCAAGAACAAATCGACATTTGGCGCAGTAGTGCCACAGAAACCCAAAATTTGGAGTTCAAAGAGGCCAAACAGCAATACGACACCAACAAGCTTTGTAAATACTGCGTGGCCATTGCCAACGAAGGGGGCGGTCATTTGGTGCTTGGCATTGCTGACAAACCGCCCCGCGCCGTTGTGGGTAGCGCTGCATTTCCCGACTCTTTGGATATTGCTGAAAAGCTTTTTCAATGGCTGGGGTTTCGTGTGGATGTGGAGGCTGTGGAGCATCCGCACGGGCGGGTGCTAGTTTTCATCGTCCCAGGCCGCCCCAAAGGTACGGCATATCACTATCAGGGCGCCTATTTGATGCGTTCTGGCGAAGAGTTGGTTCCGATGTCAGAGGATCAGTTGCGCAAAATTTTTGCGGAAGGGCAGCACGGCTGGTTGGAAGGGGTAGCGCTCAAATACGTGTCCGCGCAGGATGTCATCCAGTTGCTGGATACGCAGGCTTTTTTTGATTTATTGCGCTTACCCTATCCCACAGACCAAGCTGGCGTACTGGCCCGGCTGATGGATGAACGTTTGATTGAGCGCAGTGCGTCGGGCTTTCACATTTTGCATATGGGTGCGATCTTGCTTGCAAAAAATATGCGGCAGTTTCCCGGCATCAGCCGAAAGGCTGCGCGGGTGATTGTGTATTCCGGCGAATCCAAAATGCAGACCTTATCGGATGTCACTGGTGAAAAAGGCTATGCGGTTGGTTTTGTCGGTCTCGTTCAGGATGTGATGGGCAAATTGCCGCAGAACGAGGTGATTGAGGGGGCGATTCGCAAAAACGTAAAACTGCTGCCCGAAGTCGTGGTCCGGGAGCTGCTAGCCAATGCGCTGATTCACCAGGATGTCGATTTGACGGGAACCTCCCCGGTGGTCGAGGTTTTCAGCAATCGTGTTGAAATTTCCAATCCTGGCGAACCCATCGTCCCTGTCAACAGGTTTATCGACGGCTACCAGTCACGCAATGAGCGGTTGGCCGATTTGATGCGCCGCTTTGGCATTTGCGAAGAAAAGAGCAGCGGTATTGATCGGGTCATTGCGGCGGCGGAGCTCTTGCAGTTACCCGCTCCTGAATTTCTTGCCAGCCATAAACGCACGGTCGTGGTGATTTATGGCCCACGCGCATTTCGAGACATGAATGGCAGCGACCGGGTGCGAGCCTGTTATCAGCACTGTGTTTTGCAGTATGTGCTGCGAAAGCAAATGACGAATCAGTCGTTGCGTGAGAGATTTGGGCTGTCAGAAAGCAGCAGTAATACTGTGTCCCAGGTCATCACCGGAACTATGGAGCAAGGGTTAATCAAGACGGATCCCAGTGCGCCTGATTCACGACGGTATGCACGGTACATCCCGGTTTGGGCGTAGTTTCATTTCATGTCAACCGATATGATGGGAATCGTGGATTTGTAAGTTATTGATTCATATGAACTTTCTTATTTCATCGCAAACCGATCCAGCGAACATTCGAGCTTTGTGCCGCAGGAATACACCGTGCTGGAGATGACTTGGGCTGCGGCTGAACTTACCCCGACACGTTCCCCCGAAAGTTCGGTAGAAAGTTCGGGAGAAACCGGTGCTGAGATTCTTTCGATGCTGAAAGAGACCCCGGCGCTCACTATTTCAGCCCTGGCGCAGCACCTGAAGCTGTCCACGCGGGCCGTCGAGAAACAGATTGCCAAACTCAAAGCGCAGAACCGTTTGCGCCGGGTGGGGGCCAACAAAGGTGGGCATTGGGACGTGCTGGGACCCAAGCCATGGTGAACGAACAACCATGCGAAGAACTGTGCCTCACCGTGGCAGATGCCATTGAACGGGTACTGAAACAGGCAGAGTCGCTGTCTAATCACGGGTCCTGCTGAGACCGAACAAAATTTAGTTATGAACCAACTCCAACTCTTTCTCCCCTGCGCCGCTGGCGTGGAAGACTACCTGGCGCCGGAGATTTTGCAGATCACCGGCTTGCCGCCGGGCTGTATCACCAAGCAGCGCGGCGGCGTGGCGGTGCGCACCTCGTTTGCCCACGCCATGCTGCTCAACCTCTACAGTCGCCTGTCCCAGCGGGTGCTGGTGCTGCTGTCCTACACCGAATACCGCAGCGAGCAGGACTTGTACGGGGCGGCCTGCGAGGTGGCGTGGGAGCGCTGGTTCACGCCCCGCGAGAGCATCAAGGTGGAAGTGACCGCGCAGCACAGCCCGCTGACTTCGCTCAATTTTGCGGCCCTCAAAATCAAGGACGCGGTGTGCGACCGTTTTCGCGAAAAAGCCGGCGGCGTGCGCCCGGACGTCAACACCCAGTGGCCCGATGTGCGCATTTACGCCCACCTCACCACCGACGCCTGCTCGCTGTACATCGACACCTCGGGCGAACCGCTGTTCAAGCGCGGCTGGCGCGAGGACAAGGGCGATGCGCCCCTGAAAGAAACCCTGGCCGCCGCCATGATTGCCGCCAGCGAGTGGGCCTCGGGTGACGACGACCTGATGCCGCTGTACGACCCCTGCTGTGGTAGCGGCACCGTGGTGATCGAGGCGGCGCAGATTGCCTGCAACATCGCCGCCGGTGCCGGCCGACGTTTTGCGTTTGAGAAGTACCTGCCGTTCCGAAGCCAGGAGTGGACGGCCATGAAGCAGGAAGCCGCCGCCGCCGTGGTCAAGCCCGAGCCGGGCCAGAAGGCGCTGATCTACGGCAGCGACGTGTCGCACCGCATGGTGGACTTTGCCCAGCGCAACGCCGAGCGCGCCGGCGTGGCCGATGTGATCGAGTTCCGCGGCGGCGACGCCCTGCAACGCATGCCCCCCATCGAGGGCGGTGGTGTGATGCTGCTCAACCCGCCTTATGGCGAGCGGATCGATGTGGGCGGGGTGGCTGGCGCGGGCCGCATGGGCGCGGAGCCGGAACAGCAGGGCCGCTTTGGCGCCCGTGAGCTGGCCCACACCGAGGACGGCGGCGAATTCTTCAGCCAACTGGCCAGCCACTGGAAGAAAAACTACGCCGGCTGGACCGCCTGGGTGCTCACCCCCGACCTCAAACTGCCCAGCAAAATGCGCCTGAAAGAATCGCGCCGCGTGCCCATGTGGAACGGCCCCATCGAGTGCCGCCTGTTCAAGTTCAGCATGGTCAAGGGCGCGATGCGGGAGCCCCGCGCTTGATTGTTCTGGACACCAACATCGTTCTGGACCTGTTTGTTTTCCAGGACCCGGCCACCGGGCCTCTGTCGGGCAAGCTGCAATCGGGCGAGCTGCGCTGGATTGCCACGGCCCCCATGCGCCATGAGCTGGAGCGCGTGCTGGCCTACCCCCAGATAGCCCGACGCCTGCAATTGCACCAGCACGTGGCCGACGACGTGTTGAGCCGCTTTGACGCCCAGGTGCAGCTCGTGGCGGTGGCCGCCAAAGCCAGCGTCACCTGCAAAGACCCGGACGACCAAAAGTTCATCGACCTCGCGGTGGCCCACCAAGCCCAGTTACTGAGCAAGGACCACGCCGTACTTTGTATGAGAAAAAGGCTGCTAGCCCTTGGTGTGCTTGCGCAAACAGCTAGTGCGCCAGCGAAAGCCGGTAGATCGTAGTTGATGGAAGTTCAATACAGGGAAGAAATAGCGAAATCACTCTGGCCCCGAGTCATGCGTTGTCCACCGCGAGGTGTACATCGAAGCGTTGACAGGGGAGACCAGCAGGCCAGCCATTGAGCCGCGAAATTGCGCAAATTCAGGATGCAGACGGAGTTAGCTTTCACGGAATGCAACACGGGCGACGACGCTACACGCGAGTCGTTGCCTGATCCTGCGCGGTCAAAGACCCTGAGCATGTTGGGAAGCGATCTACACGGAAGCTGGGAGATCTCACCGGTGCCCGAGGCGCCAGAGTCGGGCGGGACAGGCAAGGCCCAAAGCCATAACCCTGTCGCCTACGCCGGTGAGAAGTCGGATACGTTCGTAGTACCGAAGAAACAGTCGAACAAAGGGAAGAGCCTCAGCGGTGACCCGGCGGAGACAGTGGAGGGAAGGAGCGTAGCCAAGGGAAACGCCAGCGAGAACCCCGCAGCCCGGACACCGCGTCGGGACAAACCTGCGTCGATGGGACTTGAGGGCGTACGTATAGCAGCGAAGCGGGACAAGAAGGTGCGATTCACGGCACTGCTGCACCACATCACACCGCAGCTACTGGCGCAGAGCTTTTATGCACTGCGCAAAGACGCGGCTCCTGGCGTGGACGCAGTGACGTGGCAAGACTACGAGGAAGGCCTTCACACACGAGTGCAAACGCTGCACCGGCAAATCCATGTGGGTGGCTACCGGGCAACGCCATCAAGACGGGTACTCATCCCCAAAGCCGATGGCAAACAGCGCGCGCTAGGCATCGCCTCATTGGAGGACAAAGTCGTGCAACAGGCGGTAGCCACCGTCCTGAACATGATTTATGAAGAAGACTTCCTCGGATTCTCATACGGATTCCGCCAAGGGCGCAGCCAGCATCAGGCGCTGGACGCTTTGAGCGTTGGAATCCAGAGCCGAGGGGTGAACTGGATAGTCGATGCGGACATCGCGGCGTTCTTTGATGAAATCGACCACGACTGGATGCTCAAATTTCTGGAACACCGCATAGCCGATTCGCGCATGCTCAGGCTGATCAGCAAATGGCTCAAAGCGGGGGTGATAGAGGACGGACGTAGGGTAGGCGCAACCAAGGGCACACCCCAAGGTGCAGTGATCTCGCCCTTGCTGGCGAACATCTACCTGCACTACGCGCTGGACCTCTGGGCGAGGCAATGGAGATACAGACACGCACGGGGGAAGGCGATCATGGTGCGCTACGCCGATGACAGTGTGTTTGGATTCAAGAGTGAAGAGGCCGCCAAAAGCTTCCTAACAGCAATGCAGGAGCGACTGGCCAAGTTTGGATTGACCCTGAATGCACAGAAGACGCGGCTGATCGAGTTTGGTCGGTTTGCGGCCACTGATCGCAAACACCGGGGACAAGACAAGCCAGAAACCTTTGACTTCCTTGGATTCACCCACTGTTGCAGCACCACCAGACAAGGCAAATACAAAGTGCTACGACTGACGGTGAAGAAGCGCATGCGCGCAAAGATTGCTCAAATCCGGGCGGAACTGATGCGAAGAAGACATCGACCCATAGCAGAGGTGGGCAGGTGGCTCAACCGAGTGGTGCAGGGTTACCTGAACTACCACGCGGTGCCGGGCAACCTATATCGGCTGCGCGGCATGTGCAGCGAGGTTGAGCGCGCATGGCGTCATGCCCTGATGCGCAGAAGCCAGCGACCCAAAATGCCATGGAGCAGATTCCAGCGAATTGCCAAGCGATTTATGCCCACCACCCGCAACGTACACCCATACCCGCAGGCTCGTTTCTATGCGTCATATACCTGAGGCAGGAGCCGTATGCGGGAATACTGCACGTACGGATCTGCGCGGGGGGCAGGGGGTAACCTTTGTTCCTACCGCAACTCAATTAGATAGCGGATGTTTTGTTTGCTTAGCGGCACGCCCCCCAGTCGCCGACGCCAAGGGCGCCCCATGTGCCGGAGAACTGGCCTGAGCAGCAAAACTGGATGTCGTCCTTGTCCAGGTTGGTGCCGGTGGGCGCACACAGTCTGCGGGACGACGGTGTCTCACCTCCGTTGTAGATGTAGTTGAACCTGCCGGCACCATCGGCCATGCGTGTTTGCCTGCCAGAGGTCGGTGTGATGTCATCGCCATAACGCTCGCTGAGGTCGGTATCCGCATAGGGGCCAAAGTCGAACGTCCACTTTCTTCCATCCCGCGTGTTGTAGACCGCCTTGCGCCACTCTTTGGCACAGGCCAGGCTATCGTTCATGCCCACGAGCTGCCCCGGATCGGCGATATTGTTTTGGTTGCCTCCACACATAAATCCGTCTGGATTGCGCACGCAGCAGTTGTCATGCAGGATGGACCCCACCGCGACATAGGCCTTGGTGGTCCCGTTGGACTGGGCCTGGGTACCGGCCAACGGCGCACCGTCGCAACCTGGTCCGATGCCACCAAAACAACGCTCGGGTTTGCCTCTTTTGTTGAGGAATTTTGCGGCCCAGGTGGCCCGTGCCCTTTCAGCCTCAGCCCTTCTTTGCGCCTCCTGCTGCGCATGCAGCGCCTCCTGCTGCGCGCGCTGTGCATCCGCCACATTGCCTGCCAGGTTGGCGTAGTACCGATTGACCTCGGGCTGGCGCAGGTAGGCCAGCAGCCCCCGGTAGCCGCCGCCTTCACGCCCCGCCATCATGTCCACCACGGCATTTTTGATGAGCGCCTCTTGATCCCACCAGGTGGCGCCCCTGAAGGCTTCGCCCAGCGCACGCCGTGCGGTTTCGCGCTGTTCCGCCGGGGCGGTTTTCAACCAGCCCAGATGGGCGGCCACCAGCGACTCCACGGAGGCCAGCATGGGGGCGTTGGCCGGTTGTGACATCCAGTAGTTCAGTTCGCCCTGCGAGGGGCGGCGGCCAAAGGCGACCAGATAGGAATTCACAACCAGGTCATTGGCGCCGGCCTGGGCGCCCAGGTTGCTCGGCGTAGCGGGGCTTTGTGGATTGATGACCGCCAGCTGCGCCCGCATCCATCCGTTGGCGCAAGGCCGGTCGCATCCTCCCGTCACTGCGGTGGCGCCAGGCCGCTGGTTGGCAGGGACCTGAAAACCATGCTGGTATTGCCCCGTTGCATTGACCTGTGCAACCCCCAAATGGACCCATTTGCCTTGCCATAGGTAAAAGCTCATATACGAGTTGGGTAACGCCTTGCCTGCAACCGTCACGCTCTGGCCCGGTGTGGCTTGGGAGGGCGAAAATGCCATGGTGGCGCCCCACGCATTCACCGCAGCCATTGCGCACAACATTCCGAAAAACCATCTTAACAATGCAAATTTCATGGTTTCCTCCTGGTTTTGGCCTGCTAGGAACGCTTACTCCGCACATCCCGGTTGGGTGTACTTGGGGATATTCGGGTTGCACTTGGGGGCGGATACAGCGCTGGGTGCGCTTGGATAAACGCCTAAAGCCGTCGCGGGCGCAGGGGGATAGCCGCTGGGCGCTTCGGAGGGGGGCGCTGGGTAGGCGGATGGTGGTGGATAACCGCTGAGTGCGGGGGCAGGATAGTCGCTGGGGGCGGGATAGCTGCCGGGGAGGGGGGCGGCGCCCACCGGTGCTGCTTGTCCTGATTGCCCCAATGCGTTAAACAGGGCCCCGATGTGCTTGAGGGCGCGCACAAATCCTTCCAATGCCTGGGCCGGGTCTGCGGGTGCGTCCGTTGTGGCCGACCCCTGCGGTGGTGCACCAGGCGGTGGGTAGGGCGACTCCAGTACGGACTCTATTGCGGGAGGGTAGTCCGCGCCCGGACCCGATTCCATGCCACCACCTATTGCCAGGGGCGGCGGGTCATTGACGGAGGGGGGAGTTGAATAGGATGCCAGCGGCAGACCGCTGCGGTAGATGCCTCCCTTGAGTCGCCCCTCAAAGTCGGATTTCACCGCTGGCAGATGGAACGCCGCCACCGCCACCGTCTCTGCCGGATAGACCAGGAACACCACATAGGGCTGCCCCACCACAAGCTGGTTGTTGCGGTTGGTCGCCAGCCGCACCTCCGACTGCGAGACATCGATCACCAGTCCACTCACCGCCCCTGCGGGCAGTGCCGCGTGGTGCCGGAACTGGGATGCCAATTCACGCGGAACAATGGCGAAACTGGTGGCTCCCGCCACCGCTTCAGAGAATTCGATGTGCAGCGTCACCCCCACCCGCATCGACGCTGTGCCCTTGGCCTGTTGGGCGGGCGCCGACGCTGCCGCGCCACTGCAGCCAAAACACCGGTAAGTGGAGGTATGCGCCAAACCCTTGTACGTGTACTGAAAGCGGAAGGCGTTGTCGTCGATGAGTTCCCCGGGACCGCGAACCGTGGATTCTGAAAAGATGATCTGACCATCCCTGACCGTGTAGCGCCCCGTGGTGGACGACTCGGTATACGAGCCATCGGCCCGGAGCTCGATCGGGGGTGCAGAGGTGCAGCGCCCACCGGCGCCGCCTGCGTTGAAGCTGGCACAACGGTAGGCACCCAGACCCAGCGCCCCACTGGAGGCGCTCACCGCGCTCAGCACACAAAAAAGGCCCAGGGAGACAAGGCGCCGCAGGGCTTGCAGCCCTGCGTTGTCGCCGTGAAGGTCTTGACGCCGGTGTTCGACAATCCTGGCCATGGTGTTGCCCTCGGTTGGACTTCTGGGGGAGCCGTATGCGGTGGTTCATTATGTTCGGACCACCGCAAAATACAAGAGCCGGGCGCGCGGTAAAACTGCCGCCCGGAACGCCGGACACGGCAAAATACGGGTATTCCCCATTTTTACCAGGCCCAGCCCATGACCCAAGACTCCACTCCACCCGCTGCTGACGTTTCAGAGCCACTTGCTTCGCACGAAATGAGTCCCGAGGAGTTCGATGAAATTGACGCCATTCTGGACGAGATGCGCACCCGCTTTGACGAAACGCCACAGTGGGAATTTTGCGAGGGATTTATGGCGGCGCTGGTGTGCTGCCGCCGTCCGATTCCCGCTTCCGAATACATCGACGTGCTGCTGGATGTGAGCGAAGACGGGCCCAGTGAAGGCTCCTTTGCCGATGCCGCCCAGCGCGAACGTTTCATGCAGCTCTGGGACAAACGCTGGAGCGAAGTGGTCACGGCGCTGGACACCGAAATCAAGGCACTGGACGACGAAGCCGCCTACCAACCCGAGGTGATGGACGTGCGCGGCGCGATTGCCACTTTGTCCGAAGAAGAGCGCGCCGCCATGGCCGATGACCCGGTCCCCGCTTTTGCCCAGGTGTGGGCTCTGGGCTTCATGTTCGCGGTGGAAAGCTGGCCCGAAGAATGGACCGCACCGCGGGACAAAGACGCGGCCAAGTGGCTCGATGCCGCCTTGCAAGCCGTGGTCGCCCTGACCGAAGACGACGAGGGCGAGCCCGAAATGTCCCCCTTCAGCGACGACGCACCCCCCACCATGAGCCTGGCCCGCCTGAACACTTTTGTGGATGCCGTGTGGGCGGTGTACGACCTGCGCGAGATCTGGCGCAGCATCGGCCCGCGGGTGGAAACCCTGCGCAAGGAAGCCACGCCCGGTCGCAATGACCTGTGTCCCTGCGGCAGTGGCAAAAAATACAAAAAATGCCACGGGGCTTGACGTCATCGAAAACCCTTGGTCTGTGCTTCGGGTGACCGGCGGCGGTCAATCGGGGCCTGATTAGTGGCATCATCCTCCTAGAAGAAAAACATCGGATGGGGCGCGTGTTGCCACCATCCGGCCTAGGCCTGACCAGGGGGTGGACATATCGGCAAATAACGGCGCAGCGCCAGCCAGTTTGGGGACGAACAGCATGAATTTTTCCAATTTCAAAATCAGCGTCAAGCTGGGCATCATTTTTCTGGTTTTGGTGGTCGTCACTGCCGTCGCAGGCGGATTTGCTTTGCTGCAACTGTCCAGAATCAACGCCAATACCGAAGACATGGCTGGCCATTGGCTGCCCAGTATTGAATACCTGAGCGAGCTGCAGGGCCAGCTCAACGCCTATCGCCGGGCCGAATTGCAACATGTGATGGCGGTGCTGGCAGAAGAAAAAAGCCCGGAAGAAGACCGCATCATCGCCGCCAAGAAAAAGCTGGCGGACGTGGGCGGCAAGTTTGAGGCCTTGCTCGACAACGGGCCTGAAAAGGAGGCTTGGGACACTTATGTCAAAAACTTGGCCCGCTACTACGACGCCAATACCAAGCTGCTGGCCTTGTCCAATGTCGGACCCGCCGAAGCGCAAGCCAGCACTGCCTACCTGAATGGGGAGTCCCAGTCGGCGTTCAAAGCCTTGTTCAAATCCATGGACGCCATGATGGTGCTGAACATGAAAGGTGTGGACCTGGCCCGCGCCAGCGCCCAGTCCACCTACACCGGATCGCGCACTGGCGTGGTGGTAATGGTGCTCCTGTCCATGGGCCTGGCGGTCGGCCTGGGCCTGTGGATTACACGCCAGATCACCAAGCCGATTGCTTTTGCGGTGGACGCCGCCAAGGGCTTTGCCCAAGGTAATTTGGCGAACGCGTTGACAGTGCAGGGCACCGACGAACCCGCCCAACTGCTGCACGCCATGGAAACCATGCGCACCAGTCTGGCGGCCGTCGTGGCGGGGGTGCGCCAGGGCTCCGAAGGGGTGGCCACGGCCAGCGCCGAGATTGCCCAGGGCAACCATGACCTGAGCGCCCGCACCGAGCAGCAGGCCAGCGCGCTGGAAGAAACCGCCGCCAGCATGGAAGAGCTGGGCGCCACCGTCAAACAAAACGCCGACAGCGCCCGCCAAGCCAACCAGTTGGCCATGAGCGCCTCCACGGTGGCCGTCAAGGGCGGTGAAGTGGTGGGCCAGGTGGTCGAGACCATGAAAGACATCAATGCGTCCTCGCGCAAGATCTCCGACATCATCGGTGTGATCGACGGCATCGCCTTCCAGACCAACATCCTGGCCTTGAACGCTGCGGTGGAAGCCGCCCGTGCCGGTGAGCAGGGCCGGGGCTTTGCGGTGGTGGCCTCGGAGGTGCGTTCCCTGGCCAGCCGGTCGGCCGACGCGGCCAAAGAGATCAAGAGCCTGATCAATGCCAGCGTGGAGCGGGTGGAGCACGGCACCATTCTGGTCGACCAGGCGGGCGTCACCATGACCGAAGTGGTCAGCTCCATCCGCCGGGTGACCGACATCATGGGCGAAATCAGTGCGGCCAGCAACGAGCAGTCCATGGGTGTTTCGCAGGTGGGGGAGGCCATCACCCAAATGGACCAGACCACCCAGCAAAACGCGGCGCTGGTGGAAGAAATGGCCGCTGCGGCCAGCAGCCTCAAATCCCAGGCCCAGGAGCTGGTGCAGACGGTGGCGGTGTTCAATCTGGGAAGTAGTTTCCATGCGGTGACCGCGTCCAGGGCGCCGGTGCGTTCGAGTATCCCCAAAAGCACACCCTTCGCGGGCACTGAGCGCCGGGCCACCGGGACATCCAAGGGGGCTGCGGCCCGCGCGTCCGCCTCCGCCAAACCCAAAGCGCCCGCACCGGCTACATCGCCCATGGCGGCGCCTGCGCAGTTGGCCAAGCCGGCAGCCAAAGTCACTGCCAAGGCCACCCCCGCCGGTGGGGACGACGATTGGGAAACTTTCTGAGCGGCCTACCCACCTCAAATGAGGTGGGGCAGGGCGTCGGCTAAAAAATCAAACACCGCGCGGATGCGCGGGTTGGTGCGAATTTCCCGGTGCACCGCCAGCCACATGGGCAGGGGCGGAATCTGGATTTGTTCCGGTATCACCGGCACCACATCGGGATCGCTGTAGGTCATGTAATTGGCGCAAAACCCGATACCCAAGCCCGCCTGCACGGCCCGCCACTGCACGATGAAATCATCGCTGCGCAGGGCAAACGATTCACGCGTGACCGCGAAACCCATGGCCTGAAACCCCTGGAGGATGGTGGTGTCCGTGTCGCTGCCAATCAGCGCGTGCTGCAGCATATCGGCCGGGGTGCGCACCGCGCCCCGGCGCGCCAGGTAGCTGCGGTGCGCATAGGCGCCCAGGCCCACATCGCCAATTTTTTGGGCCACCAGGGTGGACTGGTCCGGGCGCACCAGGCGCACCGCAATGTCCGCCTCGCGGCGCAGCAGATTGCTGATCTGGTTGCTCGACACCAGTTCCACTTGGATATCGGGCAGGGCCTGGCGCATGCGGGCCAGCAGGGGTGGCATCAGCTGCACTGCCACCGGCACACTGGCGGTGATGCGCACCGTGCCGGTGGTTTGGGTTTGCGTACCGGCGAGGGTGCGCGCCAGTTGCAAGGCGCCTGCTTCCATGCCGCGCGCCGCGTCGGCCAGTTGCAGCGCGGTGGCTGTGGGGGCCAGTCCGCGCCCGGTGCGTTCAAACAACAGCACGCCGAGTTGGCTTTCCAGTTCGGCAATGTGCCGACCCACGGTGGGCTGGCTCATGCGCAGCACGCGTGCGGCACCGAGCAGGCTGCCCTGGTCCAGCGCGGCGAGGAAGGAGCGCACCAGGCTCCAGTCAAATCCGTGGGGGGGCGGTGGGCTCATGGGGCGGTATGCATAAATGCATGTCTGGTATGGATATTTATGCAATTGTGTTGTATGCCACGGGTTCGCACAATACCGCCATCGATCAACCCCTGGAGACAAGGTGATGCAATCAACGGTTTTAATTTTGGGTGCCCGTGGGCGATTTGGCTTGGCCGTGGCGCGGGCGTTTGCCGGTGCCGGTTGGCGCGTGCTGGCGCACATGCGTCCCGGCGCCACGGTGCCGCCAGAGGCGGCCCACGGGTCTGGCATCGAATGGGTCGCCCTGGATTTGTTCGACACCCCGTCCCTCACTGCCGCCGCCCACGGCGCCACGGTGGTGGTGCACGCCCTGAACCCGGCTTACACCAACCCAGCCTGGACGGCCCAGGCCTTGCCGATGATGGACGCTGCCATCGCCGTCACCCGCGCACTGCAGGCCACCTTGATGCTGCCCGGCAATGTGTACAACTTCGGCACGGACATGCCGCCGGTGCTGCGCGAGGACACAGCGCAGCAGGCCCGCACCGTGAAGGGCCAGGTGCGTATCGCGCTGGAGGCGCAACTGCAACGCTCCGGCGTGCGGGGCGTCGTCATCCGGGCGGGGGATTTTTTTGGCAGCGGCCGAGGCACCTGGTTTGATGCCACCATCGTGACAAAGATCGCGAAAGGGGTATTTACCTACCCCGGCCCGCGCGATGTGGCCACCGCCTGGGCCTACCTGCCTGATCTGGCGCGCACCTTTGTGGCCGTGGCTGGCCAACGTGCGCAGTTAGCACCGTTTGAGGTCCTGCATTTTGCGGGTTACAGCCTCACCGCCCAGCAGTGGCTGGACGCCTTGGACCCCCTGGCCCGCCAACAGGGCTGGGTCAAGCCGGAGGCCCATGTGCGCTTGGCGCGCTTGCCGTGGCCGCTGATTCGCTTGGGGGCCTGGGTGATGCCCACCTGGGCCGCGTTGATGGAAATGGCCTACCTGTGGCACACCCCGCATACGCTGGCCAATGACAAGCTGACCCGCTTGATTGGGCCCGAGCCCCACACCCCCTTGGCGCTGGCCGCACGCACCGCGCTGGCAGACCTAGGCTACCTGGACGCTGCCGCTGCGGGCCACCGCCAGCGGGGGCCGCATGCAAGGGCGTAATTTCAGGGAGGCAGGTCCAGCGATGGCGGTGTGGCTGGCAGGCGCAAGCGAAATTCTGCACCGGCCCCCAGCGCACTGTGGACCTCTATGCGCCCGCCCAGCACCCCCGTCACCAGGTTGTGCACGATGTGCAAACCCAGCCCCGAGCCGCCTTGGCCCAGGCGGGTGGTGAAAAACGGGTCAAAAATACGACCGAGGTGTTTGGGGTCAATGCCCCGCCCACGGTCGCGCACGGTGATTTCCACTTCGTCTTCCCCCACGGCGCTGGCGTGGACCTCAATGGCCCCCGTTTGGTCGGGCCCAATCCCGTGGAGCATGGCGTTGTTGACCAAGCTGGTCAGCACCTGGCCCAAGGGGCCGGGGTAGCTGTCCAGCACCAGGTGCTGGTCGATGTCCGCGATGGCTTGGCAGCCTGCGTCGAGAAGGGTTGACTCCAGCATCAGCAAGGCCTCGCGCACCACGGCGTGCAACGCAAACACCCGGCGCGGCGAACTGGCTTGGTCCACGGCCACTTGCTTGAAGTTGTTGACCAGGTCCCCCGCGCGGCTCAGATTGCGCACCAGCAGGCCGGAGGCAAATTGTGTTTCGGCAATGAACTGGTCCAAGGCCGAGCGGCGCAAGCCGCTTTGCATGGACAGCGCAAATTCGCGGGCCTTGTCCTCTAGCGCGCTGGCCACCGTCAGGCCATTGCCAATCGGGGTGTTGAGCTCATGGGCCACCCCCGCCACCAAGGCCCCCAGGGCGGCCAATTTTCCCGATTGCACCTTGCTTTCGCGCAGGGCCTCTTCGGCGCGCCGGTGCAGGGTGCGGTCTTCCAGAATCCAGATCGTGCCCTGGCTGGGCTGCTTGGGGTTGGCCACATAACCGATCAGGTTCACCCACAAGGTCTGGCCATTGCGGTGCTGCATGTACAGCTCGGTTTGCACCGGCTGGCTTTGCGACAACAGTGGAAACGCCATGTGGCCCACGGCCTCGTAATCCTCATCGGTGCGGTACAAAATGCGTGCCATCTGGCCGACGGCTTGTGCATCGGCGTAACCAAACATCTCGCCAAAGCGCGGGTTGTAGCGGGTGATGCGGCGCTCCCGGGTGAACAAAATGCCCACCGAGGCGTTGTGCATGAAGGCTTCAAGTTCCTGCAAGGAAGCCTCCAGCCGCTCACTGGCACGCCGGGTGGACTCAATGTCCACCACGATCCAGATGGTTCCCCGGCCCGTGTCGGTGGGGTCCAGCGCTTTGGCGTAGACCTGGCACCAGACCAGGCTGCCGTCCTTGCGCTTGAACCGGGCTTCGGTTTCAAAGGGCTGGCCGCTGCCCAGCAACGGGCCCGCCGCCAGGCCCAGTGCTTCGTAGTCGGCCTGGGATGGGAAGACGGTCACCGTTGGGTGCCCTGTCAGCTCATCGGGGGCATAGCCCAGCATTTCGGCGCAACGGGCGTTGCAGCGCTGAAAGACCTGTCCGTGGGAGTAAGCCAACCCCACCGCCGCATTGGCAAACACCGCCTCCATCTCCAGCAAGGTCAGCCGGCGTTCTTCGTCGGCGGCTTTGCGGGCGCTGATGTCGCTGATGATCCAGATGGTGCCTTCGGACGGGTTGTGCGGATCGACCAGGTAGGCGACCGCATCGCCCCAAAAAAGACGGTTGTCCTGGCGGCGAAAACGCATTTCGGCGGCATAGGTTTGGCCGGTGGACAGCAGCGGAAACGCTTGGCGACTGACCTCTTCCATGGCCTCCAGCGAGGGGTACAGCGTCAAGGTGGGCTGGCCGATACCCTCATCCCCCTGGAAGCCGAAGAGTTCGGCAAATTTGCGGTTGTAGCGCGTGATGTGCCGATTTTGGGAGAAGCCAATCGCCACCGGCGCATTCGCCATCAGCGCCTGGAATTCCAGCAGCGTGCGCCCATGGTCCGCCAGCGGGGCGCCACTGATCGGCTGCTGCGGCGCGACAGCGGGCCGAATCTCAGGGGTGGGTTCAGAGCTCATGCTCCATTTTGTTCCAATAGCTCCGTCAATTTTCTTACGGCATGCCGCACCGTTGCCGCCCGCACGGCGGCCCGGTCGCCGGCGAAGTGGCATTTTTCGGTGAGCACCTGGCCTGGCAGGGCAAAGCCAAACCACACCGTGCCCACCGGTTTGGCGGGGCTGCCGCCGGTGGGGCCGGCGACGCCGGTGACGGCCACGGCCACTTGGGCGCGGGAGTGGGCCAGCGCGCCCACGGCCATGGCCCGGGCCACGCCTTCGCACACCGCGCCGGCGCGGCGCAGCAGGCGCTCTTCCACCCCCAGCAGTTCCACTTTGGCGTCGTTGGAGTAGGTGACAAAGCCGCGCTCAAACCAGGCGCTGGAGCCGGCCAGGTCGGTGCAGGCGGCAGAAATCAGCCCGCCGGTGCAGCTCTCCGCCGTGGCCAGCTTCCATTGTTTTTTCAGCAGTAAATCGGCCATTAGCCCGCACAGATCCTGCGTAGGCAGCTCTTGATTTGATAGCATCAAAGGGTTCTCCAAAAGGCCACCACCAGCACCGTGCAGCCGGCGGCCACCAGATCGTCCAACAGGATGCCAAAGCCGGCCTTGCGCCAGGCGAAGTGGTCGGTGCCGGGGTTGACGTGGTGGAACAGGGCGTCGGCCCATCCCACCGGGCCGGGTTTGACGGCATCAAAAAAACGGAACAAACCAAAGGCCATGACCTGCCCCACCAGCCCGGTGGGCATCACCAGCCACAGCACCAGCCAGAAGGCCACCACCTCGTCCCAAACGATGCTGCCGGGGTCCAGCACACCCATGTTGCGGGCGGTGACGGTGCTGGCCCACCAGCCGATGGGCAGGGAGGCAGCAATCAAGAGCGCCCAGCGCGCATCGTTCATCCACGGGGACAGGGCGATGAAGGCCAGCCAGGCCCACAAGGTGCCTGCGGTGCCCGGCGCAATGCGCGACAGGCCGGAGCCAAAGCCCAGCGCAATCAGGTGCGCCGGGTGGGACAGCATGAAGCGAACGGTGGGCCGGGAGACGGGGAGGGGGCTACCGGGGTCCGAGGGGAAAACAGTGACGGGGTCGTGCATGCCGGAATTATCGGTGCGCGGGGTCATTTGACCAGCGCCACCGACTTGATTTGCGCCCACACCGCAGATCCGCGCGCCAGCTGCAGGGCGGCGGCGGCCCGGGCGGTGATGCGGGCCAGCAGCACGGTCTCGCCGCAGCGCAGTTGCACCAGGGCCTGCGAGGGGTGGCTATCGGGCTGGAGCGACTGCACCTGGCAGGGCAGCAGGTTCTGGATGCTGGTGTGTTGCGGTGGGGTGGTGGCCAGGCTGACGTCGCGCGCCAGCACACGCAGGCGCACCGCTTGTCCGATTGCCAAACCGCTGTCGCGCAGCCACAGGCTGCCCCCGGCAAAGCGCACTTGCGCCAGGTGCCAGCGCGTGTCGATCTCCTGCACCACGCCCTCCAGCAGGGCGCCCAGGTCTTCGCCCAGCACCACGGGGATGTCGGTGCTGGCCAGCACCTGCGCCACCGGTCCCGCGGCTTGCACCTGGCCGCGTTCCAGCACCACCAGGGTGTCGGCCAGCCGGGCCACCTCGTCGGCGGCGTGGGTGACGTAGAGCATGGGGATGCGCAACTCGTCGCGCAGGCGTTCCAGCCAGGGCAGAATTTCCTGGCGGCGTGCGTGGTCCAGCGCGGCCAGGGGCTCGTCCAGCAGCAGCATGCGCGGCTGCAGCGCCAGCGCCCGGGCAATGCCCACGCGCTGGCGCTCGCCGCCCGACAACTGCTGGGTGCGCCGCGCCAGCAAGGCCTCGATGCCCAGCAAGGCGATGGCGGCGTCCAGCGCCTCAGTGGGTGCGCCGGGCCCCCGGCCTTTGTGCACCCGTTTCAGTCCGTATTCCAGGTTGCCGCGCACATCCAGGTGCTCCAACAGGCTGGCCTCCTGGAACACATAGCCCAGGGGCCGGCGCCAGGTGGGCAAAAACACCTGCTGCGCGGTGTCTTGCCAGACTTCACCTGCCACCTGTACGAACGCGCTCGGCGCGCGCTCCAGCCCTGCCACGCAGCGCAGCACCGTGGTCTTGCCCGAACCCGAGGCGCCAAACAGCACGGTGATACCCCGCGCGGGCAACGCCAGGTCCACCGCCAGGGTGAAGGCGGGCCGCGCCAGCGACAGGCGAATGGTGCTCATGGCAGCACCCGCGTAGCGCGGCGCCGAAGCAGCCCCAGGCCCAGCAACACCCCAAAGGAAAACACCAGCATGCCCCCGGCCAGCCAGTGCGCCTGGGCGTACTCCAGCGCCTCCACATGGCCATAGATCTGGGTGGACACCACCCGGGTCTGGCCGGGGATGTTGCCGCCCATCATCAGCACCATGCCAAACTCGCCCACGGTGTGGGCAAAGCTCAGGATGGCGGCGGTCACCACCCCCGAACGGGCCAGCGGCAGGGCCACGGTGAAAAAAGCATCCAGGGGCCGGGCGCGCAGGGTGGCTGCCACTTCCATGGGGCGTGTGCCCATGGCTTCAAAGGCGTGTTGCAGGGGCTGCACCGCAAAAGGCAGGGAGTAAATCACCGAGCCCAGCAGCAGCCCGGCAAAGGTGAAGGGCAGGGTGCCCAGGCCCAGCCACTGGGTGAGTTGGCCCCCGGGCCCGTTCGGCCCCAGCGTTACCAGCAGGTAAAAGCCCAGCACGGTGGGCGGCAACACCAGGGGCAGCGCCACCACCGCGCCCAGCGGCGCACGCAGCCAGGAGCGGGTGTGGGCCAGCCACCAGGCCAGCGGCGTGGCGAGCAACAAGAGCAGCAGCGTGGTCAGGCTGGCGAGCTGCAGCGTGAGCCAGACGGCGTTCAAGTCATCGGCGCTGAGGGCCATGGGGAGATCTCACAGTTCGTAGCCGAAAGCGCGAATGGTGGCGCGGGCCTTCTCGCCTTTCAGGTAGGCCACCAAGGCGAGTGCGGCCGGGTTGTTTTTGCCGTTGGCGAGCACCACGGCGTCTTGCCGCAGGGGGGCATGCATGGCGGCGGGCACCACCCAGGCGGAACCCTGCGCCATCTGCCCCTGGACCATCACCTGCGACAGGGCCACAAAGCCCAGCGCCGCATTGCCGGTGGCCACAAACTGGTAGGCCTGGGCGATGTTTTCGCCCTGCACCATGCGGGGCTGCAGGGCCGCCACCAGCCCCAGCTGCTCCAGCGTTTGCAGGGCGGCGGTGCCATAGGGCGCCAGCTTGGGATCGGCCAGCGCGATGCGGGTGAACGTGCCCTTGCGCAGCACCGCGCCCTGGCCGTCCACCAGGCCGGGGGTTTGGCTCCACAGCACCAGGCGGCCGGTGGCGTAGGTGAAGCGGCTACCGGCCACGGTGAGGCCTTCTTTTTCCAGGCGGGCTGGGGTTTCGTCGTCGGCCGCCAGCAGAAGCTGGAACGGCGCGCCATTCTTGATTTGGGTGTAAAACTTGCCGGTGGAGCCCAGGGCCAGCACGGCGGTGTGCCCGGTGTCTTGCGCAAAGGCCCGGGCGATTTGTTGCATGGGCGTCGCGAAGTTGGAGGCCACCGCCACGCTGACCTCACCCGCGCGGGCCAGCCCCGGGACCAGGGTGCCTAGCAGGAGGGCCATGCGCCAGAACAGTGGCATACCTGTGCCCGCTTGCCTAGCGGTAGGTGACGGTAATGGCCGGCACCTGTTTGACGCCCTGTTGGGCCGCCAGGAATTCGCGCAAGCAGTCCACCAGTTTTTTTTCACACAGGGCCAGCGTGGCTTCTTCTGACGCAATGGCGGTGCCAAATTTGCGCACCAACGCCGGTAGCTTGACCTGGATCTCGTTGACGACGGATTTTTGGTCAATCTGGGACTCCTCCATGCCCAGCTCGTGCGACAGCAGTTTGATGGCAGGAAAGCCCAGCAGCAGGGGTTTTCTGAGTTGGATGTCGATGCCCGCGGGGGTGGCCCGCAGTTCGAACTGTTCGGGCTTAAGGTCCAGGTTGAACGAATACTCCACCGCATAGCGCACCACGATCAACACGTTCGCTTTGAGCTTGAACTGTTCCCGGGGAATCGTCTCGGTATAGGCGTGCTCACGCACCACCTTGACCAAGAGCAGCTTCAGCTTGTCGGTCAGCATCACTTTGCCGGCCGGCAGGTACTCGGTGTATTTGGTGAACGCGAGCGTCTCCTTTTTGGCTGCCGCCGTATCGACCTGCGCTTTTAACAGTTTGGACATGCCCTGTTGGCGCTCGCCATGGAGTCGAAATTCCACGACCACGTACATGCCGCCCGCACCCAGCAGGCAGGCCACGATGGCAAAAATATAAGCAGAATCCATTGCACTGTCTTTCCAAAATCACACCGCCAACCCGGCTTGGGGACTGCGCTCCCTATTTTGCCTATGGTACATCGGCCGCTGCAGACCTTGGGGAACTGTCAGCCTCCTGACACCACGCTGTCAGGAGCCCCTGCGCACCATCGAGGCTTCTTCAACAACACCGAGTTTAGGTATGAAAAACGCCATCAGCTGGTTCGAAATCCCCACCACCCAATTGGAGCAGGCCCAGGCCTTTTACGAGTCCGTGCTGGGCCGCCCCATGCGCCGCGAGTC
>NZ_JAUYQD010000056.1 GCF_030697375.1 Rhodoferax sp. | reverse complement strand
CGACCACATGGACGATGCCATTGCGGATGTCGCCCAGGGGGACGGATTCGATGCCGGCGTCGGCGACGTTGCGGGCGAGGGTGTGCCGCTGCTGCCGCGCGTCCGCGTCGGCGACGGCGCCCACGCCCAGGGCCTGACCCTCGGTCGGCACATTGTGGTCGGCCACGGCCAGGGTCCGGTCGGGCCGGCGCACCTTGCGGCCCTCGGCGCGCAGGCCGGCGAAGGCCTGCGGCGTGGTCACCTCATGGATCAGATGCAGGTCGATGTAGAGGATCGCCTCCCCGGCGTCCTCCGCCACCAGGTGAGCGTCCCAGATCTTGTCGTAGAGCGTCTTTGCGGCCATGGGCGGCATGTAGGGCGGCGTGTGCCCTTTCGTCTAGTCCGGCGGCCGATCCGTGGGCATGATCATGCGCATGAGCACCCAGACCCTCACCGGCGGCTGTCACTGCGGCCAGCTTCGCTACACGGTCACCGCCGAGCCCCTGAACGTGATGATCTGCCATTGCGACAGCTGCAAGAAGGTCACCGGCCAGCCCTTCTTCGCCCGCGCGGTGTTCCCGGCCAGCGCGGTGATGATCGAGGGCGAGGTGGCCCACTATCCGTCATCCAGCGAGATCACCCGCCGCTTCTGCCCGATCTGCGGCTCGACCGTGTTCGCCCAGCGTCGGACCATGCTGGATCGCCTGTCGGTGACCCTCGGCAGTCTCGACGATCCGGGCGCTCTTCCGCCCACCGGCCACATGTTCACCGGCCGGATGGTCGGCTGGCTCAGGCTCGACGACGGCCTGCCCCGGCATGAGGAGTTCCCGCCGCCGGCGTGACGGACGCGCTGAAATGAGTGTGTGTCCCCATCTTCGCACCGGGGCGGTAGCCGAAGGGGACATGTACCGTCTTCGGTACGTGTCCCCTAAACCCGCAGCCGCTCGATTGGGGGACACGTACCTTTGGTACATGTCCCCGCGCACGAAAAAGCCCCGGACCTTGCGGGTCCGGGGCTTCGTCATTTCAGCGGTAGGCGGAGGAGACCTATTCCTCGACGGTGGCGCCGGGTTCCTTGCGGGCGGTCTGGCGTTCGGCGATGCGGGCCGACTTGCCGCGACGATCGCGCAGGTAATAGAGCTTGGCGCG
>NZ_JAUYQD010000026.1 GCF_030697375.1 Rhodoferax sp. | reverse complement strand
ACAACTCCGCCCCAGGCACCTGAATCTCCCCGCCCCGGTAGTCCAGCGCATGCGCCCGGTCTTCGGTTTGCAGCAGCGGGCCGTCCAGGTCCACATAGCGGCACTGCTGGGCCAGCAGGAAGGCGGGGGCCATGGCCAGGGAGGTGCCGCACATATTGCCGACCATCAGGCCCAGCCCCAGGCGGCGGGCTTGGGCGGCCAGGGCCAGGCCTTCGGTGAGGCCGCCGCATTTGTCGAGCTTGATGTTGACGAACTGGTAGCGCCCCACCAGGTGGGCCAGCGAGGCGCGGTCGGTGCAGGACTCGTCGGCGGCCAGGGGGATGGGGGGCTCAAAACCCAGCAGGCCAGCGTCCTGGCCGCGCGCCAGCGGCTGCTCCACCAGTTCCACACCGGCGGCTTGTAAATGCGGCAGCAGGTCGTGCAGCAGCTCCAGTGTCCAGGCCTGGTTGGCATCGACCACGATGCGTGCGCCGGGGTGTTCTTCGCGCACCACGCGCACCACGTCCAGGTGGCGGTGGGCGTCCACCTTCAGTTTGAGGATGGGGAAGTGGCGCGCCGCGCGGGCCTTGCGCCGGGTGCTGGCCTCATTGCCCAGGCCCAGGGTGAAGGCGGTGGTGACGCTGTGCCAGCGCGTGCCGGTGGCCGCCTGCCACACCGGCACACCGCTTTGTTTGGCGCGCAGGTCCCACAGGGCGCAGTCCAGTGCGTTGCGCGCGCCGCCGGCGGGCAGCAGGTGCAGCAGCTCCGCGCCGGTGAGGTCGTCGTGCAGCTGAGGGCGCACGGCGTCGATCTGCGCGGCCATGCTCTGGGGCGTTTCGCCGTCGTAGTCCACGCCGGCCGCTTCGGCGCAGCCGCTGTGGCCCTGGCCGTCGTCCAGGCGGACCATCACCACCGCTTGGTGGGTGATGGTTTCGCGCGCAATCTCGAAGGGCTCATGCATGGCCCAGCGCTCGGTGGTGGTGGTGCAGCGGATCATGGTTGCAGCAGGGCCGTGGCCAGTGCATGCACGCCACCGCGCATCGGGTCCACCACCGGTAGGCCGAGTTGCGCGCTCAGGGTTTGGGCGTAGTCGGCCCACTGGGCATCGCTCAGGCTGCTGGAGTTGATGCTGACGCCCACGCAGCGCACGGCGGTGTTGGTGAGGCGGCCCGCTTCCACATAGCGGTCGATGGCCAGCTGCAGGTCGGGGATGGGGTGCTCGGGGTAGCCCTCGATGGTGCTGCGGGCGGGGTCGTGGCACAGCACCAGCGCGTCGGGCTGCGAGCCGTGCAACAGGCCCAGGGTGACCCCCGCATAGGCCGGGTGGAACAGGGCGCCCTGGCCTTCGATCACGTCCCAATGCGTGGGCGCGTTGTCGGGCGATAACTGCTCGGCGGCACCGGCCACAAAGTCCGAGATCACGGCGTCGATGGCGACACCCGCGCCGGCAATCATCACACCGGTTTGGCCGGTGGCGCGGAAGGTGGCGGGGGCGCCCTGCGCTTGCAATGCCTTGGTCAATGCCAGGGCGGTGTATTTCTTGCCCAGCGCGCAGTCGGTGCCCACGGTGAGCACGCGTTTGCCGCTGCGGCGGCGCCCGGTGCCTGCGGGGAAGGTCTGGTCGGAGTGGCGCACGTCGATCAGCTTGGCGCCGCTGCGCGCCGCCGCTTGCACCAGGCTGGGGAAGGCCGTCAGGCGCGTGTGCTGGCCGCTCACAATGTCCAGGCCCGCGTCCAGCGCGGCTTCCAGTTCGGGCAGCCAGTGGGCGGGCAGGGCGCCGCCCACGGCGGCCACGCCCACCACGATGGAGCCGGCGCCGCGCTTCGCCGCATCGGCGGGGGACACGCGGGGCAGGTCCAGGCTGACGGTGGCGGCGGGCAAGCTCCATTCGCCTATCACGTCTTCGGCGCACC
Organism: Rhodoferax sp.; assembly: GCF_030697375.1. Classification (GTDB taxonomy): domain Bacteria; phylum Pseudomonadota; class Gammaproteobacteria; order Burkholderiales; family Burkholderiaceae_C; genus Allorhodoferax. The sequence goes on along the minus strand of NZ_JAUYQD010000026.1, from coordinate 144,649 downwards.
AGTCCCGCAGGCCAAAGGCGGTTTTGGCGTCGGATTTGAGCGTGACATCGCCCAAGAAAAGCAGGTAGGGTTTACGGAGTTGGTGCATGGTGTTCTCGCAAAAAAGGCAGACTGTCTTCGCACAGTCGGTCGCGTGCCAAAGGTCTTGGCGGGGGCAAGCGTAAGAGCAAACGCGGGGTTTGCGGCCCAAAAACAGGGCGGTTTTGCGGGGCCTACACCCCAAGGGATAGGCCAAAAACCAGGCTGCAACACACTGCTTATTTGGCTCTATCCCTTTGGGGGTAGAGGTGCACCGCAGCGGCGTGAATCCCCGTATTCTCACTCTCGCATGCCCTGCGCAGGACAGCACTACTCCGATCACCAGCTTGAAATTTTCAAGGAAAACAAATGAAATTGAGACACCTCTTCGCGATCATTGGCCTGAGTTGCGCGGTATCCGCCCAGGCAGGCGTTCTGAAAGAACTGCGCATCGGCACCGATGCCACTTACGAGCCCTTTGAATACAAAGCGCCCGATGGAAAACTGGTGGGTTTCGAGATTGACCTGGCCAACGCTTTGTGCGCCGAGATGCAGCGCAAATGTGTGTTCGTGGAGTCGCCCTGGGACGCCATTGTTCCCTCGCTGATGGCCAAGAAGTTCGACATGATTCTGTCGGGCATGACGGTCACCGACGAGCGCCGCAAGAAGGTCAGTTTCAGCGACAAGATCACCGACATTCCCTACCGCGTGATCGTCAAGCGCGGCAGCGGCGTGGACGGCTCACCGGGCTCGATGAAGGGCAAAAAGGTGGGGGTTCTCAAGGGCTCCACCGAAGCCGATTTTGCAGAAAAATACTATGCCAAGGCCGGCGCCACCGTGCAGCGCTACGAGTCCACGCAAGACTCGTATCTGGACATCGCCTCGGGCCGCCTGGACGCCATCGTGGGCAATCTGGTGGAAATGAAAATGGGTTTTCTGACCAAGCCCGAGGGCAAGCCCTTTGAATTTGCGCCCTACGAGATGAAGGACCAAGTCATCCTGGGCTACGGCACGGGCGCAGCCATGCGCCAGAACGATGTCAAGCTCAAGACCGAATTCAACACCGCCCTCAAGGCCATCCACGCCAACGGCACGTACAAGAAGATTGCCGACAAGTATTTCGACTTCGACGTTTACGGCAAGTAAACCGTCTTGCGGGTGCTGGGGGCGCTTTGGTAGGCCTCCAGCGGGTCGGTGGACTGGTCCGGCTGCGCAAAGGGAATGCAGTTGATGAACAGCGAAAACAGCTCCGCCTGTGAGCCGATGTCCAGCTTGCGGTGGATGTTTTTGCGGTGGATCTTGATGGTGCCCTCGGTGGTGCCCAGCCGCTGGGCGGTCAGTGCCGAGGAGTAGCCGCTGATCATGTAGAACAGCACCTGGCGTTCGCGCTGGGTCAGGAGTGAGCTGGCAAAGTGTTCAATCGTGCTTTGCACCTTGCGGTGGGTCTGCTGGTCGGTATCGCGGCTGGAGGCCGCGGCCGTCAGTTCATGGTGTTTGGCGGTGGCCGCAAAGACCAGCGGCGCCAGGGCGCTGATGGCGATGAGGTCGGCGGGCTGGAAGCGGGTGTTGCGGATGCTGCGCTCGATGAAGATATTGAGCGCCGTGTCGGCATTGATGCGCCACAGCAGGTCAATCGAGTCGGACAGGCCGATCTGCGAATAAAACACCCGGTAGTACTCGGTCTCGTAAAAATCGTCGGGCGCAATGTCGCGCAGCCAGTAAATGCCCGTGGGGCAGTCCTGCAAAAACAACTGGTAGTTGGGGTCCAGCGCATAGGGGCCGGACAAAAAAGCGTCCTCGGGCAGCTTGCGCTCCAGCGGGTTGAAGCGGTGCACGATGCGCCGGGGCCGCTGGTTGCGGTGGAACACCATGGCCCCGCCCGAGTCGATGGCGCACACCGTGCCCAGCAGGTCCAGCACGGTGTCGAACCAGTCCGCGCTGCCGATGGCAGCGGTCATCTTGGCCAGCGCGGCCACCAGGGTGGAGTCCAGCGGCAGGCACAAAGAGGTTTTGTAGGGGCTGTCCATACAGGTGGGCGGTGCAATGTGTCAGGCGGGCGCGGGGCGGCCAAACAGGTAGCCCTGGAAGTGGGTGCAGCCCAGGTCCAACAGGGCGTCGCGCAGCTCGGCGGTTTCCACCCCTTCCGCAATCACCTGCAGGCCCAGGCTGTCGCCCAGGGTGAGGATGGTGCGAACGATGCTGGCGTCTTGCGGATCGGTGAGCATGTCGCGCACAAAGGACTGGTCGATTTTGAGCTGGTCCAGAGGCAGCTTTTTCAGGATGCTGAGCGAGGAGTAGCCGGTGCCGAAGTCGTCCAGCGAAAAACGCACGCCCAGGGCCTTGAGCGCGCTCATTTTGGCAATTACGCTGTCGATGTTGTCCAGCAACTGGCTTTCGGTCAGTTCCAGCTCCAATTGGTGCGGGGGCGCACCGGTTTCTTGCATGGCGTTTTGGACTTGCTGCACAAAGTCGGGTTGGCGGAACTGGCGGGCGCTGACGTTGACGGCCACGCTGTAGTGCGCTTTGCCGGGGTCCGTGGACCACGCCACCAGTTGGCGACAGGCCTGCACCAGAATCCAGCGCCCCAGCGGCAGGATCAACCCCGAGGCTTCCGCGATGGGAATGAACTCTGCCGGCGACACCAGCCCGCGCTGCGGATGCTGCCAGCGCACCAGGGCTTCGACGCCCAGTTGCTGGCCTGCGCTGTTCATTTGCGGCTGGTAGTGCAGCACAAACTGCGAGTCCGCCAGCGCGTGGTGCAGGTCGGCTTCCAGCGCGGTGCGGGCGTTGACCTGCTCTTGCATCTGCGGGTTGAAAAACCGCACCGTGTTGCGTCCATCGGTTTTGGCCTGGTACATGGCCAGATCGGCCTGTTTGAGCAATTCGTCCTGGTCCACATCGGGGCTTGAAAACAGGGTAATGCCGATGCTCACCGAAGTTTGGTAACGGTGTTTTTCCAAGAGATAGGGCTCGGCCAGCGCATTCAGGATTTTGCTGGCTACCAGCCGGGTTTGTTGCACCGCCTGGGTCGGGTTGGGGCTTAGGCCCTGCAGCATCAGCACAAACTCGTCGCCGCCCTGGCGGGCCAGGGTGTCTTGCGCCCGCGTGCACGCCGTCAGCCGCTGTGCCATCTGGTGCAGCAGTTGGTCGCCCACCGGGTGGCCCAGGGTGTCGTTGAGGTCTTTGAAGTTGTCCACGTCAATGAAGAGCAGGGCGCCGCACTCCTTGTCGCGCACATGTGCGGCCAGGGCCTGGCGCAGGCGGTCCATCAGCAGGCGGCGGTTGGGCAACTGGGTCAGCGGGTCGTAAAAGGCGAGCTGGTGGATGGCTTCTTCGGCGCGTTTGTGTTTGCTGATGTCGGTGGAGATGCCGCACAGGGCGTACACCGAGCCATCCGGGCGCAGCAGCGGGAGCTTGACCGACAGGTAGGTGTGGGTGGTCGTGCCATCGGCGCTGCGGTTGGTCTCTTCCTCTTCGACGCGTTCGCCGCGCTCGATCACGCGCAGGTCGTGGACCCGCAGTTTGGCAACCGTGTCAACGTCAAAAAAATCGCTGTCGGTTTTGCCCACCACGTCAGCGGCGTTGGTGCCGAACAGCTTGCTGACCTTGCGGTTGACGTATTGGTAGCGCAGTTCGGGGTCTTTGATGTAGATATACGCGTCCACGCTGTTAAGAATGGTAGAGAGCCGGTCCTCCACGCTTTTCAGGCGCCAGGTTTTGTTGGTGACCTCCCGCTTGAGCAGGTAAGCACCGCCCAGGCTGATGGTCAGCAGCAGTGCCAGGGCAATCCCCGTCCACCACACGTAAGCGGGGATGAGGGTCGGCGGCGGGGCGTTCATCCAGTGTTCCAGCACCTCAAAATACCGCGAACCTGGCTGCGCCTGCCATGCCGCCAGATGGTTATCAATGGCCGCCAGCAAGTCTGCATTGCGGCCGTTGGCGCTGGCATAAAACAGTTGCGAGGGCAAAAACAGGATGGCAGTGGGGTCGAGCTTGTATTGGGAGGCTTGCAAGTCGCCATAAAAGCGGTTGGCAGCTGCCGCGTCGGCGCTGCGGTCGGCCACTTTTTCGAAGGCTTGTTGGAGTGACTGCACCGGGACCAACTCGGTCTTCAGCCCAAAGCTTTCGATCAGGTTTTTCAGGTAGTCCTGCTGTACGGAACCTTGCAGCACCGCAATGCGTTTGCCTTGAAAGTCCAGCGCCGAATCAATCCGTAGGCTGCGGTGTTTGTAGACCTGCGACCAACTTAGCAAGGCGGGGGTGCTGTGAAAGTCGAACAGCTTCTCCCGCTGCGCGTTGTAGGCCATGTCGGGCATGAGGTCAATGGTGCCAGTCTGCAGGGCGTTAAGGCACTCTTGCCAGGTGCAGGCAACGGTTTGCAGCGTCCAGCCTTCCTGCTTGGCCATGTCCACCAGCAAGTCGCCCAGGATCCCGGTGGGCTGCTGGTTGGCACCCATGAAGATCTTGGGTTCATTGGAGTACACACCCACCCGGACGTCACGCGGCTGGGCCAGTACGGTGGAGGCCAGAAATGCGAGGCCCCAAACCAGCAACGCCCACACCGGCCTGCGGCGTTGGCCTAAGGTAGGGGTCGTCAGTAAGTGTGTCATGGCGTGCAAGAAAGGGCAATTTGGAATTTGCGGGATTTGGCGCTATTGTGGTCGAGACCGTCAAGGTGGGTGGTGCACCATGTTTTTTTCTCTCTTGGCGACTATTAGAAAATTAGTCACTAGAAAATGGTTAATTTTTGGATAAAAATTAACCATTAAAGGCTTCAACATAGCGTATTCGTTAAACACAGAGGTTTTATATGTCCAACGCATCCACCCCCCAGCGCCTGCCCAACCCCTACCGCCCCGAAGCCGAAATCGTGTCCCAGCGTCTGGCCTCGCTTGCCAGCGCGCTGGACTGGGCCGCCGCCGCCAAGGTCGCTACCCCCTGGGTGCAGGCGGTGCGCCAGAACCCGCCGCCGTTTTGGGCCATGGAAAGCCTGCTCAAGGAATACCCCATCTCCAGCGCCGAAGGTCTGGCCCTGATGCGCCTGGCCGAAGCGCTGCTGCGTGTGCCCGATGCCGAAACCGCCATCGCCCTGACCGCCGACCAACTGGGCCGTGCCGACTTTGAAGCCGCCGGCGACAAAACCCTGGCGCGTTTGAGCAGCACCGCCATTGCCATGAGCAAGAAATTCCTGCCCGACAGCGAAGCGCCCACCGGCATCTTCGCCAAGCTGGGCGCACGCTCGGTGGTGGCCGCCACGCTGCGCGCCGTGCAGTTGCTGGGCCGCCAGTTTGTGCTGGGCCAGACCATTGGCGAGGCCATGATTGAGGCCGCTTCCGCCAAGCGCAAGATCAAAAACCTGCGTTACAGCTACGACATGCTGGGCGAGGGCGCCCGCACCGATGCGGATGCCCTGAAATATTTGGCAAGCTACCAAAATGCTATCAAATCCATAGCTTCCGGCGCACAACCGACGGGGGCTTGCGAGGTGAATGATGGTATTTCCATCAAACTCAGCGCCCTGCACCCCCGCTACGAGGATGCGCAGATGGCGCGTGTCATGGATGAACTGGTACCGCGTGTCTGGGGTCTGTGCGAGCAAGCGGCCCGCGCCAACATCAACCTCACCATCGACGCCGAAGAGGTGGACCGCCTGGAGCTGTCGCTCGAAGTGTTTGACGTGCTGGCGGCCAAGGTGGCGCAGCAGTTCCCGCAGTGGACCGGTTTTGGCCTGGCCATGCAGTCCTACCAGACCCGTGCGCTGGAGCTGATCACGCACATCACCGAGATCGCCCGCAAGTACCAGATTCGCCTGATGTGCCGCCTGGTCAAGGGCGCCTACTGGGATGCCGAAATCAAACGCGCCCAGGAGCAGGGCTTGCCCGCGTACCCGGTGTTCACCCACAAGCACCACACCGATATCTCTTACCTGGCCTGCGCCAACGCACTGCTGAGTGCGCCCGACGCCATCTACCCCCAGTTCGCCACGCACAACGCCGCCACCATTGCCGCCATTTTGCAAATGGGCGCCAAGAGCGCCGCGCCGTTTGAATTGCAACGCCTGCACGGCATGGGCGAGGGCGTGTACCGCGAGGTGCTGAAGAACCCGCTGATTGCCTGCCGCGTCTACGCCCCCGTGGGTGCGCACAAAGACCTACTGGCCTACCTGGTGCGCCGCCTGCTGGAAAACGGCGCCAACTCCTCCTTTGTGCACCAGTTGGCCGACGAGTCCGTGGGCATGGGCGAGTTGCTGATTTCGCCATTGCGCCTGGAGCCAGAAACCTCCCTGGCCTTGCCGCTGGAATTGTTTGGCATCTCGCGCAAAAACAGCAGCGGGCTGGACCTGACGGTGCCGACCATGCGCGCGCCCTTGCTGGCCGCCTACCGCGAGGTGTCGGTCCCCTTTGTCCCCGTGTTTGATGCCAAATTGGCCTCCAGCGCCCTCCAGACCAGCGCAGACAGCTATCAAAAGTGGAGCAAAACCGAGGTGACCGAGCGCGCCGCCATCCTGCGCCACGCCGCCGATGCGCTGGAGGCCGCCTGCCCGAAGTTCTGCGCCCTGCTGGTGAAAGAAGCCTTCAAGACCTGGGGTGACGCGGTCAGCGAAGTGCGCGAAGCCGTGGACTTCATGCGCTACTACGCCAATGAGGCCGAGCGCATCATGGCCCCCCTGGCCATGCCCGGCCCCACGGGCGAGAGCAACGAGCTGCGTCTGGTCGCCCGCGGCCCCTGGGTCTGCATCAGCCCCTGGAACTTCCCGCTGGCCATCTTCATGGGCCAGGTGGCTGCGGCCCTCGCCACCGGCAACACCGTGCTGGCCAAACCCGCCGAACAAACCCCCGGCGTGGCGCTCGAAGCCGTCAAGCTCATGCACGCCGCCGGCGTGCCCGAAGGCGCGCTGCAACTCTTGCACGGCCCCGGCGAGACCGTGGGTGCCGCCCTGGTGGCCGCCCCCGGCGTGGCCGGTGTGGTGTTCACCGGCTCCACCCAGGTGGCCAAAATTATCAACCGCGCCTTGGCCGCCAAAGACGGAGCCATCGTGCCGCTGATCGCCGAGACCGGCGGCATCAACGCCATGCTGGTGGACAGCACTGCCCTGCCCGAGCAGGTGAGCGACGCCGTCATGCAAAGCGCCTTCCGCAGCGCCGGCCAGCGCTGCTCGGCCCTGCGCCTGCTGTGTGTGCACGAAACCATTGCCGACCACGTGATCGAGATGATCCAGGGCGCCGCCAAGGAACTGGTGGCGGGCGACCCGGCCCAGCTCAGCACCGACGTGGGCCCGGTCATCGACAAGGAAGCGTTTGACGGCATCCGCCAGCACATCCAGCGCCTGAATGCAGAAGCAAAACCACTGTTAGCCCCCGTATCCATTGCGCAAGCAGCTATGAATTCAGGAGCAAAAGCGATGCCCAACCTGATTGCGCCGCAGGCCTTTGAGGTGAAATCCATCGCCGAGATGAAGCAAGAAATCTTCGGCCCCGTGCTGCACATCGTGCGCTGGAATGGTGATCCACAGGACGTGATCGCCCAGATCAACGCCCTGGGCTACGGCCTGACCATCGGCATCCAGACCCGCATCGACTCCCGCGCCCAGGCCCTGGCCCGCGCCTCCCATGTGGGCAACGTCTACATCAACCGCAACCAGATCGGCGCGGTGGTGGGTGTGCAGCCCTTCGGCGGAGAAGGCCTCTCCGGCACCGGCCCCAAAGCCGGCGGCCCGCACTACCTGTACCGCTTCTGCGCCGAGCAGACGATTACGGTGAACACGACGGCTGCGGGGGGGAATGCGGCGTTGTTGGCGGGATAGGCTACAAGCCCGCTTCCCGTTTGAGTGTGCCGATGGCCATGACCACCGCACGGGAGGCTTCGACGTAGGGTGTTCCTGAGCCCAGCATTTTCTCGGCTTCGTCATACTTCCCGCTGTTGATGGCGAGGGCAATCTGGCTGGCCTGTTTGTGAAAGCGGGCGTGCTGCTGGAAGCATTCTTTGTACGAGTCCAAGCGCCCATATTGGGCGCGTGACTCGCCGTGCAACCACTTTCCCAGGGCGCAGCAGTCGTCGCGGGCGATGGTTGCCGCATCCAGCTTTGTGCGCAATTGAATTGCGCTGCGCAGCTTCATTTTCCACTCCGAATGTGCTTGGATGGCTTCGTTCAAGTCCATGTTCAACTCCTTTGGTGTGTATGAAACTCCCACACCGATCGAACCACTTGGGTGCATTGAATGTCAAGCCGCTGGGTCAACAATTGGTGGAATGGGATGGCAAAAATCAGCAGCCCAGCCTGTGTTGATGCCGTCGCCGGTGGCGCCGCCGTTTTGAACCATGTGCACCCCGGTCTTGCGGTGGCCAATCAACTCCACCGTGCGCTGGCTGCTGCCATACCCACAAGCACACCTCCATCCAAAGCCTGGGTTGTAAACCTGACTGGCAAAAACTGTTCGATGACACGCGCGTTGGTGCGGGCATGCTCCGACCAAGTGGTGGCCCAGTACTGTCCCTTGTTGCCCTGCAGGCCTGCCAAAGCCAGGGGCAGCATGAGTTGGTCGGCCAAGTGTTCCCCCACGGGTGCGCTGTGTGCCAAATAGGCTTGCACTTCGCGCAGGACCTGGCGTGCGACTTCTTCCGCACTCACGCCCTTGTCACCAAAAGCGGTCAGTACTTCGGCAATGTGCTCAAACTGCAGCACCACCTGCAGCGCGTTGCCGGGGCCTTCGTTGCTGCGCAGGCCCCGGTTGCGCAGCTGGTCGGGCTGCCAGTCCAGCGCACGCTGCAGCACACCCAACTCGCGCTCGGCAACCGACCTGGGAATGCCCGCATGCAAACACTCCGCCCATGCTTGCACCAAGGCGCCACGCCGGGTCAGGGCAATGGGTGACAGCGCGCCGGCCGGGGGCTGAATGCGCACCTGCACCTCGCCTCCACCGGCGGGGTAAAAGCCGTGGCGGCCCAACTCCATCTCAAATAGCGCCGGTCCCGCGCCCGCAAAGTACGGCGCCAGATGGCTGAGAAAGGTGTAGGACGGAGCCATCGGGTTGTGCGTGCCTCCGCGCAGCGTCAGCGTGGAGGGCTGGGTTGCCATCGCCAGCGGCCACAGCACGGTTTGCAGCACCAGCATGCAACTGCCGGCCGAACCGACCGCGAAGGCATAGTCTCCCCCCGCAACGGGACCGGGCGTGAAGACCAGCTGGGTGGCGCCGATTTGTGCAGGTGCACCGTCCCCGCCCAGCGCATGGCAATGCACAGCCCCACCCCCCACGGCAACGGCGGCCTGCACGCAGGCCAAATGCTGGCGCATCAGCCCGGGCTTGGGCCGCTTGGCCCGAATGTTGACGAGACTAAAGGCGCGCCCGGTGATCAGGCTCAAGGCCAGTGCCGTGCGCAAAATTTGTCCGCCGCCTTCGCCTTGCGAACCGTCGATTTCTATCGTGTCTTTCACTTCTGTTGTCATTGTTTTTGTCACTTTCTATGCTCCCCGCAATGGGGTGCTAACCCTTCACACACACCACCTGCTTCAGCGTGTAGACCACTTCCACCAGATCACTCTGCGCCAGCATCACGGCGTCGATGTCCTTGTAGGCCATCGGGATCTCATCGATCACATCGGCGTCCTTACGGCACTCCACGCCCGCAGTGGCATCAATCTGGTCCTGCACCGTGAACAGCTTCTTGGCCTTGGTACGGCTCATGGTGCGCCCTGCTCCGTGGCTGCAACTGGTAAAGCTATCCGGGTTGCCCTTGCCGCGCACGATGAAACTCTTGGCCCCCATGCTGCCGGGAATAATCCCCAGCTCCCCAGCCTTGGCGCTCACCGCACCCTTGCGGGTCACATACACCTCCTGGCCAAAGTGCGTTTCCTTGCTCACATAGTTGTGGTGGCAATTCACCGCTTCCAGGTGCGTCTCGAACGGCTTGCTTATGGTCTTGCGCAGCGCGCCAATCACGGCCTGCATCATCACCTCGCGGTTCAGGCGCGCAAACTTTTGCGCCCAACCCACGCCACGCACATAGTCGCCAAAATACTGGGCACCTTCTTCAAAGTAGGCCAGGTCTTGGTCAGGCAGGTTGCGCTGGTGCAGCTCGGCATCCTTCTTGGCCAGCTCGATAAAGTGTGTACCTATGGCGTTACCCACACCACGCGACCCGCTATGCAACATGATCCACACACTACCGGCTTCGTCCAGGCAGATTTCCACAAAGTGGTTACCCCCGCCCAGCGTTCCCATATGGCGGTGGTTGTTGGTGTTCTTCAGGCGCGGGTAGTCCACGCACAGTGCATCAAACTCATCCACCAATTGCCCCCAGGCGACGTCGGCCGCAGCGGGCGGGTTCGTCCACGTACCCACCTCGCGGCTCGACTTGTGATGGCGGTATTGCTTGGGCGCTGAGCCGTGCGGCACCGCCTTTTCAATCTCGCTACGCAGCGGACCCAGGTTGTCCGGCAGGTCGCTGGCCACCAGCGAGGTCTTGCAGGCGATCATTCCGCAACCAATATCCACCCCCACCGCAGCGGGAATGATGGCCTTGATCGTAGGAATCACACTACCGATGGTGGCGCCAATGCCGTAGTGCACATCCGGCATCACGGCTACGTGGCTGAACACAATGGGCAGCTTGGCGGCGTTCTCCAGTTGGCGCTGCGCCTCGGCTTCCACCGGCACGCCATTGGTCCACATCTTTACCGGCACGCCGCCGGGCACGTTGAGTTGTTGGTAGTTCATTTTTTGTTCTTCCTTCTTCCATAAAAACAGATCACCAATATTTTGATCACCCGCAGCAACAAAATTGTTGAAATGGATACGCGCTCTACCAGACTGAGCTACGGTGCTGCAATGGGCTCGGGCACAAGCCCATTGCAGCACCGGCGGGAATCGAACCCGCGACCTCGGCATTAACAGTGCTGTAATTCCAACCGCATTTGCCGCCGGCAATCAAAACCTTTTGCTCTCTCTTCAAGAGCTTTCAAAAGCGCGACAAGATCGGTGGGATTTCATGCGCATTCAGTTTCCTGTGATGCACATGGCCAGAGTCGAACCGGCTATAACCAATGTAATCCCACCAGCATTCGCGCTTTTGAAAACTCTCTTTGTCTTTCGCCTTTTTCCAAAAAGGTCCCCGCCTGAGGACTAACAATTGGTGTGACGGATACAGTTTGGAATGTAATCACACCGGCATTCCTCAGGCGACGACGCTCAACTCATCATCATCAAGTCATGGCTTACAAGGCCAGCTCGTCTATCAATCCGACCCAGTGGTCGGAACCCAGCGCATCGGCAGCAAATAAGGCCAACACCTTGAACACCTCGTCGGTAAAACCACCGATGTTCAAGATGTCGGACCGTTCCAGCGCCTGCGTATGGGCATAGGGCTGGATGTCGATGCATACCAACTTGGCTTGCGGGTTGCGTTGCTTGAACACCTCCCACTCACGCAAGGTTTGTGTAGCACCGGTACGTGTGTTGTCCACCCACGACTCGTTGTCCGACACCAGCACCACCAGATCCGCCTTGGCCTTGTTGGCATTCAACAGGGCCAGTGGCGCAGAGCAGTTGGTTCCACCGCCACCCACGGCGGCCAGCTTTTCCGCATTGGTCATCACCGAGTCACGTGGGTTCAGTGACAGGCTGACAACCTTCTGCTCAAACGGCAACACCAGGGTCGTCGGATTCTTGCGCAACAGAGCCGCAGCCACCAAAGCCGCCACGTCAATACAACGCACCGCGCTGGTCGCAGAACCACGGTGTCCGGACACCGCCGTGCTCATGGAGCCCGACACATCAGGACACACCACCACATCGCCCGCCAAAGCCGGTACATTCTTCAACGCAATTTCCATCGCGTCCTGCAATGCCTCACGCACTTGCGCCGGCACCGTCTCGTCCGTAGCCTTGTAGGCCGCCATCAACTGGTAAGGCAACACGCGGGCTTTCTCAATACTTTGTGCATCACGCAGTTTGGCGGCAATGGCCTTTTCAGCCTTGGTCGTACCAAACACACCGTGGCGTGCAAAGGTGTTCAGGTTCTGACGCACCATCTGCCACGAACCATTCTTGGCAATTTGCGTCCACTGGTTGGTCGTCAAATTCAACGCGGTCAACATCTGAAAAGGCACGTCTGGTGCCACGCCGCTACGGTCTTTCTTGTAGGCTTCAAAAGCACGGGTCGCCTCGGGCAACTCCTTTACATCAAAGTCACGACCAATCAACCACGCAAACCACGCGGCGCGCCAGGCTTCAGCCGGTTTGGGATGAACCATCTTCACCACATCCGCCAAGGACGGGCTGTTACCCACACTGGCGTTCAGCAATTGTTTTTCGCTTGCGTTGCACAACCAGGCCTGCACCAATTTCTTGGGGCGAGAACCCAACGACTTACGACCCACCTGACCGCTACGCAGAATCTGCACCACGTTGCGCAGCATCTTGCCGTTGTCCACCACGCGGGGAAAGGCCTTGGCAAACACAGCCACGTCACGCGTTGCCAGCGATGCCAGCAACAATGTGGGCATATCTTTCATATGACCACGCTCACGGGCATAGATGGCAGTCTTCGCCACGAAAGTCACATCTACCTTGGCAGCCAGCTCCAGCACCTTGTCCAACTGCTCGGCAGCGCCGGCGTAGTACATATTGTTCAGGCAACCGGTTACGGCCAACTGCACCAGGGCATGTTGGGGCGCCAGGGCGTACGCCACGCCACCGGCTTCATTGGTGGCTTTGGCGGCAGGCAAAAACTTGCCTTTGATGCTTTGAAATAGTTGTGTGTTTGCCATGTTCTTTTTCCTTGTTTGCATTCACCGTTGTGGTGACGGGATATGTATTGCAGGCAACGTGCCAAGTTTGCAAGCGTGCCAAAACAATTTCGTAAGTCATTGAATTTGTTATGTTTTTTTTCTAAAATTGAATATGAGCAATAACCTGGCACGATGCAAGTTCTTCGGTTTTTATCTTTTTCGCTAGTAAACTAGCCAAATGAAGAAGCTCGTCGTTATCGGATTCCTAGGTACCCAACTCGACTCCGGCCTCAGCCCCACGCGTTGGGAGAAATGGCGGCCCACCGTATCGCTGGCGCAGCATGAGGACCTGGTGGTGGACCGGCTGGAGCTGTTCCATGACGCCCGCAGCACCGCGCTGGCGCGGCAAGTGCAAAGCGACTACGCGCAGTTGTCGCCGACCACCGAGGTCAAGCTGGTCGAGATGAACCTGGCCAACCCCTGGGACTTTGGCGAGGTCTACACCGCGTTGTATGACTGGGCGGCGGCCTACCCGTTTGACCCTGCAAAAGAGACCTACCAGGCCCACATCACCACCGGCACCCATGTGGCGCAGATCTGCCTGTTTCTGCTGGTGGAGGCGCGCTTCATACCCGGCGTGCTGCTGCAAAGCGCGCCGCCCCGTGGCCGCCAGGGGCGTGGCCCCGGCAGCCATGAGGTGATTGACCTGGACCTGTCGCGCTACGACGCGATCAACCAGCGGTTGCACGTGGCACAGCAGGACGCCGTGTCTTTTTTGAAGAGCGGCATCGCCACCCGCAACACACGCTTCAATACGCTGATCGACGAGGTGGAGCGCGTGGCGGTGCAGAGCAAGGCGCCCATGCTTCTGACGGGGCCCACCGGCGCGGGCAAGTCCATGTTGGCGCGGCGCGTGTACGAGTTGAAGAAAGCCCGCCACCAGATTGACGGCGAATTTGTCGAGGTGAACTGCGCCACGCTGCATGGTGACGGCGCGGGTTCCACGTTGTTCGGCCACAAGAAAGGCGCCTTCACCGGCGCCATCACCGACCGCCCCGGCCTGCTACGCACAGCACACGGCGGCCTGTTGTTCCTGGACGAGATTGGCGAACTGGGCCTGGACGAGCAGGCCATGCTGTTGAAAGCGGTGGAAGAAAAGCGCTTCCTGCCCATGGGCGCGGACCGCGAGGCACAAAGCAATTTCCAACTGATAGCCGGGACCAACAAAGACTTGCGCCTGGAAATACAAGCCGGACGATTTCGCGAAGACTTGTTTGCCCGCATCAACCTGTGGACCTACACCTTGCCCGGCTTGGCGCAGCGGCGCGAGGACATTGAGCCGAACGTGAACCACCAACTGGCCATTGCCGCGCAAGAATTGGGCAGGCAAGTCCGGTTTACCGCCGAGGCACAAACCGCCTATTTGCGGTTTGCCACTTCCTTGGACGCACCATGGCGCGGAAACTTCCGCGACCTGAGCGCCTCCGTGACCCGCCTTGCCACACTTGCAGACAATGGTCGTATTGGCATTGCCCTGGTGAACGCGGAAATACAGCGCCTGTGCTGGCAATGGCAAACCGTAGCCAAGCTCTCGGATGAGCCCAATCCTGCCAGCCGTATCGGCTTCGTTGGCGCTGAACACGAGGAGATGCTGAACACGCTGCTGGGGGACCGCGCGGCATCCGTGGACCGCTTTGATGGCATGCAACTGCAGTCAGTGATTGCGTTGTGCCGCCAGCACCGCTCGATCAGCGATGCGGGCCGGGCACTGTTCAACGTATCCCGGAACCAGCGCACCGTGGTCAATGATGCCGACCGTTTGCGCAAATACCTGTTGAAATTTGGCATCACATGGGATGCAATCAGTGAGCAGTAAAGGTCCCTGCCATCGACTATTGAGATCAGCGCTGTAGTGGGAATACAGCCGAGGGTAGTTGAGGTACCCGGGGGGATTCAGCCTGGGTACCGTTGGCCAGTTCCCGCGCTCCTAGCCCGCAGCCTGGCGACCGGCGCGCTGGCTGCTGCCATACCCTTGCTCGGCTTCTGCCCCCACCAACTCCTGGGCATGCTCCCTGGATTGCTGCTGTGCCATGGACGAGGCTTTGCGGCGTTCCTCGAAATTGAAAACGGTTGAGGTCCCCCTGCGGTTGGCCAATACCTCATTCAACTGGGTGATGGTGTGGGTTGTTGTCTCGATATTGCGATGCAAGGTCGGGCCCAACAATTCAAGCTGTTGCTGTTGAATGCGGCTCATCACCGACCAGCAGTTGAGCATGGCCTTCACGATCCGCTCGGATTGTGTTTGGTAATGGTTGGGAAAATCCCATAGCAACGAAATGGGGCTGCTTGACGCGGCCGACGGTGACAGGCCGTGCATGCTTTCGGAGATGCTTTCAACGCAGGCGCCGGACTGGATTTTGAGGATCTCTTCACCACCCTGGGTGGTTACCTGGGTCAGATCTTTCACCAAGTCCCGCATGGTCTGGGCAGAACTGGCCATCTCATGCTTGATCTCATTGGCGGTGTCCTTCTGCGCTTTGCCAGTGTCCATTTCTTTGCTGCTGCTCTGCGCTTTGCCAGTGTCCATTTCTTTGCTGGCGGTCTGCTCTTTGGGTGTACTGGGGTCCTGTACTTTGGGAGGGATGTTGGTGCTCATGGCGATTTCCTTTGGAATAATTCGGTTTCAGACAATGAAGTTCTCCTTGCCATGTCCATTTAAAAATGGAGCAGGCCAAGGAGAACAAAGTCTGCGAACTATTGCCTAAAAAAGGTTGAGAAATATCAAAGAAAAATCTGCGCCACGTTCTTTGTGCTTACATTCCGCACAGCTTTCTGAACGGCCCCAGCACCGCCTCGCCGCGAAAGGGTTTGACAATCCAGCCGGTCACGCCGATGGCTCTGCCGCGCTCGCGCATCACAGGGTTGTCTTCGGTGGTCAACATCACGATGTGCACACTCTTGTTGCCCTGATCGGTGCGGATTTTTTCGGCCATGGTGAGCCCATCCATATTGGGCATGTTGACGTCGCTGACCACCAACTTGATGGACGGGTCGCTGCGCAGTTGCTCCAGGCCATCCCGGCCATCGGTCGCCACGGCCACGTCAAAACCGTTCTTGCTCAAAAAACTGGTGACGATTTCGCGCATGGTGCTTGAGTCGTCGACCACCAAAACATGTGCCATAAGTGTGATTCCTTGCGTGCGGGGGTCAGATTCAGAACAAGTCCAGCTCGCCGGTGGGGCCCGACTCCGTGGCCGTAGCGGCAAATTCGGCGAACTGCTCGGGTGACCAATGCAGGTTGAAGATAAAGCGTTGGACGATCACCAAGGGGTGCGATCCCCGACGGCTGGGTTCCGATAACTGGTAGCGTACGCACAACTGCGGGTCGGGTGAGCCGAAGGAGATGTATTTGTGCGCATGGTTGATGACGATGGGCACCTGGGTCTGCTGATTGGCAAAGGCCTTGGGCGGGATGTAGCGGTTCTTGAACGCACCCCAGATGAGGTTGGTGGTTTCGCCCAGCATGTTGTTGAGGTCGCGGAAGTTCAGCTCACCCCCCACGCCCTCGAAGCTCATACCCTGCAGCAAGCCTTGCCGAAGCGCGCTCTCTTCGGTCTGCAGCATCATGTAGCCACGGCACCAGGTGCTTTCAATGGGGATCAAGGTGGACACTTCGCCATGGATGATGCGGTCATGCACCACATAGGGTGACTGGGCCAGCACCTCGGCATTGGGGAACATGGACCTGAGCGCAGAGCAGGTCAGATCCACGATGCCTTGCACCAAGGTGGCGGGGTAGCGCAGGCTGAAGATAGTGCGCTCCACGCTGGCGTGCAGTTCCTCAATATCGCCCGTGGGCCATTGGTGCCGAATGGTCTGTTGCTCTGCCGTGTTCAGGGCGCGGGCGCTGGTGCGGCGCAGAAAAATTGGGAGTTCCGGTCGGAGTTTGTGAATGGCCTGGGCCAGGTGCAGACCATCGGGGCCATCGCAGGGCATGTCCTCGGCCAGCAGCACGCCGGCCAGGTCTTTGTGCAGGTCCAGTGAGGCCAGCGCATCATGGGCCGTGCGCAGCAGCGCTTGCAAACCGATGGAAGTGCAAAAGTCCGATTGGATTTTGAGCTGCACCGGATCATGGTCCAGCAACAGAACCTTGGCCTCAAGGTGGGGGGTGTCCGTCATGTCTTTGATCCAATAAAAAATTAAACCGTGTAAACCTAAAGTATCGTTGCTTGGCCTGTGGGGTGCAGAACACAGTGGGTCAAGGCGCCTGGGTCGTTAACTTCTCCAGGCTGCCATCCTTGATCATGGCGTCAAGGGTGCTTTGCAATTTTGCGACATCGGCGGCCGGTGTTTTGACGTGGCAGGCCAAGGAACCCAGTGAACGTCTGAAGGTCAATGCTTCTTTGGGCATTCGGTCCTTGGTGCTCGTTTTTTGCGCAAAATAGTGCGCCGACAGTACGTCGGTAGCCCACGCATCGATGTGCGATCGCAACAGCTTTTCGACGTTTTGCTCCTGCGTATTCACTTCCTCGACGGTGAAGCCAAAGGACTTCAAGTACTGTGCATCCCCGCTACCGCGTAAAGCGCCAATGCGCAATTTCTTGGCATCACTCAGCACCATAAACTGTGCAGAAGAGTTGGGCGGCACAAATAGCCCGGAGGTGGTGATAAAAATGGGACTGACCCACTGGTATTCGGCCTCGTTGCTTTGTGCGCGTTGGACCGGAAACACACAAAAGTATTCCCGGGTGCGGGCGTCTTCCATTCCCCTGGCCAAAGGCGCCGACTGAAATGCGAACGGAATTTTTGCCTTCTCGAACAACATGGAAACCACCTTGATTGCCATGCCCGAAAACTTGCCGTTCTCGCTCCAGGCAAAAGGTTGGGTCTCTGGAAACTCCAGGGTGTAGGGTGGGGGGGCTGCGTGGCTTGCAACGCCAATGAGCGCGCTACCAAGAATGCTTAAGACTGTCTTCATAGCTCCATGTTTCCCCTTGGGGTTTTTCCTGGGTCAGCTTGGGAAAAGGGGCAGTCCCTTTGGAGTACCAGTAACTCGGGGGCTGCTTTTTGTTGAGTTTGGGCGCGCACTTGGCCATGCCCTTTTTTTCCAGTTCTGCCATGATGTCGTCGGCTTGCTGCGCCATGTTGTCCATGGCGGTTTGCACGGGCACTTCGCCCCGAATGGCGGCACCAATGTTCGTCCACCACAGGGGGGCCATATTGGGGTAGTCGGGCACATTGGTAAAAGTCGGGGTCCACAGCTTGCGCGCCGAGCTCCGGTAAAACTCCACCAAGCCGCCCAAGGTGGGGGCCGCATCGGTCATGGCCTTGGAGGCCAGGTCCGATGCGCGTATGGGGTTGAATCCGACCAGGGTTTTTTTCAGCGAAACGGACTTGGACACGGCGAACTGGGCATACAACCACGCTGCTTTCATATGGTTCGGTGGTGTGCCTTGGACCAGTGTCCAAGAACCTGCGTCCTGGTAGCCTAGCTTCATGCCCTTTTGCCAGTACGCGCCATGCGGGGACGGTGCCACACGCCACTTGGGTGTGCCGTCCGCATTGGTTACCGGCAAGCCGGGCTTGTTCATGGATGCGGTAAAGGCCAGATACCAGAAGATTTGCTGGGCAATTTGCCCCTGCGCGGGGACGGACCCTGCCGTACCAAAATCCATTTGTTTGGCTTGGGGGGGCGCATACTTGTCCAGCCATTCAATAAACTTGTTGACGGAGTAGACCGCCGCCGCCCCGTTCATGTCGCCGCCACGGGCCACGGAGGCGCCGACCGGGTTGCATCCTTCGACCCGGATACCCCAGTCATCCACGGGTTTGCCGGTGGGGAGGCCTTTGTCACCGATGCCGGCCATGGACAGCCAGGCATCCGAGAAGCGCCAGCCCAAAGAGGGGTCTTTCCGGCCATAGTCCATATGGCCATAGACTTTTTTGCCATCCAGCTCTTTCACGTGCACGGTGAAAAATTCTGCAATGTCTTCATACGCCGACCAATTGACGGGGACGTCGAGCTTGTAGCCGTAGATTTCCTTGAACCGTTTCTGCAGGTCAGTCCGGTCGAACCAGTCTTTGCGGTACCAGTACAGGTTGGCGAACTGCTGGTCCGGCAGTTGGTAGAGCTTGCCGTCGGGTCCGGTGGTAAAGCTCTTGCCAATAAAGTCGTCCACATCCAGCGTTGGCAGGGTGACCGCTTTGCCTTCACCCGCCATGTAGTCCGATAAATTGACAATTTTTTGGGTTCGGTAATGCCAACCAATGAGGTCGCTGTCGTTCACGTAGGCGTCGTACAGGTGCAGTCCGGTGCGCACCTGGGTTTCAATTTTCTTGACCACATCGTCTTCGCCGGTGACTTCGTGCACCACCTGAATTCCGGTCAACTCCCTGAACGCTTTGGCGATGACGTCGGATTCGTATTTGTGGGTGTCCAGCGTTTCGGAGACGACAAAAATTTTCATGCCCCTGAACGGTTTGGCGGCCTCCCGGAACCATTCCAGTTCCTTCTTTTGGGATTCATCACTCAGGGTGCTGGGACTGAATTCTTTTTGCAGCTTGGCAATGATTTCGGCGGGCGAGGTCTGGCTGTGCGCGCAGGGATGCGCAGCCAGCACGATGGCAGCCAAGACGATCCACGGCACTCTGGGCCTGTGTGTCGTTTTTCTTTGCATACAACAGCCCTCATGGATGGTTTGAAAGAAGTTGCTTCGGGGGCATGCGCCGCTTCTTCATTCTACGCAGCCTGAGTGCCGTTGCTACAGTTGTTTCAAGCGGGTTTACCCCGATGCCCGGTGCGTCGAATACCCCTGGGCTGTTTTCAATGCTCATTCGGCAGGCATCAGTGCCGGTTTTCCAGCGCGCCAATCAGTGCATAAAGGGCGACCAGGCTTGTGCCAGGCACGTGCCGCCTGAGCTGGGCGTAGAGGTTGAAGGGGGCTGCGGCTTGAAGTTGTTGCGGCGTATTAATTCCCACACGCGCCAGCGTCTGCTCGCACTTGGCGCCAATGTTCTTCCAATCATGCAAGTACTTGGGTGTGCCGATCATCACGGAATTCATCACAATCAGATGACTACTGACAGGTTCTGACAGACGGGAAACCTACATTTTCTCCAGCGCAATATTGCGTGTTACCCAAGGAGAATACTATGAGCCACACCGTGATGGAATTGGTTACTTTCAAAGTCAAGGCGAGCGCCACGCCCGCGCAATTTGCCGCAACCGGCGCGTCTGTCAACGCCTGGGTGCGTGTCCAGCCCGGTTTTCTGTCGCGCGCCTTGTCGCAAGGTGACGATGGGACTTGGTTTGATGTGGTGTTTTGGGCATCCGCTGCCACGGCCAAGGCCGCAGCACAGCAGTTCATGGTGGACCTGGCGCAATCCGATTTCATGGCGCTGATTGATCCCGAAAGCGTAAAAATGACCCTTGCACAGGTCGAGAGCCAGGTGTGAGATGAAAAAGGCAGATCGCCTGTTCCAACTGGTCACCTTGTTACAGGGGCGGCGCAAGGCGATCACCGCGCAGGACATCGCCGACGTTCTGCATGTCTCGGTGCGAACGGTGTACCGTGATATCCAGGGCTTGGCGCGGTCCGGGGTCATGATAGACGGTGACCCTGGTGTGGGCTATCTGTTGCGGCCGCAAAGCCATGTGCCACCGTTGATGTTTTCCGGCGATGAGGTGTTGGCCATGCTGGTAGGCAGCCACATGGTGCAGGCCTTCACGGACCCCGCGCTTGCCAGAGCCGCGCAGTTGGCGGATCAGAAAATACGCGCGGTGCTGTCGGCCGAGCTTCTGCGGCGGGCGGAGCAGTCGCCGTATCGCATTCCGGTATTGCTCAAAGACCAGGCAGCTCGGGAGCGGCACAACCTCATCCGACTGGGGTGCGAGCAACAACGCAAAATGCATGCGTCCTACGTGGACGAAGTGGGGCAATCCAGCGAGCGCACGATTTGGCCGCTGGGCATCGTTGGCCTGCACGGAAACTGGATGTTATTGGCGTGGTGCGAGCTGCGGCAGGACTATCGCACCTTTCGCTTTGACCGCATCCAGACACTCAGTTTGGGCACCCAGGCATATACGACGCGTGACGACTTGAGTTTGGGCCACTACTTCACACATGTCCTCCATGCCGATCACGATGCCGATGGCAAAACGAGCCCTTGATGGGCCAAGTCCCACACCACGCTGACAAGGTCCGGCGCAGGGGCATGCATGCGTAGTGTCGTAGAACGGGCCGTCAACCGGTAGCCCGACATCGGCTCGCTCCATCTCGCACGCACGACCTTGTGCGTCAGCATCTCACCGGGCTGTGTGAGCGCCGTTGCTACAGTTGTTTCAAGCAGGTTTACCCCGATGCGCGGTGCGTTGAATACCCCTGGGCTTGCGCCGAGGGAGGGACTGGCGGGCTTGGGGTGCCGCTATCGTTGCCGGGGGAGGGGTCGAACTGGGTACTTGCAGCACCACGTCTTTCACCCCCAACTCCAGCAGGCCCAGTGCCTGGGCAGCAGAGCGGCTCACGTCGATCACATAGCCGGCCCGGTAAGGTCCTCGGTCGTTGATACGTACATCGACCTCTTGGCCGGTGTGCAGGCTGCGCACCCGCACCACCGTGCCAAAGGGCAAGGTTTTGTGGGCCGCCGTCATGGCATGCATGTCGTAACGTTCGCCGTTGGCGGTGCGGCGACCCTGAAAACCCGGGCCGTACCACGACGCCTTGCCACGTTGCAGATCGCGCATGGGCTCCTCCGGTGCAAAGTCCGGCGTGCTGACCGTATTCTGGGGCACAGGTTCGGCATTTGCTGCAGGCGGTGCCACTGGCGGTACGGCACGGGTGGGTGGCAACTGGGCGGGCAACGGGGCCACCGCAAGCGCAGGCGCCGCCTCGGCGCGGAGTGGCGCGCTGGGCAGCGCTCCAGGCACATTGGCGCAACCGGCCAGCACGGCCAGGGCCAGCACGCCAATGGCACGGTGCTCGGTCCTAACGTGCCTCACAAGCAGCCTGCCCATCAGTCCTTGCCGTAGTTTGGCGAGCGCGGGCCATACAGCATGCCGTTGGGCGTACCGGCGGACAACAAGCGCGTGGTGGCGACGCCGGCAACTTGGTGGCTTTGGTCCAGTGCCGTTGCCATCACCTGTTTGACGATGGCGGAAATCAGCACGGCGGCCAAGCCCCCTTGTTGCTGGTTTTGCCCTTCTTCACTGGACGCGGACGCAGAGCCTTGCCACAGCAGCTTGCCTGTTTTTAAATCCACCAACTTGGCGTCGGCCGCGACGATGGTGGCGCTGCTGATCACCTGGTACACCGTTCCATACTTGCCAATCGTGATGTACAGGGCGGCATCCGCGCCAAATATCTGCCGCAATTTGTCCGCCGACGTGGCATGCATATCCGCAGCCTGTGTCATGCCGTTTTCCTTGAAGGCTTCGGCCACCAGGGTGACGGGCATCACGTAGTAACCAGCCTCGGCCAGCGGCCGGGTGGCGTAGGACAACACACTGTACGACGCAGGCACTTCCGGCGTATTGTTCAAGGGAGGCAATACCAATAGGGAGCGCGGGCGGCTTTCCTTGTACGCGGTGTAGTCGTAAGGCGTTTTGGTGGCGCATCCCGTCAGCACCAGAAAGCCTGTGGCTGCGGCCAGCAGTTTGAAAAAGTTTTTGAGTTTCATAGGAGCTTCTTATTTTTTGAAGTTGCGCAGCAAAAAGTCCATGAAGGTTTCAGACTCTGGGTACTGCTTCTTCTCCGCCTGCATCTGTTGGGCAAACTGGTCCAGTTTGCCCTGCTGCCCGTACAGCAGGCCCAAATGGGCGTTGTAGCCCGGTGGAACCGCACCGCCGCTGGCGCGAATCTTTTGCAAGTCTTCCTCCATGCGCTGCGTTTGTGCATCCGGGCTC
Source organism: Rhodoferax sp. (assembly GCF_030697375.1). Taxonomy (GTDB): domain Bacteria; phylum Pseudomonadota; class Gammaproteobacteria; order Burkholderiales; family Burkholderiaceae_C; genus Allorhodoferax. The sequence continues at coordinate 122,003 of NZ_JAUYQD010000026.1, read as the reverse complement.
AGCGTGTCGGCGCGGAAGTACGCATCGATATTGTTTTGGTAGCCCTGCCATTGGTAGAGGGTCGTTGGTTTGGTGGCACAGCCGCCTAGCGCGGTACAGACCAGCAGCACCGTGGTGAGGTGGGATCGAATCGTGGACATGGTTTTGTTCCTGGGTGCGGATAGTGGAGGCTCAAGGAGCAGGGCGCCATGCGCCACTGTCCATACCGGACACCAGGTTGTTCACCGCATCACGAATCGCCAGGTCCAGGACCTTGCCGTTGAGCGTCGAGTCGTAGCCCGCCGTTCCACCAAAACCGATGATTTCGCGTTCCGACAGACTGTATTCACCTGCCCCTTGCGAGGAAAAAACCACCTCGGAGGTCAGCGTGTTCACAATGTTCAAATGGACCTTGGCATAGGCAATTTGTGTTTTGCCGCGCCCCAAAATGCCAAACAGTTGCTTGTCACCCACGTCCTTGCGCCCGAACTCGGTCACATCACCGGTGACGACAAACGCGGCGCCCTTGAGGGTTTGCGCCTTTTTCTGCAACGCGGCCTCTTCCTTGATTTCGCTCATATTGGTGCGGTCCAGCACACTGAAACGGCGGCTTTGTTGCAGGTGGGTCATCAAAATGGTTTGTGCCTGACCGCCCAGCCGGTCCACATTGTCCGAAAAAACGCCACGCAGGAAGGACGAACGGTTGTCAAACTTTCCTACCGAAACCGGTGTGCGTGGGCCGCTGTAGGCCTGGCTGGCAGAGTCCACTTGTTGAACCGGAACGGTTCGGGATTCTTCCTGGTGGGCGCATCCGCCCAGTGACAGCAACGCGCCCAGGGAACATGGCAAATAAATGCTCTTCTTCATACCAAACTCACTCCCTTTGTATCCCCCATCGGCCATTGACCGACTGATCAATGTGTCCAAGGAGGGGGCACCACTGTAGCAAGGAAAAAAACTGTATCCGTTCGCAATGCGTGAAGTGCAAATGGATTCCCAACTCACCCGAATGGGGGATGGTGGTGGTGTGGACTTGCAGCTACATTCGCTGTTCTAAAAACCAACCATGAAAAGCATGAAAGCTGTCACTTTTTCTTTTGTTTTGGGTCTGTTTGCCCTCACGGCCAACGCAGATGATCTCTTTGTGGACGGCAAGCCTGCCCACTATGTCCAGTACGCCCACCTTGCCCCGTCAAGCTCCGTGGGCGGCTACCCTATTTACCAAGGGGATGGTGATTGGCGCGTGATAGATGTCGTTCCCAGTCAAACCCACGCGGTCAGTGGTGACGCCGAGTCCATCAAAATGGGTATTGCCGGTTTTTTGCAACCCGCCCTCCAAGGGGGGGATCTGGCCTCCATGTGGGTGAGGGTCAACCTGACGACAACCGGCGTCAACCAATACATGACGGGGAGTCCCTGTGGTGGTGCGCACATGGTGGCAGTGAATCACATTACCGGAAGAGATGACAACTGTATGACCATCGATGTGGCCCCCCCTTCTGCCGCAGGCAAGGGGGTGTCTCATTTTTGGATTCGCATTACGCAAAATCGCAGCGCAGGGCGCTCCTACCATATGGATTTGCGGTTGAATGCAAGTGCGTTTGGTTTTGCGAACACCGTTCCTGCGGATTGGAGCACCGAGGCGCTCGGTGCGGCCCCTGCCCGCAAAGCGTTTACTGAAAACTTGCAGCAATGGGCAGTTCTTTTGCAAAACGGAGCCAACCGTGCATTGGAGTTTGGAAAACCCATGGACGCATTCAGCAAGGTTCCGCCACTGAGTTCGCTGCTGCCCCCTTCCCAGGTCCTGGCCAACCAGTAGAATCCAGTCACCGTTCGGTTCAACGAAACGGAACACGGTTTGAATCCGTGGCGGGCCCGCCGCTGTATCCGGGGACGGTCGTTGCAAGGTCGAAAGACCAGCCACTGACGGGGTTTACCCCGCTGGGAAGGCGCAGCGAACCGGCTGATCCGGGAGCCAGAAGACGTGTTGAACCGAAGCGGGGTCCAGGCAAGGGCTCCGGCTGACTGCATGCGAAAAGCGTGCAGTCAGCCGGAGCCCTTTTTTTTGTTTTTTGGTTTTTCCCTAGGAGTGAATCATGACCCAGATCCAGAACGTCCCATCCCAAGCCAGCGTCCCCAACACTACCACCACCCAGGTGCGACCCATCGCCCCAACCATTGCGGTACGCAAAAGCTGCAACCCCGATGGCATTGGCCTTTCGCACTATGTGCTGATGGACAAGAAGGCGGCCAAATGACCCCAAGCTGTGTGAACCGGGCCGCAGCCGGTCCGGCACTGATTCCGGTGGACATCGGCCATGCGGTCTACGCCGCTGTCACCGACCCGGACACGGCCTTCTGGGCGCTGGTCGATAAGACCCGCGTCCAGGAAGAAGTGAGCGCGGGCCCGCTGCTGGACAGCTACCGCGAAAAGGCCGAGAGTTTTGCCAAGGAGCTGCACGCCCTGCGTTTCGAGCTGAAGCCCTCTGGGGTTTACCTCAACCCGACCGAGCGTTGCAACCTCAACTGCACTTACTGCTACCTGCCTGGCGAGCAGCGCAGCAAAGGCAGCCATATGTCGCAGGACAAGCTGATCGCATCGCTCTCCAAGCTGCGCGATTACTTCCGCACGGTGATGCCGGAAGGCCGCAAGCCGCGGGCGATTTTTCATGGTGCGGAGCCGCTGATGAACAAAGCCGCCGTGTTTGCCGCGATCGACGCCTTTGCCGACGATTTCGCTTTTGGGTTGCAGACCAACGGCACCTTGCTGGACGACGAGGCGGTGGCCTTTCTCACCTCGCGCAACGTCAGCATCGGCCTCTCGCTGGATGGGCCGGTTGCCGGCATCACCGATGCGACGCGCCAGACCTGGAGCGGCAGAAGTGTGCACAAGCAGGTGCTGGCGGCGATGGATAAGCTCAAGGGCTACGGCTCATGGAGCGTGATCACCACCTGCACCACCGAGAACCTGCCCTACCTGACGCAGATGGTTGAACTGTTCCACGCCAAGGAGGTGCCCACCTGCATGCTCAACACCGTGCGCTGCACACTGCCTGGCGCGCGTGGCGTGAAACCGGCCGACGCCGATATGGCGAAGGCCTTTTTTGCCGCCATGGACCGTACGCACGCGCTGTACCGCGAAACCGGCCGCAAGCTGATGGTGGCCAACTTTGCCAACATCGTGATCGGCATCCTGGCGCCCACGGCGCGCCGGCTGATGTGCGATATCTCGCCTTGCGGCGGGGGCCGCGCATTCTTTGCGCTGGCAGCGGACGGCGGTCTCTATCCTTGCAGCGAGTTCATCGGCCTGCCGCGTTTCAACGGCGGCAATCTGCATGCCGCGGGCGGGGTGGAGGCGGCGCTGACTTCGGACGCTTTCCAGCCGGTGATTCAGCGTAATGTGGACCAGTTCAGCCCCTGCGGCGACTGTGCCATTCGCCACTTCTGCGGTTCCCCGTGTCCTGCTGAAGCGGCGGAAATGAACGGTGGCATGGACAAAATCGGCGCCTTTTGCGATTTCTACAAGGAGCAGGTCAACTACGCGCTGCGCCTGATCGCCGACGGCAAGGCCAATGACTACCTGTGGGATGGCTGGGACGAAGACACGGAAACCACCTTCCTGATGCAGTAGGCCAGTCGTGACTTCCCGCCTAGGTTCGGGCGGGAAGTCGAAGACGCCGAGGCGTCGCGTATTTCCAGTGCGCTGAAGTGGATAATGCAAACCTACCAATAGGTAGGATATACTTGCCGCATGGACACCAGAGAACACATTCTTGCCATCGCCCAGCGGCTGGTTCAGCAGCGGGGTTTCAACGGCTTCAGCTACGCAGACATTGCGCAGGAAGTCGGTATTCGCAAAGCCAGTTTGCACCACCATTTTCCATCCAAGACCGACTTGGGCGTGGCTTTGGTGGATGTGTATTCCGCGCAGTTTGACAGTGAGTTGTTGCGTATTGAAAAGTTTTATACGTCCGCACCGGCCAAGCTCAAGGCCTATGCCGGGATCTACCGTGCCTCGCTGGAGATGGACCGAATATGCATGTGCGGCATGCTGGGCACCGAGACGCTGACGCTGGACGCCGCCATGCTGCCCCAACTCAAGCGGTTTTTTATCCGCAACACCGAGTGGTTGGCACAGGTATTGGCCGAGGGCAAGTCGCAGGGTGAGCTGGAGTTTGACGGTGCGGCCGCAGACCACGCCCGGGTCATCTTGGCTACCTTGCAAGGCGCCTCCCTGGTGTGCCGTTCGACCGGTGACCTGGACACCTTTGACCGGACCTGTGCCTTGTTGGTCAGCAATTTTTCAAGGAAGGGCTAACCTTTTTTTTAGCCCACAAAACTACCTACTGGTAGGTATAGGAGAATTTTATGAGTCACTTTTTTTCTGGCAAAACCGCATTGGTCATTGGTGGTTCCAGTGGCATTGGTCGTGCTGTTGCGCTTCAATTGGCGGAGCGTGGCGCACAGGTTCTGGTGGTGGGGCGCAATGAAACCAAGCTGGCAGAAACCCAAGCCGCGTGTCCTGCCTCCGTGGCGACCTTGCGCGCCGATATCACGGACAAAGCGGGACTCCACGCGGTGGTGGATGCCGTCAATACACGCCCCACGCACTTTGACCTGTTGGTCAATGCGGCCGGGGTGTTCTCCCCCAAGGCGTATCTGGACCACAGCGAGGCCGACTATGACGCCTACCTCGGCATCAGCAAGGCCTTGTTCTTCGCCACCCAGGCGGTGGCGCGGCGCATGGTGGTGGCCCAAAGCGGCGCCATTGTGAACATCGGCTCCATGTGGGCAAAACAGGCCATTTTGGCAACCCCTTCGTCCGCCTATTCCATGGCCAAAGCCGGTGTGCACGCCATGACCCAGCACCTGGCCATGGAGCTGGGAGCCCACCACATCCGTGTCAATGCCGTGTCCCCCGCCATTGTGGACACGCCGGTGTACGACAGCTTTGTGCCCCAAGAACAGCATGACGCCGTGCTCAGCAGTTTCAATGGTTTTCACCCCATCGGGCGCATCGGCACGCCGACGGATGTGGCCAACGTGGTGGTCCACCTGCTCTCCGACCAGGCCGCATGGGTGACCGGCGCGGTGTGGGACGTGGACGGTGGTGTGATGGCCGGGCGCAACCACTAGCCTGTCAGGGTTGCCCGGTCATGCGGCGCCACGGTGGCCTGCGCCCGTGCGTGAGTGCACGCAGAAGCCATTCGACCGGACCATAGCCATGGCTGCGCATCCACCAGCGGCTGAGCCACAGTTGTGCAAGGTAAATCAGCAGGGCGAACAGGAACACCTGGGGCGGTGCCAGGGCTCCCATCAGAGCCCAGCCCCAGGCGGTGAATACATAGGCGCAAACCACGGATTGCAATAGGTAGTTCGTCAGCGCCATCCTGCCTGCTGGTGCCAGCCAAGCGCCTAGCGCAGCACCCTTGCCTTTGGGGTGGTGCAGGAACAACAGCAGTGCTGCCACGTATGCGCCGGTGAGTGCCGGTGCGGTGAGTATGGAAATCGCCAGACCGAGCAGGCTGCTGCCTGGCTGCACCGGCGGCGTGTTCAGCGTGTTGTAGCACCACGCCCCCGCCAGCCCGATGGGGGTTCCCAGGGCGAGCATCCGCCAGAGTTGCTTGCGCTGCCCGGCAAGCCTGGTGAAGTAGTGCCCCTTGGCTGCGGCCAGCCCGAGCAGGAACATGGCCAATGCGCAGGGGGCCTGGATGAGGCCCAGCAGCAGCCACATCGTGGAGCGCATTTCCAATGCGTGTTGTGCAATGGTGGTGCCAATGCTGCTGCGGTAGGCCGCCGTGACGCGTTCGACGGCAGCGTGTATTTCCGGCGTTGGGACCATGGGATCGGTCTCCCCTATCGCCAAGCCCACAAGCGCCCAGGACAACGCCGTCGCAGCCAGCAGCACGATGGACAGGTACACGGCAGTCTTTGGAGTCACGTCGCGCAGGGCCAGCAGCAACAGGCCCAGCAGGGCGTAGGTCAGCAAGATGTCGCCATGGAACAGCAGCAGGGCGTGGCCGATACCCAGCAGCGCCAAGCCCGCACTGCGCCGCAGGTAGCGCGGCACGAAGGCCGATCCAGCGCGCCGGGCCGACTCCATCTGCAAGCTGAAGCTGTAGCCAAACAGGAAGGAAAACAGCAGGTAAAACTTGGTCTCGCACAGCGTGCGCACCAGTCCCGGTACAAAGCGGTCCCACCACCCGTCAAAGGCCGGGTCCGTCAGGCCACTGCCATGGTAGGCGGAGGCAAAAAAAGCGATGTTGACCAGCAAAATTCCCAGCAGCGCGAAACCGCGCAGGGCGTCCAGATCGTCAATGCGGTCGATGGCGGGGGTAGGCCTGGGCGTCGTCATGCCGAGGTGCCCGCAGGCGTAGCTGTGGCGGGCGCAATCACATGGGTGAGCGAACTCCGCACCAGGGTGCGGTAGCTGGAGAGGTTGAAAGCGGCCTCGACCATGGCGCGCCCGAAGGCGCCGTCGAGCAAGAGCAAGATCCAGTCTGCAGCGCGCTGGGCGGGCGTGCTCAGGGTGATGTGCCTACGCTCCACACCGGTTTGCAGCAAGTGCACCAGTGCGGCTTTCTTGCGGGCTTCATGGGCTGATACCGCGGCAAACACCGCCGGGTTGCGCACGGCTTCGGCGATGATTTCGAGGGCCAGCCGGGTGTAGGCCGGCTCCGTCAGCAGGTCCAATTGCTGGTCAATGGCCTCCAGCAGCGCCACAAACAGGTCAGGAGCGCTGCAAGCACGCTCAAGAAGAGTGCTCAATTCGTCCGGCCCCTCAACCACCACCGCTGCGATGAGGGCTTCCTTGCTGTCAAAGTAGTGGAACAGGTTGCCCGGACTCATGTTGGCTTCGCGGCAGATCTCGGCGGTGCGGGTCTGGTGAAAGCCGTTGCGGGTGAAGCAGCGTATGGCTGCATCCAGGATGTGCTGACGCTTGCTTTGCTGGCGTTCAGGGTCAATTTTTCGCATGTTCAGAGGGGATATTTAATAGATCGACTGATTAGTCTATTAAATAGCAAGCAAACGGATGCCGTCAAGTGCATTTTTTATGCACTTGACGGTGGGGCATGCCAGAGGGTTATGGCGCAGCGGCCGGCTGCTTGGTTGCGGCCACTTGTTGCGCGGCGATCTGGTCGCGTTTCAAGTGGCCGATCAGTGCCTGGTCGTCATCGCGGTTTCCCCACTGGTCGAAAAACACCAGGTCTTCCATGGGGAGGCGGGGCAGCCAACCGGCACTCTCCAGTTCCGGCTTGGCGTGGAAATGGCTGACGTAGCCGACGCACAGGTAGGCAATGGGGGTGATGCCCTTGGGAATCCCCAGTGCCTCTTGCAACTCCGACTGGTTGAAGATGCTCACCCAGCCCACGCCCAGGCCTTCGGCCCGCGCCGCCAACCACAGGTTTTGCACGGCGCACACGCTGCTGTACAGGTCCATGGTCTTCATGTGGGTGCGCCCCACCACCACCGGGCCGGTGCGCTCCCGGTCGCAGGTGATGCAGATGCCCACCGGGGACTCCAGAATGCCTTCCAGCTTCAGGTTGCGGTAGGTGGTGCGCCGCTCGCCTTCGAACATGTTGCCCGCTTCGGCATGGGCCACGGCAAAGGCTGCGTGCACGCGGCGCTTGACCTCGTCGGACTGCACCACCAGAAAATTCCAGGGCTGCATGAACCCGACCGAAGGTGCATGGTGGGCCGCCGTCAGGATGCGGCTCAGAACCGCATCGGGCACCGGGGTGGGTAAAAATTGACCGCGCACATCGCGGCGTGAAAAGATGGCGTGGTAGACCGCGTCACGCGCTTCCTCTGCGAATGCGTGTGCGGATTGAATGGCTTGCGCCGACATGGATTTCATGGCTTCCCCTGGCTTGAAAACAAATGCGCTGCCTGGCCGTGCAGCTTGTGAAATTTTCAGGCCGGTCTTCTGGCTTGGATTCATTTGACCCCGGCGCCTTCCCGGCTTGCGCCAGTGGCATTGAGCCTGGGTCATCCTCCTTACAGCGTTGGGCACGCGGCGGATTTGCACCGCCTTCCCGATTCTCCCGCCGCCTTGCAGCGACGGGCACCTGAAGGTCGCCATCATAAGGGGGTTGGCCGGTACGCGGGGACCTAGACCTTTCGGACGCTGGCCATAGGCAATGGGGTAGGGGCCTGGCGTTTTCCGCCCGTCAGCAGGCGCACCGCAAAGGCGGCCAGGAACAAGGTGCCAATGGCGAACACGATGTCCCCCGGCACCCGCATCCATACCAGGGTTTCCATGAAGTGCGAGTGGATGATTTCAGGAGAGCGGGCAAACCACATGCCTTGGGTGATACTGGCCCAGGCCTGGTAGATGCCGGCCGGCACCAGCGACATGAACACCATCATGGCCAGGCCGATATTGAGCGACCAGAACATGGGGGCGAGCAGGCGGTCAGACCAGGCCGCACGGCGTGAGAGTCCGCGTAGGCAAAACAGCAGCAGACCGATGCCCAGCATGCCATAGACCCCGAACAGTGCCGCGTGGCCGTGGCCGGCGGTCATGTTCAGACCTTGCATGTAGTACAGCGCAATCGGCGTGTTGATCGAGAAACCGAGCAAGCCTGCGCCCACCACGTTCCAGAAGCCCACGGCGATGAAACACAGGATGGACCACTTGTAGGCCTGCACCCAGGGCGCGGCTTTGGAGCGCTGGTAGTTGCGGTAGGCTTCCACACCGATCATGGCGAGCGGCACCACTTCCAGCGCCGAGAACATGGCGCCAATCGCAATCACAAAGGTCGGTGTGCCGGTGAAGTACAGGTGGTGCAAGGTGCCCAGAATGCCGCCGAACAAAAACACAATGGTTTCCAGCACGATGGCGCTGTTGGCGGTGCTGGCGCGGATCAGGCCCAGGCGGGTGAACAGCAATGCAATCACGGCGGTGGCGAACACTTCAAAGAAGCCTTCCACCCAGAGGTGGACCAACCACCAGCGCCAGTATTCGATCATCGAATAATGCGTGTGTTTGCCCCAGGTGAGCGACGTGGCGTAGAAGCAACCGATACACAGGGCCGCCAGAAACACCATGGCAATCAGGCCACGGCTCTCCGACGGTGTTTTCAGCGCGGGCATCAGGCCGCGTCCCAGCAAGGTCACCCAGAACAGCAGGCCGACAAACAGCAGGATTTGCCAGACGCGGCCCATGCTGGTGAATTCCAAGCCCTGGTTGCCGATCCAGAAACTGAAATCGTTGCCCAGGTGCTTCAAGCTACCGACCCAGCCGAAGGCGGTGGAGCCGACCACGATGAACAACAGGGCGTAGAACAACAGGTCCACACCGAGTTTCTGGTATTTCGGCTCATGGCCCGAGATGGCGGGGGCGATGTACAGGCCGGTGGCCAGCCACGCGGTGGCAATCCACAGCACCGCGAACTGGGTGTGGATGGTGCGGCTCACGGTGAAGGGCAGGATCTGCGCCAGCGGGAAGCCGAAGAAGCTCTGCCCCTCGACCGCATAGTGGGCCGTAATCACGCCCATGCCGACCTGGGCCAGGATCAGGCCGATCACCACATAGAAGTATTTGCGCGTCGCCTTCATGGACGGCGTGGGCTTCAGATGGAACAACGGATCGGCCTTGGGTGGGGTCGGATCGCCTTCTTCCTGGTGCGTGGAGTGGTAAAAAATCATGCCTGCAATCGCGGCAATCATGAGGATCACGCTGGCGATGGACCAGATGCCGGCGCCGGCCGTCGGGGTGTTGTTGACCAGCGGTTCGTGCGGCCAGTTGCTGGTGTAGCTCAGGTCGGTTTCTCCGGGCCGGTCAGTGGCCGCCGCCCAGGCCGACCAGAAGATGAAGGCGGGCAGGGCTTGCAGGTCCTGCGGGTCGGGCAGGGAACCCGCATTCATCGCGTATTGTTCGCGCAACTTGTCCAAAGACGCATCATTGCCAAACAGGCCGACGTAGTGCTGCACCACCTGCTGGGCAGCCTCCACGCGATCGGGCGAAAGGGTGATGGTGCCGGTGTCTGCGTCGTAGCTGTTGCGACGCATCTCGCTCTTGAGCCGGCCATTCAAGTCGGCTTGTTGACCGACGCTGAGGCGCTCATAGGGCTGGCCGAAATCACGTTGCGCCCAGATGGCACGCAAGGCCAGTGCCTCGCGGTGCAGCCAGTCGGCCGACCAATCGGGTGCCACATAACTGCCGTGGCCCCAGACGGAGCCCAGTTGCTGGCCGCCGGCCGACAGCCAAGCTTCCTGGCCGCGTTGCACCTGGCCCTCGGAGAACAGGACCGTGCCCTTGCTGCTGATGACTTGTTTGGGAATGGGCGGGGCGGTCAGATAGATTTCTGTACCGACCCAGCCCAGGACGGCAAAGGACATCGCACAGATGATGGCGAGCCAGGTCCAGAGTTTGCGCGTAGCGTGCATGGCATGGATTCCTAATGGATGGGGTTGAACGGGAATGAGGCAGGGGTCGGTACCCCATGCTATCAAAGATGTATTTTAGATGCATTTATTAATAAGATGCAAGTTAGATGTATCTTTTAATTCGGCCATGCTCCCTGCGCAGGCCGGTAGGGGCGTGGCGCCACGGTTTGTTCCCCGTGGAATATATTGGGGCCTGCTGTGAATCCCATGCCAAAAGACCACCCCAGCCTTGCCTCCCCGCCGCCACGCCTGTGCGGTTTGCCCCCCATCGTCTCCAGCAACACCCGGCTGCTGGTGTTGGGCAGCTTCCCGGGGGCGGCCTCACTGGCGCAGCGGCAGTACTACGCCCACCCGCAAAACAAGTTCTGGCCCATTCTTCAAGCCATTTGGCCCTCCAGCCCCCGTATTACCTGCGCAAGCAGCTATGAAATACGTAGCAAATGGTTGCTCGACCGGGGCCTGGGGGTGTGGGATGTGTACGCCTCGTGCGAGCGCAAAGGCAGCCTGGATACGGCCATCCGCCACGCCCAGGTCAACGATTTCGCCAGCCTCCTGCAGCGCTGCCCGCAGCTGAAGGCCATCGCCCACAACGGTGGCGAAAGTTACAAACACGCCAAATACACCGCCGCCCTGGGCCTGCCGGTCTACCCATTGCCGTCCAGCAGCCCGGCCAACGCCAGCTGGAGTTTTGAGCGCAAGCTGGCGGCCTGGCGCGACGTGGTGGCTGCCGCCGGGCTGCTGTAGCGCAAGCCGCAGCGCCGTGCCCCCAATGGCGATTTCTTGACAATTGCCGGTGTCGTGCGCTCTGGATGCGCTTGAATGCCTGTCCCCTAGAGACGGAGGGGGCCGACAGGAATCGGCCCACGGACACGCATGTTTCGCCAGCTTTTTGCCAGTAACAGCGCCCAGGATTGGGCGCTGGCCTTGTTCTCGGCCATTGCCAGCATGGTGGTGCTCCACCTCTTGCGCCGGTGGACCCTGCGGCACCTGGAGCGGATTTCCCGAACCACGGAGACGGTGATCGACGACTTCTTGGTCGATGTCCTGTCGGCCACCCGCCTGTTGCTCACCGCGGCCATCGGCCTGTATATTGCCGCGCACTTTCTGAACCTGCCCCCAGCCCTGGAAAAACTGGTGGACCGGGCCTTTGTTGGCTTGATCCTCTTGCAGTCCGGGTTCTGGGTGCAGCGCGGCCTGGTGTTCTGGTTGACGCACCGGTTTTCGCTGGGCGAGGTGGCCGAAGCCGGTGCGCGCGCCATGACGCAGTCCTTGCTGTCCTTTCTGGGGCGCGTGGTCCTGTGGGTGCTGGTCGGGCTGCTGATTCTCGACAACATCGGCCTGAACGTGACAGCCCTGGTCACCAGCCTGGGCATTGGGGGTATCGCCGTGGCGCTGGCCGTGCAAAACATCCTGGGGGATTTGTTTGCTTCGCTGTCCATTGCCATCGACAAGCCTTTTGTCATCGGCGATTTCATTACCGTGGATGAGCACATGGGCACCATTGAACATGTGGGGCTCAAGACCACGCGCATCCGCAGCCTCAGTGGCGAGCAAATCATCTTCTCCAACAATGACCTGCTCAAAAGCCGCATCCGCAACTACAAACGCATGCAGGAGCGGCGCGCCGTCTTCACCCTCGGTGTCACCTACGACACGCCACCGGCGCAACTCGAAAGCATTCCCCTGCTCATCCGCCAGGCCATTGAGTCCCAGGCCCACACACGCATCGACCGCGTGCATTTCAAAAGCCTGGGCAGTTTTGCGTTGGAATTTGAGGCCGTCTACTACCTGCTCCAACCGGATTTCAACCTTTACATGGACGTGCAGCAGGCCATCAATCTGCAACTGGTGCGCGTATTCGGCGAGCGGGGCATCGAGTTTGCCTTCCCGACCCAAACCCTGCACATGCGGGCAGGGCGCCCGGGACGTGACGGCTGCGAACAGGGCGCTCCAGTGGACGGCCCCGATTTGCCTTTTCTCAAGGCGCAGCCGTCCCGCGCTGACTCTAATCATCCGTGCGAGGGAGCAAAAAACCGCGCAATTCCGACCCATGACCCGCAAAAAGGACACGTATGAAACAACATTCCACCCTGAAAACGGCCCTCATCGTTGCCGCCTTGCTGGCGCTGCCGGTGGCACAGGCTGCCACCATGACCCGGGACGACTACAAAGCGGGCAAAGACCGCATCAGTGCCGACTACAAGGCCGACAAAGCGGCATGCGCGCCCCTGGCGGGCAATGCCAAGGACGTCTGTGTGGAAGAAGCCAAAGCCAAGGAAAAGGTCGCCCGCGCGGAACTGGAATACAGCTACACCGGCAAACCGGCTGATCAGACCAAGGTGATGGAGGTCAAGGCCAAGACGGCCTATGCCGTTGCCAAGGAAAAATGCGACGACTTAAAAGACAAGGACAAGGACGTCTGTATCAAGGATGCCAAGGCTGCTGAAGCCAAAGCGCTCGCCGATATCAAAATGGGCAAGCCCTAAGGACCAAGGTAGCGGTCAGGCGCTCACCTCGGCCCAGCAATTGGGGGTTTCATACAGGGTGATTTTGTCCAAGGTCAGCCCGGTGTTGAACTGGTCCTGGTAGACGTTTTTCAGGATGTCGAAGGCGGTACGGGCCAGGTTTTCCACCGTGGGGATGCAGTCCAGCACCACGGTTTTGTGGTCCGGCAGGCTGTCCAGAAATTCACGCACCAGGGCGTCGCCACGGTAGACCAGAAACGCATGGTCCCAGAGGTCTACCAAATGGGTTTTGGCCAGTGTCTTGATGTCGGAAAAATCCATGACCATGCCGTTGTCCGATTGCCCCTCTTGGTCGATCACTGCCCCCACCAGCGTGATGAGCAGGGTGTAGCGGTGTCCGTGCAGGTTGCGGCACTGGCTTTTGTGGTCCGGGATGCGGTGGCCGGCGTCGAATTCCAGCTTGCGGGTAATCGTCAACATGGTGTGGATGTCACTTAAGGGATCTGCAGGAGTTTATGGGTCTGCAAGCTCAGCCTCCATTGGGGGTTGCGCTTGCAGGTGTCGATGGCCAGACGGAGGTTGGCGGCCAGGTCCGGCCCGTCCATGGCCTGGACAAAAAAATGGGAAAAGTCCAGCGCGGCATAGTCGGCCAGATGCTGGCCCGCCTGGGGAATCACGACCTTGATCTCGTTGCCGCGTTCAACCACCAAGGTCGATCCCCGCTTGGGGCTCACGCAGACCCAGTCCACGCCCGCCGGTACAGGAAGGGTTCCATTGGTCTCGATGGCAATGGTAAAGCCGTGGGCGTGCATGCGCTCGATGAGGGCCGTATCCAGCTGCAGCAGCGGCTCGCCTCCGGTGAAAACCACGTATTTGTGGGCCGTATCGTGCGGCGGCCATTGCTGGTCAATGGCCTGCGCCAGCGCCTCGCCGTCGGCAAATTTCCCCCCCCCTTCACCGTCGGTGCCGACAAAATCGGTATCGCAAAACCGGCACACGGCGCTGGCGCGGTCCGCCTCGCGGCCGGACCACAGATTGCAGCCGCTGAAGCGGCAAAACACCGCCGGCCGCCCGGCATGTGCGCCTTCACCTTGCAAGGTGTAAAAAATTTCTTTGACGCTGTACATCAGGGCGGGTTTTAAAGGTGAAAAAGAAAGGGCTGCAACCACTACGTTGACGGGGGTGAGCGCCCCCTTCTGCAGCCTGCCAAGGGTTGGCGCATGTGCACAGAATGCAAGACAGCGGCCGTTTTTTTGGGGGCAAACAGTGCGCTTGCAGCCACTCCAATTGTACCGTTGGCGTGCAAAGAGGGGGCGCTACCGGCAAGTTAGTAACCCATTTACGGCCGGGCGGGTATTGATCGCTGGCCGGGAAGGGAGTCCACTGGCTACCAGCCCCGCCCTAGGCGGAGATTCTCTCAACCCACGCATTAAGGAGTGAAGTGCCATGCCAATAACGATACCGCCCCGGGCTTTGATGGTCGCCGCCGTGGCCGCACTGTGTATGCAGACCGCCATGGCTGCCGACGACAAAAAAATGATTCGCAGCGCCATGAAAGCGGCGCCCCCAAAGGTCAGTGCGGCCGCCAAGGTGGTAGCAATGGAGGCGGACGGCCAGATGCGCACCCTGCGCGAGGGCAGCAACGGCTTTACCTGCATGCCGGACAACCCGGCAACACCCGGCCCCGATCCCATGTGCATGGACAAGACTGCGCTGGAGTGGGCGGGCGCCTGGATGGGCCACAAGAAGCCCGAGGCCGGAAAAATCGGATTCATGTACATGCTGGCGGGGGGCACCGATGCCAGCAACACCGATCCGTATGCGACCAAACCCGGCCCTGACAACCACTGGGTCAAAACCGGCCCCCACGTCATGATCGTGGGCGCCGACGCCAGCTTTTACGACATGTATCCCAAAAGTGCAGACCCGGATACCTCCGCCCCGTATGTGATGTGGCCGGGCACCGAGTACCAGCACCTGATGATTCCTGTGAAGTGAAATAGGCCTCTAGCCCCCGTACAATAAGCGCAAGCAGCTATCAATTTGATAGCAAAAGTGGATGCTTTCAGGCGGGCGTGAAGCGCGGCAAGGCCAGGGAGGCGCCCAGCCCTGCGGTCTTGACTTCCGCGTTGCCGATATCGATTCCGAGAAACATGGGTGTGCTGTCGTAGAGGGTTAGGCCGAGGTACCGCCAAAGCGGCTCTCGGCCTGTTTGCGAAACTCGGAGGGCGTCATGCCCTTGAGTTCCAGAAAACGCCGATTGAAGTTGGCGACGTTGTTGAAGCCCACGTCGTAACAGATGTTGGTGATGTAGCGCTCCGAGCCCATCAGCAACTGGCAGGCCCGGTTGATGCGCACCTGGTTGACGAAATCGGTGTAGGTGTTGCCGGTGGCGCGGCGGAAGAAGCGCGAAAACCGGCTTTCGCTCATGCCCAGGTCGGCCGCAACATCCGTGGCGGTGATAGTCTGCGCCACGTTGTCGGTAATCCGATGGACGATGGCATTGATCTGGTCGAGTTCGGTTTCATTCTCCACCCCCTTGAGCTGGACGGTCGAGAGCAGCCGGTAGTCGGTACAGCGGGCCAGGTCGGTCGCCAATGCGCAAAAGGCCGCCAGCCGGCCCAGGCCGTGGGCCGCCTTGACCGTATGCCAATGCTTTAACGTGCGCTCGGACAGGCCGAAGAATTCGATGCCGTGGCGCGAGCGCTCCAGCACAGGCAGCAACTCGCGCAGCTCGGGAATCAGCTGGCAGGCCTGTTCCAGCGGCGCATGCTGGAACTGGATCACCAGGTCGCGCTGGTGCAGACCGTCGGCGGGCAGGTCCATGGAAATCCAGTTGTGCGGCAGACGTGGCCCACACAGCACCAGGTGACCGGGCTCGAAGGGGCCGATCCAGTCGCCGACAAAGGCCTTGCCCGAACTGGCGGTAATCAGGTGCAGCTCGTATTCGTCGTGGAAATGCCAGCGCGCCAGCGGGGTGGGGTAGCCATGGTCCAGGCAGCGGATCAGCCCCAGGTCGGGCGCCGACTCGTAGCCCAACAAGGGGCTGCGGTTGTAGTCGGACTCCAGCTCCGGCTGGCGTTCGCGCTGGCGGTGCAGGGCGGCTGGGGGCGGTGGGCGAGTGGTGGCGACCATGGCGAACTCCGGGGCGTGCAGCAGTTAACTCATCACGTTACCACCATCCACATTGAGTGTCTGCGCGGTGATGTAAGAGGCTTCAACGCTGGCCAAGAATACGGCGGCGCCGGCAATGTCGCCGGGCGCGCCCATGTAGCCCAGGGGCACGGCCTCGCCCACCCGTTTTTTCTTCTCGCCCAAGGGCAGGTTCTCGTATTTGGCAAACAGCGCGTCCACGTTTTTCCACATCGGCGTGGCGATGACTCCCGGCGCAATGCCGTTGACCCGGATGTGGTGGGGTGCCATGGCCAGCGCCGCGCTTTGGGTGTAGCTGATGACGGCTGCCTTGCTCGCGCAGTAGTGCGATACCAGTGCCTCGCCCCGGCGCCCGGCCTGGGACGCCATGTTGATCACGGCCCCGCGGGTTTGCTGCGCCACCATGTGGGCCAGTACCTTTTGCATCACAAAGAACGCGCCCTTGACGTTCACGGCAAACATCTTGTCGTACATGGCCTCGTCGCTGTCCAGCAGCGGGGCCATGTCAAAAATGGCGGCGTTGTTGAACAGCACATGGATGGGGCCGAAACGCCCGACCGCGGATTCCACCAGCAAGGTGATGTCGGCCATGCGGGTGACGTTGGCCGCAATGTAGTGCACCTGCTGGGGGTACTGTGCCGCCAGTGCCGTGACGTCCGGGGAGGCCTGCTCCGCCAGATCGACGATGCTGCAGCGCGCGCCTTCGCGCAGATAGGCCGCCGCCACGGCGGCGCCGATACCGCCCCCTGCACCGGTCAGTACGGCATGGCGGCCCAACAGGCGCTGGGACGACGGTGTGGCGGGAGTGTGGGTTGTGTTATTCATGCGCGGTGGTTCCTGATAAAAAGAGTGACCCGTTCGAAGGCGGTGCGAACGGCGTGGGTCAGGCGCAGGTCGCCGGCCAGGGTGCCCCACAGCACGGGGTCGGCACAAAAAGCCGCCACCGGGTCGGCGGCTGCGCAGAGGGCGTGGGCGCTGTCGGGGTCCATGGCCTGGTCTTGGTAGGTGTAGGCAATCTGGCCGGCGTGCCAGCGCTGCAAATACGCCAGAAACAGGGCCGGCAACATGGCCACGCTGGCAATGGACTCGCTGCGCGCCAGCCGTTCCTGGATGGTGGGGGCAATAAAGCCGGGAATCTTGGAGTAGCCGTCCATGGCCACGCGCTGGTTGGTGTCGGCGATGGCGGGGTTGCCAAAACGCTCCAGCACCACGTCGCGGTAGCGTGGCAAATCGACCGGGCTGGGTTGCCCGGGGCTGCTCAGCACAGGGATGGCGTCGTCGGTAACATAGTCAAACGCAATGCGCCGGATCACCGCGTCGCGCGTGCCCTCGTGGATGTAGTGGTAGCCCACCAGCGTGCCGGCCCAGGCGATACAGCTGTGGGTGGCGTTGAGCAGGCGGATCTTGGCCTCCTCGTAAGGCGCCACCGAGCTCACCATCTCCACCCCCACGCTCTCCCAGGCCGGGCGGCCTGCGCAAAAGTGGTCTTCGATCACCCACTGGATAAAACTCTCCCCCATCACCGGCACGGCGTCCGCCCAGCCGGTGGCGGCCCGCACCCGCTCGGCCACGTCCGGGGTGGGGCGGGGGGTGATGCGGTCCACCATGGCGTTGGGGCAGGTGGTGTGGGTCTGCACCCAGTCCAGCAGAGATGCGTCCCCCGTCAGCGCAATGAAGCGCAGCAGCCCGGCGCGAAAGCGCTGGCCGTTGTGGCGCAGGTTGTCGCAGTTGAGCAAGGTCACCGCACCGGCCCTGGCCTGCATGCGTGCGCGCAGCATGGCGGTCAGCGCCCCGTAAATGGTGCTGCCGCCAAGCGCCATGGGCTGGGTGCCGCGTGCGGCGGCCAGGTCAGCGGCGATGTCGGGCAGACCGGCATCGAGCTGGTCGTGCCCGTCCAGGTAATAGCCGGCCTCGGTCACCGTGAAGGAAATGATGCGGGTGCTGGGCTCGGCGGCGCGCGCGATCAGGCCGAAGAGCGTGGGCTCGAAGGGCACCACATCGGCAATGGCGGTGATGCGGGTGTAACGGTGCTCGCCGGTGGGGCTGATGGTCTCCAGCGTGTAGGCGCCGCCCTGCGCATCCAGTGCGGCCACGGTGTCGGCCATGTCGGCGCGGATGTTGCCGCCGGCGAGCTGCCAGCGGGTGTCGCCCGAGGCCCGCAAGGCGTGTATATATGCGGCCTGGTGGGCGCGGTGGAACGAGCCCAGGCCCAGGTGCAGAACGACCCAAGGTGGTGGTGTTGCGGTGCTCATGCTGCCGCCCTCATCGCCACGATCCGGCCTTTGGCATCGAACACATGGGCGGCCGCAGCGTCCAGCTGCACGCCCACACTAGCTCCCACATGCAGATCGGTGCGGGTGTTCTGGCGCGCCACCAGCTGCGCGCCGCGCTCGGTGCTCACGTAGATCAGGGTCTCCGCGCCCAGGGACTCGACCAGCTCCACGCGGGCCTGGAACTGGCCCTGTCCCGGCGCCACCAGCGTGATGTTCTCCGGGCGCAGGCCCACAAAGCCGTCGGCGGGCGGTGCCACACCCGCAATGGAGGCTAGCTGGGGCAACTGGGCGACGGCCACGACGTTCATCTGCGGCGTGCCGATGAACTGGGCGACAAACTGGTTGGCCGGGCGGTCGTACAGCTCCAAAGGTGTTCCCACCTGCTCGATGCGCCCGTCGCGCAGCACCACCACGCGGTCGGCCAGCGTCATGGCCTCCACCTGGTCGTGGGTCACGTAGATGGTGGTGGCTCCCAGGTCGCGGTGCAGCTTGGCGATCTCGATGCGGGTCTGCCCGCGCAGCGCCGCGTCCAGGTTGGAGAGCGGCTCGTCAAACAAAAACACCTTGGGCGCGCGCACGATGGCCCGCCCAATGGCCACGCGCTGGCGCTGCCCGCCCGAGAGCTCCTTGGGGGTGCGCTCCAGGTAGTCAGTCAGGTTGAGGATCTTGGCCGCGCGCGCCACCTTGTCCTGGATGACGGCGGGGTCGGCCTTGGCCAGCTTGAGCGCGAAGCTCATGTTCTCGAACACACTCATGTGCGGGTACAGCGCATAACTTTGGAACACCATGGCCAGGTCGCGTTTGCTGGACGGCAGGTGGGTGATGTCGCGCCCGTCCAGGTGCAGGCTGCCGCCGTCGATGGTTTCCAGCCCGGCGATCAGGCGCAAGAGCGTGGACTTGCCGCAGCCCGAGGGGCCGACAAACACCACGAACTCGCCTTGCTGGATTTCCAGGTCGATGCCGTTGATGACGCGTACGTCGCCGAACACTTTTTCGACCTGCTTGAGGTTCAGATATGCCATTGCGATCTCCTAATTTCTTATCTCTACAAACAGTTGAGCGCAAACGCCCTCAACCAGAAACACCGCGGAGCCGGCTTTGCCGGGCCGCTGGTGTTGCCCCCTGCAAGGGGGAAAGCGGCCACACGCAGTGGGCAAGCCGGGGGGTGTGCCTCATTTGACCGCACCAAAAGTCAGGCCCTGCACCAGTTGTTTCTGGCTGAACCAGCCGAACACCACGATGGGGGCAATCGC
Organism: Rhodoferax sp.; assembly: GCF_030697375.1. Classification (GTDB taxonomy): domain Bacteria; phylum Pseudomonadota; class Gammaproteobacteria; order Burkholderiales; family Burkholderiaceae_C; genus Allorhodoferax. The sequence continues at coordinate 102,488 of NZ_JAUYQD010000026.1, read as the reverse complement.
CATGAAGGAGGCCGCAGACAGCTTGGCCCAGAACAAGCCTTCCGGGCTGGAGTAGGAGGCGATCAGCGTGGCCAGCGTGCCGGCCTTGGCCGCGCTCAGGTTGAGCGACCAGAAGGCCTCGTTCCAGCTCAGCACCAGGCACAAGAGCCCCGTGGAGGCCAGGCCCCCCATGGTCAGAGGCAGCAGCACATGGCGGAACTCCTGCCACAGCGTGGCGCCGTCCATGCGCGAGGCCTCCAGGATCTCGTGCGGGATGTCCTTCAAGTGCGAGTACAGCATCCACACCATGATGGGCAGGTTGCTCATGGTGAACACGATCACCAGCGCGGTGCGCGAGTCCAGCAGGCCCGAGAGCTGCGCCAGCACATAGATGGGCACCAGCGCGCCCACCGCGGGCATCATCTTGGTGGAGAGCATCCACATCAGGATGTCCTTGGTGTACTTGCCCTTGAAGAAGGCCATGGCGTAGGCCGCGGGAAACGCCAGCGCCAGGCCCAAGAGTGTGGAGGCCACGCTGGTGATCAGCGAGTTCTGCGCGTACAGCAGGTAGTCGCTGCGCTCCTGCACCAGCGCGAAATTCTCCAGCGTGGGCGTGAACAGCAGCAGTGGCGGCACCGAGATGGCTTGCAGCTCCGTCTTGAAGGCCGTGAGGATCAGCCAGCCCAGCGGGAAGAACAGCACCAGGGTCACGCCCCAGGCCAGCACGGTGCGCAGCACTTGGAGCAGCAGTTTGGTTTGTAAAGAAGTCATGGGGATGCTCACTTGTCGAGGTTTTTGCCGACCATGCGGATCAGGAAGACGGCGGCGATGTTGGCCAGTACCACGGCAAACAAGGCGCCGGCCGAGGCCACCCCCGCATCGAAGTTCAAGAGTGCCTGCTTGAAGATCAGGAAAGCCACATTGGTGCTGGCGTCGCCCGGGCCGCCCCCGGTGGTGGTGTAGATCTCGGCGAACACGCTGAGCAGGAAGATCATCTCGATCATCACCACCACGGCCACCGAGCGGCCCAGGTGCGGGATGTAGAGGTAGCGCAGCTGCTGCAGGTAGTTGGCGCCGTCCATGCGGGAGGCCTCCAACTGCTCGCGGTTCATGCCTTGCAGCGCGGTGATGAAGATCAGCGTGGCAAAGGGCAGCCACTGCCAGGACACGATCAGGATCACGCTCCACAGCGGCCAGTCGGTCAGCCAGTCCACGGGCGTGGCGCCAAAGAAGATCCAGACCTGGGCCAGCACGCCGTAGATCGGGTTCATCATCATGTGCTTCCACAGCAGTGCGTTGACCGTGGGCATGACAAAGAAGGGGGAGATCAGCAGGATGCGCACCAGCGCGCGTCCGGGGAAAGGTTCGTCGATCAGCAGGGCGATCAGAACGCCACCCACCACCGTGAGCACAATCACACTGCCCAGCAGCAGCAAGGTGTTCATCACCGCCGGCCCGAAGGAGGGGTCGGTCATGAAGTAGTGAAAATTCTCCAGGCCGATAAAGCCCACCTGGTCGGGCTGCATCAGGTTGTAGCGGATGACGGAGAAATAGATCGTCATCACCAGCGGCACGATCATCCACAGGAAGAGCGTGAGCACGGCGGGCGCCATCAGGGCGCGGGGGAGTAGTCGTTTCATGGCAGTGCCTCGCGAGAAAAAAGGGCGCGCGGAAGAAGCCCCGCGCGCCAGCCTGCAAGCCCCCCCAAGGGGGCCGGAGGGATTACTTGTAGTAGCCCGCCTTCTTCATTTCACGGTCCGCTGCCACTTGGGCGGCTTTCAAGGCATCGTCCACGCTGGACTTGCCCGCCAGGGCGGCGCTCATCTGCTGGCCCACCGTGGTGCCAATGGCCTGGAACTCGGGGATGGCCGCAAACTGCACACCGACATACGGGCTCTTGGGCAGGGTGCTGTCCGCAGGGTTGGCGCTGTCAATGGCCGCTTTTTCGGCGGCGGCGAACTTGGCCACCTTCAGGAACTCCGCATTGGTGTAGGTGCTCTTGCGGGTGCCGGTGGGGATGTTGCCCCAGCCCACTTCCTTGCCCACCAGGTTGATGTAGTCCTTGCTGGTGGCCCAGGAGATGAACTTCTGCGCTTCCACGGTCTTTTGCGATCCTGCGGGAATCGCCAGTGCCCAGGCCCACAGCCAGTTGGCACCCTTGGGGGTGATGCCGGTGGGGGCCTGTGCAAAGGCCACCTTGTCGGCCACTTTGGACTGCTTGGGGTCGGTGATGAAGGAGGCTGCGATGGTCGCGTCAATCCACATGCCGCACTTGCCTTCGTTGTACAGCGCCAAAATTTCATTGAAGCTGTTGGCGGATGAGCCGGGAGGGCCGTAGTTCTTCAACAGGTCCACGTAGAAGTTGATGGACTCTTTCCAGGGCTTGCTTTCCAGCTGGGGTTTCCAGTTCATGTCAAACCACTGGCCGCCGTTGGTGTTGACCAGCGTGGACAGGAAAGCCATGTTGTCGCCCCAGCCCGGCTTGCCGCGCAGGCAGATGCCGTACACGCCCTTTTTGGGGTCGTGGATCTTGGCGGCCAGCTCTTTGACTTGGGCCCAGGTGGGCTTGTCGCTGACCTTGACGCCGGCCTTGTCGGCCAGGTCCTTGCGGTACATCAGCATGGAGCTCTCGCCGTAGAAGGGCGCTGCAAACAGTTTGCCGCTGACCGACAGGCCGTTGCGCATGGCGGGCAGCAAGTCGTCCACGTCGTAGGCCGCGTCCGTCTTGAGCTCGGTCAGCCAGCCCTTTTTGCCCCAGATGGGGGTTTCGTACATGCCGATGGTCATCACGTCGAACTGGCCACCTTTGGTGGCGATGTCGGTGGTGACGCGCTGGCGCAGCACACCTTCTTCCAAGGTGACCCACTTCACTTTGATGCCGGGGTTGGCCGCTTCAAAGTGTTTGGTGAGCTTTTGCATTTCGATCATGTGGCCGTTGTTCACGGTCGCCACGACCAGTTCGGTGTCGGCATGGGCTGCGCCGGCCAGCAGTCCAAAGGCCAATGCCAGTGATGCTTTGAGTTTCATGGGTCTGTCTCCTGGTTGATGTTCGGGGTTTAGTCGATGCCAGCTTCACATCGACAGGACTGAATAGTAGGAGCGCAGCCCCTCAAACGTTAATACCGATCCATCGAATGCCTGTACTGAATTGCAGACAATGCTCAGGGTTTTCCCTTGACTAGACGAAATCGTATTGATGGTGGGCAATTCAGTTTAGAAATCGTGGGGAGGGTGCGTGGGTGGGCCGGCCCTCCGCGCCGTCATTTGTAATAGCCTGCTTTGCGCATCTCTTGGTCCGCGGCGAGCTGGGCGGCATGCAAGGCCTGCGGGACCGTTAGTTTGCCCGCGAGCGCTTCGTTGACGAAGTTTCCTGTCGTCTGGCCCACCGCTTGGAACTCTGGAATGGCGACAAATTGGATGCCCACGTAAGGGCTGTGCGGCAAGGTGGCGTCCGTGGGGTTGGACAGGGCAATGGCGCTGGCTTCAGAGTAGGCCCAGCGGTTCCCTTTGATGAAGTTCGGGTTGCGGTAGGTTGAAATGCGCGTTCCGGTAGGCACCTGGTTCCATCCCATGCGGGTGCCCACCAGTTGCACATACTCTTTGGACGTGGCCCAGCGGATAAAGCGCTGGGCTTCAGGGGTCTTTGCCGAAACGGAAGGAATGGCCAGAGACCATGCCCATAGCCAATTGGCGCCTTTGGACGTGACCGCAGAAGGGGCTTGGGCAAACGCCACTTTGTCGGCAACCTTGGACTTCTGGGGGTCGGTGATGAAGGACGCTGCAATGGTTGCGTCAATCCACATGGCGCACTTGCCCGCATTAAAAAGGTTCAGGTTTTCATTGAAGCTGTTGGTAGCCGCATCCGGGGGGCCATATTTTTGCAACAGATCGACATAAAAGGAAATGGCTTGGGTCCAGGGTAGGGTATCGATTTGCGGCTTCCATGCCATGTCAAACCATTGCCCTCCAAAGGAGTTCACCATGGTGCTCACCAAGGCCATGTTGTCTCCCCAACCGGGCTTTCCACGCAAACAGATCCCATAGACCCCCTCGGACGGCTTGTGGACTTTGGAGGCGATCACCCGAATCTGTTCCCACGTCGGCTGTGACGGCATGCCAAGGCCGGTCTTCTCCAGCAGGTCACGGCGGTACATGGTCATGGAGCTCTCGCCGTAAAAGGGGGCTGCATACAACTTTCCCTGGTGGGACAAACCGTCGCGAATCGCGGGCAGAAGATCCCTAACGTCGTATTTGGTGTCGGGTTTTATTTCTTCCAGCCAGCCCTTTTTAGCCCAGATGGGGGTTTCGTACATGCCGATCGTTACGACGTCAAACTGCCCCGATTTGCTCGCGATGTCCGCGCTGACGCGCGCCCTGAGCTCACTCTCCTGAAGGACCATCCACTTCACTTTGATGTCCGGGTTTTCTTGCTCAAAAACAGGTGACAGTTTTTGCATCGTCACCATATGGCTGTTGTTAACGGTGGCGACGATCAGCTCGGTGGCGGCATGGGCAGACACCCATAGGGGGCACAGTATCAATGCAATTCGGTGGCGTGTTTTCATGGCGTTTTTAGGGGTGGAAGGCAAGCGCGCGCATAGGCGTTGAATCGTCATCAGGGGGCAGGGTGAATACGGCAACGGCCTGTACCTGCGCGTTTGCCAGATCTCTCAGGCTGGACGCGGAGGCCGCCATTTGCTCCACCAGGGCCGCATTCTGTTGCGTGGTTTGGTCCATTTGGGTGACCGCCTCGCCAACCTGCGCCACACCCAAAGCTTGCGCACTGTTGGCTGCATTGATTTCGGCCATGAGGTCAGCGACGCGTTCAATGGCGTGGACCACTTCCACCATGGTGACTCCGGCTTTGTCCACCAAGGCGGTACCGTGCTCCACACGCGACACGCTGGCGCTGATCAAGGTCTTGATCTCTTTGGCGGCTTGGGCAGAGCGACCGGCCAGACTGCGGACTTCGCTGGCGACCACGGCGAAGCCCCGGCCCTGTTCACCCGCACGCGCGGCTTCTACTGCGGCATTGAGGGCCAGGATGTTGGTCTGGAAGGCAATGCCGTCGATGACGCTGATGATGTCTGATATTTTTTTAGAAGAATCGTTGATGCCCTTCATGGTTTCCACCACCTGGTTCACCACATCCCCGCCCTTGTTGGCGACGGTGCTCGCGGTGATCGCCATTTGGTTGGCCAGGCCAGCGCTATCGGCATTTTGTTTGACCGTGGAGCTGAGCTCTTCCATGGACGCTGCGGTTTCTTCCAAGGCGCTGGCTTGCTGCTCGGTGCGCATGCTGAGGTCCATGCTGCCGTTGGCGATTTCCGCCGTGCTCACCAAAATCCCCCCGGCGGCTTGCTTGACGGACTGGATCAGTGCGCCCAGTTGCGCTTGCATCACGGACATGGAGCCCATGACGCTCAGCCGCGTGCCACCTGTCATTTGGATGGGCGTGCTCAGGTCACCGTTGGCAATGTTTCTTGCAATTTTGGCGACTTCGGTGGGCTCGCCGCCCAGTTGCCGCATCAATCGCCGGGGAATCAAGACGGCCAGCGCAATGGACAACAGCGCGGCGGCGCCGGCCGCCAAGGCCAGCCATCGGTGTGAGGCGGTCAATGTCTCTCGCCCCCGATTTTTGGCGACTTCCGCCTGGTTCAAATGGTGCAGCCACAAGGTGTGCACCGCGTTGTACGCACCTTGGTAGACCTTCTGACCTGCACCGCTGAAGTAGTCACTGGCTTCAACCGCGCGCTCGGTTTCCGCGCCCGCTGCGGAGTTGGACATTTGGAGAAAAGTGCTTCTCGCCGCGTGAAACTTGGCAATCGCATCGCTGAGCGCGGACTGAAGTGAAGGGTCCGCCAACGGGACGCTGGTGGTGGTGTAGCGTTCCAATGCGGTGTCGAAGTCCTTGACCGCCGCCAACACGGCCTGTTCTTCCCGGTCTTTGGCGGGCATGGTGAGGGCCGCCAAATGTTTGAGTTCGGAGGTTCGGATGACTTGCAGTCTGTCGTTGACCTCGCTCAAGGCGGTTAAGGTCGGAAGGGTTTGATCGACCAGGGATTCATAGTCGCTTTGCATGGTGGCAATGCGGCTCCACGCCGTTCCAGCCAGAATAAGGATGAGGAGAACGATGGTTCCGAAAGCCAGGCCCAGTTGTTGACTGATGCGCATCGTCAATAAGAATTTCATGATTGGCCTTGTGGTATGTCGGTGTTGAGATTAGCGCCGACCCTCCACTGAAGCCAATACGCGACGGCGGTTTGTCAATACGGATTTTCACGCGGGACCTAGGGTATTCGCTAGGGCCATGCACACCCCCCAAATGCAATTGACTTGATGCGAACTATTGCGCAAAGCTGCATTTAATGCCATGCTGCCAGCCTTCAGCGCCGTCTTGGACGGGGTCGTCTGTGTCGTTGGCAAAAACAAGAAGTACTATGAATACTGATGAACTGCAATGCCGCTTTAACGTGGCCCATGGTTCGGTGAATGCGTTTCTGCACCCTAGCGGATCGCCCCGCTCGGATGGCGGGCCCGTCGATTCTTCGTTCACCCACCCGGAAGTTGCCGACCTGATCGTTGCGTATTTGGAGCAACTCGGGGTGGAGTATGTTTTTGGGGTCCCCGGTGGCGCTATCGAACCTCTCTACAACGCCCTGGCCCGCAGCGAGCGGCGTGGTGGCCCCCGGCAAGTGCTGGCGCGCCACGAGACGGGGGCCGCGTTCATGGCCGACGGTTATGCCCGCGAAACCGGGAAAATGGGCGTGTGTTGCGCCACCTCGGGTCCGGGGGCTACCAACCTGCTGACGGGAGTGGCCTGCGCCTACGACAACGGGGTTCCCATGCTGGCCATCACCGGCCAGCCCGCCTTGCCCTCCTTTGGCAAGAAGGCATTGCAGGAGTCCGCCTGTACGGGGGTCAATACGCTGGGCATGTTTCGCCACTGCACGCGCTACGACACTTTAATTTCCCACGCCGACCAAATTGAGAGCAAGCTGGTCAACGCCTTGATGCGCGCGTCCAAGGCCCCGCGGGGGCCATCGCACCTCTCCATTCCGGTGGACATTCTGCGCACACCGATTGAGAGCAGGGTGCCATCGTACAACCTGAGCTCGCTGCTGCACCGGGCTGCATTGGTGGACGACACGCTGGTGCGGGCCTTGTGTGACGAAGTCAAGCGGGCACGGCGCATGGTCATTTTGATTGGCGGAGGCCATAGCTGCGGCGAATCCATTGAGGCCATCATCAAATTGGCCGAGATGACCGATTCACGCTTTGTAACGTCCCCGGACGGCAAGGGCCTGGTCAATACGCGCCACCGCCTGTACCGGGGTGTCTTTGGTTTCGCGGGCCACCTGACTGCGGACGCACTGTTGCAAGACGAACCGGATTTGATTCTGGCCATCGGCACCAGTTTAGGGGAGTGGACCAGTGGCGCATGGTCCACCACGGTGCTGAACCAGCGTTTGGTGCATATCGATTCGTCAGAAGATCACTTGCTGCGCTCTCCCATGGCGCGCCTGCATGTGCGTGGGCGTATTCGCTCCGTGTGCGAGCGGCTGATTGAAATGCTGGTGGAGGAACACACCGCGGTGGAAGCCAAGATTGGGCTGAAAAACCCCGATTACATGCTCCTGGAAACTGGCAAATTTGTGTCCAACGCAAGCCCCATCAAGCCGCAGCGTGTCATGCGGGAGCTCTCGCGACATTGCCCTCCCAGCACCCGTTTCTTTGCCGACGCGGGCAACAGCACCGCATGGGCCATTCATTACCTACAGCCGCATGACCGCCGTGTTGCCCGTCAACATGGCTACGAAGCGCGCAACGGCGGCGACAAACGCCGCCGGGGCGACGCGGGCTGGTTGCGTGTGTTGATGGACTTTGCGCCCATGGGCTGGGCCATTGGCGCGGCGGTGGGGTGTGCCCGTGGCAACCCTGGCTGCCCGGTGGTGTGTATCACCGGCGATGGCAGTTACCTGATGAATGGGCAGGAGATCTCCGTGGCGGAAGCGGAAAAGCTCACGGTGGTGTTTGTCATTCTGAATGACGGCGCCCTGGGCATGGTCAAACATGGGCAGCGGCTCGCGGGCGCCGAGCGCACGGCTTTTCAATTGCCGGCGGTGGACTTTCGCATGCAGGCCGAATCGATGGGCATCCCGGGCCACATCATTCGCTCGCCCGAAGACATGGACGCGCTGGACATGGATGCGATTTTCTCGCGCAAGGGGCCTACGCTATTGGATGTGCGGATCGACGGGGAAGAGGTTCCGCCTATGAACTTGCGGATGAAGACATTAGGAACTGAAAATTAGGAAAGGTGAAGATGAAGAAACTTGAAGGAAAGACGGCGCTTATTACGGGCGGCAGCAGTGGGATAGGTTTGGCGACAGCCAAACTGTTTTTGGAGCAGGGTGCGCGAGTGGCCATTACGGGGCGCGACCCGGTGGTTTTGGAGCAGGCTCGCGAATCCTTGGGCCATGGCACCGTGGCTATTCAGAGCGATGCAGGAAAGATGGAAGACATCGAACAACTTGTTCGCACGGTTCAGGATCGTTTTGGTCGGCTGGACATCTTGTTCGTGAATGCGGCCATTGCCGCACCGGCACCCTTCGAGTTCGTGACGGAGGCGCAGTTCGACGCGCAGGCGGGGGCCAACTTCAAAGGGGTTTTCTTCCTCATCCAGAAGGCGCTTCCGGTCTTGGCCCAGGGGTCTTCGGTCATGGTCACCACGTCCATTTCCAACCAGGTGGGGGCTCCGGCATTTAGCGTTTACGCGGCCTGCAAAGCGGCGTTGCGATCCCTGGTCCAGTCGCTCGCTCGGGAACTGATTGACCGTGGCATTCGCGTCAACGCCATCAGCCCTGGACCTACCGACACGCCTGGTTTTGGACGGTGGGACGTACCGAAAGAAGTGGCGCAAGCCGCGCGGGCGGACTTCACGCTCAGGTCTCCGATGAAACGGTTCGCATCGTCGGAAGAGGTCGCCAAAGTTGCCCTGTTCCTGGCTTCCGACGACGCTTCCTATGTTGTCGGCACCGAACTGGTGGTCGACGGTGGCATGACTCTGCTGCTATAGCGCCCTCGACATGAGCCAGACAGAAAAGCCGGACTTGATCCATACCCGTATCTGGTCCGAAGAGCCAGAACCGGACAATCCTTTTGCCGCCAGAACTGCGTATTGCCATGGTTATGACGTATACGGCGAAGTTTTGCAGCAAGCGACGTATTTGGAGTATTTGTTTTTGCTGTTTCGGGGCGAACGCCCCTCCAGCCCTATGCTGCGCTCGCTGGAAATTCTGGCCATTGCCATTGCAAATCCCGGTCCGCGTGACCCATCCGTGCATGCGGCCATGGCCGCCAGTGTTGGCGGGTCGCCCGCAGCTGCTGCGTTGATGGCCGCATTGGCCGCTGGCGCCGGCGTGTCGGGCGGATCGCGAGAGGTCTATCACGCGATGGAGCGTTGGACGCAATGTGGGTGCATGCTCAACGCGTGGCAATCGGCATTTGCCGCGCCGCCAGCCAATGGCAAGATGCAGGTGTGGCCAGAGGCCGAACATCCCCCTGGATTTGCCGCCTATGGTGGGCGGTGCGCGCAGCCGGTGCTCCAAACCCTGGCGGCGTTGTCGGCGAATTTGGGCCCTGGGTGTACCCAGTGGCTCGCTGACAATCGGGTGCGTCTCGAAACCCTGGCCGACCACCCCTTGGCCATGCCCGGTGTCATTGCGGCGGCGCTGACCGACATGGGCTTTACCCCGACCGCCGGAGAAATGTTGAGCCTGATGCTGCGTCTGCCGGGCGCCGCTGCGCATGCCCTGGAGCAAGGGGAGCGCGGATACCGTCGTTTTCCCTTTTTCTCGCTGGACATTGGCAACGATCCCGGCCCGGTGAAAAAACAGGCGGAGGCAGCATGAAAGACGCATCCTTGCTGGCAGCATTCGAAGGTCCGCTGAAGACCAACGTGGGCGGCTGTTTTCCCGGCGAACGGGCGGTCTTCCGCGGCCACGATTTGCATGCTGAATTCAGCCACGCGGATTGGATGGATCTCTATGTTTTTGGCATCACCGGGCGGCACCATAGCGCTGCGCAATTGAAAGTCTTACACGCCATTTGGGTCAACACCAGTTATCCCGATCCGCGGCTTTGGAACAACCGGGTCGCGGCTTTGGCGGGCAGCGCCAGAAGCACCGGAACGCTGGCCATGAGCGCTGCCTTGGCAACGTCGGAAGCGGCCATTTACGGGCGCCAGATTGATATTGCGATTGCCGATTTTCTGGTGCGCGCCAAAGTACAGGCGGAGTCGGGACAATCGGTGCAGGACATTGTCGGTGATGAGCTGCGGGTCAACCGCAGCATTGGTGGCTACGGGCGGCCGGTTGCCAAGTCTGCGCCTGACGAGCGCAATGCCACTATTTTTGCCTTGGCAGAGGAGCACGGATGTGGAAACGGTGTTTATTTGAATCTGGCGAAAGAAATTGAGGCCGTGCTGCTGGCGGGCCGTTGGCGGATGCGCATGAATTATGCGGCTGCCGCTGCCGCGCTGGCCCTGGATATCGGTTTGTCGCCACGAGAGTATTACCTCTATATGCTGCCCGCTTTTTTGGCAGGTATGTCCCCTTGTTTTGTCGATGCCATGCAGCGTCCAGAGCTTGCCACCTTTCCCCTGCGGTGTGCGACGTTGGTCTATGAAGGCGTACCGCGCAGAAGTTGGACGGTGTAGCCAATTTGCTGTTACCGTTGGTGTAATTTTGGAGGCCTATCATGCGTGTTTTGCGATTGTTATCAGTATGGGTGGCCCTGGCGTGGTCCGGCGCCACCTGGGCGCAAGTGGATGCAGACAGCGAAGACTTGGTGCTCTCGTACGGTGACAAAAGCTTTGTCAGCATAGCAACCGGAACCAAGCAGTTACTCAGAAAATCCCCGTCGACGGCTACGGTGATCACGGCCGAAGACATTGTCGCCATGGGCGCCACCACGGTGGACGAGGCGCTGGAGTCGGTGCCGGGCCTCCATGTTTCGCGCTCTACGATTTACGGACCTCACTACGGAATACGGGGTATCTTGACGGATTCCAATCCGCATGTGCTGATGATGGTCAATGGGGTGCCTTTGACCAGTGTATTTCAGGGAAACCGCAATGACATACCCGTTTCACTTCCGACTGCCAATGTGGCGCGCATCGAAGTGATCCGCGGCCCTGGCTCTGCCTTGTATGGCGCGGATGCCTTTGCCGGGACGATCAATATCATCACCAAGACGGCCGAAGAATTACAAGGCCCGTCCGTGGGCTTGCGTGCTGGCTCGTTCGATAGCGTGGATACCTGGTTCCAGTACGGTGGCAAAGTGGGCGCTCTGGACGTTGCCGCCTACCTGAGCGCAGGACGTACTTCGGGTCAGCGCCGTACTGTTCTCGCGGATAAGCAGACCGAACTTGACTCAGCGGTATCGCTGGCCCCGGGTTCCGTAAACCTGAGGCACGACGATGTGGATGCGCAAATCGATGTCGGGTTTGAAAAGTTCCGGTTGCATGCGGGTTATACCTTGCGCGACAACGTGGGCGTTGGCGTCGGGATCGCAGGGGCGCTGGATCCTGTTGGGAAAATCCGTACCGCCCGGTTCACCAGTGATCTGGCATGGACCGATGCCAATTTCGCACCCGACCTGAGTTTGACATTGCAAGCGGCCTATATGCATATGGCCAATGAAATTTTGACTCCCATGGTGATCTTTCCGAGCGGCGCTTTTTCCGGGTCATTCCCCAATGGCATGGTTGGGGCTCCGAACAAATGGGAGCAGCAGCTCCGCTTGTCGATATCCGGCGATTATTCGGGCTTTTCCGACCACCATGTGCGCATGGGTATTGGCTCTGACACGATGGAAATCTACAAGACCAATGAAACCAAGAATTTCATTTTTTCCGCTGTGGGCGCGCCATTGCCGCTCCCCATGTATTCCGCCAGTGGGGCCAATCTCTATTTGTCGCCCCATGATAGAAACGTCAACTACCTGTATGCACAAGACGAATGGGGCTTTGCGCGGGACTGGACCTTGACCGGGGGTGTTCGATACGACCAATATTCGGACTTTGGAAATACCACCAACCCACGCCTCACCTTGGTCTGGGAAGCCCGTCAAAATGTCACGACCAAACTCATGTATGGCACCGCTTTTCGGGCGCCTTCATTCGTTGAGTTGTATGCTGCGGGAAATCCGGTGGCCTTGGGCAACCCCAAGCTGACACCGGAAAAGATCAGAACCCTGGAGGGCGCGGTGAGTTGGCAAGTCCGTCACAACGTAGAGACGAGCTTGAGTCTTTTCAGGCATGAAATTTCTGACTTGATCGCTGTTTCTGGCACGGGCACGCCTTATCAGAACACCGGAAAGCAAGATGGCCACGGTGGCGAGTGGGAGCTGACTTGGGACCCTTCCAGAAATTTGCGTCTTTCTGGCCATTACGCCTACCAGAAAAACGTGGACCAGACGACCCAGCAAGATTCCGGCTATGCCCCTCACAGGCATCTTTACGGCCGGGCAGATTGGCGGTTTGCGTCGGATTGGTTCATCAGCGGGCAGCTCAATTGGGTGGCTGAACGCAAGCGGGCTGCGGGTGATGCCCGTCCCGAGGTGCCTGATTACACCTCCGTGGATGTGACGTTGCGTGCGGACCGAAGTAGGCAGGGCTGGGATTTTTTGGCATCCATTCGCAATCTGTTGGATGCCGATATCCGTGAACCCAGCAAAATGGGCTCGGGTATCACTTTCGATTTGCCGATGCCAGGTCGCACACTCTGGCTTCAGGTCCGCTATTCTTTATAGTCGCCCTGATGATGACTTTTTTCTCCATCGATGTGTAAGGTGTTTGCTGTGTGTGAGTGTTGCGAGCCCGGCGTTTCTGCCTGGGGTTTTATCGCGTTTGCCTTGGTTTGCAAAGGTCCCGTAGAGGACCATGGCAGTTCGTGCAGTGCTGTTTGGGGTGCTGCCATGTGCCACTGCGGCTGAGTGCCCGTTACTTTATTTGAGGGGAGGAATGTGAATAATTACCTACTGATGCATGTTGCGCCGCTGGCCTTGGTGGCTTGGCCCGTGCTCGCGCACCCCTCGGACGTGGATTTATTCAGGCAGGGCAAGCTGGATACGCGAGTCCTTTTTTTGGAAGCCGACCGCAGGGATGACTTTCCGCGTGTTTTGAACCGGATAGAAAGCTCCAGCGACATTGTGGTCTACCGTCTCCAATTGGCTGGCGGTGAGCAATTGCTCGCCCAGTTGGGGCGAAGCGAGTCTGGCAAACTCGCATTGGCCGCCGAGTCGGGCCATATCGCTGTGTTGTACCCAGACCTTGGAGAGCCCTATCGCGGCATTTTCACCAAAATTATCGAAGGCATTGAGGCCCAGGTTGGCGCGCCCGTTGCGAGTTTCGCCGTGGGCGGTGCGTTGTCTGCACAGGATATTGTTGCCAGCCTTAAACGCAAAGACATCAAGGTGGTTATTGCACTCGGACGCCAGGGAATGAAGGCGGCGTCTGCGCTGGAGCGTGAATTTGGGGTGGTCGCAGGGGGCGTGGTGTCTCCTCCTGAAGGAGACGGGCGCCTATTCCCGGTGGTGAGCCTGGCGCCAGATCCCAAAATGCTGTTTGAACGCCTCAGGCACTTTATGCCAGAGGCGCGGCGGGTTATTGTGGTGTATGACCCAAAGCAGAACGCTTGGCTGATACGCCTTGCACGCGATGCCGCACGGGCCCTGGGGCTGGAGTTGCAAGCGATTGAGGTTGCGGACTTGAAAAATGCGGTGCGGGTGTACCAGGACGTGCTCGCCAACGCCGACCCCAAAAGAGACGCGCTGTGGTTGCCGCAGGACTCCACCACCGTGGAGGAGACTTCGGTGCTTCCCTTGATACTGGAGAGCGCCTGGAACCGCAATCTCGCGGTGTTTTCGAGCAGCGTAACCCATGTCAAGCGGGGCGCCCTTTTTTCTTTGTACCCTAACAACATGGCGCTCGGCCGCCAATTGGCGTCTTCCGCCCTGAGCCTGCCTGCGGGCAACCCCGCGTCGGTCGTGCCGATGAAGGATGCATTGCTTGCAGTCAATATCCGTACCGCAAGTCATCTGGGTTTGCAGTTATCTTCTCGTCAGCAGGGTTTCGACCTTGTATTTCCCACCCCCTGACCCGTGCTCACATTTATACGTCCTCTCCATCGCGCATGGCCCCTTTTGCGAAATACCACTTTTCGGCAGCAGCTTTCGCTGATGGTGGCGATCGGCGTATTGCTGCTGGCGCTGCTGTCATCTCTTTTCATCTCGTGGCAGAGTGGCCGGGAAATGCGCCAGAATCGCCAACAGCAGGGCCAACGTCTTTCAGACAGCCTGGCGCGGCAAGCGCGGCTGGCGCTGCTTTCCGATGCCAGTGAGAACATCGCAGATGCGGTGTCTGGCGCCCTGGCCTTTCCCGATGTGGAAAGGGTCGAAATTCGGCGTGTGGATGGACGGCTGCTGACCGCGCATGGTGCGGGCGATGTTGCACTGGCTTTGGGGGACGAGCCACCGCCCCCGGGTTTGCTGGTGTCTTCATTGGCGTTTATTGAGGCGGAGAACGCCCAAGCGTGGCACTTCGTAGCGCCTGTGCGCATCGCCGATCAAAATTCGCCTTTCGAAATGGAGGTCGTTGCCGGCCAGACCATTGGCTATGTCCGGGTCGTGCTGTCCAAGGCCTCGCTGGACAGTGCATTGGTAACGCTGTTTGCGTTGAATATGGCGATTTCCCTTTTTTTCGCGGTGTTGTTTTTATTGTTCACGCGCGGCCTTACCTTGCGCATGACGCGGCCGCTGGTGCAACTGGCGGAATCCATGGGGCGTGCCGAACAAGGGGAATCTGGCGTGCGAGCCGAGCTGGCTGGGCCGCAAGACATTGCCAATATGGCGCATGCCTTCAATAGCATGATGACGGTGCTGGACGAGCGTGAACAAGCCTTGCGGCATGCGAGTGCAGAAGCATTGCGATTGGCGCACTTGAAAGCGGAATTTGCCGCAACCATGAGCCACGAACTGCGTACGCCTCTGAATGGCGTAGTCGGAACGCTGGACATGCTGCGCGCCTCCGCACTGCCCGCCATGGCCCGCAACTATGTCACGCTGGCGTGGGATTCGTCACAGTATCTGCTGGACCTCATCAACAACATTCTTGATTTTTCTTCGCTGGAGGCGGGCAAGCTGCAACTGGCCGAGAGCGATTTTGATGTTGCGCGTTTGTGCGAGCAAACGGTGGAGTTGGTCATTCCGCAGTCAGGAAGCAAAGGGTTGGAAATTGCGTATGTGGTAGACACCGGAGTGCCAGCCAGCTTGCGTGGTGATCCGCGGCGGGTGCGCCAGGTATTGCTGAACCTGGTGGGCAATGCGGTGAAATTCACCGAGCGGGGAGAGGTGGCCGTTCGCGTGTCGTTGGTAGGCCCGTTCAGCGACCGTGGAACTTTGCGTTTTGAGGTGACGGACAGCGGCATCGGGGTGTCCGAGCAGGCCGTGGGCAGTATTTTTGATTCATTTACCCAGGCCGACCCGTCCTCCACCCGGGGCCATGATGGTTCGGGCCTGGGGCTGGCGATTTGTAAACAGTTGTGCACCCTGATGGGTGGCGAGATTGGCGTGGACAGCGAGCTTGGAAGGGGCAGCACATTCTGGTTTACGCTGCCGCTCAAAGCCGGCGCCATCCCAGCGCCAGCTCTGGAAATGCGTTCCGGCCGCGTGCTGGTGGTCGATGAGAGTGCTACGGTGCTCCAGTTCGCGCAGCAGTCCTTGCGATCCGTGGGTTATGAGTGCAGCACAGCGGGCAATATCCTGGACGCAGCGCAGGCGCTGCAGCAGGCCCGCCTGAAAGGCACGCCTTTCCGCCTGCTGCTGGTGGACATGGCGGTGGCGCTCGCCCAGGCTGAATTGATGCACGATATACGTACCCTGCCGGTGTACGGGCAACCCCGCCTGGTGCTGATGCGCCGTTATGGGGTGGATACCCCGGAGCTAACGCCAGTGGCGGATGCCTTTCTGACCAAGCCACTGCGTCTGGAGCGGCTCATCGAATGCATCGATACGACAGTGGGTGCACGCGCCGAAGTCCAACGCGTGGTTCCCAAAACACGCAAGCGCTTCCCCGACATCCTGATTGTTGAGGACAATCGCACCAGCCAGACCATTGCCGCGGGCATGTTGGAGATGCTGGGCTGCAAATCGGAGGTGGCGGCAAATGGCCGGGTCGCGGTGCAGGCGTTCAGGAATAAATCCTGGGATCTGATCCTGATGGACTGCAATATGCCGGAAATGGACGGCTATGAGGCGACTGCGGTGATCCGTGGAATGGAAGCTGAGCGCGGGCGCCGCGTGCCGATTGTTGCCATGACCGCCAATACCCAGGCCGTCGATATTGAAAAGTGCCTGTCGGCAGGCATGGATGACCATTTGTCCAAACCCCTGACCTTGGACAATTTGACCGCCCGCTTGCAACGCTGGCTTGCGGATCTGGATGTGGTGGCGCCTCCGTCGGGTGCCTTGGTGCACACCAGTGCTGCCGCGACGCTGCCTGGCGACGGCCCGATTGACCAAGTTGTGATTGCCCGATTGCGCGAGGCCTTGGGCGGTGTGATTGGGCAGACAATTCGGCCCTTTCTGGAGGATATGCCCGGCTATCTGGACGAGCTGACGGCAGCGGTACTGGTCGAGGACAGCGAAGCCTTGCGCCGTGTAGCGCATGCCATCAAAGGTGCTGCATGGAATTTTGGGGCGCTTGAACTTGCTGCACTGGCCAAGCAAATGGAGTCGCTTGCAGAAGCACAGCAGGTAGACCATGCCGGGCACCTGGTGCCGGGATTGCGGTCGCAATACGCGCTGGTGCGCCAGGCCTTGCAATTGGAGCTGGCGCTGGAACAGGAAATCGAAGTACGCCAAGCACCGTTGGTGGTCGGCGAAGCCCTCGTATTGGTGGTGGATGACGACCGAAGCACCCGGTCGGCCTTGCGTGCGGCTTTGCAACGCAGCGGTTTCCTTGTCACTGAGGCGGCGGATGGCTGCGAGGTCGAGGCCGAAGTGGTGCGCATGCGTCCCGATGTGATTCTGATGGATGCCCTGATGCCGCTGATGGACGGCTTCACCGCCTGCGCCCGTCTACAAGCGTCGTCTGAGTGGCGGCAAATTCCGGTGCTGATGATCACGGCCTTGGAAGACAGCGCTTCGATTGAGCGTGCGTTTGCGGCGGGTGCCAGCGATTACATTCCTAAGCCGATTCATCTGGCGGTGGTCAATCAGCGCGTACGCCGTTTGGTGGACGTGACCCGCGCCGAGCGCCATGTGCGCCATTTGGCCTACAACGACTCACTCACCGGGCTGCCCAACAGAGCGATGTTCAATGACCATCTCAGTCGGTGTATTGAGCGGGCCGGGCCGGTGGCCAAATCGGTCGCCTTGTTGTACCTTGATCTGGACCGGTTCAAATTTGTGAATGACACGCTGGGCCATGAGACGGGAGACAAGTTACTGAAATCTGTTTCCGAGCGCATCCGTGCTTGTGTGCGCGCAAGTGATTGCGTCGCCCGTTTGGGAGGGGACGAGTTTGCCATCGTGATTGATGATTTGCCCAATGTGGGCGTGGCCTCCATCACCGCACAAAAAATATGCCATGCCGTGATGGCGCCTTTTGGCATTGACGGGCACGATATTGTGGTTTCGGCCAGCATTGGCATTGCGGTGTTTCCGATCAATGGGGTCGATGCCAGCACCCTCCTGCGCCACGCGGATACAGCCATGTACCGGGCCAAAAAGAAAAACAGCGGGTTTCATTTTTTCGAAGAAAACATGGAGGCCTCTGCGAGCGAGCATTTGCGTTTTGAAGGGGCCTTGCGGCGGGCGCTGGAGCGCAATGAAATCGCGGTGTTTTTCCAGCCTATCGCGGATGCATCCGACTGTCGCCTGGTCGGCATGGAGGCCTTGGCGCGCTGGCGCCATCCGTCGCGTGGCCTGGTGTCCCCCTTGGAGTTCATCCCGCTTGCGGAAGAAACCGGATTGATCATTCCCATCGGGGAAGCCGTGTTGCGGGCCGCATGCCAACAACTGAAAATGTGGCATGACGCAGGGTCCACGGGGCTGTACGTGACCGTCAATCTGTCGGGCTTGCAATTGCAGCAGGTGAATTTTATTGACACGCTGCGCAGCGCCTTGCGAGACACCGGTGTAGACCCCCGTTGTCTGACGCTGGAAATTACCGAAAGCATGCTCATGGTGCATGCGGATGAGACGCTGCTATTGCTCAAGGCGCTGAAGGCCACCGGCGTGGGCTTGGCCATTGATGATTTTGGCACCGGGTATTCCTCGCTGGCCTACCTCAGGCGTTTCCCGGTGGACGTGTTGAAGATTGACCGAGCCTTCACCCGTGATATGACCCAAAACGTGGATGATGCGTCCATCGTTTCCGGCATTATTTCGCTGGCGCACAACCTGCGTTTGAAGGTCGTTGCCGAAGGGATTGAAACGCAGGAGCAGCGCCAATTCCTCGCCAACCTAAGCTGCGATTACATACAGGGCTATCTTCTCAGTGAGCCGATTCCGGCGGATGCATTCGAGTCACACTTTTTGACCGAAAATCTGGCCGGTTGACCGAGTTTCACTGCGGCGCAGGGTGTCTCACTCTGCAGTGGTTACGGGACCCTGTCCGCTAAAACGGTCCAGCGCCAGGTAGATCACCGGGGTGATAAACAGCGTGATGGCCTGCGAAAAAACCAGGCCGCCGACCACAGCCAAGCCCAGGGGCTGGCGCAATTCGGCCCCCGCACCCATGCCCAGGGCGATGGGCAAAGCCCCTACCAGGGCGGCCAGCGTGGTCATCATGATGGGGCGAAAGCGCAGAATGCAGGCCTCCCGAATGGCCATGGTGGGCGCCATGCCCTGGTGGCGCTGCGCGTCCAGGGCAAAGTCGATCATCATGATGGCGTTTTTCTTCACAATGCCAATCAAGAGCACGATGCCGATGGTGGCAATCAACGTGAGGTCTTGGCCGAACGCCATCAGCGTGGCCAAGGCCCCCACCGCCGCCGAGGGCAAGCCCGCCAGAATGGTGATGGGGTGGATATAGCTCTCGTACAACACCCCCAGCAGCACATAAATGGCCAGCAAGGCCGCCCCAATCAGGATGGCCTGGCTGCCTTGCGAACTCTTGAACACCGCCGCGTCGCCGCCGTAGCTGGCAATGACCGACGCAGGCATCTGGATGGCCTGGCGGGCGGCGTCAATTTTGGCGGTGGCGTCGCCCAGCGCGGTGCCGGGTGCCAGGTTGAAAGAGACCGTGACCGCCTGCAGCTGTCCTACATGGTTGATGGCGGTGGGGCCCACCGTGCGCTCCACGGTGGTGAAGCTCGACAGTGGCACCAGCGCCCCGGTGGAAGAGCGCACGTAAATGCCGTCCAGCGCCCGTTCATCCTGCTTGGCCTCGGGCTGCACTTCCATGATGACCTGGTAGCTGTCGGTGGGCAGGTAGATGGTGGAGACCTGGCGCTCGCCAAAGGCGTTGAACAAGGCGGTGCGAATGGATTCCATGGACACACCCAGGGTGTTGGCCCGGTCCCGGTCGATCTTGAGCTGCGCCTGCAGCGCACGCAGTTGGGCATCGCTGGTCACATCGCGAAAGATCGGATCGGTGCGCAGGCGGTCCTGCAATTGATTGGCCCAGGTGTTCAACTCGTCGGCTTTGATGCTTTGCAAAATGTACTGGTACTGCGCTTTGCTCTGCCGCCCGCCGAGTTGCAGATTCTGGATCGGGCGCATGAACACATTGATGCCCGCCACCTCGCGCAATTTGCGGCGCAGCCCTTCCACCACTTTTTTCATCGGCTGGCGTTGACCGGCAGGCTTCAGGGTGATGAACATGCGGCCCGTATTTTGGGCGTTGTTGCCGCCATTGAAGGAGCTGACAGCCGCGACGTTGTCATCCTTGCGGATGATGGCGGCCGCGCGCTCCTGCAGGCGCACCATCTCAGGAAAAGAGGTGTCCTCGGCAGCTTCGGTGGACACCTGAATTTGCCCGATGTCTTCCTCGGGAAAAAAACCTTTCGGGATGATGTGGATCAACCAGGCCGTGGCCACAAATGTAGCGAATGCCACCGCCAGCACCACCTTGCGGTGGCCCAGGGCCAAGTCGAGCACGCGGGTGTAGCCGGCCAGCAAGTGGTCGAAGCCGTGCTCAAAAGCGCGCACCAGTGCGCCCGGTGGCTTTTTGTGCGCCTCATCCGACAGGAAGCGGCTGGCCATCATGGGCACCAGGGTCAGCGATACGAAGGCCGACACCACAATGGCCAGGCCCACGACCACCGCGAATTCGTGGAACAGCAGCCCGATCACGCCCGGCATGAAGAAAATCGGGATGAACACCGCGATCAGCGAGGTGGAGATGGAAATAATGGTGAAGCCGACCTCCCGCGCCCCCCGCAGGGCCGCCTGGAAGGGTTCCTCGCCATTCTCGACGTGGCGGATGATGTTTTCCAACACCACGATGGCGTCATCGACCACCAGGCCCACGGCCAGGGTCAGGCCCAGCAGCGAGATATTGTCCAGGCTGTAGGAAAACCCCCACAACATAGCCACCGCACCCAGCAGCGAGACCGGCAGGGACAAGGCGGGGATCACGGTTGCCACAAAGCGGCGCAGAAACAAGAAGATCACCAGCACCACCAGGGCAATCGTTCCCAGCATGGTGTAGCTGACGTCGTGCAGGGCCGCCCGCACCGAGACGGAGCGGTCATTCACCGGCGTCAGCGAGACCGATTGCGGCATCTGGCTCTTCAGCTGGGGCAGTGCCGCGCGCACCGCATCCACCACCCGCACCGTGTTGGCGTCGGGCTGGCGCAGCACGGCCACCGTGATGGAGTTTTCACCGTTCAGCGTGGCCCAGCTTTTGAGGGTCTCCAGGCTGTCTTCCACCTGGGCCACGTCCCGCAGGCGCACCGGGTTGCCACCCCGGTTGCTGACGATCAGCTCGGCAAAGTCGGCCGCATTCTGGAGCTGGCGGTTCGCCTGCAGGGTGAGGGTCTGGCGGGGGCCGTCGAAGGTGCCCACCGGGGTGTTGACATTGGCGGCTTTCAGCGCGGCGCTCAACTCGTCCAGGCCGATGTTGCGCGCGGTCAGCGCAGCGGGTTGCACCCGCACCCGCACCGCAAAACGTTTGGCACCAAAAATGTTGACCTGTGCCACACCGTCGATGGTGGACAAGGTGGGCGAAATCAAATGCTCGGCGTAGTCCTGCAAATCGGCTGGCGCCAGGGACGGTGAGGTCAGTGCAATCAACAACACGGGCGCATCCGCCGGATTGACCTTGCGGTAGGCCGGGGGGGAGGTCATGTCCGAGGGCAAGGCCCGCTGGGCCCGCAGCAGCGCAGCCTGCACGTCCACCGCCGCCGCGTCAATATTGCGCCCCTCTTCAAACTCCAGGGTCAGCGAGGTACTGCCCAGCGTGCTGGTGGAGCTGATGGTTTTGAGGCCAGGGACGGTCTGGAACTGCTTCTCCAACGGCAGCGCCACCGAACTCGCCATGGTCTGCGGGTTGGCCCCCGGCAGGCTGGCCGACACATTGATCACCGGAGTGTCGTAGCTGGGCAGGGCGGCGACAGGGATTTTCTGAAAACCGATCACCCCGGCCAGCACCACCGCCACATTCAGCAGCACCGTCATCACCGGGCGACGGATGAAAAGTTCGGACAGGTTCATGGTGTTTGGGTGCCGCTGGTGCCGGTGGCGCCTGACGCGGACGCGGCAGGCTCTTTGGCGCGCTCAGTCAAAGGCGTTCCGGGGCGGAGGTTTTGCTTGCCGTCCAGAACCACCGCATCTCCTGCGTGGATCCCGCTGACAGCGGCATCCGCACCTTGCGCAAATAGCACCTGCACGGGTTTCTGGGCCGCTTTGCCATTGTTGGCCAGGTAAACCACCGCGCCCCGCGCACTTTGGACAATGGCCGCCTGGGGAATCACCACCGCGTCTTTCAGGGTGTGGACGGTTTGGGCCACTTCGACAAAGGCGCCGGGCCAGAGCTTGCTGTCCTTGTTGTCGAAAACGGCCTTGACCTTGACGGAGCCCGAGCTGGCGTCCACGGCGTTGTCCACAAATTTCAGCCGACCGGTGAACGTGCCGGCACGGTCGGGCAAGGTGGCGCTCACCGTCGCGCCACCCTCTTTGAGTGCCGCCAGTGCGTCAGCGAGGTTGCGCTGCGGCAGGCTGAAGGCCACGGCAATCGGGTCCAGTTGGGTGACCGTGACCAGGGGGGTGACGTTGGCTTGGATGGCGCTGCCCGCAAAGACATGGATCGCGCCCACCCGACCGGCATGGGGTGCCACCACGCGGGCGTAGGAGAGTGCCACACGGGTGGCGTCCATGGCCGCCTGGTCTGCCGCTACGACGGCCCTTTGGGAATCGACTTGTGCCAGATGGGTGTCCAGCGCCCCCTGGGAAATGAAGTTTTGTGAAAACAGCTGCTGGGCGCGGGTTAATTGCCGTTGGGCATCCGCCAGTGCCGCCTGGTCTTTGGCCAGTTGGGCGTAGGCCTTGGCCACATTCGCCTCTTCGGTGCGGGCGTCCAGCGTGAACAGCAACGCCCCCGCCTTGACGAATTGCCCCTCGTGGATATGGACACGGCTGACCACGCTGTTCATCTGGGCCCGCACCTCCACGCTGGTCAGTGCTGTCACGGTGCCGGTGGTTTTGAGGCGCACTGGCATATCCCGCTTTTGCGCCAGCACAGTGCTCACCGTCACGGTCTGCGCGGGGGCCGCGGCAGGCGCACTGCTGGCGCTTGCAGGGCTTGCCACATCGGGTTTTTGCGTGCAAGCAAGCAGGGATGTCAGGGCGATACCACAGACAACAATGGAAAAATGGCGAATGGTGTTCATGGTCATTGTGTGTCTGGACTGGCAATCCACCCTGGTGCATCGCGGTCCGTTGGAAGCTTGCCGCCCGGTCCCGCTGGCGTCAGGTGGCCTGGCAGGCGGCCACAGATAGTACCGGGAATTGCAAGCCATAAGCATACGGCCGTCTGCCCGCGAGCCCGCCGTCGCGGCGGCCGTTTATTGCAAAGCCATGGTAAAGCCGTGCTTGGGGTCGCTTATTTCCGTTCGGCTTCCATGCGCGCTGCGTGTACGAGCATTTCGGTGGCCGCTTCCACCGGCACGCCCATGTTGGAGCCGTTGAAGTTGCGCAAAATGGCGCGGTTCACGGCCACCACTTCGCCACGCAGATTCACCACCGGCCCGCCACTGCCACCACCGGCGGTTTGTGCGTCGTACACAACAGTGGCTTCCGTCACCTGGGCCACAATGCCGCGGCTCACCAAGGGTTGCACCAAACCCGCTTGGGCCAGGATATCGGCCACGCTGCGATCATCCATGCCAGGCATGCTCCCCAACTTCGCCACAAAATCGTCTCCGGCACGCGCCAGCAGTGCGTTGAGTCCGGTGGGGTAGCCAAACACCAATGCCGTGTCGCCTGGCAAAGGGTTGCTTTTGGCCAGGACCAGTGGTTTGGCTTGCAGGGCGGGCCCGCTGCCGCGTAACAAGGCCAAATCCTGCTGACCGACGCCCATCACCATGACGTCGAATGGG
The DNA here is from genome assembly GCF_030697375.1 of Rhodoferax sp. Lineage (GTDB taxonomy): Bacteria > Pseudomonadota > Gammaproteobacteria > Burkholderiales > Burkholderiaceae_C > Allorhodoferax. Next base: position 78,900 of record NZ_JAUYQD010000026.1, on the reverse strand, counting down.
GCTGCTTGGCCAGGCAAAAAGCCGCGCATTTCGATCATGACCGGGCGCACCCCAAATTCCTCCATGGCCTGCGCCGCGCGGTCGCCCTCCCAAGGCAGCGCCACATGCCGATTGGTCAACAAGGTGCCGTTGGAGTCGATGACAAAAAATGTGCCCATGAAGGTCGGCATGAACACCGGGCCGCTGCCTGACAGTGTCAGCCGTGGAGAACCATTGCTGTTGTGTTGCGGCTTGCCCCGCGATACCTGCAGGCGCAAAGGCTTGCCACTGGACGGGTGAACCAGCACGTAGCGCCCCTGGACCAAACCCACCGAGGCCCCGACTTGCGCCACCACCGGGGCCAAAGACCCGGCCTCCATGGCACTCACCCGCGCCTGAGTTCCGTCAATGCTGCGCCCAAGCAAGACGCGCAAGGCCTCCACATCGCTGCGGGGGGAGGCGTCCTCACGCAAACGTTGCAGCGCAGTATCCACTTCGCTGACCCGGAGGTGTGCCGCGCTCAGTCGCTCTTCCAAATCCGTCGTACGAAGGCTCTGTATGCCCATCCCCAGCAGCACTGCCAACACCGCCGGCACCACCCAGCGAAGCACAAAGCGGCGCGGGCTGCGCCTGGCCTTGGCCACCGCTGCCGCCGCTCGCACCCTTTCGTGCCACTTGTCGTGTTCGAACCCGGTTCTCACAAGCGACCGTTCAGTGGGGGGCGTCACCTCCACTACGACAGGTAGCGGGGGCGGCTGGGACGAAGCATCGGTGTTTTCCATGGCAAACCTCTGTGTTGAACCCGGCACCCCCCAACCATACCCCTAAAGCGGAAAGCTGCCAACTTCCTTCGCCTTGGGGTCGCACGACATCGACACCCGCACCTTAAATATGCAGCGCATGCCCCAGCGCCCGCAGGGCCGCCTCCTGCACCGCCTCGCCCAGCGTCGGGTGGGCGTGGATGGTGCCGGCCACGTCTTCCAGGCAGGCGCCCATTTCCAGCGACTGGCCAAAGGCCGCTGCCAGCTCCGACACCCCCGCGCCCACCGCTTGCCAACCCACGATGAGGTGGTTGTCGCGCCGCGCCACCACGCGCACAAACCCGTCGGTGGATTCCAGTGTCATGGCGCGGCCGTTGGCGGCAAACGGGAAGCTGGCGTGGATGCAATCCAGATTCGCCTTGGCGGCATCGGCCGGGCTCAGGCCCGCCACCACCACCTCGGGGCCGGTGTAGCACACCGCCGCAATGGCTGTGGGGGCAAAGCGGCGGCTCTTTCCGGCAATGACCTCGGCCACCAGTTCACCCTGCGCCATGGCGCGGTGCGCCAGCATGGGCTCGCCGGTGAGGTCGCCAATGGCCCAGACATTGCGCATGGAGGTGCGGCACTGGTCGTCCACCTTGAGGGCGCGGCCCTGCATCTCCAGCATCAGCTTTTCCAGGCCCCAGCCGTGGGTGTGGGGCGCGCGGCCGATGGCCACCAGCACCTGGTCGGCTTCCAGCACACTTTCGCGCCCCGCAGCGTCCAGGACGCGCACACCTTCGCCGCCATGGCTCAACCCCTGCACCTGGCAGTCCAAGAGCACCTGTACGCCCAACTTGCGCAGCGAAGCCGCCACCGGCTTGGTCAGCTCCTCGTCGTACAACGGCAGGATGCGGTCCTGCGCTTCCACCACGGTCACGTCGGCGCCCAGCTTGCGGTAGACCAGGCCCAGCTCCAGGCCGATGTAGCCCGCGCCAACCACCACCAGTTTTTTCGGAATGTGGTCGGGCGACAGCGCCTGCTTGCTGGAGATGACCTTGCCGCCCAATGTGTCACTGAAAGGCATGCCGGGCAAGCCCAGCTCGACCGAGCCGCTGGCCAGCAACAGGTGCTCGCACTGGATGCGGGTGGGCTCGGCGTCGCCGCGCCCCAGGTCCACGTCCACGGTTTTGCCGTCCACCATGTAGGCCCAGCCCTTGATGACCTGGACGCCGTGTTTTTTCAGCAAGGCACCCACGCCGCCGGTCAGGCGGGCCACGATGCCGTCTTTCCAGCGCACGGTCTGGGCGATGTCGATGCGCGCGCCCTCGACATGGATGCCCAGCGTGCTGTCGCCCATGAAGTGGTGCGCCTGGTGGTAGGCGTCGGCGGCGTGGATCAGCGCCTTGGATGGAATGCAGCCGATGTTCAGGCAGGTGCCGCCCAGGTTGCCGCCCTCGACCAGGGTGGTCTGGATGCCCAGTTGGGCCGCGCGGATGGCGGCCACGTAGCCACCGGGCCCCCCGCCGATGATGAGCAATGTAGTTTTCTGAGACACCATGGCTTACTCCACGAACAGGGTGGCCGGGCATTCCAGATAGCCCCGCACTTTTTGAATGAACTCGGCGGCATGCATGCCGTCCACCACGCGGTGGTCGAACGACGAGGACAGATTCATCATCTGCCGTGTCACCACCGCGCCGTTGCGCACCATGGGGCGCTCCACCATGCGGTTGACCCCGACGATGGCCACCTCGGGCCGGTTGATCACCGGCGTGCTGACAATGCCGCCCAGGGCGCCCAGGCTGGTGAGGGTGATGGTCGAACCGCTCAGCTCTTCACGCGTGGCCTTGCCACTGCGTCCGGCCTCGGCCAGGCGCAGGATTTCGGCGGCGCAGGACCACAGGTCGCGCGCTTCGGCGTGGCGCATCACCGGCACCATCAGGCCGCCTTCGGTCTGGGTGGCGATGCCTAAGTGCACCGCACCGTACTTGGTGAGCACATCGGCTTCGTCGTCGTAGCGGGCGTTGATCTGGGGGAATGCACGCAGGGCCAGCACCATGGCACGGGCCAGGAAAGGCAGCACGGTGAGCTTGCCGCGTTCCTTGCCGTGTTGGGCGTTCAGGCGCACGCGCAGGGCCTCCAGCTCGGTCATGTCCACTTCCTCCACGTAGGTGAAGTGGGGAATGCGGCGCTTGGCTTCCTGCATCTTTTGGGCGATCTTGCGGCGCAGCCCGATGACCGGCACGGCTTCTTCGTCCAGGCGCTCCAGGTAGCGGGTGTCGCTGCCACCGATGGCGGGGCCACGCACTGCACGGGCCACGTAAGCGTCCAGGTCGGCATGGCTGATGCGCCCCGCCGGTCCGCTGCCGGGCACGTACTGCAGTTCCACCCCCAGTTCCCAGGCGCGCTGGCGCACCGAGGGGGCGGCAATCGGCTTGTCGCCGGGCGCGCGGTGGTGGGCCGCCGCTGCTTGGGGGCTGCGGGTGGCGGCCGGCGCTGGCGTTGTCGGGCGTGCCGGTGCCGCAGCGGCTTCGGTTTTGGCTGCGGTTGCTATTAAAACAGGAGCTGCTTGCGCAGTGTTTACGTGGGCTGTAGGCACATTTGGCACTGATTTTTCGCTCTGGAGGTTGCCCGCGCCTTCCACTTCAATGCGGATCACCTCCGAGCCCACGGCCATCACCTGGCCGACCGCGCCGCCCAGGGCCAGCACCTTTCCGCTGACCGAGGAGGGAATCTCCACCGTGGCCTTGTCGGTCATGACGTCGGCCAGGGTCTGGTCCTCGGTCACCATGTCGCCAACCTGCACATGCCAGGCCACCAACTCCACTTCCGCAATACCTTCGCCGATGTCCGGCATTTTGATGATGTGAATACCCATTACGCCTCCAGCACGCGCTTGAACGCTTCAGCGACCCGCTTGGGGCCAGGAAAATAGTCCCACTCCTGGGCGTGGGGGTAGGGGGTGTCCCAGCCCGCCACGCGCTCGATGGGCGCTTCCAGGTGGTAGAAGCAGTGCTCTTGCACCAGCGCCACCAGTTCGGCCCCAAAGCCGCTGGTGCGGGTGGCCTCGTGCACCACCACGCAGCGCCCGGTCTTCTTGACGGAGGCCACGATGGTGTCCAGGTCCAGCGGCCAGATCGAGCGCAGGTCGATGACTTCCGCGTCCACGCCACTCTCCTTGGCGGCGGCTTCGCACACATAGACCATGGTGCCGTAGGCCAGCACCGTCACGGCGCTGCCGGGGCGGAAGATGGCCGCCTTGTCCAGGGGCACGGTGTAGTAGCCCTCGGGCACTTCGCCCATGGGGTGTTTGGACCAGGGCACCACCGGGTTTTCGTGGTGGCCGTCAAACGGGCCGTTGTACAGGCGCTTGGGTTCCAGAAAAATCACCGGGTCGTCGTTTTCGATGGAAGCAATCAGCAGGCCTTTGGCGTCATACGGGTTGGACGGCATCACCGTGCGCAAGCCGCAGACCTGGGTGAACATGGCCTCGGGGCTCTGGCTGTGGGTTTGCCCGCCGTAAATGCCGCCCCCGCAGGGCATGCGGATGGTGATCGGGCAGGTGAAGTCGCCGGCCGAGCGGTAGCGCAGGCGCGCCGCTTCGGAGACGATCTGGTCGCTGGCCGGGTAGAAGTAGTCGGCAAACTGGATTTCCACCACCGGGCGCAGGCCGTAGGCGCCCATGCCCACGGCGGTACCGACAATGCCGCCCTCGGAGATGGGGGCGTCGAACACGCGCGAGGTGCCGTACTTCTTTTGCAGGCCTTCGGTGCAGCGGAACACGCCACCGAAGTAACCCACGTCCTGGCCGTAGACGACCACATTGTTGTCACGCTCCAGCATCACGTCCATGGCCGAACGCAGGGCCTGGATCATGGTCATAGGGGTGGTGCTCATATTCCCAACTCCTGGCGTTGCCGACGCAGGTGCGTGGGCATGTCCTTGTACACATCTTCAAACATCTCGGCCGGGCTGCGGGTGTGGCCATCGGCCAGCGTTCCGTATTTCTCGGCCTCCTTCTGCGCCGCGGCCACTTCGGCTTCCAGTTCTTTCTGGGTGGCTTCGTGTTCGGCGTCGGACCAGACACCCAGGTGGATCAGGTGCTGCTTGAGGCGGGCAATCGGGTCACCCAACGGGAAGCGGGCCGCATCGTTGGCGGGGCGGTATTTGCTGGGGTCGTCAGAGGTGGAGTGGGGGCCGGATCGGTAGGTCACCCATTCGATCAGGGTCGGTCCCAGGTTGCAGCGCGCACGTTCCAGCGCCCAAAGGGATGCGGCATACACCGCCAGAAAATCGTTGCCATCCACCCGCAGGGAGGCAATGCCGCTGCCCACGCCGCGCGCGGCAAAGGTCGTTCCCTCGCCACCGGCGATGGCCTGGAAGGTGGAGATGGCCCACTGGTTGTTCACCACATTCAGGATCACGGGCGCGCGGTAGACGTGGGCAAAGGTCAGCCCGGTGTGGAAGTCGGCTTCGGCCGTGGCGCCATCGCCAATCCAGCTGGACGCCACTTTGCTGTCGCCCTTGATGGCCGAGGCCATGCCCCAGCCCACGGCCTGGATCACCTGGGTGGCCAGGTTGCCGGAAATCGAAAAGAAGCCCTGCTTTTTGCTGGAATACATCACCGGCAGTTGCCGCCCCTTGAGCGGGTCGCGCTCGTTGGAGTAGAGCTGGCAGATCATTTCCACCATGTCCACATCGTCCCGCGCCAGCAGCAGGCCCTGTTGGCGGTAGGTGGGGAAACACATGTCGCCGTCGCTCAAGGCCATGGCATGGGCGCAGGCAATCGCCTCTTCGCCCAGGCATTGCATGTAAAAGGACATCTTTTTTTGCCGCTGCGCAATCAGCATGCGGGCGTCAAAGGCGCGCGTCTTCAGCATGGCGCGCATGCCTTTGCGCAGCAAGGCGGTATCGACCTGCGGCGCCCAGGGACCCACGGCCTGGCCGTCGGTATCGAGCACGCGGATCAGTGTGAACGCGAGGTCGCTGGTCTGTGCGGGCTGGGCGTCCACGGGGGGGCGTCGTACCGTACCGGCGGCTGAGATGGGGAGGTAGGAAAAGTCTGTGTCATGGCCTGGTCGCCCGGTGGGCTCAGGGACATGCAGACGAAGTGGTTCGTGCTGTGGCATCGGCATTACTCCTTGCAAGGTCGTGTCTTGCATCAGATGGTGGGGCTCGGTTCAGTGCGTGGCGGGTAGCCCTGCGCTGTCCGGACAATGCGGCAATGGCTGCGGGGTGGCCGCGTGCATTGCTTGCGGTGCGAAGCATAACGGATTTGGCGCCCCTTGTTAATCGGGGCAGGACCCATAAAAAAAACCCACACAAGGTGGGTTTTTGGGGGGCTTGGAAAAGCGGAATACTTAGACGCTGGGCTTGGGCGTCGATTTGCGCCGCGTTGCAAAGCCCACCAGGCCCAGGCCTGCCAGCAGCATGGCAAAGGTTTCTGGCTCCGGGACGGGTGCCAGGGTGTCACTGGTGCTGAATGTTGTGAAATTGCCGTTGCCGATTTTGAATTGGGCTTGTTGGTTACCGTCGCAGCAACCTTCCAGACCGTAGATGTTCAGGGTGTGGTTGCCCGCCGACAGATTCAAGGTGATATCAAAGTACTGGCTTGGATTGCTGTAGCTGCCATTCCACCACATGTCGTTGGATTTGAAATCGTAGGCCAGTCCATCAACAAAAATGGCGCCGCCGCCGCCGAAGTCCACACCGGAGCGAATTTCCCAAGTGCCTGCGTTGGCGCTGGACACGCCAAAATTCACGGTGGATTTGAAGGCAATGTTGGAATTGGAACTGCCAAACAAGCCTTGGTTGGAAATGTTGTCGTAAACCGCAGGAGTCGCAGTGCCATAACCTGGCGAGGGGGTGCTCACAGCGGCGTCCACGACGGATTGGTAGGCTGCGGCGCTCCCTTGGGGGCCTGCTCCAGAAAAGCCGGTTTGGACGGTGATGTTGCTGGCTTGCGCGCCGCCAGCCAGTGCCAGCGCCAAGGCGGTAGCCGAAATTTTCAGGGTGTTTTTCATGGAGTTGCCTTATGAGCCTTGACTTGAGGCTCAGGATGGTTGAAACAGTGCGTATGGATACTAGGGGGACTCGCGAAGGGCATCAATAGTCCGAATGGACTAGCAAAACACTATTCGTGGTCGCCCAGTGTGTACCCATCCACAGGCGGCATGGATGGAGGGTCTTCCTTGTCCAGTGCATGTTCCAAGGCCAAATGGTGCTTGTAGCTCAGGTGGTGAAACTCGGAGAAAGGCCCCGTCAGCAAATAGATCGGCTGGTGCATGTCAGGAACCTGGCTTGTCGGTGCGTCGTTAGGGTCGGAACGTGCACGTTCAACCTCGGCCAAACCCAAACCCAGCAAATCCCCGATGAGTTGGGAGCGTGTGCTCAGGGGATGCATCTCGCACAGGGCTTCCACGCGGGACGCCAGCGCCAGTGGTAGCCGGAGCGTGTATTTTTTGCGCAGGAGCCGCGCGCCCTGTGCACGGCGTGTGTTGGGTGAATTGGCGGATTTGTGGATTGCCATGGGGTTTCTGAAAATTTAAGTAATAAATGCCTCTAGCCCTTATATCCATTGCGCAAGCAGCTATGTAATTGGTAGCAAAAGTCGGCGATTTCCCCTGGTGTGCTGTTGTTCGATGTGTCTTGCATGGCGTGCCCCCGCGCAGGGATGCTAAGTGTGCACCAGAAGGGGGCATTGAGAAATGGCAATGCCTGCGGTCCATGGATTCCTTGCGAAAAAGCAAGCCCTGTTTTTTGTGAATCTCCGACAGTAAGCCTGCGGCTGTTGCCCCATTCTTCACGTTGCTTTGCCGGAGATTCCATGTTGACCATTGCTGACTATTTTGAAGCCGCTGCTGCATGAGAGTGCTGCTGGTCTTGCTGTGGGTGTTGCACTGGTTGCCCTTGCCCGTTCTGGGGCGGCTGGGCGACGGGGTGGGGATGGTGGTGTTTGGGATGGCCAAGTCCCGCCGCCGCATTGCGCTGACCAATCTGCGCCTGTGCTTTCCCGAGTGGTCTGAAGGGGAGCGACGTGTGGTCGCACGCCAGCACTTTCAGGCCTATACCCGAAGCATGCTGGAACGCAGTATTTTGTGGTGGGCGTCTGAGCAACGGTTGCGGCGTCTGATTGTGGTGGAGCCCGGATTGCCATTGCAAACCCTGCAGTCCGGCCCCACGATTTTGCTGTGCCCCCATTTTGTGAGCCTGGATGTGGCCGGGGTGGCGGTGGCGATGGAGGTGTCCGGGTGCTCCGTTTACGCGCGCCAGAGCAATGCGGTGTTTGACCACGCGCTGCGCAAGGGCCGTTCACGCTTTCGACCGGCGGCGCTGTTTTCCCGGTCACAAGGCATCAAGCCCGTGATTCGCGCCATGCGTGATGGCATGCCGTTTTTTATGTGCCCGGACATGGATTTTGGTGCGAAGGATGCCGAGTTTTCTCCCTTCTTCGGCATCCCCGCCGCGACCCTGACCGCACCGGCCCGAATAGCTGCGCTGACCGGGGCGACGGTGGTCCCGGTGGTGGCCACGGTATTGCCGGGGTACCGGGGGTGGAGGGTTGCTTTTTTGGAGCCATGGGATCACTATCCGGGTACGGACATCGCCCAGGCGACGCGTCGCATGAACCAATTCATTGAGACCCATATTCTGCAAACGCCAGCAGAGTACTTCTGGGTCCACCGGCGGTTCAAGACACGACCTCCGGGGGAGCCAGATGTCTACGCAAGCGCAGTCCGTGCAGCCAATGAAACCCGGTTGTCTCGGGGTTTACCGGTGTGAATGTAAAGGGGAGTTATGGGCAATCATGTACACAATGTTTCTGAGCTTTTCACCCAGTTGGGCTTGCCCGCGGATGCCCAGGGAGTCCAAGGGTTTCTGGCGACGCACGCGCCATTGGCGGCCAACATCAGATTGAGTGACGCGCCCTTTTGGACGCCAGCGCAAGCCGCCCTCTTGCAAGAAAAATTTCTTGAAGACGCGAATTGGGAACATGCCGTGGACGAACTGAATCTGTTGCTTCGGGCGGCACCTGGCACTGGTGTTTGACTAGGCCACGGGCCTGTCCCTGCTTTCAAGGCCGTTTCTTGACATATCACAATCGTCTGGGAAGTCACCACGGTACAACGTTAGCTCCAGATCAACGTATTGGAGATCGAAATGAACAAGACGGATTGGCGTGTACAGGCCCTGATTTCCGAGTTGGCAGGTGGCACATTTTGAAAACGTGGTCTTCGCAGGGGGGGGGAACCGATGCCTGTGGCAGGCGGGGTTCTGGTCGATAGCGGCAGCCGCATTGGATTTGGCGCCGTCCGCCGTGGTGGCGGTCAGCGCCGGTGCCGCTGTGGCGTGCGCGCTGTTTGCGGGGACGTTTGACCAGGGGTTTAGCGGCTACAAGCGGGCCATTGCGTTGAACAAACGCAATCTTTATCTGCACAACTTGCTGCGCAAAAAACCCGTATTTCCACATGGCCCTATGTACCGTGCTGCCATATTGGGCAGCATTGACGCGCAGGCCATTCGCCGTTTGCACCAAGGCCCTGAGATTCGCGTGCTGATTGCATGCCCCCCGTATTGGGCCTCGCGGCGTGTGGCGATGTTGCTGGGGGCGATTTCGGTTGGGGTCGATGCCTGGGGCCAAGAGGCTGTTCACGCCTCCACGGGTGCCCGCATCGGTTTCAGGCCGCTGTACCTCTCGGTGCGCGACTGCGCGACCCCCGAAACATTGGCGGACCTCATCATTGCCTCGTCCTGCGTTCCGCCTTTGACGCCGCAAGCCAGGCGCAATGGCATCGATCTGTTTGATGGCGGTGTGGTGAACAATGTGCCCGCCGACGGTGTGCCACACCCGGGTGCTGAAACGCTGGTGCTCCTCACACGCCAATTCAGGACGCTTCCTGTGGTTCCTGGGCGTACCTATGTGCAACCCTCCCAACCCATTCCTGTCGGTGCATGGGACTACACCGACGATGCCGCTGTGCAGTCCGCTTTTGACCTGGGGCGCCGGGACGGTGAACGGTTTTGTGCGCTCTTGGGCACCGGTTGACGCCGATGACGGCTTGTGAACCATCCACTCAGAAAGTATGACCATGCTGACCCCATTCATTCTGACCTCGGCTTCATTTCTACATGAGGGGCTGATCCCCGTGCGCCACACCTGCGATGGTGACGATATCCCGCCTGGGCTGCAATGGACGGGAGTGCCCGCCGACACGAAGAGTCTGGCCCTGATTGTGGATGACCCCGATGCGCCCGACCCCAAGGCGCCGGTGCAGACCTGGGTGCATTGGGTTCTCTACAACATCCCGCCGCAGGCCCTCGGATTGCCGGAAGGGGTTAGCGCTGCCAGTCTTCCTGCGGGGACCTTGCAGGGGCTGAACGATTGGCGGCGCACGGGCTATGGCGGGCCCTGCCCACCCGTGGCCCGGCACCGCTATTTTTTCAAATTGTTTGCCTTGGATACCCCACTCCCCAAACTGAACATACCCACCAAGGCGGTGCTTTGGAATGCGATGCAAGGCCATGTGCTGGCCCGTGCTGAATTGATCGGCCTGTACCAAAGACAACCCTGAATACCCGTGCGCCTGTGGGGAACAACGCCGAGAGCCGAATTTTTATGCAAATCGACGTATGCAATGGCGATGCCGACGGTCTGTGCGCCGTTGTGCAATGGCGTTTGCATGCGCCACAGGGGGCCCGCTTGCTCACCGGCTTGAAACGCGATATTGAACTGTTGGAGCGGGTGCAGGCGGTGCGGGGCGATGGGGTACTGGTGTGTGATATCTCCTTGCGCCGGAACCATTCGGCGTTGCTGCGTTTGCTCGATGCCGGTGTAAGCGTGCGTTACTTTGACCACCACGAGGCGGGGGACATTCCGGTGCACCCCTTGTTGGACGCGCACATTGACACCGCCAGCGATACCTGCACCAGCCTGCTGGTTGACCGCTACCTTGGCGGCCGATTTCGTGCCTGGGCGGTCGTGGGCGCCTTTGGTGACAATCTGATCCGCGTGGCGGAGCGCCTGGCACAGGAGGTGGGTTTGTCGGCGCAAGAGTGCCGGCAGCTTCGGGACCTGGGCGAGTCCATCAATTACAACGCCTACGGTGACCAGGAGCAGGATGTGCATATACCGCCGTGGCAGTTGTTCCAAACGATGGTGCGTTATTCCAACCCCTTGCATCTGCTTCAGCACGAGTCCATTGGGCAGGAGCTGAGCGCCTTGCGCCAGGGGGACTTGCAGCAGGCCAAGACCTTGGAGCCGTATCGCCAGACCGAGCGCGCGCAGGTCTATTGGTTGCCAGATACGGCTTGGAGCCGCAGGGTGATTGGCAGCATGGGCAATGCGCTGACCAGCACCGATCCTGCGCGTGCCTATGCTTTGCTTCGGCCGGCTGCCGGGGGCGGAGTCGTGGTGAGTGTGCGTGCACCGCAGCTTGCACAGGTGGGGGCCGTAGACTTGTGCCGCCCGTTTGGGGGTGGTGGCCGCATGGGGGCCGCAGGTATCGACCACCTGCCACTGGCGCAAGTGGAGCCCTTTATAAGGGCATTTTTTGCGACCCGATGGGCGCATGCACCCAGCGCACCGGGTGCGCCCTGAAAGCGCGTGTGTGATGTTGATCTATGCACTGGACTCCGACGCCACCTTGGCACAGGCGCTGGCGGTCTACCTGAGCGTGCCACTTGCACCCCACGAAAATCGCAGTTTTGAAGATGGCGAGCGCAAGCTCAGGCCCTTGCAGGACCCGCGTGGGCGGGACGCCTATGTGCTGCACAGCCTGTACGGTGATTCGGAAAAAAGCCCACACGACAAGTTATGCCAAATGTTGATGTTTATCGCCACCTTGCGCGAGCACGGTGCGGCGCGGGTCACGGCGGTCTTGCCCTACCTTGCATATGCCCGCAAGGACCGGCAGACCCAAGCGTTCGATCCGGTGGGTTCGCGCTATGTTGCGCAGATGTTCGAGGCGGTTGGCACCGCACAGGTGATCGTTCTGGAGGCGCATAACGTGGCTGCGTTTCAGAATGCCTTTCGGTGCAGCACCTTGCATCTGGTGGCGCATCGCGTCTTTGATGCCGTTGCGCGTGAGCTCGCCGCGGGTGATGTACTGGCGGTCGCCTCACCTGATCCGGGAGGGGTGAAGCGGGCGCAGTTGTGGCGCGAGTCCCTGGAAAAATCATTGCTGCAAGCCGTGGGGTTTGCGATGGTGGACAAGCGGCGTAGCGCGGGCGTGGTGCGCAGTGAAAATCTGGTGGCGGGGGATGTTCAGGACATGACGGTTTTGTTGCTGGACGACCTCATTGCCAGCGGGGATACCATGCGCCGGGCGGCGACGGCGCTCAGAGCGGCGGGGGCTGGGCGGGTCATTGCATTTGCTGCGCACGGGCTCTTTACCGGGGCGGCAGAGCAGACTTTGGCCGATGACAGCATTGCCAACGTGGTGGTGACGGACAGCGTTCCGTCGTTTCGCCTGGCTGCGCAGGCGCAGATGCGCAGCAAACTCATCTGCGCCAGCAGCGTGCCGCTGTTGGCCCAAGCGATCAAGGCCAGCCATGGCGCATGGACGATGTGAATGCCTCGGTGGCTGCAAGGGCCCGCTGCAGGTAGCGTTCGGCCAAAGGCAGCCATGTTTCGGGCGTACGGGGATGGGGGTCCAGCAAATGGGCCACGGCAAGGCGGGCGCGTAGCAGAGCCCGGTGCGCCGTATACAAGTGCACCAAGGCAGGGGGCGGTTGGTCGCGCAGGGCGCGGGCCAGCCCCTGTATCAGGCGCGGGCCGATCCACGGTGCACCCGCCATGTCGCACTCCAAACCCAAATACGCCAGTTCATCAAAGGGGTCCACCTGGCGCAAGGCGGCGTTGAATTCCAGGCAGTCAATGACCACGGGCGGATGCCGCAAGAAGATATGGTCTGGACGAAGATCGCCATGTCCGTCCACGATGCGTTGGTGGGACGCGCGGGCACGCAACAGGTCGGCACCCTGGGCCAGCGCCGCATCGAAACGGTCCATCGCTTGTGCGGCATCGGGAAGCTGGAATGGCGGATGCAACAACACCCCGCGGTTGGTCGGTTGGGGGTGTTGAAACTGGCTTACATAGCTAGCCCCGTCCAATGCCATGGGCGGCGCCCCCTTGTAAAAGGCGCCCAGCAGGCGGACCAAGGCCTCCAGGTCACCGTCGTTGACATGGTGGTTGTGGATGCGGTGGAGCAATGTTTGGTGCAAAGGCAAACGGCGCATCAGTACCAGCCAGTCCTGGGTTTCACCAGGGGCTGGCAATTGGGCCCCGGGCACCAGCGTGAAGGCGCCATCGTGCCACTGGAGCGCCACCACGCCAAGGTACACGCCCGGTGCCAAACGCACGTTCAGGCGGACTTCTTCCTGGCAATAAAACTCCCGCGCTTTAAGGGTTGTGAAGTCGAGAAAAGGAAAACAAACCGCTTTTTTGAGTTTGAAAACCCGCGTGCCCACCAGGAACAGCCATGACATGTGGGTTTCAATGCAGTCCACGGCCGTGCTGGATTGACCATAGGCATGGGGAGAACGCAGAAACCTCAGCTTGGCCTCAATGTCAGGCATGGAAAAGGGTCAGGCATACATATAGGCGCGCGACCAGGGGGTGGGATTGAGTTGTTCACTGCCCCCCGCCTTGCAGGCCAAGACCTGGTGCAGCGACACCCAGTTGTGGGCAAAAGCATGCACGCATCCCGCCAGGTACATGCGCCAGATGCGAAAGGTGGTCTCGTCCACCAGGCCCCGAATGGCATCGCTTTGGGTTTCATAGTTCTGCACCCACAGCGACAGTGTGCGGGTGTAATGGCGGCGAAGGCACTCCACGTCCAGTACCTCCAGTCCAGCCGATTGCATGTCTTTCAGGGCCAGGCTGATGTGGGGCAACTCGCCGTTGGGAAATACATATTTGTGGATGAAATCCGCCGCACCCAGGGGCGTGGCCCCGCTGTCCGGGTCGGTGGAAGTGATGCCATGGTTCAAGACCAGGCCGCCGTCCTGGAGCAGGGAAGAAATTTTTCCGAAGTAGGCGCCCAAGTGGTTGAGACCCACATGCTCGAACATGCCCACCGACGTGATTTTGTCAAACAGCCCATCACGCACCTCCATGTCGCGGTAGTCCTGCAGGCGAATCTCCACCTGCCCGCTTAACCCGGCCTGGGCCACCCGCTCGAACGCCAGCGCATATTGGTTTTTGGAAAGGGTGATGCCCACCGCATGCACCCCATATTTTTGTGCGGCACGGATCACCAAGGCACCCCAGCCGCAACCGATGTCCAACAAACGCTCACCGGGCTGGAGCATGACTTTGTTCAAGATGTGGTCCAGCTTGGCGCTTTGGGCCTGCTCCAGCGTTTCGGTCTGGGTAGGAAAATACGCGCAGGAGTAGACCATCTCCGGGTCCAGCCACAAGCGGTAGAAGTCATTGGAAACATCGTAGTGGTGTTCAATGGCATGGGCATCCCGGGTGCGGTTGTGGTGGCCGGGGCGGAAGATCCGCGCAAAGCGGCCTTGCATGGGTACCCCCGCTTGCGCGAGTTGGGACGCGACATGGATCACATCCTGCGCATGGCCCTGCACATCGAAGTGGCCGTGGACATAACCCTCTGCCAGGTTGTCCAAACTGGGCGGTACAAAGTAGCGCAACGCCCCGGGTCCAGGCAGGCGTATCGTGACACGCGGGTCTGCACTGAAGTCATGTTCCCAGCCGTTCCACAAGGCCAGCCGCAGCGGTATGTCGGCCTGCGGATGCAGCCCTTGCAAAAAGCGGGTCAACAGACCGTTTTTGGGCCTGGCGAGCGCTGCATGGGGCAGCATTATTCCAACTCCACCGGCACGAAGATGCGGTCGCCATCGCGCAAAACCAGCAGCGCCACGCCTTTGGGTTTTTTCTCCAGTACGGCTTTCACCTGGTCTACGGATTTCAGGGGTGTGCCATTGATGTCCAGCAGCACGTCACCAGGCAATAGGCCCGCGCGTGCGGCCGCACCGGCCACCCCTTCCACCAACAGCCCGCCTTGCAACTGCGCCTTGCTGAGCTCGTCGCGGGTGAGCGGGCGCAAGCTCAGGCCCAGTTGCCCCGGCGCAACCTTGGCGTCCCGTGGGGCGGGGGGGCGGGTGCCATCCCCGGCACGTCCCAGTTTCACAGTCACCTCGCGGGCCGCCCTGTCATGCCAGACGTGGAGTCGTACCGTTTCGCCCGGCCTTGCCAGACTGATGCGGCTGCTCAAATCCCCCGCGCGGAGGATGGGCTCGCCATTGAACTCCGTGATCACGTCGCCCGGGCTCAGGTCGGCCTTGGCGGCTGCACTGCCCGGTGCAACTTGGGTGATCAACGCACCCTCCAGCCGAGCCAAGCCGAAAGACTCTGCCAAGGCCTGGTTCAGGTCCTGAACGGTGACCCCCAGCCGGGCATGCGAGGCCTGCCCCGTCGCGACGATCTGGTCTTTCACTTTCAGTGCCACGTTGATGGGAATGGCAAACGACAGGCCTTGGTAGCCGCCTGACTGGGAATAGATTTGTGCATTGATGCCCACCACCGCGCCGGTGCCGTCGAAGAGGGGGCCGCCTGAGTTCCCCGGATTCACGGCCACGTCGGTCTGAATGAAAGGTACTGCGGCATCGCCCGGCAGCGAGCGGCCTTTGGCGCTCACAATGCCCTGGGTGGCGCTTTGCTCAAAACCAAAAGGCGAGCCAATGGCCAGCACGGGATCGCCAACCTGGAGCTGCTGTGCATCCCCCAGGCGCACCACCGGCAGATTTTTGGCATCAATGCGCAGCACGGCAATATCGGTGGACGTGTCGCTGCCCAGCACTTTGGCTTTGAACTCGCGCCGGTCGCTGAGTTTGATGGTGACTTCCTTGGCGTCCCGTACCACGTGTGCGTTGGTCAGGATCAGGCCGTCGCTGTCAATGATGAAGCCGGATCCTTGGCTGCGAAACGGGATGGTGCCTCCCGGGCCCTGCCTGGGCATCCGCCACTGAAAGCCCGGTAAGCCGCGGAAAAATTGGAAAAATGGATCGTTGGGATCCAACGCGAATTCATCCGGGTCGGCAGTGTGCAGACCGGCCACGGTGACGCCCACCACCGCAGGCCCCGCCGTTTGCACGATGGCGCGAAAATTGGGGGTGCTGCCGCTGGGCAAGGCAGGCACGGCGGCAGGTGCCGGCGTCGGCGCTTGCGCCAGGGCCACTGCGTCGGTGGACGCGGTACCGAACTGGGTTTTGGGGAAAAACCAGTGCATGGGATTGATGCTGAAGGCCGCCGATGTTGCGGCCATCACCAAGCCCGCCGTGATCAACGCCAGGATGAGTGTTTTGCGTCGCATGGATCGTCCTTTTCAAAGGGTTTGCACTCTGCACCAGCCTCCGCTTCGAACCCGGATGCTAGTGGGCGCTAATGCGAGTCCCTTTGAGAAATCGCACACCTGCGATAGCGCCCGCGCGTAGCCTGAAGGCTTCAACCCGTACCGTGTGGGGGCAGGCATTGGACAAGAAGCAGACGTGGAATCTGGGCTACTGGGCCATAGCGCTCGTCCTGTTGCTGGTGCTCCAAAACCTGTGGCAGTACGCCAGCCATGCGCAAGTGGTGCCTTACAGTGAATTTGAAAAGGCCCTGGAGGAGGGGCGCATTGACAACGTCACGGTGTCCGAGAAAACCGTCGTTGGGCAACTCAAAGCCGCGGATGGAAACAAGACCACCCTGGTAGCCGTACGGGTGGAGCCCGAGCTGGCTGCGCGCCTGGAAAAATACAAGGTGCCCTACACCCGGGTGGTGGACAACACGTTTCTGAAAGACCTGCTGTCGTGGACCTTGCCCGCGCTGGTGTTTTTTGGAGTCTGGTTTTTCCTGTTTCGCAATTTCGCCGAGAAGCAGGGCATGGGCGGCTTCCTCTCCATTGGCAAAAGCCGCGCCAAGATTTACGTGCAAACCAACACGGGTATTACCTTTGCCGACGTGGCCGGGGTTGATGAAGCACGCCACGAGCTGGAAGAGGTGGTGGACTTCCTCAAGCACCCGCAGGAATATGGCCGTTTGGGCGCCCATATTCCCAAAGGGGTGCTGCTGGTGGGGCCGCCGGGCACGGGCAAGACCCTGTTGGCCAAAGCGGTGGCGGGGGAGGCGGGCGTGCCCTTCTTTTCGATTTCGGGCAGCGAGTTCGTCGAGATGTTTGTCGGTGTGGGGGCTGCGCGGGTGCGGGATTTGTTCGAGCAGGCGCGTTTGCGGGCTCCCGCCATCATTTTTGTCGACGAATTGGACGCACTGGGGCGTGCCCGTGGCGCCTTTCCGGGTTTGGGTGGACATGACGAGAAGGAGCAGACGCTGAACCAGCTGCTCTCGGAAATGGATGGCTTCGACTCTTCGGTCGGCCTGATCATTCTGTCGGCCACCAACCGCCCCGAAGTGCTGGACCCCGCCCTGCTGCGCGCGGGCCGTTTTGACCGCCAGGTGCTGGTGGACCGCCCGGATCGCAAGGGCCGCACCGATATCCTGAAGGTGCATGTGCGCAAAATCACCTTGGACGCCCGCTTGAAGTTGGAGGACGTCGCCGGCCTGACCCCCGGCTTCAGCGGTGCGGACCTGGCCAATCTGGTGAACGAAGCCACGCTGGTGGCCACCCGGCGCAAAGCGGAGCATGTCACGCTGGCAGACTTCACGGCCGCGGTGGAACGGGTGGTGGCCGGCCTGGAGCGCAAGAGCCGGGTGCTCAACCCCCGAGAGCGCGAAGCCGTGGCGTTCCACGAGATGGGCCATGCGCTGGTGGCGCTGGCGCAGAAAGGCACGGACCCGGTGCACAAGGTGTCCATCATCCCGCGCGGCATTGGCGCTTTGGGCTATACCATCCAGCGCCCCACCGAAGACCGCTACCTGGTCACCCGCCCTGAGCTGGAGCAAAAAATAGCGGTCTTGCTGGCCGGGCGTGCGGCTGAAAAGCTGGTGTTCAATGTGCTGTCCACCGGGGCGGCGGATGACCTGGTCAAGGCCACCGGCATGGCCCGCGACATGGTGACCCGTTACGGTATGGACGAGGGCTTGGGCTACGTGGCACTGGAGCAGCAGCGCCCGCAGATGCTGGATGTGCCGGAAGCCGTGTTTCCCCACGCCGCCTCCATGTCGCAGGAAACGCAGCGGCGAATTGACGAAGCCATCCGGGGCATCGTGATGGACGGCTTCGCGCGGGCGACCGCTATTTTGCGCACCAACCGCGATGTGCTGGAGCGTGGCGCACGCGCCTTGCTGGACAAGGAAACGCTGGACGAGCCCGCTATTCGCGCCTTGGCCATGGAATTGAAACCAGAGCTTGCGCTGGGTGGGCCATGACCCTAATGGCCCCGGTTTGGACGCAGCCCCGGGTTGTTTGCCCATCGCCCCTCAATCGGGCCACTCCAGGGCACGGCTGACACGCTCGTACAACTCTGGCCCGGTGTAATGGGTGAGGTCTTTCGCCACGGTACGGCGCAGAGCCTTGGAGGCGGCTGGAGCCAGCAAGGGCTTGAGATCGCCCAGCATAGGACTGGTGGCGATCAGAGCCAGTGCGTGACAACGTTGTTCAGCCACTGCGGCATTGAGGTACGTGGCCAATTGTTGTGCGAAGTTGGCGCGCTCTTTGTCGGGCACTTCGGTGCGTGGTTCGAACTGCGTGCCGGCGTGGGCTGTGCGGCCATGGCCTTTGTCGGCTGGGCCTGTCCAATCACCGGCATCCGTTTCAGCGGAGGATCTGGTTTGCGGAAACACGAAATCGGCCACCTCCACCAGTACATGGCCCGGGAGTTGCCGCTCGTAGCAGCGTGCGCGGTGGGCATCGGCGATCAGGACATAGGTCGTTTCCATGGTGTTCCTTGTCGGTTCAGAGAGGGGCCGGATACTTCATGCCTTGGTGCACAGCGTGCAAAGGAATGCTAGGCCTGCCCCACCGCGAATTGGATGAGAAAACGCAACAGAATCAACCGTGTCGGGCGCCCATGCGGAGGCCCGTGTGTTGGGCGCAGGGGGGACTTGCGAATGCCCCGTTTCAGGTGACCGCAATACGCCGGCGGCGGTCCTGCATGCGTTTGCACACGATGGCGCCCAGTGCCATGGTCAAGGCCAAGGCTGCTGCGGGCAGGCGTTGCGAAAGTTCCGCAAACCGGTTGGGTGTGATGCCCCACATCTTGCATTCGGTGGCGGCTTGCACGGTGGCATTGCGCGGCAGGTGGGAGAAGAAACCCCCTTCGCCCAGGACCGAGCCGGAACCCACCAGCGCCAGGCGGATGCGTTCCTTTTCGTCCTCAAAATGCACGCTCAAACTGCCGCTTTCCACAAAATACAGGGTGCGGTCGTGGGCGCCTTGTTTGATCAATACCTGGCTTTGCGCCAGGGTGAACGGCTGCATGTAGTTGGCCAAAGCTTCCCATTGGGCGGCTGTGACCTTGCTGCTCAGGGCGTTCTCTCCGTGGTTGAGCACAAAGGCCTGGATCAGGCCCTGGATGTCGGTCTTGTTTGAAAACTGGGGATTCGTATACATGGTGAGGCCTCCGCAAACGTTGCTACCGAGGTCTCAACACCCATTGAGACCTCCCTCGACCCCATCTCAATATTATTGTGGGTCGCCCAACGAATTCACTCGCGGGCAAGCATAGCGGCCAATGGCCCATTCGGGCTATGCTTGGGCGAAAAGTACAAACTGTTACTTTTACCACCCCGGCTCCACCCGCTCCGACGCATTGCTTGCGACCTCCATGACCACCCCGACTCCCTCTCGCCGCACCCGCTGTGTGTGTTGCCTGCGCCCCCAAAGCAGCTGTATCTGCCCTTGGGTGGTGCCGGTGACCCATGCGGTGGAGGTGCTGGTCTTGCAGCATCCGCTGGAGGTGAACCAGGCCAAAGGCAGTGCGCGGCTGCTGCATATGAGCTTGCCAAACAGCCGTATGGTGACCGGGGAGGTGTTTGCGCCGCAGGAATTGCAGGCGCTGCTGACGGCGCCTTTTCGGCCTGGGGCAGGGGCCAACCAGCCTAAAACCACGGTTTTGTTGTACCCCCAGACCCCGCACGACCGCTCCATGGGCATCGCGGCGCATCCCGCCCTGGAGCCAGCGGTGCTGTGTGATCCCGCGCAATTGCGCTTGGTGGTGTTGGACGGCACTTGGCGCAAGAGCCGCAAGATGTTGTACCTCAATCCACTCTTGCAGCAGTTGCCCCGCCTGTCTTTGTGCGACCTGCCGGCTTCCAATTACCGCATCCGCAAAGCCCATCGCCCGGACCAACTGTCCACACTGGAGGCGACTTGCGCCGCCTTGGCGCAACTGGGGCGCGACCCCCAGGCACTGCAACCCCTGGTGGCCGCGTTTGATGGTTTTGTGGCGCAACAACTGGGATATCGACCAACTTCTGATCCAGATCAACGATCCCGATAACAAATTTAACTGGGCTTGTTGGCACTACATATAGTGGGTAGCATTCGTCTCCGCACTACCTATGGTGTTTCAGGGGATAACATTGAGCTCACATATCGCACCCGTCTTCACCCACATCATCAAACGCGACGGAGGCATCAAACCCTTCGATGCGTGCAAAATTGCACAGGCCCTGGAGCGGGCGGCGCAGGTCACGGCTGAGTTTGATGGCGCCGAGGCGCTGCGCCTCACCCAGTACCTGGTGGTGCCAAAAATCAAGGTCCAGGGCCACGCCACACCGCACATCGAGCAGATCCAGGACGCAGTCGAAGCCGCCCTGTTCGACGCCGGCTACCCCAAGACCCTGCGCGCCTACATCGTTTACCGCGAGCAGCACAAAAAGCTGCGCAACGACCGCAAGACCCTGGTGGACGTGGAGTCCAGCATGAACGAGTACCTGCAGCAGCTCGACTGGCGTGTCAACGCCAATGCCAACCAGGGGTATTCGCTGGGCGGCCTGATCCTCAATGTCTCGGGCAAGGTGATTGCCAACTACTGGCTCAACCACGTCTACCCGCCCGAGGTGGGTGCGGCACACCGTACCGCAGCGATACACATCCATGACCTGGACATGTTGGCCGGTTACTGCGCCGGTTGGTCGCTGCGCACCCTGCTCAATGAAGGCCTGAACGGGGTGCCGGGCAAGGTGGAGAGCGGCCCGCCCAAACACATGTCGAGCGCGGTCGGGCAGATCGTCAACTTTCTGGGCACGCTGCAAAACGAGTGGGCCGGGGCGCAGGCCTTCAGTTCGTTCGATACCTACATGGCACCCTTCGTCAAAAAGGACCGCATGGACTATGCCGCCGTGCGCCAGTGTTTGCAGGAGCTGATTTACAACCTGAACGTGCCCTCCCGCTGGGGCACCCAGACCCCCTTTACCAACCTGACCTTCGACTGGATTTGTCCGGAAGACTTGCGTGAACAGGTGCCGGTGATTGCGGGCCAGGAGGTGGACTTTGCCTATGGCGACTGCCAGGCCGAGATGGACATGGTCAACCGCGCCTACATCGAGGTGATGATGGCAGGCGACGCCAAGGGCCGGGTGTTCACCTTTCCCATTCCCACCTACAACATGACGGAAGACTTCGACTGGTACAGCCCGAACGCCGAAGCCCTGTTCGAGATGACGGCCAAGTACGGCTTGCCCTACTTCCAGAACTTCATCAATTCGGAACTCAAGCCGAACATGATCCGCTCCATGTGCTGCCGCCTGCAACTGGACCTGCGCGAGTTGCTCAAGCGTGGCAACGGCCTGTTTGGTTCGGCCGAACAGACGGGTTCGCTGGGTGTGGTCACCATCAATTGCGCGCGCCTGGGCTACCTGCACCAGGGCGACGAGCCGGGCCTGCTGAAAGAACTGGACACCCTGCTGGAACTGGGCCGCGACAGCCTGGAGATCAAGCGCAAGGTGATCCAGCGGCACATGGACAACGGCCTGTTCCCGTACACCAAGCGCTACCTGGGCACGCTGCGCAACCACTTCTCCACACTGGGGATCAACGGCGTTAACGAGATGATTCGCAATTTCACCCAGGACCGCGAGGACATCAGCACCGAGTGGGGCCACGCCTTCGCCATTCGTTTGCTCGACCATGTGCGGGCGCGCATGTTGGAGTTTCAGGACCAGACCGGCCACATGTACAACCTGGAAGCCACCCCAGCCGAAGGCACCACCTACCGCTTTGCCAAGGAAGACGCCAAGCAGTTCTCCGACATTCTGCAAGCGGGCACGAAAGACATGCCCTATTACACCAACTCCAGCCAGTTGCCGGTGGGCTACACCGACGACCCGTTCGAGGCATTGGAGATGCAGGACGACCTGCAGCGCAAATACACCGGCGGCACCGTGTTGCACCTGTACATGACCGAGCCGCTGAGCAGCGCCGAAGCCTGCCGCCAACTGGTCAAACGCGCGCTGTCGCGCTTTCGCCTGCCCTACATCACCGTCACGCCCACGTTTTCGATTTGCCCCAAGCACGGCTACCTGGGCGGGCGCCACGATTTTTGCCCCAAGTGTGATGCCGATCTGATTGCCCGCAAGCAATTGGAAGCAGCGCACTGAGCCGCATGCACCCCGCGCTGCGCAGCAGTAACGAATCCCTACCGACAAACCTCCAAGGAAACCCCCGATGACCGATCTGAGCGAACAACAATTCCTGGCCCCCCAAGCCGCCACCCTCGTCCTGCGCGACGACGAACGCCAACGCTGCGAAGTGTGGACCCGCGTGATGGGCTACCACCGGCCCATGGCGTCCTTCAACACCGGCAAGAAGGGCGAATTCCATGAGCGCACCTATTTCAGCGAGCGCAATTGCCACTCAAAGTAGGCGGCATCACGCCCTTCACCGCCACCGACTACCCCGGTAAATTGGCGGCGGTGGTGTTTGTGCAGGGCTGTCCCTGGGCTTGCGCGTATTGCCATAACCCCCATTTGCAGCCCCGCACCGAAGACAGCCCGGTGGCGTGGGCACAGGTGCTGGCGCTATTCCAGCGGCGCGTGGGGCTGATCGACGCAGTGGTCTTCAGCGGCGGCGAGCCCACCATGGACCCTGCACTGGCGGAGGCGATGCGCCAAGTGCGCACGCTGGGCTTCTGTGTGGGTCTGCACACTGCCGGCATGTACCCCCGGCGTCTGCAGGAGGTGCTGCCGCTGGTGGACTGGGTGGGTATGGATATCAAGGCGACGCCGCAGGGCTATGACGCCATCACCCGGGTGCGCGACAGTGCGCGAGGGGTCTGGGACAGTGCCGCGCAGGTGCTGGCCAGCGGCGTGGCACACGAATTCCGCACCACGGTGCACCCGGCCCTGCAGTCCGAGCCAGACCTTCTGGCATTGGCGCAAACTTTAAGCGCCTTGGGCGTGCGCCACTACGCCTTGCAGGTGTTTCGCGGCACGGGCTGCGTGGACCCGGCCTTGGGCGCTGCCAGCACGGCGGGCTACCCCAGCGCGGAGCTGGTGGAGCGTGTGGCGGCCTTGTTTGAGACCTTCACCCTGCGGCGGGACTGAGCCCGGGCCTTCGATTCAGGGTTTTTGCAAGGTAAACACCGGCCGGCGTTCCCCCACGGGGAGGCCTCGGGCATTGAGCAGCGTTTGTGCGCGCCAGGGCTGCAGGGCTTGGCGGGCGGCGTCGTCCAGCCAGCCCAGCTGGTCCAGCACCTCCACGGTGGTGGCAAACAGGGCGGCTTTGTTGCCGTCGCTGATCTTGATGGCAAAGGCCTCGCCCCGGCTTTGGCTCCCCACCACCTGCACGCCGTCGGCGCCCACCTTGCTCACCCAGTCGCCGCGCCCGGCCTGCATGAAGGCCAGATCGCTGCGCCCGGTGCCACTCACCATCTCGGGGTGCGTGGTCATGGCCTCCAGAAGCGGGGCGAAACTGCCGCCCAACTCGGCATCGCGCTCACCGCTGGCCAGCCGTGCATAACCATAGGCCAGGCGTGACAGGGGCATGGCGTAGTTGGGGGCCGAGCAGCCGTCGATGCCCATTTTCAAATCCGCCGTGTCCATGCCGACCGCCCGGGCCACCTCGCGGCGAATGGCTTGCTGCAGGGGATGGCTGGGGTTGAGGTAGTCGTCTAGCGGCAGGTCGTGCTGCACGCAGTAGGCCAGAAAACCGGCGTGTTTGCCGCTGCAGTTGTGGTGCCGCTCGTCAAACACAAGCCCTGCGGGCGGTGCCTGGTCCAGCAGGGTGAAGATGCCCGGCACATGGCAGCCGCAGCGCAGGGTTTTGTACGTCAGGCCGGTGGTCTCCAGCATGTGCTGCACCTGGGTGACGTGCATGTCTTCGCCGCTGTGGCTGGCGCACAGCAGGGCCACCTGCGCGGTTGAAAACCCGAATTGCTGCGGCCCACCGGCCTCGACAAAGGGCAGGGCCTGCAGCACTTTCAGGGTGGAGCGGGTGAAGGTGATCCCATGGGGATCGCCTGCCTGGGCCAGCAGTTGCCCCCGGGTGTTGACCACCGCCACGGAGCCGAAGTGCAGGCATTCGGGCGTGCCGCCTCGGCTGAGTTCAATCAAAGGAGCGAGTTGCATAGCCGGATGCCTTTAGCTGGGGGTGGTCGGAATTCTCAAGAAAGGTATTTCACCACGCTGCCATCACCCTTGTCCCGCAGATGACCATCACCCGTGGCTGGCAGCCCAGTGCTGTCCCACAATGCCAGCATGCTAGAAATTCGATCCCCCCTACAGGCGCAATTGGTGCAATGGCTGGTTCAGCCCGGCGAGGCCGTGGCCGCTGGCGACGTGCTGCTGGTTCTGGAGGCCATGAAGATGGAACACGAAGTGCACGCACCCCAGGCGGGGCGGGTGCAGTTCCATTTCTATGCCGCCGGAGAAGCGGTGGCAGAAGGTGATTTGCTATCAAATTTAGAGCTGCTTGCGCATATTCCGCAAGGGCTAGAGGCAGAAAAGACCAATAAAATCCCCTCCCAACCCGGCGCCAGCCCTGCACCACCCGCGCTACCCGACCACGCCGATGCGCCGCGTGCCGATTTGCGCAAGGTCCAGCAGCGCCATGCCCACACCCTGGACGCCAGCCGCCCCGAAGCCATGGCCAAGCGCCACGCGCAGGGCCTGCGCAGCGCCCGCGAGAACGTAGCCGACCTGTGCGACGCGGACTCCTTCGTCGAGTACGGCGCGCTGGCGGTGGCGGCCCAGAGCCGCCGGCGCAGCGCCGACGACCTGGTCCAGAACACCCCGGCCGACGGCATGGTGACTGGCATCGGCTGTGTGAACGGCCAGCGCACCGTGGTCATGGCCTACGACGCCACCGTGCTGGCCGGCACCCAGGGCCTGCGCAACCACCAGAAGACCGACCGCATGCTGGGAATCGCCCTGCAAAACCAATTGCCCGTGGTGCTGTTCGCCGAAGGCGGCGGCGGGCGCCCCGGCGATGTGGACATGCCCATCGTGGCCGGGCTGCACGTCGCCACCTTTGCCAGTTTTGCCCGCCTCAACGGCCAGGTGCCCGTGGTGGGCATCGTGGCCGGGCGCTGTTTTGCCGGCAACGCCGCACTCTTGGGCTGCAGCGACGTGATCATCGCCACCCGCGCCAGCAACATCGGCATGGGTGGCCCGGCCATGGTGGAGGGCGGGGGCCTAGGCGTGTTCAAACCCGAACAAATCGGCCCCAGCGCCGTGCAGCATGGCAATGGCGTGATCGACATTCTGGTGGAGAACGAGGCCCAGGCCGTGGCCGCCGCCCAGCACTACCTGTCCTTTTTCCAAGGCACGGCGCCTAGCTGGACCGCGCCGCCCGCGCACGCCCTGCGCGAGGTGGTGCCCGAAAACCGCCTGCGCGTCTACGACACCCGTGCCGCGCTGCGGGGGCTGGCCGATGCGGGCAGCCTGCTGGAGTTGCGCATCGGCTTTGGGGTGGGCATCCACACCGCGCTGGCCCGCATCGAAGGGCGCCCAGTGGGCCTCATGGCCAACAACCCGCTGCACCTGGGCGGCGCCATCGACGCCGATGCCGCCGACAAGGCCGCGCGCTTTATGCAACTGTGCAACGCCCACGGCCTGCCGATCGTGAGCCTGGTGGACACGCCCGGTTTCATGGTGGGGCCGGACACCGAAGCGCAGGCCCAGGTGCGCCATGTGAGCCGCCTGTTCATCGCCGCCGCCCATTTGCGCGTGCCGTTTTTCAGTGTGGTGCTGCGCAAGGGCTACGGCCTGGGCTCCATGGCCATGACGGCGGGCAGTTTCCATGCGCCCCTGTTCACCGTGGCCTGGCCCACCGGCGAGTTTGGCGCCATGGGGCTGGAGGGCGCGGTGCGCCTGGGCTTTAAAAAGGAGCTGGAAGCCGTGCCCGCAGGCCCTGAGCGCGAGGCCTTGTTTCAGAATCTGCTGGCACGCCAGTATGACAACGGCGGCGCGATCCCCATGGCCACCACCTTGGAGATTGACGCCGTGATCGACCCGGCGCAAACCCGGCCGTGGCTGGTGGCGGGCCTGCAATCGGCCAAGGTGGGGCCTTGGACGGGGCCGAGTGTGGATGCCTGGTAGGCAAAAAAAAGCCCTTCGAAGGAAGGGCTTTTGTTGCGCTGAAGGTGGCTTAGGCCTTGCAATACACCCGTGCGGTGCGTGGGGTGTAAATACCGAGCGAGAAGAAGCCCAGCAGTCCATCCACAAAGGTGTGCTCTACGTCGACAGTGTCAACCTTGCCCGCGCCGCCGCAGATTTTTGCCGCGTCAATGGTTTGCTTTTGTCCCAGTCCGCTGATGAAGAAGGACTGGCGGTCTTCCAGCTTGGGCGCGGTGCTGGAGCCTTCACCAGCCACATTAAAACGCTGGTTTGCGCAGCCAACCAAAGCGACGCTGATGAGCAATGTGGATACAAGGGACTTGAACATAGGGAATTCTTCCTGAGATTTTGTGAATTATGGAAATCTGCCTCCGGCTTGGAGGCCGGCCCATTATAGAAAGCTCTTGGGCTAAAACCGGGGCAAGTCCGGGTGAGAAATTTTGCCCCCGCGCACCAGCATCTTGCCGTACTCGGCACAGCGCTGCAGGGTGGGAATCACCTTGCCGGGGTTGAGCAAACCCTGGGGGTCGAAGGCCAGCTTCACACCCATCATCTGGGCGTTTTCTTGCGGGCTGAACTGCACACACATGCTGTTGAGCTTCTCGATGCCCACGCCGTGCTCGCCGGTGACGGTGCCGCCCATGGCCACGCTGGTTTCCAGAATCTCGGCGCCAAACAGCTCGCAGCGGCGCAGTTGGTCGGGGTCATTCGCATCGAACAGGATCAAGGGGTGCAGGTTGCCGTCGCCCGCGTGGAACACGTTGGCACAGCGCAACTGGTACTTTTTCTCCATCTCCTGGATCGCCAGCAGGATATCGGCCAGGCGCTTGCGCGGAATGGTGGAGTCCATGCACATGTAGTCCGGGCTGATGCGCCCGCTGGCCGGAAAGGCGTTTTTGCGCCCGCTCCAGAACTTCAAACGTTCGGCCTCGTTCTGGCTCACGGCAATGGCGGTGGCGCCGTGTGTGCGCAGCACCGCGCTCATGCGGCCGATTTCTTCCTCCACCTCCTCCACCGTGCCGTCGCTCTCGCACAGCAAAATGGCCTCGGCCGTCAGGTCGTAGCCGGCGTGCACAAAGTCCTCCACCGCCGCCGTCATGGGTTTGTCCATCATCTCCAGGCCGGCCGGGATGATGCCGGCTGCGATCACCGCCGCCACCGCATCGCCCGCTTTGCGGATGTCGTCAAAGCTGGCCATGATGCAGCGCGCCAGCAGCGGTTTGGGGATCAGTTGCACGGTGACTTCATGGATGATGGCCAGCATGCCTTCGCTGCCCACCACCACACTCAAGAGGTCGTAGCCGCAGGCGTCCAGTGCGTCCGAGCCAAAGGTGATGGGTTCGCCCTCCATGGTGAAGCCGCGCACCTTGCGCACATTGTGCAGGGTCAGGCCGTATTTGAGGCAGTGCACCCCGCCCGAGTTTTCGGCCACATTGCCGCCGATGGTGCAGGCGATCTGGCTGCTGGGGTCGGGCGCGTAGTACAGGCCGTGGGGCGCCGCCGCCTCGCTGATGGCCAGGTTGCGCACGCCGCACTGCACCACCGCCGTGCGGCTGCGCGGGTCCACTTGGATGATTTTGTTGAACTTGGCCAGCGACAGCGTCACCCCCAGCTTGTGCGGCATGGCGCCGCCCGACAGCCCGGTGCCCGCGCCGCGCGCCACCACCGGCACGTTCAGGGCATGGCAGGTCTTCAGTACCGCCTGCACCTGGGCCTCGGTTTCGGGCAGCGCCACCAGCAGCGGGCGCTCGCGGTAAGCGGTCAGGCCGTCGCATTCATAGGGCGTGGTGTCTTCCGTGTGGTAGAGCAGGGAATGTTGGGGTAAATGTGGTTCCAG
This sequence comes from Rhodoferax sp., assembly GCF_030697375.1. Classification (GTDB taxonomy): domain Bacteria; phylum Pseudomonadota; class Gammaproteobacteria; order Burkholderiales; family Burkholderiaceae_C; genus Allorhodoferax. The sequence goes on along the minus strand of NZ_JAUYQD010000026.1, from coordinate 50,882 downwards.
CCCGCGCAGTACCTGCGCAAGCAGCTCCTTTTTTTGTAGCAATTCGGTGGCGGATGCGGGCGGGGTGGCGTGCATGAAGGGCGGCTCCTGTGTCTTTGCTGGGGACTCTAAGGCAAATGGGAGGGCCGTGGTGTGAAGAAACTTGCACGCCTGTGTGAAATCCCGCGGCCTTACACCACCACCTTCTTCAACCACTCCGCAAACGCCGCACACTCCCAGCGGTCCATCATGCCGGTGCGCCAGCACAGGTAGTGGGCGTGGGGGCTGGGCACGTCTTTGCCGAAAACGTCGTTGCTGCCCAGTCGCACCAGGGAGCCGTTGTCCAGCCAGGGCGCGCCCAGCTTGAGGCGCACCAGGCCGATGCCCATGCCGGCGGCGGCGCAGTCGCACATCAGGCCGATGTCATTGAACTGCGAACCGTCGATGGGCTCCGGCCAGTCCAAGCCCCGCGCGGCAAACCAGGTGCGCCAGGGCTCCAGCGGGCTGCGCAGCAGGGGCAGGTTGTCCAGGTCCTGCGCCGACTCGAACGGCCCGTGCTCGCGCACGAAGGCGGGCGAGGCCAGGGGTGTGACCTCGTCCTTCATCAGGCAGACATGCTCCATGTCGGCATAACGGCCCGGGCCAAAACGCACCATCAGGTCGGCGTCTTCGGCCACCACATCCAGCAGCGGGATGGACACCTGCAGCGTGAGGTCAATCTCTGGATAGGCCTCGGTGAACTGGCGCAGGCGCGGGATCAGGATGGAGCGGGCAAAGGTGGGGGTCACCGCCAGGCGCAGCTTGCGTTTGCCGGGTGCGGCGGCCGACGAGGGGAACTTTTGCAGTGACGCCAGGCCTTCGCGCACATGGGCCAGGTATTCACTGCCCTCGGTGGTGAGGGAAAAGTCGGCCCGCCCAAACAGCTTGGTGCCGATGATCTGCTCCAGCTGGCGCACCCGGTGGCTCACGGCGCTGGGGGTCACGCACAGTTCTTCGGAGGCCTGGGTGACACTGCGCAGGCGGGCCAGGGCCTCGAAGGTCAGCAGGCACTGGATGGGGGGGATGCGGGCGCTGCCATTGCCGCTGGGCCGCCCCGAGGCAAGGGGCGCCCCCTCGGGGGGCAGCGTGCTACGCGAAGCGAGAAGGGTGGGGGCGACGTTCATACCCCCCACTATAATTCGCGGCCTTTGGGTGCAGTCCCCCTGTTTGCCCTACCTCTTTCACCATCGGGAGCCGCTTTTGTCCGACACCCTCGCGGTATTGCCGCAGTACCTTCTCCCCAAAAAAGCCCTGACCATTTTTGCAGGCAAGGTCGCAGGCGCCCGTGGCGGGCGCTGGACCACGGCGCTGATCCGCTGGTTTGTCCAGCGTTACCAGGTCAACATGGCCGAGGCGCACAACCCGGACATCGGCAGCTACGCCACCTTCAACGAGTTTTTCACCCGTCCGCTGAAAGACGGCGCACGGCCCTTGGCCCAGGCCGCCTTTATTTGCCCGGTGGACGGCGCCATCAGCCAGTTCGGACCCATCGAGAAAGACCAGATTTTCCAGGCCAAGGGCCACCACTACAGCACCACCGCATTGGTCGGGGGCGATGCTGCGCTGGCGGCCGAGTTTGAGAACGGCAGCTTCGCCACGCTGTACTTAAGCCCCCGCGATTACCACCGCATCCACATGCCCTGTGACGGCCGCCTGCGGCGCATGATTTACGTGCCCGGCGATCTGTTTTCGGTGAACCCGACCACGGCGCGCGGTGTGCAAGGCCTGTTTGCGCGCAACGAGCGGGTGGTCTGTGTCTTCGATTCCGACCGGGGGCCTTTTGTGCTGACCCTGGTGGGCGCCACCATCGTGGGCAGCATGGCCACGGTCTGGCACGGGCAGGTCAACCCGCCGCGCAGACCGCACATCTGTGAGTGGCAGTATGCCGAGGGCGCCGTGACTTTGCGCCAAGGCGAAGAAATGGGGCGGTTCCTGCTCGGGTCCACGGTGGTTATGCTTTTTCCGAATACGACGATGCAATTCAACCCACAGTGGGCTGCTGCAAAGGGTATACGCCTAGGCGAAAAGATGGGGGTGGCCCTCTAAAATAGGGCTATCCTGCAGGTTTCTGCAATTGGCATGTCGGAGCACAACTATGGAACTTGCCCAGCCTGGAACCGCGTCGCCATCGATATCCGATGCGACCATGGCGTTTCAATCGACTGAGCCTTACAAAGGCTTGGCGGGCGTTTTGCCCAAACTCAAAAATGGCATCCGTTTGCCACGGGTTCGCGTTTTGGAAGGCCTGTCGGTCAAAGCGAGCTTGCGCATGGCCTTTGCCAGCATCCTGATCGGCGCGCTCGTCATTGGCGTTTTCTCCCTGTTTCAGATGGGGCGTCTGAACGCATCCACCCAAACCATTTACGCGCAGGAGTACGCGGCGGGCCAGGCGGCGGAGCGGGTGCGCGGCTTTGTGCTGCGCGTCAGCCGCGCGCAAAAGCAGCTGCTGACCGCCTCCACCGCTGCCGAGCGCACCGCGTTGGGCAACGATGTGGAAACCGGATTGGGCAATATTGACAAACAACTGGCCACCATCCAGGCCCTCTCCAACAGCACCGAGGCGACCACGGTGGCCAAACAGCTGGTGGACGCCATGGCAGGCTGGACCAAGCGGGTGCGGGGTTTTGTCACCATGGTCAAAGCCCAGCCGCTGGAGTTGCTGGAGATGAGCTGGGAGGTGCCCTTGGAAGACGCCGGACTGCTCAACGACACCCGCAAGCTGGAGAAAATTGTGGATGCCTTGGTGTTGCAACGCAGCCAGTCGGCCGAAGCCACGATTTCGCACGCTGCGAGTATTTACAAAACCTCGGTCGTGTGGGTCTTGGGTATCACGCTGGCGCTGATTGTTTTGTCCCTGGGCATCAGTGCCTGGGTCATGCGCCGCCTGACGCGCCAGCTGGGCGGCGAGCCTGCCTTTGCCAAGTCGATTGCCAGCCGCATTGCCCATGGGGACCTGAGCATGAACATCCGGCTGGAAGCCAACGACACCGAGAGCCTGCTGTATTCCCTGCGTGAAATGCAGCGCCAGTTGGCCGATACCATGGGTGAAATTGCCGAAAGCTCCAAAATGGTGGCCAATGCGTCACGCGAAATTTCCATGGGCAATCTGGACTTGTCGCAGCGCACCGAGCTGCAAGCGGCGTCGCTGGAGAAAACCAACGCCAACGTGCTGCAGATGACGGCTATTGCCAAACGGTACGCCGACAACGCCGCGCACGCCGCGCAACTCTCCAATTCCGCCAACCATGCCGCCCAGCAAGGGGGGGAGGTGGTGGCCAGCGTGGTGTCCACCATGGACAAAATCAGCAAGAGCACACAGGCGATCCACTCCAACATCAGCGTGATCCAGAGCATTGCGTTCCAGACCAACATTCTGGCCTTGAATGCGGCGGTGGAGGCGGCCCATGCCGGTGAGCAAGGCCGTGGTTTTGCGGTGGTGGCGGCCGAGGTGCGCGATCTGGCACAACGCAGTGCCAAGGCCGCGAAAGAAATCAGCACCCTGATTGAAAGCTCCACCAGCCAGGTGAAAGACGGATCCCAACTGGCCCACAAGGCCGGTCAGGCCATTGCCGATCTGGCGCAAACGGTGCAGCAGGTCAGCACGGTGATGGAAGAGCTGTCCGGCGCGTCGGTCGAGCAAAGCTCTGGTATCGGGGAGATCAACCGCGCCATTTCCGAGTTGGACCAAAGCACCCAGCAAAATGCGGCCCTGGTGGAAGAGGCCGCCGCTGCCGCCCAGTCCCTGGACGAACAGGCCCAGGCGCTGGACCAGTTGGTCGGCCGCTTCGACCTGAAGGCCGCAGCGTAAGGGGCTTATAAGCCTATTTGAAGATCACGGTCTTGTGGCCGTTGATGAGCACCCGGTGCTCACTGTGCCACTTGACGGCACGGGCCAGCACCTGGCTTTCGGTGTCACGGCCCTGGGTCGTCAGGTCTTCCACTGTTTTGCTGTGGTCCACGCGGGCCACGTCTTGCTCGATGATGGGGCCCTCGTCCAGGTCGGCAGTCACATAGTGGGCCGTGGCGCCAATCAGTTTGACACCCCGGTCGTGCGCCTGGTAGTAGGGCTTGGCGCCCTTGAAACTGGGCAAAAATGAGTGGTGGATGTTGATGGCCCGGCCCGAGAGCTTGCGGCACAACTCGTCGCTCAAGATTTGCATGTAACGCGCCAGCACCACCAGTTCCGCGCCCTCGGCCTCAATGATTTCGAGTTGCCGGGACTCCACCTGCGCCTTGTTGGCCGCTGTCACCGGCAGGTGGTGAAACGGCACGTTGTAGCTGGCCGCCAGCTGGTAGAACTCGCGGTGGTTGGAGATGATGGCCCGGATGTCCAGCGGCAGCAGGCCGCTTTTCCAGCGGAACAGCAGGTCGTTCAGGCAGTGCCCCTCTTTGCTGACCAGCAGCACCGTGCGCATGGGCTGCGCCGTGGCGTGCAAGCTCCATTGCATGCTGAAGGGGGCGGCGAAAAATTCCAGCTGGGTGCGCAAGTCCTGGGGGCTGAGTTGGGTACAGCTGAATTGCACCCGCATGAAGAACAGCCCGGTGTCGGGGTCGTTGTACTGGGCGGCCTCTTCAATATTGCCGTTGCGCTCCATCAGGAAGCCGGACACCGCGTGGACCAGACCCAGCCGGTCGGGGCAGGAGAGGGTAAGAATATAGGTCTTGTTCATAGGAACAAGATTGTCGCAGCACTTGTGCGCTGCTTGGGTAGCGAGCCCTCAGTGCACCACCACCGGGTTTTGCGCCAGCTCGGCGTATTGCTCCAGCGTGTCTTCTACTTCTTCCTGGGTCGGGGTGTTCGCCTGCCAGGCCATGATGCGTTGCTGGAAAAGTTCGGCCCAGGAGCCGTCCAGGTACACCTCTTTGCCGGAGCGTTTGTCCACAATCTCAAAGCCGTGGCGTGCCAGTATCGGCACCCCACGCGGATACTGCGCTGTTTTTTCCGGCCCAAAGGCCGCCGCACCGTGGGATGCGTTGCCCGACGGACTCAAGCCATCGACCTCCGCATTGGCCAACATATGGGTCACAGAATAGGTTTCCGAATCGTAGAGCGTGTGCATGGCAGTCAAGAATCAAAGTATGCAGCGCAGGTGGGTTTTCCGCTGAGTAATTCAAGGGTAACAGTATTTTGACGAATGCAATGGTGTATGGACCGGCGGTGTTAAGGTTTTTGCGTGGCGCGCCATTGCTGTTCGACAAAATCGCCATTCGCCTGGGACAGCCGAATGCGCACAGGCAGGTAACCCAGGTCCGGGGCAAACCAGACTTCACCCTTGGAGTCGTGTTCTCCGGTCGCGTCGCGTGTGAGCTTGAGCGCTTTGACGGCCCCACCGGGCAGGGTCAGCAGCTCCACGGCGCCCACTTTGAAGGTCCATGTTTCCGAGGAGCGTGGTCCCACGGCCTGAAAAGGGATGTCCGTGCCGGCGGCAAAGCGGTGGGGTGCACCTCCCAGCATGGCGGCCAGCTGCATGAAGACGCTCAACTGGTCTTGCGCGCCGGGCAGCAAGGGAACGTCTGGGGTGTTGGCGCTGAATGTGACTTTGTTTTTGCTGCGCTCGAAATGGGCCGCCACCTCGCTGCGCACCTTGTCGCCAAAACGAACCGGCTCCAGCCCCAGGGGGGTGAGCTGGCCAGTACTGGTCTGGACCCGGGAGCCCAGCAAGACGTGGCGGTATTCCAGCCGGGCATCGTAGGTTTTGCCGTCGTGCTGCCACAGCAACTCACCGTTGGCCGACAAGGGGATGCCCTTGATTTCAATCTTGACGTCATAACTCAGGCGCGCGGCCCCCGGAATGGTGTAGTGGTGCACCGCCAGGTCGGCGGCCGCTGGGGGCGTCGCCGCCGCTGGGGCTGTTTCCACCCGCGCTGCGGTGGGGGCCAACGCGGCCAGTGCCATGGGTTCACCCAGGGGGCTCTCTTTTGCTATCAATTCAGGAGCTGTCTGCGCACTGTTGGCGGGTGTTTCGGCTCGAATGGCTTTAAATTTTTGCGAGGCCCCGGGGGCGGCGATGGGCGGGGCGGTCGCCAGCGCTGGCGGGCTCCGCTTGAGCGCCGATGCTGGCTTGACTTCTGGCACCGGGGTGTCGGCAAGGGCGCCGGGCGGCGTCTGGGCGACGGTGCGGAAGGTAAAGCGAAGCGCTTCGGTGCTGCGCGGCTCTGCCGACGCGCCCAGGGACAGCGGTGCCGCCATCAACACGGCCCCATGCCCCAGCAAGACGCCCACGGTGAGGAGGGCCAAACGGGGCCACTGCCGGGGCGCATGGCCGGCGGAGGGTTTTTGGGTAAAACGGAGAAGGGTGTGCAACATGGGTGGTGAAGGGGTCTCGTGCAATGTCCTGCACGCTATAAGGTTTCTAGTTTAATCAGTTGAGGAACACTGCGTGTGGCAGCGGTCTGTCCCGCCAGAAATCAGTTTAGAGCGACAATTCCGCCATGAAACTTGCAACGTACAAAGATGGATCGCGCGATGGCCAGTTGCTGGTGGTCTCGCGCGATTTGACCCAGGCCCACTACGCCTCCCACATCGCCAGCCGCCTGCAACAGGTGCTGGACGACTGGAACTACCTCTCGCCCCAGCTGCAGGACCTGTACGACGCCCTGAACGCCGGGCGGGCGCGGCATGCCTTTCCGTTTGATCCCTTGCAATGCATGGCGCCTTTGCCCCGGGCTTACCAGTGGGCCGATGGTTCGGCCTACCTCAACCATGTGGAGCTGGTGCGCAAGGCCCGCCAGGCCGAGGTGCCACAGAGTTTTTACACCGACCCGCTGATGTACCAGGGCGGCAGCGACGACCTGGCTGGCCCCTGCGACCCGATTGTGTGTACGAGCGAGGAGGTGGGCATCGACTTTGAAGCCGAAATCGCGGTGGTGACTGGTGACATTCCCATGGGCTGTGCCCCCGACCGGGCGCTCGACGGCATCCGCCTGCTGATGCTGGTCAACGATGTCAGCCTGCGCAAGCTGATCCCGGCCGAGCTGGCCAAAGGCTTTGGTTTTGTGCAGAGCAAACCGGCCACGGCCTTCAGTCCGGTGGCCATCACCCCCGATGAACTGGGCGAGGCCTGGGTCAAAGGGCGGGTGCACCTGCCGCTGCAAAGCACCTGGAACGGGCGCAAGGTCGGTATGTGTGATGCCGGGCCGGAGATGACTTTCCATTTTGGGCAGCTCATTGCCCACCTGTGCAAAACCCGCAATGTGCGGGCCGGCTCCATCATCGGCTCCGGCACCGTCAGCAACCAGGGGGTGGAGAAGAAGGGCCGCACCGACTGGCCCAAGGGCTACAGCTGCATCGCCGAGAAGCGGGCCATGGAAATTCTGCAAAACGGGGAGCCCAGCACCGAATTCATGAAATTCGGCGACACCATCCGCATCGAGATGAAAGGGCCCGATGGCCAGAGCCTGTTTGGCGCCATCGAGCAGGAAGTGGTGCCCCGCACACAGGCCTAAGACGCAGTCTTACAGGCCTTGGCCGTTCATCAGGCGCAAAATAAAGACCTTGGCACCGCTGAGCATCATCTCAATCGACACGGACACCAGCACCAGGCCCATGAGCCGCTCCACGGCGATCACCAAGCGGTCGCCAATGATGCGCTGAATCCGCTCGGCCGACACCAGCACCACGGCGCTGATGACCATGGTGACACACAGGGCGGCAATCCACTCCATGCGTTTGTCGGGTTGCTGCGACACCAGCAGCAGCACGGTGGCCAGGGCCGAGGGGCCGGCCACGGCGGGCACCGCCAGCGGCACGATCAAGGGCTCCACCAGCACTTCGGGCTCGGAGCCGTGCGGCGGTGGAAACACCATGCGCAGGGCGATCAGGAACAGAATGACACCGCCGCCGATTTGCAGCGACAGCTCGCTCAGGTTCATCACCTCCAGAAAGCGTTCGCCCACAAACATGAAGGACAGCAGCAGGGCAAAGGCAATCAGGATTTCACGCAGGATGACGCGTGAGCGCCGCTCGGGCGCGACATGTTTGAGGGCGGCTGCAAAAATCGGGATATTGCCGATGGGGTCGGTGATCAGCACCAGCAAAATCGTGGCTGAAGCAAAGGTGTAGTTCATCCCGGGAGAATAACAGCCCCGGTATCTGTCCCCGGTTTTTGGCCTTAGGCTTTCTCGGCCTTTTCCTGGCAGGCAATACAGCGCTCTGCTTCGGGCGCGGCCTGCAGGCGCGCCCGTGGAATGGTGACGCCACAGGCGGTGCATTGGCCATAGCTTCCGTCGTCGATGCGCTGCAGGGCGGCGTCCACGGCCGCCAGTTCCTTGGTTTCGTGGTCGTCCAGGGCGAATTCGAGTTCGCGTTCGGTGGCGGTTTGCGCGGTGGAGTCCTCGTGCCGGCCAAAGTGGTCGGCCGAGGCTTCCACCCGACCAATCGGGCCGCCGCGCAACGCGCTCAGTTGGGCTGCAAGCGAGGCGCGCTGTTGCAGCAATTTCGCTTGGAATGCGGTGGTGTCCAGTGGGGTCATGGTGTAGTGCAGGCTTGCGCAGGGTTGGATGGATGAAGCTTCATCATCAACACACTGGCCTTGGGAGTCTTTGATCTGGGTCAATCCGTAGACGCGTGGCAAGGGGTGTACACGCGGCCGGTGAAGGATAATCCCCCCATGCTGACGCTGCAAGCCCTTCGCCAAGCCCGCACCCTCGCCCACATGGTGTTGGTGTGGTTTGTGTTGGCGGTGGGCGTGGCGGTGGCGGCACCCCTGGTGCAGCCCCAGTCCGCCACCTTGGTATGTACCGCCTCCGGCGCCGTCAAACTGGTGGCCGGTGGCGACGAGGGCGGCGCGGCCCCTTCGCACCACACCCTGGATTGTGTGCTGTGCCTGGCGCTCGGTGCCCCGCCACCCGCCTTGGTGGAAGCGGTGGCCGCTGTGCACGCTTTGCACCACCTCCCTGAAGGCTTGCCGACTGCGCACCTTGCGTGGCGCACCGCATCGCCGCTTCCGGCGCGCGGACCTCCTGCGGCGGTCTAAAAACCCGTATTGAGGGCGGGCGCTTGCCCGGAATAGACCCCACGGAGGGGCTTTTTTCAGATGATCGCAGCGCACTTTTGCTACTGATTTTACAGCTGCTTGCGCAGTCTCTGTGCGGCATACCTCCACTTTTGTTCTGCGATTTTGCAGACTATGCACACCGTGGGTGCTTGCGCCTATTTCCATTGATTCTCTGTTGACCAAGGACTCTTTATGAAACCGATTGTTCACCTTGCTGGCGCACTGCTGGCCGTTTCCCTGTCCACCGCGCTGTGGGCGCAAACCGTGGACGTCAAAGACGCCTGGGTGCGCGCCACCGTGCCGAGCCAGAAAGCCTCTGGTGCATTTATGAAACTCACCGCCAAAGAGGGCCTCAAGCTGGTGGGTATTTCCACACCTGTGGCGGCGGTGGCCGAGGTCCATGAAATGAAAATGGAAGGCGACATCATGAAAATGCGCGCGGTGAGCGGCGGCCTGGACTTGCCCGCTGGCACGGCGGTGGAACTCAAACCGGGCGGCTACCACGTCATGCTGATGGACCTGAAAGCGACGTTGGTGAAAGACAGCCGCATTCCCATGACACTGCTCTTCAAGGACGCCAAAGGTGCCGAGAGCAAGATGGAACTCAAGGTGCCCGTGCTGATGGCGGCCCCGGCCATGCACAAGGCCGCGCACGCAGAGCACGGCATGGCGCATGGTGAGCACGCCAAGCCCTAAGCACTTGCAGCCTTGAAGCCATGGCCCTGAAACCGCGCATTCACCTGCCGCACCGCACCTGGGCGGTGTGGTTGGTGCTGCTCATCGCGGTGTTCGCGGCCTTGGCCCCCACGCTGTCCCATGGATTGGCGCTGGCCGGCAGCGGTGTGGGCATGGGGACGGACCTCTGCGCCAGTGCCGGGGTCTTCCACCCGTCGCCGGATGCGCCCGCAGGACCGCAGTCCGCAGTGCCACTGGCGCATTGCCCGTTTTGCCTGCAGGCCTCCGACCGCATGGCGCCGCCGCCTTTGCCCTGGGGTATGCCCCTGCGGGTACCGGGCGCTCCCCCCGTGCCTGTGGCGCGGCTTGGCTTTTTTTACTCCACGCCTTTTGATCTGGCGGCTGCGCCACGCGGCCCGCCGTATTTCCTTTAGCTATCGAATGTATAGCGCCTCACGCTTGTTTTGTATGGGCTGGAGGCTGATTTCGTCTAAGAATTTTAGGAAATACCGTGCGTAAGAATCGCTTTGCCGTAGGCGCCTCAGCCTGCCTTCACCCTTTAGTGGCCGCTCTGGCGCTGATCCCCGCCGTCGCCCTGGCCCAGGGCATTGCCACCGAAGCCCAGCTCAAAACCATCAGTGTGACCGAGACCCGCGCCCAGCTCGACCCCAACCTGCCCAACAGCACGGCCAGCAAAACGGCGAAAGACCTGGAAGAGCAAAACCTCTTCAATGCGGAGGACGCCCTGCGCTACCTGCCCAGCACCACGGTGCGCAAACGCTATTTTGGCGACCGCAACGCCAATGTGGGCGGGCGCAGCTTTGGCGTGACGGAGCCGGGGCGCGCGTTGGTGTACCTGGACGGCTACCTGATCTCCACCTTTTTGGGCCGCTTTGATGCGCCGCGCTGGAACATGGTGAACAACGAGTCGATTGAACGGGTGGACATGCTCTACGGCCCGTACTCGGCGATTTATCCCGGCAACTCCATGGGCACCACGGTGGCCATCACCGAGCGCAAACCGCAGGGCCTGGAGGCCTCGGCCAGCATCAAGTACAACAGCCAGCCCTTCAAGGAATACAACACCAGCGAGACCTACCAGGGCTCCATGAGCTCCGGGCGCATTGCGTCCAAACTGGATTCCGGCCTGTGGTACGTGCTGGGGCTGCAGCACCAGGATGTCACCGGCCACCCCATGGGGTATGCCAACGTCTTGCGCACGGCCGCCGGGCAGTTTGCGGCGCCTGCGGGCACGCGGGTCAGCGGGATGGCGGTTGACAAAAATCCTGAAAACGTGGACCGCGCCCTGTTCGGCGCCACCAGCATCGACCACACGGTGCAAGACACCATGAACGTGCGCCTGGGCTACGCGCTCTCAGCCACCCAGGAGCTGGAAGGGCGCATCTCCCTGTGGCGCAACAAGAGCACTGTCACCACCCAAAGCTGGTTGCGCGATGCGGCCGGCAACACGGTCTGGAGTGGTCTGGTCCACGATGGCGCGAACGGGTTCAATCTGGTGGCTGGCAGCGCGGCGGCGGCCAGCCCGTTTGCGCCCAGCCAGCGGGACGAAGACAACCGCCAGCTGGGTTTGACCTGGAAAACCAAACATGCCACCGGGTGGAATACCTCCGTGGTGGTGACCGACTACCATATTTTGAGTGACGTCAACCGGGCGGCCTACACCGCACAGCCGGTGGCCGCCCTGGGGGGCTCCGGGACCGTGACGCACCGCGACGGCACCGGCTGGAACACCTTCGAGGTGCAAACCACCTACACGCCCAGCCCAGGCGACTGGGGCAACGCCAAACATGCGCTGGTGTTCGGCCTGCACCGCAACGACTACCACTTGAACAACGTGGTGAACAACGCCACCGACTGGCGCAACGCCGAGACCACGCTCAACCAGAACTACGATGGCAAGACCACCATCTCCGCCCTGTATGGACAGGATGCCTGGCAAATGACCCCCGACCTGATGCTCACGCTGGGCGTGCGCCAGGAGCAGTTCACCTCCTACGACGGGTCGCAGTTCTTCACCGGCGTGGCCCCGGTGAGCTACCCCAGCCGAACACTTGTCGCCACCAGTCCCAAGGCCTCTTTGGCGTGGGCGGCCCGGGACGACTTGCTGCTCAAGGCCAGTGTGGGCAAGGGCGTGCGTTTTCCCAATGTGGATGAGCTGTTCAATGGCACCAAGACCGGCACCAGCGTGACCGTGAGCGACCCCAATTTGCGCCCGGAGCAGTCCACCTCGGTGGAGTTGTCGGCAGAGTCGTTTTTGGACAAACACTCGGTGCGTATCAGTCTGTTCCGCGACGACGTGAAGGACACGATCCTGCGCCAGACCGATGCCACCGTCACCCCCACGGTCACCCGGGTCAGCAATGTGGACCGCGTGGTCACCAACGGGCTGGAGCTGTCGTGGCAAAGCCGCGATGTCTTGGTGGCGGGACTGAACTTCAGTGGCAGCGCCACCTGGGCCGACGCACGGGTGGTGGAGAACGCGGCCCTACCTGCCTCGGAGGGCAAAAGCTGGTTGCGCATACCGGCGCAGCGCTACACCCTGCAAACCAGCTACCGGCCCAACGCGCAGTGGCTGTTCTCGGGGGCGTGGCGTGTGGCCGGGCCCATGTACAACACCCAGCGCAACACCGACAGCAACCCGGATGTGTATGGCGGCACCTCCAGCGTGAACCAGGTGGATGTGCACACCGCCTGGCATTTTGCCAAGGACTGGACCTGGAGCGCGGGCATTGACAACCTGAGCAACCGCCAGGCCTGGCAGGCACACAGCCTGCCCCAGCGGTCGTTTCAAACCGAGCTGCGCTACAGCCTGAAATAATGGGCCGCAATATGAGCACACCCCAGGTTTTCGCGAGCTCGCGGCGCCGCCCCCTGGCGATTGCCGCTGGCGTGGTGCTGCTGCATGTGGGGGCCTTGTGGGCCTTGCAAAGTGGGTTGCTGGCACGCATGGTCGAGGTGGTGACGCCGGTGGAGGTGATTGCTGAGTTTGTGGAGCCGCCACGGCCCAAGGCCGAAACACCGCCCCCGGTGCCCCCGCCCAAACAGTCGGTCGCGGCAGCGCAAGCCCTGCCACAAAAAGCGGCCGCCTTGCCGCCCGCGCCCATGCCGGTGGCTATTGCGGACGCTGCGCCTGCACCCCACGCACCCACCGGCGTGGTGGCGTCCACCGCGCCGACGCCACCCATGGCCGCACCGCAGGCAGCAACGCCCGCGGCCGTGGCCGTGGCGCCGCCTGCGCCCAGGGTCGAGTTGCCCTCCAGCGATGCTGACTATCTGCACAACCCCAAACCCGTTTTCCCGCCCATGAGCAAGCGGCTGGGGGAGCAGGGCCTGGTCATGGTGCGTGCCTGGATCGGGGTGGATGGGGTGGCGCAACGGGCCGAAATCAGCCAGTCCAGCGGTTTCGACCGGCTGGACCAAGCCGCGCTGGCCACCGCCCGGGGCTGGCACTATGTTCCAGGCAAACGCGCGGGTGTTCCAGAAGCCATGTGGGCGACCATACCCATCAAATTCAATTATTCGGAGTAACTTGTTGATGCAAACACAATCTGGTCTTTTCAGTCTTTGGACCCAAGGCGACATGGTCACCCGCACCGTGGCGCTGCTGCTCTTGGGCATGTCACTGGCGTCCTGGGTGGTCATCCTGGTCAAGGTACTGGGCCTGCGCCAGATGGCGGTGCAGGCCCGCGCCCTGGAGCGCTTCTGGCATGCCCGTGATTTCGAGGCGGGCCTGCAGGAACTCGGAGGCGATGTGGCCAACCCGTTCCGCCAGCTGGCCCTCAAGGGCCGAGAGGCCGACGCCCACCTGCAACCCGAAGACGGTAACCGGCAACTGATCGATTCGCTGGACCGCAGCGACTGGGTCACCCGCTGCCTGCGCGGCGCGTTGGACGACGCCACCGCCCACCTGCAGTCCGGGCTGGCGGTGCTGGCCTCGGTGGGCTCGACGGCGCCGTTTGTCGGACTGTTTGGCACGGTCTGGGGCATTTACCACGCCTTGTTGTCCATCGGTGCTTCGGGCCAGTCCACCATCGACAAGGTGGCGGGGCCGATTGGTGAGGCGCTCATCATGACCGCGCTCGGTCTGGCGGTCGCCATTCCCGCGGTGCTGGGCTACAACGCCCTGGTGCGCGGCAACAAAGGGGTGTTGGCCAAGCTCAACCGCTTTGCCCACGACCTGCATGCCCTGTTTGTCACCGGTGCGCGCGTCGGTGCGCCCCATGCGTTCAAAGGCGCCACCGTGCTGCCTTTGCGCAAGGCCTGAACGCCATGGCTTTCGGAACCCAGGACGCCGACGACGAGGTGATGAACGAGATCAACATGACGCCCCTGGTGGACGTGATGCTGGTGCTGCTGATCATCTTCATCATCACCGTGCCCGTGATGAAACACGCGGTGAACATTGACCTGCCGCGCGCCACCAACCAGCCGCAGGACAGCAAACCCGAAACCATCCGCCTGAGTGTGGACGCCGCAGGCCAGTACTACTGGAACGAGGCCCCGCTGGCCGAGGCCGACCTGGCGTTGCAGCTCCAGGCCGCTGCCGGCAAACAGCCGCAGCCCGAATTGCACATCCGCGGCGACAAGGCGGTGCGCTATGAACGCGTGGCCCTGGCCATGGCTGCCGCCCAGCAGGCGGGCCTGCGCAAAATCGGCTTCATCACCGAGCCGGTCCACTGATCCCTTTTTCCTTAACCGAGGTCCATGATGTTTTTTCAACGATTCAAGTTCCCCGTTTGCAGGCGGGTGGCCGTACTGGCGGCCAGCCTGGTCTTGTGTGCCACCAGTTGGGCGCAACACAGCACCCACCCGCAAGCTGCCGAGGTGGCGGCTGCGGCGGCTTCGCCTGCCGTGGCCGCAGCCAGTACCAGCACACCGGGGGCGCGCAAACCCCGGCCCCAGCTGGGCACCGGCGTTGCCGTGGCGCCGGACGGCGCCTTGTGGCTGGTCGGGCTCAACGCCGAAGGCCAGTTGTTTGTCCAGAGTGCGCCTTTGCCGGTGGGGGCCGCCGCCTTGCAGTGGAGTGCCCCGCGGGTGTTGGATACGGCCGGCGACGCCATCTCGGCCGATGGCGAAAATCGCCCCAAGCTGCTGTTTGGCCCCCGTGCCACGGTGCTGATTGCCTACACCCAGCCCTTGGCCAAGCCCAATACCGGCTATGTGCGCATGCTGCGTTCGGTGGACGCGGGCCAGACCTTTTCTGTGCCCTATACCGTACATGCCGACCGCCAGATCATCACCCACCGCTTTGAGTCGCTGGGCTTTGACGCCCAAGGCGTATTGCACACCGTCTGGATCGACAAGCGCGACCTGGAAGCCGCGCCCAAGGTGGCGGGTAAATCCAGCTACCGCGGTGCCGCTATTTACCGCAACGTCTCTACCGATGGCGGCGCCACCTTCGGCCCGGACCTCAAAGTGGCGGACCACTCCTGCGAATGCTGCCGTATCGCGGTGGCGCAGGGCAGCGACGGGGTGCTGCGCGCCATGTGGCGCCATGTGTTTGACCCCAATGTGCGCGACCACGCCCTGGTCGCCTTGACACCGGCCACCCAGCCGCCCATCGTGCGCGCCACCTTGGATGAATGGCGTGTGGATGGCTGTCCGCACCACGGCCCCGGCCTGGCCGCGGCGGGCGACGGTTTTCACACGGTGTGGTTCGGCATTCGCCAGCAGGGCCGGGACCCCGTGGCGGGGGTGCGCTACGGTCGGCTCCATGCCGATGGCAGCCCGCAGCCGGGTACGGTGCGCCTGCTGCCCGATGAACGGGCCGAGCATGCGGACGTGATGGCCCATGGCCCGCGCGTGGCCGTGGTCTGGCGCAGCATCGACGGCAGGACCAGCACGCTCAAGGCCTGGTTGTCCACCGATGGGGGCCAGAGCTTTCGCCTGCAGACCCTGGGCCAGGTGCAGGGTGACAACGACTTCCCCCGCCTGGTGCAGCAGGGTCCGCGCATGGCGGTGGTGTGGCGCAATACAACCGAGGTGCAAGTCCATGACATCACGTTCTGAGTGGTCGCCCTTGCCGGCGGCATGGCTGCGCACCACGCGGCGTGGGCTTCTGCTGGCGGCCGCCGCGCCCTTGTTTGCATGGTCAAATACCCCTGTAGCCCCCGTCCATAAAGCGCAAGCAGCTATCAATACCGTAGCATCGGTAACGGATTTTGATGAAACCACCTGGGCCCAGCTGCTCAAAAGCAGTCCGCGCCCGGCGGCCTATGTGTTCACCACCAGCTACTGCCCCACCTGCCCGGACGCCTTCCACAAGCTGCAGACCTTCATCGCCGCATCGCACCAAAAAGTGGAGTTGGCCGCCGTGATGATGGACGTGCAGGGCGAGCGCGCCTTGGCCCATGCCCACCACTTTGGAGGCGCCACCCGGTTTTACGCCTTTGACGGTTTTGAGCCCGCCATCCGCCAAAGCGTGGACCCGAAGTGGCCCAACGTCACCCCCTACATCGTGCTGCTGGGGCGCAAGGGCTCGGTGCAGCGCAGCATTGGCCCGCCCGACGCCGCCATGTTGAAGAAGTGGTTGCCTTGAACCGGGGCCTGGCGTTTTGGGGGCGTGCCTGGGAAATCGTGGTCGCCAAGCCTTGCGCATTGGGTTAAGCTGCGGCCACCAGCTTGACACCCAAGCCTTTTGGAGGATTTATGAGCGATTCGGACACCACGGGTTTCGGAAAATTCGTGCCTGGCTTTGATTTTTTGCAGAATCTGGCAAAAGGCGCCAGCAGCAACATCCCCCAAATGCCCAATCTGGGCAACTGGGTGGCCCCCACGCTGAATGTGGAAGAGCTGGACAAACGCATCGAAGAACTCAAAAACGTGCACTTCTGGCTGGAGCAAAACTCCCGGGCACTGGGAGCCACCATCCAGGCGCTGGAAGTGCAAAAAATGACCCTGAACACGCTCAAGGGCATGAACTTCAACATTGGTGATGTGGCCAATGCACTCAAACTCAAAGCCGCCGATTCGGTGTATTCCGGCGTGCAGCGGGTGAGCGAGCGCGCCGCCAGCACGGCCAAGACCATTGCCGATGTGGCCACCGGCAGCAGCAAGTCGGCCAGCAAAGACAGCAAAAGTGCCAAGGCCGTGGGCAGCATGAACGGCCTGATCGACCCCTTGCAGCTGTGGGGCTCGCTGACCCAGCAGTTCCAGCAAATTGCCGCCGGTGCGGTGAAAGAGGCCACCGCCAAGTCCGCCGTGGACATCACCAAAAACATGGCCACCGGCATGGCCAAAGAGGCCATGAAATCGGGCAAAAAAGTGGTGGGTGCGGCCACCCGGCGCACCAGCACGCCGGCGGCGAAGTCGGCCAGGAAGACCGCCCCCCGGACCAAATAAGCTAGCCCGCGAGGCATGAGCAACCCGGCCCCGCCCCGCGCTTGGGGCCTGGTTTCTGAGCCTGGCCGATAACGCTCAACGCACATGGCAACTTTTCCCTACGCACACGCCACCCATCCGCAGTGGCAAATGGCGGCCGCACTGGTGCTGGCGCAGTTGCGGGCACAAATGGCGCTGCCCGCCTGTGTCGCCTCGCCCACCCTGGCATTGCTCTACATCACGGACCACTATGCCGACGATGCCCAAGCTATTTTGGAGCACCTGGGCGCGGAACTCCCGCTGGTGACCGATTGGTCGGGCACCGTGGGGGTCGGCATCGCCTGCAACAACGTGGAGTACTTTGACGAGCCCGCCATGGCCGTCATGTTGCTGGAATTGCCCAGCGACCAGTTTCGGGTGTTTTCAGGCGTGGCCCCGCTGGGGCTGGGCTTTGAGGCGCATACCGCCTTGGTGCATGCCGATGCGAGCACCCTGGAGCTGGGGGAGTTGATCGACGAAATGGCGGCACGCACGGAGACGGGGTACCTGTTTGGAGGCCTGTCCAGCAGCCGTGGCGCCAGTGTGCAGTTTGCAGTGGCGGGGGATGGCAACATCAGTGGACATGGCAATGCCAGCGGGGTGTTTCGCGGAGGCCTCAGCGGTGTGGCGTTTGGGCCTGGTGTGGGCCTGGTGTCCCGGGTGACCCAGGGCTGCAAGCCCATTTCGCGTGCGCGGGTGGTCACCCAAGCCGACAACAACGTGGTGATTGCGCTGGACGGTGAACCGGCGCTGGATGTGATGCTGAACGACCTGGCCATCACACTGGACCAGCCCCAGGAAGCCCTGGCGGTGGTGCGCGCCACCCTGGTGGGCCTGGTACGCCCCCAGGAAGATCACCCGAGCCCCAGCCACCAAGACCATTTGGGTGGCGCCACCTTGCACCAGACCGGCAGTTTTGGCAGCGACGTGGTGGTGCGCCACATCATTGGCCTGGACCCCGGGCGGCGCGGCGTGGCGGTGGCAGACCAGGTGGAAGTCGGCATGCATCTGACGTTTTGCCAGCGCAATGTGCAGGCGGCCAAGGCCGACCTGATGCGTATCTGTGCAGAAATACGCGAAGAACTGGAGCCCGAAGAGCTGCCTCTGGAAGTCGCCATGGCGCTGGCCGATGGCGAAGCGGAAACGACTGCGCTGGCCGCGCGGCGCATTGCAGGCGCGGTCTACATCAGTTGTTCCGGGCGGGGTGGCGCACATTTTGGCGGCCCCAGTGCCGAGATGCATATCGTGCGGCGGGCGCTGGGAGATGTGCCTTTGGTGGGTTTTTTTGCCGGGGGGGAAATTGCCCGCAACCACCTGTATGGCTTCACCGGTGTGATGACGGTCTTTACCACCCAGGGCTAGTGGGCCACGGGGGGGAGGACATTTTTTGAGGCTTTCGCACACCGGGCTCAAAACCAGTGTGTCCCCTGTACACTGAGGCCTGACTTCAACCTTGCAGAGACTGAATCTCATGAAAATCTCAACGCGTTTGCTGGTTTTAGGGGGCATGATGTCCGCCCTGGTTATCTTCATTGCAGGCCTGGGGCTGTTTGGCATGGGGACGTCCAATCTCGCGCTCAGGGCGGTCTATGCAGACCGTACGGTACCGGTCGGACAGATGGGGGACATTGAGGCCCTGATTCTTGAAAATCGCCTGTCCATCGCCACGGCACTGGCGAACCCCACGCCGGAAGTGATCGCCGCCGCCACCGCCAAGGTAGAGTCCAATATTGCGGCCATTACCAAATCCTGGGACGCCTTCATGGCCACCCAGCTCACACCCGAGGTACAGACGCTGTCCAAGAGCTTTGCCGCTGACCGGGGGAAGTTTGTGCAGGAAGGCCTCTTGCCGACCTTGACCGCCTTGCGTGCCAATGACATGGCCGGAGCCCAGCGTTTGACGACCGAAAAGGTGGGGCCGCTGTACGCTCCGGTGCACAGCGGCATCAAGGCTTTGATCCAGGCGCAGTTGGACGGCGCGCAAAAAGCCTTTACCGATGCGGAGTCGATGTACAACACCATCTCCTTGCTGTGTGTTGCGATCTTTTGGGTTGGCATGATTGCGTCGGGCGCGTACAACTTTTTCTTGATTCGCGGTCTCGGTCGGCAACTCGGCGCCGAGCCTGCGCAAGCCACCGATGTGGCCAGAAGCGTGGCCGCGGGGGATCTGCGTTTGCCGATCGATTTGAAGCCTGGAGACACGGGCAGCCTGATGGCCCACCTCAAGCTGATGCAGGAAAGCCTGACCCAGGTGGTCAGCAATGTACGCCAGGGCTCCGAGAGTCTGGCCACTGCCAGCGCCGAAATCGCGCAAGGCAACCATGATTTGTCCTCCCGCACCGAAAGTCAGGCCAGCGCCTTGGAAGAAACAGCCGCTTCCATGGAGCAGCTGGGTTCCACCGTCAAACAAAATGCCGACAGTGCGCGCCAAGCCAACCAGTTGGCCATGAGTGCCTCGGATGTGGCGGTCAGAGGCGGCGCGGTGGTTGGGCAGGTGGTGGAAACCATGCGCGACATCAATACATCTTCGCGCAAGATTTCCGACATCATCAGCGTCATCGATGGCATTGCATTCCAGACCAATATTCTGGCGCTCAACGCTGCGGTGGAAGCAGCGCGCGCCGGTGAACAGGGGCGAGGCTTTGCCGTGGTGGCCAGCGAAGTACGCAGCTTGGCCGGGCGATCGGCCGAAGCGGCCCGTGAAATCAAATCGCTGATCAACGCCAGCGTCGAGCGTGTGGAACACGGCACGGCCCTGGTCGATCAGGCCGGCTCCACCATGACCGAGGTGGTCACTTCGATCCGCCGGGTGACCGATATCATGGGCGAAATCAGTGCGGCCAGCAATGAGCAAAGTCTGGGTGTCTCGCAGGTCGGGGAGGCCGTCTCCCAGATGGACCAGGTCACGCAGCAAAACGCAGCGCTGGTCGAAGAGATGGCCGCAGCGGCCAGCAGCCTCAAATCCCAAGCAGACGACTTGGTGCATACCGTGGCAGTCTTTAATTTGGCCGATGGAGGGCGGCGCCGTGCTGCGCCCGTGCCCACCCTGTCCGTTCGTACAGCGCTTCCCCAGCGCGTATCCGCCAAACCCGCGGCCCTTAAAGCCCCAGCAAGCGTGCGCACTCCGGCCTCGGCCGCCCCCGCGTTGCCCAAGCCTGCACCCAAAGTAGCTCCCAAAGTAGTTCCCAAAACCACCACCAAGGCCACCCCGGCGGGAGGGGATGACGACTGGGAGACGTTCTAAGGCATCTTTGTGCTGGGTCAAGGTGCGTGCAAGCCTTGTGTTTTACAGTCCTGGCCGTTGTCGGCACACCGGGTGCGCGGCACTGTAAAGGAATGCAATGAGTTCGACCCCTGTGATGACCCGTCCCACCCACGCTTTTGACGCACGTGGTGTTGCCAAGCGTTTTCGCCATGCGGCCATTTTTGGCGCGCTGGAATCCCTGGAAGACGGTGAGACCATGCGCTTTGTGAATGACCACGACCCGCTGCCTTTGATCCAGCAAATGGCACAGCGTTATGGCAACCAAATTGCGGTGGCCTACGTCGCGCGTGAACCCGGCAACATCGTGATCGACTTCACGGTGCAAGCCAACGCCACCGACGACGCCCCCGCGGCGCCACCCACTTCGGGTGGCGGAGGCTGTGGTTCCGGTGGTTGCGGTTGCTCAGGCAGCCGCTAAACTCCGCGCGCCCGGTCCGCATGGAAGCGGGCGACAAAGGCCCCGAAGCGGCCTACATCCAAGGACTCGCGCACTTCGCGCATTAAATTCAGGTAGTAATGCAGGTTGTGGACGCTGGCCAGCATGGGACCCAGCATTTCGCCACAGCGGTCCAGGTGGTGCAGGTAGGCGCGGCTGAAGCCGTCGCGCCCGCCCTGGTCCCAGGAAACTCCTGAGCTGCCCGCGCAGGCGTAGCAGGTGCAGCTTGTATCGAGCGGACGTTTGTCGTTCTTGTGGCGGGCGTTGCGGATCTTGAGGTCGCCATAGCGGCTGAACAGGGTGCCGTTGCGGGCATTGCGCGTGGGCATCACGCAGTCGAACATGTCCACGCCTTGTCCTACACCTTCGACCAAATCTTCAGGGGTGCCTACGCCCATCAGGTAACGCGGTTTGTGGGCCGGCAGGCGGTGCGGCGTGTGCGCCATGATGCGCTGCATTTCTTCTTTGGGCTCACCCACACTCACACCCCCCACGGCGTAGCCGGGGAAATCCATCTCCACCAGGTGGTCCAGCGACTCCTGGCGCAGGTGCTCGAACATACCGCCTTGCACAATGCCGAACAGCGCATTGGGGTTTTCCAGCCGGGCAAATTCCGTCTTGCAGCGCTGGGCCCAGCGGCGGCTGAGTTCCATGGAGCTGCGCGCCTCGGCCTCGGTGGTGAGCTGGCCCTTGGTTTTAGGTTCGACCGAAATATAGGGCGTGCATTCGTCAAACTGCATGACGATGTCGCTGTTGAGTGTGGTCTGGATCTGCATCGAGATCTCGGGCGTCAAAAACAGCTTGTCGCCGTTCACCGGGGAGGAAAACTTGACGCCTTCTTCTGAAATCTTGCGCATTTCCCCCAGACTCCAAACCTGAAAACCGCCCGAATCGGTGAGGATGGGTTTGTCCCATTTCTCAAAGGCGTGCAAGCCACCAAACTCGGCCATCACGTCCAAGCCCGGGCGCATCCACAAATGGAAGGTGTTGCCCAGAATGATTTGCGCGCCCATGTCTTCCAGGCTGCGTGGCATCACGCCTTTGACGGTGCCGTAAGTACCCACCGGCATGAAGATGGGCGTTTCGACCACGCCATGGTTGAGCGTGAGGCGGCCGCGGCGGGCATGGCTTCCCAGGTAGCTGCCTTCGGCTGTCGTTGTAGCGGGATCGGTATTCAGAAGTTCAAATTCAAGCATGGCGTTATTTTCTGCGAGGTGTGTCGGGTAGGTTCAAGCCTGTTTGGCCAGCAGCATGGCGTCGCCATAGCTGTAAAACCGGTATTCCTGAGCAATGGCGTGGCGGTACAGGTCCATCACCTGCGCATGCCCGGCAAAGGCACTGACCAGCATCATCAGGCTGGACTTGGGCAGGTGAAAGTTGGTGACCAACATGTCCACCCATTGAAAGTCAAACCCCGGTGTGATGAAGATGCGGGTGTCGCCACGCGTTTGGCCGGTTTGCGCCCAGGACTCTAGGGTGCGCACGGTGGTGGTGCCCACCGCCACCACACGGCCACCGCGCGCACGGCAGTCGGCCAGGGCCTGTTGGGTGGCTGCGGGCACGTCGTACCACTCGCTGTGCATCTGGTGTTCCGCCAGGTTCTCGGTCTTGACCGGCTGAAAAGTGCCTGCGCCCACATGCAGGGTGACGTGGGCGCGTTGTACGCCCAGGGTGTCCAGCGTCGCCAGCAGGGCTTCGTCAAAATGCAGCGCGGCCGTGGGCGCGGCTACGGCGCCGGGGTTTTTGGCGAACACGGTTTGGTAGCGGGCCACGTCTTCGGGCGAGTCGCTGTGGGTGATGTAGGGCGGCAGCGGCACATGGCCGTGGCGCTCCATCAGCGTGTGGGGATCGTCGCCCGCGTCGTTGGACAGCACAAAGCGGAACATCGCACCCTCGGCGTCGGGCCAGCGCCCCAGGAGCGTGGCGCGCAAATTGTCGTGGGTGCCGGGGGCGCCCACCAGGGCCACGGTGGTGCCCACTTCGGGCTTTTTGCTCACCCGCATGTGCGCGGCCACCTGGTTGCCGCCCAGCACCCGCTCGATCAGCAGTTCCAGCTTGCCGCCGGTGGGTTTTTCTCCAAACAGCCGGGCGTTGAGGACCTTGGTGTCGTTGAACACCAGCAGGTCACCGGCGCGCAGCAGCGTAGGCAGTTCCCGAAAGATGCGGTCCACGGGCGTCGCGGCCGTGCCGTCCAGCAGCCGGGAGCCGCTGCGCACAGGTGCGGGATGCTGTGCAATGAGGGGCTCAGGCAGGGTGAAATCGAAGTCGCTGAGGGTGAAGGCGCGGGCTGCGCCAGGGGGAGAAGTGGGCATAGTGCTTGAGGGTTGAACAAACCCGTACCAAGGAATTGAAAGAGCGCCATTGTCGCAGCCTGCCAGTCCCTTTTTTTGGGGAAGCTGGCGGCGGCAGCCTGTTTCTCCAAAGGCCTGCCCATTGAAGTAATCATTCGGACTAGTCAGTGCAGCCAGTGTCATGAAGGGGGTAGCGTACCTAGGGAAACTCTGCATAACTCCCAAGAGTTTCGTGTAGAAAATTCTCCAATTGCTATAAAATACATAGCATGAAACAAGCCACCTTGGGCCTCAATCTGAATCTCAAGAAAACCCGCAAACGCGAGTTCCTCGAACAGATGGAGCAAGTGGTTCCGTGGGCCGATCTGATAGCCCTCATTGCTCCGTACTACCCCGAAGGCAAGAATGGTCGTCCGCCATTTCCATTGCCAACCATGCTGCGCACCCACTTCATGCAGCAATGGTTCACGCTGTCGGATCCGGGGATGAAAGAAGCCTTCTTTGACACACCGCTGTACCGCGAATTTGCCCAGCTACAAGAGTTTGAGCGACTGCCCGATGAGAGCACCATATTGCGCTTTCGCCACCTGCTGGAAGCACACAAGTTGGCGGAGCAAATCCTCCAAACCGTCAACGATCTACTGACGCGGCGTGGCCTACTTCTCAAGGCTGGCACGGTGGTGGACGCAACCCTGATTGCAGCGCCCACCTCAACGAAGAACAAAGGCAAGGCACGCGACCCTGAAATGCACTCCAGCAAAAAAGGCAATCAGTGGTACTTTGGCATGAAGGCCCACATTGGCGCGGACGCAGAGTCAGGCTTGGTGCACACCGTACGCGGTACCTCGGGCAAGGTGGGCGATGTGACTGAGGGCAATTCACTGCTGCACGGGCAGGAAGTCACAGTCCACGCGGATGCGGGATACCAGGGAATCGAGAAGCGAGCCGATGCCAAGGGGGAAGTCACCTGGCATATTGCGATGGGGCCGGGCAAGCGCAAAGCGCTCAATAAGGAAAACCCGGCAGAGGCACTGATCGATAAGGCTGAAAAGCTCAAAGCGGGCATTCGAGCCAAAGTGGAGCACCCGTTTCGGGTGATCAAGCGCCAGTTCGGATTTGTGAAGGTGCGCTACCGTGGTTTGAAGAAAAACACGGCGCAGCTCTATACGCTGTTTGCGCTATCGAATTTGTGGATGGTGCGCGGCAAACTGATGGCGGTGCAGGGATGAGTGCGCCCGAAAACAGGGCCAATGCCCTGTCAAGGACCGAAAAGGTCCCAATGGACACCAAAAACGCCGGGGTTTCAAGGAAATGCGCGTGAAATCTCACAATCTGAAAACCAACCACCCACTACTCTAAATGGCGGTGAGTTATTCAGACCTTCCCTAGGTGCCGTGGAGTAATATCCACGCAAAATTAGAGGACACCTCATGTTCAGTCGGTTTCTTGGCAAGGGAAAAAAATCAGAGAGCCCACCCAGTAAAAATGGGCGGAATGCGCGCGGGCTGGAGGTGATTGAAGACGACCAAGAAACGGGCTGGGGCCTGTGGGACAGCGCTTTGGCGGACCTGGATTCCAAATCCCACGTGCCGCGCGTCGAGAAAGCGGTGGAGCCTTCGCAGACGAGCAACGCCGTGGTGCCAGACGATTGGGATACACCTACACAACCGATGGCTTTGGAAGAGCTGCCTTTGGCGCAGCAAATCGACAACGCATTGCAAGTGGTCGAGCTTCACCACCAGCGTATTGCCAACACCATTCGCTCCTTGTGGGGCGACAAAGGATGCAGCACGTACATCAGCAAGTTGATCATGGGCGGGGGTGACGGCATGGGGAAAGCCCGCGTCGGCTTCAACCAAAAGGCCGTAGATGCCATGATGACCTTGGTGGATCTGCACGACCGACAATTTGGACCACCCAGCTCGGGAAACGGTTCGGCTTTCGATCCGACCGTGCGTGCGGGACTGGATGGAACGCGGTAGTTATTGATTCAGCCCGGTGAAGTATTAAGCCGCATAGCGCACGCGGCGATCCTGGAAATAGCTGATAACCCGCTCCGGGGTTCTGTCCAGCATGGCCATGTGCTCGTTGGCCGCCTCGCGTAAACGGACCTTGGTACGCACCGGAACTTTTTTTCCCATTGCCTGCTTCAAGTCCGCGTTGAGCCGCTCCTCGGGGTTGAGTTGAGGGCTGTAGCTGGGCAGATAAAACAGCTCAATTTGCGTGCTTGGCTCAGCTACCCAAGCCTTGACAATTTTGCTGTGATGCACCCGTAAGTTGTCCAGAATCAGGAAGACCTTTTTGCCCATGGAACATCGCTTTGTCGGCGCTGAGCAATGCGTTAATCTAGCCTGCCGATATGTCAACATCCCATTGCCTCAATTGCTCCAGCAGCAAGGGCTGTGTCACATGGCAGTGGTTGTGCTGGTGCAGGATGAAACTGCGCAGTTCGGCGTCAGAGTGGTGACCTTGCACCGATGCGGGCAACTCCCCTGTCAGCCAGTGGCCCTCGACGGTGAGCCAGGACTCCAGCCGGTAGCGGATGTTGTGGGCTTTGATGACCAGCCCTTGAACGACAAAGTCCCGGTAGCCTTTGAACCGTGCATCAGCAGGTATGGGGGGTGATGGGGCGATTACGCGGTCTTCGTGAATCTGTAGGCCTGCGGTTTTGCTTCGCTTGGCCGAACCTGCGCGTTTGACTTTGTCCCCGTCCGCTGGCGATGCATCCTCGTCGTCGTCCCCTTCCTGGTCTTTGTTCTTGTCCGTGTTTTTATCCATCTTGCTGGACTTGAACTTCGGCTTGGCCTTTTTGCCTTTGAGCACAGCGATTTCATCGCGCATCTGCTGGATTTCACCGGTGGCGCGTTGCAGTGCCTCCAGTAACGCGTCTATCTGCTCCACCAGCTTCTTGACCAGCGGTGTCATCTCTTGGGTGGATATAGCAGGTTGGGCGTTTCGTGCTGCAATCGGCAGCTTTGTATGGTGGCTCGTTTCGAGGAGTTGGGAGTCTAACCACTCTGCAGCCTTGCAAACGGGGTAGTCCTGCCTTGAGTTAATGAAGAGAAGTTACTGAAATTTCAGAAAAATTCCCACTTTATTAGGCCGGATCAATAACTGGAGAGCCGTGTGCGGGAAAACCGCACGCACGGTTCGGAGGTAGGGGAGGACCGTGTCCGTCCCTACCCCTATCCGGACACTAAAAGAGGACGGCGTGAAGAAATTACGCCACTTTAGCGGTGTAACCAGGGTATGTGTCGCCGATGTGCGCGGCACATTGTTCTTTGAGGTGACAATACTAGGTGAAAACCCTACATTTGAGTCATGGTCGATACAACTGATTTCATCAAGGCCTCGTTTGAGGTTGGTAGAGACTTCTTGCGCCCGCCGACGGATGATGGGGATGCTGGGCCCGTGACGCGGGTGGCTCCCATCATGGTGCCCATTCGCTCACTGGGGGCCAACCATCGTGGTCGCATCGCAAAACACTTGCTGGCGTTAGATGATCGGGATCGGTACTTGCGTTTTGGGTACCTGGCAAAGGACTCGCAAATTCAACGGTATGTGGATTCGCTGGATTTTGAGCGGGACGAGATTTTTGGAATTTACAACCGCAGGCTGGAGTTGATCGCCATGGCCCATTTGGCAAATGCCAAAGATGGTGGCTATGAATCCTGTGCTGAATTCGGCGTATCGGTGCTGCCGTTTGCGCGTGGCCGCGGCTACGGTGCACGTTTGTTCGACAGGGCGGCCATGCATGCCGCCAATGACGGTGTCAGTTTGATGTTCATCCACGCGCTTAGCGAAAACGTGGCAATGCTGTCCATTGCCCGTAATGCAGGTGCCACGGTGGAGCGCGACGGCCCCGAGTCAGAAGCGCACCTGCGCT
Source organism: Rhodoferax sp. (assembly GCF_030697375.1). Taxonomy (GTDB): domain Bacteria; phylum Pseudomonadota; class Gammaproteobacteria; order Burkholderiales; family Burkholderiaceae_C; genus Allorhodoferax. Next base: position 23,935 of record NZ_JAUYQD010000026.1, on the reverse strand, counting down.
TGCCGCGGGCCACTTTGGATAGCCGCGTGACCGAAATGCTGGAAGAACAAATTGCCCAAGCGGACTACCGTCTCAAAGCGCAGGCAAAACAATTTTGGAGCTTTCTTGCCACTTTGCAGGAGGTTCGGCGCGGCGTGCTGGACGCACAAAATCGTGCACCTCCCTGACGTCTGGGGGGCATGGTTAGAGAGGTACGTTCAAATCCGCTATCCTTGAGGGTCCGAAGCAACGGCTGTCCATGCCCTCACCTCTGTGTCTGAACCACATCCCGCCCGTCATGCCGACAAGGAAGACAAGCGCACATTTTTGCAAAAACTCGCTGAGTTCATTCACCCTGGCCCTGACTCGACGGCGGAGTTGATCGAGACGCTGGTAGACGCGGAAGACAACAAAATTATCGGCGCAGAATCCCGCGCCATGTTGGAAGGTGTGATCCGCATGGCGGACATGACGGCTGGCGACGTGCTTGTGCCGGCAACGCGCATGGATCTGGTGGATATCCAAGCGCCTTTCGACGAGTTGATCAACACCATCATCGACACTGCGCATTCCCGTTTTCCTGTGTACGACGGCGAGCGCGAAAACATCATTGGCATACTCCTGGCGAAAGACCTGCTGAAACTGCAAAGGGCGCCCGAATTCAACATCCGTGCGTTGCTGCGGCCGGCCGTTTTTGTGCCCGAAACCAAAGGCTTGAACGATCTGCTGCGTGAGTTTCGCGGCAATAGAAACCATCTTGCGATCGTGATCGATGAGTTTGGTCGCGTGGCCGGCCTGATTACGATTGAGGATGTGCTGGAACAAATCGTTGGTGAAATTGAAGACGAATTCGACATTGCCGAAGACGAAGGCGACATCTTCGGCTTGGCCGATCGAACCTACCGCGTCAGTGGAGATACGCCGATTGAGCGTGTCAATGACGCGTTTTCTGTGACCCTGAAAGATTCCGACCCGCAAGACCACTTTGACACCATCGGTGGGCTGATTGCCCATGAAATGGGCCATGTTCCCAAACGGGGCGAGAAATTCGCATTGGGCGGACTCGATTTCGTTGTGTTGCATACCAAAGGCGGCGCAGTGAAATGGTTCAAAGTCGCGCCCTCCTCAGACCTGTTTCCTTGAACTTGCTGCCCCATACCAATGGGCGGCCAGCAGGGTACGCTCAGCTGATTGCCACAGTTGCTATTATTTTGATAGCTGCTTGCGCACAAGCAGCAAGCATCGCGTGGCCTTTTGATGATTATTTTCCTAAGGGTAATCCACTGTGGTGGATGCAATGGCTCGCTCTGTCCACCTTTGCCTGGACGCTGCAGCGCAGCACCTGTAGGCGGCAGGCGGCAGCCCTCGGATGGTGGTTTGCCACTGTGTGGTTGAGTGCCACATTTTGGTGGCTTTATGTGGCCATGCATACCTACGCGGGTCTGCACGGCTTGCTGGCGGCGGTGGCCGTAGTGGCTCTAGCAGGCGCACTGAGTGTGTACTACGCGGTGGTTTGTGGTTTGTACTGGCGCCTGAGCCGCACCGCTCCCTTGGTCTCCAGCCTGGCATTCGCCGCCTTGTGGACGCTGGCCGAGATGGCGCGCGGTATCTGGTTGACCGGCTTTGGTTGGGGCGCTATAGGTTATGCGCATATCGACGGACCCCTGGCCTGGTATATACCTTGGGTGGGGGCTTATGGCGTGGCTGCGCTGGCAGCTTGGTCCGCCATGTCATTGGCCTTGCTGGGGCGTGGTCGTTGGCGGCATGCCGTCGCCGTGGCGGCGGTGTGGGGTGCTCCCTTGGTGCTTCCCTCCCATGTAAATGACTGGTCCACGCCGGCAGGCAGCCTGTCCGTCACCCTGTTGCAGGGGAATATTCCGCAAGACGAAAAATTTGAGGCAGGTAGCGGGGTGCCGCTGGCACTGCAATGGTACGAAGCGCAATTGCAGGCCAACCGCAGTGAATTGGTGGTGGCGCCGGAGACCGCTGTGCCGGTGTTGCCCCAACAACTGCCAACAGGCTACTGGGAGGCATTGCAGAGCCGCTTTTTCCATAGCAAGCAAGCCGCACTCATCGGCATTCCACTGGGGAGCTACGCGGAAGGCTATACCAATTCCGTGCTGGGTTTGCGCGGCGGGCTGGCGGACACCTGGCGCTACGACAAACACCACCTGGTGCCTTTTGGGGAGTTTATCCCTCCGCTGTTCAAGTGGTTCACCGCGCTCATGAACATCCCTTTGGGCGACTTCAACCGGGGTGGCCTGGGGCAGCCGTCATTCGCCGTGGCGGGCCAAAGGGTGGCGCCCAACATTTGCTACGAAGATCTGTTTGGCGAGGAGTTGGCCACCCGTTTTTGGGACAGCGCGTCGGCGCCGACCCTGTTTGCCAATGTGAGCAATATCGGCTGGTTTGGCGACACGGTGGCGATTGACCAGCACCTGCACATTTCCCGCATGCGGGCATTGGAGTTCCAGCGTCCCTTTGTGCGGGCCACCAACACCGGTGCCACGGTCATCCTGGACCACCATGCCCACGTCACCGCATCGCTGCCGCGCCACACCCGGGGTGTGCTGGAAGGGAGGGTGGAAGGGCGCACCGGCATGACGCCTTTTGCGTGGTGGGCATCCCGCGTGGGCCTGTGGCCGCTGTGGCTGTGGGGGCTGCTGGTATGGGTTTGGGCGGCGCGCCAAGCACGCCAGCCACGGCAAGATGCCGGTCCCCCGTAAAATGTCGATTTACTCAATCGCCAGTTCTCGCACCGTGTAAGGTCTTCGCATCCCGTGGCATCCACGGGGAATGGCCTGCGGGGTGCGACAGTCCCAACACCATGCTTACATTTCAGCAAATCATTCTCCGCCTGCAGGAATACTGGGCCGGCCAGGGCTGCGCCCTTTTGCAGCCCTACGACATGGAAGTCGGCGCCGGAACATCGCACACCGCTACATTTTTGAGAGCGTTGGGGCCCGAGCCCTGGAAGGCGGCCTATGTGCAACCGAGCCGCCGGCCGAAAGACGGCCGCTACGGCGAAAACCCCAACCGCTTGCAGCACTACTACCAGTACCAGGTGGTGCTCAAGCCCGCCCCCAGCAACATCCTGGAGCTGTACCTGGGTTCGCTCGAAGCCCTGGGTTTCGACCTGAAGAAAAACGATATCCGCTTTGTGGAAGACGACTGGGAAAACCCCACGCTGGGCGCCTGGGGCCTGGGCTGGGAGGTCTGGCTCAACGGCATGGAAGTGACGCAGTTCACCTACTTCCAGCAAGTCGGCGGCATTGATTGCAAGCCCATCACCGGCGAAATCACCTACGGCCTGGAACGCCTGGCCATGTACCTACAGGGGGTGGACAACGTCTACAACCTGACCTGGACCGAGGGTCTCTCGTATGGTGACGTGTACAAGCAAAACGAGGTCGAGCAGTCCACCTACAACTTTGAGCACAGCGATGCCGATTTTTTGTTCACGGCCTTCACCGCGCACGAAAAGCAGGCCAAGCATTTGATTGAAGCGCAACTGGCCTTGCCCGCGTACGAGCAGGTGCTGAAGGCAGCGCACAGCTTCAATTTGCTGGACGCCCGCGGCGCCATCAGCGTGACCGAGCGGGCCGCCTACATTGGCCGCATCCGCAACCTGGCGCGCAGCGTGGCGCAAAGCTACTTTGAGAGCCGCGAACGCCTGGGCTTCCCCATGGCACCCCGGGCGTGGGTGGAGCAAATGGCGAAGAAGACCGCGTGATGCCTTGCGGGACAGAGCACAGCGCAGCAACGCTCTGCCCTCGACCGAATAGACGCGGGACAGACCTGAGCGCAGCGCTGTCCCCCACTGAAGCTAAGGATTGAAATGACGATAAAGAACCTGTTGGTTGAATTGTTTGTGGAAGAGTTGCCGCCCAAGGCGCTCAAGAAACTGGGTGAATCGTTTTCCAGCGTGCTGGCAGACGGGCTGAAGGTGCAGGGCTTGGCCTTTGCGGATTCGGCGGTGTGCCACTTTGCATCCCCCCGACGGCTGGCGGTCCACGTGTCTGGTGTGGCGGCGCAGGCGGCGGACAAAGCGGTGTCGCAAAAACTCATGCCGGTGAGCGTGGGACTGGATGCGTCGGGCCATGCCACGCCTGCTTTGCTCAAGAAGCTGCAAGCGCTGGGCGCAGACGGTACGGCGGTGGTGGGTCTCAAACGCGCCATGGACGGCAAAGCCGAAGCCCTGTTTTTTGAGAGCACGGTCAAGGGAGCCTTGCTGGTGGACGGACTGCAAAAAGCCATCGAAGATGCGATCGCCAAGCTGCCCATCCCCAAGGTCATGAGTTACCAGCTGGAAAGCGGCTGCGAGCTGCCGGGCTGGAGTAGCGTGAGTTTTGTGCGTCCGGCGCATGGCCTGGTGGCCTTGCATGGCGCTGATGTGGTGCAGGTCCAGGTGCTGGGCTTGCATGCGGGCAACACTACGCAGGGTCACCGCTTTGAGGCTGCGGTGTCGCCGGTGCTGCTGGCGGATGCCGACAGCTACGCCGCCACCCTGGCGCGGGACGGCGCGGTGATTGCCAGTTTTTCCGAGCGCCGCGCGGAGATCGTGCGCCAACTGGCCGCAGCGGCCGCCCGTGTGGGCGGCGGGGCCAGGGCCATTGACGACGACGCTTTGCTGGACGAAGTGACGGCGCTGGTGGAGCGCCCCAATGTGCTGGTGTGCGAGTTCGAGAAGCAGTTCCTGGATGTGCCCCAGGAATGCCTGATTCTGACCATGAAGGCCAACCAGAAGTACTTTCCGCTGCTGGATGCCGCTGGCAAATTGACCCACCAGTTTTTGGTGGTCAGCAACATCAGCCCGGCCGATGCCAGCGCGGTGATTGGCGGCAACGAACGCGTGGTGCGGCCGCGTCTGGCCGACGCCAAGTTTTTCTTTGACCAGGACCGCAAGAAAACGCTGGCCTCCCGCGTGGACGCCCTGGGCAAAGTGGTCTACCACAACAAACTGGGCACCCAGGGGGAGCGGGTGGAGCGCGTCCGTGCCATTGCGAAAGCCATAGGCCTGCAACTGGGTGGCGAGCTGCTGGCCAGCGCGGCCGATACCGCGGCCCAACTCGCCAAGACCGACTTGCTGACCGACATGGTCGGCGAATTTCCCGAGCTGCAAGGCATCATGGGCGGCTACTACGCGCTCAACGACGGCCTGGGCACGGAAGTCGCCCACGCCATCGAAGACCATTACAAGCCCCGCTTTGCCGGCGACGAACTGCCACGCAACAACGTGGGACTGGTGGTGGCGCTGGCCGACAAGCTGGAAACCCTGGTGGGCATGTTCGGTATTGGCAATTTACCCACGGGCGATAAAGACCCGTTTGCCCTGCGCCGCCACGCCTTGGGCGTGATTCGCATGCTGGTGGAAAAAGATTTGCCCTTGCAGGTGGCCGAGCTGGTGGCCGCAGCGGTTCCCGTGTTTGGCGACAAAATCAGCGACGCTTCGGGGCCCCTGGTCGACTTCATCTACGACCGCTTGGCTGGTTCCCTGCGCGAGCAGGGTTACAGCGCGCAGGAGGTGGACGCTGTGCTGGCCCTGCGCCCGCAACGCCTGGGCGATGTATCCAAGCGCTTGCTGGCCGTGCGTGCCTTTGCCGCGCTGCCGGAAAGCGCGGCCCTGGCCGCCGCCAACAAGCGCATTGGCAACATCCTGAAAAAAACCGACGATGTGGACGCCCATGTCAGCCCGGTGCTGCTGCAGGAATCGGCTGAAAAAGCCTTGTATGCGGCCATGCAAACCGTCTTGCCCCAGGCGCACACCCAGTGGGAGGCGGGCGACTACACCGCTTCCTTGCAGTCCCTGGCCGCCCTGCGTGTGCCCGTCGATGCCTTCTTTGAGGACGTCATGGTCAACGCCGAGGAGCTGGACCTGCGCCTGAACCGCCTGGGTCTGCTCAAATGCCTGCATGTCGCCATGAACCGCGTGGCCGATCTGTCCAAGCTGGCTTCTTAAACCGGCCCCACCTACTGCGAAATCTGCGAACCTTCCATGAAACTCTGCATTCTTGACCGCGACGGCACCATCAACGAAGACAGTGTGGAGTACGTCAAGTCACCCCACGAGTGGCAGCCACTGCCCGGTGCCCTGGAGGCCATTGCCCGCTTGAACCATGCCGGTTGGCATGTGGTGGTGGCCAGCAACCAGTCGGGTTTGGGCCGGGGGCTGTTTGATGTAGCGGCGCTCAACGCCATGCACGCCAAGCTGCACTCCATGTTGGCTGCGGTGGGCGGGCGGGTGGATGCCATCTTTTATTGCCCCCACGCGCCCGACGAAAAATGCCGCTGCCGCAAGCCCGAACCTGGTTTGTTCGAGCAGATTGGCGAGCGCTACGGGATAGACCTCAAAGGCGTGCCAACGGTGGGGGACACCGCACGTGATGTGCTGGCAGGGGTGGCGGTGGGCTGTGAGCCGCACCTGGTGCTCACCGGCAAGGGTGCTGTCCTGCAGGGGCGCCCCCTGCCGGAAACATTTCCCAAAGAAACCCGGGTGCATGACGATCTGGCCGCCTTTGCCGATTTCTTGATCGCACGCGAGGCGGCAGCGGCATGATGCCTGTGATCCGTTCTCTGTTGCACATGGCCTGGATGTTTATCACGGTCATTCCCTGGGGCCTCACCCTGGTGGTGATTTCCATAGGTGTGCGCCGCACGCCACTGTGGTGGTTTGCCGTGGGTTGGTTCCGGCTGGTGATCTGGGGAGCCCGTGTGATTCTGGGCATCCAGGTGCGCGTCACCGGCATGGAGAATCTGCCTGCGGGGGCCAACAACCCGGCGGTTTTGCTGTCCAAACACCAGTCCACGCTGGAGACCCTGCTCTTGCCCACCTTGATGCCGCATCCGCTGGCCTATGTGTTCAAACGCGAGCTCTTGCGCATTCCCTTTTTTGGCTGGTCGATGGCGCGGCTGGACATGATCCACATCAACCGGGAGTCGCGGACCCTGGCCATGAAACACGTCATCGCACGTGGCAAGGTTTTGCTGGCGCGGGGCACCTGGGTCATCATGTTTCCCGAAGGCACCCGCATGGCACGGGGTGAAAAAGGCACTTACCAGACGGCGGGCACCCGGCTGGCGGTGGAAGCGGGGGCGCCCGTGATCCCGATCGCCGTCACCTCCGGCAAATGCTGGCCCCGCATGAGTTACATCAAGTTCCCTGGGGTGGTGGATGTGTCGATTGGCAAACCCATTCCCAGCGTGGGCCGCGAGCCCAAAGAGCTGATGCGCGAGGTGGAGGCCTGGATCGAGGCGGAAATGCGCCGCCTGGACCCTGACGCCTATCCGCATTCCTAAGCCGGGCTCAAGCCTAAGCGGGCCACACACTGCACTGCAGGCGCCGATATGCATCCTTTGCTGAAGTACACGCTGGACCTGTTTGATGCCTTGCCCGTACCGGTGGCCCAGGCGCCGTCGCCTGTGCGTGCTCGCAAGCCCCCAACGGGTAAAGATGATGGATCATTTATGCCTCTAGCCCCCGTGGAGCCTGCGCAGACAGCTATTAAAAACATAGCAAATGTGACGCCGGAGCGGATGGCGCTGCCAGTGCAGACCCTCGGTCAGGCCATCGCGCCTGCCCGCTTTGTGCATCCGCGTGCCAACCGGGAAGCGCGGCTGGCCAATGCCGTGGTGGCCTATGTTTTTGAACGCGCCAAACGCCGCACCATTGGGTTCGTGGTGGGCCCCGATGGTCTGGTGGTGCGTGCTCCCAAATGGACGCCGATTTTCGAGGTGGAGGCGGCCTTGCAAGAGAAGGCACTTTGGGTCCTTCGCAAACTCGGCGAGACGCGTGAGCGCCAAAATCGCCGGGACGAAGCGCAGATCGTGTGGCGAGACGGCGCGGAGCTGCCGTTTTTGGGCGAGAGTGTGATGGTGCTGCTGGACCCGACCCATGCCTTCAAGGCCGCGGGTGCGCAACTGGACCTAGCACCCACCAACGCACTGGGGTTGCCCATGGGGCTGCACACCTTGCGGGTGGGACTGTCCAAATCCGCCAGTCCCGAACAAATACGCGATGCGGTGCAGGCTTGGTTGATGCGCCAGGCGCAACAGAATTTCAAACAAAGGCTCGACCATTTTGCGCCGCTCCTACAGGTGCAATGGCGCCGTTTGGGTCTGAGCAATGCCGGCACCCGCTGGGGCAGCGCCCGCACCGATGGCTCTATTCGCCTGAACTGGCGCCTGATACATTTTCGCCAACCGGTGATCGACTATGTGGTGGCGCATGAACTGAGCCATCTGCGGGTGATGGACCACAGTCCCCGGTTTTGGGACACCGTGCGCTCGGTGGTGCCCGACTACGCGGACCTGCGCGGACAGCTCAAGGACGACTTGGTGCCGCGCTGGAAGTAGAAAATGCAGGGGGACGGGCCGATCTTTATTGGCCGCGGCCCCTTGCCTTGCCCATTAGGGGCTTGTTGTACCCGTGGTGCCGGTAGTCCCCGTTGTGGTTGTTGGGGTGCTGACCACGGCGACCACCGCCGCAGCCACAACGCCAGCGGTAAGGCCGGCGGCGCCCACACCACCGGCCGCTGCTGCGGTTGCACTGGTGGCTCCGGCTGCTCCGCTGGCCGCGCCGGCAGCACCTCCAGATGCGCCCGCAGTGCCTCCGGTGGCACCAGCGCCGGTGCTTGCGCCCGTTGCTGCGGCACCTGCGGCCATCGACAAGGAGCCGAGGGACGAGAAGGTCGCTCCGACCGAGGCTGGAATCGCGGATGCTGCAACGCTCGTGGCCAGTGTCGAGGCTCCTGCCACCATGCCGGTGGTTCCTGCACTAAAGGCCACGGTGCCAGCGGCATTGGTGGCCGCGACGCCGCCCTGAATGACTTGTACATAGGACTGGTTTGCCAGCGCCAGCATGAAATCGGTACCGCGGATGCCGATGGTTGCGGTGGGCGTTTTCAGCGCGAACTTGCTGTGGTCGCGTTGGCCAATGAGACCCGTCACCATCCGCAAGGCACCCCTGAACAAGGACATAACGACGTTATTTTGTTCGGGTTTGGCGGCGTCGTAGCGGAACTGTTCAATTTTGAAGCTGCTGTTGGGGCTGAGTGCCACCAGTTGACCGTCGTCAAAACGCAGCATGGCTTGCCCGTTGGCCCCGGTATGCACGGTGGCGCCCGCATCCAGACGCTGGCTGCTGGTGGCAGCCGACGCTGCGCCCCCCGTTGCCTCGGCGCGCACATCGCCATTCAATGACTGGATGGTCGCTGCAGCATACGCATGGATGGCTGCGAAAAGAAAAGCACAACTGACCAGGACTGACTTCAACTGCATAAAACCCCCTTAAATTTGGTAGATGGACATGGGCACCGAACTACTATATAGCGTCCCGGTGACAAGAGCGAGCGCTTTTGCAGGTGTATTGTCAGAAGTCAACATCCCCGCAACTCCGTCGTTTTGCCACCCGAAATAGAGATTTAAAACGTTTCCCAGTCATCACCGCCACCGGCAGGCGTAATTTTGGCGGGGCTTGCCGGCGCTGAAGGGGGTTTGGCTGGTGCCTGTGCTGCAAGTTTTGGGGCTTTGGTGCCACCCTGAACAGTTGTTGCCAATTTGGGTGCAATCCGGGCAATAGGACCGGAGCTTGGCACTTGGCGGCGGGTTTGTGCCGTGAAGGACGATGCCGCCGATGTGTTGCCGTGCAGTTTGAAGAGGGCCACGTTTTGCACCAGTTCCTGGGCCTGCGATTTCAGACTGCTGGCCGCAGCGGCCATTTCCTCGACCAAGGCCGCATTTTGTTGGGTGACCTGGTCCATCTGGGATACGGCTTCACCCACCTGGGTGACCCCCAAAGCCTGTTCATTGCTGGCCGCGCTGATTTCGCCCATGATGTCGGTCACCCGGCGAATGGAGCCGACCACATCGCTCATGGTTGCACCCGCCTGATCGACCAGGGTGGTGCCATGTTCTACCCGCTCTACGCTGGCGTTGATCAAGGTTTTGATCTCTTTGGCGGCATCGGCCGAGCGCCCGGCCAGGGAGCGGACTTCGCTGGCCACCACCGCGAAGCCGCGGCCTTGTTCACCGGCGCGTGCGGCTTCGACGGCTGCGTTCAGCGCCAAAATATTGGTCTGAAACGCAATGCCGTCAATCACCTGGATGATGTCGGCAATCTTGCGGGAGGAGCCATTGATCTCGCGCATGGTCTCTACCACCTGACCCACCACGGCGCCGCCTTGCACCGCGACGTTGGACGCATTGAGTGCAAGCTGGTTGGCTTGGCGGGCGCTGTCGGCGTTTTGTTTGACGGTGGCACTGAGTTCTTCCATGCTGGCGGCTGTTTCCTCCAGTGCGCTGGCCTGCGCTTCGGTGCGGGCTGACAGATCGTGGTTGCCGGAGGCGATTTCCGCACTGGCCGTTGCCACGCTTTCCGACCCTTGGCGCACCGACGTCACAACTTTGGAGAGATTGGTTTGCATGGCCGCCATGGCCCGCAAAAGACCCGCTACTTCGTCGCCTCCCTTGGCTTGGATGGACACCGTCAGATCACCCTGCGCCATGGCATCGACCACCCGCACCGCTTTGCCGATGCCCCGCGCGATGGCGCTGGAAATGGCAAAGGCCATTCCCCCGACGACGAGCAGCACCGCCAGCACCTGCACCCCCAGGCGCATGGCATTGGCAATGAATTCCTCCCGCAGATCGTCAATGTACAAACCGGAGGCGACGACCCAGCCCCAAGGCGCGAAGCCCTGCACATAGGAGATTTTTCCTACCGGCGCGTCCTTGCCGGGTTTGGGCCACTGGTAGGACATAAATCCTGCGCCCGACTGTCGTACTTTTTTGGCCGCTTCCTCCAGCACCAGAAACCCATTGGGATCACGAACGGCGTCGCCGCCTTTTCCGACCAGCTCAGGTTTGATAGGGTGCATGAGCATGGTGCCCTGCATGTCGTTGATCCAGAAGTACTCCTTGGTGTCGTAGCGCATTTGCCCGATAGCAGTCTTGGCCATTTCTTGGGCCTGCTCGCGTGGCACCTTGCCGGATGCTTCCAATTGTTGGGCCCAGGCCAGCACGCCCGTCGCCGTTTCCACGGCGCGTTGCACCAGATTTTCACGGGCTTGCAAGCTTTGCTGGTATTGGCCTATGGTCAAAAATACACTCACGACCACCAAGCCCAAAACGCTGATTCCCGTCAGCAGCCCCAGTTTGGCTTTGATGGTGAGTTGATTCAAGAGGTGCTTCATTTCGAACTTCCCTGGGCGATTCTTATGGAAGTCAGTTTAAATGTTCTGCAATATTTGAACTTAACTGAGATCAAGAATTGGGATGGAAGGTCGCTTTAGCCCCGGCGCTGAAAACGCAAGACCTTGTCGCTCCCCAGGGTGCGAACCAACTGCCCGTCGAACCACAGCTTGTGCAGGTGTGCAATGGATTCCCCCATGGCAAAGGTGGTCTGGTGCAGGTCCAGCGGGCGCTTGAACAGCACGGGCAAGACGTCGGCTGCGCTGCAGGGCTGGGCAGTGCAGGCGTCCAGGACTTCGGCTAAACGGTCGTGGTGGTGGGTGTGCAGTTGTTCAATCCGTTGGTGCAGGCCGGTGAACGGTTTACCGTGGGAGGGCAGCACCAACGTGTCCGCTGGCAGCGACTTGAATTTGTCGATGGAGTCCAAAAACTGGGCCAAGGCGTTGGCTTCGGGCTCTTGCTCGTAGACGCTCACATTGGTGGAGATGCGCGGCAGCATCATGTCGCCACCAATCAGCACACCCAAGGTTTCGCAATACAGGGAAATATGTTCTGGCGCATGCCCATAACCACTGATGCAGCGCCAAGTGTGTTTACCAATACGCAACACATCGTCGTTCATCATGCGGTGGTACTGTGCCGGGACCGACGGCACCAGGGAGGGGAAGTAGTTGGTGCGCGAACGGATCTGCGCCATGACCTCCGGGTTGTTGAGTCCGTGGGAGGCAAAAAACACGGCGGCCGGCTCGCCACCAAAGGCGGTCGGCCCCATGCAGCCAAAGCGGGCCACCTGGTAGTCGGTGGCGCTGATCCACAAAGGCACATTCCAGCGCTGGCACAACCAGTCGGCCAGGCCGATGTGGTCGGGGTGCATGTGGGTGACGATGACGCGCAGCACCGGCAGCCCCTCCAACTCATGGGCAAATATCTCTTCCCACTGCGCCTGGGCTTGTGCGTGGTGGATGCAACAGTCCACGATGCTCCAGCCCTGAACCGGGCCGGATGGGCCCTCCATTTCGTCGCGCAACAGCCACAGATTGATGTGGTTCAGCGCAAAGGGCAGCGCCATGCGCACCCACTTCACGCCAGGGGCTACCTCCAGGCAGCGCCCATTGGGGGGGAGGGCGTCGCCCAGGGGGTAATGGAGTTGCAGTTCCAATTCGTTCATGGTGAATTCTCTTTTTGCGACATAATTGACGTTTACGTAAACGTCAACTGATTCGGCACATTGTAGGGGGCAGCTTCCGAGAAGACTGTCGCCCTGGTACCAAACACTTTATGAGCATCACCTACAGCATTGGCGACCTTGCGCGCGAGTTCGACCTTACCACCCGCGCCATTCGTTTTTACGAAGATCTGGGGCTGTTGCAGCCCGAGCGCAACGGGCCGGGGGGACGCAGCCGAGTCTATAGCGGGCGTGACCGTACCCGCCTCAAGCTCACCTTGCGCGCCAAGCGGCTGGGATTGAGCCTGACCGAGGCCAAGGACATCATCGAGATGTACGACAGCCCACGCGACACCGGCGCACAGCTCACCAAGTTTCTGGATGTGTTGGCCGCCCACCGCAAACAGGTGGAAGAGCAGATGGCCGAATTGCAAGCCAATCTCGACGAGATCAAGGAGCACCAGCGGGAAGCCCGGGCCTTGCTCGCCAAAAGTGACAAAAAGCCCACCAAAGCCACAGGTGCCGCCGCCCATGCAGACTGATCCCCTTTGGATGCGGGTCCAGGACAGCCTGGACCGCCAGGGCATGATGCGCCACCTGGGAGCCCGCCTGCTGCGGGTGGAGCCGGGTTTGGTGGAGCTGTCCTTGCCGTACTCGGACAAGGTGTCGCAACAACAGGATGGCTTCCATGGCGGTGCCATGGGCGCGCTGGCGGACATTGCCGGTGGTTATGCCGGGCTGACGACTGCGGCCGAAGGCATGGAAGTGACCACGGCGGAATACAAGATCAATTTCCTGGCGGCCTTTCAGGCGGGCGAGTTGCGCGCCACGGGGCGTGTGGTCAAGGCCGGCCGCCGCCTGATCGTGACCAGCGCCGAAGTGGTGCACGTAGCGCCCGACGGCACGCAAAGCCCTTGCGCAGTGATGCAGCAAACCCTGGTGCCTGTGCCCAAGACCTATTGAAACCCACCCTTGAACCAACCCAACGGAGACAAAAAATGAACCTGCCCGGCCTGAATTTCCAACTCGGTGAAGACATTGACGCCCTGCGCGACGCGGTGCGCGAATTTGCGCAAGCCGAGATCGCCCCCCGTGCCGCCGAGATTGACAAAAACGACCAGTTCCCCATGGACCTGTGGCGCAAGATGGGTGACCTAGGCGTGCTGGGCATCACCGTGGGCGAGGAATACGGTGGCGCCAACATGGGCTACCTGGCCCACATGATCGCCATGGAAGAAATTTCCCGCGCCTCGGCTAGCGTGGGCCTGTCCTACGGCGCGCACAGCAACCTGTGCGTCAACCAGATCAAGCGCAATGGCACCGAGGCCCAGCGCGCCAAATACCTGCCCAAGCTGATCAGCGGCGAACATGTGGGCGCATTGGCCATGAGCGAGCCCGGGGCTGGCTCCGACGTGCTGAGCATGAAGCTCAAGGCCGAAGACAAGGGCGGTTATTACCTGCTCAACGGCAACAAAATGTGGATCACCAACGGCCCCGACGCTGACACCCTGGTGGTCTACGCCAAGAGCGAGCCCGAGCTGGGCGCCCGCGGCGTCACCGCCTTCCTGATCGAAAAGGGCATGCCGGGCTTCAGCATCGCGCAAAAGCTCGACAAACTGGGCATGCGCGGCAGCCACACCGGTGAGCTGGTGTTCAACAACGTGGAAGTGCCCCTGGCCAATGTGCTGGGCAGCGTCAACGGCGGCGCCAAGGTGCTGATGAGCGGGCTGGACTACGAACGCGCGGTGCTCACCGGCGGCCCCTTGGGCATCATGCAGTCCGTCATGGACAACGTGATTCCCTACATCCACGACCGCAAGCAGTTTGGCCAGAGCATTGGTGAATTCCAGCTGATCCAGGGCAAGGTCGCCGACATGTACACCGTGCTGCAGGCCGGTCGCAGCTTTGCCTACACCGTGGCCAAAAATCTGGACCTGTTGGGGCTGGAGCATGTGCGCCAGGTGCGCAAGGACTGCGCCTCGGTGATTTTGTGGACGGCCGAGAAAGCCACCTGGATGGCCGGCGAGGGTGTGCAGATTTTTGGTGGTAACGGCTACATCAACGAATACCCGCTGGGCCGTTTGTGGCGCGACGCCAAGTTGTACGAGATCGGCGCCGGTACCAGCGAAATCCGCCGTATGCTCATCGGTCGAGAATTGTTCGCTGAAACCATGTAGCGCCTGGCATTTAGTGTCAGTCCAACTTTACAAAAACATTTACCGCAAGTGGGATCTTTCTTTTCTTTTGTGTGGCGATCAAGTATTGCTGCCACGTGCTGTATTTTTTTGGTCGCTTGTTTCAATCAGGAGCCCACTGATAAGCGCAATGTTCAGCCAACTTTGACCGAGCCCGCCACTGAACGAGTGGCGCGATCTGTCTTCGAATGCCCGCCACCGGTATTTCTGAAAAACCGCATTTCAAAGCTGTTTTTCAATGCGTCCATTGCAAGTGAATCAACAGATCCTTGGAGCGGATTTTTTATGGCGGAAGCCATTGGACTACGATTTCTCAATGGGCAGGAAATATCAATTGCCTTGAATGAGCCTTTGTACCTTACAGCGAGCAGTCGGAAGGTGCATAACGCATGCACGCAGTACGCGTTTCACCAGTTGGGGAAGTATTTGGTCTTTACCTATTCCTCTGGCGGCGGCAATCCCTATCCCGCACAGCAGGTGAGCTACGCAACTGGAGAATTTCGTGAATTTAGAGCATTTCAAGAGCTACATCCATTGTTGAGGGATGGCGGATATCTTGAGTTTGAAAAGAACGATTGTGTTGTCTCTCTGCTTGGGCACGACGGAATTGTTAACCGCCTTTGTTTGCGAGAAGGTACTTTTCACATCACGGCCATTCGGCTGGAGGGTACATTCCAAGAGGATTCATTTCACAGTTTTTTGTGCGATTTCTCCAAAGAGTCTCCGGAAATTCTTGAATACCAATTCAAGTCCCTACATGGCCCAGACACACTTGAATATGAACCCTCGGAAAATATGGAGAAGATGCGGACAGCATGTGTAAAGTACCAAGCCGCTGTGAAACAGCCCAACCCACTTTGATAGTCTGGGGGATGCTATGAAAAATCGAAATCCGCCGTATGCTCATCGGTCGAGAATTGTTCGCTGAAACCATGGCATGACGTCTGTTGTAACCCGCATTTTTTCCTCCTTTTTTCACGGCTTCCTGCGTGGCTTGGTCCGTGCCTGGTTGCTGGTGGTGCCGCTGGTGGTGGCCCTGACCCTCATCCGGTTGGGGCAACTGGCCTATTTCTGGCCTGCGGGTTACCAAGTGCCGCCGCATGACATTGGCACGGTGGTGTTTCAGGGCTTTCGCTTCGATTTGAAGGTCAGCGCCATCGCCGGGGTTCTGCTCCTGCTGGTGCTGCCCTGGGTCTCGGGCAAGGCCAATGGCCGCATCGCTGGGGGTCTGGCCTTTGTTTACGTGATGCTGTCGCTGGTCAATCTGCATTACTTCGGTTTTTACAAAACACCCATCGATTCGCTGGTGTTTGGCCTGGTGGAAGACGATACCGCCGCCGTGTTGGAAACCATCTGGCGCGATTTTCCGGTGGTCTGGACGCTGTTGCTGGCCTTGGGCCTGAGTGCGGCCACGGTGTTCTTGCACCGCCGACTGCTGGCCCGGCTGAACCCCGACACGCTTTTGCAGACCCGCCACTGGGCGATCAAGGCCGTGGTGGCGGTGGTGGTGTTCTTTGCGCTGGTCTTTGCGGGCAAAGGCACGCTGCGCGAGATGGCGCTGCAGCGCCAGCATTTGACCGTGACCACCTCCCAGTTTCTCAACGACATGGTGCCCAACGGTGTCATCGCCCTCAAATACGCCTGGGACAGCCGGGGCCTCTCGCAAAACCTGCAAAACCCGCTGGCCGGACTCAAATCCATGGGCTTTGACAACGCTTTGGCGGCCGCCGAAGTGTTGGGCCTGCCCCACGGCAGCGAGGCCGAGGTGAAGGCCGCGCTGACTGCGCACGATCCGCTGCCCGCAGGTGCTCCCAAGAAGAACCTGGTGTTTTTCCTGATGGAGTCCTTCAGCGCCGAACCCATGCTCTACCAGGCGCCGAAGTTTGATGTGCTGGGCCGCCTGGCGCCCACGCTGGACCACGCCTGCCACTTCAGCAACTTCGACTCGGCCCAGCCCGGCACCCACCCTTCTCTGGAGGCGATTCTTTTCTCCTCGCCGATCACGCCGCTGACCCTGGGTGACGCTGGCCGCAAACCCATCCCCTGGGCGATCCCCAAGGTGGTGCGCGACGCCGGTTACCAGACCCTGTTTGTCACCTCGGCCCGTTCGGGCTGGCGCGACCTGAACCGGGTGCTCAAGGTGCAGGGCTTTGACGAGGTGGTGGACGCCAACACCCTGAAAGAGGCCTACCCCGAGGCCACGCTGGGCATTTGGGGCGTGTGGGACAGCTATGTCTTCCAATACCTGAGCAAGCGCCTGGCCGCGCAGCCGGTGGACAAGCCGATTTTTGTGTTTGTGCTCACCTCCACCAACCACCCGCCCTACGACCTGCCTGCCGACTACCAGCGCGTGCCGCGCGACATGGCCCTGTGGGGTGGCGAGACCAACTCCGACACCTTGCGGCTCAATCTGGACTCCTACCACTACGCCGCCGACCTGCTGGGCGCTTTTGTGCAGGAGGTGCAACAAGGCCCGCTCCGAGCCAGCACCCTGGTGGCCGCTACCGGCGACCACAATGTGCGTTCCTTCGGTATCTATGCCGAAGCGCAGCGCCGCTACCTGTTGCGCCAAGTGCCTTTTTTGATCTGGGGCGAGGGGCTGGCCTGTGGGGCACAACAGGCTTTGCCCGCCAGCCACCGAGACATGTTTAACACCCTGCTGCCGCTGGCCGGCATCACCGGCCCCTATGTGAACTCGGGGCGCAACCTGCTGCGGGCCGTGGGCGCTCCACCCAGCCCCGTCGATGCCCCTCGCGCCATGTTTTTCACCGGCGAAGCCCGCAATGCCCAAGGCATGTGGCAACTGGGCAACCCAGCCTCCTTTGTCTGCAGTTCGGCACAAAAATCGACGGCAGACTGCCGTTTCAACGCGTTGGACGACCAGCAGGAGCGTGCGCGTTATGGCCTGCTGGACTGGAATGTACGCAACGCACTCAAAAAATAAGAATCCACCATGTCTGAACTGAACGATCTTTTCGCCAGCAACCGCCAATGGGCCGCCGAGATGGAAGCACGCCGTCCCGGCTTCTTCACCCGTCTGAGTACCCAGCAAAAGCCCAAGTACATGTGGATTGGCTGCTCCGACAGCCGCGTGCCCGCCAATGAAATCATCGGCTTGGCACCCGGCGAGATCTTCGTGCACCGCAACATCGCCAACGTGGTGGTGCACTCCGACCTCAACGCCCTGTCCACCATCCAGTTTGCGGTGGAGCGGCTCAAGGTCCAGCATGTGATGGTGGTGGGGCACTACGGCTGCTCGGGGGTGCAGGCGGCGCTGGAAGGCGCACGCATCGGCCTGGCCGACAACTGGCTGCGCCACATCCAGGACGTGCGGGACCGCCACAAACACCTGCTGGAGCTCTTGCCCGAGCACGGGCGTGCCGACGCGCTGTGTGAACTCAATGTGATCGAGCAGGTGGTCAACGTCGCCCAAAGCACCGTGCTGCAAGACGCCTGGGGCCGCGGCCAGGACGTGACCCTGCACGGCTGGGTCTACGGCCTGCACGACGGTCTGGTGCAGGACCTGCACATGAACGTCAAAGGCAACGCCCACCTGGACACGCTGTACGGGGAAGCCATCTCCGGGGTGCGTTTGGTGCCGCGCCATAAATAATTTATACAAAAAAGGCGTCTAGCCCCCGTAGATAGTGCGTAAGCAGCTACCAAAAACATAGCATAAGGTCGTTCTCATGTTTCCTACCCGTCTGGACTCTTCTATTGCCTATGACGTCGCCAAGGCGATGATGGACGGCTTCAACCGCCACTACCGCCTGTTTCGCACCGAGTCGGCCCGCGCCAAGCACCGCTTCGAGACCGCCGACTGGCACGGCCAGCAGCGTGCGCAGCGCGAGCGCATCGAGTTTTACGACCTGCGGGTCAAGGAATGCTCTAACCGGCTGGAGCGCGAGTTCAAGGCCGGCGAGCAGTCCATGGACATCTGGCAGCAAATCAAGCTGCATTACATCGGCCTGCTGGTCAACCACCACCAGCCCGAGCTGGCGGAAACCTTTTTCAACTCGGTCACCACCAAGATCCTGCACCGCAGCTACTTTCAAAACGACTTCATCTTTGTGCGCCCGGCGGTCAGCACCGAGTACATCGAAAACGACGAGTCCGAGAAACGCCCCACCTACCACTGCTACTACCCGACGCGCGAAACCATGCAGGCAGTGCTGGTGCGCATGGTGCAGGATTTTGATCTGCGCCTGGCCTTTGCCAACCTGGAGCGCGACGCCGCCCTGGTCGCCACCGCCATGGCCGAGCGTCTGGGCGACGCCACGCTGCGCGCCAACTTCCAGATCCAGGTGCTCACCGGCCTGTTTTTCCGCAACAAGGGCTGCTACATCGTCGGCAAGCTCATCAACGGATTCAACGAGTTCCCGTTTGCGCTGCCGGTGCTGCACAACAAGGCGGGCAAGCTGGTGATCGACGCGGCGCTGTTTGGCGACGACGACCTGCTGATGCTGTTCAGCTTTGCCCGGGCCTACTTCATGGTGGACATGGAGATTCCCAGCGCCTATGTGCAGTACCTGCGCAGCATGATGCCCAGGAAGCCGCGCAACGAAATCTACAACGCCTTAGGTCTGGCCAAGCAGGGCAAGACCCTGTTTTACCGCGACTTTTTGCACCACCTGCGCCACAGCACCGACAAGTTCCGCATCGCCCCCGGCATCAAGGGCATGGTCATGCTGGTGTTCGATCTGCCATCCTTCCCCTATGTGTTCAAGGTCATCAAGGACTACTACCCGCCGCAAAAAGACACCACCCGCGAGCAGATCAAGGGCAAGTATTTGCTGGTGAAGCAGCACGACAGGGTGGGGCGCATGGCCGACACGCTGGAGTACAGCGAAGTGGGCTTCCCGCGCGACCGCTTTGACGATGAGCTGATTGCCGAGATCCAGAAATTCGCCCCCAGCCAGTTGGAAATCAGCGACCGCGATGGTGACGGCAAGGTCGAAGTCATCATCAAACACGTCTACATCGAGCGGCGCATGATCCCGCTCAACATCTACCTGCAAGAGGCCTTTGACGCCGGTGGCGCCAATGCCAAAGACCTGTCACCAGCGGCGGTGCGGGCGCGGGTGCAGATCGAGCGCGGCGTGGTGGAGTACGGCAACGCCATCAAGGACCTGGTGGCGGCCAACATCTTCCCCGGCGACATGCTGTGGAAGAACTTTGGCATCACCCGCAACGGCAAGGTCGTGTTCTACGACTACGACGAGATCGAATACATCACCGACTGCAACTTCCGCAAGGTGCCCGCGCCGCGCAACGAAGAAGACGAAATGTCGGGCGAGATCTGGTACAACGTCGGCCCCAAAGACGTGTTCCCGGAAACCTTTGGCCCCTTCCTGCTGGGCAACCCTGCCGTGCGGGAGATGTTCATGAAACACCACGCCGACCTGCTGGAAGCCGCCTTCTGGCAGACCCACAAGGACCGCATCCTGGCCGGCCATGTGCATGACGTGTTTCCCTACGACCGCGAGAAGCGCTTTATCCATCAGCAGGGATAACGCGCGGCGGCGGAGGTGCGCTGCCAAGGCCTCCGCAATCCTGTGGGGGTCAACTTCTGTCACAATTGACGTTTACGTAAACGTCAATTGTTTGCACCTTGCTTTTTAACCCACCACGAGGAAAACCCATGTCCGAATCCATCGTTATCGTCAGCGCCGCCCGTACCCCCATGGGAGGCTTTCAAGGCGACTTCAGCTCCCTGGCTGCGCACGATCTGGGCGGCGCCGCCATCAAGGCGGCGGTGGAGCGCGCCGGTCAAAATTCCAAGTTCACGCCTGAACTGGTCAACGAAGTCATTTTTGGCAACTGCCTGATGGCCGGCCAGGGCCAGGCGCCTGCCCGCCAAGCCGGATTCAAGGGCGGCTTGCCCAAGAGCGCCGGGGCGGTGACCCTGTCCAAAATGTGCGGCTCCGGCATGCGCGCGGCCATGTTCGCGCACGACATGCTGTTGGCTGGCAGCGCCGATGTGTTGGTGGCCGGTGGCATGGAAAGCATGACCAACGCACCGCATTTGTTGCCCAAAGGCCGCAGCGGTATCCGCATCGGCCACGACCGTGTCATGGACCACATGATGTTGGATGGCCTGGAGGACGCTTATGAGGCCGGCCGCTCCATGGGCACCTTTGGTGAGGACTGCGCCGCCAAGTACGGCTTCACCCGCGAACAACAAGACAATTTCGCCACGGCCAGCGTGCAGCGTGCGCAGGCAGCTATTCAAAATGGAGCGTTTGAGGCCGAAATCACCCCCGTGGCGGTGAAGACCCGGGCCGGTGAGGTGCTGGTGTCCATCGACGAAGGTCCCGGCAAGATCAAGCTCGACAAGATCCCCACCTTGAAGGCCGCTTTCAAGAAAGATGGCACCATCACGGCTGCAAGCAGCAGCTCCATCAACGACGGCGCCGCCGCCCTGGTGATGATGCGCGGCACCACCGCCGCCGAGCTGGGCTGCAAGCCGCTGGCCCGCATCGTGGCCCACGCGGTGCACGCGCAGGAACCCAACTGGTTTGCCACCGCCCCCGTGGGTGCGGTGCAAAAGGTGTTGGCCAAGGCCGGCTGGACCGCGGCCGACGTGGATCTGTGGGAGGTGAATGAAGCCTTTGCCGTGGTGCCTATGGCGCTGATGCACGACCTGGACATTCCGCACGACAAGGTCAACGTCAACGGCGGCGCCTGTGCGCTGGGCCACCCGATTGGCGCGTCCGGTGCGCGCATCCTGGTGACCTTGATCCATGCCTTGAAGGCACGGGGTCTGAAAAAAGGCATTGCCACGCTGTGTATTGGCGGGGGTGAAGCGACGGCCATGGCGATCGAGTTGGTGTGAATCGGATGGGGTTTAAACCATTGCAGTCGCAAGGCTTGACGATCCATGTCTCGCGCTTGTGTGTAGGACGGTGAAGATGGCCAAGGTGTGTTGGCTGGTGCAACGCATCGGCATCCTATTCGTACTGGGTTTTGCATTGCTGTCAGGGGCATGGGCTGCGCCTGACAGCGTTCCTGCATGGCCATCGGAGAAGGATTTACTTGGTGCCATGAACAAAGGGGTCAAAAACCAGGCCGATATGGGGGGGCGAATTTGGATCCGCAGCATCCATGAAATAGCTGTCGGGAAAAAGGAGACTGGCCTGCTGGTGTCTGTCTGGTTTCCTGACCGAGGCCGTAATTTCTCAGCAGGCACTTTTTTATACCGACCTAACTTGAAACAAGCCAGGGAAATTGACTATTCCCGGTCTTTGGGGCTCGCGGAGGTCACCGGACGTTACGGCGAAATTGCATTGCTGGAACAGTATGGTTCTGGGCAAGGGACTGAGGATTTTGTACATTCTTTGGTGCGTTTTGATGGTTGGACATTGAAAGAACTGCATCGTGCCGAATTTGCAAACAATTTGGGTGCATGCGGTTCATCTTCAGTAGCAGTTCCGCCCAGTGCGTGTGAGCAAACGTGGGTCAAATTGCAGTTGCTCCCATCGCAAAGTGATGCTCTGGATTTGCTTGAAATTACTACGCGCATGGTTGGCCCAGAGCCCCGAAATACATCCTTGTCGACCGCATCACGGTGGTTTCGATTGGTCGGCAGTCGTTTCAAACCGGTTGCAGAGTGAAGTGGATGACCTTCCACGATTTCGCAATGTTTTTATTTTGCTATAAATTCAGGAGCTGCTTGCGCAGGTTCCATAAGGGCTGGAGGCCAATTTGATACTTACTCTCGACCAGGAAATGATCCGCGACGCGGTGCGCGCTTTTGCCCAGGAGCAGCTGTGGCCACACGCAGCCCGCTGGGACAAGGAGCACCACTTCCCCAAAGACGCGCACCAGGGGCTGGCCGCGCTGGGCGCCTACGGCATTTGTGTGCCCGAGGAGTTTGGGGGGGCCCACCTGGACTATGTGACGCTGGCGCTGGTGCTGGAAGAAATTGCGGCCGGGGACGGCGGCACCAGCACGGCCATTAGCGTGACCAACTGCCCGGTCAACGCCATCCTGATGAAGTACGGCAACGACCAGCAAAAGCAACACTGGCTCACCAGGTTGGCGCGCGGCGAGTTGCTGGGCGCGTTTTGCCTGACCGAGCCGCATGTGGGCTCGGACGCCTCGTCCTTGCGCACCACCGCAGTGAAAGAAGGCGACGAGTACGTGATCAACGGCGTCAAGCAGTTCATCACCAGCGGCCAGCATGGCGATGTGGCCATCGTGATTGCCGTCACCGACAAGGGCGCGGGCAAGAAGGGCATGAGCGCCTTTCTGGTGCCCACCAACGCGCCGGGTTATGTGGTGGCGCGTCTGGAGGACAAGCTGGGCCAGCACTCCAGCGACACCGCGCAGATCAACTTTGACAACTGCCGGATTCCGGCGGAAAACCTGATCGGAAAAGAGGGCGAAGGCTACGGCATCGCCCTGGGCGGGCTGGAGGGCGGGCGCATCGGCATTGCCGCACAAAGCGTGGGCATGGCGCGCAGCGCCTTTGAAGTGGCCGTGGCTTACGCCAAGGAGCGCCAGAGCTTCGGTCAACCCATCTTCAACCACCAGGCTGTGGGTTTCCGCCTGGCCGAATGCGCCACGCAATTGGAAGCCGCGCGCCAGCTCATCTGGCACGCCGCCAGTCTGCGCGACGCCGGACGTCCTTGTTTGAAAGAGGCCGCCATGGCCAAGCTGTTCGCCAGCGAGATGGCCGAGAAAGTCTGCAGCGTCGCCATCCAGACCCTGGGCGGCTACGGTTACGTGAGCGACTTCCCTGTGGAGCGTATCTACCGTGACGTGCGGGTGTGCCAGATTTACGAAGGGACCAGCGACGTGCAGAAGATCATCATTCAGCGGGCCTTGGGTTGATGGGTTCTTGCCCTGTGGGTGATAGGTATGCGAGCGGTGGCGGTCATTGAATACGCCTGCCGAATCTGCTCCTTGAGTCGGCTCGTAGCCCAGGAATCGATCATCAGTGTTATGTTGGGCTGCCAGAATATCGTTATCCGTTTAATAGGCTGTAAAAACAGCGCAAGCAAGGCTGCAAGCCACTTTTTTTGGGATTTGATGGCCAACATGTGGGGCAAAGCCCAACTTATAGAGCACGTTTTGCTGCGCTGGACATCGCGTTAAAGGGCTGCAAATGCGTGCACCTAGAGCAAAAGCACCCCAACCGGCAAAGAGCGCACGGGAACCTGGATGTGAAAAATGTGACCCAAGCCCGATTTGGAGGTAAGCATCATGTCGTGGCAACGCGGCAAACCCCTTGCGCAAGATCTGCGCGATCGGGTATTGGCAACAACGGGGCTGCTCAAGGACGTGGCAACGCGCTTTGGCGTCAGTCAGTCCTATGTATCGCGAGCGCGAAAACGGCTCAGCCAGCTCGGTCAGGGAAGTCCGGGGGTGCAGTGCAACCACGTGCCCCCGCGCCTGGCCCCTGTGC